>SAKE01000054.1 GCA_004017275.1 Mesorhizobium sp. | reverse complement strand
GCCAAGCTGGAACACCCCTCATCCGACCTCGCTTCGCGAGGCCACCTTCTCCCACAAGAGGGAGAAGGGAAGGATGCGCTTCTCACCCAGCCGTGTATCCACCGTCGATGGCGAAGACCCCGCCGCTGGTCCAGGCTGCCTCTTCGCTTGCCAGATAGACCGCGATACCGGCCAGGTCGTCGGGGCGGCCGATTCTGCCGAGCGGATAGCTGCGCTCGACATAGGCCTTCAGCTCCGCCTTTGCCTCGGCCGGCAGATTGTCGACGGTCTTGCGCCGCATGGCGGTGTCGACCGTGCCGGGCGCGATGGCGTTGACGCGGATGCCGCGCGGGCCGAGTTCGAAGGCGAGCGATTTGGTCAGCGAATTCAAAGCGCCCTTCGACAGCGAATAGAGGCTCGACGGCCGATTCGGGATCATCTTGTTGGCGAAATAGGACGAGATGTTGATCACCGACGCGCTGGCTGCGAGGTACGGAAGCAGTCTCTGGGTAAGGAAGAACACCGCCGTCACATTGAGCGCGAAGGATTGCTGGAATTGTTCCTCACTGACGGTCTCGAACGGCACCAGAAAGGCCACTCCGGCATTGTTGACGAGGATATCCAGCGGCCGAGCGGATTTTTTCTCCTGCTCGACGACGGCTGCGATGCCGGCCGATGTGGCAAGATCGGCCGACAGCGTCTCGACATTGCCGCCGAGGTGCTTGCGGGCGGCGTCGAGCTTGTTGGTGTCGCGGCCGACGATCAGGGCGTCAGCACCTTCGCGCAAAAAGGCCTCGGCGATCGCCAGGCCGATACCGTCGGACCCGCCGGTAATCAGCGCGCGCTTGTTGTGAAGTCTCATGGAACACTCCGAGGCAGCTTTGACCACCGCGAGAGCACCGCGTATCGGCACCAATGGTCAAGCCGCCAGCCTATCCCACGGTATGAACTTCGGGCTCTCGCAGGCCCAACCGCCCCGCGACATAATTCTTGACCTGGCGGACCGCCTGTTCACGCGAGATGCTGCCCGGCTGCAGGCCGAGCCGCAGCCAAAGTCCGTCGATCAGCGCGGTGACGCCAAGCGCGATGTCGTCGGCATCTCTGGGTGAGGCGAGGCCGTGCAGGCCCGACAGCAGGTTCGAGCGCATGCGCGCATGGATCACCCTCTGGATACGGGCCATCTGCGCGTCACGCGGCACCTCGGCGCAGAGCGACAGCCAGGCATGGCACAGAGGCGGCTGGAACAGATGCTCCTCGAAATTGCCCTCGATCACCGCATCCATGCGCTCCATCGGTGTCTGCGCCCGGCGAAGCCGTGCGATCACCGCCTGGCACAGGACGGCGTTGGCCTCGCGCATCGCATGCTCGAACAATTCCTGCTTGTTGCGGAAATAGTGCAGCACGATGCCTTTGGAAGCGCCGGCCTGGGCCGCCACCTTTTCCAGTGTCGCGCCGGCAATGCCTTCGCGCTCCAGCACGGCGAAGGCCGCCTGCCGCAATTCCTTGCGGCGTATGTCACTGAGGCGCTTGAGTTTCACGGGGTGGATCCATGCATCGCGAATCCATGTTGACATCTTCGCCCGTTCAGATCAAGAATTGACCCATGGGACAATAAAAAGACCAATTGGTCAATTTGAGACAATGAGGAGAACCGAAATGTTGCGCATCCTTGCAAATGGCGTCTGTCTTGCCGCCCTGATATTGGCCTCTCATGTGGCCCAAGCGGCCGAGGCCGAGCAATGCAGGACGGTCCGCATGGCCGAACCCGGTTGGAACGACCTTGCATTCACCACAGGAGTAGCCAATGTCCTGTTGGAGGCGCTTGGCTACCAGCCGCAAAGCCAGGTTCTCGGCATCAACGTCATCTACGAGGGCATGAAGAACAGGGATCTCGACCTGTTCCTGGGCTACTGGGACCCGGCCATGGTTACCTATTACGAGCCCTACAAGAAGGACGGCTCGGTCGAGAATGTGCGCGTCAATCTCGAAGGCGCCAAATACACATTCGCCGTGCCGACCTATGTCTGGGAGGCCGGCGTCAAGGACATCGCCGACCTGCACAAGTTCGCCGACAAGTTCGGCAAGAAAATGTACGGCATCGAGCCTGGCTCCAATCAGTTGATGATGGACGCCATCGCCGATCCGGCCTTTGGCCTGGACGGCTGGCAAGTTGTCGAATCCAGCGAAGCCGGCATGCTTTCCGAGGTCGGCTACGAGATCAAGGAGAAGCAGTTCATCGTCTTCCAGGGCTGGGCGCCGCACCCGATGAACACGATGTACGACTTCAAGTACCTGACCGGCGGCGACAAGTTCTTCGGCCCGAATTTCGGTGCCGCGACGGTGACGACGCAGGTGCGCAAGGGCTATCTCGAGCAATGCCCGAACGTCGCGCGATTCCTCGGGGATCTCGCCTTCGACATCGACTTCGAGAATGTCGGCATGGGCTATCTGATCAATGACGGCATGAAGCCGGAGGACGGCGCCCTGAAGGCGATCACCACGAACAAGAACCGCCTCGATGCCTGGCTCGCCGGCGTCACCACCTTCGACGGCCAGCCCGGCCTTGCCGCGGTCAAGGAAAAGCTCGGCCTGTGAGACCGGCAGCACTTGATGCCTTGCCCGAACTGGATGTGATCGCGGAACAGGACACCTGGGCCGGCCGCAGGCAATTCGTCACTGTCGGCGACATCGACATCGCCTATGTCGAGATATCAGGCGCCGAGCCGGCGCTGCTGTTGGTGCACGGCTTCACCGACACCAGCCGCAGCTTTTCGCTCCTGGCGCCGCATCTGGCCGGCCGCCGGCTGATCATGCCGGATCTGCGCGGCCACGGCGCTTCGCAGGCAGGCAAGGGCTGCGGCATCGCCGATTTCGCAGACGATATTGCCGGGTTGATTCAAGTCTTGCGGCTCGACCGGCCGGTCGTCGTCGGCCATTCGCTGGGCGCCATGGTGGCGATCGCGTTGGCCGGGCGGCACAGGGAACTCGGCGGGCTGGTGGTCCTGGCCGGCACGTTGAAGCCCGATTTCGCGCCGGATCATCCGCTGGTCGCCGGCGTCCAGGCTCTGCGCGACCCGATATCGCCGGCCGATCCGTTCTACGCCTGGTGGCATGCCTGCCGGCCCGGCGTGCCCGCAGCCTTTTTGGCCGGCCTGGCGAATGACGCCTCGGCCATGCCGTCGTCGCGCTGGCGGACGATCCTGGAGGAAATCCGCGGCGCCGATCTGACCGATGCCGCGCGAGCCGTGCAGGCCCGGACGCTGATCGTCGCCGGCGGGTGTGACGCGCTGTTCGGCGAGGCGCACCAGGAGGCGTTGCAGTCCGCTCTTGCCGAAGCCGTCTTCGTCCGAGCCGAGGACTGCGGCCACAACCCGCATTGGGAAGATCCGGGCCTCGTCGCAAAGGCCATCGTCAAGGCATTTGAAATCTAACGCCCGACCAGCGATTGCGAAGTGGGCGACAGCCGCAAAGTCTCCGTTGGCTTGGTCAGGCCGAGCTGCGCGGCCTGCCAAAACGCCTGCCAGGCCGGTGAGGCGGCGAGGGCGGCCTTGTGGCCGGCATGTGCCTCGGCGCTGGCGAAGCCGGTAACCGAGATGAAGACGTTTTCATCAGCCCGTACCGGCAGGCGCGGAAAACTGTTTTCGGCATGCTCCGTAACGAAGGCGGCGAGCAGGCGTGCGTCGGCCGTCATCAGGCACGCCGTCTCAATCTCGAAGCGATTGGCGAAATCAGCCTCTGTGCCGGGCTGCAAATGATGAATCTCGATGACGACGATGCCGGTCAGCGGCTTGTTTCGAATGGGCTTCTCGTCGGCGGCCAGGCTTGGCCGCTGCGCACCCGCGAGATCGAAGCCGGCGCCCGGCCATGCCGGCTTGAGCAGCAGCACGTCGTCGGAATCGATCATTGTCGCATTGGCCGCATCGCGGTGCGCCGCCCAGACCGGGCCGCCATAGAATTCGGCAAGAGCATTTTTCCGCGCGGCCATGCCGTCGAAGCCGCGCATCCAGACGAACATGTCAGGCCGATCGAGATCCCGGAACTGGCCGATGATGGTCATTCCGGCGTCCTCCTGGCCCTCGATCAGTCTGCCGTCGAAGATGTCGATGAGCGCGTCGCGCCGGCCGGGTTTCAGCGTGTATTGCCGCAGCTCGACGACAGGCGAGGCGAGCGCCGTGGGTTTCGCCGCAACGTTCTGGGGCAGGTTCATCCGACATTCTCCAAAACAGGGTGATCGTCCTGTTTTTAAAACAGACCGGTTGTCCTGTTTTGTCAATATGCTATCTTCTTTTGCCTTCTCCCCTTGTGGGAGAAGGTGGATTGGCGCGCAGCGTCAAGACGGATGAGCGGTGCTCGACGATGCGCCGTTGGGCTGGAGCACCCCTCATCCGCCTTCACTTCGTTCAGGCACCTTCTCCCACAAGGGGAGAAGGGGGAGATTCGCATGGCGCGCCCGGGAAAACGCATCAACGACCCTGAAGGCATGCGCAAAAAGGTGCTCGATGTCGCCGAAGACGCGTTCCAGGCGCGCGGCTATAACGCCTCCAGCATCGGCGACCTGATGGCGGCGGCGGGCGTCAGCGGCGGCGCGCTGCATCACCATTTCCCGACCAAGAAGGCGCTGGCGCTGGCGGTCATCGACGAGCGTGTGGCGGCAGCGGTCGAAGAGACATGGATCGCGCCGGTGCTGGCGGCGGCGTCAGCGCGCGAAGGCGTGCGCGCTGTGTTCGAGGCGGTGGCGACGGAGCTCGAGCAGCAAGGTTTCGTGCGCGGCTGCCCGCTCAACAATCTGGCGCACGAACTGTCGCTTGCCGATCCGGATTTCCGCATTGCCCTTGCCGGTATTTTTGACGGGTGGCGGCGGGCGATTTCCGACAAGGTGCGAGCCGACCAGCAGGTGGGCAGGGACGAGGGCACCGATCCCGAACGCTTCGCCGCGCTGGCGGTCGCCGCCTATTCCGGCGCCATGTCGATGGCCAAGGCGGCGCAGGATGCGAGCCTGCTGCGGGATTGTCTGGCGGGACTGGAGCGGAGCGCGTTGTCGCCATCGCAAGGCGGACTGGCAGCCAGGCGACGCAACAGGATACTGCCACGGCCGAGAACTCTTTGACTTTGCGGGGCTGTGTCCTTGGGCCGTTGCCCGACGAAGTGGGAAAAGCCGTGCCTCCGGCTACTGCGCCAGCGGCTTGATCGTCTCATAGCCGATCACGCTTTCGGACTTTGTACCCTCGTCGTAGCGCCGCGCCAGCGCTGCTCTTAGGTCCGGCGCGTAGAGCGCGGTGAACGTGTCCAGCGTCTCGCCAGCCTGGTTCCTGATCGTCTCCTTGACCGCCAGCACATTGTATTTGCAGCCACCCAGGCTGAAAATTTCCTTGCCCTTCACCGCGAGGTCCAGCGTCTTTGTGCCCTTAGGCTGTTTCTTCGGCGACAGTTCGACGAACTGCGTCGTGCTCTTCACGCCCGATTTCAGCGGGAACAGCTTTTTCAGGTCGCCAAGCGGGATCATGGCCAAATGGCCCGTATCGCTGTCGCGAAAAACTTCGATCAGCCCGGCAAACAGGAACTGCGTCTGCGGCGGACCGGACTCATAGATGTTGGCGACCGAAACCATACCGCCGGCCACTGGCCGGAACTCGCTGCGGATGCCCGGTTTTTCCAGCACGAAGCCGGCCTTGGCAGCTTTCGCGTCGACGCATTCGGCGCCATGCGCGGCGCTCGCCGTGGCGAGCAGGGTCATGCCGATTGTTGCGGCTCTCATCGCATCCTCCTTTCCCCCGCGCGCAAGCTGAATGTCAAAGACTGCCAGACCCGCGCATCGGTGTCGATGCATGGATGACGGCAACTGGACGGCAGGGGCCGCCTGTGCTGAATTTCGGGCATGATAACTCGCTTGCCGATCCACTCGATTTCCCGGCGCAATCTGCTGAAGCAGATGATGGGTTTTGCCGCGGCCGGCGCCTTGTCGCGCCCGGCCTTCAGCCAGACCGGCCAACGCGTCCAGTCCATCGACGCTACCTTCCTGTTCATCGCCGATGTCCATGCCTGCCGCATGGCGAACGGCTTGAGCCCCAATTGCCTGCAGGAAGGCAAGACCGACGCGGCGCTGCTGCGCAATGTGGCGGCTCTGAACGGTCTCGGCGACAAGGACTGGCCGGCCGAGATCGACGGTGTCGCCACCGGCCTGCGTTCGGCCGGCAGGATCGGCACACCGCTCGGTCTTGTCGTCGGCGGCGATATGACTGACGACGGCGGCGGCCAGATCACCCAGCCGAGCGAGGGCACCCAGCTGCTCCAGTTCAGCCAGCGTTACCAGCAAGGCGTCGGCCCTGATCGCGTGCACATGCCGGTCTATGTCGGGCTCGGCAACCATGATCTCGACCAGAACGGGCCGCCGCACCATGTCGACTGGTACCGGCGCGAACTGCGCGACTATGTCGAGGTCAACCATCGCGCCGGCGTCTTCTTCAAGCCGCCGGTGCCGGCGACCGATTATGATATCGACACCGATTGCTATTCCTGGGACTGGGGTGGCCTGCATCTGATCCAGACGCATCGTTTCGCCGGCGACACTGGCCACGGTGCCGAGAGCAGCCTGCCATGGCTGAAGCAGGATCTTGCGACCTATGCGGCCGACGGCCGTCCGGTCATCCTGTTCCAGCATTATGGCTGGGACATTTTCTCGATAGAACGATGGGACGCCGCCAAAAAGAGCTACGACGATGATGGCGCCGGCGCACCGCATTGGTGGAGCGAGGCCGACCGGCAGGCTCTGCTGGCGGCGCTGAAGGGTTACAATGTCGTTGGCATCTTCCATGGCCATCAGCACGAAACGCCGCTGATCTATCGCAGGGACGGGCTCGATCTGTTTAAGCCGAAGGCCGCCTATATGGGCGGTTTCGCGCTGGTCAGGGTGACCAGCGACGGTATGGACGTGGTGCTGGGCGAGGCGACCGGCGATCGTGGCGAGGTCGCCTTCACCAACGCTTTTTCCAAGGGCTGGAGCACATGAAAAAGGCGGTCCTCGCGACCGCCTTTTCCCGATAGAGTATTTTCTCGATGCCGGATCAGAGCGCCTTCTTGACCTTGTCTTTCACGTCGCCATACGCCTTTTGCACCTTGCCGGCGATCTTGTCGGCCGTGCCTTCCGCCTGGGTTCGCCGGTTGCCGGTTGCCTTGCCTGCAGCTTCCTTGACCGAGCCCTTGACCTGCTTGGCCACGCCCGCGACCTGATCCTTGTTCACCATTTTCCGCATCTCCTGAGAGTTTTGATTTCTGAGGAATTCGTCCGCCGGAATCTAACGAGCCGGCGTCGGTTAGGTTCCAGGCGTCGCCCGTGCAGCAGATCAGGTCGCGCTGCCGCACCCTGGGGCAAGGCTGGCGGATTAGGTTGCGAACACGCGCCGCCATAAGAATTCTGGGTGATCGTGCGTTGAGGGAGAAAAATGGCTGAATTCACGCTCTTCATCGGCAACAAATGCTTTTCGTCATGGTCGCTTCGACCGTGGGTGGCGATGAGGCATCTGGAGATTCCGTTCGAGGAGAGTTTTGTGCGGCTGCGCACACCCGAAACCTTTGCCAACCTGACGAAAGTGTCGCCGACAGGCCAGGTGCCGGTGCTGAATCACAATGGCAAAATCATCTGGGAAACCCTTGCGATCCTTGAGTATCTTGCAGATCTGTTTCCCGGGA
This sequence comes from Mesorhizobium sp., assembly GCA_004017275.1. Classification (GTDB taxonomy): domain Bacteria; phylum Pseudomonadota; class Alphaproteobacteria; order Rhizobiales; family Rhizobiaceae; genus Mesorhizobium. The sequence goes on along the minus strand of SAKE01000054.1, from coordinate 6,352 downwards.
AAAAGCTCTGGCCGGCCAACATCGACGCCCGCGCGCTGGCGCGTTCGGTCGCGACCGAGATGCATTCCGGCTTTCGCGAGGTCCGCTATGGCTGGCCGATGAATTTGCGTCGGCCGAAGGGCCACAAGCCGCTCGACGCCGAAGGCGAGGCGCAGCGGGCGCGCATCGAGGCGCTGTGGCGCGAGTGTCGCGAAAAATACGGCAAGGGCGGTCCGTTCCTGTTCGGACATTTCACCGCGGCCGACGCCATGTATGCGCCTGTTGTCACCCGTTTCGACACGTATGGCGGCACGCTTGCCCCGGATACCCGAACCTATGTCGATGCCGTGCTGGCAACGCCGGCGATGCGCCATTGGTATGCGGAAGCGGCCAGGGAGACGTGGCCGGAACCCGGCCCGGACGAATAGGTGGATCCAAACGAAAACGCCCCTCGCACCTTTTATCGTGCGGGGGGCGTCTTTGCCATCAACTGTTCTTTCGATTGCTCTCATGAACTGCTGATGACAGGAAATAAATGCGCGTTTGCGCAGATGGTTCCCTGACGCAGTGAATTTTTTTTGAATTGCCGGCCGCGCGCTGTTTGGCGTCCAGTTTGCCGTCATTCAAGCCGGAGGTTTTGGAGGATTCCGCAGGTGTGGCTTATGCAAATTTGACAGCGCGCCAAAAGAAGCCTACAAGAATTTCGTCGATATTTGTTTGACCGACTTTTGTTATCCGCGCACGAATGCGCGCTTTTGACGAACTTCCCCATCAAAAATCGAGACAAAAATCGTTGTGCGTTCGCACGGCGATTAACGAATATTTGCCATGGAAAGGGTTCGTTATGAGCACCGGCACAGTTAAATGGTTCAACGCCACCAAAGGTTTTGGTTTTATTCAGCCTGACGACGGCTCGGCCGACGTTTTTGTCCACATCTCGGCCGTAGAGCGCGCCGGCATGCGCGACATCGTCGAGGGCCAGAAGCTCGGCTACGAGATGGTCCGCGACAACAAGTCGGGCAAGATGTCCGCCGACCAGTTGAAGGCGGCCTGAAAAACGAATTCAGCTCTCCCGGTGACCACGGATGTACTGGCACCGGTGAGTGGCGAGTTCGGGCGCATGGCCGCGGAAGCGTGAGTTTCCGCTGGATTTCATGCGCGTGAGAGGAGCGCGCCTTGCGCATCCATCTGGATGCGCGGCGCGCCCACGGAAGGTCAGGCGGTGCCTGGCCTTTTTTCATTTTACGCTTGTTGCCGCCGAAAATGCGCTGCGCACGGGGCTGAACGTGCTAAGGGACGCTCCAGCAACTTGAATGCGCTGCGGTATTGCTTTGTGCGTCGTCCTGACCGAACACCCGGTCTCGCTCCATCGGCACCAAGCTCCTGACAGGAGAAAGATTTTGACCGCTCAATCGAAGACAGTCGAACAGGCCGTGTCCCTGTTCAGCAAGACACAAACCCAGTCGATGTCGCTCAACCGGATCAATTCCGAGCGCGATGCCGTCAGCCAGGCGCGGGAAGCCAAGACGGCGCGCCTGCGCGAACTGCGGCTGGAAAAGGAGGCCGACGAGATGGCCGCGGCTGCGGCCCGCGCCACCTTGCCGAAGCGAGCCGGAAAACGTTGATGGCCACCAAACGCGTACCGCCAACGCCGATCGCCGCCGACGCGACCATCGCCGATATGGTCGAAGGCCTCGACAAGCCGGTCGAATTCGTCCGGCGCGTGCTGGAAAAGCTCGAACGCTGCAAGCGCGCCCACGGCGATGCCCAGGTGCGCGTCGGTGTCCGCGGCCGCGCCGAATGCCCGAACTACCTGATCGAATATGTCCGCGAAGACGCCAAGACTCGTGAGCGGGTGACTTATCAGGATGCCGCCTACAGCGGCAGCACGCATCGCGAGCTGGCGCCCCACCACATCGAGGCGGTGAAAAACTGGTCGCCCGAGGAAATGAACATCACGGCGGTTTCGGCGCTCATCGGCCGCCTGCGCAATCCGCGCGCACCATCATCGCGTTTCGCCGACGAGGACTGACATGGCCATAAAATTCTCAGCCAAGGATCAGCCGGCAGCCTCGGTTGCTGCCGCAAAACCGGCCAAGCCGGTTGCCGCGCCGAAAGCCGGCGACGCGACCGAGGCCGCGACCGATCTGTTCAAGTCGCCGGCGGGTTCGCCCAAAGGCAAGACCGGAAAGAAGAAATAGCGCCTTGCCGCAAGACGCCGATCGCAATCCTGCCGCGCCGGGGCTGCCTGCCCTGGTGACGGCCGCAAGCGTTTTGTCGTCGCAACACGGCACCACTGCTCTGTTCGATTGCCAGGGCTGCGGTGCCTGCTGTTCCTATTCGGCCGATTGGCCGCGCTTTTCCACCGAGGATGACGCACAACTCGACCGTATCCCGGAAAAATATGTAGCACCTGATCTGTCGGGGATGCGCTGTGAGGGCGCGCGCTGTTCAGCCCTGTCCGGCGAAGTCGGCAAGTCGACCGGTTGCGGTATCTACGACCTACGCCCGGATGTCTGCCGCGCGTGCATGCCCGGTGACGAGGAGTGTCTGATGGCACGCCGGGCGCACGGACTGCCGGTGTAGCCAATCTCCCTCCAGGAGGGCAAGGCTATCGCATACGCGTAACCGAGGCTTTTGCTCTACGAGTACCCCCACCCCTAACCCCTCCCCACAAGGGGGAGGGAGACTTGCGTTGACGCTGACCTCGCCAAATTGCCTGCGTTCAGACGCCAAAAGAGGAAGTGGAGGCACGCGGTAGCTTCCCTCCCCCTTGTGGGGAGGGTTAGGGTGGGGGTCCATCTTCGCAAGAATCCATATGCGATACCCCTACCCACGACGGGCCAGATTAAGCCAGTCGCCGCCGCTTGTGCGCAGACCCTCGGCCCGATACCTTCCGCGCCGGGCAGGGCAGCGGAGGATTTCATGAGCATCGAATTTCTGTTGACGTCGCTGATCGTCGTGGCTTCGCCCGGCACCGGCGTTCTCTACACGCTGAGCGCCGGCCTTTCGCGCGGCGCACGGGCCAGCGTCATCGCCGCCTTCGGCTGCACGCTCGGCATCATCCCGCATATGGCGGCCGCCATCACTGGCCTTGCGGCGCTGCTGCACACCAGCGCGGTAGCCTTCGAGACGCTGAAATATCTCGGCGTCGCCTATCTGCTCTACATGGCCTGGAACACGCTGAAGGAAAAGGGCGGCTTGAGCGTAGAGCAGGATGTGACGCCGCGCTCGGCCGGCAAGGTGATTGCCACCGGCGTCCTCGTCAACGTGCTCAATCCGAAACTGTCGATCTTCTTCTTCGCCTTCCTGCCGCAATTCGTCAGCACCACGGAGCCCAATGCGCTGTCGAAGATGCTGGAGCTCAGCTCCGTCTTCATGCTCCTGACCTTTGTGGTTTTCGTCGGCTACGGCATCTTCGCCGCCTCGATCCGCAGCCACGTCGTGTCGCGGCCGATGGTGCTGACCTGGATGCGCCGGACTTTTGCCGGCGCCTTCGTCATGCTCGGAGCAAAGCTGGCGCTGGCGGATCGGTAGCGCACCCTGGGCGTGCAGGCCTAATCTACAATGTCCTTGCGAGCGGCTGAAGCAAGGAAGGCCGAGCGTGTCTGTCCGCGTTCACGAGCCGTCGCATCGATAGCTTCGAGCAGGCCCAGATCGAACGATACGTTGATCCGCGTCGCTGATCCGCGATCACGGATCAGCGGAATGACGGTCGTCATGGCGCCGTCGCGATCCTCCGCGAATTCGGGATCGCTCATGATGGCATCGAAGTCGCGCGGCGGAAGCCGCATGGCGCGAAGACAACCGCCGGAACACCATTTGCGAACAGGTCCAGCGCGTCGCCGGCAACGCCTTGAAGCGCAAGCCCTCAGTCGATTTCACGGGCTACTGGCAGCGCCGCAAGGCCGCATAGTTCAGTAAGTTGTTCCTAAGAACTAGCACACATGATTTAGGGGGTTGCCATCCCTTGGCTACAATGGCTAGGTGCCGGCATAAAGGCCGTGCTCGCGATTCGACAGACACTATGCTTTATGGCATAGTGTTGGTATGTCCAATGTTTCGCGCCTCAAGACCCCGGAAAACAAGGCTTCCAGCCCGTCCAGCGGTGCGGATGATTCGCGCTCGGATCAGTTTGCTGAAGCGATCAGGGTGCTGCTCAGCGCGCTCACCCCACAGGACCAGGACCAGGTTCTACGCAAAGTCACAGAAAAGCTTCGGCCCATTCCGGCACCGAGAGCCGGCGAGGTTTTGGAGGCGATAGTGCTTGCCCTGCCACAGCGTCGCGACTGGTCAGTAAAGGAACTCAGGGAAACAGTAGAGCAGCAAGGCGTGTCGGCCACCGAAAAACAGGTAGCCAACGCGATTGGTTACCTTACGCGCAAGAAACATATGCGCCGGGTGGGTTACGGACGATACGTCGTGGACGGAATGGAGATCGTTACGTCAGACGATTTGGGCGGTGAAAGCGCCCGCCACGAAGACCTCTATCGCGTAGAAAGGGACTAGGACGGGGCGTACAGCCTCAAAGAAATCGGCGGGCAAGCCTATACAAAAACCCGCCGGTCGGAATGTGGACAGTGGCTTTGATCTCGCCCTTGTAGCGAGCCCAGGCTAGAGACTTGATACGCTCTTTCGCTTCCTGCGGAGAGCGGGCCTTGATCTCTATGCCCCATTCTGCATCACCGTGCCGGTATTCGAACAGGTACCGGTTGCAACTGTTGTCTGAACCAGAAAAGGAAATCTCAGACATGTTTTTCCACCTCTATGTAGACGTGAACCGCCAGTACCGCTGGACGCTCTATGCGGTGAACAACCGCAAGATCGCCAATTCGGGCGAAGGCTACCATAACCGAGCCGACTGCATCGCAGCAATCGATCTGGTTAGGGCGTCGGGGTCAGCCCCCATTCGCGAGTAGCTGACCCCTATTGGTTAACTGGTGAAATTAACCTAGGCCCCGTTCGCGCGGGGCCTTTTTTATTGTAGGGCGATGCAGTTAGGAATCAATTACCATGTTCGCCGCACCATGTGAATCCCGATACCGTAAAGCGCGGGTTTGTGATCCATGGCCGAAATGTAGGCTCAGGCGGGATTCACTTCCCATAGCGTTTGCGCCATGATACCGCGAAAAAGGGCGGCATTGCTGCCGCCCTTTCCTTATCTGAAAGCTGATGGAAGCGTGGATTAGAAGTCCATGCCGCCCATGCCGCCCATGCCGCCGCCGCCCATGCCGCCAGGCATGCCGCCGCCAGCCGACTCCTTCTTCGGAGCCTCCGCGATCATGGCTTCGGTGGTGACCAGCAGGCCGGCGACCGAGGCCGCGTCCTGGAGAGCCGTGCGGACGACCTTGACCGGATCGACGATACCCATGGCGATCATGTCGCCATAGTCGCCGGTCTGGGCGTTGTAGCCGAAGGTCGCGCCCTTGTTCTCAAGGATCTTGCCGGCAACGATCGATGCTTCCGCACCGGCGTTCGACGCGATCTGGCGGGCCGGAGCCTGCAGCGCACGACGAACGATGTTGATGCCGGCGGCCTGGTCGGCGTTGACGCCGTTGGCCTTGATGTTGGCCGAAGCGCGCAGCAGGGCAACGCCGCCGCCTGCAACGATGCCTTCTTCGACGGCCGCGCGGGTCGCGTTGAGGGCGTCATCGACGCGGTCCTTCTTTTCCTTGACTTCGACTTCCGTCGCACCGCCGACGCGGATCACCGCAACGCCGCCCGCGAGCTTCGCGAGACGTTCCTGCAGCTTCTCCTTGTCGTAGTCCGAAGTGGTCTCTTCGATCTGCTGCTTGATCTGGGCAACGCGGCCCTGGATCTCGGCCTTCTTTCCGGCGCCGTCGACGATGGTGGTGTTCTCCTTGGAGATCGACACCTTCTTGGCGCGGCCGAGCATGTTGAGGCCGACGTTCTCAAGCTTAATGCCGAGGTCTTCCGAGATGACCTGGCCGCCGGTGAGGATGGCGATGTCTTCCAGCATGGCCTTGCGGCGATCACCGAAGCCCGGCGCCTTGACGGCGGCGATCTTCAGGCCGCCACGCAGCTTGTTGACGACCAGCGTGGCCAGAGCCTCGCCTTCGACGTCTTCCGAGATGATGAGCAGCGGCTTCGAGGTCTGCACGACGGCTTCGAGAACCGGCAGCATGGCCTGGAGGTTGGACAGCTTCTTCTCGTGCAGGAGGATGTAGACGTCCTCGAGCTCGGCAACCATCTTGTCGGCGTTGGTGACGAAGTAGGGCGAGAGGTAGCCGCGGTCGAACTGCATGCCTTCGACGACTTCGAGTTCGGTCTCGGCGGTCTTGGCTTCCTCAACCGTGATGACGCCTTCGTTGCCGACCTTCTGCATCGCTTCGGCGATCATCTTGCCGACCGA
>SAKE01000053.1 GCA_004017275.1 Mesorhizobium sp. | reverse complement strand
CATCGAGGAGCCGGAGGCGTGGGCGGCCGGGGCCAGCAGGACACTGGCCAGGAGGACGGATGCGGCTGTCGCGACATGGCGACAAAAATTCAGGGCACTGCGGATCATGCGGGTTCTCCTTCGGGGGGCTGGGTTGCGGGGCGGACGCGGTAATCGCCGTCGGGGGCGAGCCCCTCGACGCGACCGAGTTCGGCCAGGCGCCGGGTCGAGCCGCGGCCCGAAAGGACCGCGACGAGATCGATCGTCTCGGCGATCAGCGCGCGCGGAACGGTGACGACGGCTTCCTGGATGAGCTGCTCGAGGCGGCGGAGCGCGCCGAGCGCGGTGCCGGCGTGGATAGTGCCGATCCCGCCGGGGTGGCCGGTGCCCCAGGCCTTGAGCAGGTCGAGCGCCTCGGCGCCGCGCACCTCGCCGATCGGGATGCGGTCGGGCCGCAGGCGCAGCGAGGAGCGGACGAGATCGGAAAGCGTCGCGACGCCGTCCTTGGTGCGCATCGCGACCAGGTTCGGCGCGGAACATTGCAGCTCGCGGGTGTCTTCGATCAGCACCACGCGGTCGGAGGTTTTCGAGACCTCGGCGAGCAGCGCATTGGTGAGCGTCGTCTTGCCGGTCGACGTGCCACCAGCCACGAGGATGTTGCGGCGGTCGGCGACGGCCTGGCGCAGGATCTCGGCCTGCTCGGCGGTCATGGTGCCTGCGACGACGTAGTCCTGCAGCGTGAAGATGGCGACGGCCGGCTTGCGGATTGCGAAGGCCGGCGCCGCCACCACCGGGGGCAGAAGCCCCTCGAACCGCTCCCCCGTTTCCGGCAGCTCGGCCGAGACGCGGGGATTGCCGGCATGGACCTCCGCGCCGACATGGTGGGCGACCAGGCGCACGATGCGCTCGCCGTCGGCCGCCGAGAGCCGCTCGCCCGTGTCCGACAAACCTTCCGAGAGCCGGTCGATCCAGAGACGGCCGTCGGGGTTGAGCATCACCTCGACTACGCTGGCGTCTCCAAGGAATCCGGCAATCGCGGGACCGAGGGCGGTCCGCAGCATGCGGGCCCCGCGAAGTATCGCCTCAGATTTCTCGGAAGAACTGGCCACGTTGTCCCCGTTCTTTGCGGGACCGCGTCAGGCCGTCCCTGGATCGGGGATGATTAAGAGAACCGGAAATAGGGCTGCGGCAACAGGTTGTTTTGCTTGTCGTACCGTGGCGTACAAAGACAGGCGTTCGGCGGAACTGCGGAATACTTGAGTTGCCGCAATCGCTGCTTATTGCGCGTCGCGCGCGGGATCGATGTCCTCAGAAATCTCCTGCCGCAGCTTCGGACCCTTGGCGAGTCTGCGCCCCAGCGCCGCGACGAAGGCGTCGTAGCGCTCGCCCGCCTGAGCCCGGGCGGCGGCCTGGGCCGGTTCCGGCAGCGGCGGGTTGGTGGTCAGCCAGAACCGCACGAAGACGGCGAGCATCTCGATCGAGATGCCGACGTCGCGCTCCATGCGCGTCATGCGACGGTCGAGCTGGTCGAGGCGCTTGGTCGTGGCCGCCTCCTGGCGCTCGGCGGCGTCCGGCGACAGGAAGGAGGCGATCGCCGCCTCGGCGATGAGCGAGCGCGACTGATCGCGCCGGGCCGCATGGGCTGCGAGCGCCTTCATCACCTCGGGTTCAAGATAGACAGACAGGCGCTGCTTCTTCGATGGATTGGCCATGGGCGCCTCACAAGTCCATGCCGTCGTTCGGGTCGAGCGAGACCTGACGCGCCACGCCCTGCATGATTTGGTTTGCGCGGCCGATCCGGGCCGTGTCGTCATCGGCCTCGTCGTCGAAGCCGCCGTCGAACTCATTCTCGATCGTCGCCTTCTTCTCGACCGGCGCGGCGCGTTCCAGCTCCGGCTGGTGACGCCGTTCCGATCCGGTCGGATCCTCGTCACCGCCATCCTCGATGACAGCCGCGCCCGGCGACACCGCGCTCGCCTGCCGGGCTGGAAGTGGTAGACGGCTCCAATCGTCCATTCCCGGCTGCGTCGGCCTGGTGAGGGCCGGCGGCGCCATGATCCGATCCTTGAAGCGGCGATCCTCGTAGTAGCGCGCCTTCTTCGCGCGGATCGGCGGCGTGCCCGCGACCATGACGATCTCGTCGGCGGGCGGGAGCTGCATGATCTCGCCGGGCGTGAGCAGCGGCCTCGCGGTTTCCGAGCGCGACACCATCAGGTGACCGAGCCACGGCGAGAGACGATGGCCGGCATAGTTGCGCATGGCGCGCATCTCGGTCGCGGTCCCGAGTGCGTCGGAAACGCGCTTGGCGGTCCGTTCGTCGTTGGTCGCGAAGCTGACGCGGACATGGCAGTTGTCGAGGATCGAGTTGTTCGGACCATAGGCCTTCTCGATCTGGTTCAGCGACTGTGCGATCAGGAACGCCTTCAACCCGTAGCCCGCCATGAAGGCGAGCGCGGATTCGAAGAAGTCGAGCCGACCGAGCGCCGGGAACTCGTCGAGCATGAGGAGCAGCCTGTGCCGGCTGCCCTTGGCCTTGAGGTCCTCCGTCAGGCGCCGGCCGATCTGGTTGAGGATGAGCCGGATGAGCGGCTTGGTGCGGGCGATGTCGGATGGCGGCACGACCAGGTAGAGGCTGGTCGGCTGCCGGGCGCCGACGATATCGGCGATGCGCCAGTCGCAGCGGCGTGTCACCTCCGCGACGACCGGATCGCGATAGAGGCCGAGGAAGGACATGGCAGTCGAGAGCACGCCGGAGCGTTCGTTGTCGGACTTGTTCAGCAGCTCGCGGGCGGCCGAAGCGATCACCGGGTGCGGGCCGCTTTCGCCGAGATGGGCGGTCTTCATCATCGCCGCCAAGGTGGATTCGATCGGCCGCTTCGGGTCGCTGAGGAAGGCGGCGACGCCGGCGAGCGTCTTGTCCGCCTCCGCGTAGAGGACATGCAGGATCGCGCCGACCAGGAGCGCGTGGCTGGTCTTCTCCCAGTGATTCCGCTTTTCGAGGCTGCCTTCCGGATCGACATGGATGTCGGCGATGTTCTGCACGTCGCGGACCTCCCATTCGCCGCGGCGCACCTCGAGCAGCGGATTGTAGGCCGCCGACTTTGCGTTGGTCGGGTCGAAGAGGAGCACGCGGCCATGGCGGGCTCGGAAGCCGGCGGTCAGCGTCCAGTTCTCGCCCTTGATGTCGTGGACGATCGCGGAGCCCGGCCAGGTCAGCAGCGACGGGACGACAAGGCCGACGCCCTTGCCGGACCGGGTCGGCGCGAAGCACAGCACATGCTCGGGGCCGTCGTGCCGGAGATAGGTGCGATCATACTTGCCGAGCACTACGCCGTCCTCGCCGAGTAAGCCCGCGCCGCGCACCTCGTCATCCTGTGCCCAACGTGCCGAGCCGAAGGTCTCGGCGTTCTTCGCCTCGCGGGCTCGCCAGACCGACATGCCTATGGCGACGGCGATTGAGATGAAGCCGCCGGACGCCGCGATGTAGGCGCCTTCGACGAAGATCGGCGGCGCGTAGGCGTCGTAGAAATACCACCACGGGAAGAAGGACCAGGGATAGTAGATCGGCCAATGACCGAGCATGAACCATGGCGGCCCGAGCTGGGGCTGGAAGCCGAGCCTGTAGGACGTCCATTGCGTAGCGGCCCATGTCGTCAACAGGACGATGGCGAAGACGGTGAGGATCTGGCCCCAGAGGATCTTTGTAGCGGACATTCACTGTCTCCGTCGGATTGCTGGATTGAACAGAAAAGGTGGCGTCATCTGCTGATGCTCGTCGGACACATTGGATGCCGCCCTCTCTCGCAACGGATCGGGAGCAGGCGTATGCTTGGTCGAGGGGCGCTCCGACCGTCGGCAGGAGCCGAGGGGGCTGCGATGCGTGAAGGCGAGACGGAAATCGAAATGGTCAGGAGGCATGTCCGCGACGGCGCGGCGATTGTCGTTCGTCAGCACGAACTCGTCGGGCGGCTGCAGGCGAACGGCCTCGCGACGCAGGCAGCTGAACAGATGCTGGCGCAATTCGAGGGCGCGCAGCGGCAGCACCAGGAGCATCTGGACCGGCTCGAGGCGGCGCAGATCGCGGGATTCTAAGGCCCGGCCGGCCTGATTAAGAATGTTTACCGCCTTCTCCGGCATCTACAGCCCCAATCCTCGTTGCCGACCGAAGCTCCAGTCGATCCGGCCATCGCCGCGCGCCACGCCGGAGACGTGACCGCCGAGCTGCTTTTCGAGGGATGGGGTCCAGGGCACGAGGCTGAAGCCGAGGCCATCGTCGATCATGGCGAAGCGGCCGCTCGCGAGGTTCAGCCGGCGCTGGTAGGTGCCGGTGACATACTCGCCAGATTCAGGTTTCACCTGCGGCCGCCCGGTCTCGGCGGCGATGCGCTCGCCGACGGCCTCCACCTCGCGACGCCGCAGCGTGTCGACGAGGCCGGGCCGGAAGCTGATGCCGCGCTTCTGGCGCTCGGCGAGGCCCTGGCCGACGAGATGTTCGGCCCGCCGGTTCATGGCGTCGCGCACCTCGGCACCAAAGCCGCCGCCGAGCGCTGCCGGCTCGCGCGCGATATTCTGACGGTCGAGCCAGGTTGCGCCGGTGGCGGAGACCTGTCGCTCGATATCGAGGTCGGAGCGCACAGCGATCGCCACGCGGCGCTGGCCGCGCGCATCGTCGAATTTCCGAAGCTCGACGATCGAACCCGGCGCGCTGTCGCCGGCCGCGTCGAGGTCGGGAAGCTTGATATGGTGGGTCCGGCCGTCGATGCCGTCGACGACGGCGAAGGCTGTGCCCTTCAGCTCGTCGTCGAGGCCGCGGGCGACCAGGCGGCCGATGACCGGATCGTTCAGGCTTTCGGACGCCAGCACGTAGCTCGCCGCGCCACGCTCGATGCCCCGCTCGGTCAGGCCGTGGTGGATGCGCTTGATGATGTCGCCGCGCTCGCCGAGTTCGCGCAGGGTCGCCTCGGCCTTGTCCGAGATGGTCCATTGTCCGGGGCCGATCTCGTCGGCGAGCCCGAGACCTTCGAGCTTGCGCAGCCGCCCGATCTTCAGGGCATGGAATTCGTCGGGCTGCCGATCGGCGTGCGGCGCGAGATCGATGACGCCGGTGCGAAAGGCGTCGCGGGCAAGCTGGCGATCGAGGTTGGTCCAGCGGTCGGCGTCGATCTGGCGCTCCAGCGTCTGCCTGATCTCCTGATCGGTGCGCGGCCCGAGCTCCCGGGTGATCAGGTCGCGCGCCCGATCGCGCATGCCCTCCTTTATGTAGTCCCGCGAGATGACCAGGTTTTCGCCGTCATCGCGCACGCCGCGCACGATCAGATGGACATGCGGATGCTCGGTGTTCCAGTGATCGACCGCGACCCATTCGAGCCGCGTGCCGAGATCCTTCTCCATCTGGCCGACCAGCTCACGGGTGAAGCCCTTGAGGTCGGACATTTCCAGCGCGTCGTCCGGCGAGACGATGAAGCGGAAATGGTGGCGGTCGTCCTCGGATCGCTCCGCAAAATTCTTGGCGTCGACGTCGTCCCCGCCCGGACCGAACAGCCGGGCCTTCTCCCCGTCGCGGGTGACGCCGTCGCGGCGCAGGTAATCGAGATGGGTCGAGAGCGGCGCGGACCGCCCGCCATGACGGACGACCCGCGCCTTGATGACCGCACCGCGCGAGCGGGTGGTGATGAGGCGGTTCGCCTGGATCGAGGCGCGCTGGCCGCGCCCGAACCGGGACCGCGCGCCGGACCCGATCTTCCCTTGCCGGGAGACGCTGCCGCCGGCGCGCTGGGCGGCCGCCAGCGCCTGGGCAATGAAGGGCCGCGCCCGCTGCGCGCTGGTCGAGCGGATGCGACCTGGCCGGATGCGGAAGTCGTGCTCGTCGGTCATGCCCGACGCCCCACACATCGCGCCAACGCGATGATTTTCCTTGTGAATGTGCCGATGCGCAGGCTGCGCCGATCAGGCGCACCTCGCGAAATCGCGCCATAACTCCTTGAAAAAGCACAACCGAACCGAGGCGCACATCGCGCCCCTTTATCCTGCCATCGTGCGGTCGTGCTTGCGGTTCTCCCGCCCAACGCCCTCCGATCTGCGCTGGGGTTCGCTATGCTGCGATGGACGGGTGAGACGGTCATCGCGGGCCTGCAGGCTCCCAGCGGGAGACGAACAGGCCGCCGGTTGGGTTCGCATCGGCCGCCGCATCACGCGGTGGAGCCGCGGTGTCGCCGTCACGCGCCTGCGCATCGGCCTGCGCCGGACCTGCGCCCGGGCCGCGATCAGAGGCGCCGATGAAGAGCGGTGCGCGCGTCCACGCCAGGGGATCGGCGGCAGCAACAGTGACGATGGCCGGAGATGCTTCGCCGCCGACAAGGTGCGTGAGCTGGGCGACATAGGCGCGCGTCTCGGCCGGCAACGGGCGGACGTTCGCGAGGTAGTCGTCGTACCGTCCGGGCCCGGCATTGTAGGCCGCGAGAAAGCCCGGCGCGCCGTAGCGATCGTAGAGTTCGCGCATATAGGCCGTACCCGCGATAATGTTGTCGCGGGGATCGAACGGATCGCTGCCCAGGCGATAGCGGGCGCGCAGATAGGCCCAGGTGTCGGGCATGATCTGCATCAGGCCCATCGCACCCTTGGGCGAGACGGCGCGCGCGTCGTTGGCGCTTTCGACACGCATGAGCGCGCGAATCCAGGCGACCGGAATGGCGAACCGCTGCGAGGCCTCGGTCACGAAGGCGGCGACCTGAGCGCTCGCCTCGGCCGGAACCGGCGGCACGGTCTGAGCCCGCGCCGGCGACATTGGCGAAGCGGCGATCGGCAGGCCGGAAAGGAGAAGAAGGAGCAGCCGGTGGGCGGCGCGGGACTTCCGCGCGCCGCCCCGATGTTGCTGCGATCGATGCGAGGCGCGCACCGATCAGTCCTCCTTGCGCGGCTTGGCTGGCCGCGACCAGTGCAGACCCCAGGCGCTGTTATCGTCGCCTGAACGGAAGAGATTGGCGCGCAGCGGACGCGGAAACAGCGGGCTGTCGAGCTGCACGGAGACGTAGTCGCCGGCACGCTCGCCGACATGCTTCCAGCCGGCGCCGATCTCGATGCCGTCGTCGCCGCCGAGCAGGACACGGTAGTCCGGCGCGTTCTCGGCTTCGGAGGGTTCGGCCGGAACGAATGCGAGTTCGGCGTCGATACCGAGCGCGGTAAGCCGCCCGGAATAGCCGGACTTGATGCGAGTGAATTGGCCGATCTGAGTCATGGTCGTCTCCTTCGGTTGAGGGGTGGAAGCGGCAGTTCAGCGGGTCGGCGCGCGCCAGACGTAGCGGCCGTCGCCGTGCTCATCGGTCCAGAGCGGCGTCGCCCGGCCGATCACGTCGCTGGTCGACAGCGGCCCGAAATAGCGACCGTCGAGGCTGTCGCGGACCGACCAGTTCATCAGGAAAAGCTCGCCCTCGGCGATGCGGCGGCAGCCCTGCCAAACGGGCAGCGAGCGGCCGAGATGATCGCGGTCGAGCGCATCGCCCATCGGCACGCCATCCACGGTGATGGCGTGATCGCGGCGGCAGACCTGTTGGCCGGGAACGCCCGCGACGCGCTTCATCAAGGGCACGCCGCGGCCGATATAGCCGCGCTCGACCATAAAGGCGGCGAGCGGTTCGGGCGCGCGGATGGCGACGAGATCGGTGACCGCGAAGCGGTCTGCCGGCGCGATGCTGTAAAGTCCGATCGGCGTGCTCGCCGAGGCGTTCCAGATCAGCTTCTTCGGGAAGTCGACGAAGGCGGCGATCGCCATGCCCATGGTCAGGACATAGGTGACCATGACGTAGCCGAAGCGGCTCATGATCCGGCCCTCCGACGCAGCAGGAAGGCCTTGTGGTGCTCGGCCGTGTAGGATCGCGGCTGTTCGCCGGCGCTCATCCTGTTGTGAACGTGCCGCCAATGATCGGGCGATACGTCGCTCGGATCGATGCCAATCGCCACGATCGCATCGATCATCTGCAGCACGCGCTCGACCTTGGGCCAGCCTTCGACCTTGAGCAGGATGTCGCCGCCGGGACGCACGAAGGGCACGGTCTGCTGCGGCTCGCCGGCGCGGACGGTGCGCAGCACGTCGAGATGCGAGGCGATGGTCCCGTAGTCGTTGGCGGCCCAGCGCACGAACGCGAAGACGCTGTCCGGCGCAAAGCGCAGCACGCGCCGACGGCGGTCGAGGATCTGTTCGCCGACCTCACGGCCGAACCTGATCCAGTTCTCGACACGCTTCTCGATCCAGATGAGCTCGACTTCGGTCAGGTCGTGAGGCGGCGGCGCGGCCGACATGGCCTTGGCGCGCGCATGGGTGGCGGCGGCGCCGGTCATGTCGCGTCTCCATTGCTTTGCGGAAATTCGCGCGCGAGCAGCTCGCGCAGCATGTCGGCCACAGTGACGCCGCGCTGGAAGGCGGCGATCTTGATCCGGGCGCGCTGGTCCGGCGTGACGTCGATCGTCAGCCGTGCGGTGTAGCTGGCCGCGTCAGGCGCGCGGGGCGCAGGCGCGTCGGCGGCCCTGATCCAGGTCTCCGCGTCGCCTGGCCGGGCGGCGAAGCCGCGCTTCGGAGGCGTCGCGGTCATGGCGCGATCCTCTCGATCTCGGTGACGAGCGCGGCGATCTCACGCGCGGCGGCGCTGTTGCTGTCGAGCTCTCCGACCAAACGTCCGGTCTGCGCGGCGTCGGCGAAGGCGACGCGCTGGCCGATCCTGGCTGCGAGCAGCGGCGGATCGTGGTCGACGAGCGTCTCGCCTGTCTCGCGGGCGATGATCGTGCGCGCGCCGCAGCGATTAAGGACGAAACGCGCGACGAGCTGTGGCCGGTAGATGCGGGCCTCGCCGAGCAGCGACAGCATCTCGGCTGATGCCCAGCCATCGAAGGGCGAAGGCTGCACCGGGATCAGCACAAGGTCGGCGGCGAGCAGCGCAGAGCGCATCAGGCCGGCGACGCGCGGCGGTCCGTCGATGATGACGTGGTCGACGTCGCCGGCGATTTCCGGCGCCTCGCGATGCAGGGTGTCGCGCGCCAGCCCAACCACGCCGAACAGCCGAGGCAGGCTTTCGCGCGCCCGCTGCTGGGACCAGTCGAGCGCCGAGCCCTGCGGGTCCGCATCGATGAGGGTGACGCGCTGGCCACGCTTCACCCATTCGCCGGCAAGGTGGAGCGCGATCGTCGTCTTGCCGACGCCGCCCTTCTGGTTGAGCAGCGCGACGATCATGACGGTCTCCCGGCGATCGGGGACTCGTCCACACGCCGCGAAAATGCGGTTCGCGTTAGAAAGATTCCGAAGGAATCTAGGTTAGAGAAGTTACGGGGCTCGCAAGTTGCTGATTCAGCGAGCGGATTCGGCGATTCCGGTCCCCGATAGCACGAGGATCGGGTCCTCGATGGCACGATGGGTCCGGTCCCTGATAGCACGAGACGATTCACAGCTTATCCCCAGGGCGCTTGGTCGAGCGGCGGCGCCGGCGAGGGATGCCGAGCGCGTTCGGATCGATGGGTTTGAAGGAGAGGATTTCGGGACCGCCGAGGCACTGCTCGATGGTCAGGCGATAGCCCGGCAGCGGCTGGCGGCGGACGATGTCGCGCAGGTCGTAGGCGAAGTGCTTGAGCGGCGAGAGCGAGCCGGACTTGGCGTGAAGATGCGGAAAGTCGAAGCTCCAGCCGAACTCCTGCTTGCCGCCGTGCTTGCGCACGAGGCGATAGAGCCAGCGCTCGAGGCCGCCGGTCAGGCCGAAATAGTCGCGGTCGATGGTCAGCACGAGCGCGTCGTCGAGCACGGCGGCGTAGAACCAGTCCGGCACGATCAGCTCGAGCCCGAGCGGCCGGCCTCTGCCGTCGGCGCGCTCCTTCCACTCGTTGATCCAGGAGAAGCGGTGCATCCGCCGTTCTGTCGGCTGGCGGATCGACGTCGCCACCGTCGTCGACTGGAGACGGTCGAGCGCGGCCTTCAGACGGTCGTAGTCGCGTAAGGACACGCCGCGGCCGATGAACTGTAGAATTTCGTAGGGCGTGGTCGCCATCAGGCGCGACGGCCGCAGTCCGGCGTCGCGCGCCTCGACGATCTGGGAGGCCGCCCAGATCAGCACGTCGGCGTCCCAGATGGTGGCCATGCCGTGTTCGGGGACGGCCTCCACGCGGATGACGACGGAGCCAGCCTTGAAGTTGATCGGCGCTAGCCGCTTGGACTTGCCGAGCGCGAAGAACGGGTACGCCATCAGGTCCTGGGCGTCGCGCGGGGCGAGATCGCCGGGCAGCGCCCGGAAGAGATCGAGCTGCTCGCGTTCGCTGCTGTGATGGCGGGCCGACATCCGCTGGTCGCTCAGCGCTGCGGCGCGGAGTTGCCTGCCGCGCCGCTCGCTTCGTGACGCTTCGCCGGCAGGATCGTGTCGGTGTCGGCGGTCGAGTTCTTGGTGCCGCGATTGGCCCACGCCTGCAGGTCGGCGATCGCATAGACGACGCGCCCGCCGAGCTTCTTGAAGGCCGGGCCGGTGCCGTAGGTGCGATGCTTTTCGAGCGTGCGGCCCGACAGGCCGAGGAAGCGCGCCGCCTCCGGCGTGCGCAGAAAGCGTGGAGGAACGTGGACTGTCGCACTTTCGGCCATGATCGAAGCTCCGTGTGGTGCTGGGGGGCTGCCGGATGCCGGCGGCGGTTCCAGCGCACGGTCGTTCGCTCGGGCGCGATCCACGATGTCGAAGATTTGCGGGAATAATCGACACCCCTTGCGGGCGCCGGTGCGACTAGGGCTTGCGCGGCCGTTTCAGGAGACCGCGATAGCCTCCGTGGACGAGCTTCATGCCGTCACGGGCGAGACGAATGGTGGTCTCGCGGAGCGCGTCGCCCGCCCAGGACGCCGCTTCGATGTGGTGCTCTGGAAAGAGCACGGTCGCGATGGCGCGATAGCTTTCCCGTTCGATCCGGGCATCGACGGCGCGCAGCATCTGGCCCAGCCGATGTCGCCGCTGCGGCGTCACGCGCGGGTCCGGCGGCGCCGGCGGCGCGCGCAGGCCGCGCCAATAGCGGGCGAGCGCCTCCAACCGATCCGGTGTGGCGTCGTCGAGCACGATGATCGCGGCGGTCGGCACCATCGCGCCGTCCGGGCCAAGTCGACGCGCCCGCATCACCTCGTCGCCGACGCGGATGCGCGCGTCGACGACATCAGAAGTTGCGGGCGCCGCGTCCCCGTCAGCAGCAGGTACAGGTGCAACCCAGGTCGGGAGGGCCTGCAATATCAGCGTCCAGGGATCGGCTATCGGCGACCACGCTGCGTTCGCGCCGGGTGCAGGAAGTTCGGGGTCGGCCGCGAAAGGATAACCCCCATTTGGCCGAGAGAGCTGCAGCGGCCTGGTCTTCTCGAAGACCTCTTTGCTTCAGCCGGTTGTAGTCTTGTTGATACTCGGGATTACGCCTCAGGAATTCCCAGGCCAAGTCCGGAGCGTCCAATTCATTTACATAGTCATAGGCGGTTGAGATCCGCCATGTGCCTTGCTCCGGCATCCTTGGCCTCCCATAGCATCGCTCAACGCGAGGACTGCAAGCCCTAACGATTCTCGGTTGAGTGGCAATTTGGGAAGCCCGAAGGTGCGTGTGGGTGATGCAAGATCTGCATCACTGAGGTAGAAAAGGTTAATGAAAGCTAGCCCGTATCAGGTCGCGGAAACCGTTGTTGGTCATCCAATGCGCCCGAGCCAGATGGTTTTGGTATACAGCTTGGGCGCGCAACTGATCGGTCTTCGGATCGATGCCGAAGATAATCTTGGCCACTTCTTCCCAAGGCGCGCCCTCGCTTTCCGCATCGAGCAGGCGCAAGTAGGTCGCCAGGTGGGCGCGGTCATAGTCAGTGAGCCGCGCATCCGTCGGTGGCTGGTCGAGAAAGTCGGATTTACCGCTCATAGTTAACGTCCCCACCGCGTCATATCCGAAACGGATGGAGTTTGCACGACGGTGATAGCGTAGAAACGGCGGCGCAATGCGGCGTCTTTGAGCTTAGGCGCGCTGCCGCGGCCGCTGGCGGTCTTGCCGAACAATCATCACTCCTTCGCCCTGATCGGAGTTGAGGAAGACGATGCCGTTCTCCTCAAGCGCTCGGCGGACCTGGTCGCGCGTCGACTCATGCACGGGGAGCCCGTTCTCGGACTCGACGCGCTTCAGAGCGGTCAGCGATACCAAGGCCTTGTCAGCGAGCGTCTCCTGATTCCAACCAAGTAACGCGCGGGCGGCCCGTGACTGTCGGGCGGTGATCATGCATGACCACCTCCTACGATCCGGACTCCGCACGCCACGAAAACGACTATAATAGTCGCCCTTGGCGGGTTTGGCGAGCCGAAAGCCGCTCTCGCGCCCGATACGGACGGCCTCACCGGGCGAACTGATTCGGTCGCCCTGGACGCCGAAGGCCCCGGCCTTCCGGCCGGGGCCTTGCGCGGGGCCTCAGTCGCCGCGCCGCCCGTTGGGACGGGACCAGATCAGCGAGAAGGTGTCTTCGCCCTCGTCGTCGAAGAGGTTGGCGTAGATCGGGGCGTTGAAGCTCGGATCGTCGAGCTTGAGGCCCAGATAGTCGCGGCCCTCGTTGGAGCGCTTGGACCAGGCGGCGCCGATCTCGGCGCGGCCGACCAGCACCCGGTGGCTAGGGGCGTTCTCTCCGGTGGCGCGCTGGTCGGGAACGATGCGCACGTTCTTGGCCTGGACGCTGAGGGTGACGATGTCGCCGGTGAACTCGTTCGAGCCGGTCTTCTTGAAGGTGCCGATGGTCGCCATTGTAAGTCTCCGTTTTCCGTTCCCGAGCCCGCACCATTGCGGCCTCGATGGCGATCGGCAGGCCGGAGGCGATCGACGGCGCACCCCGAAAGGGGCCTGACAGCTAAGGAGGGCTTTCTTGTCTCGCGAGGAATGACGGCTTGAGCCGGCAGGGGAAGAAAGTTTGACGCGGCTGTTGCGTCACAGGCGATCGAGGCGAAGCCGGCCTTCGGCCAGATCAGGCCATTGAAGAGGCCGTTTGGAGCGGTCGAGGCACGGTCAGATAACGGAGAAGATGGCGGCGGTCCCGCAACGGCAAACCGGCGTCACGGCATGCTCACCGGCTTCGTCTCCTCCCGCCAGGCCGACGTTGCTGTATCTTGGCTTCCCACCGCCGCCCCCGGAGATCGTCGCGCCCGATGGCCGGTGCCCACCAAGACACGGCTCTGCTCCCGCAGCGCTCCAACGAGGACCGGCTTTCCGACCAGCGCCGATCCGCGTCGCATACGCCCATCGTTACGACATCAGACGACGGGAGCGATCAAGGCCACGGCTGCCCTGATCCTCCTGACGGCGATGACGAAGATCAGGCCCGTGCAAGGTCCCGGCCGGATGGGGACGGAGCCGCCGCCATTCCAGCGACCCGCACGAAGGCGGTGATGCCGACCGCTACTGCGCCGATAACGGAGAACGTGATCTGCCACGCGTCGGACGGCATGAGGTGCTTCACGATGCCATGGGTGGCATGGAAGCCGGCGATCGCCGCCGGCGCGACGAAGGCAGCCGCCACGATCAGCTTCAGCCACATGGGCCGGACGAAGGTGATGAGCAGATGGCCGGCGGCGAGCGTGATCGCCGCCGCGACGGCGCCGACCAGGATGGCCCCGGGGATGCCGGCGCCCGTGCCGTGCGCCCATGCGCCCGCGGTCACGCCGACGAACGCCGGCAGCGCGAAGACGGCCAGCGTGAACAGCAGCCAGCAAAGCAGGCCTATCGCTGCGAGGGATGCAAGTATTGCGAGGATGATCATGGTGGTGGCCTCCGTATGGACAAGGTCTGACGGTCGCGCCTTCCACCACCACCACGGAGCGGCTGAAGTATAGCGCAAGAGCGCGCGTGCCGGGAGCGGAAATCGGCGGCGATTTCCGCTCCTGCGACCGGGTCGCCCCGGTCAGGGGGCGAAGGGATCGATCTCATGGACGATGGCGGCGGTGTCGCCGTCATATTCGCTGGCGGGCGTGACCGACAGCGTGCCGTCGCCAGCCTGGAAGATGATGATGGCGGCCATCAGCGTGGTGGCGAGGCTGAAGGCGAAGGCATGGGCGTCGTTGAGGGACATCGATCCGGCTCCTGTTCGAGCGGAGAGCCATCCCCCGCTGACAGGCGCCCGATGTGTCGGGCTGAGCGCTGCAATCACCGCAGAGGCGAAGCCGCAGCGGCGGCATGCTCGCATAGCCGACCCTTCACGGGTTGATGGCGTCAAGCGATCAGTCTGACCAAGGATCAGCGCAGATAAAGCGGGGGGTGCGTCGGCCGGTCCAAAATGGTAGTCGATGAATATATCAACAGCCCAGGTGCCAGGACTTCAGCCGGACGTCTCGCGCAGCCGAGGCGACAGTATCGGCAGGGGAACCGTGGCGAGTGGATTTCATGTGCCTGACGGCAACGAGGCGCTGCGGGCCGACATTCCTGCGATCGTCGAGCTGATTGAGCGAACCGCGCGGTGGGTTCATCCAGACACTTTCCGCGCGCTTCCGGTGTGGGCACCGCACACGGCGCGAGGTCGCCCACTCTACGATGCCGGCTGGTCTCGCCGATATACCAACACGCGTAAGGCGACGGGCGTCACTGCCGAGAAGTTCGAGGGAAATGTGGCGGCGCTCAACGCCCTGGTGGCTGCGCTCGATGTGGCGGCCCCCAAGCCTAAGAATTGGACGGTCTGCCATATCTGGGGCTACGACGATCCGTCGTTCGCTCAGCGCAGCAATGTGGTGCAGGATCCTCGCTATTTCTCGTGCGTCGCGAACATGGTGTGGTTGCCGACATCGCTGAAGGGATTCACTGACACGCTCCCTGAGATTACGGCGATGCTGCGGGTCTGCTCGTTTCATCTTTATGGGTGGGCATGCGAGCATGAGTCCGTCCAATCGCAGGCGGAAGAGGTACGATCAGGTTGGACGCCGTCCGATTACCCCAAGAGCTGGCCGAGCCCCGATCGCCCGGGCATCCTGCCGCCCGGCACTGCACCGTTCACGCAGCGCATTGAGCGTGAAATCGCGAAGCGTAAGTCGAAGATACGGTCCGATTTGGCCAATGCCGAGTACCTCCATTACCCGAAGGCTGAGGTTGAGGCCGTGTTGAAGTTCTGGAAAGTCGACTTGAGCTAGGCGGCGCTCACGCGTCGCCGAACTTCCAGACTGGGATACCGAGCTTCTTGGCCTTGTCGGCAAGGTTGTCGTGGATGCCGGTGCCCGGGAAGTGCATAACGCCCTTCGGCACGATCTCCAGGATGTCGTCGTTGCGCTTGAAGGGTGCTGCCCGGCCGTGCTTCGTCCAGTCGGGCGCGAAGCCGATCTGCGGGACGTTGCGGTTTTTCGCCCAGAGCGAGGCGATCTTTTCGGCGCCCTTCGGCGATTTGCCGTGGATCAGCACCATGTCGGGATGCTTTTCGTGCACCTGGTCGAGCTTGGCCCAGATCAGTCGGTGGTCATCGAAGTCGAGCCCGCCGGTGACGACGATCTTCGGGCCAGGCGGCAGGAGCACCGCTTGGTCGGCGCGCTTCTTCGCCATCAGGAAATCGCGGCTGTCGATCATCGCCGAGGTGAGATTGCGATGGTTGACCTTCGATCCGCTGCGCGGAAGCCAAGTCTTTCCGACGTGGCGCTCATAGTGTTCCGCGGCTTGGTCGCGCATTAGCTCGAAGGCGTTCTGGCGCTCGATCAGCGTCATGCCCTCGGCAATCAAGCGCTCGAGTTCGACGGATTTCACCTCGCTGCCGTCCTGTTCGCGCTGCGCCCGCTTCTGGGCCTGCTCGTTGTCGTCCAGTTCCCGGCCGATCCGGTCGGTGGCGCGGTGGAAGACGTTGGTGGTCGACCAGAGGAGATCGTCGAGGTCGGGTTCGAGGCGCGTGTCCTCCAGCGTGCCGATCAGGGCGTCGAAGATGTCGGCGACAGCGCCCGCGACCAGGTTGCCGTCGGGAAGAAGTCGCTGGTCGGGCTCGTCTGCAAAGGGGCGATAGCCGTGAAGTTGGAGTTCGTTGAGGACATGGTCGGTGGGTGAGGATTCGTGGTGCGGTTCGTGGTCGTCGTGATCGCGCATGGGATGCTCCGTCGGTTGGACCGCGACCGTCGCGGCCTTCATGGCGACGAAGCCCACCAGCCGGACGACCGGGCACCCGGAGCGCAGCGCAGGGCTCGATGGCTAAGGCCGGCTATTTTGCCTCGCGATGGAAAGCGGCCTTCAGGCCGCGCCGGAAAATAGTCGGCCGCCGCCATTGCCCGGCTGGCCGGCTTGTGGGCCGATCGCCCTCTCGAAGGCCGAGGCGCGGTCCCCCTCCGATGGATTGACGCATCCGCCGAGCGCGGCGGCGAAACCGCAGGCCCGTTCTCCTGCCGGCTATGCCGCCAACGCCATGAAGCGGGCGACGTCCTGCGGCGCGACCTGCAACCGGACTTCCATGCGCAGTGCATCCAGGCCGAGCGTGCGAAGATCTTCGTTGAAGTCGTCCAGCTCGGGCGAGATGACGATCGCCTCGATCCCGGCCGCGTTCGCCCGTTCGATCAGCGCATCACGCGCCCCGTCACCCGCCGGGTCGTTGTCGCGGACGATGTAGAGCCGGCGCAGCGTGTCGGGGAACAGGATGGCAGCGAGATGTGCCGCAGAGAGCGCCGCAAGCATTGGCATGTCGGGCAAGACTTGTCGGAGCGACAGAACGGTTTCGATGCCTTCGCCGGCCGCCATCACATCGCTCGCCGTTCCGAAGCGCACGGCGTTGCCGAGAAGATCGCCCATTGCCCGTCTCGGCGTGTCGATCGGCGCCTTGTCGCGGCGTCGGGGATCGAGCCAGGTGCGATGCGCCCCGGTGATCTTGCCGTCGAGGTCGGTGACTTCAGCGATCATCGCCGGCCAGGTCTCGGTCGTCGAATGCTCGTCGGGTCGATAATAACAACGCGGGTGGAAATGTAGGCTTCGGGTTCCGCGTAAATCCGTAATGCCGCGTTCCCGTAAATACGCCTGTACAAGCGTGCCGTAGATCGGCTGCGACATGCGAACCAGGCGTCGGGCCGCTTCGGGCGACCCATGCGGGGCTGGGCTCTGCCGCTGGTGCTCATGAGGTTCGGGCTCGGGGGTCGGCATCGAGAGGAAGGTCCGGGCCTCGTCGGCGACGTCCTTGAAGTCGACAAGGCCACAGCTTTCGCGGATGACGTCGAGAAGATCGCCATGTTCGCCGGTCGCTGCGTCGGTCCATTTGCCGGCTGGACCCTTGGGGGTGTCCTTGAGCCGGACATACATCGAGCGCCCGGGCGTGTTGCGTGCGTCGCCGACCAGCCAGTAGCCGCCTTCGCGGCGGCCACTGGAGAGATAATGGCGGCACACCGCCTCGGCCTGCCGGCCGAGACGGTGTGCAAGATCGGAAGCGTCCTGACGTGCCATCACGCGGCCTCCCGTTCGGAGATGCGCGCGATGGGGAAGGTGTCGAGCAGCTTGGCGAGGATGGACGGTCCCGCAGCGTCGGTTGGTACGAAGAAGCGGAGCTTCCACGAGATGATCTCGCTGAAGAGGCCATAGGCCCGGAGCCGGTCCCGCATTGCCCCGGTGAAGCCAGTCAGCTCCAGCCGCGGGGCGCTCATGACGCGCGCTCGCCGAAGCTGCAGGCCCTCAGTGAGATCAAGGATCGCCGTGCCGTCCATCAGTGCGGTGAAGGCCTGCTCCGGCGTCAGCGACGCGGCGCCTGTAGTGACGG
>SAKE01000052.1 GCA_004017275.1 Mesorhizobium sp. | reverse complement strand
CCTCATCCGTCTCGGCGCTGCGCGCCGATCCACCTTCTCCCACAAGGGGAGAAGGTCAGAAGCGTCAGCGCCCCTTCACGGGCGGGGCTAGCGGATGGATTGCTGCGGTCATCTGCCACCATGGTGCAACTGGGAAATGGCCGGCGCGAATGCCGGTGAGGCAGTTGCCTGAGCCCGCGCCGGCCACTGGCGACCTGATTAAGGTCCGCCGCCCGAGTTTTCTACCGCTCCGAGTCTGCGCGATCAACCAACTCAGGGTTGGGCGCCGTCCGGCGACAGCGCACTGTCAGTGCGCGGGGCCTGACCAGCTCACCGCTCCGTCCTCAGCGTCCAGATCCACCCGACAAAAGTCAGCACCAGGAACGGATAGCCGGCGGCAGGCAGCGGCGATGAAGTCGGCAGCAAGGGCGCGCCCCAGAGGATCATGCAAGCCGACACGACAAACAGCACGGCGGCCACGAGGGCGGTGAGCCGCATCCACAGGGCGAAAGTCTTCGGCGTGCTGATCAGCACAAGTGCCGCCGCCCAAAGCGAGATGCCGCCGACATAGGAGGGAACGCTGGCCTCGAGGCCCGCCGCATTGCCGGCCAAAAGCAGGCTCTCGCCGGCAAGGAAGGTCAGGAATCCGGCCGCGACGCAGTCATTGCCCAGCCGCTGGTATTTCATGGTCAGCAGCGCGGTGGCGACCACGAGCGCTGTGCCGTCGATCGTCCAGAGCGTTTCGCGCAGCGGCGCGCTGGCGACGAAGGTGCCGGCGAGGCCGAAAGCGCCACCGATGGCGAGGCCGAGAGAGGCGATGGTGTCCGGAGTGGAGCGCATTGATATTTCCCCAAGCCGTGCGAAGGATACTTCGCGGCGGGGCATTTTTAAAGGCCAACTCGGCGCACAGAGTGGAGCGCAGGTATCGGAAGAAAAGGAGCCCCTTAATATCGGCATATGCCGGCTATTGCCGCACCGAGAGCCGGCGCTATCACCTGAGACTTGGCGCGCTGTGCGCGCCAACCGGCTTCTTAATCCCCCATCTTCAGCGCCTGGATAAACGCCTCCTGCTGGATATCGACCTTCCCAAATTGCCGCATCCGCTTCTTGCCCTCTTTCTGCTTGTCCAGCAGCTTGCGTTTGCGCGAGACGTCGCCGCCGTAACACTTCGCGGTGACGTCCTTGCGCAGCGCCGAGATGGTTTCGCGGGCGATGACCTTGCCGCCGATCGCGGCCTGGATCGGGATCTTGAACAGATGGTGCGGGATCAGTTCCTTCAGCTTCTCGAACGTCTGCCTTCCGCAGCAGTTCGTTTGGGCCTACCTTCTATGAAGCCGTATTTCGATCCAGCTGATCCACTCCTGTGGTGCGCCACCCGTACGGCGACCGCACCATTGCCCGTCGCCGACGGGCTGTAGGGTATCGTGTACGTTCTGTCTGAAAAAGCCGATCCAACACTGAGAGGTAAGGATGTAATGGGAGGCCTCACTCCCTGCTAAACTGATACGGATTGCACGCACAAAGTTCGAGTTGGCAGGTCCACCACCACTCGGACACGGCTGCCCGTCATCATAGGTTGGCGTCTCGATAAGATTCGGAGCGAACGCATAGACGCACGAGTACTCAAAACGAAGCCTGTTTGGATCCCAATTCGACTTAAGTGTCAGCATATGAAAGGAGCCGAAAGTATTCGCTCTTGCCTGTAGCATGCCTCCCGAGTCGGAATTGAATGTCGAAATATTAGAATTTCCGCCGATCTGTCCCGACAAAGAAAACGACGGGTAATCTGGCAACGATTGGGCTGACGCTCCTCCCGGAGTCAGCATCAACCATACGACGATCACTATGCTTCTCATTTTCCCCTCCGCTATTAAAGCACCCGCATGAGGCCTGATAATAGTCGCCTTGTCTAGGAGCAACCCTACGTCTCTGCGGGGATCGAGTAGTAGTGCGGAAGAAAGTGAATGTGCTGGCGATGAAGGAGTGGTGATCCTGTTGACCCCCGGCAACTAAGGGAAGGCTGCCGATGATGCCATAAACTGGGAGGACGATTTTACGACTGGGCGGGGTAATGCACGCGGAATATCCGCCAATTCCCACCGCGCAGCGTCAGCGCCGCGCTGGCGGGGGGCCCGCTGCCTCCGGCAGCTCCCCCGCTTTCGAAGCCTGCCATCGATCCACCGGATCGATGTCTTGGCGCGCTGTGCGCGCCAACCGGCTTCTCAATCCCCCATCTTCAGCGCCTGGATAAACGCCTCCTGCGGGATATCGACCTTGCCGAACTGCCGCATCCGCTTCTTGCCCTCTTTCTGCTTGTCCAGCAGCTTGCGCTTGCGGCTCACGTCGCCGCCGTAACACTTCGCGGTGACGTCCTTGCGCAGGGCCGAGATGGTTTCGCGGGCGATGACCTTGCCGCCGATGGCGGCCTGGATCGGGATCTTGAACAGGTGGTGCGGGATCAGCTCCTTCAGCTTCTCGCACATCTGCCTTCCGCGCTTTTCCGCCGCCGTGCGGTGCACCAGCATGGACAGCGCATCCACCGGCTCCTCATTGACCAGGATCGACATTTTCACCAGGTCGCCCTCGCGATAGTCGGTGAGGTGATAGTCGAACGAGGCGTAGCCCTTGGAGATCGACTTCAGCCGGTCGTAGAAATCGAAGACGACTTCGTTGAGCGGCAGGTCGTAGATCAGCATGGCGCGCTTGCCGACATAGGACAGGTCGGCCTGAATGCCGCGCCGGTCCTGGCAGAGTTTCAATATGCCGCCGAGATAGTCGTCGGGCGTCAGGATGGTGGCGCGGATCCACGGTTCCTCGATCGCCGAGATCTTCACCACGTCGGGCATGTCGGCCGGGTTGTGCAATTCCTTCATCGAGCCGTCGGTGAGAGCCAAGCGGTAGACGACTGATGGTGCCGTGGCGATGAGGTCGAGGTTGAACTCGCGCTCCAGCCGTTCCTGGATGATTTCCAGATGCAGCAGGCCAAGGAAGCCGCAGCGATAGCCGAAGCCGAGCGCGGCACTGGTTTCCATTTCAAAAGAGAAGGAAGCGTCGTTGAGGCGCAGCTTGCCGACCGCGGCGCGCAGATCCTCGAAATCGGCGGCGTCGACCGGGAACAGGCCACAGAACACCACCGGCTGCGCCGGCTTGAAGCCGGGCAGCGCCTTGGCGGTGGCGCGCTTGTCCTCGGTGATGGTGTCGCCGACGCGGGTATCGGCCACTTCCTTGATCGAGCCTGTGAAGAAGCCGAACTCGCCGGGTCCGAGCTCGTCGACATTGATGCGGGCCGGCGTGAACACGCCGGTGCGTTCGACCAGATATTTGGCGCCGGTGCCCATCATGCGGATGGTCTGGCCCTTCTTCAAGACGCCGTCGATGATGCGCACCAGCACGATGACGCCGAGATAGGCGTCGTACCAGCTGTCGACCAGCATCGCCTTCAGGGGTGCCGAAGCATCGCCTTCGCGCGGCGGCGGCAGTTGGTGGACGATCGCCTCCAGCACATCGGGAATGCCAAGGCCGGTCTTGGCCGAAATCAGCACGGCGTTGGAAGCGTCGATGCCGATCACCTCCTCGACCTGCTCGCGGATGCGCTCAGGCTCGGCGGCCGGCAGGTCGACCTTGTTCAGCACCACGACGATCTCGTGGTTGTTGTCGATCGCCTGGTAGACATTGGCCAGCGTCTGCGCCTCGACGCCCTGAGAGGCGTCGACGACCAGCAGCGAACCCTCGCAGGCGGCCAGCGACCGCGACACTTCATAGGCGAAGTCGACGTGTCCGGGGGTGTCGATCAGATTGAGGATATAGTCCTCGCCATTGTTGGCGCGGTATTTCAGCCGTACCGTCTGCGCCTTGATGGTGATACCACGCTCGCGCTCGATGTCCATCGAGTCCAGCACCTGCTCCTTCATGTCGCGCAGCTCCAGCCCGCCGGTCAGCTGGATCAGCCGGTCGGCAAGCGTGGATTTGCCATGGTCGATATGGGCGACGATGGAGAAATTGCGGATGTGGTCGAGGGGCGTGCTCATGGCGCGCGTTTAGCAGGGGCAGCTTGCCCGGGCAAGCGGCGGGGCGTTGCAGGGCAAGCGGTGCGGGCACTTGTCGCCTTTTGCCCGGGATTTCGCGAAAAATCGATAAATCTTAACCAAGTGCGTTAGAGCATAATTTGCGATCGGCATGTTAGCGGAAGGCGATATCTCTTGTGAGGATGAAGGCATGCGGGGGCTGGCAGGCAGGTTTATGGAGTCGCGGAGCGGCTCGTTCGCACCGATACTCATTCTCGCCATGATCCCGCTGATCACCGCGATCGGCTTTTCGGTCGATTACACCTCGGCGGTCCAGACCAGGGCGACCGAGCAGGCAGCACTCGATGCCGCGATCCTGTCGATCACCACGATGGATACGGCCTCGACGCTGGCCCAGCGCCAGGTGGCGATGCGGGCGTCATACGCAGCCAATGGCGGACAGGGCACCGCGACGCTGAACAGCTTCGACGTCAGCGCCAACGGCACCGCCACCGCGCAGGCCTCGGCGAGCTTCCCCATGCCGACCGTGTTCATGCAGATCGCCAGGATCCCCACGGTAGCGGTCGGCGTCGCGTCGGCGGTGAGCAAGACGCCGGCGCTGGTGGAGGCGACCTTCAACGTCGATCACGTTTCAGGCTACTGGAACAAGACCATGACCCTGTACGGCCTTCCCTTCGGTTGGACCTCCACGACCACACCGACGGCCATGATGAAGGCCAATTACACCTACAAACCGTATAGTTATTCCTATACGGGCGGGGGCAAGACCTATACCGCTGCCGAGCCGAAAGGTTACGGGACGACAACTATTACCACGGGAACAACCGATACGCTGGTTCAGACCCAAGTGTGCACGACAGTGGGATCGACAACCGATTTCACTCCCACTGCGGGAGTTTACAAAAGCACTGCGGTGGCAAAAAGCGGAAAGACGAACGGCTCCACCATCTATTTCAAGACGACGTGCGCGACCACGAATTCCGCCGGAAACAGCAGTGGCGCAACAATCAACGTGAACACGATGGACAAGCTCTATCTGCAGATGGATGTGCCGTCCGGACCGGTCAACCCGCTCAGGTCGAACAATACAGACACGTCGAACCGGCTCTACCTCGGCGCCGGGTACAGTACCGCGGCAAAAAAGGCCCTGGACCCTTCCAAATACCTCCCCGTCGAGGTTGACAGCAACACAGACGTCGACATCTTCGCCGTTGTGCCTTGCAGCGAGACCAGCGACCAGGCATGGGAAGACGGCGGCAACAATCCTCCACTGCCGGATGTTACGAACGCCGACTTCTTTTACAGCGTGATGGGCAAGTGCGATTTCAACAAGCGGCCGTCCGACACGCTGCTGACGCAGTAGATGTTGCGATCTCCCTCCTTGTGGGGGAGATGGCCGGCAGGCCAGAGGGGGGCGCTGTCCCGCCGGCTTACCCCGTCTCCCACTTTTTCTGGCCGATCGACCATCATTCTATTGTGCTCGACGCCCCCTATAGTGCTTCCGTTGGTGCTCTACGGCGCCCCCCTCTGTCCTGCCGGACATCTCCCCCACAAGGGGGGAGATTGGCAGCTTCGTTGGCCGCGGTCCTGTGGCGAAGTTGGTGATTGGCGAAAGCCGTGACGAGGGTCGATCTCCCTCCTTGCGGGGGAGATGGCCGGCAAGTCAGAGGGGGGTGCTGTCCCGCCGGCTTTCCCTGGGATCCCACGAACCTTCATCACAAACCGGTGAGCGCTGTAACGAAGCGGCAGGCGGCGGCGAAGTGGAGACATGAGCGGTGCATCCAGGCGCCGCCGCCCACGGAGCACGCCGATGTCGTCATCCTGCAAGCCTATCGCATTGTCCAGCCTGGCCGCGCTTGCGCTCGCGGTGTCGCTCGGTGCGGCCGCCGCCCAGCCGCTCACCGTGGTCGAGCTGTTCACCAGCCAGGGCTGCTCGTCCTGCCCGCCGGCCAACGCCAACCTGATCAAGGTCAAGGACCAGCCCGGCGTGCTGGCGCTGTCGTTCAACGTCACCTATTGGGACTATCTCGGCTGGAAGGACATTTTCGGTCGCCAGGAATTCACCCAGCGCCAGGTCAACTACGAGCCGCCGCTCGGCCATGACGGCCCGTTCACGCCGCAAGTGGTGGTCAACGGCCATGCCGATGTCGTCGGCGCCGCGCCCGGCGAGATAGAAAAGCTGATCTCTGTGAGCGGCCAAACAAGCGGCCCGTCATTGTCGCTCGATGGTGGCAAAATCAGCATCGGCGCCGGCAACGCCCCGGCCGGCCGGGCCGATGTCTGGCTGGTGCGCTATGCCAAGGGCGTCGTCGAGGTGCCGGTGGCGCGTGGCGAAAACACCGGCCGCACGCTGCCGCACGCCAATGTCGTGCACGCGCTCGAAAAACTCGGCAGCTGGACCGGGGACGTCACGGCCTATCCGCTGCCGGCCGCATCCGGCGGCCTGAGCACCGCGGTGCTGGTGCAGTCGCCCGGTGGCGGGCCGATCCTGGCCGCCGCCACCAATTAGAGTTCACCGGGGCATGGTCCCGACCGGATCATGCGCCAAAACCTGCGCAACGCCGCACAAGCGGCGCCGCAACCACCCGGCCGCTGAACGTGCGAGCCTCCCAAGACCACCCCAAGGAGAATATCATGATCACTTCCCGCCTGACGCTGCCGGCGCTCGCTCTCGCTTTGTGCTCGACAGCGCTGTTTGCTGGCGGCATCGCCCGCGCCGACGACGCGACCAACGCGATGAAGCCGGCCGCGAATGCGATGAAACCCGCCGCCGATGCCATGAAGCCTGCCACGGATGCCATGAAGCCGGCCACGGACGCCATGAAGCCTGCCGACCCGATGGCCACCAATTCCATGAAGCCGGCGGCTGACGCGATGAAACCGGCAACCGATGCCATGAAGCCGGCAAACTAATTCTGCTGCGTCGCAGCCGTCCACTACAACGGCGGCCCTTGGCGCTGCCCCTCACCTGCCTGCCGGCATCCTTTCCCGTATAGGGACGGGGAGAGGGGCTCTCATCGCCGGTTTCGCCAATCATCGGCGTCGCAGGATGAATGCCGGCGTATGGCCAGTCCCTCTCTCCCCGTTCTACGGGGAGAGATGTCCGGCAGGACAGTGAGGGGCAGCGCTGACGGTAAGATTTCGCTCATCCGGCGCACGCGAATGTGAGCCCGTGCCGCAACTCGTGCGTCGCGCCGCCGTAGCTGATGCAATAGACTGATCCCAATGGAAGCCATGAGGAGTGCAACCATGACCGACATCAAGATTTCCAACCGGTCGTTCGACTTTGTCAAAGGCGCGCTCGCTGCCCTGGCACTTGCCGCCGCTGGCGCCGCCTTCTGGCTGACGCCGGCGATTTCCGCCGAGGATGCGGTGAAGATCCCGCCGCCGGCACTGGACGAAAAGGCTTCTGCCGGCAGCGAAAAGGCAATCTTCGCCGGCGGCTGCTTCTGGGGCGTGCAGGGCGTTTTCCAGCACGTCAAGGGCGTCACCAAGGCCGTCTCCGGCTATACCGGCGGCGACAAGGACACCGCCATCTACGAGACGGTCGGCTCAGGCCGCACCGGCCATGCCGAATCCGTCGAGATCACCTATGATCCGTCCGAGGTGACCTATGGCCAGTTGCTGCAGGTCTATTTCTCGGTCGCCCACAATCCGACCCAGCTCAATTTCCAGGGTCCGGACTCCGGCACGCAGTACCGCTCGACGATCTTTGCCGAAAACGATGCGCAAAAGGAGATCGCGCAGAGCTACATCGCCCAGCTCGACCAAGCCAAGGTGTTTCCGCAGCCGATCGTCACCACGCTGGAAACCGGCAAGACCTTCTATCCGGCCGAGAATTATCATCAGGATTTTCTGACGCTGAACCCGACCTATCCCTACATCGTCTACAACGACCTGCCCAAGGTGGCGAACCTGAAGGCGCTGTTCCCGGCGCTGTACAGCGACAAGCCGGTGCTGGTGCAGTCGGCGAGCAATTGAGTTCTCTCGAAGGAGACGCCGGCGGGACAGCGCCCCTCCTCTGCCCTGCCGGGCATCTCCCCCTCAAGGGGGGAGATCGGCAGCTTCGCCCGTCTCGCTGCTCCTACTGTGTCGAAAATTGGCGAAAGCAACTAAGCGCGTAATCTCCCCCTTGAGGGGGAGATGGCCGGCAGGCCAGAGGGGGCGCCTCGCGTTGGCTGTTCAATCATACGTCAAATCCGTCGCCTTCCCGCCAAACACGCGATAGGCATAGAACGAATAGAAGATGATGACCGGCAGCACGACCACGGTGCCGGCCAGGATGATGGCCAGGCTTTCCGGCGCGGAAGCCGCCTGCCAGATGGTCAGGCGATCCGGCACCACGAACGGGTAGAACGACCAGGCCAGGCCGGCAAAGCCGAGCGCGAAGATGGTGGCCAGCGTCAGGAACGGCGTCAGCGAATGGCGATCGCCGGGCTTCGGCAGGTGGAAGGTTTGCCGCCACAGCCACAGGAACAACAGGGCCGACAGGATCGGCAGCGGCGACAGATAGAGCATCGCCGGCCAGACGAACCATTTGTCGAAGATGCGCGGGCTGGCGAAGGGCGTCGCCAGCGACACCGCCGCCATGCCGAGCGCGGTCAGCACTAGCGTCGTGCGCAGCCAGCGCACCGCCTTCTTCTGCAACTCGCCTTCGGTCTTGTAGATCACCCAGGCGGCACCCATCGCCGCGTAGGCGGCGGCCAGGCAGAACGCCACCAGCACGCCGAACGCCACGCCGCCGAAGCCGACATCGAGGCCGAGCACATAGACGCCCAGCATATAGCCCTGCGCCAGCGAGGCGATGAGCGAGCCGAGGAAGAAGATACGGTTCCAGCGGTGCTTGCGCTCGGTCGGCACCTTGGCGCGGAAATCGAAGGCGACGCCGCGCAGGATCAGCCCGACCAGAAGCACGAACACCGGAATGTAGAGCGCGGTCAGGATGACGCCATGCGCCAGCGGGAAGGCGACCAGCAGCAGGCCGACGGCCAGCACCAGCCAGGTTTCGTTGGCGTCCCAGAACGGGCCTATCGCGGCGATCATCGTATCCTGCTCGGCATCTTGCGCCGCGGCGAACAGGATGCCGATGCCGAGATCGAACCCGTCGAGAATGACGTAGATCAGGATGGCGAGGCCCATCAGGCCGGCGAAGATCAAGGGGAGCGCGGTTGGCCAGTCGAAGCTCATTTTCTTACTCCCCCGCTGCCGGCTGCGACATCGGCGCGTTGAGCACGCCGGGCAGCGGCGAGTTGTCGCCGTCCTTCGCCGCCTTCAGCGCCAGGTGCACCAGCACGCCGAGATAGGCGATCAGCAAAAGCACATAGAGAATGAGGTAGATGGTCAGCGTCAGCGCGACATGGCTGCCGGCCACCGGACCGACCGCGTCGGCGGTCTTCAGCACCCCGGTCACCAGCCAGGGCTGGCGGCCGATCTCGGTGGTGTACCAGCCGGCCAGCGTCGCCAGCCAGCCCGACAGCGCCATCGGCACCATCAGCATGGCGAGCGGCTTCGGCAGGCTGTGCCGGCGCTTGAGGAAGAAGGCCGCCGACCACGAGACAAGCAGCATCAGGACGCCCGTGCCGACCATGATGCGGAAGCTCCAGAAGATTGGAAAGACCGGCGGATGATTGCCGGGATAGTCGTTCAGCCCCGGCACGATGCCGCTGGTGCTGTGTCGCAGCACGACGCTGGCGCCGTCGGGAATGGCGATCTCGAACCTGTTTTCCTTGGCGGCCTCGTCCGGCAGCGCGAAGAGCACCAACGGCACGTTGGGGCCGGTGTTCCAGTTGGCCTCCATGGCCGCGATCTTCTGCGGCTGATGCTCCAGCGTGTTCAGCCCATGCTGGTCGCCCGCAAAAATCTGGATCGGGATCAGGATCGCCGCCGTGAAGACGCCGGTGCGCAGCGCCTTCCACATCGATTCCGAGCGGTCGCCGGTGAGGTAGCGCAGCGCCGACAGGCCAGCGATCAGGAACGACACCGTCAGGCCGGAGGCGAGCAGCATATGCACCAGCCGGTAGGGCATCGACGGGTTGAAGACGATCGCCCACCAGTCGACTGCGTGCGCCACGCCGTCGCGGATCTCGAAGCCGGCCGGCGTCTGCATCCAGGAATTGAGCGCGATGATCCAGAAGGCGGAGAGGGTGGTGCCGCCGGCCACCAGAACCGTCGCCAGCGTGTGGATGCGGTTGGAGACGCGGCGGAAGCCGAACAGCATGATGCCGAGGAAGGCCGCCTCGAGGAAGAAGGCGGTGAGGATCTCGTAGGCCAGCAGCGGCCCGGCGATGTTACCGACCTTTTCCATGTAATGCGGCCAGTTGGTGCCGAACTGGAAGCTCATGGTGACGCCCGACACCACGCCCATGGCAAACGACAGCGCGAACACCTTCACCCAGGTGAAATAGGCGCGCATCCAGGCGGAATCATTGGTCGCGTTGTAGCGCAGCTTGAAGAAAAGCAGCACCCAGCCAAGCGCAATGGTGATCGTGGGAAACAATATATGGAACGAAATATTCGCGCCGAACTGCATGCGCGACAGGATGAGCGGGTCCATGGTGGGCTCCGGCTGCTTCTAATGGTTGAAGAATAGGGCGCAAGCCGGTCCTGGTCAAAGCGGCGTCCCGCCGCGAGGCGGAACGCCGCAGCGCCTTGCCAATATGACGCATGCGTGCCGCCGCGCCGCAACGACCGTCGACAACTGTCAGCAGCGCCATTGACTTACGGTTGCACACACCGACATTCGGCCTATATCAGGGGACCTCTTTCAAGCAGCCGTTTCATCCATGCCCTCCATCCTGTCCATTTCCGGGGTCTCCAAGACCTACGCCACCGGTTTTGCCGCGCTCAAGGAAGTCAATCTCGACATCCAGCGCGGCGAGATTTTCGCGCTGCTTGGCCCCAATGGCGCCGGCAAGACGACGCTGATCTCGATCGTCTGCGGCATCGTCAACCGCTCGTCGGGTACCGTCACCGTCGACGGCCACGACATTAACGGGGATTACCGCGCCGCGCGCGGCCTGATCGGGCTGGTGCCGCAGGAACTGACCATCGATGCCTTCGAGAGCGTCTGGGCCACCGTCAACTACAGCCGCGGCCTGTTCGGCAGACCTGCCAACCCGGCTTTCGTCGAAAAAGTGCTGCGCGACCTGTCGCTGTGGGACAAGAAGGACGCCAAGGCGATCACGCTCTCGGGCGGCATGAAGCGACGGCTGATGATTGCCAAGGCGCTGTCGCACGAGCCGCGCATCCTGTTCCTGGACGAGCCGACCGCCGGCGTCGATGTCGAGCTGCGCCAGGACATGTGGGCCATGGTGCGCCGGCTGCGCGAGGACGGCGTCACCATCATCCTCACCACACACTACATCGAGGAAGCCGAGGCGATGGCCGACCGCGTCGGCGTCATCAACCGCGGCGAGATCATCCTGGTCGAGAACAAGGCCGAGCTGATGCGCAAGCTCGGCCGCAAGCGGCTGGTGCTGGAACTGCGTAGTCCGCTGACGGCAATTCCGGAGGCTTTCTCGCATTATGCGCTTGAGTTGTCGCCGGATGGCGGGCAGCTGACCTACACCTATGACAACCAGGCCGAGCGGCCGGGCGTCGCCTCGCTGATGCGCGATCTCGAGGCCGGCGGCATCCAGTTCCGCGACATCGACACGAAAAACAGCTCGCTCGAGGAGATCTTCGTCAATCTGGTGAGGAGAGAGCCATGAACCTGCGTGCGGTATGGGCGATCTACCGGATGGAAATGGCGCGTGCCTTCCGCACCGTGCTGCAGAGCATCGTCTCGCCGGTCATCTCGACGTCGCTGTATTTCGTCGTCTTCGGCTCGGCCATCGGCTCGCGCATCACCGAGATCGACGGCATCAGCTACGGCGCCTTCATCGTGCCGGGGCTGATCATGCTGTCGCTGCTGACGCAGTCGATCTCCAACGCCTCCTTTGCCATCTATTTCCCGAAATTCGTCGGCTCGATCTACGAATTGCTGTCGGCGCCGGTCTCCTATCTGGAGATCGTCATCGCCTATGTCGGCGGGGCGGCGACCAAGTCGATCATCCTCGGCCTGATCATCCTGGCCACCGCCTCGCTGTTCGTGCCGCTCACCATCCTGCATCCGCTCTGGATGATCGCCTTCCTGGTGCTGACGGCGGTGACCTTCAGTCTGTTCGGCTTCATCATCGGCATCTGGGCGAAAAGCTTCGAGCAATTGCAGCTGGTGCCGCTCCTGATCATCACCCCGCTGACCTTCCTCGGCGGCAGCTTCTATTCGATCAACATGCTGCCCAGCATCTGGCGCACGGTGACTTTGTTCAACCCGGTGGTCTATTTGATCAGCGGCTTCCGTTGGAGCTTCTACGGCAAGTCCGACGTGTCGGTCGGCATCAGCCTCGGCATGACGGTTGTTTTCCTGGCTGTCTGCATCGCCATCGTCGCCTGGATATTCAAGACGGGTTATCGGCTGAGGAACTGACCCAGGTCCCGCGGATCTAGATCGCCTTGACCAGCCGCAGCAACCCCAGCATCTCGATATAGCTCCCCTCGCGGAAGGCGATATAGACCGGCTCCTCGACACCGTGGAAGCGGCGCTTGAACGCCGCCTGGCCCTGCAAATTGAACCTGCGGCGGTTGACCCATGGCGAAGAGTAGGCGCGCTCGAAGGTGTTGCGCCAGAAATCGCTTTCGACAAATCCGCTCGGGCCGGTATCGACGAGCGGCGACAGGCCGAGCGTGGCCACCGAGATGCCCTCTTCGCGAAAACGGTCGACGGCGAATTTGGTCAGGCCGATCTCGGCATGCGGCGAGGCATCGATATGCTTGCGCTTGAAGGCGGTGGTGTAGCCGATCACCTTGCCGTCGCGGAACAGCGGGTCGAAGTCGAGCAAAGCGACCAGTTCGCCATCGGGACCGTGCAGGACGAAACGGCGCATGTCGGTGCCGAGATGGTTGGCGAACGGGCGGTTGAGAAAGCCCATCTCCCAGCGCTTGACGATGCGGTCGCCGCGCCAGTTTTGCGAAAGCCGGGCGATCTCGTCGAGATGGATCGTGCGCTTGTCCTCTTCGAACGAAAAGCCCTTCTTCGACAGCCAGCGCTCGGAGTAGCGCACGGTCTCGTTGCGCTTTCCGGAAAAATCATGCTCGGGCAAGGCGAGACGGGTGTCGATGCCGAACCGATTGATCTTATAGCCGAGCCCGGCCAGCACCCGCGCGGTCGCCTCGCCGATCTGCACGAACCACGGACTGCCGGCGCTCTCGACAAAGCGTCTGATATAGTCGGGCCGACGAGCCGGAGCCGCCACCGGATCGCCGAGCGCGAAATGATGCTTCATCTTGGTGCCGAAGGCGATGTAGCCGTCGGCGTCGCCGAAATAGGAAAGCTTGTTCTGCACGGCGGTGGAATAGGCGAGCGAGAAGTCGCCGTGGCGCTGGACAATTGCCAGCCGTTCGACATGGGTCAGCGCCTGCCGCTCGACTTTGGGCGCGGCGCCCTCAAGGATGTTGTCGAAATAGATCCGCAAGGAGGGCATGGTCGAGATTCCGCGCGCCGCCACAGCGCCGTGCGTTCGAGACGCGCAAAGCTGCTGTAACACTTTAATTCTGCGCATGACCGCGAAAATCGAACCCGATTTCGGGCATGCGCGTGGGGGATAGCAGAGACCCGCCACCCCCAGGGCCTCGAATCAATCACATTGCCGCGACCTGATTACCGCTGATATCGCGCATATGCCATATAGTGCGCAACACCACCCGGCGCATGGCTCGAAAATCAGCAGCGGTTTGCGATATGGTTCCTGCGCGGGATCAAACGGTTACAGCGCCCTGCGAGCCTTGCGGCAGGACGGTCGAATGGGACTAGAGAGTGAATGGCTGATACGACGATGAGATCAATCGCGGACCTGCCGATAACGGTCGAGCCGGCGATCGTCGTCGGTGCCGGTGTTGCCGGACTGGCTGTTGCGCATGCCTTGATGAACGCCGGCGTGCCGACGGCGATCCTGGAAAAGGAAAGCCGGCTGGCCGAGCCCTGGCACCGGCGGCACCAGCAGCTGCATCTCAACACCCATCGCGACCTCTCGTCTTTGCCCGGTCTTGCCTATCCCCCCGGCACCCCTGCCTTCCCGCACAGGACAGTCGTCATCCGCCATATGAATGATTTCAGGGAGGAAAACCGGCTGCCGGTGCAGTTTGGCGTCGCTGTCGAAGAGATCGCCTTCAAGGGCGATCACTGGGCGCTGCGGACCAGCGCCGGACCGCGCCTGGCCCGCAATGTCGTCATCGCCACCGGCCGCGACAGGCAGCCGTTCATTCCCGAATGGAAAGGCATGAAGGATTTCACCGGACGCATCGTCCATTCGGCGGATTTCGGCGATGCGCAGGCCTATGCGGGCCAGAAGGTGCTGGTCGTCGGCGCCGGAAACTCCGGCTTCGACGCGCTCAATCATCTGGCCGGCATAGGCACGGCGGCCATCTGGCTGTCGGCGCGCAACGGACCCGCTCTCCTGCCCAAACGGATCGCCAAGATCGCCGTGCACCGGCTTTCGCCGCTCATGGCGCGCTTGCCGTTGCGGGTCGCCGATGCGGTGATGGCGGCAACGCAGCGCCTTGTTTTCGGCGACCTGACCAAATTCGGCATGCCGCCCGCACTATCGGGCGGCGCCAGCCGGCTGACATCGGACTACACCGCGATCGCCGCCGACGATGGCGCCGTCAGCGCTATCAAAGCCGGCAAGATAACCGTCGTGCCGGCGATACGGGAATTCACCCGCGACGGCGTCATCCTCGCCAATGGCAGCCTGATCTACCCCGACATCGTCATTGCCGCGACAGGCTACCGCACCGGACTGGAGTCCATGGTCGGCAAGCTCGGCGTGCTCGACGGCAAGGGCGTTCCGCTCTTCAACGGCGGCCAAGCCGATCCGAAATTGCCCGGCCTGTGGTTCACCGGCATGCGGCCAAGCATCCGCGGCTGCTTCGCCAATGCCGGCATCCTGGCCAAGGCGATCGCCAAACGGATTGCAGGGTCCGCCGGTCTTTCCCAGCAATCGCGTGCTTCACGCTGATTTCGCGAACGAACCCTTGGCCTCCCCGTCAATTCTACCAGCGTCGATGGGCAATCAGACCGCGATCTTCCCGCCGCCCTGCTTGGTGATCGCGACCACCGACGGCCGCACCGGCATGTCGGGCTTGAAGTCGGGCCAGCGCGTCGACAAATCCTCGTAGTAGGACGGGCGGCCGAACGCTTCCCAATCCTCGCCGCCGTCGCCCGGATGCTGGACCGCGACGAAGGCGGTCTGATCATCGGGCGCGAACAGCGGACCGCACATTTCGGCGCCGATCGGCACGCGGAAGAACAGTTTCGAGGTCGCCCGCGCCGCGCCTTCCGTGTCGACCGCCCACAGGCCGTCGGTGCGGCCGGTGGCTTTCGGACCCTGGCCGTCGGTGGCGACCCAGAGACGCCCGGCCGAATCGACCGCGCAATTATCGGGCATGCCGAACCAGCCATTGGCCGTCGTTGCCGTGGAGAAGGTGGCGCCGACATCGGCAACCGCCGGGTCACCGCATTTCAACAGCACTTCCCACTTGCCTTTGGCAGCGGCGAAATCGCCGCCGTCCTCCGATATCTCGATGATATGGCCGAAGGCGTTTTCGGCGCGCGGGTTGGCGGCATCGATTTGGTCGGCCTTGCGCTTCGAATTGTTGGTGAGCATGACATAGACCTTGCCGTTGACGGCATTGGGCTGAATGTCCTCGGGGCGGTCCATCTTGGTGGCGCCGAGCAAATCGGCGGCGCGACGTGTCTCGATCAGCACGTCGGCCTGGCTGGCAAAGCCGTTTTCCGCCGTCAGCGGGCCTTGGCCGAAGACAATCGGCAGCCACTCGACCGAGCCGTCCTCGGCGAACTTGGCGACATGCAGCGTGCCGTCGTCGAGCAGGTCCTTGTTGGCGGCATGGTCGTTGGGATTGAACATACCAGTGGTGACGAACTTGTAGACATAGTCGAAGCGCTCGTCGTCGCCGAGATAGAAGACGACGCGGCCATCCCTGGCGACGATCGATTCGGCGCCTTCATGCTTGAAGCGGCCCATGGCGGTGCGCTTCCTCGGCGTCGAGGTCGGATCGCTGACATCGACCTCGACGATCCATCCGAAGCGATTGGCCTCGTTCGGCTCCTTGGCGAGGTCGAAACGGTCGTAATGCGCCGCCCACTCATAGGCGCCCTCGGGGATGCCCAGGCGCTTGTAGTTGGCGGCTTCCTTGTGGCCTTCCGGCAGTTCGCCGGAGAAATAGCCGTGGATGTTTTCCTCGGCCATCACATAGGTGCCCCAGGGCGTGACGCCGCCGGCGCAATTGTTGAAAGTGCCGAACACCTTGGTGCCGGACGGATCGGCGTTGGTCTTGACCCGGTCATGGCCGGCTACCGGACCGGACAGCTCCATTTCGGTGTTGGAGGTGATGCGGCGGTTTAGCTTGCCGTCGCGCACCACCTGCCATTTGCCTGACACCTTGCGGATCTCGATGATGGTGCCGCCATGGGCCGCCATCTCGACGTCGACCTGCTCTTTCGACAGCGGCGCGACCTCTGCCGACTTCTTGCCGTCCTTCTCGACGATCTTCACGATGCCCGGGAACATCAGATGCGGGTTGGTGTATTCGTGGTTGACGACCAGCAGGCCGTGTTCGGCTGAACCGTCGATCGGGAGGTAGCCGACATAGTCGTTGTTGTAGCCGAATTGTTTCGCCTGGGCCTGCGCCGACTGTTTCGTCGGGTCGAACTGCGGCGAATCGGCGAACAGCGGATCGCCCCAGCGCAGCAGCACGTCGGCATCGTAGCCCGGCGCGACATGATGCTTGTCGTCGATGCCGGCTTCCAGCTCGTCGAACGCGAAGGCCGACCCTTCGGCGGCGCGGGCCTCGTCGGCGCTGATCAGTGCCAGCGGGCTGACGGTTGCGGCGATGGCCGAGACGGCCAGCGAACCCTTGAGGAAGCCACGACGCGAGAAGCGCGCGGCGACGATCTCGCCCATGGTGCGGTTGTCGGTGGGATTGGTGGCCGGGCCGTCGTTTTCCTCGAGCAGGCTGGTGCGGAATCGGGCGTCGGGGGAGCGCTGTTCGGTCATTGGGGCTTTGCCTCTGGCTTTGGGGATGGCTGGAGCGTGTTGCCTGTTCAACCCCTTATAATCGCCGGATCACACTTTCGTGACATTGCAAGCCGCTTTCAACCGCCATCCACGATCCAACCGCGCCACCAGGGACATAGGTCCCTGTTCAAGCCGGCAAAGGTCCCTGCCGGCGCCGCATCGGTCGTGGGCCGGTTCCGCGGAGCGGCGATGTAGGCAATGGTCGGCCGCCGGCAAACGCCGGCATCGACCGATGAAGAAGAGATCGAGATGCGCGCATCGATCACAGCCCGTTCTTGTCGGCTGGCGCTGAGGGCGTTGACGGCACTGGCTTTGGCCATCGTCCCCTGTCACCTTGCCTTGCATGGGTCCGCCTCCGGCATCGCTGCCGCGAGCGCGTATGCCAAGGACAGCGGACATGGCGGTGGTGGGAGCAACAGCAACAGCGGCAGCGGAAACGGTGGCGCCAGTGACGATCACGGCGGAACTGCCAATTCCGGGTCCGGCAAGGGCGCCAACGGCGCCAGCCATCATGTCAACGAGGCTACCGGCGACAAGGTCGATGTGGACGGCAGCAAGATCGAGGTCGAGCATCTCGACGGCATCAGGGAAGAGATCAAGAACGGTCGTTTTGAGATGAAGGATGCCCTCGGCCGCACGATTGTCGAGCGTCCGGCCACAGCGAACGATTTCAATCGTCTCCGGGCTTTGTGACGCAGGCGCGGCCAGCCTGACAAGTCACCTCCGCCGCCCCCGGCGGAGGTGACTTGATGTTCGGCGTCTGCCGTCGTCAGGCTCCGGGAAAGCCAGTCTCCCGTCGGCGATGACGGTCGCGACGCCGTTCATAAGGAGCTAATGTAGCACAAGCATAGGACTTTAGTCCAATCTTGCGCTTGCAAAGGTCCTGGGGGACAACCGCAACGGTCGGAGGTCGCTTCCGGGCACCACGTCTTTCGGCGATGTTGGTTGCAACTGCACGTTGGGGTAGGGCGCGCCGGGCTCAATCGTCGGAGATCACGATGCACACATCGGTCACGACCCGTTGTTGCCGGCTGGCGCTCATATTGGCGGCCGCGCTGGCGCTGACCGTCGCTCCCTATCAAATTGCCTTCAACGAT
The DNA here is from genome assembly GCA_004017275.1 of Mesorhizobium sp. Lineage (GTDB taxonomy): Bacteria > Pseudomonadota > Alphaproteobacteria > Rhizobiales > Rhizobiaceae > Mesorhizobium. Next base: position 71 of record SAKE01000052.1, on the reverse strand, counting down.
TCCATTCCCGGGATACATGCCGCCAGCGCCCAAGCCGGCGGCAATGGCGGTGGCGGTGGCGGTGGCGGTGG
>SAKE01000051.1 GCA_004017275.1 Mesorhizobium sp. | reverse complement strand
TTACCCTCCCCCTTGTGGGGAGGGTCGATCCGCGAAGCGGAGCGGGGTGGGGGTCGGCGCCGCACCCCCAACCCGGCGTTGCGCGCCGACCCTCCCCACAAGGGGGAGGGTGAGGTTAGGTCACAACAATGACGATGACCGAAATCAGCCCGAACAGCGCGATCAGCAGATAATCGGCGACGCGGTAGAGTTTCAGCGCCCGCCTTATATCGATGCTGTCGGCTTCGCGGCGGCCGCCTTCGCCCATGAAGACGTCGTCGACCAGCACGCCGCCGTAGCTGCGCGGCCCGGCGAGCGCCAGGCCGAGCGCACCGGCCATCGCCGCTTCCGGCCAGCCGGCATTGGGCGAGCGGTGTTTTTTCGCGTCGCGCCAAACCGCATGCCAGGCGTTTTTCGCATCAGCGCCTTTGACGAGGAATGCAGCCAGCACGATCAGCAGCGCCGTCAGCCGCGAGGCCGGCAGGTTGATCCAATCGTCGAAGCGCGCGGCCGCCCAGCCGAACGCCTCGTGGCGCGGGGTGCGGTGGCCGATCATCGAATCGGCGGTGTTGGCGGCCTTGTAGGCGGCGCCGCCGGCCAGCCCGCCGACGCCGATCCAGAAGGCGGGGGCAACGATGCCGTCGGAAAAATTCTCGGCCAGGCTCTCGATCGCCGCGCGGCTGATACCGGCTCTGTCCAGCGTTTCGGGGTCCCGGCCGACTATCCGCGAGACAGCAACGCGGCCCAGGGCGAGACCGCCGGTGTCGAGTGCGTCAGCGACGGCCTCGACGTGTTCGTAGAGGCTCTTCTGCGACAGAAGCGATGTTGCCAGAAGGGCCGTGACGATCAGACCCATGGGAACGAACCAGAACAGGATCTGCACGCCGAGGCCGATCGTCGCCGGCACCAGCACGATGACCAGCAACGCCTGGACACCACGCTTGCGACGCAGCGCGTCGGGATCAGCGGCGTGGTTGAGCCTGCGGTCGAGAAAGGATATCAGCCTGCCGAACCACGTCACCGGATGGCCGATGGCGCGAAACAGCCAATCGGGGTAACCGAGGGCGAATTCGACGGCCAATGACAGGAAAGCGATCAGAACTGACATGAAGCTTCTTGATGGGGCGGTGGTGGACCATGGTGGAAGTCTTGGCCGGGCGAGGGCGCTTTTCCCCAACGCCCTGCAGCCTTTCGTCGACCTCTCGACCGGTATCAATCCGCACTCCTATCCGCTTTTCGACCTGCCCGCTACCTCGCTGTCGCGATTGCCGGAAGCCGCGCGCACGCGCGACCTGACAGAGATCGCGGCCAGTACTTACGGCGCGCCTTCACCAGCCAACGTCGTGGCGGCACCCGGCACGCAGATACTGTTGCCGCGCGTCGCATCGCTGATCGCGCCTGGCAAGGCGCTGGTGCTGGGTCCGACCTATGCCGAACATGCCCGCGCTGCGGCGATCGCTGGGCACCAGGTCGCGGAGGTCGATAATTTCGAGGCGCTTGCGGAGGCCGACCTTGCCATCGTCGTCAATCCGAACAATCCGGATGGACGTGTTATCGAGCGCGACCGGTTGCTGGCGCTGGCCGCCGGATTGCGCGCCAAGGGCGGGCTGCTGGTTGTCGATGAGGCATTCATGGATGTCGGCCCGCGCGAGCACAGCCTCGCGGGCGATGTCGGCCAGGGCGGCATCGTCGTGCTGCGCTCGTTCGGCAAGTTCTTCGGTCTGGCCGGCGTGCGGCTCGGCTTTGCGCTTTCCGACATGGCGACGGTCGAGCGGTTGGAAACGCAATTCGGACCATGGGCCGTCGCCGGCCCGGCACTGGAATACGGCATCCGCGCGCTTGCCGATATCGGTTGGCAGGATGAGATGCGGGCATCCCTTGCGGATGCATCGGCTCGGCTCGATGTATTGTTCGGCCGCTTCGACGTTCCCGTTGTGGGCGGCACCACCCTATACCGTTTCCTTCGTCTGCTGGATGCCGCCGATCTGTTTTCGGCGCTTGGCGAGCGCGGCATCCTGCTTCGCCATTTTTCTGACCGGCCCAGTGTCCTGCGCGCGGGCCTGCCGGGGAGTGAGCTGGAGTGGCAGCGGCTCGAATCCGCCCTTGCCGAATGGGCGTCGCGGCGCGAGGATCAATCGAAGGATTTGAAACAATGATCCACGTCTGTTCTTTGGCAAAGATCGAGGAAACGGTGGCCAGGACCGGGGCCGACCGCATGCTGTCGCTGCTTGCAGCCGGCACGGAGGTGGTGCGGCCGGCGTCGATCACCCGGGAGAACCACCTGCATCTGGTCATGCACGACATCGCGGTGGCGCAGGACGGCATGACCATGCCGGGCGAGGAGCATGTCCGCAATCTGCTCGATTTCGCGCGCCGGTGGGACCGGGCAAGGCCGATGCTCGTGCATTGCTATGCCGGCATCAGCCGCTCGACGGCTTCGGCCTATATCATCGCGGCAGCACTGGCGCCGAAGCGTGACGAGGCCGAACTGGCGCAGACGCTGCGGGCGCTGTCGCCCTCGGCGACACCCAATCCGCGATTGATCGCGGTGGCCGACGCTTTGCTTGATCGCAACGGCCGCATGATCGAGGCGATCGAATCGATCGGGCGCGGTGCGGATGCTTTTCAGGGCACGCCCTTTGCGCTAAGGATCGACAGCTAGCTGTGCCCATATATCGTTGGTCGATTATCGAGTGCCTCCATTCGCCCAATCCTCATGCCCGTGGCGCACCCGGACAATGAACACGTCGCCGTCGGCTTCGATCCGGTAGACGACAAGATGGGCCTTGAAGGGATGGATACGCATCAGTGGCCTCAATTCAAGCCGCTCCCGCGCTATTCGGGGACTGGCAGCGATCAGGTCAAAGATCGCGAACAACTCGTCATGATACTGTCTGGCCTGCGCGGCGCCGAACAGGCGCACCCCTTGCTCGGCAATACCGACGATGTCCTCTTCCGCGGCTAAAGAAAGGCGAAATCCCACTACCCATTGCCGGATGGCTTTTCAGCGCGTTTAACCGCCTCCGTGAAAAGCGCGTCCCTGGATCGATTGCCGATGCCACTCTTCAAGCCATCATCGACAAAGCGCTGCATGGCGGCAATCTTGTCATTGCGCTCCTGATCCCGACGGATCAAATCGCGCACATAGTCGCTCGCGTTGGCGTAGCGGCCCGTTTCGGTTTGCGCCTCAACCCAATCCTTCATCGGGTCGGGCAATGACACGTTCATTGTTGCCATACTGGCCTCCATATCCCGTCCAGTATGGTCCATTTTGGCAAAGTTTGTCAAAATCTCTTGTGCGGAAATCTCCGGGGCGAAAGCGCGATTGTCTGATCCGGCTCCTTCGCCTCTTTTGTTCAAGAGGATCTGGAATAGCGACTACAGCGCTTGCCTTTCGATGCCAGGCCACTGGTTTGGAGGCTACCTCAACCACTCCGCAAGCTTTGCCTTGCGCACATCCCTGAGCAGACCAATGAAACCATCGGCCTGATATTCTGCCGTCAGCCGGCCCTTCTCCGCCGTCGCGATGCTGGCATCGCCGACCACGCCATTCGGGTTCAGGTCGCTGGCGATCCAGGCAAAGGCGTGGGTGCCGGTGTGGCGCAGCAGCGAGAATCCCTTTTCGGCCTTGGCGACGTTGGAAACGAAATTGTCGGCTTTGCCCATGTCAACGAGGTCCGGCCGGAAATGCAGCATCAGCGAGGTCTCGACATCGCCGCCATGGATGCCGTGGCGGTCCTCGAGTTCGGTGTACATGCCGGCCGGGCGGCCAAAACGTTGCCAGCTGGTCTTCACGGCAAGCATGTTTTCGCGCACGCGCAATTCACGCGTGACGATGCCCATGATCTCTTCGTTGCCGCCATGCGAATTGACGACGACTAGCTTGCGCACGCCGGCGCGCGCGATCGACAGGCCGAGTTCGGTCCAGGCTTCGATCAGCGTCGTTGCCGGCAGTGTGAGGGTGCCCGGTGCGTGCAGATGCTCGTTGGATTTGCCCACTGCCTGGACCGGCAGGATGCGGATGTCGAGATCGTCGGGCAGGCGGGAAATCACAGTGTCGAGCATGCCGTTCATGATCGTGGTGTCGGTCGAAACCGGCAGATGCGGCCCATGTTGCTCGATCGCCGCCACCGGCAGAACGGCAATCGTCGCCTCCGGATCGATCGAGGCGTATTCGGTGGTCCGGTAGTCGCCCCACCACACACGTTTTTTTACGTCGTTCATTTTCGAGCCTCGACGGAATTGATCTAACGTCGGCACTGCCCCTCACCCTTACCCTCTCCCCGTGAAAAACGGGGAGAGGGGGGATCGCCAGCGTTGGAGCTTCACCCTTCTCCCCGTCACTATACGGGGAGAAGGAGCCGGCAGGCGGATGAGGGGCAGCGCAGACTTTGGTGTGTGGTGTAGCTTCAGATTGCCAGCCTGTCGATTCGTAGCGCCTCGCTTAGGCCCTCTCACCCCGCCGCAATAGCCTCAACCTCGACCTTGAATTCGGGGCGGGCAAATCCCGAGACGATCATCAGCGTCGAGGCTGGCGCGGGGCTCGAAAACAGCCGGTCGCGGACGTCCATATAGGGCCGCAGATGCGCGCGGTCGGTGACATAGGTGTTGATGCGGACGATGTCCTGCAGACCCAGCCCGGCTTCGCCGAGGATCGCCTCGATGTTGCGGAAGCAGAGTTCGGCCTGTGCGCCGGCGTCTTCGGGTATCTGGTCGTCCGCCGTGATGGCGACCTGGCCCGAGCACAGCACCAGCCGTTTACCGGGCGGCACCTCGACGCCGTGGCTGTAGCGGGCAAAGGGCGGCTTGATCGACTTCGGGGTGAGGAATTTGAACATGGCAATCTCCGGCTTTCCCACAGCCTAAGGCTTGTCCCGTTGCACCTTCAAGATGGCGGTGCATGTTCCCGGTGCGATTGTGGACAGGCGTTCAAAAAATAGGCACGATGCCTTTCGTACAGCATGACCCGTTCGTCCTTGGTATAGCAATGTCGTCCAGGCGGGCGGTCCCGGCGCAAGGCGCTGGTGGCATGTGTCTTGCTTCTTGAATCTTTGGTGTCGAGCCTGGCGCGTGGCGTGCCGGAGCAAACAGAGGGTGGTGTCGATGTACGGAAAACAGAAGATCTCGGTGGCGGTGGTGGCCCTGCTTGCGGCCAGTACGCTGGGCGCCGCGGCGAATGAAAAAGTCACCTTCGGCACCAACTGGTTGGCCGAGCCGGAGCATGGCGGATATTACCAGTCCGTCGCGGACGGAACCTACGCCGCCTGCGGCCTCGACGTCACCATAATGCAGGGCGGTCCGCAAGTCAGCGGCCGGCCGATGCTGCTGGCGGGCAAGATCGATTTCTACATGGGCGGCAATCTGCTGTCGGCTTTCGATGCCGTCCAGCAAGGCATTCCGATGCGCGTGGTGGCCGCGGACTTCCAGAAGGACCCGCAGGTGATCATGTCCCACCCCGGCGAGGGGCTCGACAAATGGGAGGACCTGAAGAACGCCGACCAGTACATATTGGGCGACGAGGGCGTGCAGACCTTCTTCCAGTGGATGGTCATCGAACTCGGCTTTGATGCCGCGAAGCGCGCGCCCTACACCTACAACACCGCTCCCTTCCTCGCCAACAAGAAGTCGATCCAGCAGGGCTACGTCACCTCAGAGCCGTTCGCGGTCAAGAAGGAGGGCGGCTTCGTGCCGAACCAGTTCCTGCTCGCCGACTATGGCTGGGACACCTACTCGACGACTATCGAGGTGATGCAGGACACGATCGACAAGAAGCCGGAGGTGGTCCAGTGCTTCGTCGATGGCTCGGCCAAGGGCTGGTACAAATATCTCTACGGCGACAACAAGGCCGCCAACGACATGATCAAGAAAGACAATCCCGACATGAGCGACGAGCAGATCGCGTTCTCGATCGAGCAGATGAAGAAGTTCGGGCTGGCTGATTCCGGCGACACGGAAAAGCTCGGCATCGGCGCCATGACAGACGCGCGCATCCAAAGCTTCTACGACAAGATGGTCAAGGCCAAGGTCACGCCAGCCGGCATCGACATCAAGAAGGCCTACACAATGACTTTCGTCAACAAGGGCGTCGGGCTTGAGCTGAAGAAATAGGCCGATCCCGCATGATAAGGGAAAAAGTGGCGCCAGCGCCGGCTGCGTCGGGTACTGCCCCGACGCTTCTGGCGCTGCGCGGCGTCGGCAAGGTGTTTTCCAACGGCGTGACGGCGCTCAGCGACGTCGACCTGACGATTCGGGAAGGCGATTTCCTTAGCCTGCTCGGGCCGTCGGGATGCGGCAAGTCGACGGCGCTGCGGCTCATCGCCGGGTTGTCGACGCCGACCTCCGGCGTGCTCGACTGGCGCGGCGGCGGCTCGCTTGACCGTTCGAACATCGGCTTCGTCTTCCAGGAGCCGACGCTGCTGCCCTGGGCCAATGTTTTCGACAATGTCTGGCTGCCGCTTCGGCTGAAAGGCATTTCACGCGCCAAGGCGACACCGGCGATAACGGAAATGCTGGCGCGAGTGCACTTGACGGGCTTCGAGGACGCGGTGCCGCGCGAACTGTCCGGCGGCATGAAGATGCGGGTTTCGATCGCGCGGGCCATGGTGACGAAACCGCGCGTGCTGCTGATGGACGAGCCGTTCGCGGCACTCGACGAGATCACCCGCTTCAAGCTCAACAACGATCTCTTGGAACTGTGGCAGGACGAGCGCTTCACGGTCGTCTTCGTCACCCACAGCGTCTTCGAAAGCGTGTTCCTGTCCAACCGTGTCGTCGTCATGGCGGCGCGGCCGGGCAGGGTGTTCGACGAACTCGCCATCGAGGCCTCCTATCCGCGCGACGAGGCGTTTCGCACCTCGCCCGACTATGCGGCACTATGCCGTCAGGCCTCCGACGTGCTGGTCAAGGCTATCAATTCAACAGCAGGCGCGCATCATGACGGCCATTGACGAGCGGGTGCTCGAACTCGACCCCGAGGAAGCACGCCGCGTGCGCCAGGAGCGGTTCGAGCGGATCGGCCGCTGGGTGCTGCCGCTGGCGATCATGATCCTGGCGATCTGGCTATGGGATCGCATCTGCGTGTGGAACGAGATTCCGCAATACATCCTGCCGCGTCCTGGGGTGGTGCTGTGGACGCTCTACAATGATGCCGGCCTGCTGTTCTCCTCGCTGCTGGTCACCTTGCGCATCACCTTCCTCAGCCTCCTCCTTGCCGTCGTTGGCGGGGTCGGGCTGGCAGTACTGTTTGCGCAGTCGAAATGGGTCGAGATGTCGTTCTTCCCGTTTGCCATCGTATTGCAGGTGACGCCGATCGTGGCGATCTTTCCGTTGATCAACATCTATGTGAACGATCAGACGACCAAGCTTCTGCTGTGCGCCTGGATCGTCGCCTTCTTTCCGATCCTGTCCAACACCACGCTCGGCCTCAACTCCGTCGACCGCAATCTGCGCGACATGTTCAAGCTCAATGGCGCGACGCGCTGGCAGCAATTGCGCTATCTCAGGCTGCCGGCGGCGATGCCGTATTTCCTCGGCGGGCTGAAGATCGCCGGCGGCCTGTCGCTGATCGGCGCCGTGGTGGCCGAGTTCGTTGCCGGCACCACCGGCCAGTCGTCCGGCCTTGCCTCGCGCATCATCGAGGCCGGTTACCGGCTCAACGCGCCGCGGCTGTTCGCGGCGCTGTTCCTGATCTCGCTCACCGGCATCCTGATCTTCCTCGTGCTGTCGCTGATTTCGCATCTCATTTTGCGGCGCTGGCACGAAAGCGCACTGAAGCAGGAGCGCTAGGATGACTGAAGAAGGATCGGCGCAAAGGCAGCCCTTGATACCAGCCTCTGCCTCCTACCGCCTTGCCAGCGTACGTGTTCATCAATCCGTCACGCCGGGCCTTGCCGCGACCTTTGACAGCGATGGCTTCGCACTTGCCGACATCACTGTCGCCGATGGCAAGATTTCCGGCATCACCGCGCATGGCCGATCGAAAGCGCCTGCCGACGCCGTCGACCTTGGCGGCCGCATCGTGCTGCCGTGCTTCGTCGACTGCCACACGCATATCGACAAGGGGCATATATGGCCGCGAAAACCCAATCCCGACGGCACTTTCATGGGCGCGCTGAACGCCACCGGCGCCGACCGTGCCGCCCGCTGGAGCGCCGAGGATTTGGCGCGGCGCATGGATTTTTCGCTGCGCTGCGCCTACGCGCACGGCACCAGGGCGCTGCGCACCCACATCGACAGCGTCGCGCCGCAGGAGGAGATCTCCTGGCCGGTGTTCGAGACGATGCGCGAGGCATGGCGCGGCCGCATGGAATTGCAGGGCGCATGCCTGCTCGGCATCGAGGGCGTGCGTGACAAAAAGTGGTTCGACAGGCTGGCAAAAAGGGTAGCCGCGGCCAAAGGCGTGCTCGGCGTCGTCACCTATATGGTGCCGGACCTCGAAGAACTGCTCGACCATGTCTTCGCGCAAGGCATCAAGCATGGCCTCGATCTCGATTTCCATGCCGACGAGACCGACGATATTTCCGCCATATCGCTGAAGAAGATCGCCGAGGCCGCGCTGTGGAACGGTTTCGAAGGGAAGATACTCGTCGGCCATTGTTGCTCGCTGGCGCGCCAACCGGACCTCGATGTGCTCGACACGCTGGACAAGATGGCGAAAGCCGGGCTCGCGGTCGTGTCGCTGCCGATGTGCAATCTCTATCTGCAGGACCGGCGCGGCGACGGCAGCACACCGCGCTGGCGTGGCGTGACGCTGCTGCACGAGATGAAGGCGAGGGGCATTCCGGTGGCGGTCGCTTCCGACAACACGCGCGATCCGTTCTATGCCTATGGCGATCTCGACATGCTGGAGGTCTACCGCATGGCGACGCGCATCCTGCATTTCGATCATCCGGTCGCCGATTGGCCGCAAGCGGTCACCGCGACACCGGCCAAGGTGATGCGGCTTGATGGCTTCGGCACGCTGGCCAGCGGCGGTGATGCCGATTTCATCGTGTTCAAAGGCCGAAGCTGGACGGAATTGCTGTCGCGACCCGAATCGGATCGCATCGTCGTGCGCGGCGGCAGCGTGATCGACCGGCAATTGCCCGACTATGCCGAACTCGACGAACTGATGGTGGAATGATGGATGTTTCGGCGCTCAAGCGCGATCTGGAAGGTCTGAAGGTCGACGACAATCCGGCCATCGTCCAGCAGAAGAGCCGTGATTTCTACTGGTACAGCCCGGTGCTGAAGCAGCAGCTCGATCATGTCACCGGCGATTTGATCGTGACGCCGAAGACCGAGGCCGAACTGATCCGTGTGCTTGCCGCGTGCCATCGCCATGGCGTGCCGGTGACACCGCGCGGCAGCGGCACCGGCAATTACGGCCAGGCGATGCCGCTCTCCGGCGGCGTCGTGCTCAACCTTGCCGAGATGAACGAGATCAAGTCGATTTCGCCGGGTCGCGTCGTGACCGGGCCGGGGGCGATCTTGGCCGATATCGACAGGGCGACGCGGGCGCATTCCGGGCAGGAACTGCGGCTGTCGCCGTCGACCTACAACACGGCCTCGATCGGCGGCTTCATCGCCGGCGGTTCGGGCGGCGTCGGCTCGATCAATTTCGGCGGCCTGCGCGATTTCGGCAATGTGCTTCGGCTGCGCGTGGTGACCATGGAGGCCGAGCCGAAAGCGCTCGAGCTGACTGGCGAGGATCTGCACAAGGTGACCCACGCCTACGGCACCAACGGCATCATATCGGAAGTCGAGATGCCGCTGACTGCTGCCTATGACTGGGTCGACGTCATTGTCGGCTTCGACGCTTTCATGGATGCGGCCCGCTATGGCAATGCGCTGGCCTGCCAGGACGGCATCCTGACCAAGCTGATCACGCCGATAGCGGCACCCGTGCCGCAGCTCTATTTCAAGCGACACCAGAAATTCCTGAGCGAAGGGCAAAGCATCTGCGTCGTTATGGTGGCGCAGCATGGGCTGGATGCCTTCCTGGCCTTCACCCGGCGGGCTGGTGGCGAGGTGATCTACAATGCCGCAGCCGCAACGCCGGATGAGAAAAAGGGCCTGCCGCCGGCCTATGAGCTGGCCTGGAACCACACCACGCTGAGGGCGCTGCGCGTCGATCCCGACATCACCTATCTGCAGTCGCTCTATCCCTTTCCCAACCAGCTGGCGCTGGTCGAAAAGATGGACGCGATGTTTCCGGGCGAGGTTTTCTCGCATCTCGAATTCGTCCGCCTGGACGGCAACATCACCTGCTTCGGCCTGCCGCTGGTGAAGTTCACCACCGAAGCGCGGCTCGACGAGATCGTGCGCCTGCATGAGGAGAATGGCTGCCCGATCTTCAACCCGCACCGCTACACGCTGGAAGAGGGCGGCATGAAGCAGACGGATGCGGTGCAGCTTGCCTTCAAGCGCGAGACCGATCCGCAAGGGTTGCTCAACCCTGGCAAGATGATCGCCTGGGAGAACCCGGATTACGACTACCGGTTGGGCCGGACTTTTTTGTTCAAGGGGCTGCAGAAGACGGGATGAGGAGAGGTTTGTGCCCCACCCCCCTCTGGCCTGCCGGCCATCTCCCCCTCAAGGGGGGAGATCGGCAGGTTCAATGCTTCGCAAACCTTGCAGCGCTGGTGTTTGGCGAAAACCTTAGTGACAGCCAATCTCCCCCCTTGAGGGGGAGATGCCCGGCAGGGCAGAGGGGGGCGCCTCGCACTGACCTTCGGGATATTCCGCTGTGAACATCCTCGTCCTCTACGCCCATCCGGTCGAGACCAGCTTCAATGCCGACCTGCACCGGATGATCGTCGAGCGCCTGACGGCGGCGGGCCATACGGTCGACGACTGCGATCTCTATACCGAAGAGTTCGATCCGCGGATGACGCGCCAGGAAAGGTTGGACTACCACAACCAGCGCGGCCCGGCCGACGCGGTTGCGCCTTACGTCGAACGCCTGCTGCGCGCCGACGCGCTGGTGCTGTCTTACCCAGTCTGGAACTACGGCTTTCCGGCAATCCTGAAGGGCTTTTTCGACCGCGTCTTCCTGCCCGGCGTGTCGTTCAAGCTGGTCGACGGCAAGGCGCAGCCGTCGCTGCACAACCTTCGCAAGGTTACGGCGGTGACCACATATGGCGGCAGCCGGTTCCGCGCCATGCTGATGGGAGATCCGCCGCGCAGGCTGATCAAGCGTATGCTGCGCGCCACCGTAAAACCGGGCGCGCCGGTGAGCTATCTTGCGCACTATGCGATGAACCTGTCGACCGACAGCACGCGCAAGGCCTTCATGGCCAAGGTCGCGGCCAGCATGGATGCGTTCTGATGCGCGCGCTGGTGGTCTACTGCCATCCGGTGCCCGAGAGCTTTTGCGCCGCCATACGCGACACCGCCGTGGACGTGCTGACGCGACGAGGCTGGGAGGTGCGGCTGCTCGACCTCTATGCGGAAAAATTCGACCCGGTGATGAGCTGCGACGAGCGGCGCTCCTACAACGACCAGGCGCCGCAGGACCCGGCGCTGAAGCCGCATTTCGAGCTGCTCAACTGGGCCGAGGCGATCCTGTTCGTCTATCCTACCTGGTGGTACGGACTGCCGGCGATGCTGAAGGGCTGGCTCGACCGGGTGTGGGCGACGGACGTGGCCTTCAAGCTGCCGGCCGGCAAGGGACGGATCAAGTCGCTGATGACGCATGTCACCAAGGTCGGCGTCATCACCACCTGCGGCGCCCCGACCTGGTGGAGCGTTGTCGTCGGCCAGCCAGGGCGTAAAACCCTGCTGCGCGGCATGCGGGCGCTGTGCGCGACGCGGTGCCGGACATTCTTCCTGGCGCACTATTTGATGGACTCGTCGACTCCGGCGACGAGGGCAGCGTTTTTGGCGAAGGTGCGAGGGAAGTTGGAGCGGTTCTGAGTGGCATGGCACAACTTCCCTTCTCCCCTTGTGGGAGAAGGTGTCGCCGAAGGCGACGGATGAGGGGTGTTCCAGGGAACGCCGACGCCTCACTTCGCTGGAACACCCCTCATCCGTCTCGACGCTGCGCGCCGATCCACCTTCTCCCACAGGGGGAGAAGGCAAGCCGCGCTTCTCCCGTCCCCCAACCAGAGAGGCCTCAGCCCTTGCGGCTGAACCAGAAAGCGTCGGCCATGCGCTTCATGCCGATGCGCTCGTAGAAGCCGACGGCGTCGGGCATCGAGATCAGGCTGATGGCGACAGACGGACCGAGCTGCCGGCGCGCCTCGTCCATCAGGCCCTTGCCGATGCCGAGCCCCTGCGCCGATTGCGAAACGGCGAGCTCGGAGATGTAGCAGACCCAGGAGAAGTCGGTGATCGCCCTGACAACGCCGATCAGCGGCCTGCCTTCGACGTCGAGGCGCGCGGTCAGCACCAGGTTGGCGCCTGACAGCATCGCCCGTAGCCGTGCTTCGTCATCGACCGGCCGTGTCTCGCCGAGGCCGGATTCGACCAGCACCCGGCGGAATTCGCCGATGTCGAGCGCGGCTTCGCGTGCATAGAGGACGTGTGAGTTTTCCGCCATGGCCGCCAGACTGCACCATTGTGCCGCGAATTCGAAGCCGTTTTCGCGCAGCCTGCTTCTGCCACCGCGCACAAACGGTTGCCTTTCATTTGCCTCCGGCTTTGTGTAAACCGTGCCTCAGCAATCCCCCCGCAACGAAAACACGGGCAAAAGCCATGGAAAAATTCACCAAGCTCACCGGCGTCGCCGCTCCGATGCCGATCGTCAATGTCGACACCGACATGATCATCCCGAAGGATTATCTCAAGACGATCAAGCGCACCGGGCTCGGCACCGGCCTGTTCGCCGAAATGCGCTACAAGGACGATGGTTCGGAAAATCCGGATTTCGTGCTCAACAAGCCGGCCTACCGCAAGGCGCAGATCCTGGTTGCCGGCGACAATTTCGGCTGCGGTTCATCGCGCGAACACGCGCCGTGGGCGCTGCTCGACTTTGGCATTCGCTGCGTCATCTCGACCTCGTTCGCCGACATTTTCTACAACAACTGCTTTAAGAACGGCATCCTGCCGATCACCGTCAGCCCCGAGGATCTGGAGAAGCTGATGGACGACGCCTCGCGCGGTTCCAATGCTACGGTGTCGGTCGACCTCGAGGCCAAGGAAATCCGCGGGCCGGACGGCGGCGTGGTCAAATTCGACCTCGACGACTTCAAGCGGCACTGCCTGCTCAACGGGCTCGACGACATCGGCCTGACCATGGAGAAGGCCGGCGCCATCGCTTCGTTCGAGAAGCGGAACGCCGAACAGCGCCCCTGGGCCTGAGCGGCGCACTCCGGACAAATGGATTTGGCCTTCCAGGCCGGTTCATGGCGGCTGAATGGAGGGACAGTCATGACACGTTCGCTTCTTGCCGGCGCTTGCGGGCTGGCTCTTTTGCTGTTGCCTGTGACCAGCGCTTATGCCCAGACCCAGACGCCCGCCACACAGCAGGCTCCGGCGACGGATCAGCCGCCTGCCGATCAGGGAACGAACGCCGCCGACGCTTCCGATGACGACAAGCAAGCCCCTGTGCCATTCGAAGGCGGCACGCTGACCATCACTCAGACGGAACAGTACGGCGACAAGGTTCTGGCCTATGACGGCCAGCAGCTCGCCACCAATTATGATGTCTTCTTCGACAAAATCGTCGAGGTCGGCGGCATCAAGGTGGCGCTGTTCGATGTCGGCGACGGCGGCAATCAATGCGGGCCGGCGACGGTGATCGTCTGGAAGCCGGAAGGCGGCACCATCCAGAGCACGATGGTCGAGCAGGACCAATGCGGTGCGCCGCCCTCGGCGGTGTCCGACAACGCCATCTATTTCGTGCCCTATCTGTTGCCGGGGGATCAGAAGCCGGCTTTGCAGTGGTCGCCGACCGACGGGCTGACGATTTCGGGCAATCTGACCTACATGCCGGAACCCGGCACGGACTGGAAGGACATCGATCCGGAAAAATACCAGAACATCATCGATGCCTTCCACAACGAGGCCGTCTACAGGCTGGCCGAGACGCTGCTCGGCAAGGACATGCCCGACATGGCGACCAGCCTGCTGGTCGGCGGTGGCACCGAAAAGACCACCTCGGGTGCGTTCTATGCCAGCGGCTGCGTACCGCATGACTGCGGCGGCAATGACGGCTTCATGGCGGTCGACCCGGCCAAGCACAAACTCTACTTCGCCCGCCGCGGCGAGAATGGCGAGCCGCAGGCGTGGCCGGCGGTGACGACATGGCCGGCCGACGTCAAGGAGGCGCTGGATAAGGCGCTGGGGGCGGCGAACTAAGTATTTGCTCGTCGGCAACCACCACGCCTTCGTCATCCTCGGGCTTGACCCGAGGATCCATGCCGTGACCGTGGTCAAAGGTCGCGGCGGGGCAGAATTCTGAACCGCTGCAACGCTTTGAGGTCGCGGCATGGATCCTATGGTCTGCGCCGCGTCGCTTCGCTCCTTGCTTCGCCATAGGATGACGATGCGAGGGATGCTCTGGCCAATCTCCGAGGTTGCGCTTGCCACATCGTGACAACGGTCGGCCCGGCTTGGCCCACGACCGGACCCCCTTCCCTCTGCTAGACGGACGCGGATCAATACAAGGAGACCTCCCATGCGAAAACTGATCTCCACCGGCTCGCCGTTCGAAAAGACCGCCGGCTATTCGCGTGCTGTGGTGCAGGGCGACTGGTGTTTTGTGTCGGGGACGACCGGTTACGACTATGCGACGATGACGATGCCGGAGACGGTGGAGGCGCAGACGCGCAATTGCCTGGCGACGATCGCCAAGGCGCTTCAGGACGGCGGCTTCGAGATGGCCGATGTGGTGCGGGCACATTACTACATCACCGACCAGGCCTTCGTGGATGTGGTCTTTCCGATCCTCGGCGAGACGTTCGGCGACATCAGGCCGGCGGCGACGATGATCGTTTGCCAGCTCAACAAGCCCGAGATGAAGATCGAGATCGAAGTGACGGCGCTGCGGCGCACGGCATGAAAGGCGGACCGATGAAAGTCCGGCGTATCGTTGCCAATATCGAGACGTCGGATGTCGCGGCGGCAAAACGCTTCTACCAGGATGTGCTCGGTCTCGACGTGCTGATGGACCTTGGCTGGATCGCAACCTACGGCTCCGATGAAACGATGCCGATGCAGGTCAGTTTCATGACGCAAGGCGGCTCCGGCACGCCGGTGCCGGATCTCTCGATCGAGGTCGACGACGTCGATGCGGCGCTCGATGCTATGAAGACCGCCGGCTTCACCATCGAATACGGACCGGCCGACGAGCCCTGGGGCATGCGGCGCTTCTATGTGCGCGATCCGTTCGGCCGGCTGGTCAATATTCTTTCGCATCGGTGATGACATGCCTGCAAGCGCCTAGGCCCAGTGCAGACCTTGAGATGTTGGCGGGACAGCGCCCCCCTCTGGCCTGCCGGCCATCTCCCCCTCAAGGGGGGAGATTGGCAGCTTCGCCCGTCTCGCTGCTCCTATAGCGTTGAAATTGGCGAAGGCAGCTAAGCGCATAATCTCCCCCCTTGAGGGGGAGATGGCCGGCAGGCCAGAGGGGGGTGCGACGGATCGCCAACGAATCGGGTTATCCGTCGTCGCTGCGTTCCTGCTTGCGCACAACCGGCTTGGCGTTTAGCAAGGCCGCGGTTCAATTTTCTTTCCAGGACGGTTTCTCCATGGCAACGAAGCATCTTTTCCTGCTCCCCGGTGACGGCATCGGTCCGGAGGCCATGGCCGAGGTCAAGAAGCTGATCGCAGCCATGAACGACAAGCTCGGCAGCGGTTTTGCCACTGACGAAGGCCTGGTCGGTGGCTGCGCCTACGACGCGCATGGCGCCGCGATCTCCGATGCCGACATGGACAAGGCGATGGCGGCCGACGCGGTGCTGTTCGGCGCCGTCGGCGGTCCGAAATGGGATGCGGTGCCTTACGAAGTGCGCCCGGAGGCCGGCCTGCTGCGGCTGCGCAAGGATATGGAGCTGTTCGCCAATCTGCGCCCGGCCATCTGCTATCCGGCACTGGCGGCGTCCTCCTCGCTCAAGCAGGAGGTGGTCGAAGGCCTCGACATATTGATCGTGCGCGAGCTGACCGGTGGCGTCTATTTCGGCGAGCCCAAGCAGATCATCGATCTCGGCAACGGCCAGAAGCGCGGCATCGACACGCAGGTCTACGACACGTTCGAAATCGAACGCATTTCGGGCGTCGCTTTCGAGTTGGCGCGGACCCGCAAGAATCACGTCACTTCGATGGAAAAGCGTAATGTGATGAAGTCGGGCGTGCTGTGGAACGAGGTCGTCACCCAGACCCACAAGGCGCGTTATTCTGACGTCAAGCTCGACCACATGCTGGCCGATGCCGGCGGCATGCAGCTGGTGCGCTGGCCAAAACAGTTCGACGTCATCGTCACCGACAATCTTTTCGGCGACATGCTATCCGACATCGCCGCCATGCTGACCGGCTCGATCGGCATGCTGCCGTCGGCCTCGCTCGGCGCGCCTGATGCGAAGACCAAGAAGCGCAAGGCGTTGTACGAGCCGGTGCACGGCTCGGCGCCCGACATTGCCGGCAAGGGCATCGCCAACCCGATCGCCATGATCGCCTCCTTCGCCATGTGCCTGCGCTATTCCTTCGGCATGGTTGAGGAAGCCGACCGTGTCGAAAGCGCGATCGCCGCCGTGCTCGACGCTGGCCTGCGCACCAAGGACATTTTCTCGGCCGGCATGACCGAGGTCGGCACGGTCGAGATGGGCGACGCCATCATCGCTAAGTTCCTGGGCTGATCCCGTCAGGCCATTTCAGTTTCGAAGATGCCGTTCCACCCTCCGCAGCTGCAGCGCAGCTGCTGCGGAGGACGGGCAGGCAGGTGAGGGGCAGCGCGAACGTTGACGAGAAAGCTGGAGCCCGGTCGGCGCCTGATCGCAAGGAAACCTAGACCCTGACGCCCGCCGGCACCGGTCCCCACTGGTTCTCCCGGGCCTGCGTGGGGATCAGCGCGAAGACCAGGATGATCAGACTGCCGATGGTCGGGATCAGCACCACCAGATAAAGCCAGCCTGACAGGCCGATGTCGTGGATGCGGCGAACGGTCATGCCGAGGCTGGGCAGCAGTGTCGCCAGAATGAAGGTGCCGCAAAGGCCAACGGTTACCGCCGCCGATACGCTGCTGTCGAAATCGCCCATCTCGTTGTCGGCGAAAAGGCCGATGCCGCCGATGACAAGCAGCGAGACCATCCAGAACAGGAAATAGCCCCAATATTCCTTGCGGCGGGCGCGGCCGGCGAAATTGAAATAGTTTTGCGTCACGCCGCGCCAGAAATAGCCCCAAAGGTCGGTGGGCTGGGCCTGCTCGGAAGAGCGGCCGAAATGCTGCGCCTTGGGTGCGGAAGCTGCCGGTGCATTGCGGGCTTGAGCAGGTGTGGCGTTCGTGCTGGCGTCGGCTGGCGCAACGGTCTCGGCGGCGATCGAAAAGACGTCGCGCGCCTGGCCGCCGCCCGGCTGGAACTCGACTGCCGCGCCCTTCCGCATAGCGGGTTCCCGGCGCAGGTTTTCGCGGGTGAAGGTGTAACGTTTGCCATCGGCCCCGGTGATGAAGCCAAAACCCTGGTCCTCGTCATAGTGAAGCACTTCACCGCGCATATGCCGCCCCCCCCCCGCTTGCCACGTCCCTGCCAAGGTGTGGCACATGGCCGAACCGATGGGCAAGACCCCATCGGGATGCGGCCGACGTCATTGCGGGCGGATGAGGCTCGTTGCCGGTCTTACGAAGGCCGCTTCTTCGCCTTCTTGTGCCTGGGCGCGCCTGTAGTGTCGAATTTCGGCTTGCCGGGCTTCTTCGCCCATGGCTTTGCCTCATGCGCGGCGGGCGGGTGCTGATCGGCTGGCGCCGGTGCGCGTTTCTCGAATTTGCGCTTCGGCGCGTTGGGGTCGAACGGCGCCTTGCCGCGATGCGGTTTCTTGTCGGAGCTTGGCGGCTGATAGCCGGCGCGTGACAAATCGGGCGTGCCGTCCAGGCGTTTCACCAGGATGTTGTTCTGCAGTTTGCGGTCGGGACCGATCGCCGCCAGGAAGCGGTCGGCCCAGTCGGCCGCGATCTGCACGAAGGTCTCATCGGGTTGCATCTTGATGGCGCCGATCTCGCGCTTCGAGATGCTGCCGGTGCGGCACAGCATCGGGATCAGCCAGCGCGGCTCGGCATTCTGCTTCCGTCCGATCGACAGCGAGAACCAGACGCTGGCGCCAAAATCGTCGCGGCGGCTGGGCGTGTCGTCCCGGCGTGCGAAACCTTCCCCCGCCGGTCTCTCACGCGACGGCGTGAACGGTGCGATTTCCATGAGATCCTCGGGCGCCGAGCGACTGGCGCGGCATTGGCGCACGAAGGCGGCCGCCACCTGTTCGGCGCCATGTTTGGCGAGAAGCGCGTCGATGAAACCGCGCTCGTCCTCCTTCACCGGCTCCTTGAAAACCGGATCGGCAAGGATGCGCTCGTCGTCGCGCCGGATCACGTCGTCGGCAGAGGGCGGGCTCGCCCATGTCGCCTTGAGGCCAGCGTTCTGCAGCAGCCGCTCGGTGCGCTTGCGGGCGCTGTTGGGCACGATCAGCGCGCTGACGCCCTTGCGTCCGGCGCGGCCGGTGCGGCCGCTGCGGTGCAGCAATGTTTCCGGGTTGGTCGGCAAGTCGGCGTGGATGACCAGTTCGAGGTTGGGCAGGTCGATGCCGCGCGCCGCCACATCAGTGGCGATGCAGACTTTTGCGCGGCCGTCGCGCATCGCCTGCAGCGCGTGGCTGCGCTCGTTCTGGCTGAGTTCGCCCGACAGGGCGACGACGGAGAAGTTGCGGTTGTTGAAGCGCGCGGTCAGGTGGTTGACGGCGGCGCGCGTGTTGCAGAACACCAGCGCGTTCTTGGCCTCGTAATAGCGCAGTACGTTGATGATGGCGTTTTCGCGGTCGGGCTGGGCGACGCTCAACGCCCGGTATTCGATGTCGAGATGCTGCTTCTCCTCGCCGGCGGCCGAAATGCGCACGGCATCGCGCTGGTAACCCTGGGCGAGCGTGGCGATCGAGCGCGGCACCGTGGCCGAGAACATCAGCGTGCGGCGCGCGGAGGGCGCTGCGTCGAGAATGAATTCGAGATCCTCTCGAAAGCCGAGATCGAGCATCTCGTCAGCCTCGTCGAGCACCACCGCCTTGAGCGCCGACATGTCGAGCGAGCGCCGGGTGATGTGGTCGCGCAGCCGGCCGGGCGTGCCGACGACGATATGGGCGCCGCGCTCCAGCACACGCCGCTCCGAGCGCATGTCCATGCCGCCGACGCAGGACGCCACCGTGGCGCCGGTCAGCTCGTAAAGCCATTCCAGCTCGCGCGTCACCTGCAGCGCCAATTCGCGCGTCGGCGCCACCGCCAGCGCCAGTGGTGCCGCGGCGTGGCCAAAGCGCTCCGCGCCGTCGAGCAGGGTTGGCGCTAAGGCGAGGCCGAAGGCCACCGTCTTGCCGGAGCCGGTCTGCGCCGAAACCAGCGCATCGGCCTCACCGAGTTCAGGCGCCACAACCGCCTTCTGGACCGCCGTCAGCTCGGAATAGCCGCGTTTCTCCAGCGCCCTGGCCAGCGCTGGAACAAGTGCTTCGAAGTTGGACATCTTACTCTTTCGGAATTTAGGGTCTGCGCTCATCATGGAGCACATGCCGGGGCTGGCCTGGCGCCAGCCAAACAATCTTGACCGTTCGTACTTCGCGCAGCCGCCATTGTACAGGGCGCAGGGGAACCTGGCGTCGCTCGGCAATTGACTCTTGACGCAAACCGCGTAAAAGCCGGCACCGAACAGGACAGTTTCGATGCGCGGCCTTTTGATGGCGCTCTATGCACTCGACTTCTCCGGCCATCGCAGCATGGTTCGCGGACGGTCGGCGCACGCGTTCCTGCGTTCAACCAAAACCATGGCCAAAACCACCACCAAAACGGTGTGATTCCCTTGGCCTAACCACCCTCTCCCGGGTCCGGCCCGGGGGACGGAACCCGCATCGGCCGGCGGGTTTTCTCCAAAAACCAAGCGGAGAGGGACAGGAGATCTTTATGAGTTTCAAGGTAGCGATCGTCGGCGCCACGGGCAATGTGGGCCGGGAAATGCTCAACATACTGGAAGAGCGCGGCTTTCCGGTAAGCGAAGTCGTGGCGCTGGCCTCACGGCGCAGCCAGGGCACGGAAGTGTCGTTCGGCGACCGCACGCTGAAGGTCAGGGCGCTCGACCAATATGATTTCTCCGACACCGACATCTGCATCATGTCGGCCGGCGGCAACGTCTCCAAGGAATGGTCGCCGAAGATCGGCAAGCAGGGCTGCGTCGTCATCGATAATTCGTCGGCCTTCCGCTACGACCAGGACGTGCCGCTGATCGTGCCGGAAGTGAACCCGGATGCGATCTCGCTGTTCACGCGCAAGAACATCATCGCCAATCCGAATTGCTCGACGGCACAGCTGGTGGTGGCGCTGAAGCCGCTGCACGATTTTGCCACCGTCAAGCGCGTCGTCGTCGCCACATATCAATCGGTATCCGGCGCCGGCAAGGAAGGCATGGACGAGCTGTTCACGCAGACGCGCGCGGTGTTCGTCGCCGACACCGTCGACGTCAAGAAGTTCACCAAGCGCATCGCCTTTAACGTCATCCCGCATATCGACGTCTTCCTCGACGATGGTTTCACCAAGGAAGAGTGGAAGATGGTGGCCGAGACCAAGAAGATGCTCGACCCCAAGATCAAGCTGACGGCAACCTGCGTGCGCGTGCCGGTGTTCATCGGCCATTCGGAAGCGGTCAACATCGAGTTCGAAAAGCCGATCACCGCCGACGAGGCGCGCGATATCCTGCGCGAGGCGCCGGGCTGCCAGGTCCTGGATAAGCGCGAGGACGGCGGCTACATCACGCCGCTGGAATCGGCCGGCGAGGACGCCACCTTCATCTCGCGCATCCGTGAGGACTCGACCATCGACAACGGCCTGTCGATGTGGATCGTCTCCGACAATCTGCGCAAGGGCGCGGCGCTGAACGCGGTGCAGATCGCCGAGCTTCTGGTCGAGCGCGGCCTGATCCAGCCGAAGAAGAAGGCGGCCTGACGGCCGTTCCATTTTCGCTCACGGGCCGTATCGCCGCTGCCGCGGCTGGCCCTCCGCGAGGGCGCCGGACGACCGGCGGCCCGCGGTCGCGGGCTCGGCCATCGGCCGATAGCTCCCTTCTCCCCGTTCACGGCAGGGCTGTCCGGGGAAAGTCATGCATATGCGAAGCTCATCTGGTTTGGGGTTG
>SAKE01000050.1 GCA_004017275.1 Mesorhizobium sp. | reverse complement strand
TCGCTATCCGTGAAGGCGGCCGCACCGTCGGTGCCGGCATCGTCGTCACCATCAAGGAATAATCGAGCCCGGCATTTGCCGGGGCACGTTCGAAACGGAAAGGGCGGTCCTTGGGGGCCGCCCTTTTGTTTTGCTCTAGAGATCGGTGCCCCGTTTGCCGCTCAGACCCTGTTGCAAGCCTTTGGACCTCGTCTAGTATAGGTTGCAGCAAGGGGCTTTTTTCAGATGGTTCCAGGGCACCTTTTCTATCGCCGGGCATTGTTTTCGCTGCGGCTGATCTGCCTGCTGGCGTTGCTTGTCACGGGACGTGCCTTTGCGACGGATACGGCTCCGGATCTCGGCCCGACGATGCGGTTTGGCATCGTCCGAAGCAATGCTCCGGGGTGCGAGCCGATCTGCCCGGAATGGATCTCGGCCGAAGGCTCGATAGAAGCCGGCACGCCGGCACTCTTCAAACGCGTGCTGAAGACGCTTGGCGGGCGGAAACTGCCTGTTGTCGTGGATTCTCCCGGCGGCAATGTCGAGGCGGCGCTGGCGCTTGGCCGGCTGATCCGCAAGAACAAGCTCGATATCGCCATCGGCAAGACGGTGTTCTCCGGCTGCCAGCCCAGTGCGAAAGGTTGCCCGGGCCGTGACAAGAACGGCGCCCGCTACTTCGGTGGTGTCCTTGCCTATGGTGCCATGTGCAATTCGGCCTGTCCGCTGATGTTTGCCGGCGGTATCAGGCGTCTCGCAGGCGAATGGGCCTATCTCGGCGTCCATCAGATCACCACGACCTACATCCGCACGAAATTGCAGTACCGGACCACGTACCGCGTCGTGGGGGGCAAGAAGAAGGTCCTCAACACAAAGATCGTCAGCCGCAAAAACGCCGGCAGCTACAAGACCTACGAGATGAGCAAGGCGGTGGAGAAAAAGCTGGCGGCCTATCTCAACGAGATGGGCATCGAACAGGGTGTGCTCGAAACGATGAAGGGCACCCCGGCCAGCGAAATCCACCAGATCGCGCTTGACGACATGCTGACGATGAAATTGGTCACCAGCACGGACACTGTGGACCGGTTGACCGCAGCAAGCCTGTGCGAACCGGGCCGCTTGGCCGCGAATTGCCGGGAAATTCCGGGGAACAAGCCAGCCGATGAGCTGACGGCCGCGGTCCAGCCCAACCCGCTGCCCGAAATCATGCCGCGCGATGAAGGCATGCGCTTTGTCGTCGTTCGCGGCAGCAACCCGCTCTGCAATCCAGACTGCCCGGAATGGATCTCCGCGGAAGGTGCGATTACGCCTCAGACCCCGCAGAAGCTGCGCCAGTTGCTGGCCACGCTTGGCGATCGGCGGCCGCCTGTCGTGATCAGCTCAAGAGGAGGCGACCTGTTCAGCGCTCTGGCGGCGGGACGGCTTGTCCATGAAAACAAGCTCGCTGTCGCTGTTGGCCGCACCGATTTCGTCGGCTGTGACCCGGGAGCGTGGAATTGCCTGGCCGAAGACGGCGCCTATGCCGGACTGAGCATCGATGCGGGCGTGGAATGCGATTCGGCCTGCGCGCTCGTGCTTGCCGGCGGCGTCAGACGGCTTGTCGGTCCCCAGGCACGGCTTAGCCTGTACCTGATGGGGCAAAAGCAGATGGTCAAGGCTTACCTGGAGGAGATGGCGATCGGTCCCGCTCTGTTCGCAGCCATCGAGCAGCGCTCGGTCGAGCGCCGGCTTGAGCCCGATATGATGCTCAAGGTCGGACTGACGACAGGCCCGCAATCCGTCGACGCGCTGACCGGCGCCACCATCTGCGAAGCGGTGCCGAAACCTGAGAATTGCAGGATCCGGCCTTCCGCCAATGCCGAGGCTGATGCGCCCGCCAAATTGTAGGCGCGGCGACGTCGGAAGCTGGCCATCGAGGTAGGTTGAGCCGTCCCCGATTTTTCCGCTATCGTCGTTGCTGCCGGCGCCGGGGCTGGCGGAGGACCGAGAATGAGCCAGGATATCCCGACACTCTACGAATGGGCCGGCGGCGGTGACGCCTTGAACCGGCTGACCCAGACCTTCTATGACAAGGTGGCGCAGGACCCCATCGTCGGGCCGGTGTTCAAGACCATGTCGCCGGATCATCCAGCCCATGTCGCGGCCTTCATCGGCGAGGTTTTCGGCGGACCGAAAACCTACAGCGAGAAATTCGGAGGCCACCGCGAGATGGTCATGCACCATCTGGGCAAGCACCTGACCGAGGAGCAGCGCCGCCGCTGGATCAACCTCCTGGCCGATGCGGCCGACGCAGTCGGCCTGCCCGACGATCCGGAATTCCGCTCGGCCTTCATGAGCTATGTCGAATGGGGATCGCGGCTGGCCAAGATGAACTCCAATCTCGGCGAGACCTGCGATCCCGAGACGGAGCCGATGCCGGCCTGGGGCTGGGGCGTGCCGGGCAGCCCCTATCGAGTACCGGACGCCAAATAGCTCCGTCCCACCGGGAGGTGGCGAAGAGCGCAGGCGATATCTCTATGAATCGCTCGTCAGCGACGTCAGGCGGGAACTCAAGATCGACCGCGCGACGGGCTGGTTGTCAGCTAACCGGATTTCTGGCGCAGGGGTTAAGGCACGTTTGCTCGCAAACCACTCTTTACAGAGCGTGCGGAAGCTTTTAGGAAGCGCCTGCTGCGCCGATATGCGCATACGGGCATAGCTCAGTTGGTAGAGCGGCGGTCTCCAAAACCGCAGGTCGTAGGTTCGAGCCCTGCTGCCCGTGCCATTTCTTGGAATGGCACTCGACGTGATATTTCGCCATTTCTCGAAATGGCGTTTCAAAACGATATTTCTGCGGGCTGGCCTTTGAAAATCGGCGACCCGCTTGCCATATTAGCTCGATTGGGGCATAAGGGCGCCATAGCCGGGACGGAACGACTGGATGGTTCCGAGGCGGTGTTTGGTCATAAAGCGGAGACTTGCCACTTGCGTGGATCAAGAATCGGTTTTATGTAGACGAAACAGACACGCGACGCGTGGAGCTGGGAAGCCGGCTTTACGCGTCTGATTTGCATGGGCGAAATGATTGCGCTGATTTGGCGCGAGATTGGGCTCAGGCGGCACGTCCCGGCCGGCGGGATCATCCAGGAGACCCGGCCAACGGGTCTTGAAGACAGAGCGGCATATGGCTTCGAAAACCACAAATCCTTTCGTCTTTCTCCAGCAGGTTCGCGCGGAGACCGCCAAGGTGACTTGGCCGTCGCGGCGCGAAACGATGATCTCGACGGTCATGGTCCTGGCTTTCGCTGTGATCGCGATGATCTTTTTCTTCACCGCCGATCAGCTCATGGGCCTCGCGGTCGAACAGATTCTGGGCATCGGACGCTAAGTCCGGCGATTACGGAGAAGTCTTGAAATGACCGCGCGCTGGTACATCGTCCACGCCTATTCGAACTTTGAAAAAAAGGTCGCCGAGGATATCGAGAACAAGGCCAAGCAGAAGGGCCTGTCCGCCGATATCGAGCAGATCGTGGTGCCGACCGAGAAGGTCGTCGAGGTTCGTCGCGGCCGCAAGGTCGATGCCGAGCGCAAGTTCTTCCCGGGCTATGTGCTCCTGAAGGCCAATCTGACCGACGCAGTGTTCTCGCTGGTCAAGAACACGCCGAAGGTCACCGGCTTCCTGGGCGACTCCAAGCCGGTGCCGATCACCGAGGCGGAAGCGCAGCGCATCCTGAACCAGGTGCAGGAAGGCGTCGAGCGGCCCAAGCCCTCGGTCACGTTCGAGATCGGCGAGGCGATCCGCGTTTCGGATGGCCCGTTCGCGTCGTTCAACGGTTTCGTCCAGGAAGTGGACGAGGAGCGGGCGCGGCTCAAGGTGGAAGTTTCGATCTTCGGGCGCGCCGTGCCTGTCGATCTGGAATTCGGACAGGTCGAAAAGGGCTGATCCGAAATCCCTGATGCCGGTTTGGCGGTCAGGGGAGGCGGCGCGGAAGCGCGGCCTGAGAACGGTGGGAGGCGAATGCGGCTTTAGCCGGCTGCGCGAACCGCACCACCAGACTGCAACCGCCGGCATGACCGGCATAGACAAAGGCAGGAAAAGAGATGGCTAAGAAAATTGCAGGCCAGCTCAAGCTCCAGGTGAAAGCGGGATCGGCCACGCCGTCTCCCCCGATCGGCCCGGCGCTTGGTCAGCGTGGCATCAACATCATGGAGTTCTGCAAGGCGTTCAACGCGCAGACCCAGGAAATGGAAAAGGGATCGCCGGTTCCGGTCGTCATCACCTACTACCAGGACAAGTCCTTCACCTTCGTCATGAAGACGGCGCCGGTGAGCTACTTCCTGAAGAAGGCGGCTAACCTGACGTCGGGCTCCAAGGAGCCGGGCAAGGTCAAGGCCGGTACGGTTTCGCGCGACAAGGTCCGCGAGATCGCCACCGCCAAGATGAAGGATCTGAACGCAAACGACGTCGAAGCGGCCATGCGCATGGTCGAGGGCTCCGCCCGCTCGATGGGTCTGGAAGTGGTGGGCTAAGATCATGGCAAAGATTGCAAAGCGTGTATCGAAGACCCGCGAAGGCATCGATCCCAACAAGGCTTATGCCCTGGGTGATGCGCTGAAGCTGCTCAAGGACCGGTCCTCGGTGAAGTTCGACGAGACCATCGAAGTCGCCATGAACCTCGGCGTCGACCCGCGCCATGCCGACCAGATGGTCCGCGGCGTGGTCAACCTGCCGAACGGCACCGGCCGCTCGGTGCGCGTCGCCGTGTTCGCTCGTGGCGATAAGGCCGACGAAGCGCGCGCCGCCGGCGCCGACATCGTTGGTGCCGAGGATCTGGTCGACATCGTCCAGAAGGGCACGATCGATTTCGATCGCTGCATCGCCACGCCGGACATGATGCCGCTCGTCGGCCGTCTCGGCAAGGTGCTCGGCCCGCGCGGCATGATGCCGAACCCGAAGGTCGGCACCGTCACCACCGATGTTGCTGCCGCCGTCAAGGCATCGAAGGGCGGCGCCGTCGAGTTCCGCGTCGAGAAGGCCGGCATCGTTCACGCCGGCGTCGGCAAGGTCTCGTTCGATGTCAAGGCTCTGGAAGAGAACATCCGCGCCTTCGCCGATGCCGTGACCAAGGCAAAGCCGGCTGGTGCCAAGGGCAACTACGTCAAGAAGGTGTCGGTTACCTCGACGATGGGTCCGGGCCTCAAGCTCGACGTCGCGACGCTCGCGGCGTCCTGATAAGTTTAATTGAGATCGGCCCCGTAAAGGGCTGATCTTGCAAAGAATTCCGGGCCTCCAACCTCGTTGGCGGCCCGGTGCCGGAAGTCGAAAGACTTCCGGACATCCTGTCCGAGATTGCAGGCGGCCCAACAGCCTTAATTCATGTGGGCCTGCATGAGACGGGTGAAGACCGGACAACGGAGCGATTGCTCCAATGAAAGGTTCGAACCGTGTTTGCCTTTTGTCTGCGCATCGCCGGCTTGACTGTCGATGTGGCGAAAGGGGGCAGGATCCTCAAGCGTCGTTCGGGAGATCCGTTACTGGATGGCCCGGCCGACAAAAGGCAACCCGACGCCTGTTCCCGTCAATGGGGCAGGGGTCAACTGGAGATAGGCAGTGGACAGAGCGGAAAAACGCGAACTCGTCACGGGCCTGAACGGTGCGTTCTCGAACGCAGGTTCAGTGGTCGTGGCCCACTACGCCGGTATCACCGTCGCGCAAATGAACGACCTTCGGTCGAAAATGCGCGCCGCCGGTGGCACCGTCAAAGTCGCGAAGAACCGTCTCGCCAAAATCGCTCTTCAGGGCACGGACTCCGCATCGATCATCGAGCTGTTCAAGGGACAGACGCTGATTGCTTATTCGGAGGATCCGATTGCGGCGCCGAAGGTCGCGTCCGATTTCGCCAAGGGAAATGACAAGCTCGTCATTCTCGGCGGCGCAATGGGCACCACCTCGCTCAACGCCGACGGTGTGAAGGCACTCGCCACACTTCCGTCGCTCGATGAGCTGCGCGCCAGGCTGGTTGGCATGATCGCCACGCCGGCAACCCGGATCGCCCAGATCGTCAATGCGCCAGCGGCTTCGGTCGCGCGCGTCATCGGCGCTTACGCCCGGAAGGACGAGGCGGCATGAGGCCGTTCCTCGCTATCACAAACACACGTTCGAACCTTATGAAGGAACACAACAATGGCTGATCTCGCAAAGATCGTAGACGACCTTTCGAAGCTGACCGTCCTCGAGGCGGCCGAGCTGTCGAAGCTTCTGGAAGAAAAGTGGGGCGTTTCCGCCGCTGCTCCGGTGGCGGTTGCCGCTGCTGGCGGCGCTGCGGCCGCTGCTGCTCCGGCCGAGGAAAAGACGGAATTCGACGTCGTCCTCACCGAGGCAGGCGCTCAGAAGATCAACGTCATCAAGGAAGTCCGCGCCATCACCGGTCTTGGCCTCAAGGAAGCCAAGGATCTGGTCGAAGCGGCTCCGAAGCCGGTCAAGGAAGGCGTTTCCAAGGCCGACGCTGACAAGTTCAAGGCCCAGCTGGAAGCAGCCGGCGCCAAGGTCGACCTGAAGTAAGCGTAAAAGCGGCGGACGGCCTCGCGCCGTCCGCCACTCCCTTCGCTGGAGGGAGGACGCGTAGCGCGAGACGTACGAGAACCTCTTTCCTGAGGGCCGAAAACCGGCCTTCAGGAAACGGGTTTTCTCCCGTTCTAGCCGGCCGCCGACAGGCGCCGGGAAAACAGACAGAGGGTTGCCGCCAAGGTGGCCCAGCATGCAAGGCGAGCCGCGGCGAGGCTCGTCCCAAGTTTAGAGCTAAGGAGCGACGATGGCCCAGACCCAAACTTTCAATGGCCGCAGACGCGTACGCAAGTTCTTCGGAAAGATCCCGGAAGTTGCGGAGATGCCGAACCTGATCGAGGTTCAGAAGGCATCCTATGACCAGTTCCTGATGGTGGCGGAGCCCAAGGGTGGGCGCCCGGACGAGGGACTCCAGGCTGTTTTCAAGTCGGTCTTCCCGATCTCCGATTTTTCCGGCTCCTCGATGCTGGAGTTCGTGAAGTACGAGTTCGAAGGACCGAAATTCGACGTTGACGAATGCCGTCAGCGCGACCTCACCTATGCTGCGCCGCTCAAGGTGACGCTGCGCCTCATCGTGTTCGATATCGACGAGGATACCGGCGCCAAGTCCATCAAGGACATCAAGGAGCAGGACGTCTACATGGGCGACATGCCGCTCATGACGCTCAACGGCACCTTCATCGTCAACGGCACCGAGCGCGTCATCGTCTCGCAGATGCACCGTTCGCCGGGCGTCTTCTTCGATCATGACAAGGGCAAGTCGCACTCGTCGGGTAAGCTTCTGTTTGCCGCGCGTGTGATTCCCTATCGTGGCTCGTGGCTCGATATCGAGTTCGATTCCAAGGACGTCGTGCACGCCCGCATCGATCGCCGCCGCAAGATTCCGGTGACGTCGCTGCTGATGGCGCTCGGCATGGACGGCGAAGAGATCCTGTCGACCTTCTACAACAAGATCACCTATGTGCGTGCCGGCGACCACTGGCGCATTCCGTTCAACGTCGAGCGTTTCCGCGGCCTCAAGGCCGTCGGCGACCTGGTCGATGCCGATACGGGCGAGGTCGTTGTCGAGGCCGGCAAGAAGATCACCGCCCGCCAGGCGAGGGCGCTTGGCGAAAAGGGTCTCAAGGCGATCAAGGCGACCGACGAGGATCTGCTCGGCAACTATCTGGCCGAGGACATCGTCAACTACGCCACCGGCGAGATATTCCTCGAAGCCGGCGACGAGATCGACGAGAAGACGCTCAAGGTGCTGCTCGGCACGGGCGAAGACGAGATCAAGGTTCTCGACATCGACCACGTCAATGTCGGCGCCTATATCCGCAACACGCTCAACGTCGACAAGAACGAGAGCCGCCAGGACGCGCTGTTCGACATCTATCGTGTCATGCGCCCCGGCGAGCCGCCGACGCTTGAAACCGCCGAAGCCATGTTCAACTCGCTGTTCTTCGACAGCGAGCGCTACGATCTGTCGGCCGTTGGCCGCGTCAAGATGAACATGCGCCTTGAGCTCAAGGCCGAGGACACCGTGCGCGTGCTGCGCAAGGACGACATCCTGGCCGTGGTCAAGACGCTGGTCGAACTGCGCGACGGCAAGGGCGAAATCGATGACATCGACAATCTCGGCAACCGCCGCGTGCGTTCGGTCGGTGAGCTGATGGAAAACCAGTACCGCGTCGGCCTGCTGCGCATGGAGCGCGCGATCAAGGAGCGTATGTCCTCGATCGAGATCGACACGGTCATGCCGCAGGACCTAATCAATGCCAAGCCGGCTGCCGCCGCCGTGCGCGAGTTCTTCGGTTCCTCGCAGCTGTCGCAGTTCATGGACCAGACCAACCCGCTGTCGGAGATCACCCACAAGCGCCGCCTCTCGGCGCTTGGACCGGGCGGTCTGACCCGCGAGCGTGCCGGCTTCGAGGTGCGCGACGTGCACCCGACGCATTACGGCCGCATCTGCCCGATCGAGACGCCGGAAGGTCCGAATATCGGTCTGATCAACTCGCTGGCCACCTTCGCGCGCGTCAACAAGTACGGCTTCATCGAGAGCCCGTACCGCAAGATCGTCGACGGCAAGCTGACCAATGACGTCGTCTATCTCTCGGCGATGGAAGAGGCCAAGCACCACGTCGCGCAGGCCAACGCGGAGCTCGACAAGAACGGTGGCTTCGTCGACGAATTCGTCATTTGCCGCAGCGCCGGCGAAGTGATGATGGCGCCGCGCGAAAACGTCGATCTGATGGACGTGTCGCCCAAGCAGATGGTGTCGGTGGCCGCGGCCCTGATCCCGTTCCTGGAAAACGACGACGCCAACCGCGCTCTGATGGGCTCGAACATGCAGCGTCAGGCCGTGCCGCTGGTGCGCGCCGAGGCGCCGTTCGTCGGCACCGGCATGGAGCCGATCGTCGCCCGTGACTCGGGCGCCGCCATCGGCGCCCGCCGCGGCGGCATCGTCGACCAGGTGGACGCGACGCGTATCGTCATTCGCGCCACCGAAGATCTCGATCCGGGCAAATCCGGCGTCGACATCTACCGGCTGATGAAGTTCCAGCGTTCGAACCAGAACACCTGCATCAACCAGCGTCCGCTGGTTCGTATGGGTGACCGGGTCAATAAGGGCGACATCATCGCCGACGGTCCGTCGACCGAGCTCGGTGATCTGGCGCTCGGCCGCAACGTGCTGGTCGCGTTCATGCCGTGGAATGGCTACAACTACGAGGACTCGATCCTCCTGTCCGAACGCATCGTCGCCGACGACGTCTTCACCTCGATCCATATCGAGGAGTTCGAGGTCATGGCGCGCGATACCAAGCTCGGACCGGAGGAAATCACGCGCGATATCCCGAACGTCTCGGAAGAAGCGCTGAAGAACCTCGACGAAGCCGGCATCGTCTATATCGGTGCGGAAGTTCAGCCGGGCGACATCCTGGTCGGCAAGATCACGCCGAAGGGCGAAAGCCCGATGACGCCGGAAGAGAAGCTTCTGCGCGCCATCTTCGGTGAAAAGGCGTCCGACGTGCGCGACACTTCGATGCGCATGCCTCCGGGCACCTTCGGCACCGTCGTCGAGGTGCGCGTGTTCAATCGCCACGGTGTGGAGAAGGACGAGCGCGCCATGGCGATCGAGCGCGAGGAGATCGAACGCCTCGCCAAGGACCGTGACGACGAGCAGGCGATCCTTGACCGCAACGTCTATGCGCGCCTTTCCGACGTGCTCGTCGGCAAGGAAGCGATCGCCGGACCGAAGGGCTTCAAGAAGGGCTCGACGCTGTCCAAGGATACGCTCGACGAGTATCCGCGTTCGCAGTGGTGGCAGTTTGCCGTGGAGAACGAAAAGCTCCAGAGCGAACTCGAAGCCCTGCGTGGCCAGTACGACGATTCCAAGAAGGCGCTCGAACAGCGCTTCATGGATAAGGTCGAGAAGGTCCAGCGCGGCGACGAAATGCCTCCGGGCGTCATGAAGATGGTCAAGGTCTTCGTGGCCGTGAAGCGCAAGATGCAGCCCGGCGACAAGATGGCCGGCCGTCACGGCAACAAGGGTGTCGTGTCGCGGATCGTTCCGGTCGAGGACATGCCTTTCCTCGAGGACGGCACGCATGCCGATATCGTGCTCAACCCGCTGGGTGTGCCGAGCCGCATGAATGTCGGCCAGATCCTGGAAACGCATCTGGGCTGGGCATGCGCGGGCATGGGCAGGAAGATCGGCGAGCTGATCGAAACGTACAAGGCGGCGGGCGACATCAAGCCGCTGCGCAAGACGCTCGAGAGCTTCATGCCGGCCAACGACCGCAACGAGCCGGTTCGCGAGTATGACGACGAGAGCATCGTTCGCCTCAGCGAGCAGATGCGTCGCGGCGTCTCGATCGCGACCCCGGTGTTCGACGGCGCGCACGAGGCCGACATCAACATCATGCTGGAGCAGGCGGGCCTGCACACCAGCGGTCAGTCGCAGCTCTATGACGGACGCACGGGCGAGCCGTTCGATCGCAAGGTGACGATGGGCTACATCTACATGCTCAAGCTTCACCATCTCGTGGACGACAAGATCCACGCGCGTTCGATCGGTCCGTACTCGCTCGTCACCCAGCAGCCGCTGGGCGGCAAGGCGCAGTTCGGTGGCCAGCGCTTCGGCGAAATGGAAGTCTGGGCGCTCGAAGCATACGGCGCCGCCTACACGCTGCAGGAAATGCTGACGGTGAAGTCCGACGACGTCGCCGGCCGTACCAAGGTCTACGAGGCGATCGTCCGCGGCGACGACACCTTCGAGGCCGGCATTCCCGAGAGCTTCAACGTTCTCGTCAAGGAAATGCGGTCTCTCGGCCTCAATGTAGAGCTGGAGAACACCAAGCTCGACGACAACCCGGTCCGGCTGCCCGACGCAGCTGAGTAAGGCAATGGCGCGCCACGGTTTCCGCGGCGCGCCAATCGAATTCGACGGCCAGTGGCCGACAAAGACGGCGGGCGTTTGGCCCGCGACTAGATGCAAGGGGTTTTCGAGGACCCCGAAAGGAGAACGGCATGAACCAAGAGGTCATGAATCTCTTCAATCCCCAGGCGCCTGCGCAGGTGTTCGATTCCATCCGGATATCGCTTGCCAGCCCTGAGAAGATTCTGTCCTGGTCTTTCGGCGAGATCAAGAAGCCGGAGACCATCAACTACCGCACCTTCAAGCCGGAGCGTGACGGTCTGTTCTGCGCGCGCATTTTTGGCCCGATCAAGGACTATGAGTGCCTGTGCGGCAAGTACAAGCGCATGAAGTACAAGGGCGTCATCTGCGAGAAGTGCGGCGTCGAAGTCACGCTGTCGCGCGTTCGCCGCGAGCGCATGGGCCATATCGAGCTGGCGGCGCCCGTCGCCCATATCTGGTTCCTGAAGTCGCTGCCGTCGCGCATCGGCACGCTGCTCGACATGACCCTGAAGGACATCGAGCGCGTCCTCTACTTCGAGAACTACATCGTCACCGAGCCTGGCCTCACCGCGCTGAAGGAGCACCAGCTGCTCAGCGAGGAAGAGTACATGATCGCCGTCGACGAATATGGCGAGGACAGCTTCACCGCCATGATCGGCGCCGAGGCCATTCATGACCTCCTGGCCGGCATGGACCTGGAGAAGATCGCCGGCGACCTGCGTTCGGAACTGGCTTCGACCACCTCCGAGCTGAAGCAGAAGAAGTATTTGAAGCGGCTCAAGGTCGTCGAGAACTTCATGGAATCCGGCAACCGTCCGGAATGGATGATCATGAAGGTGGTTCCGGTGATCCCGCCGGACCTACGCCCGCTCGTCCCGCTGGACGGCGGCCGCTTCGCCACGTCGGATCTGAACGACCTCTATCGCCGCGTCATCAACCGCAACAACCGTCTGAAGCGGCTGATCGAGCTGCGCGCTCCCGGCATCATCGTGCGCAATGAGAAGCGCATGCTGCAGGAAGCCGTCGATGCGCTGTTCGACAACGGCCGTCGCGGCCGCGTCATCACCGGCGCCAACAAGCGCCCGCTGAAG
The DNA here is from genome assembly GCA_004017275.1 of Mesorhizobium sp. GTDB lineage: Bacteria > Pseudomonadota > Alphaproteobacteria > Rhizobiales > Rhizobiaceae > Mesorhizobium. The sequence continues at coordinate 9,366 of SAKE01000050.1, read as the reverse complement.
TCGCTGTCCGACATGCTCAAGGGCAAGCAGGGCCGGTTCCGTCAGAACCTGCTCGGCAAGCGCGTCGACTATTCCGGCCGCTCGGTCATCGTGACCGGTCCGGAGCTCAAGCTGCACCAGTGCGGCCTGCCCAAGAAGATGGCGCTCGAACTGTTCAAACCCTTCATCTACGCCCGTCTCGACGCCAAGGGTTACTCCTCGACCGTCAAGCAGGCGAAGAAGCTGGTCGAGAAGGAGCGTCCGGAAGTCTGGGATATCCTCGACGAGGTCATCCGCGAGCATCCGGTGCTGTTGAACCGCGCGCCGACGCTGCACCGTCTCGGCATCCAGGCGTTCGAGCCGATCCTGATCGAAGGCAAGGCGATCCAGCTGCACCCGCTGGTCTGCACGGCCTTCAACGCCGACTTCGACGGCGACCAGATGGCCGTTCACGTGCCGCTGTCGCTGGAAGCGCAGCTTGAAGCCCGCGTGCTGATGATGTCGACCAACAACATCCTGCACCCGGCTTCCGGCGCGCCGATCATCGTGCCGTCGCAGGACATGGTCCTCGGTCTCTACTATCTCTCGATCGTCAACCAGAACGAGCCGGGCGAGGGCATGGTGTTTGCCGACATGGGCGAACTCCAGCACGCGCTCGAGACCAAGGCGGTGACGCTGCACGCCAAGATCAAGGGCCGCTTCCGTTCGGTCGATGCCGAAGGCAAGGTCGTGTCGAAGATCTACGACACCACCCCCGGCCGCATGATCATCGGCGAGCTTCTGCCGAAGAACGTCAACGTGCCTTACGAGACCGCCAATCAGGAGATGACCAAGAAGAACATCTCCAAGATGATCGACACCGTCTACCGCCACTGCGGTCAGAAGGAGACGGTCATTTTCTGCGATCGCATCATGGCGCTCGGCTTCAGCCATGCCTGCCGTGCCGGCATTTCGTTCGGCAAAGACGACATGCTGATCCCGGATGCCAAGATCAAGCTGGTCTCCGACACCGAGGCTTTGGCCAAGGAATATGAGCAGCAGTACAATGACGGTCTGATCACGCAGGGCGAGAAGTACAACAAGGTCGTCGACGCTTGGGCCAAGTGCTCGGAAAAGGTCGCCGACGAAATGATGGCCCGCATCAAGGCGGTCGAGTTCGAAGACAATGGCCGTCAAAAGCCGATGAACTCGATCTACATGATGTCGCACTCCGGTGCGCGTGGCTCGCCCACCCAGATGCGTCAGCTCGCCGGCATGCGCGGCCTTATGGCCAAGCCGTCGGGTGAAATCATCGAGACGCCGATCATCTCGAACTTCAAGGAAGGCCTGACCGTGCTCGAGTACTTCAACTCGACCCACGGCGCCCGCAAGGGTCTGGCCGACACCGCCTTGAAGACGGCGAACTCGGGTTACCTCACCCGTCGTCTGGTCGACGTGGCGCAGGACTGCATCGTCAACTCCGTCGACTGCGGCACCGACAAGGGCCTCACCATGCAGCCGATCGTCGATGCCGGTCAGGTCGTCGCTTCGGTCGGCCAGCGCGTGCTGGGTCGTACGTCGCTCGACGACATCACCCATCCGGTGTCGGGCGAGATTCTGGTCAAGGCCGGAACGCTGATGGACGAGCGTGACGTGGAACAGATCGAAAAGGCCGGCGTCCAGTCGGTCCGTATCCGCTCGGCACTGACTTGCGAAGTCAGGGTTGGCGTCTGCGCGGTCTGCTACGGTCGCGATCTTGCCCGCGGCACCCCGGTCAACCAGGGTGAAGCCGTCGGCGTCATCGCGGCGCAGTCGATCGGCGAGCCGGGCACCCAGCTCACCATGCGTACCTTCCACATGGGCGGCACCGCGCAGGTGGTGGACAGCTCGTTCCTTGAAGCCTCCTATGAGGGTAAGGTCGAGATCCGCAACCGCAACGTGGTGCGCAACTCGGACGGCCAGCAGATGGTCATGGGCCGCAACATGGCGGTTCTGATCCTCGACGAGGCCGGCAAGGAGCGCGCCACGCACCGTCTCACCTATGGTTCACGCATCTTCGTGGACGATGGCGACAAGGTGAAGCGCGGCCAGCGTATCGCCGAGTGGGATCCCTATACCCGTCCGGTCCTCACCGAAATCGAGGGCAGGGTGTCGTACGAGGATCTGGTCGACGGCATTTCCGTTCAGGAAACGGCCGACGAGTCGACCGGCATCACCAAGCGTGAGGTCATCGACTGGCGCTCGACGCCGCGCGGCAACGACCTGAAGCCGGCTATTGCCATCCAGGACGCCAAGGGCAAGGTCGGCAAGCTGTCGAAGGGCGGCGACGCCCGCTTCCTGCTCTCGGTCGAGGCCATTCTTTCGGTCGAGCCGGGCTCGCAGGTTCGCCCCGGCGACGTGCTGGCGCGTATCCCGATGGAAAGCGCCAAGACCAAGGACATCACCGGCGGTCTGCCGCGTGTTGCCGAACTGTTCGAGGCACGTCGTCCGAAGGATCACGCCATCATCGCCGAGATCGACGGCACGATCCGCTTTGGCCGCGACTACAAGAACAAGCGTCGCATCATCATCGAGCCGCATGACTCGACGCTTGAGCCGGTTGAATACCTGATCCCGAAGGGCAAGCCGTTCCATCTTCAGGACGGCGACGTCATCGAGAAGGGCGACTACATCCTCGACGGCAATCCGGCGCCGCACGACATCCTGGCGATCAAGGGCGTGGAGGCACTTGCTTCCTACCTCGTCAACGAGATCCAGGAAGTCTATCGTCTGCAGGGCGTGTCGATCAACGACAAGCACATCGAGGTGATCGTTCGCCAGATGCTGCAGAAGGTCGAGATCACCACGCAGGGCGATTCGACCTATATTCCGGGCGACCACGTCGACGTGATCGAGCTGGAAGAGGTCAACGAGCGCCTGGTCGAGGACGGCAAGAAGCCGGCCGAAGGCCTGCCGGTGCTCTTGGGCATCACCAAGGCATCGCTGCAGACGCCGTCCTTCATCTCGGCCGCCTCCTTCCAGGAGACGACCCGAGTGCTGACGGAGGCCGCGGTTGCCGGCAAGACCGACATGCTGCAGGGCTTGAAGGAAAACGTCATCGTCGGCCGGCTTATCCCGGCCGGTACCGGCGGCACGATGAGCCAGATCCGGCGCATCGCCACCTCGCGCGACGAACTGATCATCGACGAGCGCCGCAAGGCCTCGGGTGTGGAAGTCGCCGAGCCGATGCTGGCGGACATGACGACCGCCGCGCAGTAAGCGCGGAAGGAAAGAGAAGAGGAAAAGGGGCCGAGTGGCCCCTTTTCGCGTTTTGGTCCCCAATTGGATCGGAGAAGAAACGATGAGCAAAAGAAGCTGGGCGGCAGTCGACGACTACATCGTCGGTTCCCTGTTTGGGCCGGACCCCGTGCTTGATGCCGTTCTGGCGGCCAATCACGAGCACGGCCTGCCGGCGATCGACGTGTCGCCGGCGCAAGGCAAGCTGCTTTCACTTCTTGTGCGCATGCGGGGAGCGAAGAAGGTTCTCGAAATCGGCACGCTGGGCGGCTATTCGACCATCTGGATGGCGCGGGCACTGCCTGTCGACGGCAAGATCGTGACGCTTGAACTCGATCCGCACCATGCCGCTGTCGCGCGATCGAATTTCGAGCGGGCAGGCGTCTCGGAGCGGGTGGAACTGCGGGTCGGGCCGGCGCTACAGTCGCTTGCAGCACTTGGCGCCGAGAATGCCGGGCCATTCGACTTCATCTTCATCGACGCCGACAAGCCGAACAATCCGATTTATCTGTCCTGGGCCATGCGGTTGTCGCGACCCGGAACGGTCATCGTCTGCGACAATGTCATACGAGACGGTGATGTGGTGAATGAAGATGGCCGCGACGCCAATGTCGAAGGGGCACGCGCCGCATTCTCGTTCATCGGTAGCGAGAAGCGTCTGGACGGCACCGCCATCCAGACCGTCGGCGCCAAGGGCTATGACGGCTTTGCGATTGCGATCGTCGAGTGATATCACACCATGATTGTCTGAATGACGCTGATATCAGACCAACTCGGTCGTACTCACTTGTCATCGGCCGTTCGTTTGACGACCGGCTTCCCCCAATCCGTCGCTGCTTCGCAGCGCCACCTTTCCCCCCTCCGGAGGGAAAGGAAGCCGCGTTGGACGAGCGTTGGTGGCAATAAGTTAGCACCCTTCCTCTACCCCGTCGATCGGGGGAGAGGTGGCTCGGCGTAGCCGAGACGGAGTGGGGGTCGACCTGGCACGAGTGTGCATTCACGCCAGGTCCACGATCCCGTCGCGTGCACAACTCAGTCGAAAAACGCCTCAACCACATTGCGCTTGCCGAGCATGAAGGCGTCGGCGACATGCTGCAGCGGCGCCAGATCGACATCGGAGACGCTGGCGCGCACGATTTCGGCGAAGCGCCGGTAGAGCATCGGGTATTCCGCTTCCGGCTCTTCGTGAATGACCTTGCCGTCAACGGCGAGCTTCGAGCCGCCGCCCGACAGCACCATTGCGCCCTTGTCGGTGTCGGCCAGGATGTCCCAGCTTTGCGGGCCTGTCTGCAGCCAGTCGAGGTCCATCGTCACCGGAAGCCCGTTCGAGGTGCGGAAGGCGACGCGCGCGGCAACCGGGGATGCGCGGTTTTCGGGAAAGTCGAGCACGGCCGAAGTGATGAACATCGGCGGCAGGATATGAGTCGCAATCGAAAGCGCGTTGATGCCGGGATCGAAGACGCCAAATCCGCCGGGCGCCCAGATCCATTCCTGGTTCGGGTGCCAACGGCGCACGTCTTCTTTCCAGTTGATGGCGGCCGAACTGATGCGGGCTGAGCTGAGAAACATGCGCGCGGCCTCAACCGCCGGCGCATAGCGCGAGTGCCAACTGGCGAACAACGAGACGCCGTTCTGCGCGGCCAATGCCTTCAGGTTCTCGACCTCGCTGACGGTGGCGCCTGGCGGCTTCTCCAGGAAGACATGCTTCTTCGCCATCAGTGCCGTCCGTGCCGCGTCGTAGCGGAACTGCGGCGGCATGCAGAGTGATACCGCCTCAAGCTCGGGCACGGCGTCGAGCATGGCTTCGATATCAGGGAAGTTCGGGATGTTTTCCACCTTGCCATGCCGGCTGGCGGCCGCGATGAGGCGATAGTCCTGGTCTTTCGCCAGCGCCGGCAGGTGCTGGTCGCGGACGATCTTGCCGACACCGACGATGCCTATCTTGATGGGCTGGGACACGGCCGCTCCGTCTGTTGAGTGATGGTGATGGCTTCTTATCAGAACACTTGCCTCGGGCAAGCCGGAGCCGAAAGACCAGGCTCAGCCTTCCTCTAGCGGCAGTGTCGGGATTCGTCGATCAGAAAAGGCTCGATAGCCGATTCGCCTCGATAGCCGAATCGAAAGCTGGGCCGAAGACCCGGTTTCAGATCGGCACGTCGAACGTAACGATCGACACTTCGCCTTCGAGCGCGCCCTGGAAGGCGGAAATATGCGGCTCTTCGTCGGGTATGCCGTCCATGTCGCCGATCTGGTCGAGCTCGGCCTCGGCGTAACCTTCGGCGGCAAGCGATTCGAGTGCTCGGCGCACCGCCGAATCGTCGTCGGGCGCGACCAGCATGACGTGGACGCCTTCCGGTTTGCCGCCCTTTTTCTTCCACACCCGGCCGGTGATGATGGTGACCGGGCGCTCTTCATTGTCGTTCACGGGCCGATTCCTCTTGGCAGTGGGTGGGTGGGCGAGGGGGTTTTGACTGCTCATGCGGCCTTTTCGCATGAAGAGGGGCCGCGCAACAGCGCAAAGCCATTCACTTTGCTAAAGGCTTGGCACTTTCTTCCCCGCCCTTGCAAAATTGCGAAAGAAAATTACATGCGTTTTTCACATGGCTGCCAAGCCTCGGTCGGCGCGCAATATTTAGCGCTCCGGGCTTGACGGTCCGCGGTCTTACGAGTAGAAGCCGCCCAGTCAGAACCGATGTGAGGCTCTCCCTTCCGAAGCGACACGCTTTGGAGTTTGCCTCAAACAGGGTTCGTTTTACGAGCGAAAAGACATTTCCGGCGTGCACGAAGCGGTTCCGCTTCCTCTGCCATTTGTTCGGGCAAGACCGCGAGGCGCGGTTTGTGGCCCGAATTTGCGTATGGAAATGACGCTTTGAGCGGCCCTGACCGGGCGAGACACGGAATTGAGAGACAAGAGGGTTTAATGCCTACCGTCAACCAGCTGATCCGCAAGCCGCGCATTGCGCCGGTGAAGCGCAACAAGGTCCCGGCCATGCAGCAGAACCCGCAGAAGCGGGGCGTCTGCACGCGCGTTTATACAACGACGCCGAAGAAGCCGAACTCGGCGCTGCGCAAGGTGGCCAAGATCCGCCTGACCAATGGTTTTGAAGTGATCGGTTACATCCCCGGCGAAGGTCACAACCTTCAGGAACACTCCGTGGTGATGATCCGCGGCGGCCGCGTCAAGGATCTTCCGGGCGTTCGCTACCACATCATCCGCGGCGTGCTCGACACGCAGGGTGTGAAGAACCGCAAGCAGCGCCGTTCGAAGTACGGCGCCAAGCGTCCGAAGTGACCGAAGCGTAGCGAAGGTCATCCCGGACAAGTGTCCGGGATCAAGGCCACCACGCATAATTGAGGCAGAGAAAAAATGTCGCGTCGTCACAGTGCAGAAAAGCGTGAGATCAATCCGGACCCGAAGTTCGGCGATCTGATCGTCACCAAGTTCATGAACGCCGTCATGTATGACGGCAAGAAGTCGGTTGCCGAGACCATCGTCTACGGCGCGCTCGACCAGGTTCAGTCGAAGACTAAGCAGGAGCCGGTCACCGTCTTCCATCAGGCGCTCGACAATGTCGCGCCGCATGTGGAAGTGCGTTCGCGTCGTGTCGGTGGCGCCACCTACCAGGTTCCGGTCGATGTGCGCCCCGAGCGCCGCCAGGCTTTGGCCATTCGTTGGCTGATTGCTGCGGCCCGCAACCGCAACGAGACCACGATGGTCGACCGCCTCTCCGGCGAGCTGATGGACGCGGCCAACAACCGCGGCACCGCCGTCAAGAAGCGTGAAGACACCCACAAGATGGCTGAAGCCAACCGCGCTTTCGCGCACTACCGCTGGTAAAGCGCGAACGAGACTGAGAGGCAGCTACGATGGCCCGCGAATACAAAATCGAAGACTACCGCAATTTCGGTATCATGGCGCATATTGACGCCGGCAAGACGACGACCACCGAGCGCGTCCTCTACTACACGGGCAAGTCGCACAAGATCGGCGAAGTCCACGACGGCGCTGCCACCATGGATTGGATGGAGCAGGAGCAGGAGCGCGGCATTACCATCACGTCCGCCGCGACGACGACCTTCTGGAAGGGTCGTGACGGCAAGATGTACCGCTTCAACATCATCGACACCCCCGGTCACGTCGACTTCACCATCGAAGTCGAGCGTTCGCTGCGCGTTCTCGACGGTGCCATCGCGCTGCTCGATGCCAATGCCGGTGTCGAGCCGCAGACCGAGACTGTCTGGCGTCAGGCCGACAAGTATCGCGTTCCGCGCATGATCTTCTGCAACAAGATGGACAAGATCGGCGCCGACTTCTATCGCTCGGTCGAGATGATCGGTTCGCGCCTCGGTGCGCATGCCGTCGTGATGCAGCTGCCGATCGGCGCCGAGACCGAGTTCAAGGGCGTTGTCGATCTCGTCGAGATGAACGCGCTGGTCTGGCGCGACGAGACGCTGGGCGCTGCCTGGGACGTCGTCGAGATCCCGGACGACCTCAAGGCTCGTGCCGAAGAATACCGCGAGAAGATGATCGAGGCCGCCGTCGAAATGGACGAGACGGCGCTTGAGAATTACCTCGAAGGCAAGATGCCGTCGAATGACGAGATCCGCGCGCTGATCCGCAAGGGCACCATCGCGGTGAAGTTCTACCCGATGTTCTGTGGCTCGGCCTTCAAGAACAAGGGCGTGCAGCCGCTGCTCGACGCCGTCGTCGAATATCTGCCGTCGCCGGCCGATGTTCCCGCCATCAAGGGTGTCGACGCCAAGACCGACGCCGAGATCGAGCGTCACGCCGACGACAACGAGCCGCTGTCGATGCTCGCCTTCAAGATCATGAACGATCCGTTCGTCGGTTCGCTGACCTTTGCCCGCATCTATTCGGGTAAGCTCACCAAGGGCGTTTCGCTCGACAACACCGTCAAGGGCAAGAAAGAGCGCATCGGCCGCATGCTGCAGATGCATGCGAACTCGCGCGCCGACGTCGAAGAGGCTTTTGCCGGCGACATCGTCGCTCTGGCCGGCCTCAAGGACACGACCACCGGCGACACGCTCAGCGATCCGCTGCATCCGGTCATCCTGGAGCGCATGGAATTCCCCGATCCGGTCATCCAGATCGCTATTGAGCCGAAGACCAAGAACGATCAGGAAAAGATGGGCCTCGCCCTTCACCGCCTGGCCGCCGAGGATCCGTCCTTCCGCGTCAAGACCGATGAGGAAAGCGGCCAGACCATCATTTCCGGCATGGGCGAGCTTCACCTCGACATCATCGTCGACCGCATGCGTCGCGAGTTCAAGGTCGAGGCTAATGTCGGCGCACCGCAGGTGGCTTATCGCGAGACGATCACCCGCAAGCACGAGCAGGACTACACGCACAAGAAGCAGACCGGCGGTACCGGTCAGTTCGCTCGCGTCAAGATCCTCTTCGAGCCGAACCCCGACAGCAGCGAGTTCGAGTTCGAGACCAAGATCGTCGGCGGCGCCGTGCCGAAGGAATACATCCCCGGTGTCGAAAAGGGCATCAACAGCGTCATGACCTCGGGTCCGTTCGCGGGCTTCCCGATGATCGGCGTCAAGGCAACGCTGATCGACGGCGCTTACCACGATGTCGACTCCAGCGTCCTGGCCTTCGAAATCGCAGGCCGTGCCTGCTTCCGTGAAGCCGCACCCAAGCTTGGCGTGCAGCTGCTCGAGCCGATCATGAAGGTCGAAGTCGTGACGCCGGAAGACTATGTCGGCAGCGTCATCGGCGATCTGAACGGTCGTCGTGGCCAGATCCAGGGCCAGGAAGCACGTGGCGTGGCCGTAGTCATCAATGCGATGGTGCCGCTCGCCAACATGTTCAAGTATGTCGACAACCTGCGCTCGATGAGCCAGGGCCGTGCGGCCTACACGATGCAGTTCGATCACTACGAGCCGGTCCCCACGGCGGTGGCCCAGGAAGTCCAGAAGAAATACGCATAAGGGTTTCTTAGCCGCCGGGTCGCGCCCCTTGCGCGGTGTCGGATCTGAAGAGCGAATAACAATTTCCCCTTAGCGGGTAGAATAGACGGAGAACGATTATGGCCAAAGGTAAATTCGAACGTAACAAGCCTCACGTGAACATCGGCACGATTGGCCACGTCGACCATGGCAAGA
>SAKE01000004.1 GCA_004017275.1 Mesorhizobium sp. | reverse complement strand
TGACGCCTTCGTTGCCGACCTTCTGCATCGCTTCGGCGATCATCTTGCCGACCGAAGCATCGCCGTTGCCGGCGATGGTGCCGACCTGGGCAACCTCTTCGGAGGTCTTGATCTTCTTGGCGTTCTTAATCAGGGTCGCAACGACGTCGGTTACCGCGAGGTCGATGCCGCGCTTCAGGTCCATCGGGTTCATGCCGGCGGCAACGGCCTTGTGGCCTTCCTGGACGATCGACTGCGCCAGAACGGTCGCGGTCGTGGTGCCGTCGCCAGCGATGTCGTTGGTCTTCGAAGCAACTTCGCGGACCATCTGCGCGCCCATGTTTTCGAACTTGTCCTCAAGCTCGATTTCCTTGGCGACGGTGACGCCGTCCTTGGTGATGCGCGGGGCGCCGAACGACTTGTCGATGACCACGTTGCGGCCCTTGGGGCCGAGCGTGACCTTCACCGCGTCAGCGAGGATGTTGACACCGCGCAGCATGCGCTCGCGGGCATCGCGGGAGAATTTTACGTCTTTGGCAGCCATTTTTAGCTCCTGGCAGGGGCTTCAATCGAGCCCGGGAATTCAGTTGACGAAAGGGCCTGATATGAGCCGATGATGCCCATGATGTCGGATTCCTTCATGATCAGAAGGTCTTCGCCATTGAGCTTGACTTCCGTGCCCGACCACTTGCTGAACAGGATGCGGTCGCCGGCCTTGACGTCCAGCGGGACCAGCTTGCCAGCTTCGTCACGAGCGCCGAAGCCGACAGCGATGATCTCGCCTTCCTGCGGCTTTTCCTTTGCCGTGTCGGGGATGATGATCCCGCCAGCGGTCTTGGATTCGGATTCGACCCGGCGAACGACCACGCGGTCATGCAGCGGGCGGAACTTCGACTTTGCCATTTTCGGATTTTTCCCTGGTGCGCTGTTGAGGGGTTTTTGTTAGCACTCGCGATGGACGAGTGCTAACGCGATAGTGAGGTAGGCTGTAAGCGGGCACTCGTCAAGACGGACGAGGGCAGGCGAGGAGCTCTGGCCCCCTCCCCGGTGGAACCCAACGCATACGCGGCATCCGCGTTGATGGCTGCGAGCCCCACATTTCCATTGAATTCGGCGTCATGACGCCAACTTGCTCGCGCCGCTTCCAAGTCGTCAGTCGTGCTGCCGTCAGCACGAACATAGGGCTGCGCTTCACTTCCCGTCGAAGCCGCGGCAAGCAGCGTCGCCGTCAGCACGCTCCTTTGCAGATGCTTGCCAAAGGTGGACAGTGAGCGCACCTGCGCCGGGCTGTTGGTGCGAACGTAAGACGTCATTGACAACTCCTTTTTGCAAGTCGAGCCCCTTCTCCACCTTCGGCCGCCGTCGACGCGAAGAAGTCCGCATCGCGTTGAAGACGAGCTGCGAAAAAGAGAAAGATGTGTTTGATGGCTGCGGCCCCAACGGTGCCTTCAGATTTGAGATCACTTCCGCCGCGAGCGGCTGAAGCTCCTCGCAACGTCAAATCGAATCTGCTGCCAAGCCTCCAGGAAAGGAGAGCATTGCTCATCTCGCGCTTGTGCATGCAGTCAACCTTCGATCCGTGTTGCCACATCAAGAGCAAATGCCGTGCCAAAGCTCACTGGGAAGTGAACGCATGGCTCTCCCTGAAAACCTCACAAATCCAGCATGGTCAATTGTGCGGAACCCGACATGCGTCTTCTGCCACTGTCAGCTTTCGGACAGGCATGACGCGTTTCGCGCCGACCACCGGTCGATCGGTTTTGGGGCCGGTCTGTTCGCCTCATAAGAGCGCGTTACATTGCGTAGCGGTTTCCCGAGCGCCGCCACATGACACTGGACCTGCAGGTAGCACCGGCTTCTCATCCAGCCTTACTTTGGCCCCCTCGCGTATCAAATTCCCGCTGGCGAGCCCTGCTTTCATAGATCGCACCATGCCGGATGTCTGCTCTGGCGCCCGACCCGCTGGCACGATCTCGATCCGGCATAAGGGCGCAGCATCTTTGCAGGCCGTTTCATCCCGGCGTCCTGCTTGGCTGACAGACCGCACTTGGCGAGCGGTCTCCATGCTCTCTCCAAGGACCATCCCTGCGGCTGGCTTGTCGACCTATGGGCGGGTCCGGCCGCCCGAAACCCTCGCGCCATCAGCTTTTTTCCCCGCCGCCTGCGGCGGCTTCCTCGCGCCGCTTCGCTCACAAAAAAGCTGCCCGCTCGGGTCCTTCACTGTCGCTGCGGCCCTGTCGGATTCAGGCGGTCCTGACGCGCCCATTACGGTGCGCCATCGCAGGGGATGGTCCCCGGCGAAACCACAAAAGGAGACTTCGAAATGACCGCGATCGGTTACGTCAACAAGCAGGAAAACGGCGCCTACAAGGGCCAGTTCAAGACGCTCAGCGTCCGCGCCGACATCGATATCGTCCCCAACCAGGCCAAGAGCGCCGATAACCATCCCGACTTCCGGGTGCTTACGCAAGGGGTCGAAGTCGGCGCTGGCTGGATCCGCACCGGCGAGACTTCCGGCAAGGATTATGTGAGCCTGTCGATTGCAGCGCCGGAGTTCGGACCGCGCAAGCTCTACGCCAATCTCGGCCGAGCCGCCGGCCAGGACGATCACGACACCTACGCCATCATCTGGAACCCGGCCGACTGACCGGCCGAGATAAGAGCCTCGCGCCGCAGCCCCGGCGCGGGGCTCATTCCCAGGAGTTCCACCCAAACCCCGTCCGCCCTAAAGGGCGGCGAAAACTCTCCCCCGACTCTTCGCCCGTCCCCGAGACGATCTCCCTCGCCCATCCTCGCCCTCGCTTGTCCGAAGCGAAACGAGGATCATCATGGACGACGAAAACGAACGCGCGGCCCGCGCGAAAAAGGGCAGCCCGTTTCTCAGCACAGCCCAAGCCGCCTTCTATATCGGGCTCTCCCAGCGCACGCTCGAAAAGATGCGGCTCAAGGGCGGCGGCCCGAAATTCCGCAAGCACGGCCGCTATGTCCGCTATCACATCGACGAACTCGACCATTGGTCGAAAGGACACCCGCAGCACTCCATCGCCGGCGATGGCAAGGCCGGTTCCGGCCAGGGCGGCACGGGAGGCCGTTCATGAGGCGGCGCCCTTCCATCCATCTGATCGGCAGCCGCCTGAGGCGTGTTCGAGCCCGTAAGACGGTCGCCTTGGCCGCGGCCGGTCTCGGTCTTTTGGGCTTCACGGCGCTGGGAAAGCCCGCCCCTTGGCTGGTCTGGAACGCCTCGGCCAGCGCGCCGATCGGCCTTTACCGCATCGCTGCGGGAGCGCTGGCGCGTGGCGATCTCGTGCTCGTGCGCCCGCCTGAATACGCGGCGTATCTCGCCGCCGAGCGCAGCTATCTGCCTCGCAATGTGCCGCTGGCAAAACGTCTTGCAGCGCTGCCGGACGATAATGTCTGCGCCTTCAATGACGCCATCATCATCGGCGGCGACATCGTCGCGCGCCGGCTCAAAATCGACGCCGAAGGCCGACCTTTGCCATGGTGGAACGGCTGCCGAGCGCTCGGGGATAACGAGGTTTTCCTGCTCGGCAGCGACAAAAACCGCTCCTTCGACAGCCGCTATTTCGGGCCTGTTCCCACTCAAAATGTCATCGGGAGGCTCGTACCACTATGGACCGAGTGACCCTCCTCTTGTTGGGCATGATCGCCATTGCGCCATGCGCCTGTTCCGCCTCGACCGGCGCTGAGCCGGTCGCCATCTCCCAAAGTCCGCAGCTGCGAAAGTGGCAGACGTTGGTATCGGAAGCAAGCCGGCGCTTCCATATTCCCCAAGCCTGGATCTATGCCGTCATGGCTGCCGAAAGCGGCGGCAAGACAATGCGCGGCGGCCGCCCCATCACCTCCCCCGCTGGCGCCATGGGCCTCATGCAGGTGATGCCCGGCACCTATGAAGAGATGCGGGTCGAACACGGCCTTGGGCCTAACCCCCACGATCCGCGCGACAATATCCTGGCCGGCACGGCCTATCTCAGTGCCATGTATGACCGCTTCGGATTTCCTGGCCTGTTTGGCGCCTACAATGCCGGTCCCGAGCGCTACGACGAGCATTTGAAGCGTGGCAAACCGCTGCCAGAAGAGACCGTCGAGTACCTCGACCAACTCAAGGCGGCCGGAGTTTCGGCGGCCGACATCGAGGCGTTCGAAAGCCAATCTGTCGCTCCAAAGGCGCAAATCGCTCCTCTCGGACGGTCGCTGTTCTTCATTCATGACGGTGTTCACTCAGGCGTGCGAAACGGCGATCTCTTCGTGCCGCTCGGCAAGGACGGCGCGCAGCCGAAGGAGCCGGTGCGTTAGCCATGGCGGACGGGGGCGCGTCTGGCGGGGCTGGGCGCGGAAGGCAAGATAAAGGTACCGCCTCCAGGAGGCGGTTAAATCTTTGTCTGCACATCGTTTTTCCGGGAGGCTGCCGCCGGTGCCAAGAGGGTTTGACGTGTAAGTGTCTGATTTTGCTTGATATGTCTGGGAGGCTCGCATTAAGGATGACGAGTTCAGGCCGAAGCTCGGCAAAATCGGGTCGCGCGGCTCGAAGGCCGGCAAACGCTATGCCGGCCAGGTTCGTGCGGCGATCAACCGGGCTGGCGGCCGGCCGCAACGCGGTGGTCGCTTCACAGGAAGCCGGACAGGGCGCGGCGGGGCGGCCGCCGCACTGCTGAAATCGCGCGACCGGTATGCCGCCTTCCGCCAGCGCCGGGTGATCGTCAAGGCGCGGGTCGTCAAGCTCGCCGGCAAGGGCGCGGACGGGGCGCGTGCCCATCTACGCTATCTTCAGCGCGACGGGGTCACCCGCGAAGGTGAACCTGGCGAGCTCTACGGCGCCGACAGCGGCCGCGTCGACGGCAAGGCGTTCATCGATCGCGCGGACGGCGACCGCCATCAGTTCCGCTTCATCGTCGCTGCCGAAGACGGCATCGAGTACGACGACCTCAAGGCGCTGACGCGGCGGCTCATGGCGCAGATGCAGGAAGACCTCGGCACGAAGCTCGACTGGGTCGCGGTCGATCATTTCAACACCGGCCACCCGCACAGCCACATCATCGTCCGTGGCAGGGACGACCGTGGCGAGAACCTGGTCATCGCGCGCGAATATATCTCATCTGGCATCCGCGAGCGGGCGGCCGAGCTGGTCAGCCTCGATCTCGGTCCGCGAACCGACCGCGAGATTGAGCTTCGCCTGCGCCGGGAAATGGAGCAGGAACGCTTCACCAGCATCGACCGTCGGCTGCTCAGCATGCGTGATGATGACGGCCTGGTCTCGCCGGGCGGTCCCGACGCCATTCGCCAGACGCTGCACCAGGGACGGCTGCGCAAGCTCGAGCGGATGGGTCTGGCCGCGGAGGTCGGCGCTGGCTCCTGGCGCCTCGACGATGAGCTCGAAGCCACGCTGCGCCGCACCGGCGAACGCGGCGACATCATCAAGACCATGCACCGCGAACTGACCGGCAAGGGGCTTGCCCGCAGGGCCGCCGACTGGGTGATCCACGATCGATCCGGCGAGCCCGTCCAGTCTCTCGTCGGTCGCGTTGTCGCGCGTGGACTGGCCGACGAGATCAATGACCGCCATTACATGATCGTCGACGCCGTCGACGGTAAGAGCCATTGGATCAACATCGGTAGAGGCGAGGCGATGGAAACGATGCCTAATGGCTGCATCGTGCGTGTCGCGCCAAGGAACACCGAGCCGAGGCAGGTCGATCGTACCATCGCCGAAATCGCCGCCGCGCATGGCGGCCGTTACGACGTCGATATGCACCTGAAGCATGACCCATCCGCCACCGAGAGCTTTGCGCGAACGCATGTGCGGCGGCTGGAGGCGATCCGCCGCGCGACCGGCGGCGTCGAGCGAGAGCCGAACGGCACCTGGCTCATCGCGCCGGACCATCTCGATCGCGTCGCGAATTATGAGGGCCAGCGGGCCAGGGCCGAGCCTGTCGTTGCCGACAAGCTCTCCTCAATGGCGCTGGAGCGACAGGTCAGCTTCAACGGCGCCACCTGGCTCGACCGGGAGCTGGTTGCCGATAGACCCGAGCCTTTGCACGGATCCGGCTTCGGCCGCGACGTGAGAGAGGCGCAAGCTCGCCGGCGGCAGTGGCTGATCGCGCAAGGCCTCGCGCATAAAGAACAGGATGGGATCGTCTATCGAGCCAACATGCTTTCGATCCTGCGCCAGCGAGAACTGAACCGTGTTGCTGGCCAACTGTCGGAGGAACTTGGCCTGCCCTATGCCGAAGCGCGATCCGGAGGACGAGTAGAGGGTACGCTCCGCCGCTCCGTCGAGCTTGCCAGCGGAAAATATGCCGTCGTTGAAAAGTCGCGCGAGTTCACGCTGGTGCCATGGCGGCCGGTGCTTGAGCGCCATGTGGGCAAGGAGGTCTCCGGTGTCGTAAGTGGGGAGGGGATTTCATGGACCGTCGGCCGGCAAAGGAGCGGACCTGGTGTTTCGTGAGATGGTGTACAGCTTTTTAGCC
The DNA here is from genome assembly GCA_004017275.1 of Mesorhizobium sp. GTDB lineage: Bacteria > Pseudomonadota > Alphaproteobacteria > Rhizobiales > Rhizobiaceae > Mesorhizobium. Next base: position 287,502 of record SAKE01000004.1, on the reverse strand, counting down.
AGCGGCGCGGGCAGCCATGCGAGCCCGCGTAGACCTTATGGCCGCACGCCCGCAATCGGTCGCATGGACCTGCCAGGCGGGGCGGCTTTGGAGCGTTCGGACCCGACACGCTGCGTGAGTGGCCAGACTTCGAGCGCTCGAAGATGCGGACTGTTGTCTGCTGGCCGGCGTTATTCCGGCTGGCCTATGACCGCGGCGCAACAGTTCACCGCTGAAGTTGCCACGGGCGAACATCGACAAGAGAAAAAACACCATTGCGCGATACAAATCGCCGTTGAAAGCGTTTAGGTTGCATGCGCTTCGCCAAGTAAACGGATACCCCAGAAGAGAGCCATGACCACGGCCCGCCATATCGTGACGCTGCTTAAAAGCCACATTGCCGGCGACGAGGATCGTTTCCTCTCTATCGCGATGCAGCTTGCTGCGCATGAGGCACGTCAAGGCCATGGTAAGCTTGCTCAGGAGCTCAAGGATCTGGTCGACGCAGCCAAGAGCAGGGACGCCCGGATTGTCAAGAGCAGTCGGCCGGTTCCCCTTTTTCAGCCAAAGGGCGAGCTCGCAGGGCTCCTGCATGTGCGCTATCCGGACCTGCGACTGACCGACATGATTTTGCCGGACAGTCTGCGCTCGCGCCTGCACCGCGTGCTGGGAGAGCAGCGCCAACAAGCAAGCTTGCGCGAGCACGGGCTTGTTCCCCGTCGCAAACTGCTTCTGGTCGGCCCGCCAGGATCAGGCAAGACGATGACCGCATCGGCATTGGCCGGGGAGCTTCATCTGCCCCTTTTCACGATCGTCCTCGATGGTTTGATCACCAAGTTCATGGGAGAGACTGCCGGAAAGCTGCGGCTTGTTTTTGATGCAATGCAGGCGACGCGGGGCGTCTACTTCTTTGACGAATTCGATGCCATCGGCGCGCGTCGAGGCGAACGCCAGGATGTTGGCGAGATTCGGCGCGTGCTGAATTCGTTTCTGCAGTTTCTCGAGCAAGACGACAGCCACAGCCTGATTATTGCGGCAACAAATCATCCCGAGCTGCTCGACAGAGCTTTGTTCCGCCGTTTCGACGATGTCATCGAATACGCCGTGCCCGATCGGCCGATTATAGAGGCGCTGCTTCGGGCTCGACTCGACCGCTTCGACACCAGAGGGCTTGCCTGGAACGAGGCGATCTCTCAGGCAGAGAGACTGTCGCAGGCCGAGATCACGCGCGCGGCCGACGACGCTGCAAAAACCATCATATTGCGGGGGGGGAAGCGGATCACCTCGGAAGCGCTCATCGACGCTCTGAAGGAACGCCGGCAGGCGTCGCTGTTTGAGTAGCGACAGCACAGATCATAATGGCAGACGATTTTCCGCGCGACCGCGCCCATATCCACCTTCGCAACAACGGCATTCGGGAAGCCTATCGGCGGCCCAACCAACTTATACATGCACCGCCGCTGCCGGCGCGTGATCGGGCGTCGCATGCTGCGGCCTTGACGCAATCCATCGAACAAGCGGTCGAAAGTGCACGCCAGCAGATTGCGGCGCGTGACCCCCAGCTGTCGGTCGGCACGCCTGGCTTTTACCTCGCGATCGATCTGCCCATGTCCGGACGGGCGGCCCTCGACCAGTTGGCCGATCGTCGCCAGCACATGGAGCTGGTCGCCGTCCATGAGCCAACTCAACCCGGTGCTCCCATCACAGCGTCGGTGTTCCTGCCGCAAAGCGCGCAAGCCTATTATTTGCGGAAAGTCGAGGCGTATCGAGACGTTGATACTGACCGCGGCAGACCGCGCAACGAGCCGCTCGTCTCCCGCATGGAGACAGTCAGGCTGGCGACTGCACGATCGTTGTTTACCGACCACGACGACCTCTTCCCCCAGGCCGCTGACGAGCAGGTGTGGTGGGAAGTCTGGCTGCGCGACGGTCGCCGCGAGAACTTCGAGCACATTGCCGAAGCCCTGAACATCACTTTGCGCACGCATGCGGTTAGGTTTCCGGAGCGGGTGGTCATGCTGGCCCTCGCCAGCACGGCAATGCTCGACCGCATGATTGCGCACAGCGATGTCGTCGCCGAGCTGCGGCGCGCGAAGGATACGCCGTCCTTCTTCCTGGGCCTTGGCGGCGCGGAGCAAAGGGACTGGAGCGACGAGCTTCTCGGGCGCGTCAGACCGCCTCAATCCGATATTGCGGTCTGCATTCTCGACAGCGGCGTGCGTCGCACCCACCCGTTGATCGAACCCGCACTTGCCGTTTAAGACTGGCACACCGTCAAACCGGCATGGGGCAGCGACGACACACCTGCGTGGAGCGGCCACGGGACGCGAATGGCAGGTGTCGGCCTGTACGGTGATCTGGTCCCGCTCCTGGTCGGAGGCGATCCAGTTCCATTGCCCTTTCGGCTGGAGAGTGTTCGTATCCTTCCGCCAGAAGACGAGGCAAACGATCCAGAACTCTATGGCGCGATCACCGCGGAAGCGATCGCCCGCGCCGAGGTGCAGGCGCCGGAGCGCCGCCGCGCGATCGCAATGGCTGTGACAAGCGCCAGTCCGGCGCGTGGAAGGCCCACATCGTGGTCTGCCGCTATCGACCAACTCTGTTTCGAAGAGGAACAGCGACGCTTGATCGTTCTCTCTGCCGGCAACATCGGCGATGACCTCATGCCGGCCGAGCATTTGACGCGCAACGATCTGGAAGCAGTCGATGATCCTTCTCAGGCCTGGAATGCGCTGACGGTCGGCGCTTTCACAGAAAAGGTCGATATCATTGACACCGACTTTTCGGGCTACGCTCCGATCGCGCCGGTCGGCGAGCTCTCGCCGCGCAGTCGCACTTCGGTCGTTTGGGACAGGCAGTGGCCGGTGAAGCCCGAGGTCGTCTTCGAAGGCGGCAATCTCGCCCATGACGGTGTGTTGCCCGGCGAGCCGATCGACGATCTGCAGATATTGACCACTTTCTGTCGACCCGAACTGCGCCACTTCACCACCCTCGGAGATACGAGCGCGGCAACGGCCCATGCCGCACGGATGGCGGGACTAATTCTATCAGCGCGCCCCGAGCTGTGGCCTGAATCGGTTCGCGCCCTGATCGTCCACTCGGCCGAATGGACTCCGGCGATGCGCGCACGCATCGATGCGTGCAACGGAGCGAAGGGCGAGATCCAGGCGCTCGTGCGGCGCTATGGTTACGGCGTGCCAGATCTTGGGCGCGCGCTTCTGTCAACGGTGAACGACCTCACGCTTATCGTTGAAGATGAGCTTCAGCCTTTCCAGCGCGAGGGCGGCGCGGCTGCCAAAACGCGTGACATGAAGCTGCATCGCCTGCCTTGGCCGAAGGAGCAGCTCGCGGCGCTCGGCGCTGCCCAGGTCGAGCTCCGCGTCACGCTGTCCTATTTCATCGAACCCAACCCCGGTGAACGCGGATGGACCCGCCGGCATCGTTACGCGTCCCATGGTCTTCGGTTCAGAGTAAAGTCAGCGACCGAGACAGTCGACGAATTCCGAGCCCGCATCAATCAGGCCGCTCGGGACGAGGAGGAAGGGGCGCCTGCTGGAGGCGGAGAAGAGTGGCTGCTCGGCACCTTCCGCGATCGCGGCTCGTTGCACGCCGATTTCTGGTCGGGCAGCGCCGCCGATCTCGCCGAGCGTGACGCGATCGGCGTGTTCCCGGTCGGGGGCTGGTGGAAGGAGAAGCCTTACCTGGAACGCGTCGACGCTCTGGCTCGGTACGCCCTGATTGTGACGATTCGGGCGCCTGGGGTCGATGTTGACATCTTCACACCCGTCGAAGCAGCCCTGACTGTCGAGACGTCGGTCGAGACCTGATGCAGCACTGTCCAAACCGGCCAACAACGGAGGTTTGACCAGCCTCTGGTGCCATGGCGGCTGGTGCTGGATCATCACGTCGGCACGGGATCATGCGCGGAGGACGATAGGCCGGCAAAGGAGCGGGCCAAGCGTGTCATAATGGCGCCCATGGTCACGCCCACAAGCCGCGCCCCCTGCGTCTACGGAGAGGTGCGCGTCTGCTTAGGCGGCCGAGACATCGCTTACCTGATCAACGCGCTCCGTATTTGCGCCTGTAAGCGGCAATGAAATCGTCGTCGCTACAGATGCAGCGGCCGCTGGAGTCCTTGGCCTTCGGATCGTGCAAGTGAGAGCCAAGGGGGCGCAGAAGATTCACCCGAGTGCTCGTCGTCGGGCTCATGGGAAACCCCGCACTATGCTTGACCAAATCCGCGGCAAGCATAATCCCGGCAAGCACCGACTGAAAGGCCATCGGAACCACAGTTCGAACGCGGCGACTTCCTTCGCTAAGCTGGAACACCAGACCGCCGCAGATAGCCTGCTGATAAAAGGAGCGCAGGGGCTGGCCGACAAACGGGGCTAGCGGTTCAAACGGCACAGCCATCGCTGTAGCCACGCGAACTACAAAGTCGTTGGGAACTCCGGCATTTGTCTGCAGGAGCGTTTTCACCTGCTCGTGTGCTTCCGGTATTCCGAGTTCCTCGGCAATCAGCTGGTGCTCGTCCTTGGATTTTCCGGATGGCAGGTACATGCAACAAAGGCAAGCCTGGCCGTCATCGAAACCATGCCGGGAGATACCGAGATCGTGCTCCTGCATCCAAGCGTTTGCGATCCATCGCGGCAGTGCACCTTGGACAGCCAGACGGTCGGCGGCGGTGTCAAGCGCCACACCCACTTGGTCTAAGACCCAATTGCCCCGGCGCGCAACATATTCTGCCCACGTCAGAGGGTGCGCCTCGACCTCAAGGCCAGTCGATCTAAGGGCGGTGGCTGCAAGAACCGCCTTGGACATACCAATCTCCGCCTGGCCGGCCAATGCGTAGCGCTGCAGGTTTGAGAGTTCGATCGCTTCGTGATCGATTACATGCAGACGACCCTTGAGATCGGGTTGTCTCGCTAGCGCCCAAAGCGAGCCATGGCCTATCGCACCGAGCCCAACGAGGTGGGTTTCGCCAAGGTCGACTGGGAAGTCGATCGGGCCAGCCTCCCCGGCTTTGGTCTTGTCGTAGCTGCATAGCGAGAGGTCGATGGTTTCGTCCAACTCGGCGCCGGTCAACTGGGCGGCGAAGATAGTTCGAAAGACGTTGGCGGCGCCGAAGCAACTGGCGGCGCCAGCTCCAAAAGGCAGCAGACTTGGGCCAGAGCCCACCGGGTCCGTACGCGACAGCTTTGCCGCCCAACCGTCCGATCCCACGAAAAAGATCGGGCACCGGAGTGATGGGCGCGTTACCCCTGCAACGACGCAGACGGTGGCAGACTTGCCGGAACGCCGGATGCCGACTTTTGGATTGATCGACTTTGCCAAGCGCTCCAGCGCTTGGGCTTGAGAGCTCGCCGCGCTGTCCAGCGGGAGTATCGCCAGAACCGGGTAGAGCCTAGCGAGCAATCTCACCGCAAGATCTAGTGTCGCCTGGCCTTCGGCGCAGGAAGCGGCCTGATGGTCGAAGGCGACTGCCACGACCTGCTTTTCAAGAGCTGCTTTGAAGTCTCCCAGATGAAAATCGGCCAGGACCTGAGATGCCGCCGTGGCGGCACGATCGATGAAGTTAGCGAATGCCATTGTTCAACTCGATATCATGATCATTCGCGACAGTGCCGCGGGAGGGAGCGCATTCCATTTGGCCTTTTCGTCAAGCCGATAGGCGGCGACCCGAGCAAAATCGAAAGGCTCGCGGGCGAAATTCGGCACTACCAGCGACAGACACCCAACCGTGGTAGCAACCGCATAAGCGTCGTCCGTCGTCGAATGGTAGGCGCGGCCCGGATGGCTGTGAATCTGGGCCAAGAGTTTCAGGCCGCTTTTGTAGAGCCAGACATTGAGCCGGTGCAGTTCTTCGGCCGCAACGATCACGCAAACGCCATCGTTTGTCCGAATGTGACGCTGCGCCGGGATAACCGTCTCTGTTACGGCAAAGTGCCGGTCTTGCTGAACGCCGACCCAGAGCGCCATCCCCTCATTGCCTTCGCGACCAACTGAGCGCAGATGCCCATGCGTGGTCGAGATGCAGCCGCGCGGGAGAGTCACGATCGTTACATCTCTCAAACCAGTCATTCTTGTATCGCCTGAGGGGATACCACCATTCCTACGATTGCCGGTGGGAGTTGAATCTGCAACTGCTCTATAGGAATGATTCCGTACTTGATGATCTTGTCCAGGATGAAGGCCAAACAGCCTTCGCCAGAACCCCGATGAAGTAGCCATGGATCACCTGAATGGGCTGGATTGTCGTGGTATTCCCGGACGCCCGCCATGCACAGGAATGGTTCGTCCTCGGGACTGTTGGCCTGGATGAAGTCCGTCAGCGGCACGGCGTTCTGCTGGATGAGAGCTCCTATCATCTCCGGCGGCGTTCCGGGCAGCGGCGGACGTCTAAGCATTTTCAGGTATAGATCTTTCCGGGCAATCGGATGACGCGTAAACGGATCGACGAAGACCACGGACGGTGGTCTTAAGTCGTAGTCGGTGAAGTCGACCTCGCTCGCTGCGCTGATCACCCGTGGTTTTAACTTGAGGCTTGCGAAAATGAAGAAAGCGCGCGGAAAGGTCGCCTCGATCAAGAAGCAGCCCTGAGCCCGATAGACATCAGCATATGGCCGGAACCGGCCGATCTCCCGATCAAACTTCGCTCGGGAGACCTCCGGATCCACACTTTGGGGTTTAGGCACCTGCGACGCCCGCCTTCAGGCTGAGGAACAGGGTCACAGTATTCGGGAAACCGAAATCGCCAAGCTTCTTGTCGACGTCGAGCAAGTTGCCGGCCTCATCCTTCAATTCCCAATTCTCGGCTGGTTGGGCGACATTCTGCGTGTTCTCAAGGGCTTTGGTACGAATGACGTGAAGCGGCTGGTTGGGATTGGCTTCGACCTGCGTGGGCTGGCCGTTCACCACCATCGTGATCTCGATCTTGCCCGGCCCGCCGCCGTGATTATCGCCCTTACCCGAATCCTTCGACATTGTCCTACTCCTGTGGCTTGCCAACCGTCCCACGCCCTGGCGCCCACCTGCGAGTGAGACCGGCGGTCTTCAATCGTTCACCCGGCGCCACGGCCGCGAGTACGCGAAAGACAGGGGATAAGCTACCGAATCGGTGCTTGCCTTCTTTTATGGGTGACTTGAGCCGCAAGTAAATGGTCTCAAATTGCTCCTCACAACTATAATCGATTATAGCAATGCGAAAATATTGGCGACACGCCTATTCATCTGCTCTCTCACTCGCCTGCTCCGTGCTTGGCAAGGGGAGCTTTGACTGCGTCACGCGTCCCCCAATCCTGCAACGCATTCACCCGAGCCTGCGCGACACCAGCGCCCGCACCGGCCGTGATCCGCAGAACGAAACGCTGATCGTGGCGTTCTATCGCGAACTGGCGCTGCTGTTCTGGCTAGACGATTGCAACGACGTTGGCCTGATCGCGCCGGAGCAGCTCGCCGCCGTGGAGCAGGCGCTGGGGCACGGCGTACCGTGCGTTCTCTCCGGATTCGAGGGCTGCGCTCAGCTGCGCGCTTCGCTGGTGCTGGATCGGCGAACGGCGCCGGCCACGGTGGCCGCTGGCTGGGAGTGCATCCATTTCGAACACTGCGCACTGCCCGAGTTGGACCTGACGCAGATCGACCTGCGCGCCTCGCTGCTGGGCAAGGCTATGCGCGCGCCGCTGCTGATCAGCTCTATGGCCGGCGGCATGCCACGGGCCGAGGCCATCAACCGGCATTTGAGCGAGGCAGCGCAAGCCTTGCGGATCGCCATGTGCGGTTCGCAGCGTGTGAGCCTGCAATCCCGTAACTCCCAGGGGCTAACGCGCGCGCTGCGCCGCCTGGCGCCAGACATTCCCTTGCTGGCCAATATCGGCGCCGCGCAACTGCGGGAGGCCGACGGCCTGGACCTGGCGCGTCGCGCGGTGGACGCGCTGGAGGCCGATGGGCTCATCGTCCATCTCAATCCGCTGCAGGAAGCGGTACAGCCGGGAGGGCGACCGCGACTGGCGCGGCGTCCTGGCGCTGATCGCTGGCGCCGCGCGCATCGTGGGCGTGCCGATCGTGGCCAAGGAAGTGGGGGCGGCCTGTCCGCCTCGGTGGCCTGTGCGCTCGTCGAGGCGGGCGTGGCGGTAATCGATGTCGCCGGCGCCGGCGGCACCAGTTGGGCCGCAGTGGAGGGCGAGCGCGCCCGCAATGCCGCCGACCGTGCAGTGGCGATGTCATTCGCCAATTGGGGGATTCCCACCCTGACCAGCGTGCAGGCGGTGCGTCGGGCGCTGCCAACGGTGAAGCTGATCGCGTCGGGCGGGATCCGCGATGGCGTCGACGTGGCCAAGGCCATCCGCCTGGGCGCGGACATCGCCGGGCAGGCGGCCAGCGTGCTGGGCGCGGCGACAGTGTCCACCGAGGCCGTTGTCGCGCATTTCGAGATCGTCATCCGCCAGTTGTTGGGTCACCATCAAACCAATTTGACGCCCCGGGACAATATCGTCCGGCATTGTCCGGTGTGCGACGATGTTGGGGATGCGACATAGGCGGATTGCCGTGTATTAAACCGCTTTTCCTTTGGCACGCATATTGCGCCCTATCGGTAAACCTCGTCATGGGCCGGCGGCAATCGCTCGGAGATTGTCGAAATAGCACAATCTGCCGGGGTGACATCCGGCCCGACTAGAGCAGGACCTTTCAGATGATGCAGAAAAGCAAGCGGCCATACTCGCGGGGAAATAGTCGCGTCAGGGCTGCATGGACGCTCTTTCCTGGTTGTTTCGGCGACGGACGCCAACTCTTCAATCGGCACCCGAACCAGTGCCTGGATGTCCAAGGAGCGCCCCTGTTGCGCGTGCCTGGCTGCACCCGCGTGCTGGCTCTCCTCCAAGGCGACGCTCGGCGCTGCTGCAGACCGGCGACGAGAACCCAACTTCAAAATTAGCATTCCGAAAACCGAAAGAAGTGAACAGGTATGTCCAGGATCGGCGCTTTGACGCGCGCGGCATGGCGATCGGCAACTCAGACGCTGGCCAAGGGTTCGAAAAGTTTACACCCGACGCTAGCGCCGGCCGATTTCAAGCGCGCACTTACGATCAACGATCGATATGGCGGGCTCACTGTCAATGTCCCCAAAATGCCTTTCTGGCTGACCGGGGGTGAAGCCTTCGTCTACCGCCGGACTAGCCACGGCGAGCAGCAGTTCATGCAGGTCGATGCTGCCACGGGTTTCAAGCGGCCCGCTTTCGATCAGGCGCGTCTGGCGGCAGCGCTAAACAAGGTGAGCCATGAGAGCTATCAAGCCGGCAATCTTCCGTTCGACCGTTTCGAACTGAGTGAGGATGGTCGCAGGCTCGACTTCCAGATTGAAGACACCCGGTGGAGCTGCGACCTTGCAAGCTATGACTGTACCAGCACCACATTCGATGCAAGGAAAGGGGACCGTAGGGAGCTCAGCCACCGCTACACGCCGCCAGCGGAGAACAACCCCGACAAGAGCAACGCGTCGCCCGACGGCAAATGGATCGCCTATATCAAGAACTGCAACGTTTTCCTGCGCAGCGAGGACGGATTGCAGGATGTTCCTCTGAGCCGGGACGGAGCCGAAGGCAATTGCTACGTCTTTTCGACGCTGAGCTGGTCGCCGGACTCGCGCCACCTCGCCGCTTACCTTGTTCGCCCCGGCTATAGGCGAGAGGTCCGCTACCTCAATTCATCGACGGACCAGTTGGAGCGGGAATATTCAACAATATTCTATCCCAGGCCGGGCGATGTCCTTCCGCTGCCCCAACCAGTCCTGTTCGACATTGCCGGCCGGCGCCAGATCGTGATTGACGGTGCCCTCTTCTCGAACGTCTTCGAACTTTCCCCTCTCCGGTGGTGGGCGGACAGCCGCGGCTTCACTTTCGAATATAACCAGCGCGGGCATCAGCTCTATCGCTTGGTCGAGGTAGACGCCGCCTCGGGCCGCGGGCGCTCCCTGATCGATGAGACCAGCGAGACATTCGTGGATTATTTGCCGCTGGGGCATGGCCAGGAGGATGCCGGAAAAATCTTCCGTTACGATGTCGATGACGGGAAGGAGATCATCTGGGCATCAGAGCGCGACGGGTATGAGCATTTGTATCTTTTCAACGGCCGGACAGGCGCGCTCGAAAACCAGATCACCCGAGGTGAGTGGGTCGTCCGGAGGGTCAACCATGTCGATCCGGTGAAGCGTCAGATCTGGTTCGAGGCGAGCGGGATGAACTCGCAGGAGGACCCCTATTGGGTCCATGCTTACCGCATCGGCTTTGACGGCAAGGGACTGACTGCACTGACGCCCGAACCGGCCAACCACCATATCGAGTTCTCGCCTGACAGGCGCTATTATGTCGATCTCTGGTCACGCATCGATCTGCCCCCGCGCATGGCACTCTACCGCGCCAGCGACAATGCCAAGCTCCAGCAGATCGAGACGGCCGACATTTCCGAGCTCGTCGCCGCAGGCTGGCAGCCGCCGCTCAGTTTCCATTCCAAGGGGCGCGACGGCAAAACTGACATCTGGGGTGTGCTCCACCTGCCAGCCAACTTCGACCCGACGAAGAAATACCCGGTTGTGGAGAATATCTATGCTGGACCCCACGGCTCCTTCGTCCCAAAATCCTTCTCGCGGTGGACAGAGCCGCTCACGCAGCTGGGCTTCGTCGTTCCTCAGATCGACGGCATGGGCACCAACAACCGCTCCCGCGCCTTCCATGATGTTGCTTGGAAGAATCTGAAGGACGCAGGATTTCCCGATCGCATTCTGTGGCACAAGGCGGCGGCCGCGCAATATCCATGGTACGACATATCCAACGTCGGCATTTTTGGCGCATCCGCCGGCGGCCAGAGTGCAGTCAGCGCGCTGCTCTTTCACCCCGATTTCTACAAGGTCGCCGTCGCCAAAAACGGCTGCTTCGACAACAGGATAGACAAGACCTGGTGGAATGAACTGTGGATGGGGTGGCCGGTCGGCATTGAATATTCGCAATCCTCCGCCGTTGACAATGCTCACAGGCTGCAGGGCAAGCTGATGATCGCGGTCGGCGAAATGGATGATAATGTCGATCCGTTTTGCTCGTTCCAGCTTGCCGATCGACTCATCAAGGCAGGAAAAGATTTTGACATTGTCTACGTTCCTGGTGCCAATCACCATACTCTAGGCACCTACACCGAGCGCAAACTCCTAGACTTCTTCGTTCGCAACATTCTCGGTCAGACCCCGCCCGACTGGAACAGCAAACCGATCGAGCTGGAGTAGCTTGTGGCTCTTGCAATTGTTAGCTCGCCTTATCGGCTGTAATCAGGGCGAGGCGCGAGCAAATCTGCACCGAAGGACGATCGTGGAGTCTAGGACTTGCGCTGCGTATTGAGGATAGGCTCGCCGCGACGTTGGTCTGAGCAAACTGCTTGATAGGCACGCCTGCAGACCGCGTGTGTGCGATTGCAAGATCCCCTATCAGCCTGGTGTGAAGCGTTCAGGGGAAAAGCCGCACCCAACGCCGCTTCCGCTCGCCGTAACGCTACGGCGGTGCGGCCCACCCGATCCGCTCGACGAGCATAGGAACACATAGGTCCCCGAACGGACGATTACCTTGGCAATAGAAGACCCTCGTCGGTCATCGCCGCTGTGGGTGGCAGCCCGTCGGTCTGGAGCTGCCACGATTCTCATCCTCGCGTCACATATGAGCTGAAGCTTTCCGGATCGGGTATCCAATCGGCATCCAGTTGCTCGGCGATATGGTTGAATTCTACCTCAGGACAAGAGTGAGTAGAGCAGCCCCGCTACGAAAATCCTATCCTGGTTCGTTTGACGCATCGACTATTCAGATTGATTGGCGTGATACCCGGCGCGGCCGCAACACGCTAGGCCGTCAACCGCTGAGCAGAAAACCAGCCTTCGCCTTCCGCGGCGGCGGACCTCGTCAGCCTTTCGAAAGCTTGCCTGAGTAGGTTGCTCATGTGATCTGTGGAAGTGAGGCTAGCGTGCACCCGTACAAACTGGACATTCATCGTAGCAGCTTGGCTGCAGGTGCAGCACGCCGTACCGCACGAGCAAGCGGACAAGCCGGCCAAGCCGGTTTTGAGCAGCACTTGGGCGAATTGCAGGCGGCGGATGAGTTGATGAGTGCACCAGGCGAGGATGTCCTCGTCAATGGCTCGCATGGCAAAGGTGAGTTGAGACCAACGAAGAGGCAGAGGATCCAAAGCAATCTGCAGCATGCTGTCACTGAGCGGCAACCAGGTCAGGTTGGTGACTCAGGCGCTCGCGCGATGATGCAACTCCCTGCCCATCAGGTGGGTACATCGGAACGGGAGGCGCAGCTCGCGATGCAGGGGGATGAGCACGAATACACCCCAGCGCCGCATCTCGATGGGTCGATGCCCTCGACAGTGCAGCCGGATCGTCCAATTGTGGCCCCCGACGGTGCCGACAAGCGTCCTGTTTATTCCAACGATGCCACCGCCATCGAAGGGCTGAAGTCTGCACTCCTTGCGGGTAAAGCCAGGCCGGACACGGTCACTCGCAGCGCAAATTCTCTTTTCGGCTTTAGTCGTTGGCTCTTTCAAAACAAAAAGCCAGGGTTTGCTGCTCGGCTTTACCATCCGTCGCTGAGCCAGGATCTCGAGGAGTACGAGAGTAGGGGTGGTTCCTCCACAGTGGCTGGCGCACTGCGTCAACTGATGAAGCCGATAGGCGGAGCCGCCCCGATTGTGGGTCGCGCTGTCCTGAACCCCCATCCTGACGACGCCGCGCTCACTAGACATTTCAGATCCGCGAGCGGCTACGCAACTGCTCTTAACCATTTCAGTCATTACCTACGTCAAAATGACAAGCTCGGGATTGCGGGCCGGATTTACGATGAATCGCTGGATAAAGATGTTGAGAGCTACAAGGCCGCCTCCTCTACTCGTGGAGCTCCGATCGAATCTGCACTGGTTTATATCCGCAAGCACCCGCCGCGCGTTATACTCGGGAGTCATCTGGAAAACGCGGTCAGCATGGAGGCTCGTCCCCGTGGCGACGCTGCTCAGCATACCGCACCACAGCAGGGATTCGATTGGCCAGAGGAGCTCCTGCCGGTAGGTTATAAGGAGGGCACCGATCTACCATTGTCTCTCGCCCCAACCGCGCACCAACACCAAGCACCCGACTTTGGAGAGGCCGTCCCTCACTTGAACTGGCGCCACGGCGACCAGGGCGCCCCGGAGGGGCTGGTAGCTGCACGGGACAGGAGCAGCCCGCTGCCAAGCGAGGCGGTGCCACATAAATCTGGACGGGGACTCGCTACGCAGCCCAGATTGTGGGCGGAGAAATCCGCCTCGCCAGAGCTCTTTCGACGGCGGGCGGAGCAGGCTCTGCCGGCGTCCGCCAGAGGTGTGGAGACATCCTCCGCGGTTGATGAAGCCGCCGCTCGCCAAGCTTTGGCTTGGTTGCAGCAGGAGATGGAGGGGATCGAACCGATGCAGGATCCTCATAAGGTGGCTACACCGGAATCTGAGGCGCAGCTCGTCAGGCAGAGGGATGAACACGAATCCACCCCAGCACCGCATCCCGGAGGTGGTGGTTCGATGTCCTCGACAGTGCAGCCGGATCGTCCAATTGTAGTCCCCAACGGTTCCGACAAGCGTCCTGTCTATTCCAACGATGCGACCGCTATCGAAGGGCTGAGGGCAGCATTCCACGCGGGTAAGGCCAGCGCGAACACGGTCACTTTCAATGTAAATTCTCTTTTCGGCTTTAGTCGGTGGCTCCTTCAAAACAACAAGCCAGGGTTTGCTGCTCGGCTTTACCATTCGTCGCTGGATCAGGATCTCAAGGAGTACGAGAGTACGGGTGGTTCCTCCACCGTGGCTGGCGCACTGCGTTACCTCAAGAAGTCGACAAGCGGAGCCCCGATTATGGGTCGCCCTCTCGTGATCCCCTATCCTGACGATGCCGAGCTCATTAGAGATTACAGAGCCGCTTCGACCAAGGAGTACCTGGCAGCGCCTGCGACCGGACGGAATCCAGATACCGTGGGCGGCTATACAAATTTTCTTAGACATTTTAGCCAGTATCTGCGTCAAAATAACAAGCCTGGGATTGCCGCTCGGATTCACGACAAATCGCTGGATAAAGATGTTGAGAGCTTCAAGGCTGTCTCCTATGGTAATAGACTAAGTATCGGTTCTGCATTGGCTCACCTCCGGGATATCCTGCCGCGCATTGTGCTCGGGCGCGAAACTGTCCTTGCTGCTCATCCGGCAGACGCAGTCACCAGGCGCGTTGGGGCCGCTGCTGAAGCTGGGCCAGCGGCACCGGCAAGAGCTCCCCAACCCGCCTCGCCAGCAACCGCTAAGCTGCCAGGCACCTACCGCGGCCTTCCACTGGTTGATGTGACCACACTGACGACCAGTTCCTCTGGGGCTCAGATCGGGGCGCTCGATCCGACAGCCCCGTCCAACGTTGCAACGGGGCGGGTGCTCGGCGCCGCCGAATGGCTGAGCGACGCCCATGTCCAGAGAGATTACAATTTGCTGGAGCGGCAACTGCAGGGGATCAATCCGGCGCTCGCTGCCCGGACTCGGCTGGTGGATCCTTCCGTATCCCATCTACTGCGACACACGTCGCCGCAAGACGCTCGAGGCATATTGCAGTCCATCTATAATCAAAACAACGCCACAGCCGACTTCCTGTTCTTGCCAGTGAATAATGGCACGGCTACTAGCCCCGGCACCCATTGGTCGCTGCTGCTCGTTGATCGCCGCGACCCCGAAAGGCGGTTCGCCTATCACTACGACTCCCTCCAGCGAGAGGGATATAACGACGTGCCTGCAAAACAGCTCGCAGGACTGCTGAATGCTACCTTGGCGCCAGCCCCCATGGCCAGACAGACGAACCATTATGATTGCGGCGTATTTGTCCTGGAGGGCACGTGGGCGCTGGTTGAACGATTGGTGAAAGGGCAGCGGCCAGACCACGAGCCGCTGCCCCTCGACAACCTCGTTGCCGATCGGCAGGCGCTGCAAGACCGGCTAAGGAGGCGCTTGCCGCACGAGGAAGAGCCGCGGCAGCTGCTGGAGGATGAACCCGCCTCCCCACCGATGATGGCATTCGAGCCAGGGGAACTGCGGCAACTGTTGGAAGACGAGCCTGACTCCCCACCAATGATGGCGTTCGAGTCAGGGGAACTGCGGCAACTGTTGGAAGACGAGCCTGCCTCCCCACCAATGATGGCGTTCGAGTCAGGGGAACTGCGGCAACTGTTGGAGGACGAGCCTGCCTCCCCACCAATGATGGCGTTCGAGCCAGGGGAACTGCGGCAGCTGTTGGAGGATGAACCCGCTTCCCCACCGATGATGGCGTTCGAGCCAGGGGAACTGCGGCAGCTGTTGGAGGATGAACCCGCTTCCCCACCGATGATGGCGTTCGAGCCAGGGGAACTGCGGCAACTGTTGGAAGACGAGCCTGCCTCCCCACCAATGATGGCGTTCGAGCCAGGGGAACTGCGGCAACTGTTGAATGATGAGCCTGCCTCCACTTGGGCACAAATCAATTCGACCCCACATGCGCGAGCGGACGGTGTTCATCAGCCAGCCCAGGCGCCCTGGCTCCCTGAACGCAGAAGATAACTTTGCGGAGGAGCGGTCACGCAACTGTCGGCGGCGCCGGGCCTCAGGGTGAATGGAGAGGATGGTGTCGCGTGAAGGCGCAACACGCGTGCTGACCGACCTGCATAGTAGGAAGTCGTTCATTGCTCCCAAATCGTATGTGAGGAACATTCCTGTCCCGGCTGCACCGCGCGATGCTAGGTCGCGTTGTTCAGCGGGCCAAGCCGATGACACCTACGAAGCTACTGATCGGGCAGATCGCCGTTGTGTGCGCAATTGTCATTATCGGCGTATGGACGGCAACCCAATGGTGCGCTCAAATGCTGACCTACCAGACGCCTCTCGGCGCACCATGGTTTCTCTTCGCCGGCTGGCCAATCTACAAGCCGTGGAAGCTGTTTGAATGGTGGTTCCACTTCGATGCTTATGCGCCGGAGGTCTTCGACAAAGCCGGTACGCTTGCAGGCGCCAGCGGATTCCTGGGCTGTGCCGCCGCAATCGCAGGCTCGCTTTTGCGCGCGCGACAGCGCGGGTCGGTTACGACCTATGGGTCTTCACGGTGGGCCACGACTCATGAGGTCGAGACGGCAGGGTTGTTACGGCCGGCGGGCGTTTTCCTCGGTAGGCTGAACGATCGCTATCTGCGCCATGACGGCCCGGAGCACGTCATGGCATTTGCGCCGACGCGTTCGGGCAAGGGCGTGGGGCTGGTTGTTCCAACGCTACTTTCCTGGACCGGGTCTGCCATCATTCATGATATAAAAGGCGAAAATTGGCAGTTGACCTCCGGCTGGCGGTCGAAATTCTCGTACTGCCTTCTGTTCAATCCGACCGACCCGAGATCGGCACGCTACAACCCGCTGCTGGAGGTGCGCAAAGGCCCAGATGAGATCCGGGACGTTCAAAACATCGCCGACATCCTCGTCGATCCCGAGGGCGCGCTGGAGCGACGGAATCACTGGGAGAAGACCAGCCATTCACTCCTAGTTGGCGCCATTTTGCACGTGCTCTACGCTGAAGAGGACAAGACGCTAGCCCGCGTCGCCACCTTCCTGTCGGACCCGCAACGCTCGTTTGCCGCAACGCTACGGCGGATGATGACGACAAACCATCTCGGGACGGGGCATAACCCTCAGGTCCATCCCGTAGTGGCCTCGGCGGCTCGCGAACTCCTGAACAAGTCGGAAAACGAGCGCTCAGGCGTCCTCTCGACCGCCATGTCCTTTCTTGGGCTTTATCGTGATCCAACGGTCGCGGCGGCCACTTCGTCCTGCGACTGGCGCATCGCTGACCTAGTGGATGGAGAGCGACCGCTGTCGCTCTATCTGGTCGTGCCGCCTTCGGATATCTCGCGCACCAAGCCTTTGGTGCGACTGATCTTGAACCAGATCGGCAGGCGGTTGACGGAGCGTCTGGAGGGGGACCCGAAGAAGAGCCGTAAGCATCAGCTGCTCATGATGCTGGACGAGTTTCCGGCGCTCGGTCGCCTCGACTTCTTCGAAACGGCGCTCGCCTTCATGGCAGGTTATGGCATTCGCTCCTATCTGATCGCACAATCTTTGAACCAGGTTTCAAAGGCCTATGGCGAGAACAATGCTATTCTCGACAATTGCCACGTGCGAATTGCCTTTTCCTCCAATGACGAACGCACGGCCAAGCGCATCTCGGATGCCCTCGGCACCGCAACCGAACTTAGGTCGATGCGCAACTATGCGGGCCATCGGCTTGCGCCCTGGCTTTCACATGTCATGGTGAGCCGCCAGGAAACCGCGCGCCCGCTCCTGACGCCAGGCGAGGTGATGCAATTGCCGCCGTCAGACGAATTGGTCCTGGTTTCTGGGTTGCCGCCGATCCGCGCCAAGAAGCTGCGCTATTATCAGGATCAGAATTTCACAGATCGGGTGCTGCCTGCGCCGGTGCTGCACGACGGACCCTATGCGGACTGCCCTGCATCACGCCCGGACGGCTGGACTGGACAAGTGTGCAGCGTCGATAGCCGACTTGCTGCGGACGAGGAAAGCGCCGACGCGCCAGTTGAAGACGAGGGAGGCGTTCAGCAGCAACGCCATCCAAGCCTGCCCGAAGAAGACGTTGTTGTCTCTCAAGAGCCCGATCAGGCCGATCTGTACAAGCCCGCAGACGATGACAGCGAAGCGCTCGCGGACAAGCGTGTCATGGATCGGATTTCCACTGCGGCCCGCGCCTACGGTATCAACGAGGGCAGGGGCGACGATGTCATTCCCGGCTTCTGAAGTCCGCTGAGTTGCAGAGCGCACCTCAGCGTAGATAACGGCCATAAGCAATTTTGAGCGTCTGGCCGATGCTTCTCCCGTCGCCGGCGCAACGCCGGGCCGTCGGAACGAGCCGCATGAAGCCGCACCGCATTCGCCATCAGTTTCTGCTTGAGCCGGAGCTCAGCGAGAAACTGGACAACCTCAGTCGCGATCCGTCAACGACCAAATCAGCGATCGTGGCGAAGGCGATCGAGGCGTTCATCGAGCGGCGTGGCGAGAGCGAGTTCGATCGGCGCTACGGCGTAAGGCTTGACCGGCTCTCCCGCGATCTTGCCCACGTCAGGCGCGATTCCGAGGTGATCCTGGAGAGCCTGGCGCTCTTCATCCGCTTTTCGATCACCCTTCACGCCCACACGCCGGTCCCGGATCGGGCAACGCAGGCTATTGCCCAAGAGCGTTTCGAGAAATTCGTTGAGAAGGTCGGCCGCCAGATCGCTTCCGGCAAAAAGTCGCTTAGCAAAGACAATGGTGGGGGAGGGGAAGGATGAGCTCTCATCCCGAGGCCGACCACCGGCGGCGTGTCATGCTGCGCACCGCCATGGGTCCGGCAATCACCGAAGCCCTGGCCGATCCGTCCGTCATCGAGGTGATGGTCAATCCCGACGGCGCGCTGCGACTCGACCGGTTAGGCGAAGGTCGGGTCGATACCGACGTTCACATGCACCCGTCCGAGGCAGAACGTATCATCCGCCTGGTTGCTTCGCACGTGCGCGCCGAGGCGCACGCCGACAACCCGATCGTCAGTGCCGAATTGCCGTCTGGCGAACGCTTCGAAGGCCTGCTGCCACCTGTGGTGTTGGCGCCATGTTTTGCCATCCGCAAGCCCGCCGCGAAAGTCTACACCCTGGCCGACTATGTTGCCGAACGCATCATGCTGCCGCTGCAGGCCGATGCGCTGAAAAAGGCCGTCCGCGAGCGGCGCAACATGCTGATCGCCGGCGGCACTTCCTCGGGGAAGACAACACTCGCCAACGCTCTGCTGGCTGAAGTCGCCGAATGCGACGATCGGGTGATCCTGATCGAGGACACACGCGAACTGCAGTGCGCGGCCAGGGACTGCGTTGCCCTGAGAACAAGGCGGGGCTCGGTCACCCTTGCCGATCTCGTGCGCTCGACGCTGAGGCTCAGGCCGGACCGCATCATCGTGGGCGAGGTGAGGGGCGCGGAAGCGCTCGACATGCTGAAGGCATGGAACACCGGGCACCCAGGCGGCATCGCTACCGTACACGCCAATTCCGCGCGCTCGGCTCTCTATCGCATTGAGCAACTCGCCCAGGAAGCGGTGGTCACCGTTCCCCGCCGGCTCATCGCTGAGGCGATAGATCTGATCGTCTTCATAGCGGGACGCGGCTCGTCGCGCCACATCGACGCAATCGCCGAGGTCACCGGTCTCGACGGCAGCGGCGATTACGCCGTTGCCCCGCTCACGCTTTCGCAACTCCAGCAGCTTTGAAAGGCCTTCCTCATGCGCAAGAAGCTTCGCTTTCTTTCGTCCACAGCGCTCGCGTTTCTTAACACGGCCCCGGTTTATGCCGCCGGCTCCGGCATGCCGTGGGAGCAGCCGCTGCAGCAGATCCTGGAGTCCGTGCAGGGACCGGTCGCCAAGATCGTTGCGGTGATCATCATTATCACCACCGGCCTGACGCTTGCCTTCGGCGACACCGCCGGTGGTTTTCGGCGCCTGATTCAGATCGTCTTCGGTCTGTCAATCGCCTTCGCGGCATCGAGCTTCTTCCTCTCCTTCTTCTCCTTCGGTGGTGGGGCGCTCGTCTGATGGCCGCCGGGGAGCAGCATATCGAGGGCTTCGCAGTACCGGTCCACCGGGCGCTGACCGAGCCGATCCTGCTCGGCGGGGCTCCGCGCGCGGTGGCGATCCTCAACGGTACAGTGGCCGCGGCCATTGGCTTCGGCTTGCAGCAATGGATTGCTGGTCTGGTGCTTTGGATCGCAGGCCACTCGTTAGCGGTGTTTGCCGCAAGACGCGATCCGGACTTCGCCAGCGTGCTTGTGCGCCACCTACGTCTGAAGGGGTGGCTTGCATGCTGAACCTTTCGGAATATCGAAGCAAAGCCGACCGGCTTGCCGACCATCTACCCTGGGCTGCCTTGGTGGCGCCCGGCATCGTGCTCAACAAGGACGGCAGCTTTCAGCGGACGTTGCGGTTCCGCGGCCCGGATCTCGAAAGTGCGACGGAGGCTGAACTCGTCGGCATTTGCGCCCGGGCGAACAATGCTCTCAGACGCCTTGGCTCTGGCTGGGCATTGTTCTTTGAGGCCGAGCGCACAGAAGCGCTGGGCTATCCGAACTCGCATTTTCCTGACGCCGCGTCGTGGCTGGTCGACGAAGAACGCCGCGCTGCTTTCGAGGGGAAGGTAGCGCACTACGAGAGCCGCTATCATCTGACCTTGGTGTTTATGCCACCGCCGGACGCCCAGGCGCGCGCAGAAAGCGCGCTCGTCGACTCTCATTATTCCCGAGGAGAAAGAGACTGGCGCCAGGATCTGGCGAGGTTCCGTGACGAGACCAACCGCGTGCTCGATCTCTTCTCGGGTTTCATGTCCGAAGTACGCGTCCTCGATGATGCTCAGACGTTGACCTACCTCCACGGCACGATTTCGCCTCGTCGCCATCCTATCATGGCCCCGGAAACGCCGATATATCTGGATGCAATCCTGGTCGATGCGCCGCTTACCGGTGGCCTGGAGCCGATGCTGGGTGAGCAGCATCTTCGCACACTGACCATCCTCGGCTTTCCGAACCTCACCCGGCCCGGAATCCTCGATACCCTCAATCATCAGGATTTCGCCTATCGCTGGATGACGCGCTTCATTCCGCTCGAGAAAACGGAAGCCACGAAGACGCTGACGCGATTGCGCCGGCAGTGGTTTGCCAAGCGCAAATCGATCGTGGCAATCCTACGCGAGGTCATTACCAACGAGCCGGTCCCGCTTGTCGATAACGATGCCGACAACAAGGCGCTCGATGCCGACGAAGCCCTTCAGGCATTGGGCGGTGATCATGTGAGTTTCGGCTATCTCACCACCACCGTGACGGTGTGGGGCGAGGATCGCCAAGCCGCTGCAGAGAAGCTTCGCGCGGTCGAGCGCATCATCAATGGGCTCGGCTTCACCACGATCCGAGAAGGCGTCAATGCGGTCGAGGCTTGGCTCGGCTCATTGCCTGGCCATGTCTACGCTAACGTTCGCCAACCGCTCGTTCATACATTGAACCTTGCCCATCTCATGCCGCTGTCGTCGGTTTGGGCCGGTCCTGCGACAAACGAGCATCTCGCGAAAGTCACCCAAACCGAAGCGCCACCGCTTTTCGTTGCCGAGACCAGTGGGTCGACACCGTTTCGGCTTTCCACCCACGTCGAAGATGTCGGCCACATGCTGGTTGTTGGTCCGACCGGCGCCGGCAAGTCGGTTCTGCTTGCTCTGATTGCTCTGCAGTTCAGGCGCTATGCCGGCGCCCAGGTTTATGTCTTCGACAAAGGCAATTCGGCCCGTGCTGCAACACTTGCCATGGGTGGAGAACACCACGCGCTAGGAGCGGACGGTTCCCTTGCCTTTCAGCCACTGCGCAGCATCAACGACCAGGCTAGCCGAAGCTGGGCGGCCGAATGGATCGCCAGCCTTGTTGCCCACGAGAACGTCACCGTCACGCCGGAGGTGAAGGAGGCTATTTGGTCAGCGCTGGCCAGCCTTGCCACCGCGCCGGCGCAGGAACGCACACTGACCGGTCTTTCGGTCCTGCTTCAATCCAATGCGCTGAAGACCGCATTGATGCCCTACACGCTCGACGGTCCCTTCGGCCGCCTGCTCGATGCCGATCATGATGGGCTGGCCTTGTCGGATGTGCAGTGTTTCGAGACCGAGGAGTTAATGCACAGCCAAGGCGCTTTGCTGCCGGTGCTTACCTATCTGTTCCAGCGACTTGAGGAACGGTTCGACGGACGGCCCACGCTGATCATGCTCGACGAGGCGTGGGTCTATCTCGACAATCCGCTGTTCGCCGCCCGCATCCGCGAATGGCTGAAGGTGCTGCGAAAGAAGAACGTGTCGGTTGTCTTCGCTACGCAGTCGCTGGCTGATATCGCGGGCTCTGGCATAGCGCCGGCAATCATCGAAAGCTGCCCGCAGCGCATTTTCCTTCCCAATGATCGTGCCGTGGAACCCCAGGCGCGCACAGCCTACGAGCGCTTCGGTTTAAGCGAGCGGCAGATCGAATTGATCGCCCGCGCCACGCCGAAGCGTCAGTATTATCTGCAATCGCGCCGCGGCAACCGTCTGTTCGAGCTCGAGCTTGGCCCCATCGCTCTTGCGCTTTGCGGTGCTTCCGATCCGGCCACGCAGACTCTGATCGACAGGATCATGTCCGAAGACGGGCAAGGCAGCTTTGCCTCGCAGTTCCTGATCGCGCGCGGCCTCGATTGGGCCGGCGAACTTCTCAAGCAATTCCCTCAACCAGACAAGGAGCAATTCTCATGATGCGGCGACGCCTTCTCTCCGGCCTGATCACCGTTTCCCTGATCGCCAAGCCTATGGCCGACTATGTGCAGCCCGCGTACGCCCTTATCGTGTTCGATCCGTCCAATTATGCGCAGAACGTGCTGACGGCCGCGCGCGCATTGGAGCAGATCAACAACCAAATCCAGTCGCTGCAGAATCAGGCGACCATGCTGCAGAACATGGCGCGCAATCTTCAGCGTCTGGATTTCTCTTCCGTTGGCCAACTCACCGGTTCGCTCCATCGCATCGACGGCTTGATGGACCAGGCGAGTGGCCTCAGCTTTGATCTGGGCAAGCTTCAAGACCAGTGGCGCAGCCAATATCCGGAAAGCTACGACGCCACGATCAAAGTCAGCGATGTGGCGAGTGCTGCGCGGGAGCGTTGGCAAACCGCCATGCAGGCGTTCCGCCAGACCATGGGTGTCCAGTCGCAAATCGTCGAGAACGTCCGCGCCGACGGCGATCTGCTCGCCGATCTCGTCAACCGCAGCCAAGGGGCGGCCGGTGCGCTTCAGGCAAGCCAGGCCACCAACCAGCTGATGGCGCTTTCGACAAAACAGCAGATGCAGATCCAGACGCTGCTCGCAACGCAGTTTCGAGCTGAGGCCGAGGATGCCGCCCGCAAGGCCCAGTCAGACGAAGCCGCCCGCGAGATGACGAAGCGGTTCTTGGGTACCGGCTCGGCTTATCCCGGCAATTAATCACGAGTTCATCACGACGAGAAAGGCAGCGGCATGAACGACCTTGGCGTCATCGATCGCTTCATGGAGACCTTCATCCGCTACATCGACAGCGGGTTCGGTCTGCTATCGGGCGACCTCGCCTTCCTCACTACCATTCTGATCGGCATTGACATCACACTTGCCGGCCTGGCGTGGGCGCTCGGCGACGAAACCAGCGTTCTCGGCCGGCTTGTCCGCAAGGTGCTCTATGTTGGCGTCTTCGCCTTCATTCTGAACAATTTCAAGAACCTCGCCGATATCGTTTATCGTTCTTTTGCCGGTCTCGGGATTAAGGCGTCGGCCGGCAATCTGTCGGCAGACAATCTCTTGCGCCCGGGCCGCATTGCCGCGACCGGTTTCGAAGGTGCTTGGCCAATGCTTGACCAAGCCAGTCAGCTCCTGGGCTTCCCGGAAATCTTCGGCAACGCACTGACCATCTTCGTGCTGCTGATGGCCTGGTTCCTGGTTATCATCGCCTTCTTCATCCTTTCCATCCAGCTTTTCATCACCATCCTAGAGTTCAAGCTCACCACGCTGGCAGGTTTTGTTTTGGTTCCATTCGCACTTTGGAACCGTTCAGCGTTCCTGGCCGAACGCGTGCTCGGCCATGTTATCTCGTCAGGCATCAAGGTGATGGTGCTCGCCGTCATTGTCGGTATCGGCTCCACGCTCTTCGGGGAGTTCGCTTCCGCATTGCAAGGCAAGGAGCCGGATCTTGCCGGTGCCATGTCCCAGGTACTGGGCGCACTGGCACTGCTTGGCCTTGGCATTTTTGGGCCGGGGATCGCGTCGGGTCTTGTCTCAGGCGCACCGCAGCTTGGGGCGGGCGCCGCCCTCGGCACGACCGCGGCGGCAGCGGGTGTATCACTCGTTGCTGGAGGCACAGCATTTGCTGGCGCGCGTATGGCAACCAGCGGCGGTCTCGCCGCCATCCGAGCCGGCACAACAATGGGATCGGCTGCTTCCACGTCATGGCAGATCGGGCGCGCAACCTCGCCCGACGCTGGCCTCTCCGGTGTGGCTGCTGGAATGCATGGTGTAACCAGTGCAGCTGGCGGCGCCGCTATACGCATAGCGCGATCCGCCACTGCAAGTGTTGGGCGCAACGCCGATGCCGGGCGCGATGCCGCGTGGACCGCGACCGGCGGCGCGCCGACAGCGTCAATGACCGAACGCTCTGCCGGTTCGGCCACTGTTTCGGCGCCGACGTGGGCAAGGCGCCTACGTTCTGAACAGACCGCCCGGGCAAATCGCCACGCTGCCATGCAAGCTGTCCGAGACGGAGACCGGCCGGGAGGCAGCGCCAACCCCTCTCTCAACGACAAGGATGACTAGATGCTCTTCAAGCGACCCGTGCACCGTTACGGCAAAACACCCGAACCGGTCACGCCGTATCAAAAAGCCGCCCAACTGTGGGACGAGCGCATCGGCTCATCTCGACTGCAGGCCAGGAACTGGCGGATCATGGCCCTTGGCTGCCTGGCCTTGGCGACCGGGCTTTCCGGCGGACTCGTATGGCAGTCGATGCAAAGCCGTGTCGTGCCTTATGTCGTCGAGGTCGATGGCTTCGGCGAGACGCGCGCCGTCGCGCCGGCGGTCCGGAATTATGAGCCCTCGGATGCTCAGATCGCCTGGCATCTCGGCCGCTTCATCCAGAATGTCCGTTCCGTTTCCACCGATCCGGTTTTGGTTCGGCAGAACTGGTTGGCAGCGTACGACTTTGCTAGCGATCGCGCAGCGCTCTTCCTCAACGAATACGCCAAGGCGAACGACCCCTTCGGTCAGATCGGAACGCGCAGTGTTTCGGTACAGGTCACCAGCGTGGTCAGAGCCTCCGAAAGTTCATTCCAGGTCAAATGGACCGAGCAGGTGTTTGAGCGCGGAAGCCTTGCCAGCACGATGCGCTGGACTGCGATCCTCACGATCGTGATCCGCTCGCCAAGCAATACGGATCAGCTGCGCAAGAATCCGCTCGGCGTCTTCATCAATGCCATTGACTGGTCACGCGAGCTCGACAGCGCCGTCCCAGCCCCCCTTTCTCCGACGGAGTCCACCAATGAAAGGTAAAATGTCACCGATTCGTGCCGTGCTGATCCTATCGGTGTCGGCAGCGGTCGTTTCCGCTTGTGCATCGAAGAAGGTGCCGCCGCCTGAGATTTCCTATGACGCTGCCGACTTCAAACCGGCCGCGATCGAAAAAGCGCCGGAGAGGCCGATTAGAATTGTCGAGGTGCCAAAACCACTGCCGCTGCCTGGCCAAATGCAGCCCGAGCCCGGCAAGGCCGAGGACAAGCGCCCTCCTGAAGAACGCGTCGCTGATGCCAACAAAGCCGCGACCCAGCAACCCACCAAGTACGGGTATGTTAATGCAGTGCAAGTCTACCCCTTCACCGATGGCGCGCTTTATCAACTCTATGCCGCGCCGGAGCGCGTGACCGACATCGCTCTGCAGCCGGGCGAGAAACTAACCGCCGTGTCGGCTGGCGACACCGTGCGCTGGGTCATTGGCGATACCGCAAGCGGCACCGGTGACAATCAGCGCACCCATGTTCTGGTAAAACCCTTCGCGCCGGGTCTTGCCACCAATGTCGTCATTACGACGGACCGGCGGACCTATCATTTGCAGCTTCAAAGCACCGAGAAGACCGCAATGGCGGCAATCTCCTGGACCTACAGCCAAGACCAGATCATCGCGCTTCGCCAGCGCAATGCTCAAGCCGAGGCAGTTACACCGGTCGCGTCGAACATCGCGCTCGAAAACCTTCGCTTTCGCTACTCAATCAGTGGCGACACACCGCCCTGGAGACCGACGCGAGCCTTCGACGACGGCAGCAAGGTCTATATTGAGTTCCCTCGTCGCATAGATCAGGGCGAGGCGCCACCACTCTTCATCGTCGGCGCAGATGGGAGCAGCGAGCTCGTCAACTATCGCGTGCGCGGCAACTATTACATCGTCGATCGGCTCTTCGCCGCGGCCGAACTTCGCCTCGGCACCAAGCGGCAGCAGGTGATCCGCATCAGCAGGATTGACGGCAGGCAACCGCAACGGCGGATCTCGCTCTTTCGCGGCAGCCGGCGAGGTGAGGGCTCATGATCGAAAATTCCCGCTCTGGCATCCCGCCGAAACTGGATCCCGAGGAACTGCAGCTTCGGGCCTCTCCCCGCCGCGTGGTGCGGTTCAGGCGCGGTGTGATCATCGCTATCGCAGCGCTCGGATCCGGCGCTGTCTTCGGCGTTACCATGATCGCCCTCCAGGGGCCGGCCCTTCGCATCAGGGATCAGGCGGAAGATCTCTACAACACTGAGCGCAAACCAACCGCCGAGGGACTCGATACGCTTCCCCATGACTATTCCGGCATGAAGCCAAAGCCTCCCGTCCTTGGGCTACCTTTGCCGGGCGACCTCGGCCGCCCCATCCTCGAGCGGCAGCGCCAGCTCGGCATCGTGCCGGGCCAAGACATCTCGGCCGAGGAGCAGCGTCTAGCGCAGCAGGCGATCGAAGCGCGTGAATCGCGGGTGCTTTTCCGCGTCGAAAATCGAGCTCAACAGACAGATGTCGGAGAGAGCGTGCAAACTGCTCAGCATCCATTTGAGGCGCTTCCCCAATCCGAAGCAGGACGCGCGTCAGCCTCGGTGGCGGCGGCGGAAGGCGACCAGAACAATCAGCAGCGAAAGCTTGATTTTCTCAGCCAGCGGAGCACTGGCGGGATCTACAATCCGCATGCGCTTCAGACGCCGATCTCGCCATATCAACTGATGGCTGGCAGCGTGATTGCCGCCAGCCTGATCACCGGCATCAATTCCGATTTGCCGGGCCTTGTCGTCGCGCAAGTCACCGAAAATGTGCACGACACGGTCACGGGCAACATATTGCTGATTCCGCAGGGCTCACGTCTTATCGGCGTCTACGACAGCGTCGTCGCGTTCGGGCAAAAGCGAGCGCTGCTGGTCTGGCAGCGCATTCTGCTGCCCGACGGCTCGTCGGCCGAAATCGACAATCTGCCCGCGAGCGACACCGCCGGCTACGCAGGGCTGGAAGACAAAGTCGATTTCCACACTTGGCAGATGATCAAGGGAGTGGCGCTTGCCACATTGCTCGGTGTCGGCACAGAATTCAGCCTCGGCGAAAACGAGAGCGATCTGGTCAAGGCGATCCGGGAATCAGCCCAGCAGAACGCCAGTCGAGCCGGCCAGCGCATCACCGAAAAAAACCTCAATATCCAGCCCACCATCGTCGTCCGCCCAGGTTGGCCACTGCGCGTCATCGTGCACAAGGACATCGTGCTGCGGCCATACGCCAGTTGAGCAGGAGTTATCATGGCTGACCTGAAACTTGGAAAACTTCCGGACCGAACAGCTTCGAAGATCACCATTACCGTCAGCGCGGAGCTGAGCCAAACACTCAAGGAGTATGCTGCACTTTACCGTCAGACCTATGGTCAGTCTGAAACCGTGGCAGAACTCATCCCTTTCATGCTGGCGGCGTTTCTGGAAGGCGACCGAGCCTTTGCCAGGGCCAGAAAAGAACGTCTGCCGACGGAGCTTGCCGGAAAATCGTGACTCCTCCGCTAGGGCAGCTGGAACATTGCCTAGCTGTCGCGACCTACCTGCTCCTCGCGAAGCATAGGATCAAACCCCTTGGAATGTAGGTATGCGCAAGAGAGGATGTGGAAGGAGATACCGCGCAACAGCCTAAGTTTGCATTTTCGATTTGATGCGGTAGTCGCCTATGAGCGGTCAAAACGAACGCAGCTGGTTCGCCGATCGACCAAACGGCGAGCGCACTGTGCTTTGCTCAGACCGCCACCGAGTGCCTCGCCGTTCCCCCTTTGAAATATGTATCGAACTTGGCCGCGATGGTTCGAATGAAGGGGCGACTTTCAGTCCGTACGAGGAAACTGTCACCATCGAATTCAAGCGCTCGGGCAGGATCGTGGAGTGCGATGGACCTCGAGCGATGAAGGAGCTGCTCGCCGGCTTTGCCGAACCGCTCCACCAGATCGACTGCCGAGAAGGCAAAATCACACATCAGCCGCTCGATGATCCAGCCACGGACGCGATCGTCGTCGGAAAGGGCAACGCCGCGGACGGCAGCCAACCCGCCATCCGCAACCATGCGCCCGTACCCGGCAGTCGAAGCCATGTTTTGCACGTAGCCTTGGCGAAAACGACCGATGGACGAAGGGCCAAGTCCGATCAGTGTCGGGCAGCGATCCTCAGTGTAGCCCTGAAAATTGCGATGCAAAACCCCTGCGCGGGCCGCTATGGCCAGCGCATCGTCGGGCTTCGCGAAATGATCGAGTCCTATTGCCTCATATCCCTTGGCGACAATTGCCCGCGCCGCGAGTTGAGATTGGGCGAAACGCTCAGTGGGACTCGGCAGCCATGCCTCGTCGATCATCGTCTGATGCTTCTTGAACCAGGGCACATGTGCGTAGCCGAACAGGGCCATCCGGTCTGGCTCCAAGGTCAGTGCCTGCGCCACCGTGGAACAGATCGTCTCGCGTGTCTGATTCGGGAGCCCGTAGAGCAGGTCCAGATTGACCGATTCGACGCCCCGCGAACGAACCCCGTCGACGACTGCCTTGGTCTGCAAAAAACTCTGCTCACGATTAATTGCTTTTTGCACTTGCGGATCGAAATCCTGCACGCCGAGGCTCGCCCGGGTTACGCCGATTTGAGCAAGTGCATCAAGGCGCGCCTTGTCCATGTCGTTGGTTTCGATTTCGATGCTGACCGTAGCATCCGGGAGAAAGTCGAAGCTGTCCCGCAAGGCCGCTCCAAGAGCAACCATATCATCGGGCCTCAGAATAGTTGGCGAACCGCCACCGAAGTGGATTGCACGGACATGTGCCTTGCCGCTCAGCAGACCGGCAATCGTGACGATTTCGGCATTCAGCGAGCGCAGATAAGCGGCCACCGGCTCATATTGGTGCGTCTGCTTGGTGTGGCAGGCGCAGAACCAGCAGAGCTTGTCGCAGTAAGGAATGTGCAGGTACAGCGAGATTTCGTCGCCGCTTTCCAGCGTCTCCAACCAGCCACGGTAAATGGCAGCATCGATCCCCGAATGGAAATGCGGCGCCGTCGGATAGCTGGTGTAGCGTGGGACGTTCTCGCTGAGTTTGACAGCTATTTCCGATTGCATCTCGCGTTCACCGTGTTGCCCGCCGGAACACTGCACGCATCGCTGAAGCAGACCCTGATCTCGATCAGCCGCGCTCATGGACAAACCGCCGCAGGATTTCTCTACCCTGGATGGGTATCCTGCCGGCAGTTAGGATCGGGTAAGGCGAACGCATGACCTTTCGGCAAGACATTCATAGTTCCGGCATTCCTGTTCTTTGCTTCCCTTGCGAGGCACGGCGTCGCGGTGTCTGCGGTGCGCTCGATCCAGACAATTTGGTTGGGCTCGCCAAGACTTGCTCGCGTCGCCGGATCGAGTCAGGAATGGAGTTGACCGGCGAGGCACAGAACGTCGACAGCTACTCCAACGTGCTTTCAGGCGTTGTAAAGCTATCAAAGAGCCTGTCGGATGGGCGCCAGCAGATCGTCGGTCTCCAGTTTGCACCGGATTTTCTGGGACGTCCTTTCAAGGTGGAAAGCTCGATCAATGCGGAAGCGGCAACAGCAGTCACGCTGTGTTCGTTTCCGCGAGCGGCCGTCGAACGGATGATGAAGGCGTCACGGGAATTCGAGCATCGCCTGCTCAAACAGACGCTGAATGAACTCGATGAGGCGCGCGAGTGGATGGTGACGCTGGGGCGCAAGACAGCTCCGGAAAAGGTAGCGACTTTTCTCCTCATGATGGCCCGGAATATCGATTCCAGTCTCGATGCGGCTTCCGGGTCGGCGTCCTTCGATCTGCCGCTGACGCGTGTCGAAATGTCTGATTTCCTTGGAATCACCAACGAGACCGTGAGCCGCCAACTGACGCGATTGCGGGCTGACGGGGTGATTCGGATTGAGAACGCACGCCATGTGACGGTGGACAGCATAAGCCGTCTGGAGAAGCGCTGTGGCGGCGGACGCGAGCGGCCCTAAGCGGCGAGGCCATGTCGCATGACTCCGGGGCGGGCCGTGTTTGCCTTTTAATGCGATGTTGCCGCGCCTTCGACGAAGCGGCGTCACGGTCGAGACAAACAGCTTTCGGGCTTTGATAGGAACGTGACCAATCGCCAGGTGTGTTTCGGCACATACCGGCGAAGCATGGTCCTTAATCTGCCACGGCTCGGCGGAACGATCGCGTTCGTTTCCAATGGGATCCGAACAACGTTTGGCAGGGCATCGGCAATAGCATCCAACGCGCGCAGGGCCTCAGCTTTCGCCTCAGCGATCGCGTCTGCGCCCGCCCAACCCAGGGAACGCCTTCCATGAGGGGGGTGAGCCCGCGCTGCGTTCCTCGTTCATTCGCCACCTGCTGATTGCGCCGCCGACACAAAATCTTGCGGCCTGACATAGATCAGGGCGAGGGGGCGGCGGCTGCGCGATTAGTGCGCTGCGGATTTGGCATCCACCAGATTCGAGATCGGGATCTGCAATGAAATTCGGCACAGAGATCGTCCTTCTAAGCGTGTTCGCTTTTGCGGCCCTGGTGGCCGCCGGCTTCGGCGTGGATGAACCTTTCCGCCGACACATGTGGGTGTTGTTCTTCGCAGTGGCTGGTTTCACTGCGATCCTGTTGCGCAACACGGAGTTCAAGCCAGCAGCTCCGATTGACCCATCCGCTTACATGGATGGTCCGATCCGCTACGGCGCGATCGCCACCGTGTTCTGGGGTGTCGTCGGCATGCTGGTCGGCGTGGTGATCGCGCTGCAGCTCGCCTACCCCGATCTCAACATCCAGCCCTGGTTCAATTTCGGTCGTTTGCGGCCGTTGCACACATCCGGTGTCGTCTTCGCCTTCGGCGGCAACGCGCTGCTTTGCACGTCTCTGTATGTCGTGCAGCGCACCTGCCGCGCCCGCCTCTTCGGCCGTGATCTGGCCTGGTTCGTCTTCTGGGGCTACCAGCTGTTCATCGTCATGGCCGCGACCGGCTACCTGCTCGGCATCACCGAGGGCCGCGAGTACGCCGAACCCGAATGGTATGTGGATGTCTGGCTGACCATCGTCTGGGTCGCCTACCTCATTCTGTTCCTTGGCACGATCCTGAAGCGCAAGGAACCGCATATCTACGTGGCCAACTGGTTCTACCTGTCGTTCATCGTCACCATCGCGATGCTGCATGTGGTCAACAACCTGTCCATACCAGTCTCGTTCCTGGGCTCCAAGAGCTACTCCGCCTTTTCAGGGGTCCAGGACGCCTTGACGCAATGGTGGTACGGCCACAACGCGGTCGGCTTCTTTCTCACCGCCGGCTTCCTCGGCATGATGTATTATTTCGTGCCCAAGCAGGCGAACCGGCCAGTCTATTCGTACCGGCTGTCGATCGTCCATTTCTGGGCGATCATCTTTCTCTACATCTGGGCCGGGCCGCATCACCTGCACTACACCGCCTTGCCCGATTGGGCGCAGACGCTCGGCATGGTGTTCTCGATCATGCTGTGGATGCCGTCCTGGGGCGGCATGATCAACGGCCTGATGACGCTGTCCGGCGCCTGGGACAAGCTGCGCACCGATCCGATCATACGCATGATGGTGATGGCCGTCGCCTTCTATGGCATGTCGACCTTCGAAGGCCCCATCATGGCGATCCGGGCGGTCAATTCGCTGTCGCATTATACCGACTGGACGATCGGCCACGTCCATTCGGGCGCGCTCGGCTGGGTTGGCATGATCTCGTTCGGCGCAATCTACTACATGGTGCCGAAGCTCTGGAACCGGCAACGGCTCTACTCGTTGCGGCTGGTCACCTGGCATTTCTGGCTGGCGACACTTGGTATCGTTGTCTACGCCGCGGTGATGTGGGTATCCGGCGTCATGCAGGGCCTGATGTGGCGCGAATACGACGAGCAGGGCTTCCTGGTCTACTCCTTCGCCGAGACCGTCGCCGCCATGCACCCCTACTATGTCATGCGCGCCATCGGTGGGGCCATGTACCTCTCCGGCGCGCTGATCATGGCCTGGAACATCACCAGGACCATCCTCGGCCACCAGCGCGAGGAGGAGCCGATGCCGAGCCCCGTCGCCATCCGACCTGCGCGATCAGGAGCCAGGTAATGGGCTTGATGGACAAACACGCAATCATCGAGAAGAACGCCACGCTTCTTCTCGTTGGCTCGCTGCTCGTGGTGACGGTCGGCGGCATCGTCGAGATCGCGCCTCTCTTCTATCTCGACAATACGATCGAGAAGGTGGAAGGCATGCGCCCCTATTCGCCGCTCGAACTTGTCGGGCGCAACATCTATATGCGCGAGGGCTGCTACCTCTGTCATAGCCAGATGATCAGGCCGTTCCGCGACGAAGTTGAGCGCTATGGCCACTACAGCCTAGCTGCCGAGTCCATGTACGATCACCCCTTCCAGTGGGGATCGAAGCGCACCGGGCCGGATCTCGCCAGAGTTGGCGACCGCTACTCGAATGCATGGCATGTCGCGCATCTTACCGACCCGCGCTCGGTGGTGCCGGAATCGATCATGCCGAGCTATGGGTTCCTGAAAGACACGCCGATCGACGTGAAGGATTTCTCAACGCATCTGGTCGCCAACAGGCTTGTAGCCGTCCCTTACACCGATGACATGATCGTCCACGCCAATGCGGATCTGGCGGCGCAGGCCGATCCCAATGCCGACACATCAGGCCTTGAGGCGCGTTACCCAAAAGCCAAGATCGGCGACTTCGACGGCAACCCGCAACAGGTCACCGAAATGGATGCCCTGCTCGCCTACCTGCAGATGCTTGGCACACTGGTCGACTTCAAAAATTACGACGAAGCCGCCGGCTACCGCTGAGGAGAACGCTGATGACCTACAATTTGATGCGGGCGTTTGCCGACAGCTGGGGCCTGGTTGCGATGGCGCTGTTCTTCGTGGGGTGCATCGCCTTTGCCCTACGCCCCGGCAGCCGAAGGCTGGCCGACGAAGCGGCCCGCATTCCGCTCGAGGACGAGTGATCATGAGCGACGAGCATATCGATGAAATCTCTGGCGTCTCGACCACCGGCCACGAATGGGATGGCATCCGGGAGCTGAACAACCCGCTTCCCAGATGGTGGGTTATCACCTTTTACGTCACCATTGTCTGGGCGATAGGCTACACCATCGCCTATCCAGCATGGCCTCTGTTGCACTCGGCGACGAAGGGTGTGCTCGGCTATTCCAGCCGCAACGAGGTCAGGAACGAGCTGACTGCGGCTGAGGCCGCCAAGGGCAAATATATCTCGGCGGTGGAGTCCAAGAGCGTCTCGGAGATCTCCGCGGACGACGGCCTGCGCGAATTCGCAATCGCCGCCGGTGGCGCCGCTTTCAAGGTCAATTGCGTACAATGTCACGGCTCCGGCGCCCAAGGTTCCAAGGGCTTTCCCAATCTCAACGACGACGACTGGCTATGGGGCGGCAAGGCCGAGCAGATCCAGCAGACGATTACGCACGGCATCCGCTTCGCATCCGATCCGGACACGCGCCTGTCGGAAATGCCGGCCTTCGGCGACATCATTACCGCCGACCAGATCGCACAAGTCAGCGCCTACGTGGCCAGCCTTTCCGGCAAGGTCCGCGATGCAAGTCTGATCCAACCCGGCGCCAAGGTCTTTGCCGAGAACTGCGTCGCCTGTCACGGCGACAATGCAAAAGGCAACAGGGAATTCGGCGCCCCCGACCTGACCGATGCGATCTGGCTCTATGGATCCGGTGAGACAGCCATCGCCGCACAGGTCCGTGCGCCAAAACAGGGCGTCATGCCGGCCTGGGTTGGCCGTCTCGGCGAGATCAAGGTCAAGGAACTTGCAGTTTATGTCCATTCGCTTGGCGGCGGAGAATAGGAATGGAAGTCCTATTCTTCGGTCCCCCCTGCCAAGCGGACGAGGCCCGGCGTGAGCCGGGCCTCGACACCATCCCTAATGCGATCTGCACAACCCGGCAAGGCTATCCTACCGCGAGGCTTTACGACAGGTGCCCCTGACATTGGCTGGGAAAGTGGAGTTGCACATGCGTGATAAGACGCAGTTGACACGGCTCGAAACAGAAACTGTCAATTCCGCCAAAACCCGCAAGCCGCTTTATGCCGCGCGTCAAAAGATCTTTCCGAAGCGCGCCTCGGGCAACTTTCGTCGCTTCAAATGGCTGGTGATGACGATCACACTTGGCATCTACTACCTGGCTGCGTGGCTGCCTTGGGCTCGCGGTCCATTTGCCCCGGACCAGGCAGTCCTGCTCGATCTCGCGAACCGGCGCTTCTACTTCTTCTTCATCGAGATATGGCCCCAGGAATTCTTCTATGTGGCCGGCCTCCTGGTCATGGCGGGCGTCGGTCTTTTCCTGATCACCTCGACTGTCGGCCGTGCCTGGTGCGGCTATGCATGCCCTCAGACGGTGTGGGTCGATCTGTTCCTCGTCGTCGAACGTGCGATCGAGGGGGACCGCAACGCCCGCATGAAACTTGACGCAGGTCCCTGGACCGCGCGCAAGCTCATGCTGCGTGTGTCCAAGCACACCATCTGGCTGGTCATAGGGGCGGCGACTGGCGGCGCCTGGATCTTCTACTTTGCCGATGCACCGACGCTGCTCGGCGAGCTCTTCACCGGCACTGCGGCGCCCGTCGCCTACATCACTGTCGCCGTCCTGACGGCTACCACCTACACGTTCGGCGGTCTGATGCGCGAACAGGTCTGCACCTATATGTGCCCGTGGCCCCGCATCCAGGCGGCCATGCTCGATGAAAATTCCCTCACTGTCACCTACAATGACTGGCGCGGCGAACCGCGTTCGCGCCACGCCAAGAAGGTGCTGGCCGCAGGCCAGCCCGTGGGCGACTGCGTCGACTGCAATGCCTGTGTCGCGGTCTGCCCGATGGGGATAGACATTCGCGACGGCCAGCAGCTCGAATGCATCACTTGCGCGCTCTGCATCGACGCCTGTGACGGCGTCATGGACAAGCTCGGCAAGGAGCGTGGGCTGATCGCCTATGCGACGCTCTCCGACTACAACGCCAACATGATGCTGGCGACTGCAGGCGGGTCCAGCTCAGTCAATCCATCGCTGATCAGGACCGCTGATGGCCTGTTCTCCGACAAGGTGGCGCATTTTCACATCCGCAAGATCTTTCGGCCGCGCACCTACGTCTACATGGGCTTGTGGTCGCTGATCGGCCTCGGCCTGCTCTATTCGCTGCTGACGCGCGATCGGCTCGAACTGAACGTATTGCATGATCGCAATCCCCAGTTCGTCACGCTGACCGACGGATCCATCCGCAATGGCTATACCGTCAAGCTGCTCAACATGATCCCCGAGCCGAGGACGATCGTCGTAACCATGCAGGGCCTTGAAGGCGCTGACATGGTCGTCGTCGGCGACGACATCCCCGCAGGCCGTTCCTTCGCCATTCCGGTCGAACCCGACCGCCTGAAAATGCTGAGGGTCTTCGTTCGCCAGCCGGCGGACCAGATCCGCGCTCCGGCACAGACCTTCAAGTTCCGCGTCGAGGACAGAGCCAGCTTTGAGTCGAACGAGTACACCGCCACCTTCAACGCGCCGGAGCCCCTCAGATGACTGCCAATGTACAAAAGCCTCGTGAATTCACCGGCAGGCACATGCTGGTCATCATCCTGGCCTTTTTCGGCGTGGTCATCGCAGTCAATCTGACCATGGCAACGCTCGCCAGCACAAGCTGGACTGGCCTCGTCGTCGAAAACACCTATGTGGCGAGCCAGCAATTCAACAAGAAGGCCGAGGAAGGACGGGCGCAGGCAGCACTTGGCTGGACCGGCAAGCTGACCATCGCATGGGGCGAAGTTCGCTATGGCCTCGCCGACGTCGCCGGCAAGCCGGTTCCCTTGCACGGCGTCAAGGTGCTGTTTCGCCATCCCGCGTACGAGAAGGAGGACAAGTCGGTCACCCTCGCACCCGCCTCGGGCCAGGAATTCGCAGCCCAGCACATGCCGAAGGACGGCGTCTGGATTGTCGAAGTCGACGCCGACGCCGGTCTGGACAAACCGTATCGCGACGTCCGCCGGATCATGATTTCCAATGGAGCGCTGCAATGAGTTGTTGTGCACCGGGCGCCGAAATGGCGCTTGATCTGGTCAACACCGGATCGGTCCTGCCGTCCAGCCAGGAGATCAGGCTGGCGAGCCGATCGCTTGGCGATGATCTTCACCAGACCGATCTTTCAGTACCGACGGTTCATTGCGCAGGCTGCATCCAGACGATCGAGACGGCGCTGGGAAAGCTCGATCGCGTCGAGAGCGCCCGCGTCAACCTGTCGACGAAACGGGTCTCTGTCCGGTGGCGTGGTGACGAGGTCCCACCGTTCGTCGTCGCGCTTGGGCGGCTAGGCTACCAGGCGCATCTCTTCCCTTCCGAGGTCGGCGACAAGGACAGGACGTTATCGGATTTGATCCGCGCGGTCGCGGTTGCCGGCTTTGCGGCGGGCAACATCATGCTGCTTTCGGTCTCGGTCTGGTCCGGCGCCGAAGGTGCTACCCGCGACCTGTTTCACTGGGTCTCGGCGCTGATCGCCATTCCTGCCCTCGCCTTCGCCGGCGGCATCTTCTTCCGTTCGGCCTGGAATGCTTTGCGCCATGGCCGCATGAATATGGACGTGCCGATCGCGGTCGGTGTTTCGCTCGCCTACGCCATGAGCCTCTACGAGACGATCAACCATGGCGATCACGCCTATTTTGACGCGTCGGTATCGCTGCTGTTCTTCCTGTTGATCGGCCGCACGTTGGATCACGTGATGCGCGAACGTGCCCGGACCGCTGTGAAAGGCCTGTCCCAGTTGGCCGCACATGGCGCCATGGTGCTGCGCAGCGACGGCGCGCGCGACTATTTGCCGGTCGGCGAGATCGAACCAGGCATGCGGTTGTTGATCGCAGCCGGTGAGAGGATCCCCGTCGACGGCAAGATCATCCAGGGAACGTCGGATCTCGACTGCTCGCTGGCCTCAGGCGAAAGCACGCCGAAAAACGTGGCGCCGGGCGAAGCAGTTCAGGCCGGCGTGCTCAATCTTACCGGCCCGCTGACGATTGAGGCGACAGCCGCCGCGAAGGATTCGTTTCTGGCGGAAATGGTTCGTCTTATGGAAGCCGCAGAGGGCGGCCGCGCGCATTATCGCCGGATCGCCGATCGCGTTTCAGCGCTCTATGCCCCGGTGGTTCATCTCACAGCCTTCGCGACGTTCCTTGGCTGGATGGCGGTGACCGGCGACTGGCACCGGGCGATAACCATCGCCATTGCCGTTCTGATCATCACCTGCCCGTGCGCGCTCGGCCTCGCCGTACCGATCGTTCAGGTGGTCGCCGCGCGGCGCCTGTTTGAGAACGGCATCATGGTAAAGGACGGTTCTGCCATGGAGCGCCTGGCGACGATTGATACAGCGGTGTTCGACAAGACCGGAACGCTCACGCTCGGCCAGCCCCGGCTGGTCAATGCATCGTCGATCGATCCGGCCATGCTGGCAGTCGCGGGAGACATGGCTACGCATTCCCGCCATCCTTTTTCAAAGGCCATAGCCGGTTTTGCCCATCCCGGCGGGCAGTACAAATTTGATGCCGTCACCGAGCATCCAGGGTTTGGAATCGAAGCCACTGGAGCCGGAAGCACCTGGCGGCTAGGCCGACGCGGATGGGCTGGATGGAGAGCCCGGACCGGTGGTGAAGGCAAACATGGCGGAACCGTGCTGACAAAAGACGGGTTCATTGTCGCGACCTTCGATTTTGAGGACGCGCTGCGCGCAGACGCCAAGGCGGCGATCGGGCAATTGAGCCATGCCGGGGTGTCAGTGGAAATGCTGTCGGGCGATACTGCGGGTGCCTGCGGTGAAGTCGCAGAAATGCTGGGTGTCAAGGACTTCGTTCCGTGCCTGCTGCCATCCGGCAAGGTCGAGCGCATCGAGACCCTGGCGAAAGACGGACACAAGGTTCTGATGGTTGGCGACGGCCTCAACGACACGCCGGCGCTCAGCGCGGCGCATGTCTCGATCGCTCCAGCTACCGCCGCCGACATTGGCCGCAATGCCGCCGACTTCGTATTCCTGCGCGAAAGCCTTCTGGCAGTGCCTCTCGCGCTGGACGTCTCGCGCAAGGCGGGACACCTGATCCGCCAGAACATCGCGATTGCGATCGTCTACAATGCGGTGGCAGTACCAATCGCCATCCTCGGGCACGCCACGCCTTTGTTAGCGGCGATTGCCATGTCTGCCTCATCGGTGCTTGTTATTGGAAACGCATTGCGCTTGCACGGCTTCGGGGCGAATGCGACGCTGCAAGTTATTCAAAAAGTCGGACGCTCCGCAGTCAGCTATTCGGCATAATCCTCGTGACGACGTTGCTCTATCTCATACCAGTGGCCCTTTTTCTGGGTGCACTGGGTGTGTCCGGCTTCGTCTGGGCATTGCGAAGCGGTCAATACGAAGATCTCGACGGAGCCGCCGAGCGGATACTAATTGATCGGGACGACAAACCGGAACGCTGATTTCAATCCGCTGTGCATAAGATGCGCGGATCGCGCTCGTCAGTCGAGCCGGCTCGGTCGGGAACAAGCTGTCCATG
The DNA here is from genome assembly GCA_004017275.1 of Mesorhizobium sp. Taxonomy (GTDB): domain Bacteria; phylum Pseudomonadota; class Alphaproteobacteria; order Rhizobiales; family Rhizobiaceae; genus Mesorhizobium. The sequence continues at coordinate 248,750 of SAKE01000004.1, read as the reverse complement.
CTCCATGCTCCATGCTCCATGACCATCTTGACCTAAGCTGCACACTACATTTGTGAAAAGCCTCTGTCGTGCGAAGGACTGCCTCCCATTGCACCCAGTATGAGGCGGCTGATGCCACGAGAGTACCTCGCGTGGCCGGACGAGAGCTTGGCCATGTGCGCACGGGTTCCAAAGTGGAACGTCACGGTCGATCACCTGACCGTGAACCGCCAGTGCCGATTGGTCATGTCTGGCTGATCCAGATCAGGGTCATACTCATCGGTGTGTTCTATTGACCAGTCTTCGACGGAGAAATGCATGACTTACGGAAAGATTGGTCGTCATTATCAGCACCTTCACGGTTCTGGGTTTTCTGTCGTGTGGTCGGCCATGCCTTGTGCTTACGGCGCAGCCATTAGCTGACCGGCGTCGTGTGTATCTCGCTTGCTGGCTGACCATCCGCGTGGCTGCGCGGACACGGGGGCCGATCAACAGCTTTCGCCTTTGATGGGTTGTGTGCGTCGAAAGTGGCCTTCTTTGGGCTGACTTCGTAGAAATGTTCCAGGGCTCGCATCCAGCGCCGAAGATCCTCGTGATGTCAACGTGCTGCGGAGCATCATCGGGGTTGGGACGTGCGTTTTCGAGATCGATCAACCGTCCGAAGTTGATCATTGGTTCGAGTGACGCGCGCTATTTCGACGACTATGTCGCCGCGTGGGCTTTGCTCTATCGGCGACTGAATTGCAAGGACATCGACATCGAAGCCATGCAGCAGGTTCTTGATGAGATATGCGCGGTCGTGGATAAAAGTTTCCGCTACCTTGGCTGGGATGACGAGAGAGAGCGCTACGTTCGATACCCTCGCAAGAGAGCCCGCTTCGACGTCGTGGAGCGTGAGTAGTATGCGCAAGGGTTCCAGGTGGAATGTGGCGATCGATGCGGCGCGGCCGTGGCTGACCAGCGTCGCGAGTGTCTCGCTTGCTGGCGGCGATCTGCGCGGCTGCGCGGCCAAAGGGCGGGATCGGTTAGCCGCATCCACCTCTGAGCGCTTTGAGTGCTTCGTTGCCGATCGATGCGAATCTCCCGGCCCAGCGCCTTTAGGCAATGCGGCGGCCACGGAGCTCATGTCACTCGGCTCAGTTCCACCGTTACACGAGGATAGGCGACCGGATGGCGGCACGCTGATGGGCTCTGACGATAATTTTGACATCGTTGTCGTTGGAGCCGGCCCGGTCGGCCTTTCGTTCGCTGCGTCGCTTGCCCAAAGCGAACTCAAGGTGGCAGTTGTTGAACAGAACACATTCGATAGTCTGGCGAATCCGGCTTTCGATGGTCGCGAAATCGCGCTGACCAACGCTTCGATCAGAACCCTTCGCGAGCTCGGCGCCTGGGATGTCATCCCGGCTTCGGACAAATCAGCACTTCAAGGCGCGCGCGTGCTCAACGGCTCGAGCGCATTCGCTCTTCGTTTCGATCCTCCCAGCAACTCTGGAGAACCGCTGGGGGTTTTGGTTCCAAATTGCCGGATCCGCGAGGCGCTGTTCAAAATCGTCCGCTTGCAGGATCGCGCCCGGCTGTTGTGCGGCCACTCGGTCGTCGATGCAACAAACAGCCAAGAAGGAGCAGTCGTAACGCTCTCTAATGGCGCGCGTTTAACTGCTCGGCTGGTTGTTGCCGCGGATTCGCGTTTGTCCGCCACGCGTGATCTGCTAGGCATCGGCGCCGATATCAACCGGCTTGGCCACTCGATGCTGATTTGCCGAGTGAGGCACGAGCGCGCCCACCACCAGATCGCCATCGAATGGTTCGATCACCATCAGACGATAGCGATGTTGCCCCTCGCGGAGGGCATGTCGTCGCTGCTGCTCACATTGCGCTCAAACGAGGCCTATAGACTGCTTGCCTTCGATGATGATTTGTTCCTGTCGGAGTTGACGAAACGGTGTCGAGGGCGCCTTGGAAAAATGACCTTGGCAAGCAAGCGCCACACCTATCCGCTGGTCACGACCTGGGCGCACAAATTCCGGGCGCCGAGCGCCGCACTCATCGGCGACGCTGCCATCGGCATGCACCCGGTGACCGCTCACGGATTCAACATCGGTCTCAGCAGCCAGAAGCAACTCGCCCGTGGAATCATGACTGCGTGCCGCGACGGCCGCAATGTTGGCGACCCCGACATGCTGCATATATACGAAAGGCGGCTGCGCCTGTCGGCGGCGCCGCTCTACCATGCAACGAACATATTGATTGGACTCTACTCCAGAGACCACCTGGCGGCACGGCTTGCAAGGCATCTGGGGCTTCGCTTTGCCCAACATGTTCCCCTTGTCCGGCATGGGATATCGGCGGAGCTCCAGCGGTGATACTGCACCAGCAGTCGCATTTTTGCGCGTGCTGGGCGAGCGATGGGAGAGAGTGCATGATGCACCGGAGTAATCCTGCTCCCCGACGCTGATCTCCGATTGAAGAATTAACCCGTCCTTCAGGGGGGCTGCATAGGCTGCGGACAAGCAGGAGTAAGCAAGCTGACCCGTCCAGCCTTGGAAAAGAAGATCCGCTGGAGGCGAGAATCCTTCAGGACCAGCTCGCTGATCTGAGGGCAGGCCTTTTCGTCTCAATGCCGATAAGCATTGTGCTGTCCGGGCTGATTTTGACCGTGCAGGCCCTTTCCGGGAACGGTCTTGCTGGCGCGGCCTGGTTTTCGGTCGTTAATGCGATAAATGCCGCCCGCCTTGCACTCGCCCGTCATCAGCTGAAGGAACCCGGAGTCCAGGATGATCTGACACGGGTTTGGCTGCGGCTTCGCTGGTTTGGCAGGCTTGCTCTTCTGGCGGGATTCACCTGGTCATTCCTTGCCATCCTAACGGCTGGATACACGACGTCTCAAGCATCGCTGCATCTAATAATTCTGGCGGGCATTTCAGCTGGCGCGGTCACGTACGGCAGCTCATATGCTGCGGCAGCGATATGCTTCATCACACCGCCACTCCTCATTGCCGCCGCATGTTTGCTGACGAAGGGAGCCCCGGAAAACTACATTCTGGCTTTTGCCGTCCTGCTTTTCGAGGGCGGCCTGGTTCGATCCTCGTTCGTTGGACAAGCGCGCTTCCGTGACGCGAGCCGCCTGAGACATCAAGCCGAGCGGCTTGCCGCGGAAATGGAGCGCAATTCCAGGGAGGACCATCTTACCGCGCTCCTCAACAGGCGGGGCCTCGAACATGCAATCGATCAGTTTGAGAACACCGATGGACCCTTTGTGGCCATGCTGATTGATCTGGACGGGTTCAAATCTGTCAACGGTACCTACGGTCACAGAACGGGTGACGAGCTGCTTGCCAGGATCGCCCGCCGAATAGAGGAAGAAGCACCGGAGGGCTCAACGCTCGCCCGCATCGGTGGGGATGAATTCGTGCTGGTTTTTTCTTCGCGAAAGAATTCTCCTTCTCCCACCAATCTCGCGTCCAATCTCATAGCCAAGCTTGCTCGCCCCTATCCTGGGATCGCATCCGTCCGCATTGGAGCGTCTATAGGAATCTACTTGGCTGAAAACCCCGGACTGACGGAAATGTTGTTGCGGGCCGACATCGCCCTTTACACAGCTAAGCGCCGCGGCAGGAATGAATTTTGTCTGTTCGGTGCCGAGCTAGCCCGGGAACTGCAACGCCGCCAGTCAATCGAACGCGATCTTCATTCGGCGATAACGATGAGAAGCTTGGTCGCTTGGTTTCAGCCAATCGTAAGACTCGAAACTGAAGCGTCGTCGGTTTTGAAGCCTTGCTAAGATGGTCTCACCCGCTTCACGGTCCCATTTCTCCGCCCGAGATCATGACAGCGGCACGCGAAACTGGAATGCTTCAGCTGCTAACTCAAACGGTATTCGCCGACTGTTGCGCTCTTATCGAGGGCTTGGTCAAAGCTGACCGTCGTGATGTTCGTGTGGCGATGAATGTTTCACCGCGCGAGTTGGAAGCTGGCGATATTGACGAGATGATTCTTAATGGTCTGGCGGCAAAAGACCTCCCTGCAACGATGTTCGACATCGAGATTACCGAAGAAGCCCCAGTGGATCCGGACAGAGTGGATGAAAAGCTCGGCCAGCTTTCACATGCTGGCATTTCTATCGCGCTCGAGGACTTCGGCACCGGTTTTTCGACGTTGGCATCGCTCAAGGACAGTCGGATCAGGAAAGTGAAAATAGATCAGGGCTTCATTCGCGGCTTAGCCAAGTCCCGGGAGAATCGGCTGCTTGTCAAAGCGGTGATTGACCTTGGTAGGACGCTCGGGATCGAGGTCATGGCCGAGGGCGTTGAAACAGAGGCAGATCGGCAAACTCTGTACAAGCTTGGCTGCAGAACCGCGCAGGGCTTCCTGTTCTCTAAGGCAGTGCCTCTCCATTTGGCACTTGATTCGGTAGTAAAAGAGCACGCGAAGGAGTTGTGACCGGCCTCTCCGTCCGTGCTGCTCGCGGAACTTTCATGTGGGGTGGACCTGACGCGCGAAAGCCGTTTCGGACGGTAGAGTTATTACGGGGGCGAAACTGAGCACGTGGTTTGGATAGCAGCAATCCGGTCCACCGGCGCACATGCAGCGGCTTCATACAAGCGTTCAAGTTGCGAGATGAGCTTGAGTGAACGACGTCGGAGAATTGCGTCCCTTGGACGCTGGTTTCGCGGTTCCCGTAGGATTCGATTACGGGAAGCGTTCTTGGCTGCTTCTCGGCTCAGCGCTCATCTGGATGAACAACGTACCCGCGGTCAAGGTTTTCGCGACCTCAACCCAGTCACCATCCCGCAACAGCAGCGGTCGGGTCCTGATCAAGCGCTCAGCCTCAGCACAGGTGCTGGAGCAACGGTAGAGCGCGGAAAACGTGTATCGGAATGCGCTGGCTCACCATAGGAAGCTGCCACGGCATGTCGAATGTCCCCAGGGGGCGGGACCGTTCCCTTGCATTTGTCTCGATGACGGGCTCTCAAAGCTAAAGCCAAGAGAGCTTTATAAAAATCGCACCCGATCGGCTGCGCAACGACGACCAGCTGAGGCCCGATCGGGTGCTAAGGTCGTGCCAAAAAAGGCGCGTCACTGTCGCATTTCTAGCCGGCTTGCGATCGGACGTCATCTCTTGGCGATCGTTGCCCCTTCTCTCAAATGCGCTTAGCGGCGCCGACGGCGAATAGCGCAAGCTTTTCCACCCGTTTCTACTCCACTACCGAGACTCGTCACCAACCTCCTTTTATTCGCTTCCATATGGCCCATCCTGTCTCCAATCGAGGAGGAGCGCGAACATGGGCCAAGCCGTAGAACGTCTCAGTCTCGGGAATTCTTCTGCTCGCCAAACTGCCGTTGTCACCGGCACCATATTTGGCAGGGTGACAGTGAACGACAAGATATCAGGCGTTCTTGTCTGGGCTGAACTATGCTTGCAAGCCATAACCCAAAAATCGCCGATCCCTTTGAATTCGAGCCGGATGAATGGGTGTTTCAAAATTTTTGGCGGTTTTAGGCAGAACCCTCCGATGGCCCGCGTACCGGTCAAGCTTCGTGAGCACTTTAGGTTCGTCGATCAGGCATAGGTTTGTATCCCATGCCACATGCTGGCCGTTTGCCTAGTTCGGAAGCCCTCGAGAGGCGTTGCTCGTCTTGGTATGGCGTCGCCCCTTTTTCCGATCCATCGGCCACGGAGCTAGAATGCTGTCTAGCTGTTGCCGCCTACTTGGTCATCCGGCATGGAGATGCCTATATACCGACCTTCGAAAGGCTGGAATACGAGGTCGAACAAATGCGGCGGAAGCTCGGAAATCGCGAGCGAGCGCAGCGCGTGCTGGCCACGCTCAACCTAAATGGCTCGGACAGCTGGAGCCGTGAGGTTGGTTCTCAAGGCCTGGATGGCGCCGCAATCACATTCGCCCGGGCGGGGTAAAAGCGATTTTTTGAAGCCACTCGCGCTTTTGCGCTAACGAAGGTCCCGCGCCGTATTTGGGCCGGATCCATTTGTGGCCCATCAGAGAAGCAATTACCTTCTCCGGCGCCTCAACTGCCGTCAGCCGGTCCTCGAAAGTGTGTCGCAGGCTATAAAGACTATGCTCGGAAGTCGGCAGAAGTTCCTTGCTGGCGAGCACCTTGTTGACGAGCGCTGAAAGTGACGCGGCCTTGTCGCGATAACGAGGAAAGCCGTCCGGATGGAGCTTGATGGCTGCAAGTGCGCCGCCAACCAAGGGAATGTCACGGGCTGAATGACCGGTCTTCAAGCGACGGCCATTGGGGCGCACCCGCACATGCGGGATTTCTTGATCGAGGTGGATTGTTTCGGTGGTGAGGTTTGCCGCTTCAGAAAGCCTGAGTCCGGTATCGGCAATCACATAGATTAGATGGCGGGCTTCGTCATTGAGTCCGTCGAGCGCGCCTTCAGCGAGTATCTTCTCCTGAATGAACTCCGCTGTGAACGCAGCGCGTTGCCCGGGGACGGCGCCGGAAAGACGCAGGTTTCGAAAAACCGGCTCCAGCTTGAGCTGGTGAGTCAGATCGACGACGCGCAGCATTTTCGAAACATGGCCGATGTCCTTGTTGGCCGTACCGATATCAAGTCCATCCTCAACGATCCGCTTTTGCCACCACTCGCGGAACGCGATTGCGTCGTCCCGAGTGAGGCTTGCGATCTCCTTGTCGCCAATGACTCCAACCAGATTGGCAACTGCGCGCTTTTTGGGGTTACGCCATTTCTTGATTTGGTTAGGCGACATGGTCAGCAAGTTCTGTTGCTCGATCGTCTCGAATTCCTTGATAAGACCGCTCAGGCGGACCGCTGGCCGCTTCTCCCCACCCATGACGGCCGAGACGTCCTGCGCGTCCTCGATCGATTTTTTGTCGAGGAGCAGCTTGATACGGGCCATGAGTTCGTCGAGCGGCCCCGCTGCTAGTTCCTCGTTAGAGCGATAGGCCAATCCAAATGACCGCGCGCGCTTCCTCGCGGCTTCGAAACGCAGCCCCGCCTCGGCGGATTGGCCTTCCCGCAGTCTACGCCAATACGCCTCCAGCCCCGCGCCGAGGCTTTGCACTGCATCTCGCGCCCGTACACCGCGGGGATCGTCAGCCACGGCGACGCCCGTGGAAATGCGTACTAGGCAGCGGCGATCAAACGCCGCGAATTCCTTCGGCACCCTGCGGACGAGATACCAGATGCCTTCACGTTTATGCGGCTTTGGCGCTGCGGAACGTCGCATTATCTTTCTCTAATGTTACACAGTTTGTTACACAGTCTAAGATAAGTTTCGCTTCGCGCTGGTCAAGCGCAACAAGGAAGCTTTTGAAAGGAAACGATTATTATGGAAGCTAAATGGCGGAGAGGGAGGGATTCGAACCCCCGATGGGCTTGCACCCATGCCGCATTTCGAGTGCGGTGCATTCGACCACTCTGCCACCTCTCCGCGGTCATGGTCGGCCGTTGCCGGCGCGGCGCACTAGATAACGGCTGAACGGGCAGGTTACAAGGCCAAATCCGCCAGTTATTTGGCTTGGCTGACAAGCGGCGGATTCACGGCAGGTCCGGTGCCGCGAGACGCGGGCAAATTGCCGACCAGTCTCGCATCCTTGCCTCCACTAAATGCGGCAACATGATGCGGTCACGTTGACACGGCCGCTGCTTGCCCGCCAATAACGGTTTCGGCGCCGGCTGTTTGCCTTGACTCGCACTCAACCTTCGGTTAGGGACAGCGCGCAATCGGCGTGGAGGGTTCTTCCGCGCCGCTTGTTTTTTGAACCCGCAGACTGACAAAAAGACGGCTGAACCGCCACAGGCGGCTCATCAAGGCCGACCGAACAGCGAAAGGCAAAAAATGTTCGCAGTCATTAAAACGGGTGGCAAGCAGTATCGCGTTGCCGCCAACGATCTCCTGAAGATCGAAAAAGTCGAAGCCAATGTCGGCGATATGGTCGAGATCGGCCACGTGCTGGCGCATGGCGAAGGCGAGAATGTGACGTTCGGCGCGCCGTTCGTCGACGGCGCGGTGGTCACCGCCGAAGTCGTCGAGCAGGGCAAGAACCGCACCGTCATCGCCTTCAAGAAGCGCCGCCGGCAGAATTCGCGCCGCAAGATCGGCCATCGCCAGCTTTTGACCACCGTGCGGATCTCCGAGATCCTGCTGGGTGGCGCCAAGCCGACGAAGACGGCAGCGGTCAAGGCGCCGAAGAAGGAAGCCAAGGCAGAGGCAGCGACCGAGGCGAAGGCGGAAGCCGCGCCGAAGAAGGAGCCCAAGGCCAAGGCAGCTGAGACAAAGGCAGCCGAGACCGCGGCAGCACCGCTGTTCAAGGCGCCGAAGGGCGAGCCGGACGATCTGACCGTGATCAAGGGCATCGGCCCGGTCGCAGCCAAGGATCTCGCCGAGCAGGGCATCATCACCTTCGCCCAGCTCGCCAAGCTGACCGACAAGGATGTCGCCAAGATCGACGAACACATGCCCTTCAGCGCCGACCAGATCAAGGACTGGCGCGAGCAGGCCAAGGAATTGGCGGCGAAGTAATTTTCTGGCGATCAGGTCGCCGGATCGGACTTGAAACGGAACGCGAACGCGTTCATAAGGCCTTTAGGCGCCTTGCGGCGCAACGGAGTTAGTTAGATGGCACACAAGAAAGCTGGCGGCTCGTCGCGCAACGGTCGCGACTCGCATTCCAAGCGTCTGGGCGTGAAGAAGTTCGGCGGCGAAGCCGTCATCCCGGGCAACATCATCATTCGTCAACGCGGCACCACCTGGCATCCCGGCGTCAATGTCGGCATGGGTACGGATCATACCCTTTTTGCGCTCGAGACCGGCGCCGTGACGTTCAACAAAAAAGCCAACGGCCGAACCTACGTATCGGTCAACCCGATTGCCAAAGCCGCGGAGTAGCCGGTTCCGCACTAGAACACCGGCGCCCATCTCGGGACCGGTGTCTGGCAAAGCCAGGAAAAGGATCAGGGGAGATGGGTTTCCATCTCCCCTTTTTCTTGTGCCTGGAGGACTTTCAAATGGTTGCCGAAGCGGAAGACTCAGAAGACGAAAGTTACGCGATAGACTGCCCGGTGCTGGTCACCGAGCGACTGGTGATGCGGGCGCCCCACGAAGGCGATATCGCGCAACTGGTCGAGCTTGCCGACAACCGTCATGTCGCCGAAATGCTGGCCCGCATGCCGCACCCCTATGGCGAGGCCGAGGCGCGCGCCTTCCTTGCCATGGCCAAGTCGCGGCGTGCCGGCATCGCTTATGCCCTGACGCTGGCCGGCACCGAGACGTTCGTCGGTTGCGCCGGCCTCAACACCACCGATCGCGGGCTGGAGCTCGGCTACTGGATCGGCGAGCCTTACTGGAAGAAGGGCTATGCGACGGAGGCAGCGCATGCGCTGGTCGATCTCGCCTTCCAGAGGACGTCGATCCAGGTGCTGCATGCCTCGACGCGGGTCATCAATCCGGCCTCGCGCCGCGTCATCCACAAATGCGGCTTCCAGTATGCCGGCCAGGGCATGCTGAACTCGATCGTTGCCGGCCAGGTGCCTGTCGAGCGTTACAGGCTCGATCGCAAAACCTGGACCAGCCTGCGGAACTGGGTGCATTTCTAGGTATGTCGATATTCAGGTGAGGCCGGCCTGCGAATGGCGGCTTCCTGCGCTTCCGGTGCTCACGTACTTTAAGTACGCTCCGCTCCGGTTCTCGGAAGTCACCATTCTCGACTCGGCCTGACCTGAATCTCGACACACCTCGGCGCGTCGCGTCGAAACCAGAAGGGTCCGGATCAAGTTTGCGTCAGCCCAGTTCGACCCAGACCGGCAGGTGGTCCGAACCAACCGCGTGTCGGTCGACCCACAGGCGTTGCAGGGATCTGGCAAGCGAGGCGCTGGTGAAGATGTAGTCGATGCGCTTGTGGCGGCTGGGGTCGGTGGGTTGTTTGGGGTCGACCCAGCTGATCAGATCGTCGCCGGTGGCGTTCAGGCGCAAGGCGGCATCGACGGCGAAGTCGGCGGTCAGCGGCATGCCGAATTCGTGGTCCGGCCGGCCGGCGAGTTCGACATATTCTGGCGATCCGGCCAGCATGTTGAAATCGCCCATGCCGACAAAGGCTTCGGGATGCGGCAATTCCGGCAGGCCGATCTCGGCGACGCCGGACAGTGCGCCGCCTTCGAGCGCATAGTTCAGCAGGCGCCGGCGCAGGAACTGGATCTGGCTGGCGCGTTCGACCGGACTGCGGTGATCGAGATGGATGGAATAGAAGCGAATGAAACCAAGCGGCGTCTCGATCAGCGCTTCCAGCGCGCCGCGCTGGAAGTTCATCATCTCGAAGCTGCGGCTGCGCGGCAAAAGCAGATTGCGCGACAGATGAATGGGCGTCTTCGACAGCACCATGTTGCCGAGCTGGAAGGTTTTCGTGACGGCACGGCCATTGTCGAGATGCGAGCCGATATTGGCTTCGAAATTGCTGCCATAGACGGCGAAATAGTCGGGCAGCGCCTCGCCGATCTCGGCGACCATGTCGCAGCCGCCGTTCCTGGGATTGTTCCGGGTCACCTCTTGCAACGCGATCACGTCGGCGCCGCGCACGGCGTCGGCGATGCGCCCGACATCGTACTGCCCGTCGAGGCCGATGCCGTACTGGATGTTATAGGTTACAAGCTTCATTGCGGCATCTCTCCGGCCGCCCGCGCGGCCATTGTCATAAAACGGCCTCGCCCTTGGCCGCGCCTTGGTTTAGAGCAAGGCGCAAGGTTTAGAGCAATGCCGCAAAGCCACTAGTAGAAACTGTACAATTCCATGAAATTTCTCGATCAAGCCAAAGTCTACATCCGCTCCGGTGACGGCGGCGCCGGTTCGGTGTCGTTTAGGCGCGAAAAATTCATCGAGTTCGGCGGGCCGGACGGCGGCGATGGCGGCCGTGGCGGCGATGTCTGGCTGGAGGCGGTCAACGGGCTGAACACGCTGATCGACTATCGCTACCAGCAGCATTTCAAGGCCAAGACAGGCGTCCATGGCATGGGCCGCAACATGACCGGCGCCAAGGGCGCCGATGTCACGCTGAAAGTGCCGGCGGGAACGCAAGTGTTCGAAGAGGACAACGAGACGCTGATCTGCGACCTGACCGTGGTCGGCCAGCGCTTTCTCCTGGCCAAGGGCGGCAATGGCGGTTTCGGCAACCAGCATTTCAAGACCTCGACCAACCAGGCACCGCGCCGCGCCAACCCCGGCCTGCCGGGCGAGGAGCTCAACGTCTGGCTGCGGCTGAAGCTGATCGCCGATGCCGGGCTGGTCGGGCTGCCCAATGCCGGCAAGTCGACATTCCTGGCAGCGGTCACCGCGGCCAAGCCGAAGATCGCCGACTATCCGTTCACGACGCTGCATCCTGGCCTCGGCGTTGCCCGCATCGATGCGCGCGAATTCGTCATCGCCGACATTCCGGGTCTCATCGAAGGCGCGCATGAGGGCGTCGGCATCGGCGACCGCTTCCTCGGCCATGTCGAGCGCACGCGCGTGCTGCTGCATCTGGTTTCGGCACAGGAGGAAAATCCGGGCAAGGCCTACAAGACCGTGCGCGCGGAGCTCGACGCCTATGGACATGGCCTTACCGACAAGGTCGAGATACTGGCGCTTTCCCAGGTCGATACGCTCGACGCCGATACGCGCAAGAAGAAGGTCGCCTCGCTGAAACGCGCCGCCGGCCGCGTGCCGATGCTGCTGTCGGCGGTCACCGGCGAAGGGGTCGAGGCGGTGCAGCGGGCGCTGATGGCGGTGATTGCTGAGGCGCGCGCGCAGATCACTGCGCCGGTCGAGACGCGCTGGGACAAATAGGGTCATGCAGTCGCTGAAAAAATATCGGCGCATCACCGTCAAGATCGGCTCGGCGCTGCTTGTCGACCGCACGACGGGCCTGAAGCGCGACTGGCTGGCCTCGCTTGCCGACGACATTGCTGGCCTTGCCCAGGGCGGCGCTGAAATCCTCGTCGTGTCGTCCGGCGCCATCGCGCTTGGCCGCACCATCCTTGGCCTCGGCAAGCGCGCCTTGAAGCTCGAGGAAAGCCAGGCGGCGGCTGCCGTCGGGCAGATCGCATTGGCCGGCGCCTGGTCGGATGCGCTCGGCAAGGGCAGCCTGAAGTCGGGCCAAATCCTTCTGACGCTCGGCGACACCGAGGAGCGCCGCCGCTACCTCAACGCGCGGGCGACGATCTCGACGCTGCTCAAGATGAAGGCGGTGCCGGTCATCAACGAGAACGACACGGTGGCGACCTCCGAAATCCGGTACGGCGACAATGACCGGCTGGCCGCGCGCGTCGCGACCATGATGGGCGCCGATCTTTTGGTGCTGCTCTCCGACATTGACGGGCTCTATACGGCGCCGCCGGCGCGCGACCCGCAAGCCAAATTCATTCCGGTGGTCGACCGCATCACGCCTGATATCGAGGCGATGGCGGGTGCCGCCGCATCCGAGCTGTCGCGCGGCGGCATGCGTACAAAACTCGATGCAGGCAAGATCGCCACCGCCGCCGGCACAGCTATGGTCATCACCTCAGGCACGCGGCTGTCGCCGCTGATGGCGATCGAACGTGGCGAGCGCGCCACCTTCTTCCGGCCGAGCAGCAACCCGGTCAAGGGCTACAAGACCTGGATCGCCGGCCAGCTCGAACCGGCAGGCCGACTGACGGTCGATGCCGGCGCCATTGGCGCGCTTCTATCGGGCAAGTCGCTGCTGCCGGCGGGCGTCAAGCTGGTCAGCGGCAATTTCTCGCGCGGCGATACGGTGGCGATCCTGTCGCCCGAGGGCCGCGAGATCGCGCGCGGACTGGTTGCCTATGATGCCGCCGATGCCGTAAGGATCGCGGGCCTGAAGACGGCCGAGATCGAAACGGTGCTCGGTTACGAGGCGCGTTCGGCGATGATCCACCGCGACGACCTTGTGGTGAGCCACGCGGGTGACCAAGTAGGGATCGCTGACCAAGTAACCAGCGGAGGATGAGCCATGCTGAAACTGCATGAAAAATCCGGGGATGACACCGTGGCAACGATGGCCGATATCGGCCGCCGCGCCCGCGCTGCCGCCCGACCGCTGGCCATTGCCACGACCGCCGCCAAGAACGCCGCACTCCTCGCCATGGCCGAGGCGATCGTCTCTCGGCAGCAGGACATTCTCGACGCCAACGCCATCGACGTCTCGAATGGTCAGGAATCCGGGCTTTCCCCCTCCTTCATGGACAGGCTGAAGCTCGACCCGGCGCGTATCCGCGCCATGGCTGATGGCATTAGGGAAATCGCAGCACTGCGCGATCCCGTCGGCGATGTGATCGCGCAATGGGACCGGCCGAACGGCCTGCATATCGAACGCGTGCGCACGCCGCTTGGCGTCGTCGGCGTCATCTATGAGAGCCGCCCGAACGTCACGGCCGATGCCGGCGCGCTGTGCCTCAAGGCCGGCAATCCGGTGATCCTGCGCGGCGGCTCGGATTCGCTCAGTTCCTCGGCCGCCATCCATGCCTGCCTGGTCGAAGGGCTGAAGGCTGCCGGCCTGCCGGAAGACGCCATCCAACTGGTGCCGACCACCGACCGCGCCGCCGTCGGCGAGATGCTAAAGGGCTTAAGCGGTACGCTGGATGTCATCATTCCGCGCGGCGGCAAAAGCCTCGTCGGGCGGGTGCAGAACGAGGCGCGGGTGCCGGTCTTCGCGCATCTCGAAGGCATCTGCCATCTCTACATCGACCGCTCGGCCGATCTCGACATGGCGGTCAAGATCGCCGTCAATGCCAAGATGCGGCGCACCGGCGTCTGCGGTGCTGCCGAGACGCTGCTGGTCGACCGCGCGGTTGCCGCCACACATCTGGTGCCGATCCTCGACGCCCTGCGTGCCGCCGGCTGCGAAATACATGCCGAAGCCGAGGTGCTGAAAGTGTTTTTCGACGCCAAGCCGGCGACCGATGCCGACTGGGTGACCGAGTATCTTGACGCCGTCATCGCGGTGAAGCTGGTCGACGGCATCGGCGGTGCGATCGAGCACATCGAGACGTTTTCCTCGCATCACACCGAAGCGATCGTCGCGGAGGATGCGCAAGCCGTCGAAAAATTCTTCAACGAGATCGATTCGGCGATCCTGCTGCACAACGCCTCGACGCAGTTCGCCGACGGCGGCGAGTTCGGCATGGGCGCCGAGATTGGCATCGCCACCGGCAAGATGCATGCACGCGGACCGGTCGGCGTCGAGCAGCTGACCTCGTTCAAATACCGCGTGCGCGGCTCGGGACAGGTGAGGCCTTGAGCGCTGGTCTTACCCTCCCCCTTGTGGGGAGGGTGGCGAGCATAGCGAGCCGGGTGGGGGGACGACGCTGAATTCCACGATACCCCCACCCCGCTCCGCTTCGCGGATCGACCCTCCCCACAAGGGGGAGGGTAAGGAGGCTATCTCCTCCCGCTATCTCAAAATGCCGCATGCCGAAAAAGGCCTCGCCGTCGGCCTGTTCGGCGGCTCGTTCAATCCACCGCATGCCGGCCACGCGCTGGTCGCCGAGATTGCGCTCAGACGGCTGGCGCTCGACCAGCTCTGGTGGATGGTGACCCCAGGCAATCCGCTGAAGAGCACGCGCGAACTGGCGCCGCTCAACGAGCGACTGCAACTCTCCGAGCAGATCGCCAAGAACCCGAAGATCAAGGTTACCGCCTTCGAGGCGGCCCATCATGTCCGCTATACCGCCGATGCGCTGGCGCTGGTCAAGGCGCGCAATCCCGGTGTCGATTTCGTCTGGATCATGGGTGCTGATTCCTTGCGCGATTTCCATCGCTGGCAGCGCTGGCGCGAGATCGTCATGACTTTTCCGATCGCGGTGATCGACCGGCCGGGAGCCACGCTGTCGTTCCTGTCCTCGGTCGTCGCCAAGACCTTCGACTACGCCCGCGTCGACGAAGGGGATGCGCCTAGGCTTGCCCGCATGAAGGCGCCGGCCTGGACCTTCATCCACGGCCCGCGCTCGTCGCTGTCGTCGAGCGCGATCCGCAAGCTGGCGAAGGGTTGAGCCGGCTCACTCGGCCATGTCGCTTTTATCGCTCCCGATGGCGCTCTTGCCGGTCGAACTTGCCTTCACGCCGGACGAGCAGGACCGGCACTGAGCCAACCGACTATTGTCGGCGGGCTTCCGGCGACGGCGCTTCCGGTGGCGGCAGCGGGATCGATATGCCTTCGCTATCGAATTCCTGTTTGGCGCGCTTGGTGAGATCGGTCTGGGTAGCGAAGAAGTCCGCCGACGATGTCCAATAGCGCAAGGTGATCGACACCGTGCTGTCGCCCAATGTCGCGACGAAAGCGATCGGTGCCGGCTCACGCTTGACCCGCCGTTCGGCGGCGGCAATGGCAAGCAATGTCTTCTGAGCGCGGTCGATGTCGTTCCAGGAGCCGATGCTCAGCGTGATGTCGCTGCGGCGCACGCCGTTGCGCGAGAAGTTGCGCACCGGCTGGTTCCACAACGTCGAATTGGGCGCCAGGATGTAGACGCCGTCGGCGGTCCTGAGCTTGGTCGCAAACAGGCCGATCTCCTCGATCGTACCGGCGATCGAACCGACCTCGACGGATTCGCCGATCCGGAACGGCCGCAGCGCCAGAAGCATGATGCCGGCGGCGATGTTCTGCAGCGTGCCTTGCAAAGCCAGGCCGATGGCCAGGCCGATGGCGCCGATGGCGGCGATGATCGACGCCGTCTGCACGCCGAATTGGCCGAGCACCATGATGGTGACGAGGATCAGGATGGCGTAGCGGACGATCTTGGAGAAGAAATGCCGCAACGTCGCGTCGAAGCCATGGATATGGCCGAGGCCGGCGAAGATCGAACGTTCGGCAAGGCCGGCGATGATGTAGCCGACAACCAGAAGGATGACGGCACCGATGGCTGAGAAGGAGTAGGAAACGATTAGCGTGCTCAGCTGGGCGAGGCCGGCCTGGACGGTGAGAAGGGCGTTT
The DNA here is from genome assembly GCA_004017275.1 of Mesorhizobium sp. Lineage (GTDB taxonomy): Bacteria > Pseudomonadota > Alphaproteobacteria > Rhizobiales > Rhizobiaceae > Mesorhizobium. The sequence continues at coordinate 232,826 of SAKE01000004.1, read as the reverse complement.
TGCGGGTCGATCGGCATGATAAAATTCCGGTTGGTCGGTGAGCCGATAACCCATGCAGCCGGGGAGGGTTCCGATCTTTTCCGGCATGCGGCGGAACCACAGGACCGATAATACGTTCGTGCGAGGCAGGGTCCCGTCTTGAAACTGTCAGGGAACTCTGCCTATCTAAGTGGTGTCACCTGCTTTTGGGGGTGATTTGGTTGTTCTTGCTGCGAAAGGAAATACACTGAGAACAGCACTGCGGAAGAAGGCCGATATCATGCCTTCGCCGGCCGGGATCAGCGTAGACGACGCCGTGTCCCGCGCCATCAAGACAGTCCTTGCCAGTCTGGAAGACGCCAAGGCCGAAAACATTGTCTCCATCGACATTCAGGGGAAATCGAGCCTCGGCGACTACATGGTCGTCGCTTCGGGCCGATCGCACCGTCATGTCGCGGCTGTCGCCGATCATCTTCTCAAAGCGATCAAGGATGCCGGTCTCGGCACTGCGCGCGTCGAGGGGCTGTCCGGCGCCGACTGGGTCCTGATCGATTCTGGCGACATCATCGTCCATGTCTTCCGTCCCGAAGTCCGCGAATTCTACAATCTTGAAAAGATGTGGCAGGCGCCGGATCTCGAGGAAGAAACGCTCCACTAAGTCGTTCGCGCGGCTTACAAGGCGAGGATGAAGATATCAGTTCATGCCGTGGGCCGGATGAAAGCCGGCCCCGAAAAGCTGCTGGCCGACCGCTATTTCGAACGTTTCGCCAAGAGCGGCCCGGCGGTGGGGCTTGAATTTGCCGGCATTGCCGAAATCGCTGAGGGGCGCGCCCAGACCGCCAACGAGCGGCGGCGTGAGGAGGGCCACAAGCTGCAAACGCAGTTGCAGCCCGGCACCGCGCTGATCCTGCTCGACGAACGCGGCAAAAGTTTTTCTTCCGAAGATTTCGCCGGACGCCTCGGCGTGTTGCGTGACGGCCGCCGCAAGGCACTGGTCATCGCCATCGGCGGCGCCGACGGCCACGATCAGTCGCTGCGCGACCAGGCCGAACTGGTGATGTCGTTCGGATTGCTGACCTGGCCGCACCAACTGGTGCGCGTGATGCTGGGCGAGCAGCTTTATCGGGTGGCCACCATCCTTTCGGGTCACCCTTACCATCGCTCATAAACCGGTGAATTGGTGCGGCCCACCCGGATTTCCGCCCCAATGCCGCGTGAGATTGCGTAGAGTGGATGGGTTTCGAACATGGTTGATCGTTCGTTAACGACGCCACGCATAGAGTCGGGCTTCAATGTCTGAAGACAGGAAATCAAGAACGGGCTCATGGCGCGCGCGCTGCGGCATCGCGGCGGCGGTGCTCGTGCTGTCGCTGCATGCGGGGCGGGCGGAAAACACGCTCGACATGGCTCCCGATCCCGACCAGAGCCGGGCTGAATACGAACGGGTCTCGAAGGAGATCACGCTGTCGTCCGAACGGTTGGCCAAGCTTTCCGCCGACATCGCGACGATCAAGAAGGATCATGCCTCGATCACCGCCGCATTGATCCAGTCGGCGATGACCGAGCAGAAGCTGGGCCAGGACATCGAGGACATCGGCGCCAGGCTGGAAGGGCTGAAGGGCCAGGAACAGAAGATCCGCGCCTCGCTTATGGCGCGGCGTGACGTTCTGGCCGAAGTGCTGGGCGCGCTGCAGCGTATGGGCCTCAACCCGCCGCCGGCAATCCTGGTCAAGCCGGAGGACGCGCTGTCGTCGGTGCGCAGCGCCATCCTGCTCGGAGCGGTGGTGCCGGAACTGCGCCAGCAGACCGATAGCCTGCTTGCCGATCTCAAGGAACAGACCAGAATCACGGCCTCGATCGAGGCCGAACGAGCGCGGCTGACGGCTGCGGTCGGCGACCAGACGGCGGAAAAGAAGCGCCTCGGCATGCTGCTGGAGGCCAAGCAGAAGCTCGAAGCCGATACGCAGACGCAAATGGCCGCCGAAAAGCAGCGATCCGAGACGCTGGCGGCCAAGGCCGGCAGCCTGAAAGAGCTGATCGCCTCGCTCGAAGCGCAGGCCGACAAGAGCCGCAAGGCTGCCGATGCGGCCAAGGCTGCCGAGCAGAAGACGGCGGACGGCGACAAGACATCAACGCCGGCGGAACTGGCGTCGCTGCCGGTGCCGGAAGGCAACCGGCTTGCCGCCGCGGCACCCTTTTCGGCGCTGCAGGGGCAGGTCGCGCTGCCGGTGACCGGCCGCATTAAACGGCGATTCGGAGCCGATGACGGTAACGGCGCGGTGATGCTTGGCGACATGGTTGCGACACAATCGGGAGCCATCGTTACCGCGCCGGCGGATGGGAATGTGCTTTATGCGGGGCCGTTTCGCTCTTATGGTCAACTCTTGATCCTGAACGCAGGCGACGGTTATCATGTCGTTTTGGCGGGGATGAGCAGAATCAGCGTCGCGACCGGTCAGTCAGTGCTTGCAGGAGAGCCGATCGGCGCGATGGGAGAGGCCCGGGTGGCGAGCACCTCGGTTTCGAAGAATGGAAATGCCACGCCGGAGCTCTATGTCGAGTTCCGCAAGGATGGAAAACCCGTCGATCCGGCCCCATGGTGGGCGGACCGTTTTTCTGGAAGGACGTGAATAATGCGGAAACTGTCGCTTCTGTTTGCCGGTGCGCTGATGGGCGCGTCCGCCATGAGCCTGGTCTATGGCACGCCCGGCTCGGCGGCGAATGCTGCAGGGTCGGAGACCTACAAGCAACTGGCGATCTTCGGCGATATCTTCGAGCGCGTGCGGGCACAGTATGTGACGCCGCCCGATGACAAGTCGCTGGTCGAGAACGCCATCAACGGCATGCTCGCCTCGCTTGACCCGCACTCCTCCTACATGAACGCTGAGCAGGCGCAGGATATGCGCGTCCAGACCAAGGGCGAGTTCGGCGGCCTCGGCATCGAGGTCACCATGGAGAATGATTTGGTCAAGGTGATCACGCCGATCGACGATACGCCGGCCGCCAAGGCAGGCGTGCTGGCCGGCGACTACATCGCCAAGATCGACGGCGAAGAGGTTCGCGGCCTGACGCTCAACGACGCGGTCGACAAGATGCGCGGCCTAGTCAACACGCCGATCAAGCTCACCATCCTGCGCCAGGGCGCCGACAAGCCCATCGAACTGACGGTCGTGCGCGACATCATCAAGGTCAAGGCGGTCAAGTTCCGGGTCGAGAACGACATCGGCTACATGAAGATCACCTCCTTCACCGAAAAGACCTACGATGACCTCGAGAACGCAATCGACACCATCAAGAAGCAGGTGCCGGACGACAAGCTCAAGGGCTACGTTCTCGACCTGCGCCTCAATCCGGGTGGTCTGCTCGACCAGGCGGTGAGTGTGTCCGATGCCTTCCTCAACCGCGGCGAGATCGTCTCGACGCGCGGCCGCGATCCCAAGGACGTCACCCGCTTCGACGCGAAGCCAAAGCAGGTCGACGACATCAACGGCAAGCCGATGATCGTTCTGGTCAATGGCGGTTCGGCCAGCGCATCGGAAATCGTCGCCGGCGCGCTGCAGGATCTGCGCCGTGTCACGGTGGTCGGCACGCAGTCCTTCGGCAAGGGTTCGGTGCAGACCATCATTCCGCTCGGCGAGAATGGTGCGCTCAGGCTGACGACGGCGCTCTATTACACGCCGTCCGGCAAGTCGATCCAGGGTAAGGGCATCACGCCCGACATCAAGGTCGACCAGCCGCTGCCGCCGGAATTGCAGGGCAGGGACCTGACGCGCGGCGAATCGGACCTCAAGGGCCATATCAAGGGCGCCGACGAGAGCACGACCGGTTCGGGCTCGGCAGCCTATGTGCCACCGGATCCGAAGGACGACCTGCAGCTCATCTATGCCGAGCAGCTGCTGCGCGGCCAGAAGACCGATCCGGCCTTCCCGCCCAATCCGCAAAAGGCCGTTCTCAACCAGTAAAGCGGCCTACAACAGGTCTGGCCGCCTTATAGAAGCAATGCGATGCTGCCGGGACCGAAGGGTTCCGGCAGTTTGATTCGGGGGCAAGGCAAAGCCCCAAACACGGCGCCAGGGGTGCGCCGGGATTGATGAATTCGCGCCTGTCTTTTCGAAGCCGTTTCGTCTTCGAAGCCATGCGCCCGGGGATTAGGCTTGGCTAATATAGGCAAAGACATCGAACGCCCGCTCGGACAGGCTGTCCGGTCGCCGCGCGCTGCCGGCAAGGTCAGCGGCGGTGCGATCATGGCGACTGTGGTCGTTCTGGCGGTGGCCGGCGTCTCCGGCGCGATCGCGCTCAGGGAAAAGCCGTTTCGAAAGCCGCAAGAGGTTGTCGTTTCGACGCCGGAAGCGACTGCGGCGGCCGAGCCCGCCGCCGCGCCGGCCGCATTGGCTCCGGCGGCACCGAAGCCGGAGACGCCGGCCAAGACGGGCGGGCCGCAGATCATCCATGTGCAGACGGAAGAAGGCGATGGCCCGCCCAAGGCGGCGATCGTCATTCGCGACCCGTCGACCATCGGCCAGAACCTGAAGATCGCACATATTCCCGACAAGGCGCTGATCGAAACCAGCGATACCGGACCCTTGCCCGTGCGCGCCACTGACGGAAGGCGGCCGTTCGATGTCTATGCGCGGCCCTGGTCGGGCGGGCGCGGCGCGCGGGTGGCGATCGTCATCGGCGGGCTTTCGGTTTCGCAGACAGGCACCCAGGCGGCGATCGCCAAGCTGCCGGCGGAAGTGACGCTGGCCTTCGCGCCGCAAGGCAACAGCATCGGCCGCTGGATGCAGGCAGCCAGGCAGGGCGGACACGAGATCGTCATGCAAGTGCCGCTCGAGCCGTTCGACTACCCGAACGTCAACCCGGGCCGCAACACGCTGACGGTGGCGGCGAGCGCGGATGAGAACCTGAAAAGCCTGCACTGGGCGCTATCGCGGACGACCAACTACACCGGCGTCATGAACTATATGGGCGCGCGCTTTTCCGCCGACGCGGCGGCGATGGAGCCGTTCATGGCAGAGCTCGGCAAACGCGGTCTCGCCTATGTCGACGACGGCTCGTCGGCGCGCAGCCTCGCGCCGGACCTGGCGCTGAAGGACGGCGTGCCCTTCGTCTCCGGCGACATGGCGATCGACGCCGTGCAGGATCGCGGCGAGATCCTGAAGAAGCTCGACAGCCTGGAGGCGACCGCGCGGGCCAAAGGTTCTGCCGTCGGCATCGGTTCGGCCTTCGACCTGACGGTCGATACCGTGGCGTCCTGGGTGGCGGAGGCCAAGAAGCGCGGCATCGAGATCGTGCCGATTTCAGCGGTGGCCATTGATCCGCAAAAAGGCTAGCCAACGGAAGATGGCTGGAAAGATTGACTGATGCAAAAAAAGATCGACCGCGAAACGCTGCCTTATCGTCCCTGCGTCGGATTGATGATCCTCAATGCGGAGGGCCTGGTCTGGGTCGGGCATCGCATTGCCGAACCGGACAGCGAATTTGCCGGCACGACGCAGCTTTGGCAGATGCCGCAAGGCGGCATCGACAAGGGCGAGGAACCGCTGCAAGCGGCGGAGCGCGAACTCTATGAAGAGACCGGTATGCGCGGCGTCTCGCTGCTGGCCGAAGCGCCGGACTGGATCAACTATGATTTGCCGGACCATCTCGTCGGCATCGCCTTCAAGGGCCGGTATCGCGGCCAGACGCAGAAATGGTTCGCCTTTCGCTTCCACGGCGATACCAGCGAGATCCAGATCAATCCGCCGCCGGGCGGCCACACCGCCGAGTTCGACAAATGGGCATGGCGGCCGATGCAGGATCTGCCCGACCTGATCGTGCCGTTCAAACGCCATGTCTATGAGGACGTGGTGGCGGCGTTCCGGCATCTGGTGCAGAGTAGGGAGTAGGGAGTAGGGTTGGATGTCCTGTTGCGGTCTGCGCCAATTTCTACTGACTACTGACTAACTCATCCGCCACCAGAAGGGTCGCCATGAACGACACCTCCAAGAGGTCGCTGCCCGAGGATGTCGCTGCCATAAGCGAAGCGGTGGCTGGCGCCGTCCTCACAATCGATCTCGGCGCGATCCGTGAAAACTACCGGCGGCTGAAAGCGCGGTTGGGTGATGTTCGCTGTGCCGGCGTGGTCAAGGCCGACGGCTACGGCGTTGGCGCCAGCCAGGTCGCGGCGGCGCTGCTGCGCGAAGGCTGCGATACCTTCTTCGTCGCGCTTCTGGGCGAAGGCATAGCCTTGCGCCGCTCGCTTGGGCCGGGTCCTGCCATTTTCGTGTTGAACGGCATACCGCCCGGCGCCGAGCCGGACGCAGTGGCGGCTGACCTTTGCGCCGTCATCAACAGTGTGGGGCAACTGGTAGCCTGGCGCGCGGGGGCTCGCCGCGCTGGCCGGAAACTGCCGGCCGCGATCCAGGTCGACAGCGGCATGTCGCGGCTCGGCATGGCGCCAGGGGATGTGGAGTGCATCGCCGCTGACCCGCAGGCCTTCGACGGTATCGACATCCGCTACGTGATGAGCCATCTGGCCTGTGCCGACGAGCCGGAGCATCCGGCCAATGAGAAGCAGCGACTAGCCTTCGAGCGGCTGCGCAAGATGTTGCCGGAGGCGCCGGCCTCGCTCACCAATTCGTCCGGCATCTTTCTCGGGCCGTCCTTTCACTACGATCTCGCCCGCCCCGGTGCCGCCCTCTACGGCATCAATCCGACACCGGCCAAGCTCAATCCGATGCTGCCCGTCGTGCGGCTGCAAGCAAAAGTGGCGCAGACGCGCAGCATCGAAAAAGGCGCCGGCGTCGGCTATGGCCACACCTATCATGCGCAGGGGCCGCTCAGGCTGGCGACGATTTCGTTCGGCTATGCCGATGGCTGGCAGCGCCGCGCCGCGTCGGCTGCCTGGTTCGAGGGCACGCGCCTGCCTTTTCTTGGGCGGGTGTCGATGGATTCGATCATTCTCGACATCTCTGCCTTGCCGGCCGACACCCTCCGCGAGGGTGATCTCGTCGAACTGCTCGGTCCCTCACAAAGCGTCGATGATGCTGCAGGCCATGCCGGCACCATCGGCTACGAGATCCTGACCAGCCTGGGTCCGCGCTTTCATCGGCGCTACGTCAATGGCTGACCCCTTGGCGGGCGCGGCAAAATCCGGCAGACAGGAGATGGCGCGCCCGAGTTGAGGGCCGGCGTCATGGAGCGTGATACGATGAAGATCATGGTGCTGGGCGGTGGCGTCATCGGGGTGACCACGGCATACTTTCTTGCCGAGGCTGGCCACGAAGTGACAGTTCTCGACCGCCAGAAAGGCCCGGCGCTGGAAACCAGCTTCGCCAATGCCGGCGAGATATCGCCCGGCTACGCCTCGCCCTGGGCCGGGCCGGGCATTCCGCTGAAGGCGATCAAATGGCTGCTGATGAAACATGGCCCGCTTGTGGTTCGGCCAGCCTTCGACCCGCATATGTGGACATGGCTCATCAAGATGCTGCGCAACTGCACGGCCGAGCGCTATGCGATCAACAAGGCGCGCATGGTGCCGCTGGCCGAATACAGCCGAGACACGCTGAAGGCGCTGCGCGAAGCGACCGGCATCGCCTATGACGAACGGACCCAAGGCACTCTGCAGCTGTTCCGCACGCAAAAACAGCTCGACGGCACCGGTGGCGATGTCGAGGTGTTGAAGAAGTATGGCGTACCCTACGAGATCCTCGATCAGGACGGCTGCGTCGCGGCCGAACCGGGCCTCGCCGGGGTGCGCGAAAAGTTCGTCGGCGGCCTCAGGCTGCCACATGACGAGACGGGCGACTGCAAGATGTTCACCGACAGGCTGGCCGAACTCTGCGTGGCGCGCGGCGTCAAGTTCGAATACGACGTGACGATCTGGCGTGTCATCCGCAGCCGCAACCGCATTGCCAATCTCAGCACGAGCAAGGGCTGGAAAACCTCCGACGCCTATGTGATGGCGATGGGCAGTTATTCGGCAGGTTTCATGCGCCGGGTGAAGCGGCCGATCCCGGTCTATCCGGTCAAGGGCTATTCGATCACCGTGCCGATCAAGGATGCCGCGGCGGCACCGGTGTCGACGGTGATGGACGAGACCTACAAGGTGGCGATCACCCGGCTCGGCGACCGCATCCGCGTTGGCGGCACCGCCGAGATTTCCGGCTTCGACCTCAGGCTACATGAATCGCGGCGGCGCACGCTGGAACACTCGGTCGGCGATCTCTTTCCGGGCGCCGGCGCGATGCGGGACGCGACCTTCTGGTGCGGGCTGCGGCCGATGACGCCTGATGGTCCGCCGCTGATCGGCCGCACCGAGCTCTCCAATCTCTATCTCAACACCGGCCACGGCACGCTTGGCTGGACCATGGCCTGCGGTTCAGGCAAGGTCCTGGCCGACATCATCTCCAGCCGGGTGCCTGATATCGATGTCCGCCACCTCGCGCAGGAGCGCTATTTTCGGTAGGCGTGCGTTCGTAGATCGGCTTCATCCTGGTGTAGAATGCGGGGTCGAGCGCCGTCATGCCGTTCTCCGAATCACGGAAGAAGCTGCGGCACGGCTAAACGAACAGGTTTCGCTCCCGCTCCACCGCCTTGGTGATGAAGCCGGCGACGATCTGGACGCGGCGCAGCGGCCTGACCGATTCGTGATAGACCAGCCAGTAGGCGCGGCGGATCGGTGCGACCACATCGACCGGCACCAATTCCGGCATCGAGCGGGCGACGAAGGTGTGCAGGATGCCGATGCCGGCGCCCGAGCGCACCGCTTCGGCCTGGCCGAGCGCCGAAGAGATGGCAAAGCTGGTGCGCCAGTCCGTGCTGAATTCGGCTGCGTAGTCGAGCGAGGGGCTGACGATGAGGTCGGGCACGTAGCCAATGAGCGTGTGCTTGCCAAGCTCGGCGGCGGTTTTGGGCAAGCCATTCGTTTGCGCATAGTCACGCGAGGCAAACAGGCCGAGCGAATAGTCGACCAGCTTTCCCGCCACCAGCCGGCCTTCGGTTGGCCGTTCGACGGTGATGGCGATGTCCGCCTCGCGGCGCGACAGGGAGAAGGAGCGCGGCACCGGCACAAGCTGGATCGTCAGCTCGCGGTGGAGAGCCGTCAGTTCGCCGAGGCGCTTGGCCAGGAAGGCGACTCCAAAACCATCGGGCGCGCCGATACGCACGGTGCCGGAGACGTCGTCGCCCTCGCCCGATATGGTCGAGCGCGCGGCGATCATGTCGCCCTCCATGCGCTCGGCAATGTCGAGGAAGCGCTCGCCGGCAGGGGTCAGCTCGCTGCCGGTGGTCAGCCGGCGAAACAGCTTGGTCCGCAGCGCATCCTCAAGTGCGGCAATGCGGCGCGAGACGGTGGCGTGGTTGAGCTCCAGCCGCTTGGCCGCGCCAAGGATCTGGCCGGCGCGCGCCACGGCAAGGAAGATGCGAACGTCATCCCAGTTCATCTTACCCTCCCCCTTGTGGGGAGGGTCGATCCGCGTAGCGGAGCGGGGTGGGGGTGACGCTGGCGCCAAACCCCCACCCCGTCGAACGATCTCCGCTTCGCTCCGACCGCTCGCCGACCCTCCCCACAAGGGGGAGGGTGAAGGCAGGGGAGATGTCCGGCAGGACAGAGGGGGGCGCGAAGGAACTCAACCTGTCGGTCCTTGACCAGCATCTGGTGTGAGCATCATTTGCGGGAATTGATGCTCGGCAGTCAATCGTTATCTACTTTTCGCACAACGGTTGCGTTCTCCGTCGCGTTGCCATCCGCCGGGCAAAGGCGGACAATGCGCCATCACAAACAAAGGGAGAGAAATCATGATCGACTACGGTCATTTCATCGGCGGCAAGCATGTCGCCGGAACCAGCGGCCGCAAGCAGGACGTCATGCAGCCGATGGACGGCTCCGTGCGCGGCACGGTGGCGCTGGCTTCTCAGGCGGAACTGCGCGCGGCGGTCGAAAACGCCAAGGCAGCGCAGCCGAAATGGGCCGCGACCAATCCGCAGCGCCGCGTGCGCGTGCTGATGAAATTCCTCGAACTGGTCGCCCGCGACTATGACGAACTGGCGGACATTCTAGCGCGTGAGCACGGCAAGACGATTGCCGATGCCAAGGGCGACATCCAGCGCGGCCTCGAAGTGGTCGAAGTCTGCATCGGTGCGCCGCATATGATGAAGGGCGAATTCACCGACGGCGCCGGCCCCGGCATCGACGTCTATTCGATGCGCCAGCCGCTCGGCGTCGTCGCCGGCATCACGCCGTTCAACTTCCCAGCGATGATCCCGCTGTGGAAGATCGCGCCGGCCATCGCTTGCGGCAATGCCTTCATCCTGAAGCCGTCGGAGCGCGACCCGGGCGTGCCGATGCGCATCGCCGAACTGTTCCTCGAGGCCGGCCTGCCGGAGGGCATCCTCAACGTCGTCAATGGCGATAAGGACGTGGTCGACGCAATCCTCGACGATCCCGACATCAAGGCCATTGGCTTTGTCGGCTCGACGCCGATCGCCCATTACATCTATTCGCGCGGCACGGCCGCCGGCAAGCGCGTGCAGTGCTTCGGCGGCGCCAAGAACCACATGGTCATCATGCCCGATGCCGACATGGACCAGACCGTCGACGCGTTGATCGGCGCCGGCTACGGCTCGGCCGGCGAACGCTGCATGGCGATCTCGGTGGCGGTGCCCGTCGGCAACGACACCGCCAACCGGCTGATGGAAAAGCTGATCCCGCGCGTCGAAAGCCTGAAGGTCGGTCCTTCGACCGACTCTTCTGCCGATTTCGGCCCGCTGGTGACGCGCCAAGCACTGGAACGCGTCAAAGGCTACGTCGACACCGGCGTCAAGGAAGGCGCCAAGCTGGTCGTCGACGGCCGCGGCTTCTCCATGCAGGGCTATGAAGACGGCTACTATATGGGCGGCTGCCTGTTCGACAACGTGACCGCTGATATGCGCATCTACAAGGAAGAGATCTTTGGGCCGGTTCTGTCGGTGGTGCGCGCGCCGACCTATGAGAGCGCGATCAAGCTCGCCAACGACCACGAGATGGGCAATGGCGTCGCCATCTTCACTCGTGACGGCGATGCCGCGCGCGACTTCGCCTCGCGGGTCCAGGTCGGTATGGTCGGCGTCAATGTGCCGATCCCGGTGCCGATCGCCTACTATACCTTCGGCGGCTGGAAGGCGTCGTCCTTCGGCGACCTCAACCAGCACGGCCCTGACGCGTTCCGCTTCTACACCAAGACCAAGACGGTGACCTCGCGCTGGCCGTCCGGCATCAAGGACGGTGCCGAGTTCGTCATCCCGACGATGAACTAGCCGGACGGTTCTTCGTTGCTGCCATAGCAAAGGCCCGGGCCGGAAACCCGGGCCTTTTTTTGCTGACCTGTCGCTATCCTATCCGCTTGAACGCTAATGTGATGGAACCAAGTGGGCAGTTGCCGTCTTGGGTTGCAGTCCTGCTGCAAGAAGGCGCGGCAGATTAATCAACGGCGCTGGCGACAGCTTCGGGGACATCGTTTGGCGCAAGGAGGTGTCGGATGACACGTCTCATGGCAATGATACTTGCTGCTGCGTCTTTGTCTTTTGCCGTGCCGGCCTTGGCGGCGGATCAATGCGCGGCCCGTGCGGATATGATCAAGGCGCTCGGCGAAAAATTCCACGAAAGCGAGGCGGCGCGCGGCCTGGTCAACCCGAGCGTGGTTCTCGAGATATTCGTTTCCGAACAGGGCACCTGGACCATCTTGGCCACCGATACGCAGGGTCAGAGCTGCGTCATCACGGCAGGCGAAGGCTGGGATGGCACCATCATGGCGGCCTTGCCGGGCGCCTGAACCGGGCAGCGCCTTCGATGCTCTGTTGAAATGGGCGGCACTTCGCGAACCCGCCTGACGCGGATCATCGCCTTGCAGCGCGCCGCAAGGGCCGAAATGCTGCTTGTTTTCGGATCGGGACCTCACCATATCCAATCCAGGGAACGACATAAAAGTTCCCAGACGACAGACCGGAAACCAGAAGGAGTGACGTGATGAAGACGTCGGACCCGGCCTGGAACGCTCCGGTGTATTGAGGCTGCCCATGTGCCTCCCTTGCCGGAACGTGAAGGCAAAGGAGGTGCCAGATGGCACACAAATTTTCGTTTCGATGGATCAGGATAGCTGCGATCGGCGCCGCGCTGGTGCTGTCGACGCTATCGGCACAGGCGCAAGTCATCTGCGGCGGCCACAGTGATCTTGTCGCGGGACTGGCGCAGGCCTTCCAACAAAAGCAGATCGGCTACGGCGTGGTCGGGCAAGCTGCCATTGTCGAGGTCTATGTCTCGGCAAGCGGGACATGGACCATGCTGATAACCGACGTGCAGGGCCGAAGCTGCATCTTCGCGACCGGTGACGGATGGGAGAATACCGTTCCCGTCACCGCAACGGCGCAAGGGATCTGAGCCGCCCGATCAGCGGGTAGCGGCCACCTCGGCGTGGCCACGCAGCAGCGCCATCAGCCGCTTGGCGTCCTTGGCCGCGGCTTCCTCGTCGCCGGCGAGGATCGAGCGGATCAGCGCGACATGGTGCTCGGCAGATTCGGCAAGGCCGGTGTCGGCCTTGTAGCGGAACCAGAAGCGACGGCTGTGGGTCTGCAAGGGGGCGGCCAAACGGGCGGCGAACGGATTGTCGGCGGCCAGCGCCAGCGCTTCGTCGAGCGCCTTGTCGGCCTGGATGAAGGCAAGCACATTGCCCGAGATGACCGCTTTCTGCATGGCGAGCGCTGCTTCGTGAAACAGGTCGGCCGCTTCGCGTGTGACGAAGCGGGCGGCCGAGCGGGCCAGCACCACCTCGACGCCGCGGCGCGCATCGAGCACGCGCAGCCAGTCGCCGGGATGGAGCGGAGCGATCGCGATGCCGGCGCGCGGCCGCACGTCGAGCAACCCTTCCCATGCCAATCGCTGGATCGCCTCGCGCACCGGTGTCCTGCCGAGTCCGAGCCTTTCGATCAGCGCACCCTCTGTGACGAAGCTCGCCGGCGCCAGTTCGAGGGTGACGATCATGTGTTCGAGCACATGGTAGGCCCTGGTCGCCGCCGGTTCGGATGCGATGCTTGCTTCCATGGATATCAAAGGCGCTCTCCTGATATATCTTGAATATATCATAATGGATTCCGCATTGACAGGCGGTTTCTTAACAGATATATGGCTGATATATCAGATGGAGAGATGATCATGTGGACCGGGGTTTTTCCTGCCGTCACGACTAAATTCACCGCGGATGATCGTCTCGATCATGCCGAGATGGAGCGCTGCTTCGACTTACAGATGGAGGCCGGCTGCGACGGCATCATCGTCTGCGGATCGCTTGGCGAAGGGCCGATGCTGTCGCCCGATGAGAAGATCGAAGTGCTGAAGACCGCGCAGAAGGTCGCCGGCAAGAAGCCGGTGCTGCTGACGGTCAACGAGGCCGGCACCCGCGAGGCGGCCAGCATCGCCACGCGCGCCGCCAAGGAAGGCGCCAACGGCCTGATGGTTGTGCCGAGCCCGATCTACCACACCAATGCGGAAGAGACGGTCGCGGCGCTGCGCGCCGTCGCCGAGGCCGGCGACCTGCCGGTCATGATCTACTCCAACCGGCTCGCCTACCGCGTCGACGTCACGGTCGACCAGATGGAGGAACTGGCGTCGGACAAGCGCTTCGTCGCGATCAAGGAATCCTCCGACGACATTCGCCGTTCGACCGAGATCATCAATCGGCTGGGTAGCCGCTACGACCTGTTCACCGGCGTCGACAATCTGGCCTTCGAGGCGCTGTCGGTCGGCGCAATCGGCTGGGTGGCCGGGCTTGTCACCGCCTTTCCGCGCGAGACCGTCGCCATCTACCAGCTGATGAAGCAGGGCCGCCGCGAAGAGGCGCTCGCCATCTATCGCTGGTTCCGGCCGCTGCTCGATCTCGATGTCTCGACCTATCTGGTCCAAAACATCAAGCTTGCCGAAGTGTTCGCGATCAACACAAATGACCGCGTGCGCATGCCGCGCCAGCCGCTGTCGGGCGAGCGCCGCAAAGCCGTCGAGAAGATCGTCAAGGACGCGCTCGCCGTGCGGCCGACACTGCCGACGTTCTAAGGCTCTTGCTCCCGCTCAGGGGAAAAGATGGTGGCAGCCAGAAGGGGCAGCGCCCAGGTGCAAGGAAATTCCAAGTCGACGGAAATGGGGCGCCGCCCCTCATCCGCCCTTCGGGCACCTTCTCCCCGTGAACGGGGAGAAGGGGAAGACATCGCCATTGTCGGGGGCGGCATTATCGGTATCTGCGCCGCCGCTTCTCTGGCCGAGGCCGGACGCAGCGTCACGATTTTCGACCGCACCGGCATTTGCGAGGAGACGAGCTCCGGCAATGCCGCCGCCTTTGCCTTTTCCGACGTGCTGCCGCTGGCGCACAAGGGCATGATCAGGCAGCTGCCGAAATGGCTGGCCGATCCGCTTGGACCGCTCAGCATCCCGCCCGCCTATCTGCCGAAGCTTCTGCCCTGGCTGATCCGCTTCTGGCGCGCCGGTGCGCCGGAGAAATACGAGGCGAGCCTCGCCGCTCAAGCGGGCATGATGAAGCTTGCCGAGGCCGAGTGGATGGGCTTGCTCGATCGGTCCGGCACGCGAGGAATGCTGCGCGAGGATGGCTCGCTCGAGCTTTATGAGAGCGAGGCCGAGTTCCGCGCCTCGCTGCCCGGCTGGGCGGCGCGCGCGCGTTTCGGCATCGGCTTTCGCCATGTCCAGGGCGAGGAACTGGCTGCCTTGCAGCCGGGTCTCTCGCCGCGCTTCGTCAAGGGCACATTCGTGCCGGGATGGAAGACGGTCGCCGACTCAAAGCTGCTCGGCAAGGCGGTGTGGTCCTACGCGCAGACCAAGGGCGCGCGCTTTGAAATGGCCCGGATCGAGCGCGTCGCGGCGGATCAGGATGGCGCGACATTGACGCTGGCCGACGGCACGACAAGGCAGGCCCGACACCTCGTCGTCACCGCCGGCGCCTGGTCGCATCTGCTGGCGAGGCAGCTCGGCGATCGCATCCCATTGGAAACCGAGCGAGGCTACAACACGACGCTGCCGAAGGCCGCCTTCGACGTGAAGCGGCAGCTGATCTTTTCCGGCCATGGCTTTGTCATCACGCCGCTCGAAACGGGCCTGCGCGTTGGCGGCGCCGTCGAACTCGGCGGCCTTGAGCGTTCGCCCAACTATGCCAGGTCAAGGGCGCTGCTGCAGAAGGCACAAAGGTTCCTGCCTGGGCTCGATTCCTCAGGTGGGCGCGAATGGATGGGTTTTCGTCCCTCGCCGCCTGATTCCGTGCCCGTCATCGGTCATGCACCGGGAAGCAGATCGGTGGTCTATGCTTTCGGCCACGGCCATCTAGGCCTGACCCAGGCAGCAGCCACCGGACGGTTGATCCGCGAGCTCGTCCTGGGGCAGACTTCGCCGATCGATCTGGTCCCCTTCAGCCCGCAACGATTTTGATTTTTCCGCATTTGATCTTTCGAGGAGCGTCATGGCCAAGAAATCCTTCTTTTGCATAGACGGCCACACCTGCGGCAATCCGGTGCGGCTGGTCGCCGGCGGCGGCCCGCTGCTGCAAGGCTCGACGATGATGGAACGGCGAGCGCATTTTCTGGCCGAATATGACTGGATCCGCACCGGGCTGATGTTCGAGCCGCGCGGCCACGACGTGATGTCCGGCTCGATCCTCTATCCGCCGACGCGCGAGGATTGCGACATCGCCATCCTGTTCATCGAAACCTCCGGCTGTTTGCCGATGTGCGGCCATGGCACCATCGGCACGGTGACGATGGCGATCGAGCACGGGTTGATCAAGCCGAAGACGCCGGGGGTGCTTCGGCTCGACACGCCGGCCGGCCTGGTCATCGCCGAGTACAAACAAGTCGGCGACTATGTCGAGGAGGTGCGCATCACCAATGTGCCGTCCTTCCTCTACGCAGAGGGGCTGGCGGTCGAATGTCCCGGGCTCGGCGAGATCACCGTCGATGTCGCCTATGGCGGCAATTTCTACGCCATCGTCGAGCCGCAGAAGAACTATCGCGACATGGCCGATCATTCGGCGGGTGATTTCATCGCCTGGAGCCCGGTGGTGCGGCAACGACTCAACGAGAAATATTCCTTCGTGCATCCCGAGAACCCGGGCATCAACCGGCTGTCGCACATGCTGTGGACCGGTGCGCCGACGGTGGATGGTGCGGATGCGCGCAATGCCGTGTTCTACGGCGACAAGGCGATCGACCGCTCACCTTGCGGAACCGGCACCTCGGCGCGCATGGCGCAGCTTCATGCCAAGGGCAAACTCAAGGCCGGCGACAGTTTCGTGCATGAATCGATCATCGGTTCGCTGTTCAAGGGCAAGGTCGAAAAGGACGTCACCGTCGCCGGCAAGCCGGCCATCATTCCCTCGATCGGCGGCTGGGCGCGGATGACCGGATTGAACACCATCTTCATCGACGACCGCGATCCGTTCGCGCATGGTTTTGTCGTCAAGTAGAGGGAATCCTGACGCAGGGGAAAGCAGCGGAACGAAAAACGGACCGTGTCAGGAACGCAAGGATTCTCCTTATCACCTAATTTTGACGGCGATTTCTTCGAAATGGGGCGCATGATGCGGTCGAATCGTCAAAGACATTGCGTTATGCCAATGGTAGGGTCCGCGATAGTCCAGGGGTCGGATGGGGAAAAACGGGCAATCGGACGGCGTGCCGGCAAAACACGCATGACGATTGAAAAATGACGTTGCAATCCGGGCTCGAAACTTTACGACTAGGGGAAATACGAAAAGGAATGCGTCTGCATGGGCGACATTCCAGGGGAGCCATGTACACATGCAGTACTTTGTCCAGCAGCTTATCAATGGGCTGACGCTGGGATCGATCTATGGGCTGATCGCGATCGGCTACACGATGGTCTACGGCATCATCGGCATGATCAACTTCGCTCATGGCGATATTTTCATGGTGGGTGCCTTCACGGCACTGATCGTCTTTCTCGCCCTTGGAGCGCTGTTCTATTCGGTGCCGGTGGTGCTGGCGCTGCTGGTCATGATGATCGTGGCGATGTTGCTCACCAGCCTCTACAACTGGACGATCGAGAAGGTCGCCTACCGGCCGCTGCGCGGTTCGTTCCGGCTGGCCCCACTGATCACCGCCATCGGCATGTCGATCGCGCTGTCGAACTTCGTCCAGGTGACGCAGGGTCCACGCAACAAGCCGATCCCGCCGATGGTTTCGCAGGTCTACAACATCAACGGCATCAGCGTGTCGCTGAAGCAGATCATCATCGTCCTCGTCACAGCAGCGCTGCTGGCGCTGTTCTGGTATCTGGTCAACAGGACTTCGCTTGGGCGGGCGCAACGGGCCTGTGAGCAGGACCGCAAGATGGCGGCGCTGCTCGGCATCGATGTCGACCGCACCATCTCGATCACCTTCATCATGGGTGCGGCCCTTGCTGCCGTCGCCGGTACTTTGTTCCTGATGTATTACGGCGTCATTGCTTTCTCGGACGGCTTCACGCCTGGCGTGAAAGCCTTCACGGCGGCGGTGCTGGGCGGCATCGGTTCGCTGCCGGGTGCGGTGCTCGGCGGACTGATGATCGGCTTCATCGAGAGCATGTGGTCGGCCTATTTCTCGATCGACTACAAGGACGTCGCGGCGTTCTCGATCCTGGCGATCGTGCTGATCTTCCTGCCTTCCGGCATATTGGGCCGGCCAGAAGTCGAAAAGGTCTGAGACCATGGCCGTCACCGTTTCTCCGGAGCGCGACAGTGTCGCTACCCCCGTACAGCGCGCCATGCGTGAGGCACTTTATGCCGGCGCCATATCGTTTGGCCTGTTCGTGCTGTTCATCGGCCTGAAGACGGGTCAGAACATTTCCAATGAGCTGGTCCTGACGACGCGCTGGGGCCTGCTTGCCGCCGTGGTGATCGCCACGGCTGTCGGGCGGTTTCTCTATGTCGCTTATGGCCAGCCCTTCCTGGCCAACCAGAAGATCACTGACGTCGCAACCGGCGCGTTGCCGACTGGCCTGGCGTCACGCTTCTTCCAGTTGCCGACCTTCATCGTGGCCATCATCGCCGCGGTGCTGCTGTTCGTGTTCAACAACTCTCTCACGGGATGGGTGGGGGCTGAGCCGGCCGGCTATCTGCAATTCCTGCGCGCCCTGGCGGTCATCTATGTGCTGGCCTGCGGGATCTATTATTTCAGGGCCTTCATCCATGCCAACTTCACCAAATTGGGCATCACGGCGCTGGTGCTGTACCCGATCCTCGTGGTCGCAGTGCTGTCGCTG
Organism: Mesorhizobium sp.; assembly: GCA_004017275.1. Classification (GTDB taxonomy): domain Bacteria; phylum Pseudomonadota; class Alphaproteobacteria; order Rhizobiales; family Rhizobiaceae; genus Mesorhizobium. Next base: position 214,579 of record SAKE01000004.1, on the reverse strand, counting down.
AACGCATGGTCCATAACCGGCGGGCTGCAGGGTTCGCTGAAATGGGTCGACAATTTCGGCATCCAGATCCTGATCTATGTGATGCTGGCCTGGGGCCTGAACATCGTCGTCGGCCTCGCCGGCCTGCTCGATCTCGGCTACGTCGCCTTTTATGCAATTGGCGCCTATGCCTATGCGTTGCTCGGCACCCAATACGGCCTGTCGTTCTGGATCCTGCTGCCGGCAGCAGGTGCCATGGCCGCCTTCTGGGGTGTGCTGCTCGGCTTCCCGGTGCTGCGCCTGCGCGGCGACTATCTGGCGATCGTCACACTGGCTTTCGGCGAGATCATCCGGTTGGTGCTGATCAACTGGCGCGAGGTCACCCACGGGTCGGCCGGTATCTCCGGCATTCCCAAGGTCAGCTTCTTCGGCCTGATGTCGTTCAACGTGTCAGACTCGAACTACATCGCCAAGGTGTTGGGCATCGCCCAGTCGGGCGCGTATTACAAAATTTTCCTCTATTATCTGATCCTGGGCCTGTGCCTGCTCACCGCCTTCGTCACCATCCGGCTGCGGCGCCTGCCGGTCGGCCGCGCATGGGAAGCGCTGCGCGAGGACGAGATCGCCTGCCGGTCTCTGGGCATCAACACGACGACAACCAAGCTCACGGCTTTTGCCACAGGCGCCATGTTCGGTGGCTTCGCCGGCTCCTTCTTCGCCGCGCGGCAAGGCTTCGTCAGCCCGGAATCCTTCGTCTTCCTGGAATCGGCCATTATCCTCGCCATCGTCGTGCTCGGCGGCATGGGCTCGCTGGTCGGCATAGCGGTTGCCGCAATGGTGATGATCGGCGGTACCGAGGCGCTGCGCGAACTCGACTTCCTCAAACAGATCTTCGGGCCAGACTTCACCCCGGAACTCTACCGCATGCTTCTGTTCGGCATGGCCATGGTCATCGTCATGCTGTGGAAGCCGCGCGGGTTCGTCGGCAGTCGCGAACCGACCGCCTTCCTCAAGGTGCGAAGAGCTGTCTCTGGCTCCTTCACCAAGGAAGGGCACGGCTGATGAGCGCGAACTCGATTCAGAAAGCCAATCCGGGCATGAAAGACGCCATCCTGCAGGTCGATCATCTGTCGATGAAGTTCGGCGGCCTTGTGGCCATCGGCGACCTGTCGTTTACCGCCAAGCGCGGCGAGATCACCGCGCTGATCGGCCCCAACGGCGCCGGCAAGACCACCGTGTTCAACTGCATCACCGGCTTCTACAAGCCGTCGGAAGGCATGATCACGCTCAACCGGAACGACGGATCGAGCTATTTGCTCGAACGTCTGCCCAATCATGAGATCCCGGCGCGCGCCAAAGTGGCGCGCACCTTCCAGAACATCCGCCTGTTTTCGGGCATGACGCTGCTGGAGAACCTGCTGGTCGCCCAGCACAACAAGCTGATGAAGGCATCGGGCTATACGGTGCTCGGCCTGTTCGGTTTCAGCAGCTACCGCAAGGCCTCGGCCGAATCGGTCGACCTTGCCAAGCACTGGCTGGAGAAGGCCGATCTTGTCGACCGTGCCGACGATCCGGCCGGCGATCTGCCCTATGGTGCGCAGCGCCGCCTCGAGATCGCGCGCGCCATGTGCACGGGTCCGGAGCTTTTGTGCCTGGACGAGCCGGCGGCCGGTCTCAATCCGAAGGAATCGGCAGCACTCAACGAACTGCTGATCGACATCAAGGGCACGTCAGGCGCCTCGATCCTGTTGATCGAACATGACATGTCGGTGGTCATGCAGATTTCCGACCATGTCGTGGTGCTCGAATATGGCCGCAAGATCTCCGACGGCAGTCCCCAGTCGGTGCGCACCGACCCGCGCGTCATCGCCGCCTATCTCGGCGTCGACGACGAGGAAGTCGAGGCGGTCCTCACCGAAGTCGGCGACGAAGACGTCATCGAACAACTCGATACAGGGCCGGATGCCGCGCATGGTCCGGGGACATCGTCGTCCTATCTCGCCGGGCCGGTGACCGACACGGTCGGCCATAGCTCGGGCGAGCGGGTCACGGTGGCCAAGGGTGCATCAAAGGCCGGTCAGGTCGACGCAAGGTCGCTCGCCGCGGCAAACAAGGCGGTCTCGCTGGCTGCCGCTCGGGCCGCGAAGTCCACTCCACCGGCGAAGGCAAAGCCTGCTTCGAAAGCCGCATCAAAGGTTTCTACCGGGACCAGTGTGAAGGCAACCGCGGCGGCCAAACCGGCAGCCAAGACTCCGGCGACGAAGGCTCCGGCGAAGGCTGGAGAGATCTCCAACCGGCTGGCAGCGCCTCGCGGCGGCAAGGCCGACAATCTGACCCGCATCAAGGGTATCGGTACGGTCAACGAGAAGAAGCTCAACGATCACGGCATCTTCCACTTCGACCAGATCGGCGCCTGGAAAAAGGCCGATGTCGAGGCCGCCGAAGCCTATCTCGCCTTCGACGGCCGCATCGCGCGTGAGGAATGGGTCAAGCAGGCCAAGCTGCTCGGGCAAGGCAAGGACACGGAATTCTCGCGCCGCGTCGATGCGGGCAAGGTGGCGACGAGCCATGCTGCCAAGCCTGCGGCGGGCAAGCGTGGAGGAGGCAAGTGATGGCCGCGACAACGCTGCTCGATATCAAGGGCGTGCAGACCTATTACGGCAACATCCGGGCATTGAACGGTGTCGATGTTACCGTAAAGCAGGGTGAGATCGTGGCGCTGATCGGCGCCAACGGCGCCGGCAAGTCGACGCTGATGATGACCATTTTCGGCGCGCCGCGGGCTCGAGCCGGCACCATCACCTTTGCCGGCACCGACATCACCCAAATGCCGACGCATGAGATCGCGCGCATGCGCATCGCCCAGTCGCCCGAAGGCCGGCGCATCTTCCCGCGCATGACGGTGATGGAAAACCTGCAGATGGGTGCCAATCTCGACAACCTCAAGCACTATGACGAGGACGTCGAGAAGGTGTTCACACTGTTTCCGCGGCTGAAAGAGCGCATCGCCCAGCGCGGCGGCACTCTGTCGGGCGGCGAGCAGCAGATGCTGTCGATCGGACGCGCGCTGATGGCGCGGCCAAAGCTGCTTTTGCTCGATGAACCGTCGCTGGGTCTGGCGCCGCTGATCGTCAAGCAGATCTTCGATGCCATCCGCGAATTGAACCGCACGCAGGGGCTGACCGTGTTCCTGGTCGAGCAGAATGCCTTCGGTGCGCTGAAACTCGCCACGCGCGGCTATGTCATGGTCAACGGCAATGTGACGATGAGCGGCACCGGCAAGGACCTGCTCGCCAATCCGGAAGTGCGCGCCGCCTATCTCGAAGGCGGACACCACTGAGCTTGGAGCGGAATGCGTGCATCCGGTATTCCGCCCCAAGTTGTTTGTTTGTCGCATGATCTTTGTCCGAAAAGTCTGCAACTTTTCGGGATCACGCTAAGGAGACTTCATCATGCAGGGCATTCTCTATGAGGAACCCTCGATCTGGCAGTTCTTCTTCGTCACCTGTCTGCTCGGCGGCTGGGCGGCGTGGATGACGGGCAAGGCCAGCGCCCAGACGTGGCGCAGCTTCATCCACCTGTTCGCCTATATGCTGGGCCTCGGCATCGGCATCCGCTTTATTCATCACGCGCTGTTCGGCGGCACGATGTTCTCGCTGCACTATTACATCGTCGACACCATCGTGCTGATGATCCTCGGCTTCGTCGGCTATCAATACACGCGCACCAACCAGATGGTGACGCAGTATAATTGGCTCTATGAAAGAGCTTCAATCTTGAGCTGGAAACCGAAAGGTTGACGTTCATCATTAACGCCGCCTCGGAATTGAATCGGCGTGACAAGTGCCTGAAAATCGGCAAACTATGCTTTCTGCGATAAGGGTGGGCATCGCATGAAAGCTTCATCCACGCCCACTCCGTAAATGGGAGCGTTTAAATGAAAAAGTCACTTTTGTCCGCCGTCGCCCTGACCGCGCTTATCGCGTTCAGCGGCAACGCGTGGGCTGATGTACTGTTCGGCGTTGCCGGTCCGATCACCGGTCCGAACGCAGCCTTCGGCGCACAGCTTCAGAAGGGTGCGGAAGCGGCTGTCGCCGACATCAATGCCAAGGGCGGCGTCAACGGCGAGCAGATCAAGCTCGAGGTTGGCGACGATGTCTCCGATCCGAAGCAGGGCATCTCTGTTGCCAACAAGTTCGTCGGCGACGGCGTCAAGTTCGTGGTCGGCCACTTCAACTCGGGCGTCTCGATCCCGGCGTCGGAAGTCTATGCGGAAAACAACATCGTCGAGATCACCCCGGCTGCCACCAACCCGCAGCTCACCGAGCGCGGCCTGTGGAACGTGTTCCGCACCTGCGGACGCGATGACCAGCAGGGCAGCATTGCCGGCGCTTATCTCGCCGCGAACTTCAAGGACGCCAAGATCGCTGTCGTCCACGACAAGACCACCTACGGCCAGGGCCTTGCCGACGAAACCAAGAAGGCAATGAACGCCGCCGGCGTGACGGAAGTCATGTACGAAGGCATCAATGTCGGCGACAAGGATTTCTCGGCACTGATCGCCAAGATGAAGGAAGCCGGCGTTTCCATCATCTATTGGGGAGGCCTGCACACCGAAGCCGGCCTGATCATCCGCCAGGCGGCCGACCAGGGTCTCAAGGCGACGCTGGTTTCCGGCGACGGCATCGTGTCGAACGAGCTGGCTTCGATCGCGGGCGACGCGGTTGCGGGCACGCTCAACACGTTCGGCCCGGATCCGCGCCTGATCCCTGCCAACAAGGAACTCGTCGAGAAGTTCCGCGCGCAGGGTTTCGAGCCGGAAGCCTATACGCTCTACGCCTACGCTGCCGTGCAGGCGCTTGCCGAAGCCGCGACCGTTGCCAAGTCGAACGACCCGCAGGCAGTCGCCAAGGCGCTGCATGAAAACGGCCCGTTCAAAACCGTGCTCGGCGACCTGTCCTATGACGCCAAGGGTGATCCGACGCTGCCCGGCTACGTCATGTACGAATGGAAGAAGGGCGACGACGGCAAGTACACCTACATCCAGAAGATGTAAGCTCGTCAGTCTCGATATCTACAGAATGCCCGGCGCCTCGCGCCGGGCATTTTCTTGTGCCGCCTTCACTTTCAGGGGGCGGGCCGGCCGATAGAGCCGGATCCTTAGCCGGTGAATGATCGTGCGTTGGCCGGCAATGCCGGCGCTTTCCCTGCAGATTGGAATGAATGCGAAGGCGTTTGGCGTAAAGATTCCATTTCAATCGGTTTAAACGCGCGTCAATTTTGTTTGCACTGCAGCATTTTCACGCTAATCATGGCGCCGATTTCTGTTCCCTTCCGTTGCTGGAGCCCAATCCTTGGCCATCACGAAGATCCTCGTCGCCAACCGGTCCGAAATCGCCATTCGCGTCTTTCGCGCGGCCAACGAACTCGGCCTCAAAACCGTGGCGATCTGGGCCGAGGAGGACAAATATTCCCTGCATCGCTTCAAGGCCGACGAGAGCTACCAGGTCGGGCGTGGGCCGCATCTGACGCGGGATATGGGACCAATCGAAAGCTATCTGTCGATCGAGGAGGTGATCCGCGTCGCCAAGCTTTCGGGCGCCGATGCCATCCATCCCGGCTACGGGCTGTTGTCGGAAAGCCCCGAATTCGCCGATGCCTGTGCCGAGGCCGGCATCACCTTTATCGGGCCGAAGCCGGACACGATGCGCCGGCTCGGCAACAAGGTCGCGGCGCGCAACCTCGCCATCGAGGTCGGCGTGCCGGTGATCCCTGCCACCGATCCGCTGCCGGATGACATGGAAGCGGTCAAGAAACTGGCCAAGGAAATCGGCTATCCGGTGATGTTGAAGGCGTCATGGGGCGGCGGCGGCCGCGGCATGCGCGCCATCCGCGTCGAAGCTGATCTTGCCCGCGAAGTCACCGAAGGCAAGCGCGAGGCGAAGGCCGCCTTCGGCAAGGACGAGGTCTACCTCGAAAAGCTGATCGAGCGCGCCCGCCATGTCGAGGTGCAGGTGCTGGGCGACACCCATGGCAATGCGGTGCACCTGTTCGAGCGCGACTGCTCGATCCAGCGCCGCAACCAGAAGGTCGTCGAGCGGGCGCCGGCGCCCTATCTCGAAATGTCGCAGCGCGAGGAGCTCTGCGGCCATGCGCTGAAGATCGCCCGCGAGACCAGCTATATCGGCGCCGGCACGGTCGAGTTCCTGCAGGATGCCGACACCGGCAAATTCTACTTCATCGAGGTCAACCCGCGCATCCAGGTCGAGCACACCGTCACCGAGCAGGTGACCGGCATCGACATCGTCAAGGCGCAGATCCATATTCTCGACGGCTTTGCCATCGGCACGCCGGAATCGGGCGTGCCGGCACAGAAGGACATCAGGCTGAACGGCCATGCCTTGCAGTGCCGCATCACCACGGAAGATCCAGAGCACAATTTCATCCCGGACTACGGCCGCATCACCGCCTATCGCGGCGCGACAGGCTTCGGCATCCGCCTCGATGGCGGCACCGCCTATTCTGGCGCGGTCATCACCCGCTTCTACGATCCGCTGCTGGAGAAGGTGACGGCATGGGCGCCGACGCCAGCCGAGACCATCGCCCGCATGAACCGGGCACTGCGCGAGTTCCGCATCCGCGGCGTCGCCACGAACCTGACCTTCCTCGAAGCGATCATCAACCACCCGAGCTTCGCCGACAATTCCTACACGACCAAGTTCATCGACACGACGCCGGAACTGTTCCAGCAGGTAAAGCGCCAGGACCGCGCCACCAAGCTCATCAACTATCTCGCCGATGTCAGCGTCAACGGTCACCCCGAAACACGCGGCCGGCCGCAGCCGAAAGCCGATGCGGCGGCACCCGTGGTGCCCTACCTCAACGGCAATGTGCCCGGCGGCAGCAAGCAGAAGCTGGACGTGCTCGGGCCGCAGAAATTCGCTGCCTGGATGCGCGACCAGAAAGAGGTCCTGGTCACGGACACGACGATGCGCGACGGCCATCAGTCTTTGCTGGCGACGCGCATGCGCACGCATGACATTGCCGGCATTGCCGGCACCTATGCGCGCGCCCTGTCGCAGCTTCTGTCGCTCGAATGCTGGGGCGGCGCCACTTTCGATGTCGCCATGCGCTTCCTCACCGAGGATCCGTGGGAGCGGCTGTCGCTGGTGCGCGAGGCGGCGCCCAATCTGTTGTTGCAAATGCTGCTGCGCGGCGCCAACGGCGTCGGCTACACCAACTACCCGGACAATGTCGTGCAGCATTTCGTCAAACAGGCGGCTGCAGGCGGCATCGACCTGTTTCGGGTATTTGACTGCCTGAACTGGGTCGAGAACATGCGCGTCGCCATGGATGCGGTCGGCGCCGAGGGCAAGCTGATCGAAGCGGCGATCTGCTATACCGGCGATATCCTTGATCCTGTGCGGGCGAAATACGACCTCAAATATTATGTCGGCCTGGCCAAGGAATTGCAGGCAGCCGGCGCCCACATCATCGCCGTCAAGGACATGGCCGGTTTGCTGAAGCCTTCCGCCGCACGCGTGCTGTTCAAGGCGCTGCGCGAGGCGACCGACCTGCCGATCCATTTCCACACGCACGATACGTCGGGCCTGTCGGCGGCGACGGTACTGGCGGCGGTCGATAGCGGCGTCGATGCCATCGACGCGGCGATGGATTCGCTGTCGGGCAACACCTCGCAGCCATGTCTCGGCTCCATTGTCGAGGCGCTAAAGGGGACCGAACGCGACCCGGGTCTCGACCCGCAATGGATCCGGAAAATCTCGTTCTATTGGGAGGCGGTGCGCAACCAGTACGCCGCCTTCGAAAGCGACCTCAAGGGGCCGGCGTCTGAGGTCTATCTGCACGAGATGCCGGGCGGCCAGTTCACCAACCTGAAGGAACAGGCGCGTTCGCTCGGGCTGGAGACGCGCTGGCACGAGGTGGCGCAGACCTATCACGACGTCAATCTGATGTTCGGCGACATCGTCAAGGTGACGCCGTCGTCCAAGGTCGTCGGCGACATGGCACTGATGATGGTCAGCCAGGATCTGACCGTCGCCGATGTCGAGAACCCGGCCAGGGACATCGCCTTCCCGGACTCGGTCGTCTCGATGCTGCGCGGCGATCTCGGTCAGTCGCCCGGCGGCTGGCCTGCGGCACTGCAGAAAAAGGCATTGAAGGGCGAGCGGCCGATAACGGTGCGGCCGGGTTCGCTGCTCAAGGCGGCCGACCTGAAGGCCAGCCGCAAGGAAATCGAGAAGAAGCTCGAGCGCAAGCTCTCGGAGTTCGAATTCGCCTCGTGGCTGATGTATCCGAAGGTGTTTACCGACTTTGCCGGCGCGCAGGAAACCTATGGCCCGGTCAGCGTGCTGCCGACGCCGACTTATTTCTACGGCATGAAGCCGGAAGACGAGATCTTCGTCGACATCGAGAAGGGCAAGACGCTGGTGGTGCGCTGCCTGGCGATCGGCGATGTCGACGACAAGGGCATGGTCACGGTGTTCTTCGAGCTCAACGGCCAGCCGCGCCGCGTGAAGGTGCCCGACAGGGCGCATGGCGCATCCGCGGCCAAGGCCCGCCGCAAGGCCGAGCCCGGCAACGAGGCGCATGTCGGCGCGCCGATGCCGGGTGTCGTCTCGGCGCTTTCGGTGACCTCCGGCCAGGCTGTGAAGGCCGGCGACGTGCTGCTTTCCATCGAAGCGATGAAGATGGAAACGGCACTGCATGCCGAGCGCGACGGCACGGTCGCCGAGGTGCTGGTCAAGGCCGGCGACCAGATCGATGCCAAGGATCTGCTGATCGCTTTCGGGTGAGAAAAGGCGACTGCCGAGCCCAGTCTCTCCGCACTTGGCGGTAGCCTTTCATGCCGTATCGATAAGAGCTTGACCCGCCGCCCCCGGTCGGGCATCGAGCCCGCTCAATTCGCCGCTGCATGCATCCCGAGTCGCGGCGCAGAAAACGATGTGGAGAAAACATGGCCGACGATATCACCGATACCAGCCAGACTGTTGCCGCCGGCCAGCTGCGTGCCTTCATCGAGCGCATAGAGCGGCTCGAGGAAGAGAAGAAGACCATTTCCGACGACATCAAGGAAGTGTTCGCCGAGGCCAAGGGCACCGGCTTCGACACCAAGGCGATGCGCACGATCATCCGGCTGCGCAAGAAGGACCAGGCCGAGCGCCAGGAAGAGGAAACCATCCTCGATCTGTACAAGGCCGCGCTCGGCATGGTGTAAGACTAACCGGCCTCGGCACCGACGCGGTTGCCGGAGATACGGTTTGAGCCATGAGCGAATTCGACTTCGGCGCCCGCCGCGCCTCTGAATTCCGCCAGCGCGGCTTCTGGACGCTGTTCGCTGAGCGGCATCCGGGAGAACGGGCTCTGATGGCGAGGCGCGGACCCTGGTTCTGGCAGCGTGGGCTGCCCGACTTCGCCTTGGTGCTTTCCATGTATGTCGCGCCGGCGCAGAACCATGTCGGTGTCTTCTTCGGCCGCAACGAGAAGTTCGGTGCCACACAAGCTTGGTCTCGGCTGAAGCCGTTCCAGCCTGTGATCGAAGACCGGCTGAAGTTGAAGCCGGAACAGAGTTGCGAGGGGCTCGGCATCAATTCGATGTGGCGGGTGAATTGTTATGCCGAGGACAATTGGCCGGCGATGGCAGACTGGCTGGTGACCGAATGTTCGCGCTTCGAGCGTGCGGTGACCGAAGTCCTGGGGCAGGAATAGATATCAGTGTTGCGAGAGGCCGTCGGATACTTCTTCCGCTCACGCTGGCAAGGCCAGGTGCCGCTCGACCGGCTGTTCTGGCGCGATCTTGTCCTTGTCGGCACCGCGCTCAACGTCGCATCTTTGGTGGCCGCGATCGTCCTGCTTGGGCTGAAGCTGCCGCTCACGCTCGTTCTGGCGGTGCATTTCGCGGTGGTGCCCTACAACATCTTCCTGACCTTTGCGGTATGGCGAACCACGGAAAAGGCCAGGGGCGCCAAAGCTTCGTTGATGACGCTCGGCGCCACATTGTGGCTGATCCTGACGGTCGTGGTCTGAGCGAGCATCGGCGGCACCAACCAACCTCACGGACACAAACGAAAAGGGCGGCCGCAGCCGCCCTTCCCGGTGTCTCGCGATCGAGTTCCCGCTCAAGCCGCCGGCTCGAATTTCAGTGCCACGCCGTTGATGCAATAGCGCAGGCCGGTCGGCGGCGGGCCGTCCTCGAAGACATGGCCGAGATGGCTGCCGCAACGGGCGCAATGGCATTCGGTGCGGACCATGCCGTAGCTGCGGTCGACGGTGTTTTCGACCGAGCCCGGCACCGGATCGTTGAAGCTCGGCCAGCCGGTACCGCTCTCGAACTTCAGCTTGGATTCGAACAAAGGCTGGTCGCAGCCAACGCAGGAAAAGGTGCCGGCGCGCTTCTCGTAGAGCAAGGCGCAGCTTCCGGGCCGCTCGGTGCCGTGGCCTCGCATAACGGCATATTGCTCCGGCGTCAGTCGGGCGCGCCATTCGGCGTCGGTACGGGTCACGGGGTAGGTGTGGGTGTCCATTCGATCTCCTCAGCCTTGCCGGCTCGTTGTTGATTGCAACCTATGTTCGCACCAAGATAGGCATTTGTTACGACTTTTGCCCGCATTTTCGACGGGATCTTTACGCGACCGCCGCCAGATAGCGATCGACGGAAGCAGCCAGGGCCGTTTTTGCGCCGCCGATGATGTTCTGGTTCCACCACGCGCCAAAGATGTCATCGAAGGCGAATGGTTCCAGTGCAGCGTCGATGCGGCGCACGGCCGCCGCATTGAGCGGAATGTAGTTCGGGTAGCTGTACATGAAAGAGACATGGCGGCGCGTCGGCGTCACCTGCAAGATATCGCCGGCCAGCAAGACGTCGCCGGTATCGCGTTTCCAATGCAGCACCTGGCCGCCGGCAAAGTGACCGCCGCAGCGGATGAGCGTCAGCGACGGATTGATCGAGAGCGTCTCGCCTTTCCAGCTGACGATCGCCTTGTGCGGCCGCATGATCCACTCACGGTCATCGGCGTGAAGGTAGATCGGCACGCCGCCAAATGCCTCGCTCCACTCGACCATCACCGAATAGTAATGGCAGTGCGAGATGGCGATCGCTGCCAGGCCGCCGCGGCGGCTGACTTCGGCCACCGCCTCGTCGGTCACCATCGAGATGCAATCCCATAGCACATTGCCATGCGGCGTCTGCGCCAGCAGCGCCCGCTGGCCGATGGCGAAGCGCGGCTCGATGCCGAAGGCGAGCACGCCGGCGTCATCCTTCATCACAAGCCGGTGTCCGGCGGAGAGCTCTTCTGGCGTGATCCACGCCTGTCCCTCCCAGCGCACATATTGCCGCTCGTCCTCGCAGATTGGGCAGTGTTCCGGCGGCGTCTCTGTTGCCGCGAACTGGACGCCGCATTGCAGGCAGAGGAAGCAGGTCATCGGATCTCCTGTCGGTCTTTCAGTGCTTTCTTGAAAGCTGCTTGGTCGCGCCTTCAAGCCCGGCCAGCGTCAGCGGGAACATGCGGTTGCCGAAGATGTCGCGGATCATCGCGATCGAATGAGTAAAGCCCCAGTTTTTCTGGTTTTCAGGATTGAGCCATACTGCGTTCGGCCATTGCCGTAGCAGGCGACCGAGCCAGACGGCTCCGGCTTCCGGATTCCAGTGTTCAACCGAACCGCCGGGGTGAGCGATCTCGTAAGGGCTCATCGAAGCGTCGCCGACGACGATCACCTTGTAGTCCGGCCCATATTTGTGGAGCAGGTCGAAGGTCGGGATCACCTCGGCATGCCTACGCCGATTGTCCTTCCACACGCCCTCGTAGAGGCAGTTGTGGAAGTAAAAATATTCGAGTTGGCGGAACTCGGCGCGGGCAGCCGAAAATAGCTCCTCGACGCTTTTGATATGGTCGTCCATCGAACCGCCGACATCGAAGAACATCAGCAGCTTCACGGCGTTGCGGCGTTCGGGCCGCGTCCGCACGTCGAGATAGCCATGTTCTGCGGTGGCATGGATGGTGCCGGGCAGGTCGAACTCCTCCTCGGCGCCCTCACGCACCCAACGACGCAGCCGCTTCAGTGCTATCTTGATGTTGCGCGTGCCGAGTTCGACCGCATCGTCGAAATTCCTGAATTCGCGCTTGTCCCACACCTTCACCGCCCGCCGGTTGCGGCTTTCATGCTGGCCAATGCGCACGCCTTCGGGATTGTAGCCATAGGCGCCGAACGGAGAGGTGCCGCCGGTGCCGATCCATTTAGAGCCGCCCTGGTGACGGCCTTTCTGCTCCTCGAGCCGCTGCTTCAGCGTCTCCATCAGCTTTTCGAAACCGCCAAGCGCCTCAACCAGCTTTTTCTCCTCATCGGTGAGGTGCTTTTCGGCGAGGCGGCGCAGCCATTCCTCGGGGATATTGGCGACGTCTACCGCATCTGGTCCGCCCAGCGCTTCAATGCCCTTGAAGACATGCGCAAACACCTGATCGAAGCGGTCGATATGGCGCTCGTCCTTCACCAGTGCTGCGCGGGCGAGGTAGTAAAAACCTTCGACGTCATAGTCGACCAACCCGGCTTCCAGCCCCTCCAGCAGCGACAAATATTCCCGCAGCGAAACGGGAACACGCGCTGCCTTCAGTTCGAGGAAGAAGGGGATGAACATGGCCGATTATCTGTGGCCTTCAATCTTTTCTCGTGCGGCGCTTGCAATGAAGGCGGAGCGCGTCAGGCCGCGCCGGCCCGCCTCTTCGTCGATCGCTGCCAGAAGGCCGGCGTCCAGCGACAGATTGGCTCGGACGGGCCGGCCAGAGTCGACCAGTACCGGAATCATCACGGCGGATTCGCCGGCGGCAGCATTGAGTTCCTCTTGCAGGAGCAGTTGCGCCACCGTACGCGCCGCCGGCAATGGCAGATGTCTCGTCGTACGTGTTTCGACCCACTCGCGCACGGCGGAAGTCGCATCGGCAATGGCCTCTTCGGGGCTTGCGCCGCCTCCGTGGCAGCCGGGTAGGTCGGGAACCCGCACCCCCCACACATCATCCGCGCCATCGAGAATTCCGACATAGTGCGTCATATGATCCGTCCTCAAATCCATCCAGCCAGCCGGGCGATTGACCGTGCAACACCTGAAGATTGTTCGCGATGCCTGGGCACAACGATCATCACCTCAGGTCGATCCGGATGTTCATATTTGTCGTGCTTGCCGCCTCCGACACTCACCCAGCCATCGCGCAAAAGCCTGATGACAATTTTGCGCGTACTGGTCTCGATCAACGGCACTATGCACCCAGGTCATGCGCAATATATTGCGCAACGGAGGCTATTTCAATCGTTCAATGTCCTCACAGCAAATCATACTCGATGAAGCCGGTGCGACGCGCAACATGGTCGTAGAGCTTGCGAGCGGTGATGTTGGTCTCGTGTGTCATCCAGTAGACATTCTTGACGTCGATTTTCGCAGCTTCTTGTTGCACCGCCTTGATCAGCGCCGCGCCGATGCCCTTGCCGCGTACCTTCGGGTCGGCGAACAGGTCCTGCAAATAACAGTTGTTTTTTTCCGACCAGCCGGAGCGGTGGTAGAGATAGTGGGTGAGGCCGACCGCCTTGCCATCGAGGGTGGCGATGAAGCCTTTCGGCTCGAACTCACCTTCGGTGAACAGACGCTTCCAGGTTACGGCGTAGACCTCTTCGGGAAGCTTGGTTTCGTAGAAGGTCAGGTAGTCGGTCCACAGGCGACGCCAGTCGGCATGGTGGGACTGCGCAAGCGGGCGGACGGTGATCTCGGTCATTTCGGTTCCCTCCAAAAGCTTGATCCATTTCGACGGAATCAGGATCGGGCATAGCTTCGCCTAAACCGTCGGCGAATTGTACTCGCGAAATGCGGTCGCAAGCATGTGCAGCGCTTCTCGCGCGCGCGGCGCCAGGGTGCGCGAATGCAAAACAATCTCGGAAGAGGGGAGCGGCGGCAAGCCGAGCTTGCGGCCAACCTCGATCAAGCCGGGAGGAGCGACACGGTTGGCGAGGGCGGAAACGGCGAAGCCGGCCGATACCGCAATGTTGACGGCCGTCCCGCCGCCGCCGACGAAAGCCTCTTCCCAGGCGATGCCTGCTCCATCAAGCGTCTCGATCGCTCTCAGACGATCCGGACAGGTGCATACGGTGCTTAAAAGCGCGAGGCGCAATCGCGTCCCGCGTTGCCATTCGAATGAAGGCGCCGCGAACCAGCCATAGTGGTTGCGCGACAGTGCCCGGCCCGGGCGATCGTCACCTTCCCGGTGCACGATGACCGCATCGAGTTCGCCGTGATCGAAAGCGTCCTTCAGCATGATGCTGGTGTCGATTTTCATGCTGAGCGCCAGCGATGGATCGTGCGCATGGATCTGGGCTATGAGGACGGAAAGCTCAGGCCCGGCGACGTGATCGACAAAGCCGAGCGCAAGCCGGCATGGTGCGGCGGCAAACTCCGCCATGGCGCGTTCGTGGGCCGCAAGGAAGTCGCGCGCCGCAGGGAGGAAACCTGCCCCCTTGGCCGACAGGGCGACGCGGCGCGGGGTTCGTTCTATCAAACGCGCGCCGAGCTTTTCTTCCAGCCGGCGCAGCTTGACGCTGATCGTTGCCTGGGTACTGCCCAGCGCGGCGGCCGCCCGGGTGAAGCTCTGCAGGTCGGCCACCATCACGAAGGTCCGCACGGCGTCGACATCAAGACTGGTCATCGCCATCATTCCTTTTTGTCATCTCTGAAATAGAGATACATAGTCTTTTTTCATGATTAAGCCTCCTCTATGTCACCTCCATCACGGTTTGAAAAGCGCGGTTCAGCGAATGCTCCGATGGAAAGTGATTGATATGTTTCAGATTGACCGAAACACCCTCGCGCTTGCGGGCGCTTGCCTTGCCTCGCTCCTGTTCGGCCTCGAAATCTCCAGCGTACCGGTGATCCTTCCGAAACTGCAAAGCGTGCTCGCAGCCGATTTCAAGGATTTGCAGTGGATCATGAATGCCTACACCATTGCCTGCACCACGGTGTTGATGGCGACAGGGACACTGGCCGACCGTTTCGGCCGCAAACGAGTGATGGTGATCACCACCATAGCCTTCGGCTTTGCCTCCCTGCTGTGCGGCCTCGCACCGAGCGCTCCAATTCTGATCATCGCCCGCTTTCTGCAAGGGCTCGCGGGCGGGGCGATGTTCACCTGTAGCGTGGCCGTGCTGTCTCACCAGTTTCAGGATGGTGGCGAGCGCGGCAAAGCTTTCGTTGCCTGGAGCGTCGTCTCGGGCATCGGGCTTGGTTTCGGTCCCGCCATCGGCGGATTGATCGTGGCGTTCTCCAGTTGGCAATGGGTGTTCCTGATCCATGTGCCGCTGGCGATCGTTGCTCTGGTTTTCATCGTCGCCGGTGTCACGGAATCGCGCGACCGCAACGCCCGGAGGCTTGATCGGGTCGGCATTCTGACACTCTCTTTCGCGGTGTTCGGCTTCTCCTACCTGATCACGCAAGGCGCCGATCTCGGGTCCGGCGCCCGCATCGGCGTGGCAAGCGCGGCCGTCCTGTCCTTCGTCGCGTTCCTTTTTGCCGAGAAGGTCAGCCCCTATCCGATGTTCGATTTCTCCGTCTTCCGCATCCGTCAGTTTTCGGGAGCGATCGTGGGCGGCATTGGCATGAATTTCAGCTACTGGCCGTTCATCATCTATCTGCCGATCTATTTTTCGGGCGTTCTGGGCTATGACAGCACCACGACGGGCCTGTTGCTGCTCGTCTACACGCTTCCCCTGATGCTGATGTCCTCGACCGCCGAGCGCCTGCGCGCGCGCTATCAGGCGCGGGTTGCGATCCCGCTCGGCCTGCTGACATTGGGGATCGGCTTTATCGCCATGCGGATAGGGGCCGGGCTCGAGGGCGCCAATTGGGTGACTATGCTGCCCGGCACGCTGATCGCCGGCATCGGCATCGGCTTGACCAATTCACCGACCACCAACACCACGACCGGCTCGGTGTCGCCGGATCGTGCCGGCATGGCTTCGGGCATCGATATCAGTGCGCGCCTGATCACGCTCGCCATCAACATCGCGGTGCTGGGCCTGCTGCTGACACAGGGGATAGTTTCCTATCTGCGGAACGCATTGGGCACGGCATTCGACCGGAATGAACTGGGTGCACTGGCGGAAAGGATCGCCACCGGAAACCTGGATGGGCTAGCGCAATATTCGCCCAGGCTCGCAACCCTCGACCCATCCGGCGCCATCGCGCGTGCCGCCCTGGTCAACGGTTTTGGCTGGGTCATGCTCTATAGCGGGATCGGGGTTCTCGCTCTTGCCGTCATCAGCTTCATCATCTTCGGCGCGAAGACCGACGCGTCGAAAGAAGGAAGAGGGCGTGGTTCCGCACAGACCGCAGGCGAGGCCCGCTCGTAGCAACGGCCTTCCAGCTCGGCGTCAGAGGCCGAATTGTCGTTGTCCAGAGAGTCATGCGCGAACCGCTCTTCATCCCTGCCGCCTGGCCATGAAGGCCAGACGCTCGAACAGATGCACGTCCTGTTCGTTTTTCAGGAGCGCGCCATGCAGCTTCGGCAGCGCGTTCTTTGGGTCGGCGCGCAAATCTTCCGGCGCGATGTCGTCGGCGACCAGCAGGCGGATCCAGTCGAGCGCCTCGGAGGTCGAGGGTTTCTTCTTCAGACCGGGCACGTCGCGGATCTCGTAGAACTGGGTCAGCGCTGCGCGCACCAGATTCTGCTTGATGCCGGGATAGTGGACGTCGACAATTCTGTGCAGCGTGTCGACATCAGGAAAGCGGATATAGTGGAAGAAGCAGCGGCGCAGGAACGCGTCCGGCAATTCCTTCTCGTTGTTGGAGGTGATGATGACGATCGGCCTGACCGCGGCGCGGATGGTTTCGCCGGTCTCGTAGACGAAGAACTCCATCCGATCGAGTTCCTGCAGGAGGTCATTGGGAAACTCGATGTCGGCCTTGTCGATCTCGTCGATCAAAAGCACGACTTTCCTGCCGGCCGCGAACGCCTCCCAGAGCTTGCCGCGCTTGATGTAGTTTTTGATGTCGTTGAACCTGATATCGCCAAGCTGGCTGTCGCGCAGTCGCGAGACGGCGTCGTACTCGTAAAGGCCCTGCTGCGCCCGTGTCGTCGACTTGACGTGCCATTCGATGAGGTCGAGGCCAAGGGCTGATGCCACCTGGCGGGCAAGTTCCGTCTTGCCGGTGCCGGGCTCGCCCTTGACCAGCAAGGGCCGTTCCAGCGCGATCGCCGCGTTGACGGCCACCATCAGATCCTTGTCGGCGACATAGGCTGCCGTGCCTTCAAAACGCATTCTTGCTCCTCGGTTGGTCATCGCGACCGTAAGGACGCGGCTCAGCCTGTGCAAGGGTGGGTTGTTGGCGGCGGCGAGGGCGTGAACCCAGCACGGAAAGAATGTCATCTCTCTGGCGCTTAGGTGGCTGGCAGCCTATATTGGCCGGGACGGTCTGTGCTTCCCGGCAGGAGAACATTTTCCCCGGGGCCTTAACGATCCTTAGGGAGCTGTCCCTGGGAAGACCCGTGGGTTTTCTCACACGGCGCCCACCTACTTTGTAGGTTCCCGGGATCGCTCTCTCCACCGGTTGTGTGGATCGTCACTTATTGCAAGACATCACCCATTTCGGTGGATGATGCGGTGGAAAACGCCGCTCCTAACACTCCATCCAGCTCCCACCTTTCCTATCCTGGCCGTATGACCTCTCCCAAAGACCTGAAAAAGCAGCTTCGCCGCGAGGCCCTCGGGCGCCGCGACGCGCTTGATGAATTCTGGCGGGTGGAGGTCGCGCTTGAAATGGCTGAGACGGCGCGCGATCACCTCAACGTCGAGCCGGGCCAGATCGTCTCCGGCTTCTGGCCGATGCGTTCTGAAGTCGACGTTCGGCCGCTGATGTTCGCCTTGCGCGAGAAGGGCGCCAGACTTTGCCTGCCGGCCATTCTCGACAAGACCACCATCGTTTTTCGCGAACTGGTGCGCGGCGCGCCCATGGTCGAGATGGGTTTCGGCACGGTCGGTCCGCACGAAGAAGCTGAGGTGCTCGACCCCTCGGTGATGCTGGTGCCGCTCGCCGCTTTCGATGCGCGCGGCCACCGCATCGGCTACGGCGCCGGCTATTACGACCGCGCCATCGCCAGGCTGCTCGACAAGGGTCGGCCGCCGCGGCTGATCGGCATCGCCTTCGATTGCCAGGAGGTGGCGCAGGTGCCGGATGAAGACCACGACGTGGTCATCGCGGAAATACTCACCGAGAGCGGGTTGCGCCGCTTTGCGTCAAAATTGTAGATAAAAGGACGCATGATCTTTCACAGACGTCATGCAGCTTTTGCTTCGCTGACCTTCGGTGCGGGATCATATGAGACTTCTCTTCCTCGGTGACATGGTTGGAAAGACAGGGCGTACGGCGGTGTGGGAACAGCTGCCTGGCCTGATCTCCGACTTCAAACTCGACTTCGTCATCGTCAATGGCGAGAACGCCGCCGGCGGCTTCGGCATCACCGAAGAGATCTTTCGCGAGACGATCGCGGCCGGCGCCGATGTCGTCACCACCGGCAACCATGTCTGGGACCAGCGCGACGCGCTCGCCTTCGCGCCACGCGAAGAACGCTTCCTGCGCCCCTCCAACTTTCCCAAGGGCACGCCCGGGCGCGGCTCCGGCGTCTACATCGCCAGGAGCGGCGCGCGCGTGTTGGTCGCCAACATCATGGGCCGGGTGTTCATGCATCCCGAACTCGACGATCCGTTCCAGGCCGGCGAGCGCGAGCTTGCCGCCTGTCCGCTCGGCGAACAGGCCGATGCCGTGGTCATCGATTTCCACGCCGAGGCCACCTCGGAAAAGATGTGCTTCGCGCATTTCGTCGACGGTCGCGCCAGCCTCGTCATCGGCACCCACACGCACCAGCCGACCGGTGACCATCAGATCCTCAACGGCGGCACCGGCTATATGTCCGACGCCGGCATGTGCGGCGACTATGATTCCTCGCTCGGCATGGACAAGGAGGAGCCGCTGAACCGGTTCCTGTCGAAAGTGCCGAAAGGGCGTTTCGAGGCAGCGACCGGACCGGCGACCTTGTGTGGCGTCGGCGTCGATATTTCCGACCGCACCGGGCTGACCGAGCGGATCGCGCCGTTTCGTCGCGGGCCACGGCTGGAGGAAACCGCACCGTCCTTCTGGTCGTGACATTGATATAGGCGCGCTTAGTACCTAACTGCCGGCGACACTGCTCTAGATCGTTAAAAGAGGGGACGACCTCCATGCAGCTCATCGAATTCCTGGCGCCGCATTTTCAATTCATGTCCGACCCGACGGCCTGGGTCGCGTTGCTGACTCTGGTCGTGCTGGAGATCGTGCTCGGCATCGACAATCTGATCTTCATCTCGATCCTGACCAACAAGCTGCCGGAAGCGCAACGAGCCCGCGCCCGCCGGCTCGGCATCTCGGCGGCGCTGATCATGCGGCTGGTGCTGCTGGCCACCATTTCCATCATCGTCCAACTGACGACACCGGTGTTCACGGCCTTCGGACACGGCTTTTCCTGGCGCGACCTGATCCTGATCGCCGGCGGCCTGTTCCTGGTCTGGAAGGCGACAAAGGAGATCCATCACACGGTCGATCCCGACGACCACAAGGATACGATGTTGGGCGAGACGCTCCAGATCAGCCTTGCCGGCGCGATCTTCCAGATCCTGCTGCTCGACCTGGTCTTCTCCATCGATTCGATCATCACCGCCGTCGGCATGACCGACGAGATCGCCATCATGTACATCGCCGTGATCGTCGCGGTGAGCGTGATGATGCTGGCGGCCGGGCCGCTGGCCAACTTCATCGCCAAGAACCCGAGCATCGTCATGCTGGCACTGGGCTTCCTTTTGATGATCGGCATGACGCTGATCGCCGACGGCATGGGCTACCATGTGCCCAAGGGCTACATCTACGCAGCGATGGGCTTTTCGGCGCTGGTCGAGGGACTCAACATGCTGGCGCGGCGGCGCAGGAAATCCGGCGGCGGACATTGAGAGATCTAGCTTGCCGGAACACCTTTTGGATGACGGTCGCCGATCAGGCCGAGTGTCAGGCCTTGTTCCAGCCAGGCCTTGGCGCCGGCCAGCACCAGCGTGAAGCCGCCGGTTGAGCCGACGGCCTCTTTCACCTGCTGATCGCCATTGCCGGCAAAGCCGAAATTGCGAACCTCGAGAAAAGTCGTCTCGTCGGGCATTTCGGTGAAGGTCCAGATCACGGTGGTCGGCGGATCGCTCCATCGCATGACGATCTTTTTGTTCGCGACGATCTCGCTGACGTCGACGGTCGTCGAGACGCCGTACATGCGCCATTCCCAGTGAACCTTCTCGGCGCTGTCCAGGCGGCCGCTGCCGTGGGTGAACCAGAATTTCGTGGTGATGGCCGGATCGACGATGGCCTCGAATACGTCGGCGACAGGCCGCCGGATCAGCATGCCGGCCTCTGCCGTTGGCTTTTCGTGGATGTCCATTGGATGCTCCTTTCGAAGCTTGGCGCTCACCAGGCGCCGGGTTCGCGCAGCATGTGTATGACGTTGGCCGGGTTGGTGATCCAACCGCCGCGAAAGCCTTCGCCCAAGGGTTCGATGACGTCGCAACGCACAACGCCGGCCCTGGCGAAATGATCCGCAGCCATGGGGAAATCGTTGGTGAACAGCTCCAGCCACACCTCGGCCTGGCTCATCATTGGCGCCTCGTCGATCCACAGGCGGTTGGGGCCAAGCTCGAAGCCGATGGCCGGTGCCTTGTCCGTGAAAGGCTTCAGGCCGACGATGTCGCGGTAGAAGGCGATCGTCGCCTGATACTGGTGCGGCGGCACCTTCATGGCGATGTTGATGCCACCGGTGATTTTCGTGGTCATTGCTGGCTCCGTTGTCCTGTTCAGGTGTTGCTGGTTGGCTCGGCCTGGCTAGGCCAGGTTGATCTGCCAGGAGACGCCGAACCTGTCGTTCAGCCACGCGAAGCGGCGGCTGAAGCCATAATTGTCCGGCGGCATCAGGAACGCGCCGTCCTTTGCCAGTGTCTCGACAATTCGGTTCAGTTCGTCCTCGGAGGAACAGTCCACATAGAGCGAGACCGACGGGGTAAAGGTGAAGGCGTGGTGCACGGGGCTGTTGAAGACCATGACTTCCAGGCCAGCAATCGACATTCGCGCCAGCTTGATCGTTCCTTGCGGGCCATCCTCGCCGGGGCCGTAATTTGTGACGTCAAGGACTTTGCTGCCGGGAATGGTCTCGCAATAGAGGGTCATTGCCTCCTCGGCCTCGCCCTCGAACATCAGGAATGGCGTTACTTTCGTCATCGTTGACCTCCGTCCTCCCCACGGGCACTCAGATATGGGGCCGCTCAGATATTGGTCTCGTTGGCGGGTTCGCCCTTCATCTCGCTGCGATAGTAGCCGTCGCGCAAATTGATGCCGTACTCGACATAGGCCTTCATGCAGGCCAGCATCTGCGACCAGCCCTCGCAGTTGAGGTAGGACTTCTTCAGGCCGACCGCGCCGTCCTGCCAGCCGCTTTCGGCAATGGTGACGAAAGTACCGCCATCGTCGAGCGGTTCGAAATTCATCTCGATACGGGTCTTGTAGGCCGGCTTGCCGTCGGCGTCGGTGGCATCCCAGCGCAGCACGATGCGGCTGTCCTTGATCACCTCATCGACCTCGACCGGCACCTTGCCCCACCAGACGACGCCGGCGCCAGCTTCCAGAGGCGCGCTGGCGCCGCCGATCGTGGTGAAATAGCCGCTAAGTTTCTTTGGATTGACGACCGCGTCGAAGACTTCGGCGACCGGTTTGCCGATGCGTCCGGAAACACTGAATCCGAGTGACATATCCACAACTCCTTCCCTTGATCGGCTCAACAATATGTTATAAAAAGATAACATGTCAAGCCGATCGCAAGACGACAATGTTTTCAAGGCGCTGGCGCATCCGCGCCGTCGCGAAATGCTGGATCAGCTGAAGGATGCGCCGAAGACCACCGGCATGCTGTGCGAGGCGTTTCCAGATATCGATCGCTGCACGGTCATGCTGCATCTCAAAGTGTTGGAGGAAGCCGACCTGATCGTCGCGCGGCGCGACGGACGCGAGCGCTGGAACCATCTCAACGCGCTGCCGATCAAGCAGATCCATGATCGCTGGATCAGCCAGTATGCCGGCCACGCGCTCAGCATCATCGACCAGCTGAAGTCGGACCTGGAGGCGTGAGCGGTCGCTCGAGGCCATGTCTTGCGCCGTTTGCGCGGTGCGGCTGGACGAATTGAGCCGATTTATCTATAAGCCGGCCATTCCGACAGAGAACGCCGTGCTTCCACGAGTTGCACCTGGGACGCTCTGAAATTTTGAATTCGGGCATTGCAGAAGACGAGGTGAGATAACCTCGCTTCGGGATGCTCTAGCCGAGAAGACGACAGGGGTGCCATGGCTGGCCATTCACAGTTCAAGAACATCATGCACCGCAAGGGCCGCCAGGATGCGGTGCGGTCGAAAATGTTTTCCAAGCTGGCGCGCGAAATCACCGTCGCCGCCAAGAGCGGGACGCCCGATCCATCGATGAACC
Source organism: Mesorhizobium sp. (assembly GCA_004017275.1). Lineage (GTDB taxonomy): Bacteria > Pseudomonadota > Alphaproteobacteria > Rhizobiales > Rhizobiaceae > Mesorhizobium. The sequence goes on along the minus strand of SAKE01000004.1, from coordinate 192,017 downwards.
CGCGCCTGCGCCTGGCGATCCAGAACGCCAAGGCGGTGTCGATGCCGAAGGACAACATCCAGCGTGCCGTCAATAAGGCGTCGATGGGCGATGCCGAGAACTACGAAGCGGTGCGCTATGAGGGCTATGGTCCGGGCGGTGTCGCCGTTATCGTCGAAGCGTTGACCGACAACCGCAACCGTTCAGCCTCGAATGTGCGCGCCGCTTTCACCAAGGCCGGCGGGGCGATGGGCGAAACCGGCTCGGTGTCGTTCATGTGGGACCGTGCCGGCGAGATCTATTATCCGGCATCGGCCGGCAGCGCCGACAAGATCATGGATGCGGCGATCGAAGCCGGCGCCGATGATGTCGAGTCGGATGAGGAAGGCCACACCATCTATTGCGCCTTCGAAAATCTCGGCGAAGTGTCGAAGGCGCTGGAAGGCGCGCTCGGCGAGGCTGAATCGGTAAAGCCTATCTGGCGGCCGCAGAACAATGTTCCGGTCGACGAGGAGCGGGCACAGTCGCTGATGAAGCTGGTCGCCACGCTCGAGGATGACGATGACGTGCAGAGCGTCTACGCCAACTTCGAAGTCGATGACGAAACCATGGCCAAGCTCAGCGCGGCATGAGCGGAGCCCTGACATGAGCGGAGCTCAGACCCTGCCGGTTATCCGCATCACCTATTGCACGCAGTGCCAGTGGCTGCTGCGTGCCGGCTGGATGGCGCAGGAGCTGCTCTCCACCTTCGGCACCGATCTCGGCGAAGTAGCGCTGGTGCCCGGCACCGGCGGCATCTTCACCATTTCCTGCAATGACGCGCTGATCTGGGACCGCAAGCGCGATGCCGGCTTTCCGGACGCGGCCAAACTGAAGCAACTGGTCCGCGATGTTATCGACCCGGATCGCGATCTCGGTCATGCCGACCGCAAGGGCCATACGACAAAAGACCAGACGCAAAAGGACCCCGCCTGAGCAGGGTCTTTTGCGTTTCGTAAAGCCGCTTAGAGCAATGCGAAGATAAAGCAGGCCATCGCCACGATGGCGGTGATGGTGCGGACGTGGTTCCACATCACCCATTGGCTCAGATGGTTCGCCCACACGGCGGCGCCGTTGCTGCTGGCTGGGTCGACGGCGGCGAGCGCATCGTTGAGCGGCACGTTGAAAACCATGGTTACGATCGGGTTGCCGACCAAATAGACCACCGCTCCGGCAAGCAGCCAGTACGAACCGGACTGGCTCCAGCCCATAATGGCGGCGGCGATAAGCACCAAACAGAGCAGGCCGGTGCCGAAAAGCGCCGTCATGAAGGTCGGCGTGATTACCGTGATGTTGATCGAATTCATCGCGGCGATGCCGCTTGGAGCGGGCAACCGGGCAAGTGCCGCCATGATGAAATTGGAAAAGGCGAAGAACACGCCGGCGACGAGGCCCGAGCCGATTGCGGCAATGATGGTGAGGGCGGGAAGAAGCTTGATCATCTCAGTTGCTCCAGATTCGGCTAGCGGCGGTTTCGGTTGCGTAAGTGGAGAAGTCTTTCGGTGCACGGCCAAGCACGCGCTGGACGCCGTCGGTGAGCGACTCGTTGCGGCCGTCGAGCACCTGGGTGAACAGCTCATTGAGCAGCCAGCCGAATTCGGGTGGCAGGTCATGCAACGCGACAGCGGCAGTGAATTCGTCATGCGAGATCCTGACAAAGCGGATGTCGCGGCCGGCCGCCTTGGCGATCTCGGCGACCGCGTCGGCGAAGCTCAATAGCCGCGGCCCGGTCAATTCATAGAGCTGGCCGACATGGCCTGGCTCGGTCAGCGCGACGAAGGCGGCTTCGGCGATGTCGTCGACATCGACGAACGGCTCGCCGACATTGCCGACCGGCAACGCCACTTCGCCTTCAGCCAAGGGCTCGACGAGAAAACCTTCGCTGAAATTCTGTGAGAACCAGGCGCAGCGCAGGATCGTCCAGTCGGCGCCCGAGGCTTTCACCATCTCTTCGGCGCGCTGGGCTTCCGTTTCGCCGCGGCCGGACAGCAGCACCAGCCGGGTGACACCGTTGGCCACGGCGAACCTGGCGAAGGCGTCGACGACTTCGGCGGCGCCCGGCACGGCAATGTCGGGGTAGTAGCTGATGTAGACGGCACTCACGTCTTGGATGGCCGGACCCCAGGTGGCCGTAACTTCCCAGTCGAAGCGTGGGCTGCCGGAGCGCGAGCCGATCCGCACTGGCAGGCCGCGAGCGGTCAGACGCTCAGCGAGGCGGCGGCCGGTCTTCCCGGTACCGCCGAGGATCAGGATTGGTTTTTTGTTGGTGTCATTCATCTCGATTTCCTCTCGTCAGAATATGAGTAATCCTCACATTTGCAAAACGTGATAAACCCTCGTATTTTGCAAGTCAAGCGATTTTGCCGGTATTGGAGTTAGCCATGGAAGACACGGCCACGCCGGTTTCCCCTCAGGATCAGGTCGCATCGCCGCGCCGGGCGCCCAGTCAGCAGCGCAGCCGCGAGCGGGTCGAGCGCATGCTCGCCGCGGCCTCGGCGCTGATTGCCGAACAAGGCAGCGATGCCATGCGCATGGGTGAGGTGGCGGAACGGGCAGGGGTGTCGATCGGCTCGCTCTACCAGTTCTTTCCCGACAAGCGGGCGATCGTCTGGGCGCTGGCCGAGCGCTACACCGCCGAAAGCCAGGCCTGCATCGCCGCCGCACTGGCTGATGTCAGCGACGCAGAAGGGCTAGGCAAAGCGTTTTCGGAACTGGTCGATATCTACTACGGATTGTTCCTGGCGGAGCCGGTGATGCGCGACATCTGGTCGGGCACGCAGGCAGACAAGGCGCTGCGCCAGCTCGAACTCGCCGACAGCCGGGCCAATGCCGAGTTTCTGACCGCGGTGCTGAAACGGCTGCGGCCGGCAGCCGATCCGGCGACGCTGGAAACCACGGCGTTCCTGGTCTGGCAGATGGGCGAGGCCGCCATGCGGCTGGCGATCTCGGTCGAGCGGCAGGAGGGCGACAGGCTGGTCGCCGCCTACAAGCGCATGGCGCTCAGGGAGCTGCTGGCCGAGTAGGACCGCGCCTCGGCGCAACAAAAAACCCGCCACGGAGGCGGGTTTTTGATCTGCAAAAAGCTCGTTGAGCTTAAATGCCGAAACCTTCGAAGCGCTTCTTGAACTTCGACAGGCGGCCGCCGCGGTCGAGCAGGGTCTGCTGGCCGCCGGTCCAGGCCGGGTGGGTGGTCGGGTCGATATCGAGGTTCATCGTATCGCCTTCCTTGCCCCAGGTCGAACGGGTCGTGTATTCGGTGCCGTCGGTCATGACGACCTTGATGGTGTGGTAATCGGGATGGATGTCGGTCTTCATGGGTTCGGTTCCTGGCTTGCCGGCGCTGCCGACGGGCATAAGCCTGCGTCGATGCGCCCCTTTTTAAAACTCGAAGCCGCAGCTATTGAGGAGCCACGGCTTCTAAAACGGTCGGCGAGCCTATACATCAGCCGGAATTGAATCACAAGGCCGCGGCAAGCGCATATTGAGGCGCAGACCCCAAGGGCGGCTGGAGGAAACATCGGGATGGCGCAAATCAGCAGCGCAGACGAGCGCCGGCGCTCGCTCAAGCCGCTCAGGCGCCTGTTTCCGTATATCACGCATTACCGCACGCTGGTCGTCGGCGCCATCATCTCGCTGGTCATCGCCGCGGCAACCACGCTGGCACTGCCGCTGGCCGTGCGGCGTATGATCGATTATGGTTTCTCGTCATCGAGCACCACCTTCATCGCCGAGTATTTCGCCGCACTGGTGGCGATGGCCGCCATCCTGGCGGCGGCATCGGCCGGCCGCTACTATTTCGTCATCACGCTGGGCGAGCGCGTCGTCGCCGACATCCGCCGCGATGTCTTTGCCCATGTGACGACACTGTCGCCTGCCTTCTTCGATACCGCCCAGTCGGGCGAGATCGTGTCGCGGCTCGCCGCCGACACGACGCAGGTCAAGTCCGCAGTCGGGGCGACGGCCTCGGTGGCGCTGCGCAACGTCATCCTCGGTCTCGGCGCGGTGGGGATGATGGTCGTCACCAGCCCGAAACTGTCCGGGCTGGTCATTGCCGCTATACCCGTCATCGTGCTGCCGCTGGTCGCCTTCGGCCGTTCGGTGCGCCGCAAGTCGCGGCAGGCGCAGGATACGCTGGCCGATGCGACGGCTTACGCCAGCGAACAGATCGGTGCGGTGCGCACGCTGCAGGCCTTCACCAACGAGAAGCTGGTCACCGGCCATTTCTCCGCCGCTGTGGAAGCCGCCTTCGAGGCGGCGCGCGCCTCGATCTTCGCGCGCTCCTTCCTCACCTTCTTTGCCATTTTCACCATCTTCTCGTCCGTCGTGGCGGTGCTGTGGTTCGGCTCGCGCGACGTGCTCGAAGGCTCGATATCGCCGGGCACGCTCGGTCAGTTCCTGCTCTATTCGGTGTTCGCCGCCGGTGCGCTGGGCGCGCTGTCGGAGGTCTGGGGCGAGCTTGCGCAAGCGGCAGGTGCCGCCGAACGGCTGACCGAGATCCTGGCCGAGAAGCCGGCGATCCAGGCGCCGGCCGATCCGAAGCCGCTGCCTGCGGTGACCAAGGGCGCGATCGTCTTCGACAATGTCTCCTTCTCCTACCCGGCAAGGCCGGACCGCGCCGCCGTGCACGGCTTGAGCTTTCAGGTCATGCCGGGCGAGACGGTGGCGATCGTCGGGCCGTCAGGGGCCGGCAAGAGCACGGTGTTTTCGCTGATCCTGCGCTTCTACGATCCCGAAACAGGCAAGATCCTGATCGACGGCGTCGACGTGCGCGAGGCCGATCCCGTTTCGGTCCGCCAACGCATCGCCATCGTGCCGCAGGACGTCACCATCTTCGCGGCCACCGCGCGTGACAATATCGGCTTTGGCCGGCCGGGCGCCAGCAAAGCCGAGATCGAGACGGCGGCGAAGGATGCGCTCGCCGACGAATTCATCCTGAGGCTGGAAAAAGCCTATGACAGCCAGGTCGGCGAGCGCGGCGTGACGCTGTCAGGCGGCCAGCGCCAGCGGGTGGCGATCGCCCGTGCCATCCTGCGCGATGCGCCTGTCCTGCTGCTCGACGAGGCGACCTCGGCGCTCGACGCCGAAAGCGAGACGCTGGTGCAGACGGCGCTGGAACGCCTGATGCAGGGCCGCACCACCATCGTCATCGCCCATCGGCTGGCAACGGTGCTGAAGGCTGACCGGATTTTAGTCATGGATGGCGGCTCGATCGTCGAGGAAGGCACGCATCAGAGCCTGGTCGCCAAGGGCGGCATCTATGCGCGGCTGGCCAAGCTGCAGTTCGAAACCGGCGCCAGCGCCTTCAGAGGCGCTGCCGAGTAGTCAGAACCATTTGCGTTCCCGATGTGCCGGCCGCCCTTACGTGGCTCCGTATCGCTGCTTCAGATGGTCCACGAAATAGGCGGCGTTGAGCTTTTCGCCGGTGGCGCGTTCGAGCAGGTCCGGCGTCGACCAGCGTGATCCCTGCGACCAGATTTTTTCGCGGCGCCAATCGTTGATCGCCCCGAAATTGCCTTTGGCGAGATCCTCGTCGGCGGCAGGGTGCTCCCGCGTTAGCGCCGCCCATTGCTGCGCCGCCATCATCGCGCCCAGCGTGTAGGACGGGAAATAGCCGAAGGCCGCACCCGGCCAATGCACGTCCTGCATCGGTCCGTCGGCCGGGTTGTCGATGGTGGAGAGGCCGAGATAGTCGCGCATCTTGGCGTCCCAGGCTTCGGGCAGATCAGCCACCTCCAGCCGGCCCGCGACGAGTTCCTGTTCCAGTTCGTAGCGCAGGATGACATGCAGGGGATAGGTTACCTCGTCAGCATCGACACGGATCAGGCCGCGTTCGACGCGATGCACATGCGGCAGGATGTCGTCGAGCGACCAGGCTTCGCCGAGATGCTTTTCAACTACCTGCAGCGCCCAGCGCCAGAAGGCGGGGTTGCGGCCGAGCTGCTTTTCGACGAACAGGCTCTGGCTTTCATGCACGGCCATGCCACGCGCCTTGCCGAGCGGCCAGTGCGACCATGCCTTGGGCAGGTTCTGTTCGTAGAGTGCATGGCCGGTCTCGTGGAGCACGCCCATCAGTGCCGACAGGAAATCGGAGGTCTTGTAGCGGGTGGTGATGCGCACGTCACTCGGTACGCCACCGCAGAAAGGATGGTGCGACACCGACAGCGACCCGTGCGTCAGGTCGAAGCCGACCGCCGCCATCATGGCAAGGCCGAGCTCGCGCTGCCTTTCGATCGCATAGGTGCCTGAGAGCGGCTTCAGCGCGCGCTTGCGCAGCCGCGCTTCCTGGATCGCTAGTGCCTCGGGCACAAAGCTTTTCAGGAAAGCCTTCAGATCGGTGAACACAGGCGTGATGTCGGTGGTGCGGTTGCCGGGGTCGTATTGTTCCATCAGCGCGTCATAGGGGGCGAGGCCGAGCACGTCGGCACGTAGTGCCGCCTCCTCGCGCACCAGCGCCACAACGCCCTCCAGCGCCGGCTGGAAGCCGGCCCAGTCGTTCTTGGCACGCAGGTCGCGCCACAATTGCTCGCAACGCATGCGCGCGGTCGTCTGGCGCTCGACGAATTCGACCGGCAGGCAGGTCAGGTTGGTGTATTGGCGACGCAGTTCGGCGACGGCGGCGCGCTGCTCTTCACCCAACGCTTCCTGTTCGGCCGTGGCGATCCAGTCCGCTATCTCCGGCGCCGTTGCCCTGGTGTGATACATGCCGGCCAGTGCCGACATGGCCTCAGCACGCTTCTCGCCACCGCCGACGGCCATGTGGGTCGCCTCGTCGGCGCCGAGGATGGCCAGCGCATGCTCAAGCGCTTCGAGCTTGTGGCCGAGATCATCGAGTTTCTGAAAGGACATGGCGGCTTCCGTGATTGGGGACGGCGCGAAAAGACACCAACGCAAAAGCCTTGGCAACCCTCAGGTGCCGTCCGGCAGATGCAGCTTGCGCAGGTAAGGTCACGCGTGAAATGCTGCCGGCGACACATCAGGGGGAAAAAATGATCGGCAACATCCTGATCGGGCTGGTGGCCTTGATCCATGCCTACATCGTCTATCTTGAGATGGTGCTGTGGGACACGACGCGCGGACACAAGGCTTTCAATCTGACGCCCGAATTCGCCAACGCCTCGAAGGTGCTCGCCGCCAATCAGGGGCTCTACAACGGCTTCCTCGCCGCCGGCTTGATCTGGGGGCTTTACCTCGGTGCGGGCGGTTTCCAGGTCAAGGTGTTCTTCCTGCTGTGCGTGGCTGTTGCCGGCCTCTATGGCGCGGCCACAGTTGGCCGCAAGATCCTGTTCATCCAGACCGTGCCGGCGGCGGTTGCCCTGATGGCGGTGTGGCTCGGCTGGTAGCAGGAAAAAGGACGCCTGCGGGATTGCCTTCCGAAGGCGTCGGGTGGTTCCTTCCTCATGGACCGCTTCAGCCGCTATGGCTCAGCCGTTCGGGTAGCTTCCGCCGTCGGCGCCATCGCCCATCAGGAAACCGGCGCCTATATCGACCCTCAGACGCTGGTCGACATTGTCGAGACGGCGCAACAGGTCATGGTATTGCGCGACCGGTATCCTGCCATGATCGGATGCGGCGACTTTCTCGGCCGCCTGGCTGATGTGAGTCGTGCGCATTTCCAGGCGTTCCGCCACGGCCGGGGTGATGTTTTTGGCCTGTCTTGCGTCCACGATGCCCTGCCGCACGCCCCGCACCTGTTCGATAAGCGCCTCGACACGTGGACCGGTGAAATCGGTCGGGTCGGTCGCGTCGAGAGCGCCCTTGTTGTCATGGCCAGCGGCATAGGCGCCGGCAAGCGGAACGGCGATGAGGAGCGCCGTGAGTGTCGCAGTTCTGAGCGAGGTCTTGGGAGTGAAAGAGCGCATCACGCGTCTCCTCTTGTAGAGGAAGGCGGCGGCTGTTCCGCCTGCCTTCCGGCCGTGGCCGTCCGGTTCCGTCGCGTCGCGATGAGGGGGATTCATCGCCGGCGGTTCTCGGCCCAGGCGGGAAGCTAGGATCGCCCTGCGACAATGTGTAATTAAAAAAAGATAATCTTTTCAGGCCTTGCCGGCCACGAACCGGCGCCCTACCTGGCGCCGCCTTCGTCCGGCACAATGCCGCCGGCCGATCAGCGTTCGGCCTGCTTCAGCTCGGTGTCGACGGAATCGAGCGGCTTGGCGCATGACCCCGCACCGAGGTCCGCATCAGCGAATAGCAGGATCGCTCCTGCTGTGCGGGCATTCGGCGCGGAACGGATCATGTGCAAATCAAAAGACCATGCGCAAGATCAAGCGCGGCGCTGTAATGAATGATTTCAGCCGTTTGGATGGCTTGGGCCATAGCCGTTTGGATAATATCCGCCATCACCGCCATTGCCGATCAGGAAAGCGCCGCCGGTGGCCGCCCGCAGCTTCTGGCTCACATCGTCGAGCTGCGCCAGCAACTGCCGGTACTGGGTGGCCGGCATCGTTCCATCTCGCGCGGCCCTCTGAGCGTCCCGATTGAGTTGGGCGACCTGCCTGCGCAAGTCACGCGCCTCGTCCGGCTTGATCTTGTTCGCCTGCATCGCGGCACGGATGCCCGTATCGACGCCCTGTATCTGGTCGAACAACACAGTCTCACGCGGGCCGTAGAATGAGGTCGATGCGGCGTAGGCGCCAGCAAACGGAACGGTGACGAGAAGTGCGGCGAGTGCTGCAGTCCTGAGGGGCTTGGTGGTGAAAGAGCGCATGGCTGCGTCTCCTTTTATGGGGAAGGCGGCGATTGGGACGCCCACCTTCTGGCTTTGGGCCGTCCGGTTCCGTCGCGTCGCGATGGTCCGTTCCACCGCCGGCGGTCCTCGGCCCAGTAGCAAATTTAAGAACGCATCGCGGCAAAGAGTAATCAACAAAAGGTAATCTTTTCGAGCCTTGCCGGCCCGAATTGCCGCCCTAAAACTGACCGTTCGCCTTGAGCCAGCCCGACTTGGACCAGTGCCCGGTCTTGATCGGCGCCGGGTCCGGATCAGCGCTCGGTCAGCTTCAGCTCGATGCGACGGTTCTTGTTACGCGCCTCTTCGGTGTCGGCTGGGTCGAGCGGCTGGAATTCGCCGAAGCCGGCGGCGACCAGCCGGTTGGCCGGCACGCCGTTTTCGATCAGGAATTTCACCACCGAGGTCGAACGCGCCGTCGACAGCTCCCAGTTGTCACGGTAGCGGCCGGTGCCGGAGAGCGGCTTGTTGTCGGTGTGGCCATCGACGCGCAGCACCCAGTTGATCTCGGGCGGGATTTCCTTCTGCAGTTCGATGATGGCGTCGGCGAGCTTCTTCATCTCGACCTTGCCGGCATCGTTGATCACTTCGGAGCCGGTCGGAAACAGCACTTCCGACTGGAAGACGAAGCGGTCGCCGACGATGCGGATGTTCTCGCGGTCGGCGAGGATTTCGCGCAAGCGGCCGAAGAAATCGGAGCGGTAGCGGTTCAATTCCTGCACGCGCTGCGCCAGTGCGACGTTCAGGCGGCGGCCGAGATCGGCGATCTTGGTGTTGGAATCGCGGTCGCGGGTTTCGGAGACGTTGAGCGCATCCTCGAGCGCGCCGATCTGCTTGCGCAGTGCCGCGATCTGCTGGTTGAGGATCTCAACCTGGCTCAGCGCCTGCTGGCTGATCTGGCGCTGGCTGTCGAGTTCGCCGCCCAGCGCCGCGGCGCGCTGGTTGGCGGCGTCGCCGGCGCCGGCACCTTGCGCCAGCAATCGTTCGAGCCGGCTCTTTTCCGCTTCCGCCGCCGACAGCGATGCCTGCAGATTGGCCAGCGAGTCATCCTTGTCCTGCGCCGTCGACCGCTCCAGCGCCAGAAGCTGGGTCAATTCGTTGATCTGCGAATTGAGGCGCGAAAGCGCGGTATCCTTACCGGAGATTTCGCGCCCCAGCAGGAACTGCGCCAGCACGAAGACCGTGAGCAGGAACATGATGGCCAGCAGAAGCGTCGACAGCGCGTCGACGAAGCCCGGCCAGTAGTCGATGCGGCGATCGGTGCGCCGGCCCCTGGCGAGTGCCATGTTAGTGGACCCCGGGCTTCTTCAGGGCGTCGGCGATCTTTTCCAGCGTGTTGCGCATCGCCTTTTGTTCGTCGGACTGGGCCTCGACCCAGTCGCGCATGATCTGCTGTTCCGAGCGCATGTTCTTGACCAGACCGGAAATGCCGTCGGCGAGATTGGCCATGGCGGTGGCGACACGCGGGTTGGAGCCGCCGCCATTCTCCTGCATGCTGCGCAGCCGTTCCGACAGCACCCGGATCTCGTCGGAGGATTCGGTCTTGGCCGGGTCGGCGACGACGATGTCGGACGACAGGTCGGTGACCGAGGACAGCCAGTTTTCCAGCTCGGTGTAGAAGCGCGTCTGGGCGCGGCCGGCCTGAAGGTCGAGGAAGCCGAGCACCAGCGAGCCGGACAGGCCGAACAGCGAGGAGGAGAAGGCCGTGCCCATGCCAGCCAACGGCGCCGAAAGCCCCTGCTTCAGCGAGTCGAGCACCGCGGCGGCGTCGCCCGTGCCTGGGTCGAGCGATTCGATGGTCTCGCGGATCGAACCAATGGTGTTCAACAGGCCCCAGAAGGTGCCGAGCAGGCCGAGGAACACCAGCAGGCCGACGAGATAGCGCGAGGTGTCGCGGCTTTCGTCGAGGCGCGTGGCGATGGAATCGAGCATGGTGCGCATCGAACTGGTCGAGAAGGCTGTCGCCGCGGAACGGCCGATCATCGCCTTCATCGGTGCCAGCAGCACCGGTTCGGTGGTCTCCGAGCCGGCACGGAAGGAGTTGACCCAGCGCACTTCGCGAAACAGCCGGCCGACCTGGGCGAAGGCCAGCAGGATGCCGACCACCAGCACGCCGACGATCAGGCCGTTGAGGCCGGGATTGCTGCCAAAGGCGGTCGAGATCTGGCGGGTCAGGATGGCGGCGATGAAAGCGACGATGACCAGGAAGATCACCATTGTCAGCAGGAAGACCTGCGGGCTCGACAGTTTGTGCGGATCGTAGATCAGGACATCAGAACGTCTGCCCATGCCGAAGGATCTGAGAAAAGCCATCCGTGCCCCGTTTCCGATGCCGCCGCCGATCACGTAGTCCGCGACTCTAAACGGAATTGTGACCAAATTGAATGGCGCTTGGCAATATAGCCGCGTCTACAGTCTTTGTCAGAGGCGATTGATGACCAGACAGTCGACCATTGCGGCCAGATGCAGGCCGGCGCCGGTGACGACGAAACCGTGCCACAGCGCATTGTGGAAGCGCAGCCCCTTCCAGGCGAAGAAGATGACGCCGCAGGAATAGACGATGCCTCCGGCGACGATGAGTGCGATCGACGTCGGTGGCAGCGTCTGGACAAGCGGCTTGACCAGGATGATGCCGCTCCAGCCGATGGCGAGATAGAAGACGATAGCCAGCCGGTCGAAACGGCCGGGAAAGAACACCTTGATGGCGATGCCCAGCAACGCCGCGGTCCAGACGAGGACAATCATCCAGCGCGCCAGCGGCGAGCCTTCGAGCTGGGCCAGGAAAGGCGTGTAGGTCGCGGCGATCAGCAGATAGATCGCCGCATGGTCGAAACGCCGCAAGACCCATTTCAGCGGCGACGACACCGGCCACAGATTGTAGGTCATCGACACCGACAGCACGGTGAGCAGCGAAACCACATAGAAAGCGGCGGCGATGTACTCGCCCGGTCCGACACGAAAGGCCGCCAGCGCCAGCAGTGCCGACCCTGCCGCGATCGCCAGCACGATGCCGACCGCGTGGACGATACCGTCTGCGATCGTCTCGGCGCGCGAATAGTGCCAGCGTCCGATGAACGGGATGTCGGGGTAGGGTTGGTTGTCTCTCACTAAAGCCGGGTTCCTGCGCCGCGCCCTCCAATTTGGGCGCATGCAGGGCAGTATTTCAAGCTTCCATTGCGGTTTTGCGACTGCGGCGCATCAGCGCGGCGTGGCTGTCAGCGAGAGGGGAGCGGCTTCTTCACGGCCTTCAGCAAAGCGCGCTGGATGACCTCGTTGCCGGCGACCACCGAGCCGTTGTCGAGCATGTCCTGCCCGCCATCCATGTCCGATACGAAGCCGCCCGCCTCGCGGATCAAAAGCAGGCCAGCGGCGATGTCCCAGGCTGACAGGCCGGTTTCCCAGAACCCATCCATGCGGCCGGCTGCGACATAGGCGAGATCGAGCGAGGCGGAGCCGAGGCGGCGGACGCCGGAAACCTCGGCCATGACGTTGCGCAGCTCGACGAGGAAATTGCCGTGGTGGCCGCGGCCGAGATGCGGCATGCCGCAGCCGATCACCGTGTCGACCAGCTTGATGCGGCCGGCGACGCGCAGCCGGCGGTCGTTCATGAAGGCGCCGCCGCCGCGTTCACAGGTGTAGAGCTCGTCCATCGCCGGATTGTAGATGACGCCGGCAACGATCTGCCCCTGACGCTCCAAGGCGATCGAAACGGCAAAGAGCGGAATGCCGTGCAGGAAATTGGTGGTGCCATCGAGCGGGTCGACGATCCAGCGATGCTGGCCATCGTCGCCTTCGACCACGCCGCGTTCTTCCATCAGGAAGGAATAGCCCGGCCGTGCCTTGGACAACTCGGCAAAGACGATGTCCTCGGCCTTGCGGTCGGCCTGGCTGACATAGTCGCCGGGGCCTTTCATCGAGACCTGCAGGTTCTGCACCTCGCCGAAGTCGCGCGACAGCGAGCGACCGGCCTTCATTGCGGCCTGGACCATGACGTTGAGGAGGGCTGAGCGTGCCATAGTGGTTCTTCCTGCTGGCGTGCGTCAGTCGGCGCGGCGCACGTAAGTGATTTCGTTGGTGTCGACGATGATGCGCTCGCCGGCGCCGATGAATGGCGGCACCAGCACGCGGATGCCGTTCTCCAGGATTGCCGGCTTGTAGGACGAGGCCGCCGTCTGGCCCTTCACCACCGGGTCCGCCTCGGTGATGGTCAGGGTTACATAGTCGGGCAGCGAAATGCCGATCGGCCTCTCTTCATAGAGCTGGACCGTCACCATCATGCCGTCCTGCAGAAAGGCGGCGCGATCGCCGACGAAGTCCTTGTTCAATTCGAGTTGCTCGTAGCTTTGGGTGTCCATGAACACCAGGGCGTCTTCCTGCGCGTAGAGGAAGGAAAAGTCCTTCAGGTCGAGCCGGATCTGTTCGACCGTCTCGGCCGATCGGAAGCGCTCGTTGAGCTTGGTGCCGTTGATGAGGTTCTTCAGTTCGACCTGATTGTAGGCGCCGCCCTTGCCGGGCTTGACGGTGTTGGTCCTGACCGCCACCCAAAGACCGCCATCATGCTCGATGACATAGCCGGGACGGATTTCGTTGCCATTGATCTTGGCCATATTGAGATGATCCGGAATGATGCCCAACGGCCACGCCGTTGGTAAGGGATGTTCGCTGGGAAAGCGATTTCGGGCTCCCAAGACCACAAATCACCAGAAGAGGCAAGGGAGCGGGCAGGTTGGGGTCAAGCGACCGGATCCTGAATCCCCGTCAGGGCAAGCGGTTCGCCTTCTGCAGCGCCTGCTTGGTCTGGTCGTCGTCCAGCCCCTGCAGGAAGTCGTCCATCTGCGGATCGATGAGGCCGGCGCGACGGGCGACGATGTACCAGGCACCGGCAAGGACCAGATCCGGATCGGTGCCGATGCCTTGCATGTAGAGCTTTGCCAGGCGGTTCTGGGCGGCGACATTGCCACCCTCCGCCGCCTGTTTCGTCCAACCGAAGGCCGATTTCAGGTCGCGCGCACCGCCGCGGCCTTCGATCATCCAGGCGGCGAGGTCGATCTGCGCAGTGTCGTAGTTCTGTCGTGCCGCCTGTGCCAGCAGGCGCCTTGCCTGCACATCGTCACGCGGCTTGCCGCCGACGCCATTGGCGTAGATCTGCGACATCGCATATTGCGCGTCGGCAAGACCGGTCGCGGCGGCGCGCTCGTAGTAGGAGACCGCCTTGGCTATGCCGGCGTCGCCGGGGTCCTGCTGGACCAGCATCTGCGCAAAATTGAACTGCGCCAGCCGGTTGCCGGCCTCGGCGGCGGCCTGCATCAAGGCGTAGGCTCCTTTTTCGTCCTTCTTGACGTAGCGGCCGTCGAGCAGCATCAGCGCATACTGGAACTGCGATTCCGGCACACCTTGTTCGGCGGCGAGCGCATACCATTTCGCCGCTTCCGCCGAATTGAGCGGCACCCCAAGCCCCCGCGACAGGATCTCTGCGACCAGCGTCTGCGCCGCCGGGTCGCCGTTTTGCGCGCGGACCAGCGCCAGATTGTAGGCCGTCTTGTAGAGACCGCGCTGGAAGGCACCATAGGCCGCATCGGCGGGTTTTGCGCCGAAACGGTCGGGATTGATAGCGTCGGCCGACGGCAGCGGCGCCGGCTCGGCCGTGGTGGCCGGCTGCGGCAGTGGCTTGTCGATCGGCTTGTCGGTGTGGATGCCGATGTCCGGCTTGGGCTGCGGCAGCGGAATGGTCTCCGCGGCTGCCGCCTGGACCATCAGCACCGCAAGCAGGGCCTGGAGGGGTAGCATCGCCGAGGGCACGTCAGTCCTCGAAGCGCGGCGCGGTCTCGTCGAGCAGCGCGTTGGCGGCGGCGACCGCTGTCCTGGGGTCGACGCCGTCGCCGAACACCGCGCTCGACAGCGCCACGAATTCGGCACCGGTGGCGCCTACGGCTTCGACCGAGGCGATGTCGGATCCGGCCATGACGATGCAAGGGATCTGGATCATGTCGGCCCACCATGCGCCGAGCGACAGGTTGCGCGGGTGCGGTTCGGGCTTGTTGTCGTAGCCGAAGCGGCCGAAGAAGATGTAGTCGGGCCTGACCTCGCCGAGCTCGAGCGCGTCGTCACGCGTCTTGGCGCCGCCGGTGCCGACCATCATCCTTGCCTGGAAATGCTCGATCGTTTCGGCCAGCTCGGCCTTGGAGACTTCGACATGGATGCCGTCGGCTTGCACGCGGCCGGCTATGCGGGTGTCGCCGGCGATGACGACGGCGATGCCGGCGGCCTGCGCTGCCGGCACGATCTGTTCGGCAAAAGCCTGGAAGGAGGCCTCATCCATGCCGTTTTCGGGCAGGATCAGCGACGCGACGTCGCCACCTTCGAATGCCGCGACAATACGGGCCGCCGTCGCGCCGGGCGGCGCGATCAGCACGATGCGACAGCGGTTGGGGGGCGTTGCGTCATTCATGGTTCTTCGGGTCCCGCGTTTCGCCTATGCCGGGCGAAGATGGTTGGATTGCGGCATAGAGCAAAGTGCCCGCTTTGAACAGGCGGGCAGCGGGATCGCGATGTTTGAGCCGCCGGGTAGCCGACGGCCGCTTCACTTGATCGGGTGCGGGTTCGCAACGGGCGGTTTGCCCTTCCAAAGCGTCCAGCCGAGATTCATGCCGGCGGCGGCGATCAGGATGGCTGTGGCGCCGACAATCTGGCTCAAATGCAGCCGATGGCCAAAGGCGAGGACATCGACCAGGATGGCGACGACGGGATAGATGAAGGACAGCGAACCCTGCAGATGCGTCGGCAGCTTCTGGATGGCGCCGTACATCAGTATGTACATCAGGCCGGTATGGACGATGCCGAGCGTCGCCAGCATGGCCCAGCTCCAGGCATCGGCCGGAAGCTCTGCAAGATCGGCGAAAGGCGCCAGCATGACGACGCCGACGCAGACCTGGATCAGCGCGATCAGATGCGGCGGCGTGCCCTTGAGCTTCTTGGTGACGATGGCGGCGACAGCCCAGAAGAAGGCTGCGCCCAGCGCCATGACGATGCCGGTAAAATAATCCGTGCCGACCATGCCGGCATTGGGGCCGGCATCGGGGGCCGACTGCACGATCAGAACCATGCCGGCGAAGGCGATGGCGAGCCAGGTCAGCTTGGTCACGGTCAGCCGCTCGGCGAAGAACAGCGCACCGAAGCCGACCAGCATGAAGGGCTGCGTGTTGTAGACGGCGGTGGCGATAGAAATCGACGCGCGGGAGAAAGCGCTAAACAGCAAAAGCCAGTTGACGACGATGGCGACGCCGCCGAGCGCGGCGATGCCGACGATGCGCAGCGACAGTCTGTTGCGCAGCAAGCCAAGGGCGGCGCAGATGATGAGCAGCGTCAGCGCGCCGAAGGCGCAGCGCCAGAACACGACATCCATGATCGGCTGGCCGGACAGGACGACGAACCATCCGATCGTTCCCAGGATCGCCATTGCGGCGGACATTTCGACCGTGCCGCGCACCGTATCGTTCACAACAAACCTCCGTATCAGTTGAACCGCGATAATCTCACGCGGCAATGCGGGTTTCCATCCGATTGGAAAGGAGATATGGGTAAATTGCCTGATTATGTTAGGTGATAGCTTCAAATCTGCGAGAAATGTAAAATGCTTGACGATCTCGACCGAAATCTCCTCGAAATCCTGGTCAAGGATGCGCGGACCTCGCTGAAGGAACTGGCCGCCCAGGTCGGGCTGTCATCGCCCAGCGTCTCGGAGCGGCTACGCCGGCTCGAGGAGCGCGGCGTCATCCGGGCATTCACCGTCGAGATCGATCCGCTGGCGCTCGGTTACACCCTGCAGGCCATCGTGCGCATCCGGCCGCTGCCGGGCAAGCTGCACATCGTCCAGAAGCTGATCGAGGAAATCCCCGAATTCGGCGAATGCGACAAGGTGACGGGTGATGACTGCTTCGTCGCCCGGCTGTTCGTGCGCTCGATCGGCGATCTCGACGGCATCCTCGACCGCATCGCCGACAAGGCCGAGACCAGCACCGCCATCATCAAGGCGCAGCCGATCCGGCGGCGGCCGCCACCGCTCGACGCAACCGCCTCTCGCGACAGGGCAAAGATTTTGCAGGCATCCTGATCGAAGCCGGGCGGAAAGCCGGCCGCCGGTTCGCCATATTTGCTGTCGCTCCGCTCGGGATTCTGGGCTATTCAAGCGTCGATACGCTTTCCCTCCAGACCCAGCCCCCTCCCATGTCCGGCCTGCTTCTCGATCCGTGGTTCTACGCGGCTGCCATTCCGGCGGTCATTCTGGTCGGCCTGTCCAAGGGCGGGTTCGGCGGCGCCGTCGGCTTCGTCGGCGTGCCACTGATGGCGCTGACCATGCCGCCGGTGCAGGCGGCCGCCATCCTGCTGCCGATCCTGTGCCTGATGGATATCGTGTCGGTGTGGACATGGTGGGGCGTCTACGACCGCAAGATGCTGGTCGACATGATGCCGGGCGCCGTCATCGGCATCTGCCTCGGCTGGCTGACGGCGGCACTCGTCACCGAAGAGGCGGTGCGGCTGATCGTCGGCGCCGTCGCCATCATCTTCGTCCTGCGCTGGCTCTATCTGCAGTTTCGCCATGGTGCCGACCACGCGGTCGCGCCCAACCGCTTGGCTGCCGCCATCTGGGGCACGGTCGCCGGCTTCACCAGCTTCGTCGCCCATGTCGGCGGCCCGCCGTTCCAGGTCTATGCCTTGCCGATTCGGCTCGATCCCAAAATTCTGTCGGGCACCGCGGCGATCTTCTTCGCAGCCACCAATGCGCTGAAGCTGGTGCCCTATTTCGCGCTCGGCCAGTTCGACACCGCCAATCTGACGGCGTCGGCGGTGCTGATGCCGCTGGCGCCGCTGTCGACCATCGCCGGGGCGTGGCTGGTGCGGCGGATGCGGCCGGAAATCTTCTATCCCTTCACCTACGCAACCGTCGCGGTCGTGGCGCTGAAGCTGCTTTGGGATGGCATTGCCGGACTGATCTAAGAAGGCGGCCGCGTAGCCGCCTTGCCGCCTGGTGGTCAGGCGGCGCTCGGCACGAGGCGGCGGTTACCGCCAAAGGCCAGTGTGGCGCCGATCATGACGACCAGCACCATGCCTGCGAGGATGCCGATGTCATGCGCGGTCGGCTTGAGCACCATGTCGGCAACGATCACCAGCATCACCGCATAGTCGAAGCGTGCCGCGCTCATCATGCGCTGACCGATGGCAAGAACGGCCGGTGTGACGCCCTCCTTGGCGATCATCGCGCCCATGCGTTCGGCTGTCGGCTTGAAGATGAACATGCCGATCGAAAAAGTCGTGACGTAACCGGCCAGGCCGATCAGGATCCACAAGTCGGAAAAGCCGACCCAGAACCAGCACATGACGAGGCCGAAGATCAGCGTCAGCATCGACATCGGTGCAAAGAACCTGCCGCCCAGCTGGCCGCTGGCGCGCATCGCCTGCAGCTTGTCCTCGATGTTGCCCGCCCGCTCGGCAAGCACGCCGAGCAGGAACAGCACAAAGCCGCCGCCGACCCACAGAATGGCGGTCGTGACGTGGAGGAATTTAACGATCGAGTACCAGTCCATGGGTTGCTCCTGCAGTGTTCCGGTCAGGTTGCGGCGGCGCGGATTTGCGCCGGCCGTCAGAGGAGCGGGCGTTTAGCGCGGCGCCTGTATCGGAACGATGTCGCGGAAAATCCGGCTCTGTTTCAGCGCCCTGCCAATGAAAGAAGCAGCTGAGATTGAGATAGTGAACGCGCTATCTGATTTCCTGCTAATATACGAATCGTCGGGAGGGGTTGGCGCGACATCGTCCGGAAACATCGCCGATGCTAGTGCGCTAACGCCGGGAGCCCGGTGGCGACACCAGTCGCCTGATGATCAACCCATTCCCGCAAACGGGAAAAGGCAATTCGGGGGACTATTATGCAAGGGGTAGCACGGAATTTCTTCACGCTGGCGATCATCTATTCGCTGTGCGGCATGGGGCTCGGCCTGTACATGGCGATCAGCCAGGATCATGGCCAGATGCCGACCCACGCCCACACGATGGTGGCCGGATGGCTGATGTCGGCGGTCTTTGCCTTCTTCTACCATCTGTTTCCGGCGATCGGGCAAAAGACGCTCGCCAACGTTCATTTCTGGCTGACCGCGGTCAGCGGCATCGGCCTGTTGATCGGCCTGTTTTTCCTGCTCGGCGGCAATGCCGCGATCGAACCGCTGGTGGCGGCCTCCTCGATGGGCTTCTACGCGGCAATGCTGCTGTTTGCCTTCGTCGCCCTGCCCGCCGTCTGGAGGACGGCGTAGGCTAAGCCTGAAGGCTGTGCTGTTACGGGACAGGATGGCGGCGTTCGATCAAAAAACATGCCAGCCTTTAAGGCTTCATTAAGCTTTACAGGCGTTTACTATGTCCATCCAGTGATCTGGATTCTTACCGAGTGGTTGGAGCCACTTTGTTTGACGCCTCCCTGTTAAACTCCTGAGAGCCGCCTTATCCGCGGCTCTTTTTTTGTCCGAATTCTCGGGGGCACGGGACGGCGGGCCGCTGTTAACCTTCTGTTAAACATGTGCTTGCCTTCACCGGTGACGAAGCGCATTTTCAAGCTTCAGTCAGATAGGGTTCCGGGTGTATCGGCAGGGAGCCGAATCAGCCGGTTGCAAGTGCAGGGGCGTATCAATGAACGAGCCTTCGAAGGGCAGTGCGAAAACCGTCAAACTGGCGGAGCGCCGGGTTTTCTCGCAATCGTTCAAGCCGCTTTACCAGGAAGGTATGGGCCTCGTCGAGCAGGCGGCCGAATATCTCGACGGCAAGGGCCGGGCCGAGGCGAAGAAACTGTCCAGGCTGGCGGCCACGCTCTATGCCGCCGAATCGATGCGGCTCACCACCAGGCTGATGCAGGTTGCGTCCTGGCTGCTTTTGCAGCGCGCCGCCAATTCGGGCGAGATGACCCGCGACCAGGTTGCGTCGGAAAAGTCCAAGGTGCGCCTCGACACCGCTTCCGCCCATGACGAAGCCGCCGGTTGGGCCGAACTGCCCGAGGATTTCCTCGACCTCGTTACGCGCTCGCTACGCCTGCAAGCATTGGTACGCCGCATGGACGACGAGATCTATGGCTCCGGCGCCGTGGTCGACATGCAGCCGATGAGCCGCCGTCCCAATCCGGTTTCCGACCAGATCAGCCTGCTGAACACGGCCTTCGCCAGAGGGTAATTTCGGCCACCTCCCCGTTTCCGGTTTGTTCACATTTCGCTGGCATCGCTGTGTGCCGGAGGTAAAGTCGGCAAATGGCGGAAGCGATTCGCATCATCGGTATCGATCCGGGGCTTAGGCGGACCGGCTGGGGCATCGTCGAAAGCCTCGGCAATTCGCTGCGCTTCATTGCTTCGGGCACCGTGAAGTCCGACGACAAGGCGGCATTGGCAACACGTCTTTGCCAATTGCATGACGGGCTCGCCGAAATCCTGCACCGCGCCATGCCGCACGAGGCGGCGGTCGAACAGACCTTCGTCAACAAGGACGCGGTGGCAACGCTGAAGCTCGGCCAGGCGCGCGGCATCGCCATGCTGGTGCCGGCGCGTGCCGGGCTTGTCGTTGCAGAATATGCGCCCAACGCCGTCAAGAAGGCGGTGATCGGCGTCGGCCATGGCGACAAGAAACAGATCCACATGATGGTGAAGGTGCTGCTGCCGAAAGCCATTTTCGACACCGAACATGCCGCCGACGCGCTGGCCATCGCCATCTGCCACGCACATCACCGGCAAAGCGTGGCATACAGGATGGCGCTGGCTGGATAGATGTTCTTGACTTGTTCCCGCCGCAGGGATAAGTAATACCTGGAGGTATTACAATGCGCTTGACCACCAAGGGGCAAGTTACAATCCCCAAGCCTATTAGGGACCGTCTGGGCATCGGCCCGGGTTCCGAGGTGGAGTTCGTGGCCACCGAAGGGGGCGTTCAGCTGGTTGCCGTCAACGAGAACCTTTCCCAGGAAGAGAAATTGCGCAGGTTCAACGATGTCCTTGACCGGATGGAGGGGACGTTGGATTTGGGCGGCATGACCACCGATCAGTACATGGAGTGGTTGAGGGGGCCGCGTGAAGATCTCGACGTTGATTGACACAAATGTCCTGATCGACGTTTGGGGTCCAGTCGGACCGCTGAAAGAATGGTCGGCGTCGGCGATCGCCTCCTGCCGCCGCGACGGCGCATTGGTGGTCAATACGATCGTCTGGTCCGAGTTGGCGCCGCTGATTGCGACGGAAACGGCGCTTCGAAAAGCAGTCGACATGCTCGAGATGGACCGCGAACTTGTACCTTGGGACGCGGCATTCCTTGCGGGCGTCACGCATTCCCGCTATCGCCGTGCCGGTGGCGTTCGAGAACGGACCTTGCCTGATTTCTTCATTGGCGCCCATGCCACCGTTGCCGGACACCGTCTTTTGACCCGCGACGCTGCGCGTTATCGCAGTTACTTTCCCGACCTCGACATCATCTCTCCTGAAACGCACCCATGAGGGGTCATCTTCCATGAAAGATCTGGAATGATCGGCAAACTCAAAGGCACGCTGGACGAGATCGAAGAGGACCATTGCCTCGTCGACATCCACGGCGTCGGCTATGTCGCCTATTGCTCGGCGCGCACGCTGGCCGCGCTGCCTTCGCCAGGCGAGGCGGTGGTGCTGTTCATGGAGACCTATGTGCGCGAGGACATGCTGCGGCTCTACGGCTTCCAGTCGGTGCTGGAGCGCGAGTGGTTCCGGCTGCTGATGAACAATGTTCCCGGCGTCGGCGCCAAGGTGGCGCTGGCCATCCTGTCGACGCTGGCGCCCGCCGACCTCGCCAACGCCATTGCGCTGCGCGACATCGCCATGGTTTCTCGTGCGCCCGGCGTCGGCAAGAAGGTGGCCGAGCGCATCGTCACCGAGTTGAAGAACAAGGCGCCGGCCTATGCCGGCACCGCTTCGGGCACCATCGGGCTGAAGCAGGAACTCGGCGATGGCGTGGCATCCGCGCCGATCACGGATGCGGTCTCGGCGCTGGTCAATCTCGGCTATTCGCGCGACACCGCCGCCAATGCGGTGGCGGCAGCGCTGAAGACGGCGGGCGAGGATGCCGATGCGCCCAAGCTGATCCGCTTCGGGCTGAAGGAACTGGCGCGGTGAGCCGTCGCTTGTCCAGTTCCTCGCCGTGTGCAAGGAGGGCGGCATGAGCCTGTCGCCCCGCCTGATTACGCCGGAGAAACGCGGCGAGGATGCCGAGCAGACATTGCGGCCGCAGACGCTCGACGATTTTGTCGGCCAGGCGGCAGTGCGGGCCAATCTCAAAGTGTTCATCGAGGCCGCCAAGGGCCGCAACGAGGCGCTCGACCATGTGCTGTTCGTCGGACCGCCGGGCCTCGGCAAGACGACGCTGGCGCAGATCATGGCGCGCGAGCTCGGTGTCAATTTCCGCTCCACCTCCGGCCCGGTCATCGCCAAGGCCGGCGATCTTGCCGCGCTGCTGACCAATCTCGAGGAAGGCGACGTGCTGTTCATCGACGAGATCCACCGGCTGAGCCCGGCGGTGGAGGAAATCCTCTATCCGGCGATGGAGGATTTCCAGCTCGACCTGATCATCGGTGAAGGACCGGCGGCACGTTCGGTCAAGATCGACCTCGCCCGTTTCACCCTGGTCGCCGCGACCACGCGGCTTGGCCTGCTCACCAATCCGCTGCGTGACCGCTTCGGCATCCCGGTGCGGCTCAATTTCTATACGGTCGAGGAATTGGAGCAGATCGTGCGGCGCGGCGCCCGCATCCTGCAAATGCCGCTCGGCGACGATGGCGCACTGGAGATCGCGCGGCGCGCGCGCGGCACGCCACGCATCGCCGGCCGGCTGTTGCGCCGCGTGCGTGATTTCGCCTCGGTCGCCGGCGATGGCCATGTCGACCGCCAGATCGCCGACGAGGCCTTGACCCGGCTGGAGGTCGACGCCCTCGGTCTCGACGCGCTCGACCGTCGGTATCTGTCGATGATCGCGCGCAATTTCGGCGGCGGGCCGGTCGGCATCGAGACGATCGCCGCCGGCCTGTCCGAACCGCGCGACGCCATCGAGGACATCATCGAGCCCTATCTGATCCAGCAGGGTTTCATCCAGCGCACGCCGCGCGGCCGGATGCTTACGGCCAATGCCTGGCGCCATCTCGGCCTCGATGCGCCGAAGGATCTGGCTCAGCAGCAGATCAATCTGTTCCAGGAAGAGTAGCGGCTCGGGCGATTGGACAGGGACCGTTGATCAAGGATACGTGACTGTCCTTGCGCAAAATCTCCTCAGCTTCGCCGGTTTGCCGGCGCAATCGTGGACTTTAACGCTGCCTTGGCGACTGTCGCCGCGATCCAAGTACCGGAGCCATGCAATGATCACCCGACGTGGGTTCCTGCGCCTCATCGGCGGTTCGTTCCTGTCGGTTGCCGCATTCAGCGCCTATGCGGTCGGCGTAGAGCCGATGCTGTTGACGCATGTGAAACGCTATGCGCTGACGCCGCCGCATTGGCCGGCGGGGTTGAAGCTGCGCATCGTTGCGCTTGCCGATATCCATGCCTGCCGGCCGTGGATGACGCCGGAGCGGATCGCGTCGATTGTCGAAGATGCGAACGCGCTGCAGCCGGACGTGATCGTTCTGCTCGGCGACTACATAGCCGGCATGCCCCTGGTAACTGATCGGGTGACGCCATCGCAATGGGCTTCCGCCCTGTCGGGCCTCAAGGCGCCGCTCGGCGTGCTTTCTATCCTGGGCAACCATGACTGGTGGGCGGACGGCTTCTCGCAGCGCGCCGGGGCCGGCCCAACAATAGCGCGCAAGGCGTTGGAGAAAGTCGGTATCCCGGTGCTGGAGAACGATGTCGTGCGCCTGCAGAAGGACGGCCATGGTGTGTGGGTCGCGGGGCTTGCCGACCAGTTGGCCCTGCTGCCGACCAGGGACCGCGCCGGCTTTACCGGGCTGGACGATCTCGACGGCACGTTGGCCAAGGTCAACGACGCATCGCCTGTCATCCTGCTCGCGCATGAGCCGGATATCTTTCCGACCGTGCCGTGGCGGGTCTCGCTGACCCTGTCCGGCCATACCCATGGCGGACAAATTCGGTTGTTCGGCTATTCGCCGGTCGTGCCGTCGCGTTTCGGCAATCGCTACGCCTATGGCCATGTGATCGAGAACGACCGTAACCTGATCGTCTCGGGCGGGCTCGGCTTCAGCATATTGCCGGTGCGTTTCGGGATACGGCCAGAAATCCTGTCTATCGAACTTGGTTGACTCCAGATCGCCTCAGTGAAGCGATTTGATCGCGTCCATCACATCCGGCTCGGCCTTGTCGCCGTTGAAGGCGTCGACGACGCCGAAGGCGCCGCCATAGCTCCACACCGACCATGAGAAGCCATGCGCTTCGGCGCGTGCGATCATGTCCCTGACATAGGCGGCCCGGTACTCGGCCGGCATCACATAGGCGTTGCCGTATTCCTGGCGGATCATGCCGAACTCGCCAAGTGTGATGTTCTCAGGCCTGACGCCGTTGGCCTTCGCCCAGGCCTCGACCTTTTTGAACGGCGTATCCATCAAGCCGAGCAGTCTGTCGGAACTGTCCATGCTGGCGACCTGTTCGTCGAGATAGGCAAGCAGGCCGCTTTGCCGCGTCCACGGCGCTTCGGTCTTGATCCTGGCGCGGATGGTGTCGAGCGTCACATCAAGTTGTGCCTTGGGTACCGCCGTCAGGGGGTAGGGCAGGCCGGTCACATAAGGAATGAAGTCGCCGGCCCAGGTCGCGCCCTGATGGGTGAGCAGGAACGGATCGTAGGAGTGGAAGGTCCAGATGACATTGTCGTCCGGGATCGTCTTCGGGTCAATCTTGTCCAGGGAGCTCGCCGCGGAATAACAAGCGCCGGTCAGCACCAGGGTCAGTTTCGTCGCCGAGGATCGCGCCGCGGCGAACAGTTTGCGCTGGCGGTCCGGCCACAGGCTGGTGCCGTCGCTGTCGCAGTCGACGATCGGTTCGTTCATCGGTTCGAAAGCCACCTGGGCGGGATCCTCACCGGCCAGCGTGCGCGCCATCTTGCGCACTATCTCGACATAGGCATCGAAGGTCCTGGGATCGTCCATCACCTGCGCCATGCCGATCTTGCGGCTGCCGCCGGCCGGGATCAGGTGCATGTCGACGACCACCTTCAGTCCGGCGCGGTTGATCATGCGCACCGAATCCAGCACGCTGGCATAAAGGTCGTCGCGCAGGGCCATGGTCCGGCCGGACAGGAAGGGCGAGGGGTCGACCGGCATGCGCAGGAAATCGAAACCGGCAGCCTTCAACGCCTTCAGATCGTCCTCCCCAAGGAATTTCCGCCATTCCGGATAAGGCAGGATGGCCTTGGCGTCGCCCCACTGGTCTTCACCCGGCCACGTGACCCACTGGTCGAGATTGAGGCCGCGTTTCATCGAGAAGCTGGCCGCGTGACTGGGCAGCGCCAAAGCCATGAGCACGAGCAGCGCCGCCATCAAGGTCTTGATCATCGCCGTCAACAGTGCCATCCGAAGCTGTGCCACGCGGGAAACAGGTGCCTTGCCGGGACTGAAAAAGGAAGCGCAATGGGCGATCATGGTGAATCGGCGACGCTGCTGGCCGGGATTTCCGGCGCGCTGACGGCGTTCGGCCACCGGCTGATGGCGCGGGTCTATTACGCCGACACCGATTTCTCCGGCGTCGTCTACCATGCACGCTATCTCGAATTCTTCGAACGCGGCCGCTCCGACTATCTCAGGCTGACCGGCGTGCACCACACCGAGCTTGCCGACGGCAAGCATGGCGAAAGAATAGTCTGGGTGGTGCGGCGCATGGAGATCGACTTTCGCGGCCCGGCCCGCATCGACGACATCCTGACGGTCGACACCCGCACCGAGGACATTTCCGGCGCCCGCATCTTCATGCGCCAGCAGCTCAAACGCGGCGAGGAGGTGCTGGTCGAAGCCAAGGTCGAGGCGGCGATCATCGGCGAGAATGGCCGTCCAAGGCGCTTTCCGAGGGAATGGGTGGCCGCATTCATGCCCAAGGCCTTGCCGGCAGCTGATTAGCCCATTGCGATCAACAGCGATGGCTTGCGCATCGCCACTGGGCGTGGCAATGCGCCGCGCCTTATATACTAACCCATCCTTAACCATAACGGTTCATGAAGAGATTGGTGAAGATTGGCGTTATCGAACGCCTTCCTTTCACCAATATTTGCCCCGAAAAGGCCGATAACGGCACAGTTTGGGGTTGTTCCGGTAGCTTCGTGCGAACCGACCACAAGGGATGCCAGGGGCCAGCCGCCAGCTTCGCCCGGAAAATCTTAAGGACGTAACGATGGAAAATATCGCACTCGCCGATCCGGGCGCGCAATTGTCGATTTGGGCGCTGTTCAGTCAGGCCAGCTGGGTGGTCAAGCTGGTCATGATCGGCTTGCTCTGCGCTTCGGTCTGGACCTGGGCGATTATCGTCGACAAGCTGGTCTCCTATGCCCGCATGCGGCTGGCGCTCAACCGTTTCGAGCAGGTGTTCTGGTCCGGCCAGTCGCTGGAGGAGCTCTACCGCACGCTCGCCGACCGCAAGACCACCGGCATGGGCGCCATTTTCGTGGCTGCGATGCGCGAGTGGAAGAAGAGTTTCGAGAAGGGCGCAAAGTCGCCGCTCGGCCTGCAGACTCGTATCGACAAAGCGATGGACCTGGCGCTGACCCGCGAGATGGAGAAGCTGGAGGGCCGCCTCGGCTTCCTTGCCACCACCGGTTCGGCGGCACCCTTCATCGGGCTGTTCGGCACCGTCATCGGCATCATGACATCGTTCCAGGCGATCGCCGGATCCAAGAACACAAGTCTCGCGGTGGTTGCGCCCGGCATTGCCGAAGCGCTGCTGGCGACGGCCATCGGCCTGCTCGCCGCCATTCCCGCCGTCATCGCCTACAACAAGCTGTCGTCCGACGCGAGCAAGATAGCCGTGCGCATGGAAGGGTTCTCCGACGAGTTCTCCGCCATACTCTCGCGCCAAATCGATGAAAAAGTGGCCCCCAAGGCCTGAGGGAGTAGCAGATGGGTATGTCCATGGGCATGGGAGGACGCGGCGGGCGCGGCCACAGGCGGCGCGGCCGTCACCATGCACTGATGTCCGAGATCAACGTCACACCGATGGTCGATGTGATGCTGGTGCTGCTGATCATCTTCATGGTCGCGGCACCGATGCTGACGGTCGGCGTGCCGATCGACCTGCCGGATACGCAGGCCAAGGCGATGAATGCCGATACGCAGCCGATCACCGTCTCGATCAACGCCGGCGGCCAGATCTATTTGCAGGAAACCGAGATCCCGATCGAGGAATTGATTGCCAAGCTGCAGGCAATCTCGAAGACCGGCTATGAAGAGCGCATCTTCATCCGTGGCGACAAGTCCACCGACTATGGCACGGCGATGAAGGTGATGGCCCGCATTTCGGCCGCCGGCTACAAGAATATCGGCCTCGTTTCCCTGCAGGAACAGGATCAGTAGACAAGAAGATGAAGACCGGCCTCACCACATCGGTGATCTTGCATGCGGCGGCGCTGACCTTCGGCCTGTTCACGCTGACGGCGCCGGCAGCACTTCCGTCGTCCGACGTCGAGTCGGTTGCGGTCGACATCGTGCCCATGGAAGCCATTGCGCAGACCTTGCAGGGCGACAAGAAGGCCGTGATGCATGAAAAGCCGGCACCCGTGCCGACGCAGCGCCCGGACGTCGTTCCCGATGCGCAGAAGGTTGGCGAGAACAGCGTCGACACCGACAAGCCGATAACGCCGGAAGCCAAGCCGAAGCCCGTCGACATGACGTCGGCTCCGCCGCCCGCTCCGACCCCGATCGAAAAGCCGAAGCCCGAGGACGTGCCGAAGCCGCAGGAAAAGCCCAAGCCCACGCCGGCAACGGAAGTGGCGCCGGCGCCGACGCCCAAGGAAGAGGTCAAGCCCGAGCCGGTCAAGCAGGCCGACCCCAAGCCGACACCAGCCAAGCCGGCGCCGACCCCACCGCCGCCGGACAAGACCGCCGCCATCGACCCGACGCCCCGGGTCAAGCCGGATGCCGTCGCTGAAGCCATAGCGCAGGAGCCGCCCGCCGAGGCGACGCAACTGCCAGACTCCGCGCCCGCGCCGGAAGCCCGGCCGAAGCCGCAGCCGGCACAGGCCGAGAGCGCCAAGGCGCCGGACCGCAAGGATACCGACAAGCCGGTCAAGGAAGCCTCGTCGAAGCCGAAGTCCGACGACAAGCAATTCAACGCCGATGAGATTTCCGCCCTGCTGGACAAGCAGAAGCCATCCGGCGGCGGCGCCAAGCGCTCGACCCAGCAGGCATCGCTCGGCGGCGATAAGGATCAAGGGCAGAAGCTGTCCAGGTCCGAAATGGGCGCCCTGGAAAGCCAGCTTGGCGGCTGCTGGACCCTTCCCGCGGGTCTTGAAGGTTCTGAGAGTTTTGTCGTCGTAGTGCGGTTCAACCTGGATGCCTCCGGCAAGCTGGACGGGCGCCCGGCGGTCGAAAAGTCGAGCGGCAACCGTCAATTCGACGAAAGTGCCGTTCGTGCAGTGCAAAAATGCGATGTCACCGGCCTGCAGGTTCCTGCGGGCAAACAGGACATCTGGGCCGACGTCCGCGTCACCTTCGATCCAAGGGAAATGCTGGGCCTCTAAGGTCCTGTCATCCGGAAATCAGTACGAGAAGCGAGAAGACATGAAATCAATCCTCAAGCCGCTCCTGATGGTCGCAGCCATGGCTATGGGCATGACCGCGGCCGGCACGTTGCCGGCGCTGGCGCTCGTCGAGCTCAACGTCAACAAGGGCAATGTCGAGCCGCTGCCGATCGCCATCACGGACTTCCAGGGCGGCGATGCGCTTGGCGCGCAGATTTCGCAGATCGTCACCGCCGATTTGAAGCGGTCAGGCCTGTTCGCGCCGATCGATAAGAGCGCCTTCATCGAGAAGATCACCAACCCCGATGCAGCGCCGCGCTTCGACGACTGGAAGGTGATCAACGCGCAGGCGCTGGTCACCGGCAGCGTCAGCAAGGAAGCCGACGGCCGTATCCGCGCCCAGTACAGGCTGTGGGATACGTTTGCGGGCCAGCAGATGGCCGGCGAGCAGTTCTTCGCCAATGACGCCAATCAGCGGCGCGTCGCCCACATCATCGCCGACGCCATCTATGAGCGGCTGACCGGTGAAAAAGGCTATTTCGACACACGCGTCGTCTTCATCGACGAATCCGGCGCCAAGAACGCGCGCAAGAAGCGCCTTGCCATCATGGACCAGGACGGCGCCAACATCCGCTATCTCTCGGACGGCAGGTCGATCGTGCTGACGCCGCGTTTCTCGCCGAACCGGCAGGAAATCACCTATATGTCCTATGAAAGCGGCCAGCCGCGGGTCTACCTCTTGCAGATCGAGACCGGCCAGCGCGAACTGGTCGGCAATTTTCCCGGCATGACCTTTGCGCCGCGCTTCTCGCCTGACGGCCAGAAGGTGATCATGAGCCTGCTGCGCGATGACGGCAATTCCAACATCTTCGCCATGGATCTGCGCAGCCGTTCGACGACGCGGCTGACCAACTCGACCGCCATCGACACCTCGCCTTCCTATTCGCCCGACGGCAGCCAGGTGGTGTTCACCTCCGACCGTGGCGGCCGCGCGCAGATCTACGTGATGGGCGCCGACGGCTCGGGCCAGACCCGCATCTCCTTCGGCGACGGCGTCTATTCGACGCCGGTATGGTCGCCGCGCGGCGATCTGATCGCCTTCACCAAGCAGACCGGCGGCGAATTCCAGATCGGCGTTATGAAGACCGATGGCTCGGGAGAGCGCATCCTGTCCTCCGGCTTCCAGCAGGAGGGGCCGACCTGGGCGCCGAACGGGCGTGTGCTGATGTTCTTCCGCGACTCCGCCGGCGGCCCGAAACTTGTTTCGGTCGATCTCACCGGCCGCAACGAACAGCCGATCCCGACGACGAATTTCGCTTCGGACCCGGCCTGGTCGCCGCTGCTGGAATAGAGGAACTGAAGAACTGACGAATTGAAGAACTGAAGAATGGAGAAGACTGGCAGCTATTAAGCGCGCGAAGGATCTGGAGGTCTATAAGCGCGCTTATGTGGTTTCTCTTGACGTACATAAAGCTACGCTCGCTTTTCCGAAAATGGAGCAATACGCACTGGCTGATCGGTTGCGTCGTTCCAGCAAGGGAATCTGCGCCAATCTGGCCGAAGGGTTCGCCAAACAGACGCACTCCAAACCCGAATTCGCACGGTTCATTTCGATGGCAATGGGGTCATGCAGCGAAGTGGAGACGTGGATTTCCTATGCGTTCGACCTTGGATACATCAGCCAGCCACAACACGACGATTGGTTGCAAGCCTATGCCCACATCCACGGCATGCTGATCAATCTGAGAGAAAAGCTGAAGTGAGTTCTCTCTTTAGTGCTTCGATTCCTCAACTCTTCAATTCCTCATTTTCCATCTCTTGGTCGCGTTTTGGCCGCATTTCCGCCTAGGGTCCGCGCCAACTGTGGCCCATGGCCAAACGGCTGCGGACGGGCAGCCTAAACCAAATTTTAACCGTGTTTCTTGAATGACGGTTAACCCAAACGTGGTTACTGGGTGATCAACGAAATCACTCAAATACGATCACTCGAAATACGAAGGAGAGGCGGCATGGGCCGTATCGCAGCACTTACCAGAAACCCGGTCATGATCGCGCTGGTGGCGATGCTCGCCATCGCCGGTTGCGCCTCGAAGAAGACGCCGAACAACGCGGCCGATCTCGGCCTCAACGGCGCGGGTGCTGCAACGCCCGGGTCGGCGCAGGACTTCACCGTCAACATCGGCGACCGCATCTTCTTCGATACGGATTCGACCTCGATCCGTGCCGATGCGCAGACAACGCTGTCGCGCCAGGCGCAGTGGCTGAACCAATACAAGCAATATGCCATCGTCATCGAAGGCCATGCCGACGAACGCGGCACGCGTGAATACAATCTGGCGCTCGGCGCTCGCCGTGCCGCCGCCACCCGCGACTTCCTCGTCGCCAAGGGCGTCTCGGCCAGCCGTCTCAAGACCATTTCCTACGGCAAGGAGCGTCCGGTCGCGGTATGCGACGACATCTCCTGCTGGTCGCAGAACCGCCGTGCGGTCACCACGCTTAGCGGCGCCGGTTCCTAGGCATCACGAAGCCGATCGGCGCGTCGAAAGAACACCGGCGATCCAGCGGCAAAAATACAACATACTTGAGCGAAAGGCGGCCTCCAGGCCGCCTTTTTCATATCCGGACGCCCGAAACAAAATTTGGCCGAAGTCTCGGCTCCTGCTATGAGCCGAGGGCGCTTGGCTGGTCCAATTCTGATTGGAAGGCGCGAAAGCTAACGAAATCACTGCGAGAGGCACATGCATTTGAGATCGGTTCTGAGCGGCACGCTTGCGCTGCTGCTCCTATCAGGCGTCACCGCCCTGGCTAGCGGCTCGGGGGCGAGTGGCACAGGGCAATCAACCGACAGCGGCTTTTCCTTCCATCTGCCCAGCATCGAATTGCCCAGCCTTTTCGGCCAGAAGAAAAAGCCGGACCAGGTTCAGCTGGTGCAGTCCGATCCCACCGCCGTCACCAGCCTGGAAGAGCAGCTGCGGCAGATGAACGGCAAGATCGAGGAACTCAATTTCCAGGTCCTGCAGATGCAGGAGCAGATCCGCAAGCAGCAGGAAGACAACGAATTCCGCTTCCAGCAGCTTGAAGGCGGAGGCACGCAAGGCGGACAGCCGCCGGCGCAGAAGAAATCCGACGCCACCACCGGCACCGACACCGATGTGGCGACGGCCCCGGCAACACAGGCGCCGGCGGATGCCGGCGCCGCGCCCGGCAACGATCAGTCGGCAGGCGGCAAGACGATTCAGGACGTCATCGTCGAATCTCCCGATGGCGATCCCGGCAAGGTGATCCCCGGTACGGGAGCGCCGGAAAAGACCTTCGGCACCATCACCGTCGACAAGAACGGCAATGTCATCGATGCCGGCGGCAACACGCAGTCGACCGCACCGGCACAGGATACCGCGCCAGCCACCGGCGCGCCGCCCAAGGCCGGCAAATCCGATACGGTGATCGCCGCACTGCCTGCCACCAACGATCCGGAGGAGCTCTACCGCAACT
Organism: Mesorhizobium sp.; assembly: GCA_004017275.1. Taxonomy (GTDB): domain Bacteria; phylum Pseudomonadota; class Alphaproteobacteria; order Rhizobiales; family Rhizobiaceae; genus Mesorhizobium. The sequence goes on along the minus strand of SAKE01000004.1, from coordinate 160,084 downwards.
CCTACCAGTTCATCCTCTCGGGCGATTACGGCACCGCCGAGCAGGGTTTCCGCGACCATATCGCCCGCTTCCCCAAGGATACGAAAGCGGCGGACGCGCATTACTGGCTGGGCGAGTCCCTGCTCGGCCAGCAGAAATACCGCGACGCGGCCGAGACTTTCCTTGCCGCCAGCAAGGACTATCCCAAGGCCAAGAAGGCTCCCGACATGTTGCTGAAGCTCGGCGTGTCGCTGATCGGCCTCAAACAGCATGACGTTGCCTGCGCCACCTTCAGCGAGGTCGGCAAGCGTTATCCTGATATTTCCAGTGCGCTCAAGGAACGCGTCAAACAGGAGAAGGCTCTGGCTGCCTGCTGATCCTTGTCATACATGTCGTTGTCCTAAAATCCGGGACCACTTTTGGGCGACATGCACTATGCTCGACATCGAGCCTGATCTTTCGACCAGTCTTTTTTCGCATATCGATTTTACCAGCGGCGCTGTTGCGGCCGTGTCCGGCGGCAGCGACTCGACCGCCCTGCTCCTCCTTCTCAAACATCATCTCGACCGCACGGCGCCGGCAACCAAGCTGCTGGCGGTGACGATCGACCATGGTTTGCGGCCGGGTTCGGCAGCGGAAGCGCAGGGGGTGGCGAAGCTGTGCGCCGCGCGCGCAATTCCACACCGCATCCTGACATGGTCGGGTCCCAAGCCGTCGACCGGTCTGCCCGCCGCGGCGCGGGAGGCGCGCTACCGGCTATTGGCCGAGGCCGCGCAAGCGGAAGGCATCGGCCTGATCCTGACCGGCCATACCGTCGACGACCAGGCGGAAACGGTGCTGATGCGGCACGCGCGCGATGATGGCCGAGAGTTTGCCGAAATGGCAGGCCGCGGGCTTGCCGGCATGGCACCGGCCACTCTCTATGACTGGCGCGAATGGATCGTTCGCCCGCTTCTCGGTACGCGACGCTCGGCGCTTCGCGATTTCTTGCGGCGTGAACATGTCGGCTGGGCCGATGATCCAACCAATATCGACGAGGCTTTCGAGCGGCCGCGTGTACGCGCCGCGCTTGCCGGCGAGAGTGCCGACTCTATGGAGGGCACATTGATGCTCGCCGGCCAGGCCGCCGCCGAGCGCAGGCAGCTTGGCGCCGGCGCCGCCGATTTGATCCATCGCTTCGGCAGCCAGCCAGCCATCGGCCTCATCCGCCTCGACCCGCGCCTGCTTTCCGCCGGCGAGGAGCGGGCGGCCGTCTATGCATTGCGCATCCTGCTGGCCACGACCGGCGGAATCGCGTTCTTGCCGGATCAGGCCCGCAGCGAGGCCCTTTTCGGCAAGCTGAAGGCCGGATTTCTTTGCGCCACATTGTCGCGGACGGTTGTCGATTCCCGGCGCGCCGGTATCTTCCTGCGCCGCGAGATGCGCGGCTTGCCCGCCGCCGCTGCCGTCATCGACGACACCCTATGGGATGGCCGCCGGCACATCACATTGAACGACAGCAGCGGCGCATTGTTGATCGCGCCGTTCGGCGCAGGCGCAGCCAAGCGGTTGGCGCCGGGCAAGGAAAAAACCCCGCCGAGCCTGATGCGGGCCGCGCTCGCCGCCGAGCCGGCGTTGTGGCAAGCCGGTGATTGCCTTGGTTTGCCGGGAGAAAGCCGGGCGCTAAAGGCGGTCGAGGCGCGGCCGGTCGTCGCGCCCTTCGCCCGCTTCCTGCCGTCCTTCGATCTTGCGCCGGCGCGGGCCGTCGCCGGGCTGATTGGCGCGGCCCCGGTCCCTTCCTTGCCTTTCAGCGGCCACAGTGCCGGTTGATGGTTGCGCGAAAGCTTAACCGAGACGTGCTGTTATGCTTGGCAAGGGGAGGTGCTCTCCCTATGTTAGGCGCAAGTTTCCTCTCATGATGCGTGTCCGCCTTGCGGACGCCAACGGGACAATTGATGAATCCGAACTATCGCAACCTCGCGCTCTGGGCGATCATAGCGGTCCTGCTCATCGCCCTGTTCAATCTGTTCCAGACGCCGCAGACGCGAGGGGCTTCCAGCGATGTGCCATATTCGCAGTTTCTGCAGGACGTGGGGGCTGGCCGGGTCAAGACAGTGACCATTGCGGGCGCCCGCATCACCGGCACCTACACCGACAATGCCAGCGGCTTCCAGACCTATTCGCCCGGCGATCCGTCACTGGTCTCGCGACTGCAGGACAAGAACGTCACCATCAACGCGCGGCCTGAGACCGACGGTTCCAATTCGCTGTTCGGCTATCTGATCTCATGGCTGCCGATGATCCTCATCCTGGGCGTCTGGATATTCTTCATGCGCCAGATGCAGTCCGGCTCCGGGCGCGCCATGGGCTTCGGCAAGTCGAAGGCCAAGCTGCTCACCGAGGCGCATGGCCGCGTCACCTTCCAGGACGTTGCCGGCGTCGACGAAGCCAAGGAAGATCTGGAAGAGATCGTCGAGTTCCTGCGCGATCCGCAGAAGTTCCAGCGGCTCGGCGGCAAAATTCCGCGCGGCGTGCTGCTCGTCGGTCCTCCGGGAACCGGCAAGACGCTGCTCGCCCGCTCGGTCGCCGGCGAAGCCAACGTGCCGTTCTTCACCATTTCCGGTTCAGACTTCGTCGAGATGTTCGTCGGCGTCGGTGCCAGCCGCGTTCGCGACATGTTCGACCAGGCCAAGAAGAATGCGCCCTGCATTATCTTCATCGACGAAATCGACGCCGTCGGCCGCCATCGTGGCGCTGGCCTCGGCGGCGGTAACGACGAACGCGAGCAGACGCTGAACCAGTTGCTGGTCGAGATGGATGGCTTCGAATCCAACGAAAGCATCATCCTGATCGCCGCCACCAACCGGCCCGACGTGCTCGATCCTGCGCTGTTGCGTCCGGGCCGTTTCGACCGTCAGGTCGTGGTGCCGAACCCCGACATTGTCGGCCGCGAGAAGATCCTCAAGGTGCATGTGCGCAACGTGCCGCTGGCCCCCAATGTTGACCTCAAGGTCGTCGCACGCGGCACGCCGGGCTTCTCCGGCGCCGATCTGATGAACCTCGTCAATGAATCGGCACTGATGGCGGCGCGGCGCAACAAGCGTCTCGTCACCATGGCCGAGTTCGAGGACGCCAAGGACAAGATCATGATGGGCGCCGAGCGCCGCTCGTCGGCGATGACCCAGGCCGAGAAGGAACTGACCGCTTATCACGAGGCCGGTCACGCCATTCTCGCGCTCAACGTGCCGTCGGCCGACCCGCTGCACAAGGCCACCATCATCCCGCGTGGCCGGGCGCTCGGCATGGTCATGCAGTTGCCGGAAGGCGACCGCTATTCGATGAGCTACAAATACATGATCTCGCGTCTCGCCATCATGATGGGTGGCCGTGTCGCCGAGGAGTTCAAGTTCGGCAAGGAAAATATCACCTCGGGCGCCTCCTCCGACATAGAGCAGGCGACCAAGCTGGCGCGCGCCATGGTTACGCGCTGGGGCTTTTCCGACAAGCTCGGCCATGTTGCCTATGGCGACAACCAGGAAGAAGTGTTCCTCGGCCATTCGGTGGCGCGCACGCAGAACGTCTCGGAAGAGACCGCGCAGATCATCGACGCCGAAGTGCGCCGCCTGATCGACGAGGCCTACTCGACCGCGAAGTCCATCCTGACCAAGAAGAAGAAGGAATGGATCGCGCTGGCGCAGGGCCTGCTGGAATACGAGACGCTGTCCGGCGAGGAGATCAAGCAGTTGATTGCCGGCCAGAAGCCTTCCCGCGACCTCGGCGACGACACGCCGCCCAGCCGTGGCTCGGCCGTGCCGAAGTCCGGCGGCCGGCGCAAGAAGGGTCCCGAGCCCGAAGGCGGCATGGAACCGCAGCCATCGAGCTGAGTTCGACCTGGCCGATTGATTTTCAGAAACGCCGCGACTCTGCCCGCGGCGTTTTTGTTGGGGCGCTTGCTGGCGATCTGCTCCGCTCCAAGGTGGCCTCAATTGTTGAAGTAGGTGCCGCCCCTCATCCGCCTGCCGGCACCTTCTCCCCGTATAGTGACGGGGAGAAGGGATTAGCCGCCCCGCCGGCATTCTTCTTGCAGCATTGACGATTGGCGAAATCGCGGATGACAGCGCCCTCTCCCCGTCACTATACGGGGAGAGGATGCCGGTAGGCAGGTGAGGGGCAGCGCCAAACGAGGGCGGACTCGTCCGCTCGGCAAAGTGAACATGAAAAAAGCCCGCGAACCTTGCGGCTCGCGGGCCTTTTCTTGTTCAGATGCTGTTGTCGCTCAGCTCTTCAGCTTGGCGTTGCACAGGCTGTAGAAGCCGCCGCCCTTCTGGATCCACTTCAGGCCGCCAAGCGCATTGGCATCCTTGAGGGCGTAGTACTGGTCGAGGCAAGTATGCATGCGGCCTTTTCCGGGCGTCTCGCTGGCATATTTCGGCGAGATCGCAGACGGGAAAGTGACGCCCTTGGGCGCAGCCGTCGTCGGCTTCGCCGGCTCCTTGGTGTAGCTCGCCTCGTCGGCGGCGGGCACGGTGTCGTCATCCGAGGCGCCGGCGCCGCATTCGGTCTTGCGGAAGTCGTTCCACTTCATGCCTTTCAGCGTGTTGGCCGTCTTGGCGGCCTGGTACTTGGTGCTGCATTCGGCCATGCTCAGACCCTTGCCGTCGGCGGGAGCCGCGGCGGCCTTGGTGGTTGCCGGCTTGGTGTCGGCAGCAGCGGATGCACCGGCGGCGCATTCGGATTTGCGGAAGTCGTTCCACTTCATGCCGTTCAGCGTGCCGGCAGCCTTCGCCGCCTGATACTTGGTGCTGCATTCCTTTGCCGTCAGGCCCTTGGCCGTGCTGTCGTCCGCCGCGGCGGCTGCCTTGGCCGCTTTGGCAGGTTTCGTCTCGGCAGCCTTCTTGGTATCGGCTGGCTTGGCGTCGGTCGTCGCGGCGGCGTCGGTGCCGCACTGGGCCTTGCGGAACTGGTTCCAGGTCGCCCCGGCAAGTGTCCCCGCGTCCTTGGCGGCGTTGTACTTCGTACTGCACTCGGCCATCGTCAGTGCGTTGGCTGGCGCGGCCAGGAACAAGGCCGCGACGGCGAGGCCGGTCAAAGTGGCAAGTCGGTGGATGAGCATAGCGTTTCTCCGTTGCAGCAGCCCATGATACGTCCCTGCAAATCAATAACGCTCAACGGTCGGTTGCGCCAGATGCTAAGTGGCGTATATATCACCGGAAGCCGGCTTCTCCCGATAAGGTGATGAAATCGTTGCCCGTTGCCGGCTTCAGAGCAAGATTTTCCAGATGCATCTGCGCTGAAAGGCTCGCATGACTTGTATATTGCAGCATGGCAGTCTCGGCATGCTAGGTTGCAGCCATGTTGTGTGCGGTGCACAACAATGATTTTCTAAGGATTGGTAACATATAATCACACAATGTGATCATAGCGCCCCGGCCAATTGTGGCATGACGTGCCGGGGAAGAAACGTTGAGGAAACGGGCTAGAATGGCAGGGAATTATTTCGGCACGGACGGCATTCGCGGGCGCGCCAACAAGTTTCCGATGACCGCGGAAATCGCGATGCGGGTCGGCATGGCCGCCGGCCTCTCCTTCCAGCGCGGCAGCCACCGTCATCGTGTCGTGCTCGGCAAAGACACCAGACTTTCCGGCTATATGATCGAGAATGCGATGGTCGCCGGTCTCTGTGCCGCCGGCATGGACGTATTCCTGCTCGGCCCGATCCCGACGCCGGCGGTCGCCATGCTGGTGCGTTCGCTGCGCGCCGATATCGGCGTCATGATCTCGGCCTCGCATAACCCCTATTACGACAACGGCATCAAGCTGTTCGGACCCGATGGCTACAAGCTCTCCGACGAGATCGAGGAGCGCATCGAGAGCATGCTCGACAAGGATATCGAACTGGCGCTCGCCGATTCCGACGGGCTTGGCCGCGCCAAGCGCGTCGATGGCGTCCATGACCGCTACATCGAATTCGCCAAGCGCACCTTGCCGCGCTCGATGTCACTCTCGGGCTTGAGGATCGTCGTCGATTGCGCCAATGGCGCGGCCTATAAGGTGGCGCCCGAGGCGCTGTGGGAACTGGGCGCCGAAGTCGTCGCCATCAATGTCGAGCCCAACGGCTTCAACATCAACAAGGAATGCGGCTCGACCCATCCCGCCGGCCTGCAGAAGAAGGTGCACGAAGTGCGCGCCGACATCGGCATCGCGCTCGACGGCGATGCCGATCGCGTCGTCATCGTCGATGAAAACGGCGCGATCGTCGATGGCGACCAGATCATGGCGCTGATCGCCGAATCCTGGCACCAGAGCGGGCGGCTTGCCGGGGGCGGTGTCGTCTCGACCGTGATGTCCAATCTCGGCCTCGAACGCTTCCTCGGCGACATGAAGCTGCAATTGCATCGCACCAAGGTCGGCGACCGTTATGTCGTCGAGCATATGCGCGCGCATGGGCTCAATGTCGGCGGCGAACAATCGGGCCATATCGTGCTGTCCGACTTTTCGACCACCGGCGACGGCCTCGTTTCGGCGCTGCAGGTGCTTGCCTGCATCAAGCGACAGGGCCGGCCGGTCAGCGAATTGTCGAAGAAATTCGAACCGGTGCCGCAGCTTCTCAAGAACGTCCATATTTCGGGCGGCAAGCCGCTCGAGGAACCGCCCGTCAAGGCAGCCATCGAAGACGCCCGTCACCGCCTCGGCAAGGCCGGGCGGCTGGTTATCCGACCATCGGGCACAGAGCCGCTGATCCGCGTCATGGCCGAGGGCGACGACCCGCAACTGGTGGAGTCCGTCGTCAACGGCATCGTCGAAGTCATCTCGGAAACGCGCAGCGCCGCCTAATCCCTGCGCCTCGCAAGGGCGTCGCCCCCGCGCGCATTCACCGGTTCAAAGCTCGCCCTTTCGGCGGGCTTTTTTCGTTGGCCAGCGGGTGCTCCAGGGTTCCGGAAACCGCGCACCGATCCCTGAAAGTTTCGAGATTCGTGGTTAAGCAACAAGGTTAAACGCCTTTTAACCTTTGCTATTCATTATCCACGACTGAAAGCCAATCGTATTTCGGGCGGATTCGCCGTTCCGAGCTTCTCAGGGGTGACAAGCATGTTCAATACAGCAAGAAAGGCCCTGCTCGCCTTACTGTTCGCGGGCCTCGCAGGGCCGGTGTTCGCAGCCGACCTGCAGGAACCGATGGTCGAGGAGGCTCCGCCTCAGGCCGTCTACGAGCAGCCGGTCGAAGTCGGCGGCTGGTACATCCGCGGCGACATCGACTATCACAAGTCGACCGTGCGCGGCATCGACTATATGACCTACACTCTCGATCCCTGTAATTGTATAGTCACGCCCGGCACCAGAAGTTTCGATTTCGGCAAGCTCAAGGGCGGTTTCTCGCTCGGCGCCGGCGTCGGCTACAAGGTCAACGACTACTTCCGTACCGATCTGACCGCCGACTACTGGTTCAAATCGAACTTCGACGGCGGCACCTCGGATATCAACGGAACATCGACCGAAGTGTCGAAAATGAGCGCCCTGCTGCTGCTTGCCAATGCCTATGTCGATCTCGGCACCTATCATGGCATCACGCCTTACGTCGGCGCCGGTATCGGCGGTGCGCGCGTCAAGTGGGATACGGTCTACGACCCGAACACCACCGAAACCAATCCGGGAGCGTCCAACTGGCGCTTCGCCTACGCGCTGATGGCCGGCGCTTCGTACTGCCTGACCGACAAGATCATCCTCGATGCCGGCTATCGCTTCAGCCACATCCAGGGCGGCCGCATGTTCGAATGGGACGTGAGCAGCGCCGGCCCCGGCTTCGACCGTGGCATCAACACGCACGAAGTGCGCGGTGGCCTGCGTTACCAATTCGGCGGCAACAATGGTTGCGCCGCACCGGTCGTCGCCTACCAGCCCGAACCCGAGCCGATCTACACCAAGTAACATCTGTATTGCTTGAGATTTTCGCGAACCGCCCGGCATCAGCCGGGCGGTTTTCGCTTGGGCCGACTGCGATGAAAACTCTGCCGTAAATGAATTCGCTAACGCCCTGTTATCCTTAACTGCCACTTAACCACTATGGTTAACAATGCTTCCTGAAACGATGGCTGCCGTTGCACTTGCTGGCGGCGCCAAATTCGGGAGTCCGGGGACCATGACACTCATTTCGCGTATGGCGCTGGCATTCGGTGCATTAGCCCTGTTGCCGCTGACGCCCGTGCATGCCGCCGACTATGACCCGCCGATCTATGTCGACCAGGCGCCCGACTACGTCCCGGTAGAGGTCGGTTCCGGCTGGTATCTGCGCGGCGATGTTTCCTATCTGGCCCAGAAAAGCTTCGACGATGAGGATTTCGCCTTCACACCGGCAAGCTTCAGCAACAAGGAAGACCCCATCTTTGCCAGCATCGGCTTCGGCTACCATTTCAACGATTATCTGCGTGCCGATCTCAACCTCGGCTATCTGCCCGGCAACAAGATCAGCGTCGGCTATGACGATAGCGCGACTGCGGCAGAGCCAACCGTGGCATCAGCATCGCTGAAGAACTATGCCTTCTCGGGCATTCTCAACGGCTATGTCGATCTTGGCACCTATGTCGGGATCACGCCCTATCTCGGCGCCGGTATCGGGTTTGTCCGCAGCACGCGGAAGCTTTCGGCGAACTATTCCACCGCCAATGGCGACGACACCGATGATTTCGTCATGAACGACGACAAGACCAAGTACTCCCTGGCCTATACGTTGAATGCGGGCCTTGCCTATCAGGTGTCCAAGAATGTTTCCGTCGATCTGGGCTATCAGTACTTTTCCGCCCCCGACGCCGAATATGTGACGGCCGAAAGCCTGACCTCCTTTCCGGTTCACAAGGGGATCAGCAACCATCAGGTCAAGCTCGGGCTGCGCTACGATCTTTGGTAGTAGCTACGGCAAGCACGAAACACAGACGGCGGATTTTCGGGTCCGCCGTTCGGGTTTGAAGTCACGACATCCTGATCACGGATCGTCGGTATCCCGACAGCGACAAAAACTTTCCTCTTGACGCCCGAAGCCTGAACGAATATCGCCGTCCGTGGGCCACCCCTCCCCAACGAGGGGCCACTATCTGGAAGGATAGACCACGATGACGACGCATACGAAGCCCGGACTCCGTCCGGCAAACCCTAATTTTTCCTCAGGTCCCTGCGCAAAACGCCCCGGCTGGTCGGTCGAGGCGCTGAAAGCCGCTGCGCTCGGCCGTTCCCATCGCGCCAAGATCGGCAAGACCAAGCTTGAACAGTCGATCGAGCTGACGCGGGATATTCTCCAAGTCCCAGCGGGTTACCGCATCGGCATCGTGCCGGCGTCGGACACCGGTGCCGTCGAGATGGCGCTGTGGTCACTGCTCGGCGAGCGCGGCGTCGACATGGTCGCATGGGAGAGCTTTGGCTCCGGCTGGGTCACCGACGTGGTCAAGCAATTGAAGCTGGCCGACGTGCGCAAGATCGAAGCCGGCTACGGCGAACTGCCCGACCTCACAAAGATCGATTTCGACCGCGATGTTGTCTTCACCTGGAACGGCACCACGTCCGGCGTGCGGGTGCCGAACGGCGATTTCATTCCCGCAGACCGCAAGGGCCTCACCATCTGCGACGCGACTTCTGCCGCCTTCGCGCAGAGGCTCGATTTCGAAAAACTCGATGTCGTCACCTTCTCCTGGCAGAAGGTACTGGGCGGCGAGGGCGCGCATGGCATGCTCATTCTCAGCCCACGCGCCGTCGAGCGGCTGGAGGTGTACAAGCCTTCGTGGCCGCTGCCGAAAATCTTCCGCCTGACCTCGGGCGGCAAGCTGATCGAGGGCATCTTCAAGGGCGAGACCATCAACACCCCCTCGATGCTGTGCGTCGAGGACTATCTCGACGCTCTCAACTGGGCGAAATCGGTCGGTGGCCTGGATGCGCTGATCGCCAGGGCGGATGCCAACGCGGCCGTCCTCGATCGCTTTGTCGCCAAGTCCTCATGGCTCGGTCACCTCGCGGTCCAGCCGGCGACGCGATCGAACACGTCCGTGTGTCTGTCCTTCACCGACCCGGATGTCGCTGCACTTGACGCCGACGGGCAGGCAGCCTTCGCCAAAGGGTTGGTCTCAGTGCTCGATAAGGAAGGTGTTGCCTACGACATCGGCTCCTATCGAGATGCACCACCCGGCCTGCGCATCTGGTGCGGCGCGACGGTCGAGACTTCGGATCTCGAAGCGTTGCTGCCCTGGCTCGACTGGGCCTTTGCCGCGCAGAAGGCGTCGTTGAAAGCGGCTGCCTGAGATCATTCGCGGCGGCCTTCGGGCCGCCGATTCCCAAACGGATCAAATCCCATTTTGAAGGAGGCCGCCATGGCGCCCCGCGTTCTCGTCTCAGACAAACTTTCTCCCACCGCCGTGCAGATATTCAAGGATCGTGGCGTCGAGGTCGACTATCTGCCCGACCTCGGCAAGGATAAGGAAAAACTGCTTGAGGTGATCGGCCAGTATGACGGCCTTGCGATCCGCTCGGCGACCAAGGTCACGGAAAAGCTGATCAACGCCGCCCCCAATCTCAAGGTTATCGGTCGCGCCGGCATCGGCGTCGACAATGTCGATATCCCGGCGGCAAGCCGCAAGGGCATCATCGTGATGAACACGCCCTTCGGCAATTCGATCACGACAGCCGAACATGCAGTGGCGATGATCTTCGCACTTGCGCGCCAGATCCCGGAAGCCAACGCTTCGACCCATGCCGGCAAATGGGAGAAGAACCGCTTCATGGGCGTCGAGATCACTGGCAAGACGCTGGGCGTCATCGGCTGCGGCAACATAGGCTCGATCGTTGCGACGCGTGGCGTCGGCCTGAAGATGCATGTTGTCGCCTTCGACCCCTTCCTGTCGGACAAGCGTGCCGAGGAACTCGGTGTCGACAAGGTCGAGCTGGATGAGCTTTTCGCCCGCGCCGACTTCATCACGCTGCACACGCCGCTGACCGACAAGACGCGCAACATCATCGACGCCGCGGCAATCGCCAAGATGAAGAACGGCGTGCGCATCATCAACTGCGCGCGTGGCGGGCTGATCGTCGAGGCCGACCTGGTCGCGGCGCTGAAGAGCGGCAAGGTGGCGGGCGTGGGCGTCGACGTGTTCGAGGTCGAACCGGCCGAGCAGAACGCGTTGTTCGGCATGGAGAACGTGGTGGCAACGCCGCATCTCGGCGCCTCGACGGCGGAGGCGCAAGAGAATGTCGCGCTGCAGGTCGCCGAGCAGATGGCCGACTATTTGATCAAGGGCGCCGTCTCCAACGCCATCAACATGCCGTCGATCACCGCCGAGGAAGCACCGCGGCTGAAGCCCTTCGTCAAGCTCGCCGAAGTGCTCGGTGCCTTTGTCGGCCAGGTCACCGAGGATCCCATCAAGGAGGTCGAGATCCTGTTCGACGGCTCGACGGCGACGATGAACACGCGCGCGCTGATCAGTGCGGCACTTGCCGGGTTGATCCGGCCGCAGGTCTCCGACGTCAACATGGTGTCGGCGCCGATCATGGTGAAGGAGCGCGGCATCATCGTTGCCGAGGTCAAGCGCGATAAGTCGGGCGTGTTCGACGGCTACATCAAGCTGACGGTGACGACCGAGCACAGGACGCGCTCGATCGCCGGCACCTGCTTCTCGGATGGTAAGCCACGCTTCATCCAGATCAAGGGCATCAACCTCGATGCCGAGGTCGGCCAGCATATGCTCTACACGACCAATGCCGACGCGCCGGGCATCATCGGCCTGCTCGGCACCGTCTGCGGCGAGAACGGCGTCAACATCGCCAACTTCCAGCTCGGCCGCAACCGGCCGGGCGGCGATGCCATCGCGCTGCTCTATCTTGATGCGCCGTTCCCGGAAGCCGTGCTGGAAAAGGTCAAGGCGCACAAGTCGATCGATTCCGCCAAGCGGCTGCAGTTCGACGTCAACGCGATGTGATCTACGTTTACGACAACAAGCCAGAAAGGCGCGGGCTGGATCCGCGCCTTTCTGTTCAGCGTGCCCTGGCTGATGGCAGGGTCGCCATCTTTTGCCCGCTGTATTCTGCAAGCCCGATGCCGCCCAAAACCAGCGCCAAAGCCAGTGCCTGGTAGAGCTGGAACGTCTCGCCGACAATCAGCACCGAAAGCAGCGTGCCGAAGATCGGCACCAGATTGATGAACAGGCCGGCGCGATTTGCGCCGATCAGTTCGTTGCCCCTGATGTACAAAATCTGCGAAACGACCGAGGCGCCGATCGCTGTATAGACGATGACGATCCAGCCGCGCGCGTCGGGCACGATGACCTTGCCGGCGGCAACCTCCCACAGGAAGAACGGCAGCGAGGTGACGAGCGCGGCCATCGACAGGGCCAGCATTAGGCTCTGCCAGTGCATCACCGGCTTTAGCCGCAGCCCGACCGAATAGCCGCTGTAGAGGAACACGGCGACAAGCATGATGGCGTCGCCGAAATTGAGCTCCAGCGTCAACAGCCGACGCGGGTCGCCGTGGCAGGCGGTCAGGACAACGCCGGCGATGGTCAGCACGACGCCGACAATCTGCGCCCAATTCACACGCAAGCGGAAGAAGGCGAAATTCGCTGTCATGATCAGGATCGGCATGGCCGCCTGCTCGATCGAGACATTGATTGCGGTGGTGTAGTTGAGCGCCGTGTAGAAGATGGTGTTGAACAGGGTGAAACCGCTGGCACCGAGGGCAGCCAGCACGAGCCAGTGCTTGCGCACCACCGGCCAGTCCTTCTGGATCGTGTTCCAGCCGATCGGCAGCATGATCGCCATGGCCAGCACCCAGCGCAGGAAGACCAGCGTCATCGGCGAGACGTGATCGACCGCCAGCTTGCCGGCCACCGAGTTGCCACCCCACAGCAAGGTGGTGAGCAGCAGGAATATGTAGGCGCTTCGATGCATCGCGGGATTCCGGAGGCCAATGGCGGTGTTTGCGGGCCTATTGCCCCCGTGCGCTCAAGTAAATGATGTCAAAGCCGAAAATTGTTGTGCCTCAGGGCATTTTCGGCGGCAAAGAAAGGTCGCGCTCGCGAGGTCTTGACGTTATAGAGGCCTGTCGTTTCGAACCATATTCAAGCCGCTTGGCGGCGTCTCAAGGGAAAAGAAACATGGCCAATGTGGTGGTCGTCGGCTCGCAGTGGGGCGACGAAGGCAAGGGCAAGATCGTCGACTGGCTGTCGGAGCGCGCCGATGTCGTGGTGCGTTTCCAGGGTGGCCACAATGCCGGCCACACGCTGGTCGTCGACGGCAAGGTCTACAAATTGTCGTTGCTTCCGTCGGGCGTCGTGCGTCAGGGCAAACTGTCCATCATCGGCAATGGCGTCGTTTTCGATCCGCACGCTTTCGTCGCCGAAGTGGCAAAGCTCAAGGCGCAAGGTGTCGAAGTGGCGCCTGATCGCCTGAAAATAGCCGAAAACACCGCGCTAATCCTGTCCCTGCATCGGGAGTTGGACGGATTCCGCGAGGACGCCGCCTCCAATTCCGGAACGAAGATTGGCACGACCCGTCGTGGCATCGGCCCCGCCTACGAGGACAAGGTGGGCCGACGTGCGGTCAGGGTGATGGATTTAGCGGATTTGGAAACGCTCCCCTTGAAGGTCGACAGGCTGCTGACGCACCACAATGCACTGCGTCGCGGGCTTGGCCATGCGGAAGTCACACATGACGCGATCATGCAGGAACTGACGTCCGTCGCTAACGACATCCTGCCCTATATGGACCGGGTCTGGAAAATCCTCGACGACAAGCGCCGGGCCGGCGAGCGCATCCTGTTCGAGGGCGCGCAAGGCACGCTGCTCGATATCGACCACGGCACCTATCCATTCGTCACGTCGTCGAACACGGTTGCCGGACAGGCTGCCGCCGGTTCTGGCGTCGGTCCGGGCGCCATCGGCTATGTGCTCGGCATCACCAAGGCCTATACGACGCGCGTCGGCGAAGGCCCGTTTCCGACCGAGCAGAAGAACGAGATCGGCGAATTCCTCGGCACGCGCGGCCACGAATTCGGCGTCGTCACCGGCCGCAAGCGCCGCTGCGGCTGGTTCGACGCGGTGTTGGTGCGCCAGGCTGTCGCCGTCAATGGCATCAAGGGCATCGCGCTGACCAAGCTCGACGTGCTCGACGGGTTGGACGAGATCAAGGTCTGCACCGGTTATCGTCTCGACGGCGAGATGATCGACTATCTGCCGGCCAGCCAGGGTGCGCAGGCGCGTGTCGAACCCGTCTATGAGACGCTTGAAGGCTGGAAAGGCACCACCGCCGGAGCGCGCAGCTGGAACGATCTGCCGGCCCAGGCCGTCAAATATGTTCGCTACATCGAGGAGCTGATCGGCGCCCCGGTCGCGCTCCTTTCCACCAGCCCGGAACGGGACGACACAATACTTGTGACCGACCCGTTTCAAGACTAGTTTCTGAAGCCTTTCCGGGCATCGCGGCTGATTTGCGGGGGCCGGCGCGGAAACAAAATACAGGTCGACTGAAGCATGGCAGATTTCGTTGCTATTCTGAAAAAGGCGCTCGGCAAACACGGTGACGAGACGCCGGAAAAGCGTACGCGCATCTATGCCAGCGTTCGTACAATGCTGGCGAAGAAGCTTGGAGAATATTCGCCGCCGCTGGCCACCGAAGCCATAGACACGCAGATGCGTTCGCTGGAAGACGCCATCACAAGTGTCGAGCGCGACTACGCCAAGAGCGTGCCGGAGCCCGACCCGCTCGCGGAACTGGAACACATATTTTCCTCGATCGATCGCAACAAGAACCAGCCGAGCCATACACGGCAACCGGCGAAGGCGGAATCGGCCTGGCCGGCACCGCCCGTCGCCAAGCCTGAACCCTATCAGCCGGTGCCTCCGCCTGCCGCCAAGGTCGAGCCAAGCTGGCCAAAGCAGACGCCGGTGCCTCCTCAGCCGGCTCGCGCCGACGTGTCTCTTCCCGGTATGAACGCTGCAGGTATGAACTCCGACGAGGCGGACGACGAGGCCGATGTCTTTTCCAGCAACGAAGAGCCGGTATCTGACACCTTCCAGCGCCTGCGTCCCGCCGAGCGCAAGCGCAGCTATGGTCCGTTGATCGCCGCCGTTGTCGCGCTGCTGGTCGTCGCCGGCGGTGGCTATGGCATCTGGCTGAACAAGGATGCCTTCGGCAAGATGCTGGGGCTCGACGGCACCAAGGTCGCGAAGACCGAGCCGGTGAAGCCGGTGCCGACGAAGCCCGCAACGGATGCCGCGGCACCGCCGCCGGCGCCAGCGGCGGGCACAGAAGGCGAGGCGACAAAGTTCACGCAACGGCTGACGCCTCAAGGCAGCGAAGTCGACCCCGGTCCAGCCGGCGGTCAAAGCGGCATCGGCGAAGGCGAATCGGTCGCCGCGCTGACCACGCCGCCTTCGGCGACGAACGCGCCAGCGATTTCCGCACCGGCCGCCGGCACACCCGCGCCAGCCGCCAGTACGCCCCCGGCGACAGGTGCCGCACCCGCAACGCCGCCTGCAACCGGGGCTACCCCGGCGGCACCGGCCGATGCCGCCGCAACCCCGCCGGCACCTGCGGGTGCTGCGCCAGCGGCACCGGCAGCTGCGCCGATGGAAACCGCTTTGCCGGTTGGCCAGAAAGCGATCTTCTACGAGGAGCGCACCAGCACGGCCCAAGGCTCCGCCGAGCCGGGCAACATCGTCTGGTCGCTGGTGCAGGAATCACCCGGTGGCGACCTGCCGCCGGAGCCGGCGATCCGCGCCGAGGCGACCATTCCCGGCAAGGACATCCAGTTGCGCATGACCATCCGCCGCAACACCGACCAGACACTGCCGGCCAGCCATATTATCGAGATGATCTTCCTGACGCCCGACGGTTTCGAGGGCGGCGGCGTCGACAACATCCTGCGCGTCGCCATGAAGGGTTCGGAACAGGATGCCGGCAGCCCGCTGATCGGCATTCCGGCCAAGATCGCCGACGGTTTCTTCCTCGTCGCGCTTAACGACACCAAGGCCGACGAAGACGCCAACATGACCTTGCTTCGCGGCCAGGACTGGATCGATGTGCCTGTCGTCTACAAGACCGGCCGGCGGGCTCTGCTGACCATGGAAAAGGGCATTCCCGGCGAAAAGGTGTTCGACGAGGCGATCAAGGCCTGGCAGGCCAAGACGGCGGGCTGAGAAACGCCGTAGCTGTCGTTCAGAAGCCCTGGAACAGCATGTCGAGCGCGGCGACGATGTCGTCGTGGTGCTTCACAAGGTTCAGTCGACTTTCGCCCAATTCGCTGGCCGGAACGGTGGCAATCAGGTGTGTTGCCATAACGAGCTTTCGACTGTTGATCTCGAAAATCGGATGAAGTTTTCGCATCGGCGGTGGCACCGTTGCGACCGGCAGAAGCGGCACGACTACCCGCGTCTTGAAATTGTCGAGGAGCTCGGACTGAACGTCGAGCAAATAGCTGCCTTCGATGCGACCGGCGAAGACATCATAGCGGGGCATCAGAACTGCCGATACTCGTCCAGCGGGATACCGTGTTTTTCGATATAGTCGTTCCACGCATCCATCGTGGCGCGGTTCTCAAGCTTCCACAGCCGCGTTTTTTCGGCAGCCACCGCCTCCGCGATGCCGGCTTCCGCAGCGCGCGAGACATTCACATCAAGCCCCTTGGCTTCCCTCATGAGGTTCGAATCGATCGACAGATTTGCTGGCTGACGGATCGCACTCAAAGCAATCTTGCGCATAATAGCCTCCGCAACATGCGCATAATATATGCGCATTTCCGCGTCGGGGCAATAATTCAGCTACGCCGATTTTAAGCTCGGCCCTTCGCTATGTCTCCGGACGTTCGTCGCTTCAATCGACCAATCGTTGTCGATTGATCGGCCTATGGCCGAACGCTCCTCACCCCTCCATCTCTTCCCGCAGCATCTCCAGTTCCAGCCATTCTTCCTCCAGCGCGGCCAGCGTGGCGCGCTCCTTGTCGAGGGCGGCGATGGTTTTCTGGAACGAGGCCGGATCGCGCTCGTAATAGGCCGGATCGGCGATGTTGTTTTCCAGCCTTGAGATCGATGCCATCACGGCTTCGATTTTCTTGGGTAGGGATTCCAGCGCGAACTTCTGCTTGAACGACAGTTTCTTCGCTGGCCCCTTTGGCGCGGCGGCTTCACTCTTGGTCGTCGCCACCGTTTCGCCGGTTTCGGCCTTCGCGCGCGCCTTGCGGTCGTCGAGCCTGGTGCCGCCGCGCTGCGCCAGCATGTCGGAATAGCCTCCGGCATATTCGATCCAGCGACCAGCACCGTCTGGCGCGATGATGCTGGTGACGGTGCGGTCGAGGAAATCGCGGTCGTGGCTGACCAGGATGACGGTGCCGGCGAAGCCGGCGACCAGTTCCTGCAGGAGTTCCAGCGTTTCCATGTCGAGATCGTTGGTTGGCTCATCGAGCACCAGAAGGTTTGCCGGCCGGGCCAGGACGCGCGCCAGCAGCAGGCGTGCCCGCTCGCCGCCGGACAGCTCGCGCACCGGCGTGCGCGCCTGCTCCGGCTTGAATAGGAAATCCTTCATGTAGGAGACGACATGGCGCTGCTCGCCATTGATGACGAGGTTCTCGCCGCGCCCGTCGGTGAGGTACTGTGCCAGCGTCTCTTGCGGGTCGACGGCCTCGCGCTTCTGGTCGAGCGTGGCGATCTCCAGATTGGTGCCGAGCCGCACCGAACCGGCGTCGGGCTTCATCTCGCCGGTCAGCATCTTCAAGAGCGTCGTCTTGCCGGCGCCGTTCGGCCCGACCAGGCCGACGCGGTCGCCGCGCTGGATGCGGGTCGAAAACCCTTTGACCACGGTGAGGTCGCCAAAGCTCTTCTCGATGTTTTTCGCCTCGATCACAAGCTTGCCGGATTCGGTGGCGTCGCTCGCCACCATGGTCGCCGACCCTTCGGCGCCGCGATGGCCGCGAAAGCGCTGGCGCATGGTCTGCAACTCGCCGAGCCGGCGCATGTTGCGCTTTCGCCGCGCCGTCACGCCATAGCGCAGCCAATGCTCCTCGCGCACGATCTGGCGGCCGAGCTTGTGCTGCTCGCGCTCTTCTTCCTCCAGCACCAGGTCGCGCCATTCCTCGAAATGGCCAAAGCCCTTGTCCAGCCTGCGGGTCTGGCCGCGATCGAGCCAGATCGTGGCGCGCGACACGCGCTCGAGAAAGCGGCGGTCGTGCGAGATGACGATCAGTGCCGAGGAGGTGCGGATGAGTTCTTCTTCCAGCCATTCGATCACCGAGAGGTCGAGATGGTTGGTCGGCTCATCGAGCAGTAGGATGTCGGGTTCGGGCGCCATGACGCGGGCAAGGGCGGCGCGCCTCGCCTCGCCGCCGGACAGGTCGTTCGGCCGCTCCTCGCCCGACAGGCCGAGATGCTCCATCAGGTAGCTGGCGCGGTAGGGATCGTCGGCAGGGCCAAGCCCCGCTTCGACATAGGCGCGGACACTGGCAAAACCCTCCATGTCGGGCATCTGCGGCAGATAGCGGACGGTTGCCGAAGGCTGGCGGAACAGCTCGCCGTCCTGCGGCTCGATCATGCCGGCGGCGATCTTCAGCAGCGTCGATTTGCCCGATCCGTTGCGGCCGACCAGCGCAATCTTGTCGCCGGCCGAGGCGGTCAAGGCGGCACCATCGAGCAGCGGCGTGCCACCAAAGGTCAGTTTTATCCCGTCGAGATTGAGAAGGGGCGGAGCCATGTCAGCTTTCACGTAGTGGATAGGGATGAGCGAGCAGCATCGCGCGGCCATGGCCGAGCGCGATTTCGAGGCGGCTCTTGACCTCGTTGGAAATGGTCAGCGACGAGCCGAACGCCACCTCGACGTTGTTCAGCGGCCATTTTGCGCCGCTGACGGTCAGCCCCGCGAGTTCGGAAAAACCGAGCACCGAAAACAGCGTGCCGTCGGCATAGTCGAAGCCGGCCGTCCCGTGCAGCAGAGGGACGCCTTCCTGGGCGCCGCTGGTCAGAAGCACCTCAGTCCCGGCCTCGGCCAGGCGCAGGGCAAGCGCCAGATGCAGAAAAGCGTGGTCGGCGCGCTTGCCGCCAAAGGCGCCGGCGAGCACCAGGCTGGTCGCGCCGCGCTCCAGTGCGGCGGCAATAGCCAATTCGCCATCGGTCTGGTCCTTTTCCGCCGGGAAGGTCCGGCGTGGCACGGAAGCGAGGTCGTCCGGCAGGTTGGCCGGCACCGAATCGAAATCACCCACCCACAGCTCCGGCACCAGACCCAGCAGCCGCGCATGGCCGATGCCAGCATCGGCGGCAATGACGCGGGAGCCCTCGACCTGGCGGTCAAGCCGTGGCGTGCGAATGAGATCGCCGCCAAGCAGGATAGTGAATGTGCTCATATCGTGTGGCCCTTACCAGCCCGGCACCGGAAACGGAAGGCGGCAAACTCCCACTTGCGTGGGGGATCGGCCCGGCCTATGTGTCGAAATGCTCTAACGGGGTGCCGGACGCGATCTTCGCGGACCGGCTGAGAGGCAGTCTGCCAACCCGCTGAACCTGATCCGGTTTGTACCGGCGGAGGGATTAGACGTTTCGGACAGTCCGACGCCTCAATTCCTTTCAATTCGAACGAAGGAGGCGCCGATGCGCACGCTTTTATACGCTCTTGTCTCAGCTGCGGCCGTGGTCCTGGCCGGGCCGGCCTTGGCCAAGGACAAGCTCACCGTCTACACTTATGAAAGCTTCACCGCCGACTGGGGTCCAGGCCCCGTGGTGAAGAAGGAATTCGAGGCCGAGTGCGGCTGCGACGTCGAGTTCGTCTCGGTCGCCGATGGCGTGGCGCTGCTCAACCGTGTCAGGCTCGAAGGCGCATCGACCAAGGCCGATATCGTGCTTGGCCTCGACACCAATCTCACCGCCGATGCCAAGGCGTCAGGCCTGTTCGCGCCGCATGGCCCGGTGACGGATGTGAATGTGCCAGGTGGCTGGAGCGACGATACTTTTGTCCCCTTTGACTACGGCTACTTTGCCGTTGTTTACGACACCGAGAAGCTGAAGACACCGCCGAAGAGCCTGAAGGAATTGGTCGAAGGCAGTGCTGACGACAAGATCGTCATCCAGGATCCGCGCACCTCGACGCCGGGCCTCGGCCTACTTCTGTGGGTGAAGTCGGTCTATGGCGACAAGGCGCCGGAGGCCTGGGCCAAGCTCAAGGCGAAGGTGCTGACCGTGACGCCGGGCTGGAGCGAGGCTTATGGCCTGTTCACCAAGGGCGAGGCGCCGATGGTTTTGTCCTACACCACCTCGCCGGCCTACCACATGGTCGCCGAGAACACCGAACGCTACCAGGCGGCCTCCTTCGAGGAAGGCGAGTACCTGCAGATCGAGGTGGCGGGCATCACCACGACGGGGGCCAAGAACCCGCTGGCGGCCGAGTTCATGGCCTTCATGACCGGACCGAAATTCCAGGATGCCATCCCCGAGACAAACTGGATGTTCCCGGCCGGGAAGACCGACAAACCGCTCAACCCGGCTTTCGGCAAACTGGTCAAGCCAACCAAGACCTTGCTGTTCAGCTCTGAAGAGGTTGCCGCCAACCGCAAGGCCTGGGTCGACGAATGGCTGGCGGTGATGAGCAAGTAGTCTGGCCGTATGATCGAAAGATGAGTGCTCTACGGCACGAAGGAACGCAATCCTTTGTAAGTGCCGCGATCCGGAGACTGGTGATCCAGCGTGCAACGCGCCACTTCTGACCCCCGCATCACCGCGGGAATTGCCGCGCTCGCCGCAATCGCGTTGCTGATCGGCGGCGCATTTGCCGGCCTGCTTTTCGAGGGCGTCCATGACCTTTCCGGTGCCTGGGCGGCCTTCGACCCCTATCTGCTTCGCGTCGTCCGCTTCACGCTCTGGCAAGCTGCCCTGTCGGCGCTGCTTTCCGTCGTGCCCGCGCTGTTCGTGGCGCGCGCGCTGTCGCGACATCCACGCTTTCCCGGCCGCGCCTTCATCCTGCAGCTCTTTGCCGTACCGCTGGCGCTGCCGGCCATCGTTGCGGCGCTTGGCATCCTGGCGCTTTATGGCCGCGCCGGCTATTTCGCCGGCGTGATCGGCGGTGGAAGCTGGCCGGGCATCTATGGCCTGTCCGGCATTCTCGTCGCGCATGTCTTTTTCAATCTGCCGCTGGCGACAAGATTGTTCCTCGAAGCGCTGCAAACCATTCCAACCGATCAATGGCGACTGGCGAGCCAACTCGGCATGGCGGCGCGGTCGGCGTTCAGGCTGATCGAATGGCCAACGCTGCGCGCCGCCTTGCCGGGTGTCGCCGGGCTTGTGTTCATGCTCTGCATCACATCCTTCACGATCATACTAACGCTCGGTGGTGGGCCGGCCGCGACGACGCTGGAGGTCGGCATCTACCAGGCGCTGCGCTTCGATTTCGATCCCGCGCGCGCGGTGACGCTGACGCTGCTGCAGATCGCCCTAACCTTTATCGTGATGCTGGCGCTGACGCGGCTGGGCGCCAATGTGGTCGGCGACACCAATTTACCTGTCGCACAACGCCGTTATCTCTCGGTCGGCGGGGGCGAGACCTGGTTGAACGCGATGCTCATCGTTTTGGCGCTGCTGTTCGTCGTCGGGCCGATGGCGGCGACGGTGATGGCCGGGTTGGGTGCCGATCTCGACCGGCTGGCCGGTGAGGCCACTGTCCGGCAGGCGACGCTGACCAGCGTGGTGCTCGGCTTCCTGTCGGCGCTGCTATCGGTGATGTTGTCGCTGGCGCTGACCATGGCGCGGCGGGCACTGGCGCTGAACAGCCGGGCTGGCCGCAAGACGTTGCTCGAACATGCCGCCGATACCGGCGCCAGCTTTGTCCTGGTCGTGCCGCCGATCGTTGTCGGCGCCGGCTGGTTCCTCTTGCTGCGCCATGTCGGCGATGTCTTCGCCATCGCCCCGGTCATGGTTGTCACCGTCAACGCGGTGATGGCGATGCCGTTTGCCCTGCGCGCCATCCGCCCCGCCTATGATGCGGCCAGCGAGCGTCACGAACGGCTTTGTGCACAGCTCGGCATTGTGGGCTGGAACCGGCTGATGCTGGTCGATTGGCCATCGCTGCGGCGGCCGCTTGCCACGGCGTTCGCTTTCGCCATGGCATTGTCGCTCGGCGATCTCGGCGTCATTGCCTTGTTCGGCAGTGATTCCGTGCAGACATTGCCCTACCTTCTCCTGGCTCGGATGGGCAGCTACCGCACCGAGGACGCCGCCGGCCTGGCATTGCTGCTCGGCCTTGTCTGCCTCAGTTTGATCGTGGCGGCGCACTGGCTGGGAAGGGAGAAGCTCCGGGATGCGTGACAGTGCAGCCAGCAGACTTGAAAAGGGCGCTCCGGTGCGGCTGGACAAGGTGTCGTTCAGTTATGGCGAGGCGCCGCTTGTCTTCGACGTCGAGTTCGCCGCTGCGAAAATCACCGCCATCATGGGTCCGAGCGGCTCGGGCAAATCGACGCTGCTCAACCTGGTTGCCGGTTTCGAGACCCCGCAGTCGGGCCGCGTGCTGATCGGCGGGGCCGATGTCAGCGTCGAACCGCCCTCGATGCGACCGGTGTCGATGGTGTTCCAGGAGAACAACCTCTTTGCGCATCTCACCGTCGCGCAGAATGTCGGGCTCGGCCGCTCGCCATCCCTGCGGCTGACCGAAGCGGATCATGCGGCGATCACTGAGGCGCTTGAGCGCACCGGCCTTGCCGGCAAGGAAAAGCGCCTGCCGCGCGAACTCTCCGGCGGGGAACGCCAGCGTGTCGCACTGGCCCGCGTGCTGGTGCGCGACCGGCCGGTGCTGCTGCTTGACGAACCCTTCGCTTCGCTCGGCCCGGCGCTGCGCGACGACATGCTGGATATGGTCGCCGCTGTTCACGCCGAACGCGGCATGACGGTGCTGTTCGTCACGCACCAGCCCGAGGATGCCCGTCGCATCGGCCAGAACATGGTGTTTCTGGACGATGGCCTGGTTGCCGCAACCGGCAAGGCGGATGATTTCTTTGCCGGGGCTGGTCCGGAAGCGTTCCGGCGCTATATCGGCGCGAGTACCTGACATGCGGCATCACGAGATGTTGCCCGGAAGCGGACATAATTTACGGTCAAACCGGCTCCAGGCGATGTGGCGCTTGCTTGCCATGACTGGAGGAGTGTGGCTAGGTCCGCCCTACCGGTCCGGCACAGGCCGTGATTTGCCTGCAGTATCCGACGCCTGCGCCCTAAGGGACGGGCAATGGATCCTGTAGCAGTTGAGATGTGGCGCATGACACATTCCGAAGATCGCCCCCGATTTTCGTGATCATGCGCCGGGACCCGAAAGGAAGCCGTTCTGGCGATCGGCGCTAACACACTACGAATGAAACCGCTGGCGCGCTTTCTCGCGCTGGCCGGCTTTGCCGTGGCGCTTGCGAGCTGCCAGATGTTCACGCCGCCCGAGGTTCAGGAATCCGGCTTCCAGCCTTCCGACAAGCCGATCACGGTCGACAATGTCGGCGCCAACAACAAGCTCGCCGAACTGGCCAAGGCGCAACACCCGCGCATCCTGGCGACCTATGGCGGCGAATATTCCGATCCCAAACTCGAGCGCATGGTCGCCAAGGTGGTCGGCAGTCTGACGGTGGTGTCGGCCAACCCGACGCAGACTTATCGCATCACCATCCTGAATTCGCCCAACGTCAACGCCTTCGCGCTGCCGGGCGGCTATCTCTACATCACGCGCGGCCTCCTGGCTCTGGCCAATGATTCGGCCGAGCTTGCGGCTGTTATCGCGCACGAGATGGGCCACGTGACCGCCAATCACGGCCTGCAGCGACAGCAACTGGAGGCCGAGGAAGGCCTGGCGACCAAGGTCGTCTCGGACGTGCTCGGCGACAGTCCGACCGCTAAGGCGGCGCTGATCCGCGGCAAGCTCAGGCTCGCGCAATTCTCGCGCAACCAGGAGCTGGAAGCCGACGCCATCGGCATCAAATCGATCGGCGAGGCCGGCTACGATCCTTTCGCCGCCGGCCGCTTCCTGCAGTCGATGTCGGCCTATACCGATTTCCGTTCGATCAGCGGCGCGACCGACGCCAGCCTCGACTTCCTGGCCACCCACCCCAACACGCCGCAACGCATCGATCTGGCACAACGCCATGCCCGCCAGTTCGGCGCGCCGGGCGTCGGCACACGCGACCGCGATTCCTTCCTCGCCGGCATAGACGGCCTGCTCTACGGCGACACGCCTGAGGAAGGCTATGTGCGCGGCGAAACCTTCCTGCATCCGGGCCTCGGCGTGTCCTTCTCGGTGCCGCAAGGCTTCATCATCGACAATTCGGCCGCCGCGGTGACCGCAACCGGCCCCGGTGACATCGCGATCCGCTTCGATGGCGTCTCGATCGACAAGAACCGCGCGCTGGCCGACTATATCCGCAGCGGCTGGGTGGCTGGTCTCGACGACAGCAGCGTCAAGCAGGAGACCATCAACGGCAATGAGGCGGCGACCGCACATGCCGGCGCCGAAGGCTGGCAGTTCGACATCGCCGTGATCCGTGCCGGCGGCCAAGTCTATCGGCTGCTGACCGCGGCACCTTCGGCCAGCACCTCGCTGGACACCGTCGCGCGTTCGGTCAGCGGATCGTTCCGGATCCTCGGTGCTGCCGAAAAGGCAGCTTTGAAGCCGCTGCATATCCGCGTCGTCACCGTTCAACCCGGACAGACGATGGGTTCGCTTTCGGCTCAGATGGTTGGCGTCGACCGCAAGCTAAATCTGTTCCGCGTGCTCAACGCGCTGTCGCCGGGCGCCGCGGTTTCGGCGGGAGACAAGGTCAAGATCGTCACCGACAAGTAAGAGCCCGCTGCAAGTTGCCGGATGCCTGAGGCGGTCGCCCTGCGTCAGGAGATCACGGCGTCAGGCGGCGGTCGCCAGAAATTCCGGATTCTGCTTCACCAGCGCGACCTTGAGCTTTTCCATGGCGCGCGCCTCGATCTGGCGGACGCGTTCCTTGGAGATGCCAAGCGTCTCGCCAAGGGCCTCGAGCGTTGCTCCCTCGTCGCTCAGCCGGCGTTGCTCGATGATCCGGAGTTCGCGTGCATTGAGGGCGGCGAGCGCCACCTTCAACCACACGGAACGGCGCTCGACATCGATCGTATCGCCGACGACCTCGTCGGGCAAAGGATCGTCCGAGACCAGGAAATCCATCCGCTCGGTCGAGCCCGCGTCGTCGGCTATCGGCATGTTGAGCGAGGAGTCGGGCGCCGACAACCGCGAATCCATCATCGCCACATCGGCTTCGGAGACGCCGAGAGCCTCCGATACTTCACGATAGAGCGCCGCGTTGGACAGCGGCTCCGCGCCATTCGCCAGGCGGGCGCGCAGACGTCGCAGATTGAAGAACAGGGCCTTCTGCGCCGAACTGGTGCCGCCGCGCACGATCGACCAGTTGCGCAGGATGTAGTCCTGCATCGAGGCGCGGATCCACCACGTGGCGTAGGTCGAGAACCGCACTTCGCGCTCCGGCTCGAAGCGGGCGGCGGCCTCGAGCAGGCCGACATGACCCTCCTGGACCAGGTCGCCAAGCGGCAGGCCGTAATGGCGGAATTTGGAGGCCATGGAAATGACCAGACGCATATGAGCGACAGTGATGCTGTGCAGTGCGTTCTGGTCGTTGTCCTCCTTCCAGAGCAATGCAAGCCGATGCTCTTCGTCACGTTCGAGGTAGGGAGCCTTCATTGCCGCGCGGACCATGATCCGTCCTGCCGTGTCTTCCATCATGAGGCGCTCCCTGGCTCAGGTGATGCGGATGACTTTGCAAACTCGGCTGGCGCCCGGGTTGAAATGGCGGCGCCGTGCCCTAGAACAGCCAAAACTGCCATGCGCGAGAAAGGTTCCGCGACCGTGGCGGATGGATTGTATTGCCCGAGGGATTGCGGGAATGATCCGCGATGGTCCTGATCGCGACTGAAGAACGTTATTCCGAGAATCTGATTTCAGAAACGATGTGGTTTTGAAATTCTGTTCCTTATTTTTTCGACCTGCATCTGTCAGTTTCCAGCGCTCACAACATGCCGGATATCCGGCCAAGGACGGGATCACAGAAAAATGAAATGGCTCAAGTCGCTCATCGTCGCCGGAACGCTGCAGGCTCTGGCTGTCGTATCAGGCCATGCCGGCCCCAATCTCGACCAGATCAAGCACGCCGGTGTCATCAAGATCGGTACGGAAGGCACCTATGCACCGTTCACCTACCATGACACGTCCGGTGCGCTGGTCGGCTTCGACGTCGAAATCGCCAAGGCGATCGCCGACAAGCTCGGCGTCCAGGCCGAGTTCCTCGAAGGCAAGTGGGACGGACTGATCGCCGGTCTCGACGCCAATCGCTACGACGCCGTCATCAACGAGGTCGGCATTACCGACGCGCGCAAGGCCAAGTACGACTTCTCCGATCCCTACATCGCCTCCAAGGCGGTGCTGATCGTGCGCGGCGACAACACCGACATCAAGAGCTTCGCCGATCTCAAGGGCAAGAAGTCGGCGCAGTCGCTGACCTCGAATTTTGGCAAGCTGGCCGAAACGAACGGCGCCGAGCTGGTCGGCACCGATGGCTTCGACCAATCGATCCAGCTGCTTTTGACCGGCCGTGCCGACGCCACCATCAACGACAGCCTGTCATTCCTCGACTTCAAGAAGCACAAGCCCGACGCCAATGTGAAGATCGCCGCGCAAGAGGAAAACGCCGACTATTCCGGCGTCATCGTGCGCAAGGGCGATCCGGAGCTGGTCGCGGCGATCAACAAGGCGCTGGCCGACATCAAGGCCGACGGCACCTATAAGAAGATCGCCGACACCTATTTCGGCCAGGACGTTTCGAAGTAGTTCGGTGAGGTGGGCCGGTCTCCGGCCCATGAGACATATCGAGCGGCGAGCCGTCTTTGACGGCTCGTCGCTTTTCGCGTGATATGGCTGGCGCATTCGCGCCTTGACCAGACTGCCTCGACCATTTGGAGGTCCTACGTGCCGCACTGGCTGCAACTGATGATGGTGTCGCTGCCTTCGCTCCTGTGGGCGGCGCTGATCTTTACCGTGCCGCTGACGCTGTTGTCTTTCGTTCTTGGCTTGACGGTTGGCCTGGGTGCAGCACTTGCCCGGCTGTTCGGCCCCAAGCCATTGGTCGCGCTTGTGCGCTTCTATGTCTGGATCTTTCGCGGCACGCCGCTCCTGGTGCAGCTGTTCCTGATCTTCTACGGCCTGCCGTCGGTCGGCATCCTGCTTGACGCCTTCACGGCGGCGTTGATCGGCTTCACGCTCAATATCGGCGCCTACACGTCGGAAATCATCCGCGCGGCCATAGGCTCGGTGCCGAAAGGCCAGTGGGAAGCCGCCTATTCGATCGGCATGACCTGGAGCCAGGCGATGCGGCGCACGATTCTCCCGCAAGCCGGCCGGGTCGCGGTGCCGCCGCTCTCCAACACCTTCATCTCACTGGTCAAGGACACGTCGCTGGCGGCCGCGATAACCGTGCCGGAAATGTTCCAGGCCGCGCAGCGCATCGTCGCCACCACCTATGAGCCGCTGATCCTCTATGTCGAGGCGGCGATCCTCTATCTGGCGATGAGCTCGGTGCTGTCGGCCTTGCAGACGCGGCTGGAAGAACGGCTCAACCGCTATGGCGGCTTCCTGGAGGCGCGCTCATGATCGGCCTCACCAACATCGAAAAGCGCTTCGGCGACAATCTTGTGCTGAAGGGCGTGACCGTTACCATTGCCGAAGGCAGCGTCACGGCGCTGGTCGGCCCTTCGGGTGGGGGAAAAAGCACCCTGCTGCGCTGCATCAACCTGTTGGAAATTCCGACCTCGGGCACGGTGCGTATCGGCGACGAGACGCTCGAATTCCATCCTGGAGGCAGGGTTCCGGCCAAGGATATCCAGCGCCTTCGTCTGCGGACCGGTATGGTGTTCCAGAATTTTCAGCTGTTTCCGCACCGCACCGCGATCGAAAATGTGATGGAAGGGCTGGTGACGGTGCTGAAATGGCCGACCGAGCGGGCGCGCGAGCGGGCGCTTGCCTTGCTGGAGAAGGTTGGCATGGCGCATAAGGCCGATGCCTGGCCGGCGACCCTGTCAGGCGGCCAGCAGCAGCGCGTGGCGATCGCTCGCGCCTTGGCGCCGTCGCCGAAAGTGCTGCTCTGCGACGAGCCGACTTCGGCGCTCGACCCGGAGCTGGCGCAAGAGGTGGTGGACGTGCTTGGCAAGCTTGCCAGCGAAGGCACGACCATGGTGATGGCAACGCATGATCTGCGCCTCGCCTCCAAGATCGCCCAGGAAGTGGTGTTCCTCGATGCCGGCGTCGTCGTTGAGAAGGGGCCAGCCGCGGTACTGTTCAACAATCCGGAGCGGCAACGGACCAAACGGTTTATTGCGACGCTCAAGCAGGAGGCGGAGAGGGAAGGTGGCGGCGAGGGCTCTGGGACGATTTCTTCCTAGATTGGCGCTGCACCCCCACCCCGCCGCTTCGCAGCGACTCTTCCCGCAAGGGGGAGGGTGGTCAGCAATGAAAAACCCGGCGCGAGGCCGGGTTTTTCATGAATTCAAAGGCGAAAAAGCTCAGGCAGCTTCTTCCTGCTCGGCTTCCTCATTGTCGGCCTTGGCGCCACGCTTAGGACCCTTATTGAGGTTGACCTCGATCAGGCGCACGGCTTCCGTTTCCGACATGCGGTTGACGGCCGCGATCTCGCGGGCCATGCGGTCGAGTGCCGCCTCGTAAAGCTGACGCTCGGAATAGGACTGCTCCGGCTGGTTGTCGGCGCGGTAGAGGTCGCGCACGACTTCCGAGATCGAGATCAGGTCGCCCGAATTGATCTTCGCATCATATTCCTGGGCACGGCGCGACCACATGGTGCGCTTGACGCGAGCGCGGCCCTGCACGACCTTCAGCGCGCGCTCGACGTAGTCCTCTTCCGACAGCTTGCGCATGCCGATGGAGGTCGCCTTGGCGACCGGCACCTTCAGGCGCATCTTGTCCTTCTGGAAGTCGATGACGAACAGTTCCAGCTTGTGTCCAGCAACTTCCTGCTCGTCGATCGACACGATCTGACCGACGCCATGCGCCGGATAGACGATGTATTCGCCGGTCTTGAAACCGTGACGCGCAGCGGTGGACTTCTTCTGCGGGGTGATCGTTGCCATTACGCCCTGAACTCCTTGTTGTGGTACCGGCGTCCTGCCGGCCCGAACTCGCGCGATCGGGGGAACCGACCGTTAGCCGCACAACAGATGAACCCACCGGAAAAGCCGGACCGGCAAACGCAATATTGCGACCGCCTGGCCCAGATCGCTCTGGTCCGGAATGGGTTTTTCACCTTTCAGTGATTTGGGGCGTCTGCGCCATAAATCGACGTTGTGTCACCGGCATGTTTGGCTGATGTAACACAAAAAGTCGGAAGAATCAAGGTTTTGCTGCACCGGCGAAGGCCACAGGCCGACGCCGCTTGTCAAGGCGGTTAATGTGGCGCGTCTCTTGCGCCACGTAATACCGGCCATTGCGGCCGTGTTGTCAATCGCCTTCGCCGGGCTCGGCGGAGAAGTATTTCTCGAACTTGCCGGCTTCGCCATCAAAGGTTTTTGCGTCTGCCGGAGGCTCCTTCTTGGCGGTGATGTTGGGCCATTTGTCGGCGTATTCGGTGTTGATCTGCAGCCATTTGTCGAGGCCGGGCTCGGTGTCGGGCTTGATCGCGTCGGCCGGGCATTCCGGTTCGCAGACGCCGCAGTCGATGCACTCGTCGGGATGGATGACGAGCATGTTCTCGCCTTCGTAGAAACAGTCGACCGGACAGACCTCGATGCAGTCCATGTATTTGCATTTGATGCAATTGTCGGTCACGACATAGGTCATCGGTCGGCTCCGGGACGTCCCATTTTTGTTGGGCTTTTTCCGTGAGGTAACGCCTTTATCGGTCGCTTGCAAGGGTAGCCATTGCGGGCGGTGCCGATGTTTCCGGAATGGAATTCCAGAGGGCAGGCCCGGCGGAAGTCGATCATGTCCCGTGGAGTGTCTTGTTTGCCGCGTTCGGTTTTCGCCTAGGGCATGTCGCTGTCCCAAAACCGCTGCGCGTTCTTGGGTGCCAGGCATCAGTCTTCGCCAAGCAAGCGCTCGGTCTGGCGGCGTTCTTTCTTGGTTGGGCGGCCGCTGCCGGCCTCGCGCAGCGCTGGAATTGCATCTGGAGGGGCTTCGCCCTTCGGCGCGGGCGGTGGTGAGATATCTTCATAGAGCGTGCGGGCCTCTTCGGCCGGGCCGCGCCGCACCCCGGCGCCGAGCACCTTCCAGATGAAGATGCGTCGCTCAAGCGTGATGGTCAGCACGTCGCCAGGCTTGACCAGATCGGAGGCCTGCGCTGCTTTGTCGCGATTGATGCGAACCCGGCCGGCAACCACCAGCTTTGCCGCCAGCGACCGCGATTTCACGGCGCGCGAGAAGAACAGCCATTTGTCGATACGCTGGCGGCCTTCAGCAACCATCGAAGCGAGCCAGGTTCTACTTCTTCAACTGGTCGCGCAATGCGGCGAGCTTGGCGAAGGGCGAGTCCGGATCGAAGCGCACCGGGCGCTCCTCGCGTGGCTTTGGCTGGAAGGCGGGCTTTCCGGCTTGCGGACCACCCTTGCCATCCTGCCTGCCACCCTTCCAGTCGGGCCGGCCTTCACGGCGATCGGGACGTTCACCTTGCGGCCGTCCGTCACGCCGCTGCTCACCTTCGGCCTGCGGCTTGGGCTTGAACTTCGAGCGATCGAAGCGCGGCTTGCCGGCTCCATCGCGGCGGCCTTCATGGGCTGGACGTTCTCCGGGTGCAGCCGCGGCCGCTGCGCCGGCGGTATTCGCGGGTGCGTCGCCTCGGCCGCGCCCTTGTCCGTTGCGTGGGCGATTGTTCCTGCGGTTGTCGTCGCGGTTGCGCGGGCGCTGATCAAAACGGCCCTGACGCCACAATAGGATGGGTTTTGGCGCTTCGGCTTCCGGTACAGGCTCGCCGGCTTCACCCTCCCCCTCGTGGGGAGGGTCGGCGCGCAGCGCCGGGGTGGGGGGAGCGACGGTATCGTCAGCACCACCTGTATCGTCAGCGCTATCACCCCCACCCGCGTCGCTTCGCGCCGCGACCTCCCCTATCGAGGGGGAGGTGAGGGCGCTGCCGCTTTCGGTGACAGTGACGTCAGCGAGCGCTTCCGCCGCGAACGGAACTTCTCCCGTGGCTTCGGCCGAAGCTTCGGTTGGCGCTTCCACGACAGGCTCTGCTGCCTTTTCCGCGATGAACTCGGCCGGAGCTTCGATAGCGGCCTCGGCGGCAGTCGGCTCCGAACCCTCGACCACCGCCGCGTCGACTGCCGCGACTTCCGCTGCTTTGGCCTGCTCGGCTTTTGCAGCCTCTTCCGCCGCAAGTTTCGCCGCCACCGCTTCGCGCGCGGCATTGTCTTGTGCTTCGAGCCGCGCCTTGACCTCGACGGCCGGCTTCGGCTCGGCACGGTAGCCGAGACCTTTGAGGATTTCTTCCATGTCGTCGGCGGTGGCGCCGAGGATCGACATCATCGGCGGCGTCACCATGAAGGACTGGCCGTCATAGGCGCCGTCCGGACGCTGGCCGAGGCCGGGCTTCCAGTTGGTCGCCGGACGGATCAGGTCCGCCAGCCGTTCCAGGATGTCGATGCGCACGGCGCGGCGGCCGAGATTGCGATAGCCGGCGAGCTTGTAGAAGGTCTTGTCGAAGGCAGGATCGATGACCACCGAGGTGCGGCCGGAGGCGAGCGCATGGACCACGTCGCCAAAGCCCGGCTTGTCCTTGCCATCGTTCTTCAGCGCCCACAGTAACGTCACCAGCCCGGCAGGCGCCGGCTTGATCAGCGCCGGCACGAAGACATGATAGGCGCCGAAGCGCACGCCAAGTCGACGAAGTGCGGCGCGACCTTCCTGGTCGAGCGACTTCATCTCCTCGGCGATATCGCGGCGGTTGATGAGGCCGAAATTCTCGACCAACTGGAAGGCGATGCCACGGCCGATGCCGGAAATCTGGTCGGCGTTCTTCAGATCGACCAGCGGCTTCAGCAGCGTTTCGATCTGGAAATTGACGAAACGCTCGGCACGCGCGGCGACTTTGTCGCGGGCTGGGCCGGTCAGTTGTTCATCGGCCAGCAGCACCAGCCGCGGCTTCAACGCGTCCTCGCCAGCGACCAGCGTCCCGATCGGCGCGCCGATCCAGCGCAGCGTGCCGTCCGAGCCGAGCGCGATGTCGCCATTGGCGCAGGCGCCGAAGCGTTCGGCGCGCGCCTCAAACTCGGCTGCCAGCGCCTTCTGGGCGGCGGTGCGCACCGCCTTGGCGTCTTCGCCGCCGGCGGTCTGGTCGGCGGTGAAGCGGAACCCTTGCAGCTCGCCGACATGGTGGCCTTCGACGAGGACGGTTCCGGTAGGGCTAATTTCGGCTTCAGGCATGGTATTTTCTCTAAGGCGCCGCATGAGGACGGAAGTCCTGCGGTCTACGAAGCGTTTCGTCAACCGCTCATGCAGCGCATCCGACAATCTGTCTTCGATTTCGCGCGTCTTTTCCTGCCAGTGTGCCTGATCGGCCAGCCAGCCGGGCCGGTTCGACACGAATGTCCAGGTGCGGATCTGGGCAATGCGATGCGACAGCGTGTCGATGTCGCCCTCGGTGGTGTCGGCGCGGCGCACCTGCTCGGCCATGTAATTCTCGTCGACATGGCCGTGGCGTGCAAGGTCCGTGTAGATCGAGGCGATGAGGTCGGCATGCTGGGCCGGCGCGATCTTGCGGTAGTCGGGCAAGGCGCAGGCTTCCCACAGCAGCGCCACACGTTTGGCATTGGTGGCGAGTGCGCGGATGTCCTCGTCGCGCGACAGATGCTCGAGCGCCTGCGCGTCGACCGCAGGCAGCGCGCGCGTCAGCCCCTCGACTGGAGCGTTGGTTTCGATCGAGCGCTTCAGCGCGTCGAGGCTGGCGAAGTCAAACTGCGCGGTGCGCCATTGCAGCACCTTCACCGGATCGAAATCATGGCCTTCGATCTTCTGGACCAGATCCTCGTCCAGCGGGTCGACCTGGCCGGTAACGCCGAAGGTGCCGTCACGCAGATGCCGGCCGGCGCGGCCGGCGATCTGGCCAAGCTCGGCCGCCGTCAAATTGCGGTACTGGAAGCCGTCGAACTTGCGGTTCTGGGCGAAGGCGACGTGGTCGAGATCGAGGTTGAGCCCCATGCCGATGGCGTCGGTGGCGATGAGATAGTCGACATCGCCGGACTGGAACAGCGCCACCTGCGCATTGCGGGTGCGCGGGGAAAGCGCGCCGAGCACGACGGCGGCACCGCCTTGTTGGCGGCGGATCAGCTCGGCGATGGCGTAGACCTCGTCGGCGGAGAAGGCGACGATCGCCGTGCGCCGCGGCAGGCGTGTCAGCTTCTTGGAGCCGGCATAGGCAAGGTGCGACAGTCGCGGCCGCGTCACCACGGAGACACCCCTCAGCAGGCGCTGCAGGATGCCGTGCATGGTGGCGGCACCGAGCAGCAGCGTTTCCTGGCGGCCGCGCAGGTGCAGGATGCGGTCGGTGAAAATGTGGCCGCGCTCGAGGTCGCCGGCGAGCTGTACTTCGTCGATGGCGACGAAGGCGGCGTCGGTCTCGCGCGGCATGGCCTCGACCGTGCAGACCGAATATCTGGCGCCTGCCGGCTGGATCTTTTCCTCGCCGGTGATGAGCGCGACCTTGTGCGCGCCGACCTTTTCGCAGACGCGAGCGTAGACTTCGCGCGCCAGCAGCCTGAGCGGCAGGCCGATGATGCCACTTTCATGCGCCACCATGCGTTCGATGGCGAGATGGGTCTTGCCGGTGTTGGTCGGCCCTAGCACGGCGGTCACGTCGCGGCCCGACAGGATCAGCGGCTCGGTGTGTTTGGGCTGGATGTTCATCGACCTGGAACTAAGGCTTTCTGGCCTCTGGTTGTCGGGAGCGCGCCTTGCGTGGCGCGTATGACAGGCGACACATAGGGATTTCGGGCGCGAAGCGAAAGCGGAATGTTCCGCCGTCGGCTCGAAGTCGTTCGTGTCAAGCTCCAGATCGCTTGCCGATTAACGGATAGAACGAGTCTGGAACGAATCGGCGACGAATCAGTGACTCCCGCAGATTCAGCTTTTGTTCACGGCTACATGTGGATTTTTGGGCTGCTGAACTCACCACATGCTGAATCGCTGAACTGGCCCGTTTCATGCTAGGAGGACATTGCCGTTAATCTTTGCCGACAAACAATCACAATGGCCTGCCGTGCCTCAGCCAAGCTTATGAAATTGTTGATCTTTGTTAATCGGCATTAAGGAATTGGCAAGCGATTCCGGCTGTCGTCGTTAACGTTCCGGTCAAAGCCGGAACGAATCGGCGACGAATCAGCGTTGGCTCAATTTTCCCTGTTTGTTCACCCCAATATCTTGTGTTGTGAACAGCTTATCCACCGAGAATCCACAGGCTGGGGAACTGGTTTCGCACAGGGCCGCAGCAGCTGTTAACCTTTACGTGCCGGATTGGGTCATGTCGAATGACAGGCTGCCAGCGAGAAACGGGCCGGTGTGCTCCGGCCCGTCGAGCTACCGCTATATCGCCGCGTCGTCAGGCGAAATACTGGCCGCCATTGGCCGTGATGGTCGAGCCGGTGATGAAGCCCGCATCTTCGGATGCGAGGAAGACGACGCAGCGCGCGATCTCTTCCGGTTCGCCGAGGCGGCCGACAGGGATCTGCGGAATGATGCGGTCGTTCAGCACCTTCTCGTCGATCGCCTTGACCATTTCGGTGGCGATGTAGCCTGGGCAGATGACGTTGACGGTGATGCCGGCCCGAGCACCCTCTTGAGCGAGAGCTTTGCTGAAACCGATGTCGCCGGCCTTGGCGGCGGAATAGTTGACCTGGCCGGCTTGGCCCTTCTGGCCGTTGATAGAGGAGATGGTGATGACGCGGCCGAACTTGCGGTCGCGCATGCCGCTCCACAGTGGATGCGTCATGTTGAAAACGCCGGACAGGTTGGTGTCGATGACCTCTTTCCACTGTTCGCGCGTGATCTTGTGGAACATGGCGTCGCGGGTGATGCCGGCATTGTTGACCAGCACCGAAACCGGGCCGAGATCGGCCTCGACCTGCTTGATGCCGGCGGCGCAGGCATCATAGTCGGCGACCGACCATTTGTAGACCGGAATGCCGGTCTCGGCCTTGAATTTCGCCGCCGCGGCGTCGTTGCCGGCATAGTTCGCGGCAACGGAATAGCCGACGGTCTTCAATGCGATCGAGATCGCCGCGCCGATACCGCGTGATCCGCCTGTGACGATTGCTACCTTGGTCATGCGCTCTCCTCCCTTTGGTCGGGGAACGAATGGGGAGCAGCGAATAGCGAGTGGGATTTGATGCCCCGTCGCGCTGACGCTATTCTTCCCTATTCGCTACTCCCATTCGCTATTCACTTCACTTTAGAGCGCTTCCACGCACATCGCGACGCCCATGCCGCCGCCGATGCATAGGGTCGCTAGCCCCTTCTTGGCGCCGCGCCGGCGCATCTCGAAGACCAGCGTGTTGAAGACGCGCGCGCCGGACGCACCGATCGGATGGCCGATGGCGATGGCGCCGCCATTGACGTTTACGATCGAGGGATCCCAGCCCATGTCCTTGTTGACGGCGCAGGCCTGCGCGGCAAAGGCCTCGTTGGCCTCGACCAGGTCGAGATCGCCGACCGACCAGCCGGCCTTTTCCAATGCCTTGCGCGAGGCGGGAATAGGTCCCGTGCCCATGATCTGCGGATCGACGCCGGCTGTTGCCCAGGACACGATGCGTGCCAGCGGGGTGATGCCACGCCTCACCGCTTCCGCTTCGCTCATCAGCAGTGCGCCGGCGGCGCCGTCATTGATGCCGGAGGCGTTGGCGGCGGTCACGGTGCCGTCCTTGTCGAAGGCCGGCTTCAGCTTGGTCATGGCGTCGAGCGTGGCGCCGTGGCGGATATACTCGTCCTGGTCGACGATGGTGTCGCCCTTCTTGCCCTTGAGGGTAACGGCGACGATCTCGTCCTTGAACTTGCCGGCCTTCTGCGCGGCCTCGGCCTTGTTCTGCGAGGCAAGCGCGAACTGATCCTGGTCGTCGCGGGTGATCTGGAACTGACGCGCGACGTTTTCGGCGGTGTTGCCCATGTGATAGCCGTTGAAGGCATCCCACAGTCCGTCCTTGATCATGGTGTCGATCAGCTTGAAGTCACCCATCTTGACCCCGGCGCGCAGGTGCTGCGCATGCGTCGAAAGCGACATCGATTCCTGGCCGCCTGCGACGATCACCTTGGCATCGCCGGTGGCGATCTGCTGCATGCCGAGCGCAATGGCGCGCAGGCCCGAGCCGCAAACCTGATTGAGGCCCCAGGCGGTGGTTTCCTTGGGCAGGCCGGCATTGATCGATGCCTGGCGGGCCGGGTTCTGCCCTTGCGCGGCGGTCAGCACCTGACCGAGGATGACCTCGTCGACCTCGCCTGGTTCGACACCGGCACGCGACAGCAATTCCCTGATGACGACGGCACCGAGCTCATGCGCCGGGGTGGCAGCGAAGGCGCCGTTGAAAGAGCCGACGGGCGTGCGCGCCGCACTGGCAATGACGATGGAAGCGGACATTTTCTTCTCCAGACTTCATGGGTGTCGTTCTGTCGTTGGGGACTTTTCTTGCCCTTTCCCAACCCCAAGTCAAACCGGAAATGGGCATGGGGGTCCATGCGCGGCAAGCAGGTCGCGCCTTGCGGATGCGGCGCTCCATCCATTGCTGCGCAGCATATTTTGCCTGCTATGCAGCATTTCGTGATCCCGCAGTGCACAAACTGCTTGGAATTGTGAGGCTTTTGCGCATATCCTCAAAAAAGGCACAATCGTTACCGGCGGCTTTCTCTGGGCGCGTCGGTGTCCCCGGGAGGATGTAGATGGCCGCGAAAGACGATCCGATCATCATCAAGAAATACGCAAATCGCCGCCTCTACAACACCGGCACCAGCACCTATGTGACGCTCGAGGATCTGGCCGAGATGGTCAAGAAGGGCGAGGAGTTCACTGTCCAGGACGCCAAGACCGGCGACGACATCACGCATCCGGTGCTGACTCAGATCATCTTCGAACTGGAGAACAAGGATGGGCAGAACATGCTGCCGATCCCGTTCCTGCGTCAGTTGATCGCCTATTATGGCGACCAGATGCAGATGATCGTGCCGAGCTTCCTCGAACAGTCGATGCTCGCCTTCTCTAAGGAGCAGGAGCGCTTTCGCGAGCAGATGAAGGGGGCGCTCGGCAAGTCGCCGCTCGACATGATGAAGATCACCACGCCGATCAAGGCGCTGGAGGAGCAGACGCGCCGCAACATGGAGATGTTCCAGAATGCGATGCGGCTGTTCACGCCGTTTCCGCCCGCAGGCACCTCACCAGCCGCCACGCCCACGCCCGAGCCGTCCAGGAAGGAAACGGCTGACAAGCCCGACGACCTGCAGGAACTGAAGGACCAGATCGCGGCCATGCAGCGCAAGCTCGACACGATGTCGTGAGACGCATACCGCTCTCGCGATCTTAGAGCAGCAATCCCACATAGCGGCCGCGCGGCCTGATAAGGCCTCCGCTGGTTACTTGTTCGATGGCGTGCGCGGACCAACCGACGCTGCGTGCGAGCGCGAACAGACGGAACGGTGCGTCGCGCGGCAAGCCAAGGCCGCGCGTCAGCGCGGCGAGGGCAAAGTCGACGTTGGGGTGCGCGCCGGTCGCTGCAAAGGCGGCGTCGCGTAGCGACAGCAAGACCTGATCGACAGCGACCGTTGCCAGCAATGCAGCCGCCCTGGCATCGCCTTCGGGGTAGAGCGGGTGGCCGAAGCCCGGCAACGGCCGATCATGATCGAGCCAGCGGCGGAGAGCCGCGTCAGTGCCGTGCCGTGCGGCGTCGTCCGCCAGCTGCATCACAGCATCGGCGGCGCCGCCATGGCGTGGTCCTGACAGTGTCGCCAGTCCCGCCAGCAGGCAAGCGGCCAGCGGCGCGCCGGTCGAGGCCGCGACGCGTGCGGCGAAGGTGGACGCATTCAATTCGTGATCGGCAAGCAGGACAAGCGCGCGGCGGATCGCATCGGCGCCGCCGGCGTCCACCGACCAGTCCTGCGCCAGCCGCTGATGGACCGGATTCGGTCCCGCCGGAGCGCCCAGCGCGCTGGCCAGCACGCCGACCGCGCGCGCGGCATCGGCATGCAGGGAGGCGGCGCTGCGCCCAAGAGATGGGCGGCCCTGGCCGGCAAGTACGGCAAGTTGCACAAGGGCCGCGGCCCGGCCAGGCTGATGGGGCGCATCCGGCGACGGTGCTTCGAAAGCCACCGGTTCCGGCAGAGCCCAGAGCACTGCGGCCGTTTCTTCCAATATGGCATATTCAGAAAGCGCTGCGGCGTCCTGCCCGCGATAGATGAGCCGACCGTGCGAGACGGTCGAGATCGAGGTGACGATCGACGGCTCGCCCCAGGCGATCGCGCTTTCGGCGATGGCCGAGGGGCTCCTCCCGCGCGCCCTCCGCGTTGCCAGCGCGGCTATGTCGTCGGCACGATATTGGCTGCGGCGCGGATCGGCGCCGTCGGGCCGCATGCCGATGCGCCCACGGCTGACATAGGCGTAGAGCGTCTGTGCCCGCACCTTGAGGCGTTCAAGCGCTTCTTCCCGGGACAACCACTCGGACATATCGAGCTCGGATATTGATTCTATTGATCAAGATTGATGGACACGTTGCCCAGCCTTATCTCCGATCCGGAAATGCTTCAAGGAGACAAGGCTATGGCGAATGGGCTTGATGACGTGGTGGCGGCGGAAACAGTTTTGTCCGATGTGGATGGTCTGGGCGGTCGTCTGACGATCCGAGGCCATTCGCTGTCGGAGCTGGCCGGCCGCTGGAACTACGCCCAGGTGGTGCGCCTGCTGCTCGAAGGCTTTTTCGACGACCTTCCCGGTGATGCGGAGCTGACGCGGGCATTGGGCCAGGCGCGAGCCGACGTGTTCGAACGGCTTGTGCCGTCGCTGCCCTTGCTGGCGTCGCTCGATGTCTACAGCGCCATGCGCGTCGGCATGGCGCTGCTGCCGGACGACGACACGCTTGCCGACGCGTTACTGCTGATCGCGACCCCCGCGGTGCTGACGCCGGCCCTGCTGCGCCTGCAGCGCGGCGAGCGGCCGATCGCGCCGGACAGCCGGGCCGATCATGCCGCCGACATGTTGAGGATGCTGAGAGGTGGCGTCGCTTCGCCAGCGCTGGCGAAAGCGCTCGACACCTATCTGGTGACCGTCTGCGACCATGGCCTCAACGCATCGACCTTTGCGACGCGCGTGGTGGCGTCGACACAGGCCGGCCTGACGTCGTCCGTGCAGGCCGGGCTTGGCGCGCTCAAAGGGCCGTTGCATGGCGGCGCACCAGGCCCGGTGATCGAGATGCTGGATGCGATCGCCGCGCATGGCGATGCCGCCGGCTGGCTGCGCGACGAGATCGCACACGGCAGGCGCATCATGGGCTTCGGCCATCGCATCTACCGTGTGCGTGATCCGCGCGCTGATGTACTGAAAGCGGTGGTGCGGCAGCTCGGCGGCGAGGGCGAAACCGGCCGCCGACTGGCCTTCGCGGAGACAGTGGAACAAGCGGCGCTCGACGTGCTTCGGGTCGCAAAGCCGTCGCGCTCGCTGCAGACCAATGTCGAGTTCTACACCGCGCTGCTTTTGGAAGCGGCGGGCTTTCCGTCGCAAGCTTTCAGCAATGTCTTTGCCGCCGGGCGTGTCGCTGGCTGGGTTGCGCATGCGCGCGAGCAGCAGACGACCGGGCGGCTGATCCGTCCGCAGTCGCGCTACGTCGGGCCGGTGCCGGACCTGGTTGCCTGAAGCTTTTCGGCGCCCATCGAGCGACGGGCGGTCCGACCGATACTCTCCCGGCGAGCGGCCATGCGGCCGCTCATGACGAAAATTTCATCTCGTCGAAAAATTCTGGCCGCTGTTATTGCGTCGCATTGAGCATATATGCTGCACTGCAACATAAGTCCGCTCTTGCCGCAATCAGAGGATTCCGCCCTTGGCCGCCAGAAAAACCGCTGTAATCACCGGCTCCACATCGGGCATTGGCCTGGCCATCGCCCAGGCGCTGGCGGCCGAAGGCCACAACGTCGTCGTCAACTCCTTCTCCGACACGGCCGCCGACCACGCCGTCGCCGATGCGATCGCCAAACAGCACGAAGTGAAATCTGCCTACATCAAGGCCGACATGTCCAAGCCTGCCGAATGCCGGGCGCTGATCGCCAAGGCGGCCGAGACATTCGGGTCGGTCAATATACTCGTAAACAATGCCGGCATCCAGCACGTCGCGCCGGTTGAACACTTCCCGATCGAGAAATGGGACGCCATCATCGCCATCAACCTGTCGTCGGCCTTTCACACCATCGCAGCCGCAATTCCATTGATGAAACAGGCCGGCGGCGGCCGGATCGTCAACATCGCCTCGGCGCACGGCCTGGTCGCCTCGCCGTTCAAGTCGGCCTATGTTTCGGCCAAGCACGGCATCATGGGATTGACCAAGACGGTCGCCCTTGAACTGGCGCGTGAAAAAATCACCTGCAACGCCATCTGCCCGGGCTATGTGCTCACACCGCTGGTCGAGGCGCAGATCCCCGACCAGATGAAAGCCCACAACATGGATCGCGAGACCGTCATTCGCGAGGTCATGCTGGACAAGCAGCCGACCAAGGAATTCGTCACGGTCGAGCAGATCGCGGCAGCAACGGTGTTCCTGTGTTCGGATGCGGCGGCGCAGGTCAACGGCACGCATCTCTCGGTCGACGGCGGCTGGACCGCCGCGTGAGGCCTAAAATTTTCTCATCACCCCAAACGGACAGATCAAGGACGACGCCATGACCAAAAACGGCAAGGCGGAGGAGACGAAGAAGATCAACATAGCGCTTCAGGGCGGCGGCTCGCACGGGGCCTTTTCCTGGGGTGTGCTCGACCGGTTGCTGGAGGACGGCAGGCTTGAGCTATCAGCAGTGTCCGGCACCAGTGCCGGCGCCATGAACGCGGTGGCGTTGGCCGACGGTTTCGTCCGCGGCGGAGTTGACGGCGCGCGGCAAAAGCTCGACGATTTCTGGCGTGCGGTGGCGGCCAAGGGCCGGTTCAGCCCGGTGCAGCGCATGCCGTGGGATGTCGCCTGGGGTAACTGGTCGATCGAGAACACGCCGGGCTATGTCTTCTTCGACACCATGTCGCGGGTGTTCTCGCCCTATGTCGCCAACCCGCTCGGCCTCAACCCGCTGCGCGACGTCGTCGCGCAGGAGATCGATTTCAAGAATGTCCGCGCCTGCAAGTCTATGGAGCTGTTCATTTCGGCAACCAATGTCGAGACCGGGCAGCTGCGCGTCTTTTCCGACGGCGAGATCGACCTTGACACGGTGATGGCCTCGGCCTGCCTGCCGCAACTGTTCCGCGCCGTCGAGATCAAGGGCGTGCCCTATTGGGATGGCGGTTATGGCGGCAATCCGGCGCTCTATCCGTTCTTCAAGACGGCGGCGACCGAGGACGTGCTTTTGGTGCAGATCAATCCGGTGGTGCGAGAGGGAACACCAAGAAGCGCCAACGAGATCCAGAACCGCATCGACGAGATCACCTTCAACGCCGGGCTGTTGCGCGAATTCCGCTCGATCGCCTTCGTCAAGGAGCTGATTGCCGCCGGTCGTCTGCCGCATGGCGAATACCGCGACATCCGCATGCACCGCATCGATGCCGATGAGGCGTTCAAGGACCTGTCGGCGTCCTCGAAGGTCAATGCCGAATGGGCGTTCCTGACCTATCTCAGAGATCTCGGCCGCACCGCCGCCAGCGACTGGCTGGAAGAGAATTACGATGCCGTCGGCAAGCACCCGACGCTCGATCTCTCCGGCGAACTCGATGACGGTTTCAAGCCGGTGCGCGGTCCGGCTCCTGGCCGGCGGGTCAAGGAATTCCTCGCTGTGCGCAAAAATCCGGAGGCGGTTCGCCGTCGGGCCTGAACTGAAACCCGGTACAGCTTGGCTTCATCCTCGTTTCAAGGTCAGATCAATCACCCTGATCAGCGCAGCGGCCGCCTGCCGCTGCCCCTCCGGATCTCTGACACGCGCCTTCATGCCTTCCAGCCCGTCGAGCAGCATGTCGGCAAGCAGTTGCGTCGACAGGCCCCTGGCCGCCAGATCGACGCCGTTCCTGGCTGCTTCGCCTTCGATCGCGGTAGCGATATGTTCGCCTAGGCTGCCGCGCCAGCAGCCGACCAGATCGGCAAGGCTCGATTTCATGTCCAGCAATTCGGCGCCATGCGGCGAGGCAATGACCGCGCCCATCATCGAGATGAATGCCTCGTCGATGGCTCGCATCATACGATCGGTGAAAGCGCCGTCGCCGGCCAGAGCCATTTTTGCCGCCTCGACCGAGCGCGACAGGATCATCATGGCGATGGCGCGGAAAATGTCGGTCTTGTTCTTAAACAGGAGGTAGAGCGCCGGCCGCGACATGTCCGCGGCGCGGGCGATATCATCCATGGTGGTGCGGGAGAAGCCATAGGCCAAAAACACCTTCATCGCGCCGTCCAGGATACGGACGCGTTTGGGGTCGGCGATGGCGATGTCCTCGACGCGATTCATAACGCAATTCTATCCTGCAAAATCGTTATTGACAAAATGACGTAATTTGTCAATCTGTATCAAGGGAAGCGACCCAGGGAGGACGCTTCGTCCTTGGGCAATGGACGACAACAAAGGGTATCCCCATGCGCCTCACCGTCGACGGGCAGTCATTCGACATCGATGCCGATCCGGACATGCCGCTGCTGTGGGCGCTGCGCGATCTCATTGGCAAGACCGGGCCGAAGTTCGGCTGCGGCATCGCTGCCTGCGGTGCTTGCACCGTGCATGTCGACGGTCAGCCGGTGCGTTCCTGCTCGCTTCCGGTTGGTGAGGTCAGTGGCGCCGTCACCACCATCGAAGGCATCGGCACGGCGGGCAAGCTGCATCCGGTGCAGCAGGCATGGCTGGAGGAACAGGTCGCGCAATGCGGCTACTGCCAAGCCGGCCAGATCATGAGCGCGGTGGCGCTGCTCGACGAGATCGCGGATCCGAGCGATGCCGACATCGACAACGCCATGGGCGGCAATCTCTGCCGC
Organism: Mesorhizobium sp.; assembly: GCA_004017275.1. Classification (GTDB taxonomy): domain Bacteria; phylum Pseudomonadota; class Alphaproteobacteria; order Rhizobiales; family Rhizobiaceae; genus Mesorhizobium. The sequence goes on along the minus strand of SAKE01000004.1, from coordinate 116,957 downwards.
TGCGGCACCTATCCGAAGATACGCTCGGCCATCAAGAAGGCCGCGGCGCTCAAGACGGCGGGGCTCTGACCATGGCCAGTGTCGGAAAGATCGCCCGCCGCACGTTTCTGATCGGCGCTGCCGCTGTCGCGGGCGGCGTCGCCGTCGGCTATTACTATTATCGCAAGCCGTTCCCGAACCCGCTCGAGGCCGAGCTCGGCAAGGGCGAGGCGACTTTCAACCCCTATGTGAAGGTCGGCGCCGACAACACCATCACCATCGTCGCACCGCGCGCCGAGATGGGGCAAGGCATTTCGACGACGCTTGCCGCCATGGTCGCAGAAGAGCTCGATGTCGGCCTCGACCGGGTCAAGGTCGAGCACGGGCCGGCCTCGCACGCGTATTACAACGCCGCGATCCTTGAAGAGGGCGGTCCGTTCGCCTTCTTCGACGAGAGCATGACCGCGCAAGCGGTGCGCTCGGGCCTCGGTGTGGTCGGCAAATACCTTGCCCTGCAGGGCACCGGTGGTTCGGCTTCGACACGCGATGGTTTTGACAAGATGCGGCAAGCGGGCGCCGCCGCCCGGCAGTTGCTGATCGCTGCGGCGGCGCAGAAACTGGGCGTTGCAGCAGCCGATCTGGAAACGGCAGACGGTTCGATCCTGCACAAGGCATCCGGCAAGTCGCTGACCTATGGCGCGGTTGCCGTGGCCGCTGCCGCGATGGCGCCGCCGGCCGAAGTCAGGCTCAAGAACCGGGCCGACTGGAAACTGCTGGGAAAACCGCAGAAGCGCATCGACATGCTGGCTAAGGTCACCGGGGCGCCGATCTTCGGCATCGATGTCCGGCTGCCGAACATGCTCTACGGCACTGTCAAGATGAGCCCGCGCTTCTGGTCAAAGCCGGTCAAGGCGGATCTCTCCCGGGCCGAAAAAATGCCCGGCGTGATCAAGATCGTGCCGCTCGAGACGAATTACGGCCATGGCTTCGGCATCATCGCGGAAAATACCTGGGCTGCGTTCAAGGCGGCCGAGGCGATCGACGCCCAGTGGTCCGATCCCGAATATCCGCTCAGCAGCGCCGCCATCTCCGATGTGCTGAAGCAGGCGCTCAGCGCCAAGGGCTCGGTGATGCGCGACAATGGCGACGTCGACACCGCCTTCGCCGATGCGCCGCGCGAAAGGATCGTCGAGGCAGATTATGCGGTGCCCTATCTGGCGCATGCGACGATGGAGCCGATGAACGCCACGGCGCAGCTCAGGGACGGCGCGCTCGACATCTGGTGCGGCAACCAGGCGCCGACCCTGGTGCGGCAGCTTTGCGCCAATGCGGTCGGCATCGAGCAGGACAAGATCACCGTGCGTACCACCTTCATGGGTGGCGGTTTCGGCCGTCGCGTCGAGATGGATTACGCGCTGTGCGCCGCGCTGATGGCGAAGGAGACGGGCGGGCGTCCGGTCAAGGTGACCTGGACGCGTGAAGAAGACATGCGCCACGACGCCTACCGGCCAGCCGCTATCGGCAAATTCCAGGCGCGGCTTGGCGACGATGGCATGCCGGTCGCCGTCGACATGAAGATGGCCTCGCCATCGGTGATTGCCGGCACGTTGCGCCGGCTGTTCCCCTCGATATCGCCGCTCGGTCCCGACAAGACCATTGTCGATGGCGCCTATGACCAGCCCTACACCATCCCGAATTACCGGGTCAGCGGTATCGCGGCGCCGGTCTCCATTCCTGTCGGCTCGTGGCGCTCGGTCGGCAGTTCGGTCAACGGCTTCTTCCACGAGGGCTTCATGGACGAGATCGCCGTCGCCGGGAAAGTCGATCCGGTCGAGATGCGCAAGAAACTGATGGCCACCTATCCTTCGGCGGTGAAGGTGGTGGAGAAAGTCGCCGCGATGGCGAAATGGGGCGAAGCGCTGCCCGCCGGCAAGGCCAAGGGCATGGCCTTCACGCTGTCCTTCGGCAGCTGGGTCGGCGAGATCGTCCAGGTGGCGGACACGCCGGCCGGGATCCGTATCGAGAAGGTCTGGATCGCCGCCGATGTCGGCACCGCGCTCGATCCCGGCATCATCGAGGCGCAGCTGATTTCGGCCGCCATCTACGGTCTTTCGGCAGCGATGGGCCAGGAAATCACCTTCGCCGACGGCATGGTCGAACAGTCGAATTTCCACGATTTCGATGCCATGCGGATCTTTCAGTGCCCTGTCTTCGAAGTCGCCATCCTGGAAAACTTCCACAAGATGGGCGGCGTCGGCGAGGTCGGCACACCGCCGGCGGCTCCGGCGCTCGCCAACGCCATCTTCGCGCTTACCGGAAAGCGCATCCGCACGCTGCCGCTGTCGAAGACGGTGGCCTTCGCATGAAGGAGCTCATTATCATGCTGACGCCTGCTGCCATGCTCGTCCTGGTAGTGTCGTCCGCGATCGCGCAAGAGAGCCAGACGCCGGCGCCGGCGATGATCGACGCGGCGAAAGGCCTGTCCGAATGGGATAAGATCTATGCGGTTTTCTCGCATCCGCGTTGCGCCGACTGTCATGTCGCGGACGAGCGGCCGCGCTGGTCGGGTGCACATTATGGCGGCACCCGCGTTCACGCCTTCAATGTCCAGCGCGGTGCCGACGGGTCGGGCTTCGGCAATCCGGGCCCGCGCTGCACGACTTGTCATTTCGCCAGCAATTCCAATGCATTGCACGGGCCGCCCGGGGCCGAGAACTGGCATTTGGCGCCAGCCGAGATGGCCTGGTTCGGCAAATCCTCGGCCGAAATCTGTGCCCAGATTAAAGACCCCCTGCGCAATGGCAACCGTAGCTTGAAGGATATCGCGCTGCATGTCCGCGACGACAAATTGGTCGCCTGGGGCTGGGTCCCGGGATCGGGTCGTGAACCGGCTCCGGGCTCTGCCGAAGCAACCTATCAAGCAATCGAAACCTGGGCTGCGGCGGGCGCATCTTGTCCGGTGGCGCAATGATCTTGCAACTTTCGGACTATATTGCGGTGCAACTTTGATGTAGAAGCGCGCTTCGCCGATCACGGCAAATTGAACACGGCCCGGCGCGCACCCATATCGGCGACGCGCCCGCGTTATGAGGACGCTGGCCGAACCCGTAGTGGAAAAAACGACGATGAGATTCCGGTTTCATAAGCTTGCAGCCGTTGTTGTGCTGATCGGTTTCGCGGCCTGGATGGCGACTGGCGAGTTTTCGTCGGTCGGCAGCGCAGCCGCGGACAAAGCCAAGGCAGCCGAAGTTGAGCAGGGCAAGGCGCCTGACATGAACAAGCCCAAGGCGACGGAAGCCGAGCCGAAGGCGCCGCTGCGCACCGTCGCGGTGGTGACGCCGCCGCGCAAGACCTATGCACGCGCCATCCGCATTTCCGGGCTTACCGAAGCTGACAAGCGGGCGGTGCTCGCAACCCGTGTTGCCGGTGTCATCGACAAGCTGCCTGTCAAGCAAGGCGATCACGTCAAGACCGGTGATCTGGTGCTGATGCTTGCGGCGGAAGAAAAGATCTCGATGGTCGACAACGCCAGGCAACTCGTGGTGCAGCGCCAGGCCGAACTGGACGCAGCCCTGCGGCTGATGAAGACTGGCAATTTGCCGAAATTGCAACTCGATACCGCGCGTTCGAACCTGACCTCCGCGCAGTCGCTGCTGGATACGGCACAGGCCGAACTCGACCGCAATGAGGTGAAGGCGCCTTTCGACGGTGTCATCGACCGGGTGCCAGTGGAACTTGGCAGTTCCATCATGCAGGGCGGCGAGGTGGCAACCATCCTCAAGCTCGATCCGGTGATTGCCCGCGGCGAAGTCAGCGAACGCGACCTCGGCTACCTGAAGCTCGGCGACAAGGCCACCATACGGCTGGTCAGCGGCCAGACGGTCGAAGGCACCGTGCGCTACATCAGCCGCGACGCCTCGTCGGCGACCCGTACCTTCCGCGTCGAGGTGGCGATCCCCAATGCCGACGGCTCCGTGCCGGCCGGCATGACGGCGGAAATCGCGCTCAACGCGCAGCCGACCGACGCGGTCCTTTTGCCGCGCTCGGTGGTGACGCTTGGCGACAAGGGCGACCTCGGCATTCGTGCCGTCGGCAAGGACAACAAGGTGGCGTTCTTCCCGATCGATCTCGTCGACGACACGCCGACCGGTCTCGTGCTCGGCGGTATCCCGGCCGATGCGCGCATCATCGTTGCCGGCCAGGAACTGGTTAAGGAAGGCGATCTGGTCAATCCGGTCGAGGCCGACAAGGCAACCATTCAAAAGCTGCTTGGCGAAGCAACGGCCGGCACCCAGTAGCGCAGGTCGCGAAGGACTAGCCCTGGGCGGGGACAATCGGCTGCGACGCAGCCCCTGAAATTCAAGAACAGGCGTTAGCCATGGATATCGTCAGACTCGCAATCAACAATGCCCGCCTGACCATCTCGGTGCTGGTGTTCCTCATCCTGGCCGGCGCGGTCGCCTACCAGTCGACGCCGAAGGAAGCGGAGCCCGACGTTCCGATTCCGATGATGTATATCAGCTTGATCTATCAAGGCATTTCGCCTGAGGATTCCGAGCGGCTGCTGTTGCGGCCGATGGAAAGCAAGCTGAAGAACCTGAAGGGCCTCAAGGAAATGCGTTCTGCCGCCTTCCAGGGCGGCGGCTACGTTCTGGTCGAATTCCAGCCGCAGACCAATCTGGCCACCGCGCTGCAGGACACGCGCAGCAAGGTGCAGGACGCCAAGGCCGACCTGCCGCAGGCAGCCGAGGAGCCAACGGTCAACGAAGTCAACATTTCCGAGTTTCCGGTGCTCGTCGTCACGCTGTCGGGCGAATTGCCCGAACGCGTGCTGACCGCCGCCGCACGCGAACTGCGCGACCGCATCGAGGAGGTGCCCGGCGTTCTCGAAGGCTCGCTGCAAGGTGCGCGCGACGATCTCGTCGAAGTCGTTATCGACCCTATGAAGCTGTCTTCCTACGGGCTGCAGCTCGATCAGCTGATCGGTGCGGTCGGCAATTCCAACAGTCTGGTCGCCGCCGGCAACATCGAGGGCTCGGAAGGCAAATACGCCGTCAAAGTGCCGTCGCTGATCGAGACGCCGGAGGATGTCGCTGCACTGCCGGTGGTTGCCGGCCCTAATGCCGTGGTGCAGGCCAAGGACATCGCCACGATCCGCTCGACTTTCAAGGATGCCGAGACGGTGACGCGCCTCAATGGCAAGCCGGCCATCGCCATCGAAGTCAAGAAGCGTATCGGCTCCAACCTGATCGACACCATCGCCAAGGTGCGGGAGGTGTCCGACGAGTTCGTCAAGTCCATGCCTCAAGGCATGAACGTCACCTACACGCAGGACAAGTCGGTCTTCGTCAACCAGTTGCTCGGCGATCTGCAGAACCATGTGATGATCGCCGTCATCCTGGTGTTCATCGTCATCCTTTACGCGCTGTCCGGCCGTGCCTCGCTGCTGATCGGGCTCGCCATTCCGTCATCCTTCCTGATCGGCATCCTGCTGCTGGCGATGATGGGCTACACGATCAACATGATCGTGCTGTTCAGCCTGATCCTTGCCGTCGGCATGCTGGTCGACGACGCCATCATCGTCACCGAGTTCGCCGAGCGACGGATGAGCGAAGGCATGCCGAAGGAGGAAGCCTTTGCGCTTGCCGCCAAGCGCATGGCCGGTCCGGTCATCGCGGCGACGATGACGCGCATCGCTGCCTTCTCGCCGCTGTTGTTCTGGCCGGGCATTATCGGCGACTTCATGAAGTACATGCCGATCACGCTGATCGTCACGCTCTCGGCCTCGATGCTCTACGCGCTGGTGTTCGCACCGACCTTGGGTGCGATCTTCGCCAAGGCGCCGCCGCATCATGAGGACGACAATCGCGACGGCTGGTACATGGCAATCGTCAAGCAAGCGGTGCGCTTCCCCATCACCGTGCTGGTGCTGACCGTCGCGCTGCTGTTCGGCGTCGGCTTCGCCTATTCGAAATACGGCGCCGGCGTCGAGTTCTTCCCGAATGTCGAGCCGGATTACGGCCTGCTCTATGTGCATGCGCGCGGCAATCTTTCGCTGGCCGAAATGGATACGGCGACCAAGATTGCGGAAGACAGGCTGCTCGGCTGGCCGGGCGTGAAATCGGTCTACACCCGCGTCGGCAAGACGCAAGGCGGCGGTCAGGACATTCCCGAAGACGTCGTCGGCGTCATCCAGTACGAATTCATCGACTGGCGCGAGCGCAAGTCGGCAAACCACATCCTTGACGATCTGCGCGGCGTCATGGCCGACATTCCCGGCGTCGATGTCGAGGTGCGCGTGCCGGAGGCCGGTCCGCCGACCGGCAAGCCGATCCAGATCAGGCTTTCGGCTGTCGATCCCAAGGGGCTCGACGACAAGGCGCGCGCCGTCGCGGCGCGCATCGGCAAGGTGCCGGGCGTCATCGACATTTCCGATGGCCTGCCGCCGCCCGGCGTCGACTGGGCGCTCGCGGTCGACCGCGCCAAGGCGGCGCAGTATGGCATCAGCCCGACTTCGGTCGGAACCGTGGTGCAACTGGTGACCAACGGCCTGAAGCTCTCGGAATACCGTCCGGCCGGAGCCGACGATGCCGTCGACATAAGGCTGCGCCTGCCCGAGGACCGGCGCACGCTGTCGACGCTCGACGAACTCAGGGTGCAGACCTCGCAAGGCTCGGTGCCGATCTCGAACTTCGTCGTGCGCAAGCCTGAACCGACGGTCGGCATCCTCAACCGCATCGACGGCGCGCGCACGGTGGTCGTCCAGGCCAACGTTGCCGCCGGCGCCCAGGTCGCGGCCGTGCAGGAGCAGGTCACCAAGGCTGTCTCGGAGATGGATCTGGGCAGCGGCATCCGCTGGAAGCTGGCCGGCTCGAACGAGGACAGCGCCGAAGCCAGCGCCTTCCTCAGCAAGGCCTTCGGGGCGGCGATCTTCCTGATCTTCCTGGTGCTGCTGGCGCAGTTCAACAAGTTCACCAGCGTCTGGCTGGTGCTGTCCTGCGTGGTCATGGCGACGATCGGCGTGTTCCTCGGGCTGCTGATAACAGGCGAGACGTTTGGCATCGTCATGTCGGGCATCGGCGTCATCGCGCTGGCCGGCGTGGTGGTGAACAACAACATCGTGCTGATCGACACCTATGACCGGCTGCGCGAAGAGGGCTGGGACAAGGTCGAGGCGGTGCTGCAGACCTGCCGCGAACGCGCCCGTCCGGTGGTCCTGACGGCGGTGTCGGCCATTCTCGGCGTGTTGCCGATCGCCTTCGGCCTCGGCCTCGAAATCTTCCATCACGAGACGACGATCAACGCGCCGTCGACGCAGTGGTGGATTTCGCTGTCGTCGGCGATCGTCTTCGGCCTGTCCTTCGCCACGGTACTGACGCTGGTGGTGACGCCGTCGATGCTGATGGTGTTCACTCGCGCCAAGGTCAAGCCGGGCGCACGGCGCGGTTTGATCAGCCGGCTGTTCCGCCGCGGCAAGGGCGAGATTTCCTCGACCGACGCGCCGGAGCAGGAAGCCGGAGCAGAGCCGGAGATTGCGTTCCCGAAGGCCGCCGAATAGACCCATTGCGGATTTGACCGGCAAAGGCCGCCCGGAACAACCGGGCGGCCTTTTGCATTGTTCTTCCCAAGAGCAATGCGAAGCATTGTCTCGGGGCAACGCATAGCGTTGTCACCGGAGCAGCGCAAAGCATTGTGCTGGGAGTTTGTCATGCCGATCACCACCATCGTCATCATCATCCTGATCCTTGTCCTCATTGGCGCGGTGCCGGCCTGGCCGCATTCGCGCTCCTGGGGTTATGGGCCGTCGGGCATCGTCGGCGTCATGCTGGTGGTGCTTCTGATATTGCTGTTGATGGGGCGGCTCTGAGCCGCCCTTTCAGTTCCGTAGAAAGATGTGACGGGCAGGCCCGCAATTGTGCGCCTTGCCTGTCAGGAAGCTTTCGCAACACCACTCACGGTGGCGATGCCGATATCCTCGAGAGCTTCAGTGACCGCCTGATCCAGTGGCGTATGCGGGATCTCGCCGATGATGCCTTCTAGGCGCGTTGAAGCCAGTTGGTGTGGCTCGAAACGCAGATAGGACATCGAGACGATCTCGCGCCACATCGCCACGAACGGGCTGCCCGCACGCAGCACCCACCAGGCCATCGACGTCATCTTGAGCGGGCGGCCAAGCGCCTTTTCAGCAGCGGCCTTGATCTCCAGGTCGGTGACTGCGTGGCCTGGAAAATTCAGCGCCTCGTAGGAGCCCAGTTTGTTTAGATTGCGCACCAGCGCGACGAAGCCGAGGGCGAAGTCTGGCAGATAAGCCCATTCATGAACCAGAGCGACCGGGCCGGGCGCGGTGTAGATGCCCTTGTTGATCTTGGCGGCGACGACCAGATCGAACCACGAGCCGCTGCCGGTGCCGCCGAAGAAATCGCCGGCCCGCAGAAGAATGGTGCGGACGCGGCGCGCTTCGGCCTCGCGGCGAAACAGGTCTTCCATGGCGACCCGGATGCGACCCTTTTCGGTCGTCGGGTGGAACGGCGTGTCTTCGTTGATCACCTGCGGCATCGGCGAGCCGTAATTGTAGACGGTGCCGGGAAAGAGATGCAGCGCGTTGTTGGCATGGCAAGCGGCCATGACGTTTTCGGCCATCGGCATGCACTTGCCCCAGTCCGTGTAGATCGGGTTGAGGCCATTGAAGATGATGTCGACACCCTCCGTCGCGCGGATGAGCGCTTCCGGGTCGAGCGCGTCACCGGCAACGGCGGTAGCCCCCTTTAGTTCGGTTGGCAGCTTGCCGTTGCGGGTAACAGTGCGGACATCATAGCCGGCGTCGATGAAGGCCCTGGCGACCATGCGGCCGAGCCGGCCATTGGCACCGAGAATTGCGATCTTGGTCATGGGATATACTCCTGATTGGAACTTTCGCGTGGTCGGTTGGGGCGCGCGATCGGGATCAGCGACAAGCGTGATCGAGATCAGCGGTTGCCGAAGAGGTCGCGGTTGCTGCCCTGCGTGACCGGCTTCCGGACGGTCTCGCCCGGCTTCCCGATCGACGTGGTGATTGTGGCATCGGTGCTGGTGGCGGCCGGCTGGCTGGCGTCGTTCGAGCCAAACTTGTCGCTGCCGGCAAAGGCGGTGGTCGTAGCGATGAGGATGGCGACGGCGGCGAGTGCGATCTTGTTCATTTCTGGTCTCCTTGTTGGTGTTTGCAGTCCGAATATGATCGCCTCACTTGCGAATGGAAATTGACTACGAATGGAGTTACGATATTCAGAAATGAATGGCAGAAATCGACTGGAACCTGATCAAAAGCTTCGTCACCGTGGCGGAAACCGGCAGCCTGTCGGCTGCAGCGCGAAAGCTCTCGGCAAGCCAGCCGACGCTTGGCCGTCACATCGGCGAGCTCGAACAGGCGCTGGGCGTTACGCTTTTCCGTCGTGGGCGGCGCGGCTATGAACTGACGGAAGCCGGCAGCACGCTGTTCGAGCGCGGCAAGGCGGTCAGCGAGCAGGCGAGCGCCTTTTCCCTGTTGGCGGTGGGCTCGGTCGAGGCTATCGAAGGCACCGTGCGCATTGCCGCCAGCGAGATGGTGGCGGCCTATGTGCTGCCGGGGATGACGGCGCGGCTCGGCATCGAGGAGCCCGGCATCGAGGTCGAGATCGTTGCCTCGAACCAGGTCGAGAACCTGCTGCGGCGCGATGCCGACATCGCCATCCGCATGGTCAAGCCGGCGCAGAACGAGCTGATTGCGCGTAAGGTCTGCGACATCGAGCTTTGCGCCTGCGCGGCCAAATCTTATCTCGACCGGCGTGGCCGTCCGCTGAACCCTGCCGATCTTGTCGACCACGATTTGGTCGGCTTCGACCGCGGCGACGACATTATCAGGGGCTTTACCCAGTATGGCATTCCGGTCACCCGGAGCAGCTTCCGCTTCAGGGCCGACAACCAGATGGTTTTATGGGAAGCGGTTCGGGCGGGAAACGGCATCGGGCTCGGCCAAGAGCGGCTGGCAGATCGCGATCCCCTGGTGGAGAAATTGCTGCCCGGCCTGCCTTTGCCCGTTCTGCCCGTGTGGCTGGCAATGCATCGCGACGTGCGTACCAGCGTGCGCATCCGCCGCGTGGCGGATTTCCTCTACGAGGAGCTGAAGCGCTATTCGGCGGGTGCTGGCGCGAATTCGGCGCGATGAGCGAGTCCGGCCATAAGCAGCACGACGATCAGCAGCCCCGACATGGCGATGAAGATCGGGCCGAAGCTGGAATGCTCGGCAACGAAGCCGATCGCCGACGGCGCTACCAATATTCCGGAATAGCCCATGGTGGTGACGACGCTCATACCGGTGCCGGACGACATGCCTTCCTGGTTGCCGCCGGCCGAGAAGATGATCGGCACCATGTTGGCGATGCCGAAGCCGCACAAGGCAAAGGCGGCGATCGCGAGCCAGGGCGAGGGCGATAGGCCGGCGATCAGCATGCCGGCGGCCGCGACAATCGCCGAGCCGCGCAGCGTCGTCACCGCGCCGAAGCGGTTACGCACGCCGTCGCCGAAGAAGCGCATGATCGCCATGACACCGGAAAAGGCAGCATAGGCGAGACCAGCGACGGCAAGGTCGGCACCGAGTTCCTGCCTGAGATACAGCGCCGCCCAGTCGAGCACCGCACCCTCGGAAATCATTGTCAGCAAGGCCATCAAACCGACCAGATAAACCAGCGGGTTGGCCGGCAGCGCGAATTTGTGATGCTCGGCCGCCTGCGGCCCGTCCTCAGCGACCAGATGGCGAACCGCCACCGCGATCACCGCGAAGGCGAGCGCTGTCACCACCGCCGCGTGCGCGAGATGGCCGTAGGTCTGGATAGCAAAGCCGCCGAGGCCGCCGCCGGCGAAACCGCCGAGGCTCCAGAAGCCATGCGACGACGACATGATGGCGCGGGAGAGCCGTCGTTCGACCACCACCGCATTGGCGTTCATGGCGACGTCCATGCCGCCGATCGAGCCGCCGAAGATGAACATGGCGATGGCTGCCAGCGGCACGTTGGGCGCCAATGCCACGACCAGCAGGCCGAGGCTGCCGCAAAGGCCGAACCAGCGCAGCACGGTGCGCGAACCATGTCTGGAGATCAAATGGCCGCACCAGGTCATGGCAGCGACGGCGCCGGCGCCGAACAGCAGGATCAGCAGGCCGAGCGTGAATTTCGAAATGTCCAGCCGGGTCAGGAACACCGGAATCTGCGGCGCCCAGCTGCCGGTCAGGAAGCCGTTGGCGAGGAAAATCGCCGCCACGGCCCATCGTCCGTGAATGGCAGTCTGCATGATGTTTTGCGCGCGCATCGATACGAATCCGGTCAAAAATGGCTTTTCGCGGCAAATTAGATCGATTCAATTTCCAGTCAAGCGCTCTTTCGGTAAAGCATTTGGGCCAAACAGAGAATTGGAACCGATAGAGAAGGCGCCTGCCGACGGTTGACCTAATGGTCCTTGGGGCGCCTTGCCTCGAATTCGGCCTTCTTGGCGTCGGAGGCCTCGGTCTGGTTGAGCGCCTGCCATTCGGCGTAGGGCATGCCGTAGACGATCTCGCGCGACTGGTCCTTGGAAAGATCGACGCCGTCGGCATTCGCTGCCTCGCGATACCAGTTCGACAGGCAGTTGCGGCAGAAGCCGGCGAGGTTCATCAGGTCGATGTTCTGCACGTCGTTGCGCTCGCGCAGATGTTCGACCAGCCGGCGGAAGGCGGCCGCCTCGAAATCGCGTCGCTGCTCATCGCTGAGTTCGGTCATCGAAACCTCCGTCATAGCGGCCCGGTGCGTGAGCCGAACATCTTCACCACATGTATATCGGGACGGCGGTCGATGGCGTCAACGATCGGCGCCAGCCGTTCGGCCCAGGCGAGCGCGCCCTTCTGGTCAGCGATCAGATCCTGGCGGATCTCGATCAGCGCATGGGCGAAGCCGTTGACGATGGCGTGCTTGTACATGGTGTCGCCGCGCAACGCGCCGTCATAGGGTTCATTGTCGCCGACGATGAGGTCTTTATCCTCGGCCAGCATGTCGATCAGGGGTCGTGCCACGCGATCGTCGAGATCCCAGAGGATGCCGACATGCCAGGGACGCTGGATTCCTTGCATGGTTGGGGTGAAGGAATGTACCGAGAAGATGAAGGGCACTTGAGCAGAGGCCTGCGCGACCGAGGCGATCATGGCGCCGAGGGCATCGTGATAAGGCCGGTAGAAGCCATCAAGCCGCCTTTCGCGCTCCTCGGCAGCGATGGGGTAATTCCCCGGCACGACAGTGCCGTCATAGAGCTGGCGGATGAGCGTAGGATCGTCCTCGCCGCGATTGGGATCGATCAGCAGGCGCGAAAAATTGGCGAGCACCGCCGGCACGCCGAGCAGGGCTGCCAGTTCGCGCGTCACCGCCTCGACGCCGATGTCATAGGCGATGTGGCGGTCGAACTCCGCCGAGGGCAGGCCGAGGCTGCCATACTCATCGGGCAGGTCGCGGCGGGCATGATCGCCCAGGAGCACGATGCCTCGCTTGCGGTCGCCCTCGATGATGTCGAAAGGCGCGAAAACTGTGGATCGGGTCATTGGTGGGAAATGGTCTGTTCGCTGGCTTCCGGGGAGGGTGCTATCGTCATTCCACGAAGGCGACGCTTGCGCAATGCCGTTGTTTGGCCAAGGTTTCCCGGGAAATCTGGCAGAAGTCGGCGAATTGTGCGCCGGAGCCTTTCTAAATCGATTGGATTTGAACAAAACGGTGCGTTGACATGCGCCCGGACTTTTCCCAAAAGGGGCGCAGAGAGATGCTGATGTGGTTCTTGAGGGGTTTTCGGATGGGTTCCGCCGGCAGGCAGCGTAAGCGCTTCGCCTTTGCCATGCCGCTCCTGATCCTTGTTGTCGGCCTGTCGCCAATGGTCATGGCTTCGCCGGCGCGTGCCGATTTCCGCGTTTGCAACGCCACTCAGAACCTCGTCGGCGTCGGCATCGGCTATCGCGCCAAGGCCGGCTGGATCACCGAGGGCTGGTGGCACATCGAGGGATCGAGCTGCAAGACGTTGATCGAAGGGCCGCTGTCATCAAGGTTTTACTATCTTTATGCAGAAGACGCCGAGCGCGGTGGACGCTGGGACGGCCCGATCAACATGTGCGTGGCTGAAAAAGAGTTCAAGATCGCCGGCGTAGCCGACTGCGTAGCCCGGGGCTTCCAGCGCGCCGGATTCCAGGAATATGACACGGGCGAACAGGCAAGCTGGATGGTCCAGCTGACCGATGAGTCCACAACGGGAGGCGCTCCAGCCGCCCCGGGAACAAACAGTCAATGAGACGTAGCCGCAAGGTCAAAATCCTAGCCACCATCGGTCCGGCCTCCTCGTCGGAGGAGATGCTGAAGAAACTGTTCGAAGCGGGCGCCGATGTCTTTCGCATCAATATGAGTCACACCGATCACGAACTGATGCGCACTCTGGTCGGACGCATCCGTACCGTTGAGGAAGCGGTTGGCCGGCCGATCGGCGTCCTGGCCGACCTGCAAGGACCAAAGCTGCGCGTCGGCAAGTTCGCCAATGGCAAGGAAGTGCTGACCCCAGGCCAGACCTTTACGCTCGACGACAATCCCGAGCCGGGCACCTCGACCAGGGTCTATCTGCCGCATCCGGAAATCCTGAGTTCGGTCGAAGCCGGCCATCGCCTGCTGATCGACGACGGCAAGCTCGAGCTGAAGGCGGTGAAGAGCGACGGCAAGTCGATCGTCTGCACCGTCGTCGCCGGGACCACGATTTCAGACAAGAAGGGCGTCAGCCTGCCCGACACGGACCTGCCGGTCGGCGCGCTGACCGAGAAGGACCGCAAGGACCTCGATGCCGTGCTGGCGACAGGCGTCGACTGGGTGGCGCTGTCCTTCGTGCAGCGGCCGGAGGATCTGGCCGAGGCACGCAAGATCGCGCGCGGCCGGGCGCTGATCATGGCCAAGATCGAAAAGCCGCAGGCCGTCGCCCGGCTGGCCGAGATCATCGAACTGTCCGACGCGCTGATGGTCGCCCGCGGCGATCTCGGCGTCGAGATGCCGCTCGAGGCGGTGCCAGGCATCCAAAAGCAGATCACGCGCGCCGCACGCCGCGCCGGCAAGCCGGTGGTGGTTGCAACACAGATGCTGGAATCGATGATCACGGCTCCGGTGCCGACCCGCGCCGAGGTGTCCGACGTTTCGATAGCCGTCTTCGAAGGCGCCGATGCCATCATGCTGTCAGCGGAATCCGCGGCCGGCGCCTATCCCGTCGAAGCCGTGGCGATGATGGACCGTATCGCCACCAAGGTCGAAACCGACCCGACCTATGCCGGCATCATCAACGCCCAGCGCTCCGAGCCGGAAGCGACCGGCGCCGACGCCATTTCGCTGGCAGCGCGCGAGATCGCCGAGACGCTGAAACTGTCGGCGATCATCACCTACACGGCATCGGGCACCACAGGCCTGCGCGCCGCCCGCGAGCGTCCGCAGGTGCCGATCATCGCGTTGTCGCCGATCCTCAACACCGCGCGCCGTCTGTCGCTTTTGTGGGGCACGCACTGCGTCGTCTCACCCGATGCGGTCGACCTCGACGACATGGTCAACCGCGCCTGCCGCATCGCCTTCGACGAAGGCTTCGGCAAGCCGGGCGACCGCGTCATCATTACCGCAGGCGTGCCGCTGCGGACACCGGGTTCAACCAACATGCTGCGCATCGCCTATATCGGGTCGGACACGCAAGTCAGCCGCTAGATTCCCTGAATGGGATCAGGTCGGCGCGAGTTCGGCCTGCGGCACCTTGACATCCGCGCATCTGCCGGCGCCATAGGCGTCGCTGGCGATGCGCGCCTCCACGATCCTGGCCATCGCATGCAGGTCGATCTCCCTACCGGCGACCTTCTCGATGGCGCCGACGACGAGGTCGGGCGCGATCCAGTCCGGCTTGTGACCGAGATTGTGCACGCAGACGAGTTCGGCGCCGGCAATGTCGCGCACAAGGCCGGCTGAGTGAACCTCGGCATAGACGACCTTGTCGCGATCGCCTGAAATGACCACGGTCGGCGCCCTGATCTCGGCGTAGTGCGGTGCCGCGCCGACTGCATAGCGATAGAGGCCGGCGACATCAGTGGCGTTGGCGCGAAAGGCTGTCGGGCGCAGCACCAATGGGATCGAGGCCGCGCTGAGGTAATTGTCCGGCACCTTGTTGGGTGAGAAGACGCAGGTGGTGGCGTCTGTCATCTGCAGCGTACCGGCCGAGTAGGTCAACGTCTCGGAAAACAGCCGGCCGATCACCGCCATGGTGGTAAGATCGTAGTACCAGGACGTTGCGCCGCCCGGCCACGGGTGGGTCGCCGGTGCGAGGAAGACCAGGCCAAGTGTCCTGTCGGGATGCTCGCGGCCGAAGGCCGTCGTCACCGCGCCGCCGAAGGAATGGCCGACGATGACAGCCTTTTTCATGCCGAGACGATCCATCAAGGCGGCGATGGTGTTGGCCTGCGCCGACGGGTCCTCATTGTTGCCGGGTCCACGCTCCGACCAGCCGTGGCCTGGCCGGTCGAAGAACAGCATTTCGGCACGGCCTTCGAGCATCGGGCGCAGCGGCAGCATCTGATCCCTGAGGTTGGCGCTGGCGCCGTGGATGAAGACGATCGGTGGCAGCTCCGCATTGGCGGGCGCCGGAACATGGACATAATGGATGTGGGCACCGTCGATGTCGGCGAACTCACCGACCGACGGGTTGCGGCGCTCGATCAGCCATGAGCCGGCGCGGGTGACGCCGACAAAGCAAAAGACAAGCGCCATCAGGAAGGCAAAGGCGGCGTAGACCAGGTTCATGAGGGGATATACGGGGGTGGAGAGGGATAAGTTGTAGGCAGTAGGGCAGTAGGGCAGTAGGGCAGTAGGGCAGTAGGGCAGTAGGGCATGTGTTCCGCAGTACAATGCCCCTACTGCCCTACTCCCTTCAGGGCATCAAATGCCTTCGCCGGCAAGTTCTTCGGACAGCGTGCCGACCTGGTCCTGGGCGCTGCGCGTCATCGGATAGATGGCCAGCACCTTTTGCCAAGCCTCGAGCGCCGACTGCTTGTGCCCGGTCAGGGCCATGATCTGGGCCAGGCCGGACAGCGCACCGAAATGCCGCGGCTCAAGCTGCAGCGTATGGTCGATGTCGGACATCGACTTACCGTAGTTCTTCATCATGAAATGCACGGTGGCGCGCCGGTTCCAGCCTTCGGCATAGGCCGGCTGCAAGGTCACCACCTGGTCGAGGAAATCGAGCGCAACGTCGAATTTCTGGCCTTCGACAGCCTTCTGCGACCATTGCATCATCAGGTCGATCGAAGCGCTGCCGGATTGAGACCATTCGTTCCAGATGTTGCCGGCAATGCGCTCGGCCGCCTTTTCGTTGCGCTCGCGCTTCAGGTCGCTGAACAGCTGGTCGAGGCGGGCTTGTTTTGTCGTTGCCACCGGCGGTGCGCCCTTGGTGGCCGGTGGCACTACAGCATCATCAGCCCATGCCGGGGCGTAAATGGCGCCGGAAACAAGCAGGGATGTCAAAAATGCAAAAAGAATCCGCATCGCCGGACTTTAGGCCCCGGCGGCGGAACATCAAAGTGTTTTTAGCGTGAGAAGGCCGGCGGGCCGGCGACAAGCATCAACTGGCGGAGGCAAAGCCTCCAGCCAAAAGCTCAGCCCTGACGTGCCTTGTAGCGCGGGGCGGTCTTGTTGATGATGTAGATGCGGCCCTTGCGGCGAACCAACTGGTTGTCGCGGTGACGCGCCTTCAACGCCTTGAGCGAATTCTTGATCTTCATGGTCTTGCCTGTCGGTGTGGACCCGGTTCGGGTCGAAATTTTAAGGCGCGCCAGAAGACGCGCCTTTGAACTGTGGGTGGCTCATAAACGAGGAGCCTTGTCCGTGTCAACCGCAAGCGTGCTCCACAACGGCTGTGAATCATCTCTATCATTAAATACCCGCCATGTCGGCCTTGCGGCATTGCGCGGTCCCGGGCCGGCTGGGATGGTGCGGTCGCCGTGAAGTGATTTGGAGATGACCATGCGCCGAATGTTCCTGTCCGCCTGCCTTGTCCTGCTGGCGGGAGCTTCGGTTGCTCGCGCGCAGGAATGCGACCGCAGCGACGACAGCCAGCAGATGATGAACATCTGCGCCGGCGAGGACTACCAGGCGGCCGACGCCAGGCTCAATATGGCCTACCAGGATCTCATCAGCTCGGATGATGCCGACGGCAAGAGATTGCTTCAGGTGGCGCAACGCGCCTGGATCACTTTTCGCGATGCCGAGTGCGCACATACCACCGCGGCCAGCGAGGGTGGCTCGATCCATCCGATGGAAGTTTCGCAGTGCCTGACCAGATTGACCAATGATCGTATCAAGCAGCTCGCCGCCGCCAATTGCGAGGAAGGCGATGCGAGTTGCGTCAGCCCGGACGAGGACGAGAGCGACGAATTGCAGTAGACATTTTGGCCGTGCTAGCCGCGACGGCTGACCCTTGTGAAATGACCCATCTTGCGGCCGGGGCGGGCCTCGGCCTTGCCGTAGAGGTGCAGCACCATATCGGGCTCGGCGAGCAGGGCCGGGACCCGCAGCACATCGTCGCCGATCAGGTTTTCCATCACGCAGTCGGAATGGCGCTCCGGGCTGCCGAGCGGCAGGCCGGCGATGGCGCGGATGTGCTGCTCGAACTGCGAGATGACGCAGGCGGCTTCCGTCCAATGGCCGGAATTGTGCACGCGCGGCGCGATCTCGTTGGCCAGCAGCGAGCCGTCAGCCAGCACGAAGAACTCAACGCCGATGACACCTACATAGTTCAGCGCCGACAGAATCGTCGATGCGGCTGCACGCGCCGCTTCCGCGGTTTTCGGCCTTATGCCGGCTGGCACGGTCGACGTGTGGAGAATGCCGTTGCGGTGGACATTCTCGGCCGGATCGTAGGCGGCGACCGCACCGTCCGGCCCACGCGCCGCTATCACCGAGATCTCGCGCTCGAACGGCACGAAGGATTCCAGGATCAGCGGCACATTGCCCATCGCCTGGCAGGTGCCGGCAAAACCGCCGGCTTCCATGTTGCGGAAGACGCGCTGGCCCTTGCCGTCATAGCCCATGCGGCGCGTCTTCAGGATGCCGCTACCGTCGAACGCCTTCAGCGCCGCCGTCAGCTCGTCATCATTGTCGACAGCGTGGAAATCCGCGGTGGCGATGCCGATGCCGTTGAGGAATGTTTTTTCGTCTATCCGGTCTTGCGCCACTTCCAGGGCGCGCGCCGGCGGATAGACCGGAACCTTGGTGGCCAGCGCGCTGGCGGCCGCAACCGGCACGTTCTCGAATTCGTAGGTGATGACGGAACTCGACGCTGCCAGTTCGACAAGAGCTGCGGGATCGTCATAGGCGGCTGTTATCTGCCGGTTGGCGACCTGCGCTGCCGGGCAATCCGCTTGCGGCTCCAGCACCACGGTGCGGTAGCCGAGGCGGGCGGCAGCAACAGCCAGCATGCGGCCGAGCTGGCCGCCGCCAATGATGCCGATGGTCGATCCGGCGAGCAGGCTCACGGCGTATCCGTCGGCTCGGTCGCGACCTTGGCGGTCTGCGAGGCGCGCCAGGCATCCAGCCGCGTGGCAAGCTTGTCGTCGTAGAGTGCCAGCACGGCGGCAGCCAGCAAAGCTGCATTGGCCGCACCAGCCTTGCCGATGGCCAGCGTTCCCACGGGAATGCCGGCCGGCATCTGGACGATGGACAGCAGCGAATCCTGCCCGGAAAGTGCCTTCGATTCCACCGGCACGCCGAACACCGGCAGCGGCGTCATCGCCGCCGTCATGCCGGGCAGGTGCGCGGCACCGCCGGCGCCGGCGATGATCACCTTATAGCCGGCTGCCTTGGCGCCCTTGGCGAAATCATAGAGCCGGTCCGGTGTGCGATGCGCGGAGATGATGAGCCGCTTGTGCGTGATGCCGAGTGCTTCCAGCGTTTCGGCCGCATGGCGCATCGTCGCCCAGTCGGACTGGCTGCCCATGATGATGGCGACGTCGGCGCGTTGATCGTCCAAGTCTGTGTTCCCCGGCGACAAAGGCGCGCCTTAGCGGAATTCGGGCGAAGCCGCAAGGATGGGGCACTCGGACCGTTCAATCCGGCCAGCGCAAAACGCCGGACGAATCCCTGCGCGGCGCCTTCATGGCATCGGCGGGCCGCTCGGCCGTGGTCAGTACGGCGCGCAGCCGTTCGGCGACGATCTCGGCCTCGCCGGGATGAAGATTGCAGGGGTCGAGGAAGAAATGGCCGCGCTCCACCTCATGGTTGCGTACGATGATGGGTGGTGAGCCCGTCGCCAATGCCGAGGCGAGCCCGGCCGCCGTGAAGCGGCTTTCGGGCAACACGAAAATCTGCAACCGGTCGAGAGGGTTGGCGGTCGGATCCGGGATGATCCGGGCGACGATGCCCGGCAGGCCCTGCAACGCATCCTTCCACACATTGAGTGCTGCCTCTTCGCGCAGGCGGATGCCTGCGTGGTCGCGCTTTTCCCAGGCTTCCAGTGCGGCCATGGTGCCGGCGATGCTTTCCTTGCCGACCTTCATGGCGCGCGCTACGCCGCGGTTTTGCAGATAGGCGGCGCGAACCAGGTCCTTGCGCCCGGTGACGATGCCGCTGGTCGGCCCGCTGAGGAATTTGTGGCCGCTGTAGATGACAATATCGGCGCCGCGCGCGAGGAAGCCGCGCAGATCATACTCTGAAGCCGCGTCGACGATTACCGCGACGCCCCTGGCGTGGCAGATCTCGCAGAATTCCTCCAGCGACAGCATGCCATACTGCACGGTGTGGTGCGCAACGACATAGAGGCCCGCCGCCGTGCGGTCGTTGATCGCGTCGCGCACATGATAGTCCTGCGTCACGCTGACCGTGCCGGCCGGCACGACCGTGGCGCCCGCCACCCGGACCGATTGGTCGATCGGCGCACCGTAGTTGACGATGTGGCCGAGCTGGACGATGACCTCCGACTTGAGGCCCTCCGTGTTATCAGGCAGCCGCTCGATGGCGAGCAGGTTGGTTCCCGTCATCGCGCCGGCAATCGCCATGGTGATGCCGCTGGCGCAGCAGGCGGTAATGAAACCCGCCTCGCCGCCGGTAAGGCGCGCGACAATCGTGCTTGCGGCACGTTGCAGGTCATCCATCTCCACCCATTGTGAGGCCATTTCCGCCATGGCGCTGATCGCTTCGGGGACAATGATCGACGCGCCGAGCGCGGTCATCGTGCCAGAGACGTTGATAATCGGGCGAAGGCCGAGCCGTTCACGGATCGTGGTGTTGGAGCCGTCGATGGAAGTGGTTTTCATCTCTCAGATTCCATTCTTCTAGAAGGTCAGGCGGCGATCTCGACGACCGCCTCGATTTCGACGGAGATGTTTCCAGGCAAGGAGCCGACGCCGATCGCCGAGCGGGCATGGCCGCCAATGTTGTCGAACACATCCGCGAACAGGTCGGAACAGCCATTGACCACTTTCGGGTGGTCGCTGAAGGTCGGTATGGCGTTGACGAAGCCGAGCAGCTTGACGATGCGCACGATCCGGCCAAGGTCGCCAGTGGCTGCGTGCATGACGGCGAGCAGATTGAGGCCGGTGAGACGGGCATGTCCATAGGCTTCCTCGACTGTGACATCGTCCCCCACCTTGCCGGTGAACAGCGTGCCGTCGGTGCGCAGCGGCCCCTGGCCGGACAGGAAGATCAGCCGGCCGCTTTCGGCATGGGTGACGAAGTTGGCGATCGGGGTCGGCGGCTCGGGCAGCGTCAAGCCCAACGCGGCGAGCCGGATGTAAGGCGTCATGAAGGAAGGCTCCTTGCGACAGCATTGGCTGTCTCGTTCTAGAAATGCGAGGCGCGGAAGCGTGCCAGGAAAGTGCGGAGGCGCTCATTGTCGGTGTCGGCCGCCAGGATTTCGCCAGGCGGACCCGCAGCGCTGACGCCGCCATCGGCCATAAAGACGATGCGGCTCGAAGCATCGCGGGCAAAGGCCATCTCGTGCGTGACCATCACCATCGTCATGCCGTCCTCGGCGAGGCTGCGCACGACCTCGAGCACCTCGCCGACCAGTTCAGGGTCGAGCGCGGAGGTTATCTCGTCGAGAAGTAGGATCTTCGGCCCCATGGCCACGGCGCGGGCAATGCCGACGCGTTGCTGTTGGCCGCCGGACAGTTCGGCGGGCAGGCTGTTGGCCTTGTGGGCGAGGCCGACCCGGCCGAGCCAGTGTTCGGCGATGGTGCGGGCTTCCGCACTGCTCTTGCCACGCACCTTGGTGAGGCCAAGCATGATGTTGCCGGCCGCCGTCAGGTGCGGAAAGAGGTTGAAGCTCTGGAACACCATGCCAGTCTCGGCGCGCATCGCGGCGAGGTCACGCTCGCTGCGGCGCTGGCGGGTTCCGGTTTCGCGAAAGCCGACCTCCTTGCCGTCGATGCGGATCGAGCCGCTGTCATAGCTTTCGAGGAAATTGACGCAGCGCAGCAGCGTGGTCTTGCCGCTGCCGGAGGGGCCGATGACGGTCACCACCTCGCCCTTTGCCACCCGCAGGCTGACGGAGCGCAGGACTTGGACGGTCCCAAAAGCTTTGGAAACGTCGCGGATGTCGAGAAGAGCCGGGGTGTCGTTCGAACCAGTAGACATTGCTAATCCCGGATAAAGGAGAAACGCCGCTCGAGCCGCCGACTGGCGAGCGAAAGGGCGTAGTTGACCGCAAAGTAGATGAGCGCGCCGAGGATGTAGAGCGGCATGGCTTCGTAGGTGCGGCCGATGACCTGGTTGATGGCCTGCATCAAATCGGTGATGCCGAGCAGCGACACCAGCGCGCTGCCCTTGACTGCATCGGTGACGCCGTTGATCCAGGGTGGCAGGAAGCGCCTGAACGCCTGTGGGAAGATGACGTAGGCAAGGCGCTGGCGAAAGGTCAGCCCGATCGCCTTTGCCGCCTCGGACTGCCCCTTGGGAATGGAGCCGACCGCACCCCTGAGATATTCGACGACCTGCGCCGTCTTGAACAGGGTCAGCGCCAGCACCGCCGCCCAGAAGGACGGCAGGTGAAGCCCGACGGCAGGCAGGCCGTAATAGACAAAGAAGATGAGCACCAGGATCGGGATGCCGCGGATCGTGTCGCTGAAGATGCGCACGGCCCATTGCAACGGTACCGGGCCATAGACCAGACCGACGCCCATGATCACACCGGCGATCAAGGAGAACACCACGACCAGCAGGGATACCCAAAGTGTCAGGGCAAAGCCCTGGGCGAGGAAAGGCAAGGCATAGGCGATCTGGGTCAGCATGTCAGCGCGCCGCCCTGAACCGGCGCTCGACAAGGCGAAGCGCAAAAAGCAATGCGTAGCCGGTCACCAGATACATCGCGGTGACCACGAGATAGACCTCGACGATGCGGAAGGTGTTGAAGTTGATCCACTGGGCGCCATAGGTCAGCTCCGGCACCGAGATGACCGATGCGACGGACGTGTCCTTGAACAGCGATATGAAAGTGTTGGACAGAGCTGGCAGCGTGATGCGCAGCATGGTCGGCAGGCGCACATTGAGCAGCCTTTGCCAGGGTGTCAGGCCGATCGCCTTGCCGGCGTCCAGCTGTCCGCGCGGAACGGCTTCGAGCCCAGAGCGAAACACCTCGACCAGATAGGCGCCGCTGTAGAGCGACAGCGTTGCGACGAACGAGGTCGGCGCGCTGTAGGCGATATCGACCACCGTCGGCAGGCCGTAGAAGACGAGGTAGACGAGCAGGATCAGCGGCACGTTGCGGATGAATTCGACATAGGCGGCGATGATGGTGCGCACGACGCGTCCGGCAGACACATACCAGACCGCCAGAACCAGGCCGATGACGATGCCGATGGCGATTGATATGACGGCGAGTTCGAGGCTAAGCAGCAGGCCACCCCACAGCTTGTCGAAATGTCGCCAGATCAGGTTGAAGTTGAGGGCATAGCCCATGCGTCCGCCTCAGTGCCGCAGGCTGTCAGGGGGCGGAAGGGCTCTGGATACACCCTTCCGCATGATGCAGATCAAATGGCCGGGAAGCCGGGATGACGTGCCGGCGGCTCCTGCCCGAAATAGTCCTTGAAGGCGGCATCGTAGAGTGCGTTTTCGTGACCGAACATGGCGATGGTGAAGGTCGAGTTGACGAAAGTGAGCCAGTCGAGGTCGCCCTGCCGCAGTGCTGCGCCATAAAGCATGCTCAGCCAGCTCTTGCCGGCGTCGAAATATTTGTCAGGATTGCGCGAGGCGAGCCAGCGCACCGTGGACAGATCGACGGCAGCGGCGTCGACGCGTTTCGATTCCAGCGCCTGCAGCACGTTGGCCTGGGTATCGATCTGCATGACCTGGCACTCGGGCAGGACCGAATGCACCTGCGCCTCGGCATCGACATTCTGCAGGATGGAAATGCGCGTTGCAGCGCCGCCGGCAAGCAGCTTGTCGAAGGTCTTGTTCTCGGCGGTCGGAAGGCTCAGCAGGGCGACGCCTTCGACATAGTAAGGCCTGGAAAAGTTGACCAGCTGCGAGCGTTGGGCGCTCATGGTCATGAACTGGATGGTGATGTCGACCTTGTTGGTGGTCACGTTGGGAATGCGCTGAGCCGGATCCTGCATGACGAACTCGACCTTCGTCGGATCGTCGAAAAGGCCTTTGGCGAGAATGCGTCCCATGGTGATGTCCATGCCGACCAGTTCGCCGGCATCGTTCTCGAAGTGCCACGGTGCATTGGTGCTGCCGGTGCCGACGATCAGCTTGCCGCGATCGAGCACAGTGCGCAGCAGGCTGTCGGATGCTGCCTGGGCAGCGGCCTTCTGGGCGTCTACCGTTGCCAGCACGCCAGCCGTCGCCAGTCCCGCCATTCCCAATTTCAGAAAATCACGTCTTCCGGATGTGTCGTTCACGGCGACCTCCTTTCGTTTGTGTTCCCCTTGCACAAGCAATACACGCGTCAGTGACTTCAGAGCGATTGTCTCTTACAAGAGACGAGTGTATCCTGTACAAGACAGATACTAACACCGGGAATCGACAATGCAAGATGGCAATGCTCCTGCGGTTTCAGCCGGCGAGAAGATCTCGGGCTCCCGCGAAAAAGGGCTCAACCGGGTGCTCGAGATTCTGGAATTTCTTCACACCACCCAGCGGGCGATCGGCATTGGCGATCTTGCCAGGGGCGTGAACGCGCCCCGCTCGACCACCTACACGCTGGTGGGGTCACTGGTCGATGCCGGACTGCTTGAAATGGAAAGCGACGGCAATCGCGTCTATTTCGGCAAGAAGCTCTATCTCTACGGAATGGACTATGTGCGCGGCAACGATCTGTTGAGACGGGGGCGCCAGGAGGTCGACAATCTGTCGCGCGAGACTGGCGAGACCTCGGAACTGTGCATGCTGCAAAGCGGCCGCTACACGATTGTCCATGCGAGCCCCGGCACGAGGCCTTTCCGCATCAGCTCCGCCACCGGTTTGCAGATACCGTTGCCGTGGACGGCTTCGGGACGGCTGCTTCTGGCGGGGCTGGGGAGGGCCGATATCGAAGGCATGGTGTCCGACGACGATCTCGTGCTGCCCGACGGCCGCAAACTGCGGCTCGACGATTTTGTCACCGACATCGCAAAAGCCAGAGTCGCCGGCTATTGCGTCACCTCGGGCCTTGTCGATGCCTACACGAAATGCCTTGCAGCGCCGGTGTTTTCAGCGCCGGGCAAGGTCGAGGCGACGATGTGCCTGGTGGTTCCCATCGATACGTCCGAGGAGCGGACCGGCGAACTTATCGGCCTGCTGCGTGATCGTGCAGCGAGGCTTTCGATCGCAGCCTAGGCGCGAACGAGCGAATGCCAGCTCAGGCAATGATGTCGGGAATGATCTTGTCTTCCAGCGCCATCAGCCGGTCCTTGAGGAACAGTTTTTTCTTCTTCATGCGCTGGATCTGCAGCGGATCGCAGGCCATGGCGATCATCGCGTTGATGGCCGCATCGAAATCGGCGTGTTCCTGCTTCAGCCGGGAATATTCGAGCCGGATATCAGCCTGTTCCTGATCGGACATTATCTACCGTCTGCACGTCTGCGGCGCCCAAAAATGGGCCTGATTGGGCGGGGCCGGTGGGATTTTGCAATCCGGCGCGCAGCCCATATCACATTTCACGTTGTCGTGGAATGCTACCACGGATCATTCGACATCGCGGCCGGATGGTGGCACAGTGTCATTGTGCCGTCACAGAAGCGAACCTGCGGTGGACGCGCCGTGACGGCTGCAATCGAGGAAACCATGAAAGGGAGAACCAATCATGTCTCTTGCATCCCATCTTGATGAGTTGCAGCGGAAACACGGCGACATCGAACGTGAAATCGATGACGCGATGAACCATCCATCGGTCGACGACCTCGAAATCGTGAATCTCAAGCGACGCAAGCTGGCACTCAAGGACGAGATTGAAAAACTAAGAGGGAAACCAACCACGCATTGATGCCCTCCTGACATAGCCGCTCACCATCCGCGGGCCTGTTTTCCCGGCGGTACCTGCCGCCGGCATGATGGGTTTTGATTTCCAGCACTGGGCTGCCAGCCGAGGCTGGACTTCCATCCGGCTCAATTTCCGCTTCGGCCGTCGCCAGTTTTCGCCAGATCATCGATTGTTTCTGGCCCCTGGCGGCGGGCCGATTCCGGCCAGTGGCGACGTGTCGCCATTGACAAGCCATCTTTGGTCATCCAACTCATGCCCGGACTTAGCGCATCGGCCCGGAGCGCACTTTGTGCGTCCATGTGGACGCATTGCGCTCCAGAGACAAAAGGCTGCCGGCATGACCGGATATTTTTCCTCACCTTTCCCCCGCCGCACCTCGGTTGGCGTCGATGTCGGCGGCGTGGTCGTCGGCGGTGGCGCGCCCGTTGTCGTGCAGTCGATGACCAACACCGACACGGCCGATATCGACCAGACTGTTGCGCAAGTTGCGGCACTCCACCGGGCCGGCTCCGAGATTGTGCGCATTACCGTCGATCGCGACGAGAGTGCGGCCGCCGTGCCGCGCATTCATGAGCGGCTTCTGCGGCTTGGCATCAACGTGCCGCTGGTCGGCGATTTCCACTATATCGGCCACAAGCTTCTGGCCGATCATCCGGCCTGTGCCGAGGCGCTGGCCAAATATCGCATCAACCCCGGCAATGTCGGCTTCAAGGACAAGAAGGACCGGCAGTTCGCTGCGATCGTCGAGATGGCGATCAAACACGACAAGCCGGTGCGCATCGGTGTCAACTGGGGCTCGCTCGACCAGGAGCTTTTGACCCGGCTGATGGACGACAACCAGGACAAGGGTTTTCCGCTGACCGCGCAGGAAGTGACGCGCGAGGCGATCGTGCAGTCAGCCATTCTCTCAGCCGATATGGCGGAAGAGATCGGCCTCGGCCGCGAAAAAATCATCCTGTCGGCCAAGGTCAGCGGCGTGCAGGACCTGATCGCCGTCTATACCGAGCTCGCCACCCGCTCCAACCACGCACTG
Organism: Mesorhizobium sp.; assembly: GCA_004017275.1. Lineage (GTDB taxonomy): Bacteria > Pseudomonadota > Alphaproteobacteria > Rhizobiales > Rhizobiaceae > Mesorhizobium. The sequence goes on along the minus strand of SAKE01000004.1, from coordinate 90,471 downwards.
CATCTCGGTCTCACCGAGGCCGGCATGGGCTCGAAAGGCATCGTCGCTTCGTCGGCCGCGATGGGCATCCTGCTCCAGCAAGGCATTGGCGATACAATCCGTATCTCGCTGACACCGGAGCCGAATGGCGATCGCACGCGCGAGGTGCAGGTGTCGCAGGAATTGTTGCAGACCATGGGATTCAGGCAGTTCGTGCCGATCGTCGCCGCGTGTCCCGGCTGCGGCCGCACGACCTCCACCGTGTTCCAGGAACTCGCCCAGAACATCCAGGCGGATCTGCGCAAGAACATGCCGGTGTGGCGCGACAAATATCCCGGCGTCGAGAACCTCAAGGTCGCGGTGATGGGTTGCATCGTCAACGGCCCGGGCGAGTCCAAGCATGCCGACATCGGCATTTCGCTACCGGGCACCGGCGAGACGCCGACGGCGCCCGTCTTCGTCGACGGCAAGAAGGCGGCGACGCTGCGCGGGCCGTCGATCGCGGCGGATTTCGAGAAAATGGTCGCCGACTATATCGAACAGAGGTTCGGTCGCGGCGGCAAGGCCGCGGCAGAGTAGGTCAAATGCAGCGTTTCCTATGGGCGACGCTGATCCTGCTGTGTGGGCTGGTCTGGTCGACGCTGGCTCAGACCGATCCGCCGCAGTCCGCCAAGCAGAGGCTGATCGACAAGGTTTGCAACCTGATCGAGGCGCATGCGGACCAGAACGGCCTGCCCAGGGATTTCTTCGCCCGGCTGATCTGGAAGGAAAGCCGTTTCGATCCCAATGCCGTCAGTCCGGTAGGCGCGGAGGGCATTGCCCAATTCATGCCGGGCACAGCCAAGATGCGCGGGCTGGACAATTCCTTCGACATCAACCAGGCGATCCCTGCCTCGGCGAAATATCTCGCCGAAATGAAAACTGGCTACGGCAATCTCGGCCTGGCGGCAGCTGCCTACAATGCCGGTGAGAGCCGGGTGTCGCGCTGGCTCAGCTCCGGCGGCTTCCTGCCGATGGAAACCGAAAGCTACGTTTTTGACATCATGGGCGAGCCGGCCGACAAGTTCACCGACCGGGCCTATGCCGGAAAGGTCGAACCGCTCGACGCAAAGATGGATTTTGCCGTCGCCTGCCGCACGCTGCCGGTGATCATGTCGCGAACCGTGGCGATGGCTTCGATCAACATAAAGCCATGGGGCATCCAGGTGGCCGGCAATTTCCGCCGCAGTGCCGCGATCAACCAGTGGCTCAAGGTAAGGAGCCGGTTTCCGGCCCTGCTCGACGGGCACGATCCGGTGGTCAGCCGTGTGCGCACGCCAATCGGCCGGCGCGGCATCTACGCGGTCAGGATCGGTGTTGACCACCGCGCCGATGCCAACGTCATCTGCCAGAAATTGCATAGTGTCGGCGGCGCATGTGTGGTGGTGCGCAACCGGTGATTTTTGGCCCGCTGCCCGCACGATGTTTTGTCTGAAAGAGGCGCGCGAAGTTCTACGCACCGACCGGTTGCCGGGGCTGGCGCGCTGGCAATATGAACGCGTGCACAAGGGCATAGACTACGATCTCGAAATCGACACCAGCGTGCTGACGCCGCTCGAATGCGCCCGTCGCATCCAGCAAAGATTTCAGCTATAGCGGCGACCATCTTTATCTGGGGCAACAGTCCCTGCCTTTGGCGAGCAGCATGGGCCGCAACATGTTCGATGGATACATTATCTGCGGCACGCCGAGGACGGGGAGCACTTTGCTGTGCAAGCTTCTGGCGTCCACGAACACGGCCGGCGATCCTCACTCATTTTATCGGCGCCAGGACGTGGCGGAGTGGGCTGAAGAGTGGAAGCTGCCCGATCGCAATACGATGAGCGAGCTCGAATTCAACGTTGCCTATCTGAACGCGGCGATCGCCTCAGGCAAGGGTGGAACAGGCATTTTCGGCCTTCGCTTGATGCGCGAAAATCTGGATGAGCTCTCGGAAATCCTTGACCGGATTTTCCCACAACTGCCATCTGACAGCGCGCGCCTTGAAAAGGGCTTTGGCCGCATTCTCTACATACACCTTTCGCGGGAGGACAAGCTTGCGCAGGCCGTCTCCCTGATCAAGGCCGAGCAGACCGGTCTTTGGCATATCGCTCCTGACGGCACTGAGATCGAAAGGGTCGCACCGCCGAAAGAGCCCCAATATGATTTCGAGCGGATCCAACGCGAGGTCACGGAACTCGAGGCTTATGATGCGGCCTGGAACATATGGTTCGGTGAGCAAGGCATAACGCCGCTGCGGGTTGGCTATGAGCGCCTTTCGAGCAATCCGGCGACGATGTTGCTGTCCATTTGCAAAGCCCTAGGCGTTCAAGCGCCAGATGCGGAGGATGTAAGGCCCGGCGTTGCAAAGCTCTCTGACGACACAAGCCTTGACTGGATGCGCCGCTATCGTCTGGATGCGGCCGCCTGACGCACCGATGGATGCAGGCTACGCCGTTTTCGCCACCACAGTCTCGCTGAGCCAGGTGCCGATCTTGGTGCCGAGGCGGTCGGGCGAAACGGGCTTCGGCAGATAATCGTCCATGCCGGCTTCGATGCACTTGTCGCGATCGCCCTTCAGCGCATGTGCGGTGACGCCGATGATCGGGATGTGGGTGCCCGTCGAGGTTTCCATGGCCCTTATGGCGCGGGTCGCTTCATAGCCGTTCATCTCCGGCATCGAGACGTCCATCAGGATCAGCTTGGGGCGCAGCGCCCGGTACATCTCGACCGCCGTGCGGCCATTGCCGGCGATGCGGTAGCTGAGGCCAAGGCCGTTGAGGATCTGACCGAAGACCAACTGGTTCACGTCATTGTCCTCGGCAATGAGGATGTCGATCGGCCCGTTCGGCGTGGTTGTCGATTCCGGTACTGCCGTGGGCGGCATTGCCGGGCCGCGGATGACGGTGAAGGCGGGCGGCGCTGCGGGGGGAGCCTGCACGATCGGTTCGCGGACGAACCGCGCTTTGCCGACCTGCGAGCGGGCCTTCTGGACGACCGAGATGACGGTGCCGAGCAGGACCGCGGAGCGCGCCGGCTTGGTCAAATGCGCGGCAATGCCGAAATCGATGATCATCTTGCCGAAATCGACCTGGTCTACCGAGGTCAGCAACACCACCGGGATCGAGGACAGCCGGCTGTCGGAAGCAATGGCTCTGGCGACGTCGGCGCCGTTCATGCCCGGCATCTGATAGTCGAGGATGATACAGTCGACGGCGGCGCCCAGTTGAAAGGCGCGGTCGAGGAAGGCCAGCCCGACGGCACCGCTTTCGGCGGCGGCACAGTCGAAACTCCAGCTTCTGAGCTGCTCGAGCAGGATTTCGCGGTTGACCGGATTGTCGTCGATGACCAGCACCCGCGCGCCGGTCACGTCGACCGGCACGATTTCGTCGCGCGCCGCGGCCTGGTGCGCGGGCAGCGGCACCGCGAACCAGAACACCGAGCCGCGGCCGATCTCGCTCTCGACGCCGATCTTGCCAGCCATCAGGTCGACGAGGCGGGCGGCGATGGCGAGGCCAAGGCCGGTGCCCTCGTGGCGGCGGGTGGACGAGCCATCGACCTGGGCGAATTTCTCGAACACGTTCTGCAGTTTTTCGGCCGGGATGCCGATACCGGTGTCCTCGACGCGTACCTTGAGCTGGACCACGTCGTTGACGATCTCGCCGCCGACATCGATCAGCACATGACCCTTTTCGGTGAATTTCACCGCGTTGCCGAGCAGGTTGGTGATGATCTGCCGGAACCGGCCGGCGTCGCCGATGACGTGGGCCGGCAGGCGCGGGTCGACGCGCACGATCAGTTCGAGGTTCTTTTCGGCGACGCGCGCCGAGACCAGCGTCGCCACATCCTCAACCGCCTCGGAGAGACGGAAAGGAGCGGGGTCGAGGGTGAGCTGGCCGGCGTTGATCTTGGAGAAATCGAGGATGTCGTTGATGATGGTGAGTAGCGCATTGCCTGATTTGACGATGACGTCGGTAAAAGTCTTCTGGCGCGCCGTCAAATCGGTCTTGGCCAGCAGTTCGGCCATGCCGAGCACGCCGTTCATCGGCGTGCGGATCTCGTGGCTCATATTGGCCAGGAATTCCGACTTGGCGCGGTCGGCGGCCTCGGCCTTGAACAGGGATTCGGCGGATTCAGCAAAGGCGCGGCGGATCGCCACTTCCATCGGGCGGAATATCCAGAAGGCGACGATGGCAAGTGCCGCGAACAGGATGCCGCTCGCCCACAGCAGCAGCCTGTCGCTGGAAGCATCGGCCAGGTGACGCTCATCATCCATGGCGGTGCGGACGCGGACCAGCATCGGCTGGGCGAACAGGTCGTTCTGGTTGCGGATTTCGCGATAGCTCCATTCATCGACCTTCTGTGCCACCGACATCAGGTTGAAATTGCGCACCATGTCGCGCGGCGACCAGAAGAGATCGCCGTTGACGGAAGCGGATTGGAGCTCGTTGACGGTCTTGGCCGACAGGCGCGATTTGACCGCCGCAAGCTGGGCGGTCAGCGTCTCGATCTCGCCGGTCAGGCGCTCCGAATGGCCGCGCGCCGATGTGGTCAGCGCATCGCGTGTCTCCGCCCGCCAGGCGGTGCCGGTCGTCTCGGCAAAGCTGGTCGCGTTGCGCAGGTCGCGGGCGAAGACGACGAGGTTGCTGCTCAGCGCATCGATGTCGCGGCGAAAGGAATTGACACGATCGAGCGCAATCACGATGCCGGCGGAAGCCAGCGCGAAGATCAGCAACCCTGAAATATAGCGGATCCGGACCGACCGGATGAAGGACGAATATTCAGGCATGCGCAACCCCAACACATACGCACCATTTTAATGGTCGGGATTACGCTTCATTTACATTAAAATTTCGTGTGGACAGGCGAGCCATGAGAATCGCCGGATAGCTGACAGCTCTTTGCCGTCCTTTCGCAACCAACCGAGGTCGCTTCTGGGCGACCTGCATCAGGCCGCCTCCACGACGAGGGCGCGGATGCGGCCACGCACCGGGCCTTCCCCGAAGCGTTTCCCCATCGCGTTCGCCACGTGTCGCGTCGCCTCCTCCAGCGCGCCGCCGCGCGCCTCGATCTCGGCCCGCAGGGGGGTGCCCTGGCAATAGGCCGCGGCCGCATCATATGGCGACGGAGCGGCGCTGACGGCATCCAGAGGCTCGATGGTGATGTCGTGGAATCCAGCGGCATGCAGGTCGGCGCGGATGGCGTCCGCATTGTGATAGCCGTGCGGCGTCCTCGCCAAGAAGCGAGGCGGATCGGCGGGAAGAAATGGCCGAGTGCCCGCGTCACTTCCTCGGCGAACTCGTTCTCTTCGATGGCACCCCACACGTTGAACAGGAAATGCCCGCCGAGCCGCATCACCCGCCGCGCTTGACCGTAGGCGCCCACGCGATCGGGGAAGAACATCGCACCAAATTGGCAGACCACGGCGTCGAACTGTGCGTCCTCGAAGGGCAGCGCCTGAGCGTCGGCCTGTAGCCAGGTGATCCGGGGATCGTCCGTCATCCGCGTGCGCGCGTGGTCAAGCATGGGCTGGTTGAGGTCGGTGGCCACGATGCGTGTTTGCGCCGGCAGCTTTGCCGCGAGCGCACGCGTCACCACACCGGTGCCCGCCGCCACTTCGAGCACCGATTGCGGCCCGAGCTTCGACACCCGCTCCGCCAGATCCCGGGCATAGGGCTCGAAGATCAGCGGCACCATCGCCCGGTCGTAGACTTCGGGAATGGAACCGGCGAACAGCTTGTCGGTAGTCGACATGGCATCCCTCCAACTCTATCCGCACCGCGTGGTTGCCGTGCGGATGGCAAAGCCATATCGATCCTCTGCTTCGGCTGGCTTCCGCTCAAGCTCAATTTCAGAACCGGCTGGCGGAGACGCGCGTGCTTCAATCAGGCTCGGTCCTGGTTGGCGCCAACCTTAACTGTTACGCGCTGCCACGAATGTCGCCGCTTCCTTCAGCAACTGGGCGTCGTCACCATAAGGTTCAAGCAATGCATGCGCCTGTTCGACGAGGCCGTGCAACTGGCTGCGTGCCCAATTGGCGCCATGCAGCGCCACCAGCGTTGCCTTGCCGGCGGCGGCGTCCTTGCCGGTTGCCTTGCCCATCTGGTTGGCATCGGCGGTCAAATCGAGCAGGTCGTCGGCAAGCTGGAAGGCAAGGCCGATCGCGGAGCCGAATTCGGCCAGCCGCTCACGGTCCTCGGCCGGAGCGCCGGCGATGAGCGCCCCCGCCTCGCAGGCAAAGCGGATCAGTGCGCCGGTTTTCATCGCCTGCAGCCGGATGATGCCGGCCTCGTCCGGTGGGGCTTGTTCTGCCTCGAGGTCGAGCTTCTGGCCGCCGACCATGCCGCCAGGCCCGGCGGCGCGGGCAAGCGCCAGCACCAGGGCCGCCCGCCGCTCCGCCGGCAGCGCGGTCGCCTCGCCGGCAATGATGTCGAAGGCAAGCGTCAGCAAGGCATCACCGGCAAGGATGGCGGTGGCCTCGTCGAAGGCCTTGTGCACGGTTGGCTGGCCACGGCGCAGATCATCGTCGTCCATGGCGGGCAGATCATCGTGGATCAGCGAATAGCAATGCACGCATTCAAGTGCGGCGGCGACGCGCAGCGCCGCCTCGCCGTCGGCGGAAAAAAGAGCCGCACTTTCCATGACCAGGAAGGGGCGAAGGCGCTTGCCGCCGTTCAGCACGCCGTGGCGCATGGCTGCCATCAGCCGGTCGGGCCGGGCGATCTCGCCGGAAAGCGGGCGGTCGTCGAGCAGCCGACGCAGCAGCACCTCGACGGCGGCAGCCCGCCTGATGAGCGCCATTTCGAACGCCATTTGGTCGTCATTCGTCATGGCCGGAAGCGGTAGCCGACACTCAGACGTTGCGCAAGAAGGCAAGCGCCATTATGCCGGAGCAGAAAGAGCCCGTTTGGAAACTCTACTCCTGCGGTCATCTGATGGCGTTTTCTGCGCTTCCGGTGCTCACGTACTCCAATGTACGCTCCGCTCCGGTTCTCGAAAACACCGTCATATGACTCACAGGAGCGACTTTCAAAACGAGCTCTCTGGCACGGGTTGGGCGGCTTGGCGGAACCGATCGTCGATCATGAAACCGAAAAGCTGGACATGGCGACGAGATTGCGGGGCGTGAACCGCCGCAGTCTCAAGCGCCGGGTCCGGCGTGGCATCGTCGTGGTCGCGGTGCTGGCTTTGATTCCGGTCGTGCTGACTTTTCTCTACCTGCCGTTCTTCGTGCATCCGGTCTCGACGCTGATGCTGAAGGATCTGGCGACGTTCTCCGGCTATGACCGCCGCTGGGTGTCGATCGACGACGTGTCGCCGGTGCTGGCCAATTCCGTCATCATGTCGGAGGACGGGCAGTTCTGCTTTCACCGCGGCGTCGATCTCGGCGAATTGCGGGGCGTCGTCGACGACGCGCTGGCCGGTGAAGCGACGCGCGGCGCCTCGACCATCACCATGCAGACGGTCAAGAACCTGTTTCTATGGTCGCGCCCGCTGGGCTCGGTGCGCAAGGTGGTCGAATTGCCGCTGGCCGTCTATTTCGATGCGGTGATGTCGAAACGGCGCATCATGGAAATCTATCTCAACATCGCCGAGTGGGGGCCGGGCATCTACGGCATCGAGGCCGCGGCACAGCACCATTTCGGCGTTTCGGCAAAACAGCTGTCGCGGCGGCAGGCGGCGCTGCTCGCCGTCTCCTTGCCCAATCCGATCGCCCGCAATCCAGCGAAACCCGGACCGGGCCTGAGGCGGCTGGCCAATCTGATCGAGCGGCGCGCCGGTCGCTCGGGCGCCTATGTCGGTTGTCTCCGCTAGCCGACTCAAAAAAATTCGCGGCAGTGCTGGCCAAAACGGCGCAGGGCGTGTATAGGCACCTGACTTTCTCAGATTCCGGCCCCGACATGGCCCTTTCACGAGGGCAGGCGGGGCTTTTTGACCATGTAGTGGAGCATATCCATGGCCGTTCCGAAACGCAAAACCTCTCCGTCCAAGCGCGGCATGCGCCGCTCGGCCGACGCCCTCAAGGCCCCGACCTATGTCGAGGACAAGAATTCCGGCGAAATGCGCCGCCCGCACCATATCGACCTGAAGACCGGCATGTATCGCGGTCGCCAGGTGTTGACGCCCAAGGAAAGCTGAGACCAGCTTTCTTCGAAGGTTGAGTTGTCAAAGGACCGGCCCGTGGCCGGTCCTTTTGCGTTGTGCGGCCAGGTCGCGCGCATCTCGAGGCGCGGGCCGCAATCGTCGGGATACTCCAGCCGGGCAACCGGCTGACATGGTTGTTGCGTGCGGTCTTCGACCGTGTTCAACGCTGCCACCGAAACATCTTGACGGCGTACCTGGGGCGCATTCTACAAAGGATTGCCCCCACATGGAGACGCCAGATGTTCGGTGCCATTCCGCTGCTGATCGTGCCTTTCGTGCTCTACAACCTAGGACTTCTGGGAATATTCGGCAGCGGTGACGATCCGTGGGCGAGCGAGGTCTTCTCCTTCAGCATGATGTCGGGCGGGGTGTTCTCGATGACGCTGGGCGACCTGATGGTGCTGATCGGGCTGGTCTTCCTGTTCCTCGAAATGGCGAAGTCGGTGCGCACGACCAATGCCTCGATCATGGACCATCTTCTGTCGACGCTGGTCTTCGTGGCGTTCCTGGTCGAGTTCCTGCTGGTGAAGGGTGCCGCCCACTCCGTGTTCTTCACGCTGATGGTCATCGCGCTGTTCGATGTGCTGGCCGGATTCGCGGTGTCGATGCGGTCGGCGAGCCGGGACATCAATCTGAATTAGGCTGCATTGATACTCAGGTGAGGCCGGCCTGCGAATGGCGGCTTCCTGCGCTTCCGGTACTCACGTACCCAAAGTACGCTCCGTTCCGGTTCTCGGAATCCATTCTTCTCGACTCGGCCTGACCTGAATCTCAACGCACCCTTGCTTCGATGTCGAAGGATGCTCAGCCCGGATCGGCGGTGAACCCTGCGGCCTCGATGCCGGCGATTGCCGCGGCTTCGTCATTGTCCGACGTGTCCCCTGAAATGCCTACGGCGCCGATGATGGCGCCGGCCTTGTCGCGGATCAGCACGCCGCCGACGACCGGTAGCACGCGTCCGCCCGACACGTCCGAGATGCCGGCGACGAGGTGCGGACGCTCCTTGGCGAAGGCCTCGACCTTGCGTGAGCCCATGCCGATGGCCAGCGCGCCATAGGCCTTGCCGGCCGACATTTGCGGGCGCAGGAACGAGGCGCCGTCCTGGCGCTGGAAGGCGACCAGATGCCCGCCGGCATCGAGCACCGAGACGCCGAGCGGCTTGAGCTTGAGATCGGCACCCTTGGCAAAGGCGGCATCGATGATTTGCCTGGCTTTTTCGAGCGGCAGTGCGGTCATGGCAGTCTCCTGTTTGAAAACGCGTCGATCATTGACCGTCGACGGGCGAGATAACATCCCGGTTTCGGTTGAAATTGCTTCGCGTGAAGAGGCGGGATGGAAAGCAGCTTTCACCGACACCATCCGGACACGGCGTTGGTGCTTCCGTGGCTGGGGCAGCGGCTATTTTTTCTTGGCGCGGGCCGGCTTCTTGGCAGGTGCCGCCGGGGCATTGGCAAGGTCTTCGGCTTCCTTGGCGAGACGCAGTGCCCGCAGCTTGTTGGTCTTGGCCTGGCGGGCGTCGCTTTCGGCGACGTATTCGGCCATCGCCTTCTGGCGGACGGTTGCCGCCTCTTCCTGTTTCTTGAAGCGCAGGTCGGCCCGCGCGCGGGCAGCATCCCGAGAGTTCTCAACCAAGACCTTATCCAATCCCGTGAATTGTGATTTTCCGCCTCTTCTAGCAGAGCCGGCCCCAAAACGGGAAAATAAGTTGTTTACGCGGCCGGGCTGGCGGCGAGGGCCTTGCTGGCAACCACCGCCTCATAGGCGGCCTGCAGGGTCGCGCGGACAGATGGGCCGGACGCTGTGCCGAGCGGGATGCCGAGATGCTCGTGGCGCAACTCGTCCATGAACTTGTCCCACATCGGCTGTCCGCCCTTTTCCAGAAGTTCGGCGCGGATCGACAGTTCGTCGCTGACCGGCAGCCAGACGCGGCCCCAGGCGCCGAGATGGGCCAGGATTGGCACCAGCGTGATCGCCATCTCGGTCAGGCTGTAGATCGCCTTCTGCTTGTGCGAGGGGTCGTCCGCCTTGGTTAGCATGCCCAGCTCCATCAGCCGCTTCAGCCGGTCGGCAAGGATGTTGGAGGCAATGCCTTCCATCGATCCGTTGAGCAACTCGCGAAAATGGCGTCTGCCGCCGAAGATCATGTCGCGAAGGATGATCAGGCTCCAGCGGTCGCCGAACACTTCCAGCGACAGGTTGATCGGACATCCGGACCGGCGATCCATGCTCATGAGATTTTTTCTCCAAACCGGTTGCATTATCGTATCAGTTTTATTATTGTGCAACCGATTGCAAAATGCAATCAGTTTATGAAATGGAAGACGCGCCCATGACGACGACCGAACGCCCCGAAATCATCTCCGAAGCCTTTGGCGATCCTGCGAACCCGCCGCTGTTGCTGATCATGGGGGCGATGGCTTCGATGCTGTGGTGGCCGACGGCGCTCTGCCTGAAACTGGCCGACGCCGGCCTGTTCGTGATCCGCTACGACAATCGCGATACCGGCCGTTCGACAAAATACAAGCCGGGAGAGCCGCCCTACACATTCGACGACATGGCGGATGATGCGATGCGCGTTCTCGACGACCACGGTATCGGCAAGGCGAATGTCGTCGGCATGTCGATGGGCGGTATGATCGCCCAGCTTGTGGCGTTGAAACACCCCTCGCGTGTCATTTCTTTGACTGTGATCAGCAGTTCGCCGGTGGGGTTAGATACCTCGCATCTGCCCGGGACGACCGAGGCTTATATGGAGCACTCGGCCGAGGGCGCCAAAGTCGACTGGTCGGACCGCGGCCAGGTGATCGATTTCATCGTCAGGGATGCGCGAGCGATCGCCAGCATCGCACATCCATTCGACGAGGCCCGGATGCGGGCTTTCATCGAGCAGGATTACGACCGCTCCGGCGGCTTCCTGAGCGCGACCAACCATTTCATGCTAAGGGGTGGCGACGCATGGAAAGGGCGGCTGCATGAAATGACGGCGCCGCTGCTGGTCATCCATGGCACGGCGGACCCGATCTTTCCGGTCGAACATGGCGAGGCGCTGGCCGAGGCGGTCGCCGGCGCGAAAATTCTTCGAATTGAAGGCGGCGGCCACGAGCTGCATCCGGACGACTGGGATGTGATTGTCGCAGGCATCGTCGCCCACGCCCATGCCGCTTGAAGCGGCAAAAGCGGGTCTTGACGGGCTATGCTTGCCGCAGTGTTTAACCCTTGGTGAGCAGCACGGCACTGGCCCCCGATGAACCACGAGACAGACGAGAAAAAAATGTCCCTGACACTTCATTTCCATCCGCTGGCCTCCTTCTGCTGGAAGCCGTTGATCGCGCTCTACGAGAACGCCACGCCGTTCACGCCTGTCATCGTCGATCTTGGCGATGCTGAATCGCGCGCCGCCTTCCTGAAGGTTTCGCCGACCGGCAAGATGCCGGCGCTGCGCGACGATGCGCGCGACCGCACGGTGCTGGAATCGACCATCGTCGTCGAATATTTGGCCGCGCACCATCCGGGGCCTGTTGACCTAGTTCCCACCGACATCGACCTGGCGCTGGCAGTCCGCCAGGCTGATCGCTTCTACGATTTCTACGTGCAGGAGCCGATGCAGAAGATCGTCGGTGACAGGTTGCGCCCCGACGACAAGACCGATCCATTCGGCGTCGAGCAGGCTCGCGCCCAGCTTCGCAATTCCTACGCCATCATCGAACAGGACATGCAGTCGAAGATTTGGGCGATGGGCGACAGCTTCACCATGGCCGATTGCGCGGCATCCCCCGCGCTGTTCTATGCCAACAAGGTCGAGCCGTTCGGCGACAAATATCCGGCCGTGAAACGCTATCACGACCGCCTGCTGCAGCGGCCTTCCTTCGCCCGGGTGATCGAGGAAGCGCAGCCCTACTTCAAGTTCTTTCCGTACAACAATGGCTGATCGGGATGCCGCACGATCATGCCCAAGGCGCTTGCCGATCCGGCGCGGCGGTAGACCGGCTGTCGCTGAGAAGGTCAGGCTTCCCAGAACTGGTCGAGCCAGATGTTGAGTTTGAGGAAGCCGGTGCCGCTCACCGTATAGACGCGCCTTGTTCCTTCCGGCTTGGCGTTGACCAGCCCGGCATCGAGCAGCACTTTCAGATGTTGCGACACGGCTGGACGTGAGACCGGCAAGCCGGCGGCCAGTTCGGTGACGGTTTTCGGGCCGCGGCGAAGTTCTTCCAGAAGATGGCGCCGGTTGGGATCGGCAATCGCCATGAAGGCGTCGGAAAACATCATGCCTGTATTAGTGAGGCAAAGCCTTTCGAATCTCAACCGTCTGCTTCTGCTTTTCTTCTGGGATCAAGCCGCAATGCTTCAGGGGTGACCGAGCGGTCGGCCGGCTGCGTTTTGAAGGCGTCACGATCGCCGATCGGCACCGGAGCACGGCGGCTGATGCGCAGCAGCGTATAGCCTGCCAGGCAGAGATGCGCGAAGGCGGTTGCCAGAAACAAGCCTTCCGGGCGCATCCAGCCCATCAGGGCTGCGGCCAGCAAGGGTCCAATCATCGTGCCGAAGCCGTAGAGCAGCAGCAGGCCGCCCGACACCTTGACGAAATCCTCCGAGCGCGCGTGGTCGTTGGCATGCGCCACGGCAATCGAATAGAGCGTGTAGGCGAAGGCGCCATAGGCTGCGGTGAAGACGATGACGAAGACGCCGGAATGTGGCTCGAACAGGAAGATCACAAGGGCGAACAGGGCCGCGCCGAAAGCCGCCCCCGCCAGCACGAAACGCCGGTCGGTCTTGTCGGACAGGCGCCCGGCCGGAAGCTGCATGGCGGCACCGGCAACGACCACAAGGCTCATCATCAGGGCGATCTCGGCCGTGGAAATGCCGATGCGAGCGCCATAGACCGCGCCAAGCGTGCCCCAGGCGCCGTTGGCGATACCGATCAACACGCAGGCGACCGCCGACACAGGCGAATTGGCATAAAGGCCTTTGACGTCGAGCGAGACATCCTGCAGCGGCTTGGGGTGGGAAGCGGTCGAGACGGCCGTCGGTATCAGCGACAGGCAGAACAGGATGCCGGTGATCATGAACAGCGACGCCGACTTCACGTCGCCGCCGGCGACGATCATCTGCCCGCCCATGATCGAGGCATAGGTGACCATCATGTAGAGGCCGAAGACGGTGCCGCGGTTCTCGTTGGTGGCCTTCTCGTTCAGCCAGCTTTCGATGACCATGAAGGCGCCGGCCATGGTGAAGCCGGTGAAGGCGCGCAACAGGATCCAGACATATTCGTCGATGATCAGCCCGGTGAGCAGCGCCACGATGGCGCCAGACGCGGCAAAGGCGCCGAAGGCGCGCACGTGGCCGGCGCGGCGCACGATGCGCGGCGCGAAGAAGCAGCCGGTGACGAAGCCGCCGGCCCAGGCCGTGCCCATCAGGCCGAGCGATGCGGTCGAGAAGCCCTCGAGCTGGCCGCGCAGGGGCAGCAGCAGCCCATGCAATCCAGACGCCGCGAGCAGGAAGGCGGTGCCGCGAAGCAACGAGAGGATCGGCCTGTAGGTTGCGAACATTGTTTGATCCGGCTCGTGTTTGACAGGGGCGCTGGGTCTGAAGACAGTCGCATTCGGGCGTTTTGGCGGCGGGCTTTGGCGCCGCGTGTCTATCCGCGGCGGAAGAGTGCTTCGGCGGCCGATTTGGTGGTGTCCTTGGCCTTGAGCTCGGCTTCCAGGCGGGCGATCTCGTCGCGCAGGATGCCGATCCGCTCGGTCAAGTCACTGACCGAAAGCAGCGACAGGTCCTGCCCGATCTCGTGCGGACGCGCCTTCTTCTTGGGTTCGTCGTCGAAGATCGCCATCGTCGCTCCTCCTCCGCCAAGACCAGATTGGCCATTTGCCTGATTTGCCAATCAGCATACATAGGGCAGGGGCGTGGATGCAAACAGCCGATCTGAAAACGGCGAGGGAAGACGGGAAATCTCATGGCGAGCGGACAGAAAGTTCCGGCAAGAATGACGGCCATCGCGATCTCGGAGCCGGGTGGCCCACGGGTGCTGAAGCCGGAAATGCGCGATGTTCCGCGGCCCGGTCCCGGCGAGATCCTGGTCAAGGTGCATGCTGCCGGCGTCAACCGGCCCGATGTCCAGCAGCGCAAGGGCGCCTATCCGCCACCGCCCGGTGCATCCGACCTGCCGGGCCTCGAGGCATCGGGCGAAGTGGCTGCTCTTGGCGACGACATATCGCGTTGGCGTATCGGCGACCGCGTCTGTGCGCTGACGCCCGGCGGCGGCTATGCCGAATATGTCAAAGTTCATGCCGGCAGCGTGCTGCCGCTGCCAGCCGGCTTCACCCATACCGAGGCTGCGGCGGTGCCGGAAAACTATTTTACCGTCTGGCACAATGTGTTCGAGCGCGGCGGCCTGAAGAAAGGCGAGACATTGCTGGTCCATGGCGGCTCGTCCGGCATCGGCACCACGGCAATTCAGCTTGCCTCTGCCTTCGGCGCCTATGTCATCACCACCGCCGGCAGCAAGGAGAAATGCGACGCCTGCCTGAAACTCAGCGCCGACCGGGCGATCAATTATCGCGAAGCGGATTTCGTCGCCGCGGTGAAGGAAGCAACCGGCGGCAAGGGCGCCAATGTCATCCTCGACATGGTCGGTGGCGACTATGTGGCGCGCAACTACGAGGCCGCGGCGGTCGAAGGCCGCATTGTCCAGATCGCCCTGCAGGCCGGTGCTATCGCCAGCGCGGATTTTTCGAAGATCATGGTCAAGCGGCTCGTCCACACCGGATCGACGCTGAGGCCGCGCACCGTCGAGTTCAAGGCGGCGATCGCGGCGGCGCTGGAAGCGCAGGTGTGGCCGTTGCTCGGCACCCGCAAGGTTGCGCCCGTCATGGACATGATCTTCCCGCTCAGCGAAGCCTGGCGGGCGCATGAGCGGATGGAGGATGGCGAACATATCGGCAAGATCGTGCTCGACGTCGGCTGAACAGCGGCATTGCTTCGCTCGGCCTGCAGGCCGAGCGAGAGGGGTTCGTCCCGCGGCTGCCTGCAAGATGAACAGAAGCTTAATGCTGCAATGCAGCATGTGCATCATTGCTATGCAAAATCAGCCATTCAAGTCCTCATCGATGGTCACTATTTGAGCACCATCGAAACGAACAAATCACTGGAGGACTACCATGAACCCGATCCGCGCTTTCCGTAACTGGCGCATGTACAACGAGACCGTGCGCGAACTGAACCGTCTCAACGCACGTCAGCTCAGCGATCTCGGCATCAACCGCGCCGACATCGAAAAGATCGCCCGCAGGGCCATCTGAAGTCGAGCACGGTCCGGCCCAGAAAAGCCGGAGCGTGCCGTAGAAGCCAGAGCCGCATCAGACGACTTTCGTCGCGGTTCCGAGCCCGCTGGACCCAGTCCGGCGGGTTTTGTCGTTTTGAGACCCGGATAGCGGATGGGACAGCCGCCAGCCGAGACCCGCTTGGCATCGAACGGATTTTCGCCAAGACAGGAAACCGATCCGCAAAGCCAGCTCGCCGCTACTCAAGGGTGTCGCGCCGTTCGATGGCGACCGGACGGGTCCGCGCTTTATGGCGATGACCGCCAAAAACGTTGCGAAACGACCCGAGAGCGGTTATACAGACCGCGAATTTCCCATTTTGGTGGCTCTAAACCACCGCCCGCGCGGGAACGCGGGCGAACGAGAAGGATTTGTGAAATGGCCAATACGCTGCTGATGCCCAAGGCGACCGCCGTCTGGCTGGTCGACAACACCGCGCTTTCTTTCGAGCAGATCGCGCAGTTCTGCGGGCTGCATCCGCTCGAGGTCAAGGCAATCGCCGACGGCGAATCGGCGCAAGGCATCAAGGGCATGGACCCGATCATGACCGGCCAGCTGACGCGCGACGAGATCGCCCGCGCCGAGAAGGATCCGAACCAGCGCCTGAAGCTTTCGGACCCCAAGGTGCGGGTGCCCGAATCCAAGCGCAAGGGTCCGCGCTACACGCCGCTGTCGAAGCGTCAGGACCGGCCGAATGCCATCCTATGGCTGGTGCGCAACCATCCCGAGCTCAAGGACGCACAGATCTCGCGCCTCGTCGGCACCACCAAGTCGACGATCGAGCAAATCCGTGAGCGCAAGCACTGGAATTCGGCCAATCTACAGCCGATGGACCCGGTGACGCTGGGCCTTGCCTCGCAGATCGACCTCGACATGGAAGTCAACCGCGCCTCGCGTGGCCGCGAACAGGCGCAGCCGGTCGGCGACACGCTGCTGCCGGCAGCCTTGACCGAGCGGCTGGTGCCGGCTCCCGAGAAGCCGAAGGACGAGGATGCCGAACTCGACGCCAACGCCGTGTTCGCCAAGCTCTCGGCCTTGAAGTCGAAGAACACGGACAATGACGACGACGAGTGAGATTGTCTGACATTCCAAGAAAAGCCCGCTTCGAGCGGGCTTTTTTGTGGTGGGTGCGCCGGGTTTCAGCTTCGCGCGGCGCGGTCCGGTGCCATGCCGTAGTCCTCGCTGCGCTCCACCGCGCGATAGAAGTCGGCAAGCTGCTTGCCGCGCTCCGGCTTGAAGATGCGGCTGGCGATGACCACCGAGGCGATGCGATCGATGCGGAAGGCGCGGAAATCGTCGCGCATCTCGCACCAGGCGACCAGCGTCCATACCTTGCCCCAGAACCACAGGCCGAGCGGACGGATATCGCGGGCGGTGCCGCGGCCAGCCTCGTCCGAATAGTCGATGGTCAGCACCTGGCGCTTTTCGACCGCGCGCTCGATCAGGTCGATCGCCTCGCGGGCGGCGTCGCTGACCACCCACATCGGCGTGTGGATCTCGGTGCGGGCGATGCGGTCCTTTTCGGCATCGGGCAGCACGGCGCCGATCTTGACCAGCGCCTCGTCGGCGGCACGCGCCATGGCGGCACCGCCAAAGGCGCGCACCATGCGCGCACCGGCAACCAGCGCAACGATCTCGTCACGCGTGAACATCAGCGGCGGAAGGTCGAAACCCTCTCTCATCATGTAGCCAACGCCGGCCTCGCCGTCGATCGGCACCCCGGTCGACTGCAAATCGGCAATGTCGCGGTAGATGGTTCGCTCGGAAACCTCGAGCCACGTGCCGAGCTTCTGGGCGGTGACCAATCGGCCACCGCGCAGATGCTGCACGATCTGGAAGAGCCTGTCGGCGCGGCGCATCGTATGGTCCCTCGGCAATGTTTCTTTGCATGTCGCCCAAAACCGCAGAACGCTTTTGGGCGGTATGCATCACGGCTTCAGCCCTTCGCGCTTGCGCTGCGCGGCAACGAATGCCGCGCCGAAGGACAGTTTTCTCGTTGTCGGCGTCTTCGCATCGAGCACACGCCAGAACGGTGCCACATCGCTCAGCGTCATGCCGCGCTGGAGATCCTCGTTCGCGGCTTCGGCAACAGTGCGCAGATGATAGCCTATGGTGACAGGGCATGTCACTTCAGCGCCATGCTCGATGGCAAGTGCTGTACGCAGCGCACGTACATCCATCTCGACGCCTTCGGGAATCGAGCGGATGAAACCATCGACTTGGCGCGCCGTCGGCACCAGCATCGGCTGGCCTTCGACGACATCGGCCATTGTGCGCGGCGTTGGCTTCACGCCGTTGATGCCTGGTGTGTTCAGTCTGTCGTTCCAACTCTTCATCGATCGTCCTTTGACCGCCAATGCGCAGTCTACGAGGCTCGCACCATTGCATGTCCCTCCTGACAGCATACTGTCAGGAGGCTTCAGCATATTCCTTGGCGAACAGTGTCCGCATCTGCGCGAGATCGCTGTCTCTTTCGGGATAGAGCGTCTTCAGAAAGGCGAGCGCGAAAGTGCCCGGCGCCGAACCTGGCGCGGAAACGATGTTGCCGTCGGCCACCGCATGCGGCACATCCTCATAGTTCTCGGCGCCGGCATAATTGGCTTCATGACCATTGATCCACTCGCGGCCATTGCTGGTATGCCTGGCTTTCTCGAACAGGCCGGCCCGGGCCAGCGCCAGCGTGCCGGCGCAAATGCCGCCGACCACGCCGCCGCGCGATGCAATGGAGGTAAGCAGGCCGGTGACATCCGGCGGCGCCTTGCCAAACCACAGGTCGGAGCCGATGACGGCGACAGCGTCGAGACCGGTATTCTCGTCCGCCTTCGCCGAGCGATCGGGCGTCAACCGAAAGCCGCTGATCCCGGACACCGGCTTGCCATCTGATGTCAGCGACACGGCACGTGCGCCGAACCATTCGACCGCCGAGACCGCCAGCAGCCCATACTCCCAGTCGGCAAAACCTTCGATGAAAAGAAAGCCGATTGTCTTCTGTCCGGGCATGAGCTCGCTCCGCGTGCCAAACCTGCTACTGGCTTGTTATCTGGGCGTTGACGCGCCCGCATCCAATCGTCGGTCGAAAAATTCGCCTCAATTGCCGCGACGGCCACGGTCGGCATACATGTCTGGCCAGCCAATATCCTTGCGAATGTCCGCGGGCAGCGAGTTCATGAACCGCTGGGTGCGGATCTCGTTGCGCATCGTCCGTATCTTGCCGACATAGTGCTGCATGCCGCGCAGAATGGTAAGACCGTTCATGGTTAGTCTCCTCTCTTTCGATGGAGACACTATCGCATACCCCTCCTGACAGCAGTCTGTCAGGAGGGTGGCAGGGCGGCGACGATAATTCCGACCGGTGCATTTGCCAGGAAGGGATCCTTCTTTCGCGACATCGAACCGTGGTTGGCACAGGCTTGCTCGATGCCGATTGTTCATCGCAACGACACTGATCCAGGCGCCTTTGTTCAGCATCCGGCGACGGACTGTCGGGATACGCGGCCTTCAGCGACATGGCCGCAGTTCTGATATGGAGAGAGAAAATTCTTCCCCAAAAACAGGGAGACGACCATGAGCTTGCAACTGACAGGAATCCACCATCTCACGGCCATAACCGCCAATGCACCGGGTAATCTTCACTTCTACACGAGGGTGCTGGGCCTGCGGCTGGTCAAGAAGACGGTGAACCAGGACGACACCTCAGCCTACCACCTCTTCTATGCCGATGGCGAAGCGACACCGGGTACCGACCTTACCTTCTTCGACTGGCCGGTCGGCCGCGAGCGGCGCGGCACCCATAGCATCGTGCGGACCAGCCTCAGGGTCGGCAGCCAGGAAAGCCTTGCCTGGTGGAAACAGCACCTGGCGAGCGAAAGCATCGTGACGGGAGAGATTGTCGACATTGGCGGCTACCCCAGCCTGGATTTCGAAGACCCCGAGGGCCAGCGCCTGCGCCTGGTCAGCGATGGCGGCCAGGGCGGCAGCCATCCCTGGGCGCAGAGCCCGGTACCGGCCGAGCATCAGATTCGCGGGCTCGGGCCGATCGTCATCAGCGTTCCCGACATCACCAACACCGAGGCGGTGGTGACCGAGGTGATGAACATGCGCAAGGCACGCGAGTACGTGTCGCCGGAAGGCCAGGTGTACGTCTTCGAAATGGGCGAGGGCGGGCCGGCGGCGGAGTTGCATGTCCTGGTGCAGCCGGGACAGGCGCCGGCACGGCAAGGTGCGGGTGCGGTTCACCATGTCGCCTTCAGGGCGCCGGACCAGGAGACCTTGCATCGATGGACGGCGCGGCTGGCCGAGTTCCGGCTGCCGTCGAGCGGTGAGGTCGAGCGCTATTACTTCCGCTCGCTCTATTTCCGCGAGCCGAACGGCATCCTGTTCGAGATCGCCACCGACGGGCCGGGGTTCACCGCTGACGAGCCGCTGGAAACGCTGGGTGAAAGCCTGGCCCTGCCGCCATTCCTCGAACCGAAGCGGGCTTCGATCGAGGCTGGCCTCAAGCCGCTGAAGTAGATCGCTTCCAAGCGCAGGCGGGCGCCGCGTTCCGGGTTGGGATCGCGGCGCCTGTTCATTCCCGGAGACCGGACGAACCGCTTTGACAGGCGCTGGCGTTGCTGGTCAAAGGCGACATGACTAAATTCCTCGCCCTTGTCATCGTCGGTTTCATGGTCATTCAACTGATCAAGCCGCTTGGCTGGCCTGGCCTCAAGCGACGCGGTGATTTCTGGAAGCTGGCACTGCTCGCCATGGCCGCGATCTCACTGGCGGCCGTGCTCGGGCATTTGACATAGCTCTGCCAACACGGCGTCCGTCAGCTGGCGAGCACCGGGCCGACGAGATGTTCCGCCCAGGCCCGGTAGCCGGCTTCCGAGGCGTGAAATCCGTCGGTGGCAAAGCCCGCCTCGGGATTGGTGATCGGCAGGCGCGGCGCCGGTACCGCGCCGCGCTCCAGGCAAAGGCGTTCACCCATCCGGTTCATTTCGGTGGCACGGATCTCAAGGATTTTTCCAAGCAGCGGCGGCATGGCCGGCGCCCGCGTGAACTCCAGCACCGGCGACCACACCACGCGCGCTTCCGGCCATTTGGCGCGCAGCGCGTAGAGCAGACCACCGAACTCCTTTTTGAAGCGTGGCACGGAGTGAAAATTCTTGGTGTCGTTGGTGCCGATGGCCAGCACGATATGCGTCCATGGATCGGCCGACAGATTGGGCAGGACATGGTCGCGGATCTGGCCCGACGTTGCCGAATTGAAGCCGGCGGCACGCCAGCACACGGCGCGGCCTGTGCTCTGCGCAATCAGCACGGCGAGTTGCGCGGCAAGCCCATCTTCTGAATTGCCGATGCCGACCGAAGCGGCGGAGGAATCGCCCAGCACCAGAAGCGAGATCGCTGGCGCCTTGCCCGATATTTCATGCATGACCGGCCCTTGCGCAGGCAGCATGCGCGTCGTGCGACGGCGCACGCCGAGGCCCTGCCAGATATAGACCGGGAAGGCGAGCCAGGTGAGTAGGGCCGGGAAGCGCATGGCAGTACCGTTAAACGATCAGCGGCAGCCTTAGCGCATGTTCTGGCTGACGGGAACGCCCCTTCAGTCGCAGCAGTTCGACTCACCCGTCTGTCTGTCCTGATATTCGTCGTGCAGGCGCACCCAATCCATCAGGCCGTGATAGGGGCCGGTCTCGTTGCGGCCTTTCGGCGTCATATCGAGATAGTCGTAGGCGCCGATCTGCGCCTCGCCGCCGCGGGCGCGCGACATGAAGGTGAGGAAGATATCGCCGGCCTCGTCCCTGTGGAAAACACTGGTGCCGGGAAGTTCCTTCGACGTCCGGGGCCTGGTCTCGAAATTGTAAGTGGTGTCACCGGCGGCGATCTGCTTGTCGGTGAAGGAGACCTGCATGTCGAAGTTGAAATCCGAGGCATAGGACGACACCCAATCGAACTTCCAGCCCATGCGCTGCTTGTAGGGCAGAAGCTCCGCCAGCGGCGCACGCGAAACCACGACCAGCGACACGTCGTGGTGTTTGAGGTGCTGATTGGCGCCATCGATATGGTCGGCGAGGAACGAGCAGCCCTCGCAATGATGGACGCAGCCCGGTCCGAACATGAAATGATAGACGATCAGCTGGCTGTTGGTGCCAAACAGGTCGGTCAGTCTGTTTGGCCCTTGTTCGGTCTCGAAGACATAGTCTTTCCTGATCTTCAGCCAGGGCAGTTCACGCCGCTCAGCCGCGATCCGCTCGCGAAACCGCGTCAGTTCCTTCTCCCGCGCCAGATGCGCCTTGTGCGCCTGGAACCAGTCTTCGCGCGAAACGATCTTGTTGCGATGCATGAACCTCTCCCTGAATGGCATCCCAAGGACGTTCGGGATGGGCGCAAACCGACATCGCCGGAGAGGAAATAAGGACGTAGAGGCTCCGCCCCAAGCCCGGGCAAACAAAAAACCCGGGCGCATCGGCCCGGGTTCAAAGGAAGACGGAAGGACTGTGATCAGGCGGCCTGTTCCAGGCTCGCCTTCCATTTTCCAAGCGCCGCCAGATGGTTCATGTGAGCGCGATGGGTGAAGGCGGCCTGGCCGGCGGGAACGTTCGAGGCCTTGCCGCTCCAGGCTTTCTGCGGCGCTGCCTGCAGCGCGCGGCCGTAGGAGAAGGTCAGCTTCCACGGGTGCGGCCCGATGGCGTTGATGGCGTTGAGGTTGGCGGTCGCCTCCTCATCCTCCTGGCCGCCGGAAAGGAAGGCGATGCCCGGCACGGCCGCCGGCACGGTCTGGTGGAACAGTCTTATGGTCTTTTCCGCGACTTCTTCCGGGCTGCTCACCTTGCCCGACTTTCTGCCGGCCAGCACCATGTTGGGCTTCAAGATCGTGCCTTCCAGCACGACGCGCGCTGCATGGAGCTCGTCATAAAGCTTGATCAGCGTTGCCTTCGAGATGTCGTAGCAGGTGTCGATGTCGTGGGCGCCGTCCATCAGCACTTCCGGCTCGACGATCGGCACGATGCCGGCCTCCTGGCAGAGCGCGGCATACCGGGCGAGTGCATGGGCGTTCGAGCCGATCGAATTGGCCGAGGGCACGCCCTTGGCCTGGTCGATGTCGATCACCGCGCGCCATTTGGCGAAGCGGGCGCCGAGCTTGTAGTAGTCGGTAAGGCGCTCACGCAGGCCGTCGAGACCCTCGGTGACGGTGTCGCCGGGAAAACCGGCCAGAGGCTTGGCGCCGGCATCGACCTTGATGCCGGGGATGGCGCCGGCCGCCTTGATGATGTCGACAAGCGGCGTGCCGTCGGCGGCCTTCTGGCGGATCGTCTCGTCATAGAGGATGACGCCGGAGATGTAGCGGGTCATCGCCTCCCTGGTGCGGAACATCATCTCGCGGTAGTCGCGGCGGCTGTCGGCGGTCGATTCAACGCCGATGACGTCGAAGCGCTTCTTGATGGTGCCGGAACTTTCGTCGGCTGCCAGCAGGCCCTTGCCATCAGCGACGATCGCGGCGGCAATGTCTTCGAGACGTTCGCTCATTCTGCATCTCCTCAAGGGGTTCGTTCCGCGCTTAGCGGAAGTCTACCGCCAAAGGAATGGCATCGGAAAGCTCGAATCGATTGAAAGCCTCGATCGCCTCGCCGGCTCTCGTCGAGTTGATGGGGTCGCTCGCTTTCCTGGAATTATTTAGCGCTTCAGCACATCGACGCCGGGCAGCGGCTTGCCTTCCATCCATTCCAGGAAAGCGCCGCCGGCGGTCGAGACATAGGTGAAGTCGTCGGCGACGCCGGCATGGTTAAGCGCTGCCACCGTATCGCCGCCACCGGCGACCGAGACCAGCTTGCCGGCCTTGGTGCGCGCCGCCGCGTGCTTGGCCGCCGCCACCGTTGCATGGTCGAAGGGTGCTATCTCGAAGGCGCCGAGCGGGCCGTTCCAGACCAGCGTCGCGGCGCGGTCGATCCATTCGCCGATGGTGGTCACGGTCTTTGCGCCGACATCGAGGATCATGCCGTCTGCGGGCACGTCCGAGATGGCGACGGTCTCGCAGGCCGCACCCGCCTTGAACTCCTTGGCGACGACGCCGTCGACCGGCAGGATGATGGCGCAGCCGGCCTCGGCCGCCTCGATCATGATCTGCTTGGCGGTCGAGGCGAGGTCATGCTCGCACAGCGATTTGCCGACATCGGTGCCGCGCGCGGCAAGGAAGGTGTTGGCCATGCCGCCACCGATGACCAGCGCGTCGACCTTCTTCACCAGGTTCATCAACAAATCGATCTTGGTCGAGACCTTGGCACCGCCGACAATGGCGACAACCGGACGGACCGGATTGCCCAGACCTTTCTCCAACGCTTCAAGCTCAGCCTGCATGGTGCGGCCGGCAAAGGCCGGCAACAGATGCGCCAGGCCTTCTGTCGAAGAATGCGCGCGGTGCGCCGCCGAGAAGGCATCGTTGACGAAGATATCGCCATTGGCGGCGAGTTTTTCGGTGAAGGCCGGATCGTTCTTTTCCTCGGCCTTGTAGAAGCGGGTGTTTTCGAGCAGCAGCACGTCGCCCTTGTTCATGGCGGCGATGGCGCTTGCCGCCGTGTCGCCGACGCAGTCGGAGGCAAAACCAACGGGGCGGTGGAGGACATCAGCCGTCGACTTGGCGATCGGCTCCAGCGAGAATTCCGGCGAGGGACCGTCCTTGGGCCGGCCGAAATGGGCGAGCAGGATGACCTTGGCGCCCTTGGCGGACAGTTCGGCGACGGTCGGCGCGATACGTTCGATGCGGGTGGCGTCGGTGACCTTGCCCTCGGCGACAGGTACGTTGAGGTCGACGCGCACCAGCACGCGCTTGCCGCTGATGTTGCCAATATCGTCGAGGGTCTTGAAGGCGGCCATGCGGGTTCCTTTCGTGAAAAATCGGGGGACCATACCCCGCGCCAACGACGATGCAAGGCTTAGCCCGGGTTCGAAACGAAATTTTGAAGCCGGTACGATTCCGTGCCAGCGGGCGGATGAAGGCAGTACTCCACGATCGAAGCGTTCAGCTCGGGGTGGTTGCCTTTTCCGGTGCGGGCTCCGGGGCCGGTTTCTCGTCCGCTTGCGTCTCTGCCATCCGCGTCTCGGCCGGCTTGCGCCAGTTGCGGACGAAGGCAGAGAGACGGTCGCCGATTTCGCCAGCGCTTAGGAAAACCGGCACCCGCGCCACCGGCGCGGTCGGCTCGAAGGAAAGGCCGAGACCTGTGATCTTGCCCTTATCGTCGACGTCGCGAACGATCAGCTCGATCGGGCCGAGCAGAACGCGGTCGGCATATTCGGCATGGCCGCCGAGCCGCGCCGTGACCAGCGCGCCAACGGTGAGTTTTTGCTCCGCTTCATCCAGGCCTGGCGTGTAGGCCGCCTCCAGTTCGGCGGCGGAGCGTGCGGGGTCGACAGCGAAGGCGCCGAAAAAATCGGCATCCTCGGGGTCGACCACCGCGCGACTGGCGAACAGCTTGTCGAGCAGGCGCGGATAGCGATCCGGCACGAAGATGTAGACCTGGTCGCCGGCCGCGAGCCGGCCCATGTCCTGGAAGCGCATCGAGCGGCCGTCACGCAACACCAGCGAGGGGCGTGCCCAGCGCGGGATGCGTTCGCCGCGCGCCACCGGGCTGCCGGGGGCTACACGATAGGCGAGAAGCTCGTGATGGGCCGAGCCCGGCAGTTCCAGCTCGACCTTGTCCAGCGGCCCAAGCCGCGCCGGCACGATCAGGCCGAGGCGGCGCGCCAGCGGCCCGACCGTCCAGCCCTGGATGACCAGCGACACCAGCACGATGATGAAGGCGGTGTTGAAGATGACCCGGCCATTTTCCAGGCCACCGAGCAGCGGCGTGATGGCGAGCAGGATCGATACCGCGCCACGCAGGCCGACCCAGGAGACGAAGGCGACCTCGGGGCGCGGCAGGCGGAAGGGGACCAGGCAGAGCCAGACGGCGATCGGCCGCGCCACGAACATCAGGAACAGGCCGAGCGCGACCGCCGGCACCATGATCGCCGGAAACTGCGACGGTGTCGCGAACAGGCCGAGGATCAGGAACATGATGATCTGCGCCAGCCACGACATGCCATCCTGGAAGCGCTTGAGTATGGTGACGGCGCGGATATCGGAATTGCCCGCGATGAGGCCGGCGATATACACCGCCAGGAAACCCGATCCGCCAATGGCGCCGGCCGCGGCAAAGACCATCAGCGACAAGGTCAGCACGAAGATCGGCAGCAGGCCGTGGTCGAGGTTGAGCCGGTCGACGAGGCGCACGATGGCAAGGCCGCCGAGCACGCCGACGACGGCGCCGAGGCCCATATTGAGAAGGAAGCCGAGGAACAGGCTGGTGACCAGGACATTGGTCTCCGGGTGGGCGTGGGCGGCGATGATCTCGACCAGCGTGATCGTCAGGAAGATGGCGATCGGGTCATTGGTGCCCGATTCCACCTCAAGCGTGGAGCGCACGCGTTCGCGCAGATTGATCTCGCCGGCGCGCAGCAGGAAGAACACGGCTGCCGCATCGGTGGAAGCGACGGCTGCGCCGAGCAGGAAGGATTCCAGCCAGGTGAGATCGAGCAGATAATGGGCGGCGACGCCGAACAGGCCGGTGGTCAGAAGCACGCCGAAGGTCGCCAGCGACAAAGCCGGGCCAGCAGCCTGCCGCAAGGCATTGAGCGGCGTGCCGAAACCGGAATCGAACAGGATGACCGCCAGCGCCAGTGAGCCGGCAAAATAAGCGATGCGGGCGTTGTCGAACTGGATGCCGAGACCGTCGGTGCCTGTGGCCAGGCCAATGCAGAGAAACAGGAGCAGAAGAGGAGCGCCGAAGCGGAAGGCGATCAGGCTCGAAAACGCGGCGGCGACGACAAGCGCTGTGCCGACCAGCGTAACGAGATAGATCGCATGCTCCATCCGTGATTTGCCCCTCGAATTCGTCTGTCTCCTGCTTCGCGACAGAGTGGGGCGAAGACGTGACCAGTGCAAGGCGGCAGGGTGGCTTTTTGGCCTATGCCGCTGATTTTTGGGTCTTTTGACGCTCAGGACACAAATTTGCTGGACGCAAGCCACCCACATGAAAACGCCCGGACAAAGCCGGGCGTTCCAGGTCTCGAAAAGAGAGCTTTGCGATCAGGCGATGGTCTTGCCGAAGGCGACAGCGGTGTCGCCCATGCGGTTGGAAAAACCCCATTCATTGTCGTACCAGGACAGCACCGAAACGAAGTTGCCGTCCATCACCTTGGTCTGGTCGAGCGCCATGATTGAGGAGCGCGGATCGTGGTTGAAGTCGATCGAGACATTCGGGTGATGGGTGACGCCGAGAATGCCCTTCAGCTTGCCGTTGGAAGCGGCGATCACCGCGTCGTTGATCTCCTGCACCGTGGTCGACCGCTTGGCGATGAACTTGAAGTCGACGACCGAGACGTTCGGGGTCGGCACGCGGATCGAGATACCGTCGAGCTTGCCCTTGAGGTCGGGCAGCACCAGGCCGATCGCCTTGGCCGCACCCGTCGAGGTCGGGATCTGCGACAGGGCGGCGGCGCGGGCGCGGTAGAGGTCCTTGTGCATGGTGTCCAGCGTCGGCTGGTCGCCGGTGTAGGAGTGGATCGTCGTCATCATGCCCTTTTCGATGCCGACCGTCTCGTGCAGCACGGCTGCCAGCGGCGCCAGGCAGTTGGTGGTGCAGGACGCGTTCGAGATGACGATGTGGTCTTTGGTCAGCTGGTCGTGGTTGATGCCGTAGACCACGGTAAGGTCGGCACCTTCGGCCGGGGCCGAAACGATGACGCGTTTGGCGCCGGCGGTCAGGTGCGCGGCTGCCTTGTCGCGAGCGGTGAAGATGCCGGTGCATTCGAGCGCGATGTCGATGCCGAGTTCCTTCCACGGCAGCTGCGTCGGATCCTTGATCGCGGTGACCTTGAACGTCTCCTTGCCGACGGTGATCTGGTCGCCCGATACCGAGACTTCATGCGGGAAGCGGCCGTGCACGCTGTCGTAGCGCAACAGATGCGCATTGGTCTCGACCGGGCCGAGGTCGTTGACGGCGACGACGTCGATGTCCCTGCGGCCGGATTCATGGATGGCGCGCAGGATGTTGCGGCCGATGCGGCCGAATCCGTTGATGGCAACTCTGACGGTCATTATTCTCTCCCTGTGAGTTGGAGGGCAGACGATGGGTCCGCAGTTTCATAGCGGCGGAAGCGGAAAGAATCCAGCCGCAGCGACGTGGATTTAAATCGATTAGGTTGGGCCAGTCCGACGAAACCGCTTTGTGCAATTCCGCCGGACTGATTTTGGTTTGTGCATGCCGTTATCCCAAAACCGCGATACACTTTTGGGCGGCATGCACAGGTCCTACCTGGTGTGCAGGCGGGCTTCCGCCGCCTTGGCTGCCGCTTCGGCGGTGATACCGAAATGCGGATAGAGTTGCTCGATCGTGCCTGAAGCGCCGAAGCCGGTCATGCCGACGAAGATGCCGTCGGAGCCGATGAATTGATCCCAGCCTTGGCGGATGCCGGCTTCGATGGCCATTTTCACCGGCGCGTTGCCGATCGTTTTCTTGCGGTAGCCGTCGCTCTGCTTGTCGAACAGTTCGAAGCAGGGAACCGAGACGACGCGGGTCGGATGGCCATGCTTTTCCAGCAGGTCGCGGGCGCCGAGCGCGATCTCGACCTCAGACCCGCTAGCGAAGATCGTCACCGCCGCTTCACCGCTGGCGGCTGCCAGCTCGTAGGCGCCCTGGCTGCTGAGATTCTCAACAACGAACTCAGTGCGCACCGTTGGTAGATTCTGACGGGTCAACGCCAGCGTCGAAGGCGTCTTTTCAGACTCGAGAGCGATCTGCCAGCACTCGGCGGTCTCCACTGCGTCGGCCGGGCGGAAGACATTGTGGTTGGGGATGGCGCGCAGCGCGGCCATATGTTCGACCGGCTGGTGGGTCGGGCCGTCTTCGCCCAGACCGATGGAATCATGGGTCATGACGAAGATCGAGCGGATGCCCATCAGCGAGGAAAGCCGCATCGACGGACGAGCATAATCGGAGAAGCACAGGAAGGTGCCGCCATAGGCGATGAGGCCGCCATGCAGCGTCAGGCCGTTGATCGCGGCGGCCATGCCGTGCTCGCGGATGCCGTAGTGGACATAGCGCTGACCGTAGTCGTCCGACGTGATGTTCTTGGTCTGGCTGGTCTTGGTGTTGTTGGAGCCGGTCAGGTCGGCGGAGCCGCCGATGGTCTCGGGCACCGCGCCGTTGATGACCTCCAGCGCCATCTCGGACGACTTGCGCGTTGCCACCTTCGGCTTGTCGGCCGAGAGCTTCTTCTTGTAGTCGGCGATGACGGCGTCGAAATTGGACGGCAGCTTGCCACCAATGCGGCGCTCGAACTCGGCCTTCAGCTTGGCGTCGGCCTTGGCCATGCGGCCTTCCCAGTCCGTACGTGCCTTGACGCCGGCCTTGCCGGCGGTGCGCCAGGCGTCGAGGATGTCGGCCGGAATCTCGAAGGGCGGCGAATCCCAGTTGAAGAATTTGCGCGCACCGGCGATCTCGTCGGCGCCGAGCGGCGAACCGTGCGCCTTGTTGGTGCCGGCCTTGGTCGGCGCGCCGAAGCCGATGGTCGTCTTGCAGGCGATCATCGTCGGCTTGTCGGAATGGCGCGCGGCTTCGATGGCATAGGCGATGGCTTCCGGATCGGTGCCGTCGATGTGGCTGGCATTCCAGCCGGAGGCCTGGAAGCGGGCGACCTGGTCGGTGTTGTCGGCGAGCGAGACCGGACCGTCGATCGAGATGTTGTTGTTGTCCCAGAAGACGATCAGCTTGTTGAGCTTGAGGTGACCGGCAAGCGCGATGGCTTCCTGGGAAACACCTTCCATCAGGCAGCCGTCGCCGGCCAGCACATAGGTGTAATGGTCGACGAGGTCATTGCCGAAGGCGGCGTTCATGATGCGCTCGCCGAGCGCGAAGCCGACCGAATTGGCGAGGCCCTGGCCGAGCGGGCCGGTCGTCGTCTCGATGCCGGTGGCATGGCCGTATTCGGGATGGCCGGCGGTCTTCGAGCCCAACTGGCGGAAGTGCTTGATCTGGTCGAGGGTCATGTCTTCGTAGCCGGTCAGATGCAGCAGCGAATAGAGCAGCATCGAGCCGTGGCCGGCCGACAGGATGAAACGGTCGCGATCGGCCCAGTGCGGGGCCTTGGGATCATATTTCAGGAAGCGCGTGAACAGCACCGTGGCGATGTCGGCGCAGCCCATGGGCAGGCCGGGATGGCCGGAATTTGCCTTCTCGACGGCGTCCATGGAGAGAAAGCGGATCGCATTGGCCATCCGGTCATGTTGTTCACGCGACGTCATGGTTCCTCCAGAAGTGGGGGTTTGGGGGCTTGGGAGAGCCCTTGAAAAAGGTGCGCGACACATAGCAGGCGCGCGCTTTTAGTCAACAAATCGGGTGCACATTTGCCGGTCTTGTGATGCCGGCAGCGAGCCTACATTAGCGTTAGCAGGGGACAGTCGCGAGAGCTTTATTGACGTTGCCTTCACCCGGTGCCTAATGTTTCCTTGATAACGCGTTCTGAACGCGAGCGATTCGGTGATGGGCAGGGCACAGGACGAAGGCCATGACCGGGGAAACGACACTCAAGGAAGTCATCGCCAGGCTGGGTAAGGCCATCGAAGGGCTGGAAAATGCCGTCGCGGCCAAGCTTGAGCATGAACGCGATTACTCGGAAGCCGAGGCTGAGGTGCAGCGGATGAATGCCGATCGCTCCCGGCTGGCGCAGGAACTCGACAATTCCGAAGCGCGCGCCGAACGGCTGGAAGACGCCAACAAGGAAGTGTCGCGACGGCTGGTGACCGCCATGGAAACCATCCGCGCCGTGTTGGACAGATAGGAGCTGGCCCGATGGCACAGGTCACGGTTTCAATCGACGGCAAGCAATATCGCATGGCCTGCGACGAGGGCCAGGAAGAGCATCTGATCGATCTTGCCGAACGTTTCGACCGCTATGTTTCGCACCTGAAGGACTCGTTTGGCGAGATCGGCGACCAGCGGCTGACCGTGATGGCGGGCATCATGGTGATGGACGAACTCTCCGAACTGCAGAAGCGCGTCAAGGGCATGGAAAGCGAAGTGCTGACCTTGCGCAAGACGCGTGACGACGCGCTGACCAAGGCCGACAAGAGCGACAACATGCTGACCGACGCGCTTGGTGCGCTGGCACAGCGCATGGAAGACCTGGCAACGACGCTGGCGATCAAGGCCTAGACGGTCCCCTCTCAGCCAAGGCTTTGCTACGCTTTTGGCCCGATGGCAGCATGAAAATGCTCGCTGCGCCCCGACAAGAGTTTCATATTGTCTTGCGACCGTGATTTTTGCGCTAAGATGCGCCGATGTCGGAGCGTGGGCACCTTGGTGGCGGCATGGTTTACCGCTTGTCGTCCTCGCTGCCGACGAGTTCTGCTTACAGGGGAGATGTACCATGAGCCTTCGTATCAACGACATTGCGCCGGATTTCACCGCCGAGACCACGCAAGGGACGATCAAATTCCACGACTGGATCGGTGACGGTTGGGCGATCCTGTTCAGTCATCCGAAAAATTTCACACCGGTCTGTACGACCGAACTTGGCACGATGGCGGGGCTCGAAGGGGAGTTCAAGAAGCGCAACGTCAAGATCATCGGCATTTCGGTCGATCCGGTCGCGAGCCACGACAAGTGGCAGGACGACATCAAGACGGCGACCGGCCATTCGGTGAACTATCCGCTGATCGGCGACAAGGACCTCAAGGTCGCCAAGCTCTACGACATGCTGCCGGGCGGCGCCGGCGAGACGTCGGAAGGCCGCACGCCCGCCGACAACGCCACGGTGCGTTCGGTCTACGTCATCGGACCGGACAAGAAGATCAAGCTGGTGCTGACCTACCCGATGACCACGGGGCGCAACTTCGACGAGATTCTGCGCGCGGTCGATTCCATGCAGCTCACCGCCAAGCATCAAGTGGCGACGCCGGCGAACTGGAAGCAGGGCGAGGATGTCATCATCACCGCCGCTGTTTCCAATGAGGATGCAATCAAGCGTTTCGGCGCCTACGAGACCATCCTGCCCTATCTCAGGAAGACCAAGCAGCCATCCGCCTGACCACGGTCCTTCGGAACAGCTTTTGGCTTTCTCGCGGCAGCGAGCGAAATGATACTTGACTGGGTCACCCGAGGGGACAACCATGCTCTCCTCGGATGCCGGCAGAGAAAATCATTCCTGTCGACCAAGGGTGGGGAAGCCGAAATTGGACCTAGCTTTGGCTAAGCCGCAAGTCAGCGGCTTCTACGACAAGCCGACCGGGGCCATCCAGTATGTCGTCGCCGACCTGGCAACGAAGCGATGCGCCATCATCGATCCGATCCTCGACTTCGACGAGAGGTCCGGCGCCACGGCGACGAAGAGCGCCGATGCCCTGCTCGACTTCGTCAGCGAGCAGGGGCTGAGCGTCGAGTGGATCCTCGACACCCATCCGCATGCCGACCATTTCTCGGCGGCGCATTATCTGAAAGAGCAGACGGGCGCGCCGACAGGGATCGGCGACAGGGTCGTCGAGGTCCAGAAATTGTGGAAGGCGATCTACAACTGGCCGGATTTTCCCGCCGACGGTTCGCAGTGGGACAGGTTGTTCGCCGAGGGCGAAGCCTTCCTGGTGGGCACGCTTCCGGTGAAGGTGCTGTTCTCGCCCGGCCACACGCTGGCCTCGATCACCTATGTGATCGGCGATGCGGCCTTCGTCCATGATACGCTGTTCGTGCCCGACAGCGGCACCGCGAGGGCGGACTTTCCCGGCGGCAGTGCCGCGCGGCTGTGGCACTCGATCCAGGGCATCCTGGCGTTGCCGGACGAAACCCGCGTTTTCGTCGGCCATGACTATCAGCCCGGCGGCCGCGAGCCCCTATGGGAGAGCACGGTAGCTGTGCAGAAGGCGACCAACATCCACCTCGTCGCCGCGCGCAGCGAGGCCGAGTTCGTCGCCTTGCGCGAGGCGCGCGACAGGACGCTGCCGATGCCAAGGCTGATCCTGCACGCGCTGCAGGTCAACATGAATGGCGGGCGGCTGCCGGAACCGGAAGCCAATGGACGGCGGTACCTGAAGTTTCCGCTGGATGGACTTTGAGGGGCTGTTGTCCTCGTTTTCGCCAACCAACAGCGCCGACGTTGGACACAAAAAAGACGGCGCCAGTTTCCTGACGCCGCCTTGATCTTTGTTGCCGAAGCTGACCCTAAGCCGCCGGCTGTGCCTCGATGGTGCGCAGCGCCTGGGTCTGGCGCTTGGCGGCGGCCTTGACCGCGTCCTGCACCTTCTCGAAGGCGCGCACCTCGATCTGGCGCACGCGCTCGCGGCTGATGTCGAACTCGGACGACAGCTCTTCCAGGGTCAGCGGCTCCTCGGCGAGGCGACGGGCCTCGAAGATGCGCCGCTCACGCTCGTTGAGCACGGCAAGAGCGCCTGACAGCATGCCGCGCCGGTTTTCCAGCTCGTCCTGCTCGATCAGCATCTCTTCCTGGCTTTCGTGGTCGTCGACCAGCCAGTCCTGCCATTCGCCTGACTCACCTTCGCTCGCCCGGATCGGGGCATTGAGCGAGGCATCGCCGGACAGGCGGCGGTTCATCGACACCACTTCGGCTTCGGAAACGTTCAGCCTGGTGGCGATCTCGGCGATCTGGTCGGGCTTCAAGTCGCCGTCGTCCAGCGCCTGGATCTTGCCCTTCACCTTGCGCAGGTTGAAGAACAGGCGCTTCTGGTTGGCCGTCGTGCCCATCTTGACCAGGCTCCACGAGCGCAGGATGTACTCCTGGATCGAGGCCTTGATCCACCACATGGCATAGGTCGCGAGGCGGAAGCCACGCTCGGGTTCGAATTTCTTGACGGCCTGCATCAGGCCGACATTGCCTTCCGAGATCACTTCGCCGATCGGCAGGCCGTAGCCGCGATAGCCCATGGCGATCTTGGCGACGAGCCTGAGGTGGCTGGTGACGAGCTTGTGCGCAGCGGATGTGTCTTCATGCTCGGCGTAACGCTTGGCGAGCATGTACTCTTCCTGCGGCTGCAGCATGGGGAAGCGGCGGATTTCTTCCAGGTAGCGGCTGAGGCCGCCTTCGCCGGAAACGATACTGGGTAATGACTGGGCCATGATAGCGCCCCCTCTCTATTGGAGTGATGCCCCCGAAACGCGGCGGGCATGTGACGCGAGCACCAAAAGGCTCGCCCGCGACAGCCGATGTATATAGGAACAAAACCAGAAAAGACAGCTTTTGTTCAACACGAAACAGTGTGTCACGCTAAAGTGAACAATGCCGCTCAGGTTTTCTGTGACCGGTTCAGAGCCTCCGAAAGCCGCCTACGAGCTCCTCCATGTCCCCCGGTAATGGCGCCTCGAACCTCATCGTTAGATGGGTAGTCGGGTGGCGAAATGCAAGGAGCCAGGCATGCAAAGCTTGCCGGGAAAATGCCTTGACCTGACTTTTCAAGGGCTCCGGCAGCCGGTTGGCCTTGGTGCGAAAGGCCTGGCCATAGTCCGGGTCGCCGACCACCGGATGGCCGATATGCGCCATGTGGACACGGATCTGGTGGGTGCGGCCGGTTTCCAGCCGGCACTCGACCAGGCTGGCGGTGGCGAACTCCTGCTGATCGACGCCGAAGCACTCCTGCACGGCAAAATGGGTGACCGCATGGCGAGCATCGTCGCGCCCTTCCGGCACCACGGCGCGGCGCACGCGGTCGGCGGCGCGGCCAAGCGGCGCGTCGACCGTTCCCGTCGGCCTTTGCGGTATGCCCCAGACCAGCGCCAGATAGGCGCGTTCGAGGTCGCCGGTCAGGCCGTGATCGGCGAAGGCCTCGGACAGCGACTTGTGGGCGCGGTCGGTCTTGGCGACCACCATGACGCCACTGGTCTCCTTGTCGAGGCGGTGAACGATGCCTGGCCGGCGCACGCCGCCAATGCCGGAAAGGCTGTCGCCGCAATGATGGATCAGCGCGTTGACCAGCGTGCCGGTCCAGTTGCCGGCGCCGGGATGCACGACAAGTCCGGCCGGCTTGTTGATGACGATCAATTCGTCATCCTCATAGAGCACGTCGAGCGCGATGTTCTCGCCCTGTGGTGCCGCCGGCTCCGGCTCGGGCATGACCACCGAGACGCTTTCGCCTGGCGTCATCTTGCGCTTGGTCTCGTCAACAGGCCTGCCGTCGATCGAAACCGCGCCCTGCCTGATCAGCATCTGCACGCGGCTGCGCGACATGTCGGGGCCAAGGCCCGCCGCCAGCCATTGGTCGAGGCGCTGACCGGCCGCATCAGCGCCCGCCACCAGCACGGTGGGTGCCTCTATCAATTCAGGGGCCTCTTCGCTATGAGCGCTCATTGAAAAAAGTTCCGGACTATTTTGCCATGGCCAGCCCTATTGCCGAGGACGATCAGGAAAAACCGCTCGACCCCGAGGTCGAAAAGGTGCGCAGGAAACTCGTCCGCTTCGTCGGCATCAATCTCGGCCTGCTGTTCCTCGCCCTTATGGTGGTGATCGGCGCCCTTGTCTACAAAGCGCGCAATGCTCCGCCGGCGACCCCGCCGCTGGCCGGCGATATCCAGACGCCCGCTGGCGAGCCGATCAGCGGCGATATCGTGCTGCCGGTCGGCGCCAAGGTGATCAGCCAGTCGCTGTCCGGCAACCGGGTCTCGATCGACGCCGAGCTTGCCGACGGCAGCCGCACGATCTTCGTCTACGATATCACCGAGCGCCGCGTGATCGGTCGTTTTGCAATTCGCAACAAATGAGCGGGCCGCAGCGATGAGCAAGCCTCAGGGATGACCGGGTTCGCCGAACATCGTCGTGTCGCGACTGTCGCCCTCGTCGTCGCCAGCTATGACGAGGCGATTGCCTGGTATGTCGAGCGGCTGGGCTTCCTGCCCGTCGAAGATGTCGATCTCGGCAGCGGCAAGCGCTGGGTCACGGTGGCGCCGGCCAACGGGCAAGGCGCCAGGTTGCTGCTGGCCGAGGCTTCGGACGAGGCACAGCGCAAAAGCATCGGCAACCAGACCGGCGGCCGTGTCTTCCTGTTCCTCGAAACCGACGACTTTGCCCGTGACCACAAGGCGATGCTGGAGAAGGGCGTCGAATTCCGCGAAGCACCGCGTTTCGAGCCCTATGGCACGGTGGCCGTTTTCGCCGATCTGCACGGCAATCTCTGGGATCTGATCGAGCCGAAACGCTAGGCTTGCAGCCGGTTTTTCTGCGATACGGTAAAGCGGCCGAACCCCAGTTGCTTTTTCCCGGCTCTCAGCCTATATCGCCGGTTCTTGAACGCGCCCATCGTCTAGCGGTCAGGACACCGCCCTCTCACGGCGGGAACAGGGGTTCGATTCCCCTTGGGCGTACCAAGCTTTCCAGCACTTAGCCATGCAGGCACAAAGACTGTTCAGCATTGGTCAAACATCCTGCTGGGGCAGTCGGACCTACGCGATGCATAACTGCTGGCTCTAGACATGGCCAACCAGTTGTCGGCGATATTTTTTATACAGCCACTCAATGCGCTTGTACCAAAGCGGCCTCTGTTTATCGGGGTTGATGGACGTCAGGAAGGCGCCAATGTGGGTGCCTTGCTCAACAAAGGGTCTCTCGAACCAAAGCACCTCGACGCCAAGCGCTGCATCGGCACGGTCGATTTCGTGACCGATCGGCGCCGACATCTTGCGTTCGTCAAACCAGGCGCATCTCGCCGCTGCGGCGGAGCGGGTGATGATGTAGGAATCGGTCGCTTTGCCGTGAGGGGCCGGATAGAGATGTTGTCCACGCTTCAACTTGAACGCCGAAATATAGTATGTGCCGGCGTTGCCGATATAGATGGCGGCTTTGCGATTTGGATCGCCGAGTTCTGCCAAAGCGAAGTTGAATTTTGTGTTGAAATTGGCTGCCAGGAACACGTCATCCTCTAAAACCAGACAATAAGGCTTGTCGGTTTTCAGAAACTCACGCCAGATGCCGATGTGTTTCAAGGAGCAGGACAGTTCCGCCATCTTGAGGGCGCTTGGCGTGGTAAATCTTTTGACGTCTTCATCAGTAATATCTGGAACATCCCAGTGCAGATACCAGGTGGCCGGAATACCATGTCGGTCGATCTGCCTTGCGATGTGCTGTTCGCGGTCCTCATAGCCCTTCTTGACGTGGCAAATACGCACATAGACTTGATCATCGGGAAATCTCAGCATGCGACCCGTATAGCCACTGGCATTTTGAAAGTCTATGCGCACCGAACGGCCGCGGCCACAAAGCGTGTTCCGGCGTGCAATGCTTGCGCCGCATCACATGTTGCAGCAAGTTGTCCGCATGAAACAACTTACCTTTATCCTCCTCGTGTCCCTGTCCCTGATTGCCCAGTGTGGCCCGTCCTTCTCCAAGGACAGGAGGATCACGGGCACCATTGGAGCGTTCGAATGCGGCGACAATTGCTATCTGACGATTGTCGACAGCAGGAAGGCCGAGCAAGTCGGCCTGTGTGCCGCACCCGAGTGTGAAAGCTGGAATGAGCGAACCGTGATGCCGTCCCGCTACAAGGGAAAACGCGTGACGGTCACGGTCGGGCAAGGCCAGCAGGTCGACGACGGCGGCAATGTCATGGGGGAGATGATGGCTTTCAAGAAAATCAAATTTCTCGACTAGCGTGCCGGAATTGGACGCAATTCGCTTTCGACCGAAGACCGCGAATCTCTTAGCCAATCTTCCGATCCTGGCCGCGTTCGTGGCTTCTGGCGCAGCGGGGCCGATTGCATTAGCATCCCTTCATGAATCCTGAGGCACGGCTCAGGCGGCGCGCAGAACGCCGGGGTGCCGGGCAGATCCGGACCGGCATTTGATGCCATGGGGAGGAAGGCCGATGCAGAAGCTGCAATCGCAAGGCGTCCATCACATCACGCTGGTCGGCGCCGGACGCCAGACCTCGATCGATTTCTGGGAAGGCGTGCTCGGCATGCCGTTCATCTTCGAGCAGCCCAACCTCGACAAGCCGAGGGAAAGCCACCTCTATTTCGATCCGGGTGACGGCCGGCTGATCACTATCTTCACCGACGAGAGCCGCACGCCGGAGAAGCGGCGCACGCCGACCGATCCGGGTTGCGTCCATCACATCGCCTTTTCGGTGTCGCGCGTCACCTTCCTGCAGGCGGTCGCCCGGCTTGACGAGCGTGGCATCAAGCACAGCGGCGTCAAGGATCGCGGCTTCATGGATTCGATCTATTTCGAGGACCCACTCGGCCTGCTGATCGAGCTCGCATCCTACCGCTTCGAGCCGCCGGCGGGCTTCACCCATGCCGACGTGCTGATGGAGGCGCACAGGCTGCGCGTTGCGCGCGGCGACTACAACATCGCCGAAATGCATCTCGCCGACGCGATCCAGGCGCTCGTAGAGCGTTCCCGCGCAACCTTGTCGGACGACCGGGCACCGAAGAACCCATACTGAACAGATCAGGGAGGAACAAGATGGCCAAGACAGCGACGAAGAGTGCTAGGAAACCGGCCGCTAAGGCAGCCGCCAAGCCGGCGGCGAAAGCTGCGGCAAAGCCGGCAGCCAAGGCAGCTGCCAAGCCTGCCGTGAAAGCGACGGCAAAAGCCGCGCCTACGGCGAAGGCGAAGCCGGCTAAGAAGCCTGCGCTGAAGCTCAGCATGCTGAAGCCGAGCGTCAACAATATGACCGTGCGGGTGTTTGCGCGCGCGGCCGGTTTCGATCATGCCGAGACCGATGCCTGGGGCCACACCCGTTCGCCGGAATTCATGGCGCGAAATCCCGCCCATTTGACACCGATGATCGAGGACAAGGGCCTTCCCAGAGGCGTGTTGTGGGAGAGCTGCGCCATCATGCAGTATCTCGCCAACAAGCATGGGCTGGAGAAATTCTATCCCAAGGCGCCGGCCAAGCGGGCGATGATCGACAGCGCCATGTTCTATCTGATCGGCACGCTCTATCCCTACGTGGCCCGCGCCACCTATCCGGCGCTCGGCTTCCCGCAATATGCCGGCGAGGTCGGCCACAGCGACGCCCACCCCGACAAGAAGTCCGAAGCCCAGAAGGCAGCGATGGCCGCGATCGCCGAGCCGCTGGAGGTGTTTCACAGCTTCTTCAGGGACGGCAAGCCGTTCATCGGCGGCAAGAACCCGTCCATCGCCGACATCCGTCTGGCGGCGACGCTCGAATTCCTGGCTGTCGTCGACTATCCTCTGCCCAAATGGGCGAAGGACTATCTGGCGGCGGTCGAGAAGAAGCTCGGCAATGCCTATAGCGAGCCGGCCGGTGACGTGCGCGGCTACATCGCTTATGTGAAGTCGCAGGCCAAGGCCTGAGGTTAGGGATTCGTTAACCAAAGCCTTGTCTACTGGAGGCAATTCGCTTTCGGCCCGCGACCACGGATGGACTGGCGCGGAACGTCACAGCGATGGGAAAGGTCGGCGCAATGCCGGCCTTTTTGCTTTGTGCACAATCGCCGGGCCAGGCAAACCTCATCTGGTGTCGCCTTTTTGGCGTCAATTTTTGCCGGGAGATGTTGTCATTACCGGCGTCGGCCCTACCATCCATTTCGGCGGTCCGACATGGATTGTCGGTCACGTGCGAGACGAGGGCTGGCGATGAAGAGCGTTGCGAGGCGGGTTGCGATTGCGGGTATGATGCTGGCGGGCGCCGTTCATCCTTCGAATGCGGCTGAACTCAACACAATGGACGATGTCGGGGCCGCGATCCAGGCATGCTGGACGCCGCCGGCAGATGCCGGAACCGCAAGCGTCACCCTGAGCTTCAGTTTCAAGCGGGACGGCTCGCTGATCGGTCCACCGAGGCCGACGGCCATCAAGGTGGATGGCGACGCCAAGGCAAAAAAATCGTTCGTCGATGCCGCGACGGCGGCTTTGCAGAATTGTCTGCCCCTGACCTTCTCACCGAAGCTGGCGCAAGGGGTCGCCGGCAACGTGTTCACGTTGCAATTCGCCTCTCCTAAGTAAGCCCGTCGGCTCAATGGCGACTGCGCCTTGCCTCGGCGTGCCGGGCAAGATCAGGCGTCTCGAAGACGTAATCGCTCCAGGCCGATTCCGGAACCTGGCCGGCCAGATAGCATTCCAGCAGCAGGCTTTGCTCGGGGTTGAGAGGCCTTGGCGCACGCTCGTGATCCAGCCCCAGCGAGTGAAACAGGTTTCTTGTCAGGTCCGAGACGGTGAAGTGGATCGACATCTGCGTTCTCCTTTGGTCCTTCAACGCCGAAGGACGGACAAAGGTTTCAAGCGCATCTGGCGGGTAACGGCGGACTTTTCCCGGTTCATTGCGCTGCGGGCCGTCGGCGATGGCCTTGCGCTTTCTTTTGGGGTTCGTCTCAATCTTGAAATAAAAATGTAATATCGAATTTACAGGAGGCGATCTAATGCAATATGGAAGTCTCTTCATGTTGAAAAGATTGAGAAAATTAGACTTTACTCATTTAGCGTAAGCTTGCCGAAGTCAAGGACTGTAATTCGAGGTTCTCAGCAACAAGGACCAAGTCGTCCCGATGACCCGTTTCTCGCTTCTCATGATGATCGCGCTGATATCGGCGTCGGCGTTTTTTCTCGGCACGCTTTCGTCCTACGCGGACAGCTGCGGCGCGATCAGAAGCCAGTTGCTTTCGGCCGGCCCCAGCGGCGGGGCGAGCCCGGAGCTTGCCCAGCTGCGCCGGCAACTTGCCGCCATCCAGACTATCGAGAGACAGCGGCAGTGCATGGCGAAAAGTTCGCTCGGTGGCCTCTTCAACGCTTGCGCCGACCTCGTCAGGAGCCGCACGGATGTGCAGCGCCGGATCGCTGCGGCTGGGAATTCGGCCCGCGACACATCGGGCCTGCAGGCGCGTTTCATCGCGCTTGGCTGCACGCCTTCTGCAAAGCAACGGCCTGCGCGCGCCGCGCCCGGTACCACCCAATCAGCGGGAGCCACGCTCGGTGGCAATGCGATGCTGTTTTGCGTGCGCCTGTCGGACGGATATTTCTTCCCAGCGCCAAAGTCGCAATTTGCCGCCAGCGGCGACATGAAGGAGACGGCCGATCAGTGCCGCTACATCTGTGATGATCCAAGCGTCGACCTCTACACGTTGAGCGACGCCAGCCTCGAAACCGACCAGATGGTCGCGCTCGATACGCGCAAGCCCTATACCGAGCTGCCAGCGGCCTTCAGATACCGCGATGACGCGAATTTCAAGGCATGCGACGTCAAGCGCTATTACCAGCGGGTCACCGAACTGCGGGCAAGGACGGTGACGCCCGCCGACATGAGCAACGCCATCATTCCGCTGCCAACGGTAAAACCGGATCTGGACACCGTTGCGGCCATTGCCGCGACCGGCACCGAAGCCTCGGGCGCCGCCCAGCAGTCGATCGAGGCCGGCAAGCGGCTGGTGCGCGTCGTCGGCCCGGCATTTTTCCCGGCCGATTGACCGCTAGCTGTGGAGCCTCAACAGCTAGCCCTCGCTGGAACAGAGAGGCGCTCACGGCGTTGTGATCGACATCAGCCGGGAGAAACGCCATGGCTACGTTCAGGGAAATGCGGGTGCTGGAGATCGTCGTAGACGACTCCCTGACCACCGAACAGAAAATCGCTGAACTGCGTGAGATCGAATCCGAGGCTCGTGGGCTGCAGCGGGCCGCCACGGAGAGCCCAATGGACGACGATGACGGCTGGCAGGACGATCTGCGTCAGGTTCGCCTTGCACTCGACAAGCTCGGTGCGAAAGAGCCGAGAAAGGGCGCTGCCTCGCTGTAGAGGCCAGTTCACGTCTGCTTATCGTGTCGTTTGAGCGTGATCTTAGCCGAAAACCGACTGCTCTAATCGCAGACCATGCGAGGTCTCTTGCCGGGTACGCTGACGTTCCTGCATGTGAGCGGTCTCGCTGGCGCGGACAGGGACGCTGACGGGGGCTGCCTTGTCTGGTGCCGTCTCGGCGCGGCATGGGTGACCTTGCGCTCGGAAAATCGCCTCGGCGGCTGCGGCGCCACCGGAAAGGCGCCGTTCTCGACCTCGGATGGCCCGTAGTCGACATTCGATGGCGGACGATCCCAGAAACGCCGGACATCGAGCGGTCTCGGAATGACGACAGTGCCGTCATAACTGCGCGAGCAGCCACTGCCGAAAAGCAGCGCCAGCCCCACGCAAAAAGGCACAATCCGTCCAAACATCAGCAATACCTCTGCCGGCGCTTATATAGCGGCTTCGACCCCGCCGACAACCGGGGGCAATGAAGCAAGCCGCGCCAGCCGATGTGTGCACCCGGCCGTTAAGGTTAGCGGATCGTTAATGCTTCTCGGGCACATTCCGCCGACGAACCGCGGAGGAGGGTTCGGCCTTGGTTTTCGGGGTGGGGACGGCATGGCGGAAGCGGACGAAACGAGCGGCGCGCGCGGCAAGCGCGGGCCTTGCAAATCCACAGCGCATGACGACGATGCATCGTCGTCCGCCGCCTGCATGGATTCGAACGATGCGCGCCAACTGGTCGAAGCCGGGTCGGACTGGGTCTGGGAGACCGACGCCGAACTGCGCTTTTCCTGGCTTTCGCAAAACTACCAGGCAGCCACCGGCATCGATCCGGCAAACGTGCTTGGCCGGTTCCGCTTCGACTTCCTCAACCAGGTCCTGAACGGTGACCACAGTGGCGCCGCGCATCTGGAAGACCTGCAGGCGCACCGACCGTTTCGCGATTTCGTCTATGAGCTGAAAGGTGGCCGAGCCGATTGCCGTTGGGTTTTGACATCAGGCTTCCCAAGGTTCGACGGCGAGGGAAGATTTGCCGGCTATCGCGGCATAGGCCGCAACGTCACGGCACTGGCCGACGCCTTCAAAAGTCCGGGGCAGGGACCATCGACGGACGGCGAACCCGACCAGCATCCCGACAAACATCTGGCCGATCTCGAGCGAACGATGGACGCCATGCACATGGGCGTCGTGCTTCTCGACGCCAGGCTCGACACGCTGATCGTCAACAAGGCCTATCGCGACCTCTCCAGGATTCCGGACGGCACTGTCACCGTCGGCGCTCCGTTCAGCCTGCTGATGGAACTCAACCGCCGCAACGGCATCTACGGCGACATCGACGAACAGCAATGGCAGCGCTATCTCGCTACCCGAATCGACGAGATTCGTGCCGGCTCCGTCGCGCCGCGCGAGTTTGTCCATGCCAACGGCAGGACGATGATCTTCTCGGTGACGGCGCTGTCCGGGGGCAAGCGTCTGCTGACCTACTATGAGGTCACCGGGATCAAGGCACGCGATGCCGAGATCGAGAGCGCCAACGCCAAGATCGCCGAGACCTTCGTCAATCTCCGCACCATGGTCGACCAGATGCCGATCGGTGTCCTCGTCCTCGACGCCGATATGCGCGCCGAAGTCATCAACCGTGCTTTCTATGATTTCTGGCAGATCGACGCCCGGCGCGCCGAGATCGGCTGCAGCTTCCGAGATTTGATGGATGCCAGCCGCGACATCGACCCGTTTGGCGCCGACGACGCGACATGGCAGCGGCATATCGCCGAGCGCGAAGCGGAAATCAGGGCCGGCACCACCGGATCGCGGCAGT
This sequence comes from Mesorhizobium sp., assembly GCA_004017275.1. Taxonomy (GTDB): domain Bacteria; phylum Pseudomonadota; class Alphaproteobacteria; order Rhizobiales; family Rhizobiaceae; genus Mesorhizobium. Next base: position 47,438 of record SAKE01000004.1, on the reverse strand, counting down.
TCCCACGCAATGACGGCCGCACGCTGATCTCGTCGATGGCGCCCCTGGCCGGCGGCAAGCGGCTGATCTCCTATGTCGACATCACCGACATGAAGGATCGCGAGGCTGAACTTGCCGACGCGCTGGAGAAAGCGCGGCTGGCGGAAGCGGTGATCAACGCCGTCAAGGATCCGATCTTCGTCAAGGACGACCATTTGCGGTTCGTGTTCGTCAACGAGGCGTTCGCCGCTCTGTTTGGCCAGACGCCGCAAGCCATGCTCGGCAAGCCCGGCGGCGATTTCCTCCCGACGAACGCTGTCGCGCTCTTCGAGCAGAGCGAACGTGACGTGCTTGCGACCGGGCGGCCCTACGAAGTGGAAGAGAATTTCGAGGCCGATGGCGCCAAGCGCTCGCGCATCGTCAGGAAGAGCCGCGTCGGCATGGCCAGCGGGCGCAACTACGTTGCCGGTTTCCTGTTCGACATTTCCGATATGAAGCGCCGCGAGACGGAGGCGCAGGATGCGCGCCAGCATCTCGCCAGCGTGCTGGAATCCTTACCGGCGGCCGTGATCATCTACGATCGCGACGACCGGTTTGTTTTCGCCAACCGCAAGATCCAGGATACGCTGCCCGCTTTGAAGCCGGCATGGCAGCCCGGCTGTACATTTCGCGAGGCGCTCGTCCTGGGCCATGCGAACGGCTATTTCCGCAACAGCGGCGATCCTCAAGTCGACCAGCTCTACGACAGCGACGATGACCGCTGGCTGGACGCGATCCTCGCCCGCTACCGCTTGCCCAATTCCTCCTACGAGCGCCGCAACCCCGACGGCCGCTGGTATCAGGTCTACGACATGCGGACCGACGACGGCACCTTCATCGGCGTTCGTGTCGACATTTCCGAGATCAAGAGCCGCGAAGCGGCATTGCGCGATTCGATGCGCCAGATCGATCTGTTCCGGCACGTACTGGACGAGTTGCCCGTGGCAGCCTTCATCAAGGGCCAGGACCTGAGCATCGAGTTCGTCAACAAGGCCTGGTGCGCGATCACAGGTTTGGCCAAGGAGGATGTCATCGGCCGCACCGACCGCCAGCTGTTCGGTGCGCAGGACGGCGACAGCTACAGCCATGACGACACGCAAGTCGCCATGACCGGCGCCGTCAAGGAGGTCGAGGAACCCGTCACCCATCGCGACGGCACGGTTCGGCAGTTGATGACGCGCAAGAGCCGCCTTGTGGCGCTCGACGGTTCGGTGCATCTGGTCGGTTCCAGCACAGACATCACCGACGTCAAGGCGCGGGAACGTGCGCTGGAAGAGAGCATGCGCGAGAACGAGGTGTTCCGCAGCCTGATCGACAACGTGCCGGTGTCGATCTACGCCAAGCGCTCCGACCTCAGGCAGTTCTACGTCAACAAGGGCTGGAGCGATCTCACCGGCTTCGGCCAGGAAGAGGCGATCGGCAAGACCGATATCGAGATCTTCGGGCCGGACGGCGAAGCCTTCGTCAATGGCGATCTTGCCGTGTTGCGCACCGGCGAAACCCAGGAGGTCGAGGAGACGGTGACGGCGGCCGACGGCAGCGTCAGGCATCAATTCGCCCGCAAGGGAGCGATGATCGCCTCCGATGGGTCGCTTTATCTGATCGGCTCGACCACCGACATCACCGAGCTGAAGATGCGCGAGGCTGAGCTTCGCGAGGCGCGGCAGCGTGCCGTGCTCGCCGATCGCGCCAAGTCGGAATTCCTCGCCAATATGAGCCACGAGATCCGTACGCCGATGAACGGCGTGCTCGGCATGGCCGAACTGCTGGCCAAATCGGATCTCGACCCCAAGCAGAAGACGTTTACCGACATCATCGTGAAGTCGGGCAACGCGCTGCTCACCATCATCAACGACATCCTCGACTTCTCCAAGATCGATGCCGGTCAACTGGTGCTCGATCCAGCGCCTTTCAATCTAGCCGAGGCGATCGAGGATGTGGCGACGCTGGTGTCGACACGCGCCAAGGAGAAGGACCTCGAGCTCATCGTGCGCGTCGAGCCTCGGCTCGAGAGCCTGTTCGTCGGCGATGTCGGCCGCATCAGGCAGATCGTCACCAACCTGCTCGGCAACGCGGTGAAGTTCACCGATGAAGGCCATGTGCTGGTCGACGTCACCGGCGAGCGGGTTCCAACCGGAACGAAGCTCACCATCTCGGTCACCGATACCGGCATCGGTATCCCCGAGGAAAAGCTGAAACTCGTATTCGAGAAATTCAGTCAGGTCGACACCTCGTCGACGCGGCGGCACGAGGGAACGGGCCTCGGCCTTGCCATCACCTCGCGGCTCGTCGAACTGATGGGCGGCGACATCGGGGTCGAGAGCGCCGAGGGCAAGGGCTCGACCTTCTGGTTCTCGGTCACGCTGCCGAGGGCCGGACAGCAGAACGGACAACGCATCATGCCGATCGACGTTACCGGCGCGCGCGTGCTGATCGTCGACGACAATGCCGTCAACAGGGCGATCCTGACCGAGCAGATGACATCGTGGACGTTCGATTCCTGTGCGGCCGAAAGCGGCGCCGAGGGCCTCAAGGTGCTGATCGCCGCCGCCGCCTATGGCGTGCCGGTCGATTGCGTCGTGCTCGACTACCAGATGCCTGAGATGAGCGGCGCCGAAATGGCGCGCGTCGTGCGCAACACCGCCGGTCTTGCCGGCACGCCGATCATCATGCTGACCTCGGTCGACCAGTCGCTCGCCAACACCGGCTACCGCGACCTTGGCATCGATGCCCAGCTGATCAAGCCGGCGCGCTCATCGGTGCTGCTGGAGACGCTGGTCGCCACCATCCAGCGGCATCGCCACAACACGGGCGGCAGCGACGCCGTGCCGCTGGCAGCCGACATTCCTCCGAGTAATTTTGCACGGCCACAGCCGCCGGCGCCGGCGGAACAGCGGGCGCTGCTGCAGCCGCCTTCGATCCGCCCCCGGCCAGCGACGGATGGCGGAGACAGGCTGGATATCCTGGTGGCCGAGGACAATGAGGTGAACCAGATGGTGTTCACCCAGATTCTCGGCGAGACCGGTTATGGGTTCGAGATCGTCGGCAACGGCCGCAAGGCGCTCGACGCCTTCGGCCGGCTCAATCCGTGCATGATCCTGATGGATGTCTCGATGCCGGAGATGAACGGGCTGGAGGCGACCGCCGCCATTCGCCGTCTGGAGGAGGAAACCGGCACGCATGTGCCGATCGTCGGCGTCACCGCGCATGCGCTGAAGGGCGACCGCGAGCGCTGCCTGGAGGCCGGCATGGACGACTATCTGCCCAAGCCGATCAGCCCCAGAGCCCTGCTCGAGAAGGTCGAGCGCTGGGTCGGCGCCAGTCGCCAGGCTCAGCGCAACGCCGGCTAAGAGGTCGGCGCCGCGCCGGTTCTGGCCGATTGCGGGATGCGGTGAAGATTCGCGCCCCAGCCAACGCCAAAGACTATGGCGCGATCGCACCATATCAAAGGCGGCGGCCAGCCGAGACAATGGCCACATTCGAATTCCGCTCTCCAGTTACGGGCGGGAGCAGCGACCGCCAGCATGGAACAGCGTCAACCTACCCCAACGGACCTGTTTTCGGCGATGGCCCGGCCACGACACCGTCTGGCCGAGAGCAACGCGCTCCCGTCCGGCTTTTCTTCATAAAGGCCGGCTAATCCCAAATCGCCGGCCAGCTTCGGTCCAAACGGAGCAAGTCTCTGATTCCGGAGACAAAGCCGTGCTGCATCTGGAGCGTCTGCCAGGCAGCGTTTTGCTCATCGCGATGACGCGTTACCGGGGTGACATCAAACTGTCATGCGACTGTTATAATCGAAGGCTATTGGCCTCAGCGGGCGTCGAGAGAGACACAGGCGCCGAGAGACCATCTTCCGAACAGGAGCAGGCCACATGAAGAAATTCCTCTATACGGCGTCGGCCGCGGCGCTTGCGCTCGCCGCGTCGTCCGGCTTCGCCGCCGCGCGCGACCAGATACAGGTCGCCGGATCATCGACCGTGCTACCCTATGCCAAGATCGTCGCCGAGCAGTTCGGCGAAACCTTCACGAACTTCAAGACCCCAGTTGTCGAATCCGGCGGCAGCGGCGCCGGCATCAAGGAATTCTGCAAGGGCGTTGGCGAAGACACGATCGACATCGCCAACTCGTCGCGTCCGATCAAGAAGGACGAACTGAAGTCCTGCGCCGACGCCGGCGTGAAGGAAGTCCAGGAAGTCCGCATCGGCTATGACGGCATCGTCTTCGCCACCGACATCAAGGGTCCGGACTGGGCGCTGGTTCCCGCCGACATCTACAAGGCGCTCGCCGCCAAGCTGGTCGTCGATGGCAAACTGGTCGACAATCCGAACACCAAGTGGAGCCAGGTCAATCCGAAGCTGCCCGACTGGGACATTGCCGCCTATATCCCCGGCGAAAAGCACGGCACCCGCGAAGTGTTCGAGACCAAGCTTCTCGACGCCGGCTGCGACAAGGCCGCCATCAAGGCCACCGGCATCAGCGACGACAAGGAAATCGGCAAGACCTGCATCGCCATCCGCAAGGACGGCAAGGCTGTCGACATCGATGGCGATTACACCGAGACACTTGCACGCATCGACTCCAACAAGACCGGTGTCGGCGTGTTCGGCCTCTCCTTCTACGAGAACAACGCCGACAAGCTGAAGGTCGCCACCGTGGAAGGCATCGTGCCTTCGACCGAAACGATCGCTACCGGCAAATACCCGGTTTCGCGCCCGCTGTTCTTCTACGTGAAGAAGGCGCATCTCGGCGTTGTTCCGGGCCTGAAGGAATATGTCGAATTCTTCCTTGACGACCAGATGGTTGGCCCCGAGAGCCCGCTCGCCGAATACGGCCTCGTGGCTGCTCCGGACGCCGAGCGTCAGGCCCAGCGCGACGCTTTCGCCGCCGGAAAGGCGATGTAGTCAAACTACCGGACCAGGGCGCGGGCCAAATCCGCGCCCTGGTTTCACCGCATGTCGCAATGGCGGCTGCGTTAGAATTTCCCTTGGGGTGGGTCCATGTCGTCCTTGCTCGTACTGGCCATCGTCGTTGCCATCGGCCTGGTTGCCTTTTTCATCGGCCGCCAGCGTGCCGCGGCCCAGGACAATGGCAAGGTCAAGCCGCATTCGCGTGCCCATTATCACGGCTGGTGGGCCTTCCTGCTCGCCGTCCTGCCTGCTCTTTTGCTGCTTGCCGTCTGGGCCGTCGGCTCTTCGGTCTATCTTGACCGAAACATTCACGCTGCCTTGCCCGAGCGCACCGTCAACAGCAAGGTTGCCAGCGAGGCGCTGGACGTCAGCCTGGTAAAGAGCCTCGCCAGGGGCCTGCGCAAACTCGATGCAGGCACATTGGCCGCGCTGCCTGCCAGCTTCGCCGAGCTGCAGCCGCTGCTCGCCGCCAAGGGCGTGGCACTGGCGAGCGACACCCAGGACTACATGATCCCGATCGCCGTCGAGGCGAACAAGGTCCAGGACCGGCTCGGCTTGTTCGGTGCCGTCGTCATTCTCGCTTTGTCGATCGCCGGCGCCTTCTATGCGCTCAGGCAGATCGCGCCGCGCTCCAGGGCGCGCAACAATGTCGAGAGGCTGATGCTGTGGGGACTGCTCGCTGCCTCCACCATCGCCATCCTGACCACGGTCGGCATCGTGCTTTCGATGCTGTTCCAGACGATCACCTTCTTCGAGAGCGTCTCGCCGATGAATTTCTTCTTCGGCACGGTCTGGGATCCGCGTTTTGCCGCTGCCGGTTCGGGCGGCAGCCAGGGCCAGTTCGGCCTGATTCCGCTGCTTGCCGGCACGCTCTACATCGCCGCCGTCGCCCTGCTGGTGGCGGTGCCGGTCGGGCTGATGTCGGCTGTCTACATGGCCGAATACGCAACACCCAGGGTGCGCTCCGTGGTCAAGCCGGCGCTTGAACTGCTGGCCGGCATACCGACCATCGTCTACGGCATCTTCGCCGTCGTCACGCTCGGGCCATTCCTGCGCGACCTGTCCGCGGCGCTGACCGGCGGGTCGCCCTTCATCCAGGGCCAGAGCATCTTCACCGCCGGCCTGGTCATGGGCGTCATGCTGATCCCGGTCGTGTCCTCTCTGTCCGACGATATCATCACTGCGGTGCCGCGCGCCATGCGCGACGGCTCGCTAGGCCTCGGCGCGACCCGCTCCGAGACGATCAAGCGGGTGATCCTGCCGGCGGCACTGCCCGGCATCGTCGGTGCCATCCTGTTGACCGCCTCGCGCGCCATCGGCGAAACGATGATCGTCGTGCTGGCGGCAGGCGTCGCCGCCAACCTCACCATCAACCCGTTCGAGGCGATGACGACCATCACCGTCAAGATCGTCAACCAGCTCACCGGCGACCTCGAGTTCAATTCGCCGCAGACGCTGGTCGCCTTCGCGCTCGGACTGACGCTGTTCGCGCTGACGCTGGTGATGAACATCGTCGCGCTCTACATCGTGCGCAAATACCGGGAGCAGTACGAATGACCGACATCCCCATGGATACGATGGTCAGGGCCGCGGCCCATCCGCGTCGCGACATCGGCCTGAAGGCCCGTTACGCTGCCGAACGCCGTTTCCGCATCTACGGCGCCGTGGCGATTTCCGTTGGCCTGGCGTTCCTGGCCATCATGCTGATCACCATCGTCTCGAAAGGCTACACCGCCTTCTGGCAGACGACGGTGTCGCTGCCGATCTCCTTCGACGAGAAGGTGATTGACCCGTCCAACAAGCGTGCCGCCGATCCGAGCGTGCTGATCAAGGCGAACTACCCCAAGCTCGCGGAAAACGCGCTTGTCGCCAAGCTCGGCATCAATCCCGACGACAAGCCGGCGATCAGGCAGCTCAAGGGCTTCCTGTCGGAAGGCGCCCGCGTCCAGCTGCGCGACATCGTTGCCGCCGATCCGTCGGTCATCGGCACGACGCGCGACGTCAATATCCTCACCGCCGCCAATCTCGACTCGGCTTTCAAGGGCCAGATCGACCTCAGTGTCGAGGAAGCGCGACGCAAGGTCTCGGACCAGCAGATCGCCTGGATGAACAAGCTTAAGGCCGATGGCGTGATGGCGGAGCATTTCAACACCGGACTGTTCTCCTATGGCGCCTCCAGCCGCCCGGAAACGTCGGGCATGGGCGTGGCGATCATCGGCTCCTTTTACATGATGGTGATCGTGTTGCTCTTGGCGCTGCCAATCGGTGTCGCCGCTTCGATCTATCTTGAGGAATTCGCCAAGAAGAACCGCCTCACCGACCTGATCGAGGTCAATATCAACAATCTGGCCGCCGTGCCGTCGATCGTCTTCGGCCTGCTCGGCCTCTCGGTGTTTATCAACTTCCTAGGCATGCCGCGCTCCGCCGCTTTCGTCGGCGGCCTGGTGCTGACGCTGATGACGCTGCCGACGATCATCATCGCGACGCGCGCGGCGCTTGCCGCCGTGCCACCGTCGATCCGCTCGGCAGCTCTCGGTCTTGGCGCCTCCAAAATGCAGATGGTGTTCCAGCACATCCTGCCGCTTGCCGCGCCCGGCATCCTCACGGGCACTATTATCGGTCTGGCGCGTGCGCTCGGCGAAACCGCACCGTTGCTTTTGATCGGCATGGTCGCCTTCGTCGCCGATTATCCGAAGACGCCTTTCGATCCGGCCACCGCGCTGCCGGTGCAGATCTATATGTGGGCGAACGAAGCCGAACGCGCCTTCGTCGAGCGCATGTCCGGCGCCATCATCATCCTGCTCGTCTTCCTCATGGCCATGAACATCACCGCGATCGTGCTTCGGCGTCGGTTCGAGCGGCGCTGGTAGAAAAAAGGCATTTTGGTATGAACATCATGACCGAACAGTCCCTTGAAAACGCAGTGGGCGACAAGATGAACGCCAAGTCGAACGAAGTGATCAAAATGCGCGGCGACAAGGTCGGCGTGTTCTACGGCGAGAAGCAGGCGCTGTTCGATGTCAATCTCGACGTCCGCCTCAATCAGGTGACGGCGCTGATCGGCCCCTCTGGCTGCGGCAAGTCCACTTTCCTGCGCTGCCTCAACCGCATGAACGACACCATCGATTCAGCGCGGGTAACCGGCAAGATAACGCTCGACGAAGAGGACATCTACGACAAGAACATCGACGTCGTCGAGCTCAGGGCGCGCGTCGGCATGGTGTTCCAGAAGCCCAATCCGTTCCCCAAGTCGATCTACGAGAACGTCGCCTATGGCCCGCGCATCCACGGACTGGCCAAGCGCAAGGCCGACATGGATCAGATCGTCGAGTCGAGCCTGAAGAAGGCGGCAATCTGGAACGAGGTCAAGGACCGCTTGCAGGAGCCTGGCACCGGCCTTTCCGGTGGCCAGCAGCAGCGTCTGTGCATTGCACGCGCCATCGCCGTGTCGCCCGAGGTGATCCTGATGGACGAACCGTGTTCGGCGCTCGACCCGATCGCCACCGCTCGCGTCGAGGAACTGATCGACGAACTGCGTCAGAACTATACGATCGTCATCGTCACCCACTCGATGCAGCAGGCGGCGCGCGTGTCGCAGCGCACCGCGATGTTCCATCTCGGCTATCTGGTTGAGGAGGGAGCCACCGACAAGATGTTCACCACCCCCGACGACAAACGCACCCAGGACTACATCACCGGCCGGTTCGGCTGAGTTCAGGCATACGAGGGACGAAGATCATGGGTGAACATACCGTCGCATCTTTCGATGAGGATCTGGAGCAGATCAGCCGGCTGATCCGCGACATGGGCGATCTCGCCCGCTTGATGGTCAGTGGCTCGACCAAGGCGTTGCTCAATTCGGACAATGCGCTTGCACAGCGCGTCGTCTCCGACGACGCCATCATGGACGCGCGCCAGCGTGAGCTCGACGACCGGGCCATCACGCTGATCGCAAAGCGCCAGCCGATGGCCAACGACCTGCGTGCGGTGGTCGGTTCGATCCGCATGGCCGGCGATCTCGAACGCATCGGCGACCTTGCCAAGAACATCGCCAAGCGCGTCGGCACCGTCGGGCTGAGCGTCACGCCGCGCGACCTGTCGCATTCGATCGACGGGATGGCGCAGCTGGTGTTGATCCAGGTGCAGGGCGTGATCGAGGAATATGCGGCGCGTGACGCCGCGGCCCTGGCCAAACTGCGTGCCGACGACGAGCGCATCGACGTGAAATACACCTCCGTGTTTCGCGAGCTGCTGACCTACATGATGGAAGACCCGCGCAACATCACGGCCTGCACGCATCTGTTGTTCTGCGCCAAGAACCTCGAGCGCATCGGCGACCATGTGACCAATATCGCCGAAAATGCCTATTATGTTTTGACCGGCACGCAGCTGCCCGCCAATCGTCCGAAGCAGGACGAGACGGCAATGTCCGCGCCGGCGGCATGACAGGGGTAACCAGCCGATGATCGCGCCACGCATCATGGTGGTGGAGGATGAGGAGCCGCTAGGCGTGCTGCTTCGCTACAATCTGGAGTCCGAGGGTTACCAGGTCGAAGTGGTGACGCGTGGCGACGAAGCCGAGATCCGGCTGCAGGAGAACGTTCCCGACCTTCTGGTACTCGACTGGATGGTGCCGGCGGTTTCCGGCATCGAACTCTGCCGGCGCCTGCGAATGCGCCCCGAGACCGAGCGGCTGCCGATCATCATGCTGACCGCGCGCGGCGAGGAAAGCGATCGCGTGCGCGGTCTTTCGACCGGCGCCGACGACTATCTGGTCAAGCCGTTCTCGACCCCGGAGTTCATGGCCCGCGTCAAGGCGCTGCTGCGCCGCGCCAAGCCGGAAGTGCTGTCCAGCGTGCTCAAGGTCGGCGACATCGTGCTCGATCGCGAGTCGCACCGGGTCTATCGCAAGAAGAGCGAGATCCGGCTCGGACCGACCGAATTCCGCCTGCTCGAATTCATGATGCGTCATCCCGGCCGCGTGTTCTCGCGCAGCCAGCTGCTCGACAATGTCTGGGGCGAGACGATCTACATCGACGAGCGCACGGTCGACGTGCATGTCGGCCGGCTGCGCAAGGCGGTCAACAACGGCCGGATGCCGGACGTCATCCGCACGATCCGAGGCGCCGGATACGCGATCAGGGAAGACTAAAGCGCGTCGCGACGAACCGGCTTCGTGCGACACGCTTTAGGCCTTTGTTTCTATGCATGTCGTTGTCTCAAAACCGGGCCACTTTTGAGCGACATGCATTAACTCAAGCGACGTTCTTGCCGACGAGGCCGGATCTCGCCTGCGCGCCGGGCGCGAAAATCTCCTGGTCGACGAAGGTCAGCGCACGCATCGCGCAGCCTTCGCGAATCAGCGGCAGTTCGTTGGGCTCGGTGTCGAAGGAAATCGATTTCGAGTGCTGGCCGCCGGCGGTCTGGGCAATCGCCTCGCGTAGTGCCGGTTCGATCAGGTCGAAGGCGGCAGCACTGGCGCCGACCATGGCAACGGGTGCCGGGTCAATCAGCGCAAACAGGCTGCCGAGGCCGTAGCCGAGCGCTTCACCGGCTTTGCGGTAGGCTTCCCGCTCCGGTCCATCCCTTTCGCGGGCCGCGGTCGCCAGGGCACGCATGTCGGCATCGCTGACATCGGCGACGGGTTCCGCGTCCTCACCCAGCTGCCTTGCGTTGCGCCAGATGGCGTAGTTGCCGGCATAGGCCTCGACGCAGCCGCGCCGTCCGCAGCGACACAGCGCGCCGTTCGGCCGGTGGATCATGTGGCCGAACTCGCCGCCCGAGGAATGGGTGCCGGTGAACAGCTCGCCCTTCAGCACTAGGCCCATGCCGATGCCGTGCGACAGGAGGATGGCGATGAAATCGTCGCGGTAGCGCTGGGGATCGCGCCAGCGCAGCGCTATCGCCATCATGTTGCAGTCGTTTTCCATGGTGGCGGGAATGCCGAACTCATCTTCGAGAATGTCGGCGAAGGCGATATCCGTGTGCGGCGTGATCGGCGACCACAGCATGGCGCGGGCACGCGTGTCGGTGATGCCCTGGATCGCCAGCGCGATGCGGGCGATGCTGCGTATGTCAAGGTCGGGATCTTCGAGGCGGCGCCGCACGATTGCTACGCATTCGCCGATCAGCGCATCGCGTGGCATGGTCAGCGTGTCCAGCCGGCGCTGTTCCTCGGCGACCACCTGGCCGGCATAGTCGATGACGGTGACGGAGAGAAAATTCAGCGACAGCACCACGGTCATCACCGCCGCTGCTTCCGGATTGAGGCTGAGGCCGACCTGCGGCCGGCCGCGTTTGAGCGAGACGGCCTCGCTCGGCTTGCTTTCGGCCAGGATGCCTTCGCCAATGAGATCGGAAGAGATCGCCGATATGGTCGAATGGCTGAGGCCGGTTGTCGCGGCGATCTCGGTGCGCGAGGGTTGCCCGGAGCGGCGCACGGCCGCGATCACCATCGCGCGGTTGCGACGGCGCAAATCGTCGTGGCGGATTCCGACCGACATGTTTCTTCACATCCTCCCGGTCGCCGCGGTTCTTCCTGCCCTGGAACGCTGCCGGCAACGCGGTCAAATACTGGCAGACGTAGGCCGCCCTGTCATTTATTTATTCCGAGGCTCGAAAAAATCTCGGAAGGACATCAAAATCCATCAGAATCGATGTTGACAGCGTTCGGGTGTTGGATCAGTATTTTTTCGAGGCTCGAAAAAATAGGGCCTCTATGCCGGCCTTAGGGTCAGTTTGGTCGCGCCATACGCGGCGCAGGGAGGATAATATGAAAAGATTCACAGCCGCCATCCTGGCGGGTGTCGCCATGTCGCTGACGCTCGCGTCGGTCGCGCAGGCGAAGGACAAGGTCATCGGCGTTTCCTGGTCCAACTTCCAGGAAGAGCGCTGGAAGACCGACGAGGCTGCCATGAAAACGGCGATCGAGGCCGCCGGCGACAAATACATCTCCGCCGACGCGCAGTCCAATCCCGGCAAGCAGCTTACCGATGTCGAGAGCCTGATCTCGCAGGGCGCCAATTCGCTGATCATCCTGGCGCAGGATGCCTCGGCCATCGGCCCGGCCGTGCAGAAGGCGCTGGACGAAGGCATTCCGGTCGTCGGCTATGACCGGCTGATCGAGAACAAGGACGTCTTCTACCTGACTTTCGACAACAAGGAAGTCGGCCGCATGCAGGCCCGCGAAGTGTTCAAGGCCAAGCCGGAAGGCAACTATGTCTTCATCAAAGGTTCGGGTGCCGATCCGAATGCCGATTTCCTGTTCGCCGGCTCCATGGAAGTGCTCAAGGACGCCATCGACAGCGGCAAGATCAAGAATGTCGGCGAGGCCTATACGGACGGCTGGCTGCCCGCCAATGCCCAGAAGAACATGGAACAGTTCCTGACCGCCAACGACAACAAGGTCGATGCCGTGGTCGCTGCCAATGACGGCACCGCAGGCGGCGTCGTCGCGGCGCTGACGGCGCAGGGCCTTGCCGGTACCGTGCCGGTCTCGGGTCAGGACGGCGACCATGCAGCACTCAACCGCATCGCGCTCGGCACGCAGACCGTGTCGGTGTGGAAGGACGCGCGCGAACTCGGCAAGAACGCCGCCGAGATCGCTTCACAGCTCGCCGACGGCAAGAAGACAGGTGACATTGCCGGCGCCAAGGACTTCACGACGCCGGGCGGCAACACCGTCAAGTCGCTGTTCCTGACCCCGGTTGCCATCACCAAGGACAATCTCAACGTCGTCATCGACGCCGGTTGGATCAAGAAGGACGAAGTCTGCGCGGGCGTTGCGGCCGGCAGCGTTGCGGCCTGCAACTAACCAGGCCGTCATCGATTCGAATCTCGGCGCCGCGGCCCCAAGCCGCGGCGTTTCTCAAGGGGCTTCCGCTTCAAATGACAGCGGAAAGCACATAGCATCCATATTCCGGCATCCGCGCCAGACGGCAACCGGTGGGAGGATAGCAAGATGACCGACACGACCTCAAATCAGCCGGTCGCCAGCACTTCAGCGGACCGGGCGCGGGCATCCGAACTCAGCGCCGCAGGGCGGTTTCTCAAGGCTACCGAGCTCGACACGCGCATGCTCGGCATGGTCGGCGCGCTACTGGTCATCTGGGTCGGCATACACATCCTGTCGGGCGGGCTTTTCCTGACGCCGCGCAATCTGTGGAACCTGTCGGTGCAGACCTCCTCGGTCGCGATCATGGCGACCGGCATGGTGCTGGTCATCGTCATGCGCAACATCGACCTTTCGGTTGGCTCCGTCGAAGGCGTGATCGGCATGATCATGGGTGTGGCGCAGGCCGAATTCCTCATTCGCGTCATCGGCTTCCAGCTTGGAAATCCCTGGCTCTGGATCATCGCGCTTGCCGCCGGCGTGGTGCTTGGTCTGCTGATCGGCGGGTTCCAGGGCTTCATCATCGCCTATATGGAGGTTCCGGCTTTCATCGTGACGCTGGGCGGCCTGCTGGTCTGGCGCGGCATGGCGTGGCTGATCACCAGCGGTCGCACGGTCGCGCCGCTCGACGCCACCTTCCAGCTGATGGGCGGCGGGCCACGCGGCTCGATCGGCGCCACAGCCAGCTGGATCGTCGGCGTCGTTGCCTGTGCGGCGGTTGCCTTCGCGCTGCTCAACGGCCGTTCGCAGCGCAAGCGGTTCGCCTTTCCATTGCGCCCCGTCTGGGCTGAGACTTTGCTTGGCGTGGTCGCCTGCGTCGCCATCCTTGGCGCCGTCTGGATCGCCAATTCCTATCCATGGCCGATCGGCATCGTGCGCCAATATGCGCAGCAGAACGGCATCACAATTCCCGAAGGCGGGCTGTTCATCGCACATGGCATCGCCATACCGGTGCTGATGGCGGTGGCGGTGGGCATCATCATGACCTTCATCACCAAGCGCACGCGTTTCGGCCGCTATGTTTTCGCCATCGGCGGCAATCCGGAGGCCGCGGAACTTGCCGGCATCAACACGCGCTGGGTGACTATGAAGGTGTTCATGATCATGGGCGTGCTGGCGGCCATCAGCGCGGCGATCTCATCGGCCCGCCTCAACGCGTCGACCAATGCGCTGGGCACGCTGGACGAGTTGCTGGTCATCGCGGCGGCCGTCATCGGCGGCACGTCGCTGGCCGGCGGCGCCGGAACGGTGATGGGCGCCATGCTAGGCGCGCTTTTGATGCAGTCGCTGCAGTCCGGCATGGTGCTGCTCGGTATCGACTCGCCGCTGCAGAGCATCGTCGTCGGCGCCGTGCTGGTCATCGCCGTCTGGCTCGACACCGTCTATCGCAAGCGCGTCTAGGAGGCACGCCATGACCGACAAGACTGCTCCTGCAGCCACCGCGCTGATCGATATGCGCAACATCTCGATCGCGTTTGGCGGCATCCGCGCCGTCGACGACGCTTCGATCGATCTTTTCCCGGGTGAGGTCGTGGCGCTGCTCGGCCACAATGGCGCCGGCAAGTCGACGCTGATCAAGATACTGTCCGGCGCCTACAAGCGCGATGCGGGCCAGATCTTCGTCAACGGCGAGGAGGCATCGATCTCCAATCCGCGCGACGCCAAGAAATACGGCATCGAGACGATCTACCAGACACTGGCCTTGGCCGACAATGTCGATTCCGCCGCCAATCTGTTCCTCGGCCGTGAGCTGATGACCGCCTGGGGCACGCTCGACGACGTTGCCATGGAGGCTGAGGCGCGCAAGGTGATGGGCCGCCTCAATCCCCGTTTCCAGCGCTTCAAGGAGCCGGTGATCAAGCTGTCTGGTGGCCAGCGGCAATCGGTGGCGATCGCGCGCGCGATCCTGTTCAATGCTCGCATCCTGATCATGGACGAGCCGACGGCGGCTCTCGGTCCGCAGGAAACGGCGCAGGTCGGCGAACTGGTCAAGCAGCTCAAGTCCGACGGCATCGGCATCTTCCTGATCAGCCACGACATCCACGACGTGTTCGAGCTTGCCGATCGCGTCTGCGTCATGAAGAACGGTCAGGTCGTCGGCACCGCCCGCACCACGGATGTGACCCAGGACGAGGTGCTCGGCATGATCATTCTGGGCAAATGCCCGCCAGGCGCAATCCCCGGACCAGGCGCGCTGAAGATCGCCGCCTGAGGCTTGCCGTAGCGATACTGCGTGGCCGGACGAATGTGCCGGGTCTCGGGCCATCCGATGTGCCAGCCGTCAGGATGGCTTGGCCTTGCCATTGTGTTGGCACGGCGACTTGCCCATAAAGACCCGACATGCTCAGGGACCGCATCATCCGTTGAAGAAGCTTTTTCCAATCGTCGCGTTCATCGCCGTTGCGCTGATCAGCATGACGATGGCGGGGTTCGCCTATTTCGCGACGCAGGAGGCCGCCCGCATCAAGTTCGACGCGACGGCCGACGACGCGCTCAACCGGATCGAGAGTCGCATCGACCTGCATTTGTCGCTGCTGCGCTCGACGCAGGCCCTGTTCGATGCCCGCAATGGCGATATTTCCGACAATGAGTTCAAAGCGTTCTTCAAAGCGCTCGATGTCGACAAGAATTTCGCCGGTTTGCGCGGCATTGGCTTTCTTAGGCTGGTGAAGACCGGAGACGAGGCGTCGGTCGAACGCGATATGCTGCGTGACCAGGGCGTCAGCCATCCAATCTATCCTGACACAACGCAACCCTGGCGCACGCCCATCATGCTGTTCGAGCCGCTGGATCCGTCCAACCAAGCCAGCATCGGCTATGACATGTTCAGCCAGCCAGTACGGCGCGCGGCGATCGAAAAGGCGATGTCGGACGACCAGCAGCATGCCAGTGGGCTGGTGCAACTGGGCCAGAACACCAATGCCGCGCAGACGTTCACCGGCTTCCTCGTCTTCGTGCGGCTCAATGTCGAAACCGCGCCCGATGTCATCAATGCGTCCAGATCCTCCACGGCCGGTTTTCTCTATGCGGCTTTTCGAGCTCGTGACCTGTTCCAGGTCGCACTCAGCCGGTCGCCGCTGCTGCCGGTCAACACCGAAATCTATGATGGCGACGGCGCGGTGAGCGGCGACAATCTGTTGTTCCGGTCGGAGACGCCACCGGCTTCAACCTTCCGCGACAGGCTGCTGGTCACCCGCAAGATCATAGTGGCTGGCCGGCCATGGACCATTCTGTTCCGACCGACCAGCGCGTTCTCGCAGCCGTCATCGCGCGCCATCCCGGTGATGTTGGGGTTGTTCGGCCTGCTTTTGGCGGGCGCTATCGCGCTGGTAGCGCGCTATCAGGAGCGGGCTTATGAGGCGGCGTCGCGCCTGCACGAGACGACGGAAAAGAGCCTGCTCGAGAAGGATCTGATGCTGCAGGAGATGAAGCATCGCATCAAGAATTCCATCACCAGGGTGCTGGCCATCGCGCGCCAGACGGCTTCGCGAGCCACCGACGTCAACGAGTTCTCTTCATCCTTTTCGGCCAGATTGCAAGCGATGGCGGCGTCCCAGGACATGCTGACTCGCTCGCGCTGGCAGAAGGCCGATCTTGGCGATCTCTTGCGCATCGAGCTTGGCCAGGTGTTTGGCAAGGAGCTGCCCGAAGGGCTTTTGTCGGGACCGGAAGTGCTGCTCGACGAAACCACCACGCAAGCGCTCGGCCTGACCTTTCACGAACTGGCGACGAATGCGCTGAAATACGGCGAAGCCGGCAATTCCGCCAATTCACTTAAGGGTGACTGGGCGCTGAAAGTGGACTGGTCGCTCGAAGGGCGGGGGCGCGACAGGACGCTGGTCCTCAATTGGCGCGAGAGCGGGCAGAAGAAACTCGAAACGCCGGCCAAGACCGGATTCGGCACCAAGCTGATCGACCTCAATGTCACGCGCGAATTGCGCGGAACGATCAAGCGCGATTACCAGGCCAATGGGCTGAACGTGGAAATCACAATCCCTCTGGCGAACTGACCGCGATCGTCGGGCGAGCGGGATCAAGCATCCAGACATCGAAAATCCGGAGACCGACGGACCGGTCTCCGGATTGACGTTTCGATTATCGCCGACCTAGTTGCAGCGAGCCGTGTAGATCCGGCCGCGATGATCGCGATACTGGCAATAGCCGTTGCGCAGATTGCGCACCAGCAGGCCGGAACCGGCACCAACGGCCGCGCCGATCAGCGCGCCCTTGCCGCCGCCGACCAAGCCGCCGACACCAGCGCCAATCAAGCCGCCGCCAACCACGTCCTGCTCGGTCGAGGTGCAGCCGCTGACCGCGACCACTGCAACCATGGCAATAATGATCTTCCGCATCGAGTCACTCCTCACTTTGTGTCCTCACTTTAGTAAGCTCCAGCTGCCATCTAGCATGAAATGGAGGCCTTTGCTGCTGCAATCTATTGTTGGCGAAGATAGTCTTTTTCTGGGCGTACGCCGTTCGACGCCATCACGAGGCTGGAAATTGACAGGGACGCGTCGAGCGTGCCATCCGCACGCACATTCCAGACGATCTGATCGTAGTCGTCTTCCAGCGCCGGATCGACAGCGAGGCATTGGGCGACGACATGGTCGGCCTGCCCTTGCACGTCTTCCAAGGCAAACGGCCGTTCGGCAACGCATTGGTCGGCGGTTTCGAAAACGCTTACGGGTACCTGGAGTTCACGGCAGTTGGCCATCGTGTTCGAGCAACCGATGACCAGCAACAATGCAGCGATGTGTTCCATGGGGAGGTTTCCTCTCGCCATAGTAACGGTCCGAATTCGCCAAAGTTCCTGTGCTGCCGGGCCTGCCAGCGAATTAGGCTGGGGCGACGCCACAAAGCTGGGCGTGACGGCCTCAGTAGATCAGCTCGTACAGGGCGATCGCGGTGATCACCGCGACCAAACCCAAGGCGACAAGGCCTGATGAAGCGTAGGGAACAGGAGGCCGCAGCGGCGCGGATGCCTCGGAATCCTCAAACTCGCCCATCGAAACGCGAGCGGCCTGCTCCAGTCTGTTCATGTCGGCAATTGTCAACGCATTCCTCCCATACGATGCTGCAAGTCCTGCTGCGGAAAGGTTCGGCGGTGCGGCAGGATCCAGCAGTATCTGGGAAAAACAGCATCCGCTTTTATGGTGAACAGCCGGTTAAGCATCCGGCAAATGGCGGTCGCTCATTCCGTCTCGAAATTGCCGTGCGGAACGACAAGACGGTATTCGAGGCGACCAGCCGCGATTTCAAGCGTCGCCGTACCGTTCAGCGACGCCGGCACGACCCGTTCGAGCGCGACGCTGCCGAAGCGCTTCTCGCTACGCCGGTTGTCATTGGCTCCGATCGCCTCTGCCCATGTCAGAGACAGCGAGGTCCCAGCGTCGACGGCGGTCAGCTTGGCCGTAACCTCGACGAAGCCATCGGGCCGCGACAGGGCGCCATAGCTCACCGAGTTGACGGCGAGCTCGTGCATGGCGAGGCCGATATGCAGGGCAGCGTTCGGATTGAGATAGGGGTTTGCCCCCTGGAAACGCAGGCTGCGCACCGGATCCCCGCCGTAGCGGCCAACCTGGCCCGATATCAGTTCGCGAAGCGCAGCACCTCGCCAATTGGAAGAGGTTACCAAATCCTGGGACGACGCCAGCGATTGCAGCCGGCCGCGAAAACGTGTCAGGAAATCACCGATACCGTCGGAGTAGCGCCCGGTCTGAGTGGCTATGCTTTGAATGATCGCCAGCAGGTTCTTCGAGCGATGACTGACTTCGCGCAGCAGCGTGGTCAGGGTCTGCTCCCGGCGCTTCTGCTCGGTCGTCTCGACCATCGTGGTGACGACGCCTTGCACCGTGCCGCCATCACCATGGTCGGCATCGATCCAGACCTGAAACCAACGGATGCCATCCTCGACGGGAACACTGATTTCGAGGCGCTGCGGATTGCCGGATGCGGTGACGTCACGCTTGGCCGCACTGATGCGGTCGGCTTGCGCCGCGGGCAGGATGCTGACGCCTTCGGCGCTATCAGAGGCCCAGGGCGCGCGCATGTTGCGCGCCCATACCGTTTTCATTTCGCGATCCTGGTAGAGAACGGAGATGCCGGCATTGTGCAGGGCGTGGAGAAGAGCCCGGCCCAGCTGCATGCCACTTTCAGCGGGATGCAGGGCGATGACTTCATCGCTCGTGCTTTCCTTGACATCTCCGGTTCTGGAACGCATCGGCCAACCTGTCCACCCAACTCAGGCTGAACGGCTCACTGTAGAATGGGTTCCCAAAAAGAGGTTTCCCCGAAAACATGCTCTAAAAGCGGTCCGCCGGACGGTGTCCTTTGCAGGATACCGCCCGGCGGTGGCTGGAAACCGTTTGAGGGGTGCGGCTTCCAGTGTTCGGTGCCGTTCGTCCTCACGAAGCCCGTTTGAACAGGCCTGCAAGTAGCGAAATGATCAGGAAAGCGAGAAAGATGAAGAACAATATCTGTGCGATACCGGCGGAGGTGCCGGCGATGCCGCCGAAACCAAGCGCGCCAGCGATGATCGCTACAACGAGAAATACGAGCGCCCAGTAAAGCATGATCCATCTCCTTCGAATGGGTGCGATGAAAACGTGAGTAGATGCGGTTTGTTCCACCCTTTGCCGAAAAAGACGATGCTTGCAAATCGTTCGGAGCAGGTGCGCTGGAAATTCGCCGATGAGCGGACCCGAACGTCAGAAAGCAGCCCGATGCATCGCGTCGGGCGGTCTTTGATGTCGTGTCGTCAGGGCGTGCCGCCAGCCTAGGCGGCTCACCCGTTTCACACCACTCTACGCGGCGGCTTTCGCCTGCCGGTCGAAGAACAGCGCCTGGCTGATCAGTGCCTTGACCATGTCGGGGTTGAACGGCTTGGTGACCAGAAAGGCTGGTTCGGGACGTTCGCCTGTCAACAAACGCTCGGGAAAGGCGGTGATGAAGATGACCGGCACCGATGTCGACGACAGGATCTCGTTCACGGCTTCGATGCCCGAACTGCCGTCGGCAAGCTGGATGTCGGCCAGCACCATCTTCGGCCGTGTCTTGCCGAACATCGTCACCGCCTCGGCATGGGTGCGTGCCGTTCCAACGACGCGGTGACCGAGGCTCTCGACCATTTCTTCTATATCCATGGCGATCAGCGGTTCATCCTCGATGATCAGCACGTCGGTTGCGACCTGACGGGATATCTCGTTGCTTGCCTGGGCAAGCAACTCTGAAAACTCCTGGTCGCCGACATCGAGGATCTCTGCCGCCTCGTCCTCGCTGAAACCTTCGACCGCAACCAGCAGGAAGGCCTGGCGGGGGCGCGGCGCAATCGCATTCAGATTGGCGGCGGCCCGCTGTTCCCATGCCGATTGCGCCTGCTCCTGCGGAACGCGGATGGCGACCGATGTGAACAGCTTGGCGAAAACCTTGTACAGCGCGATGCGGTCGCTCGACGCCTCGGGAAAGATATCGATATCGGCGATGATGGCTTCGAGCATCGCGGCGACCAGCGCGTCGCCACTCTCCTGCGATCCTGAAACGGCTCGCGAGAAGCGGCGCAGAAACGGCAGGTGTGGTGCGATGGTGGCGGATAAGCTCATGATCAGACGTCTCCCTCAGAATGACGTGATTGCATAGATTGCAGGTCAAGCTGATTGCAAGCCCGGTCAAACAACGTCGGTCCTGAGAAAAAGTTCCGGTCCTGGTGGAACTAATATGCCGGGACGGCGTTTGGGGGTTCGGGATGGGCAACCAGACGAGGGCGTCGCTTGCGTTGTGTTCAGTAATATTATGGGCGGCTTCGGTACTGGAATATAAGGGCAAAATGAAGGATATGACGAAAGATATTCTGGCTGGCGCCGCAGGCAGGCGCCGGAACGGTTCCAGTGACGCACTGGGACCGAACTCCGAAATCGGACGAAAACTCCAGCAATATTACGACGAGCTGGTCTCCGACGATGTGCCGGATCGCTTCGCCCAGTTGCTCAGCCAGCTGGAACAGGCCGAACCCGCACAGAAGAAAGACTGAGGCATGGCAGCGGTCTCACAAGGCTTCAAGACCGATCTGCTTGGGGCGATCCCGAGCTTGCGCGCCTTTGCCGTGTCGCTGACGCAAAATGCCGACAAGGCGGACGACCTCGTCCAGGAAACGCTGGTCAAGGCCTGGGACAAGCATGAGAGCTTCCAGCCCGGCACCAATCTCAAGGCATGGCTTTTCACCATCCTGCGCAATGAATTCTATTCGCAGATGCGCAAGCGCGGACGCGAAGTGCAAGATAGCGACGGCATCATGACGGCCAGGCTGGCCGTTCATCCGGCCCAGCATGGCCAGCTCGACCTGAAGGATTTCCGCACCGCCCTTGAACAATTGCCGGAGGACCAGCGCGAGGCCATCATCCTCATCGGTGCGTCGGGTTTCTCCTATGAGGAGGCCGCCGAGATTTGCGGTTGCGCGGTCGGAACGATCAAGAGCCGCGTCAGCCGAGCCCGCACCCGCTTGCAGGAGATCCTGAAAATATCAGGCGAAGACGAGTATGGCCCGGATGCGATTTCGGCTCAGGTAACGGGCTCGCCGGCCAGCTGATCTGCAATCCGCCAAAGCGCATCGAAACGGATTCGTCCGACGCGCTTTAAGGCCTTTGTTTCTATGCATCTCGTTGTCTCAAAACCGGGGCTACTTTCGAGCGACACGCATCAGGCGCGACCCGCAAGGGGTCGGGCTTATCTCAACCGGGAGAAGTGCGTCCACAGGCCGCCGCCACCGCTTGCACGAGGTCTTCACCCGAATAGGGTTTGCCGACCAGCCTGACGCCCGGAAAGGATGCCCTGATTTCATCGGCATCCGAGTAGCCCGATGCAAACACGAAAGGTACGCCTGCCGCACGCAGCCCCGAGGCGAAATCGATCGTCGAGGCGCCGCCCAGCATGAGGTCGACAATGGCCGCGTCGAATTGCGTGGCGACCTCCCGGCCATCGACCTCGGTCAGATCGCGGGCGATCACTACCTCACCGGCGCCGTGGTCGCGGCAAAGTTGCTCGACATCCATGGCGATCAGAAATTCGTCCTCCAGGACGAGAATCCGCAATCCGTCAAGCAATGTGGGCACAGGCAAGGACTCCTTGAAACGATAGAGTCATGATCGTTAATTGGCGTGCTGTCATTTAAAAAAAGACATGTGGCCGGCGGTGGAACCTCAATCCTTGCAACGCGTTGAAACGCAGCTTTTTCAAAGAGCGGGCTTTCGAAGAGGGGTCGAAATGTCAACCCAGAACAGTCGTGCTTTTTCCAGCCGCCAAACTGATCGTCTGGCGCGACGGCCGTTGCGAGGTGAAGGGCTCAAGCGACTCGCTGGCTGGGAAGGGTTGGGTGAGGCGCGCCGGCCGCTGATCTGAGGAACAGCGTCTCCTCGCCATCGCCGGCAGGTCGGATGCGCATGGATGCGTTTTCGGCTACTTTGTCCCCGATCTCGGAACCATGAGACATGCGGCGCGTTTGAAATCAAGCAATCACAAGGAGTTAAGCAATGGCAACTGCCGCAGGAAAGACCGCCAGCGAAGCGCGCACGAATTCAGACCTCGAAGCCGACATCAGGCAATTGAAGGCCGACATCGACAAGCTTACCAAGCAATTGGCCAAGACCGGCGAGCATGGCTACGGCACCGCGCGCCGTGCGGCCACGGAAGGGGTCGAGCAGCTGCGCGCGCAGGGCGAGGCAGCCTTTGACAGCCTGCGCAGCAACGCCAAGGATATCGAAGCGCAGATGATGGCAAGCGTGCGCGAAAAGCCGGTGACGTCACTGGCGATCGCTGCCGGCGTCGGCTTCCTCGTCGCGCTCATCGCGCGTCGGTAGCCGCATTGCAGATGGGAATGCTCGCATCCCTGATTTCGGGTCTCGCCTC
The DNA here is from genome assembly GCA_004017275.1 of Mesorhizobium sp. GTDB lineage: Bacteria > Pseudomonadota > Alphaproteobacteria > Rhizobiales > Rhizobiaceae > Mesorhizobium. The sequence continues at coordinate 24,725 of SAKE01000004.1, read as the reverse complement.
GGGTGAAACCGTTGCCGCCATGCGGCGGGCGCGCACGGCGGCAATCGTCTATATGCTCGCCATATCGGCCGCGCTCTGCGGTCTCGGCTTCCTGGTTGGGGCAGCCTATATCTGGACGGCAAGTCGCTACGGGTCATTTGCCGCTGCGTCGGGCTTTGGCGCCGGTTTCCTGGTGCTTGCCGGGTTGATCCTGCTGATTTACCAGATATCCGCAGGTTCGCGAGCCCGGCGCCGGGCTCAACGACGCAACGCCGACCTGAAAGCGATCGGCATCGCCGCGGCGCTTGCCGTGCTGCCGACACTGCTGAAGGGAAAAGGCGGTCTCGGTGTCCTTCTGGGGCCTGCCGTGGCGCTGGCGGCCTATGCCATCTACCGCGAAAACGTGAACCCCGACGATCCGGATGAATCCGAACGAAAACAGGACGACCGGTCTGTTTGATCATGATCTCCGGACAAACGGAAATCGTTTGTCCGTGAAAACCGGCTTTCCACTTTTTGCTGCGCTGACCTTCGGTTCGGGAGGTCTGTCACTTCGACAGATCTTCCAGCGGCATCGATATTTCGGCAAACACGCCTTCCGGCCGGAATTCATGGGTCACCTCGCTTGAAATGACCTTGGCAAGGCTGCGGCGGATGAGGATCGAGCCGAAGCCGTGCCGCTCCGGCGGGGCGACTTGCGGGCCGCCGCTTTCGCGCCAGGTCAGCACGAGGCGCCGGGCGCCTTTCCTGCCTTGCGTCCTCCAGTCGAGATCAACCTTGCCCGACAGCACGGACAGCGAGCCATATTTCAGCGCATTGCTGGCCAACTCATGCAGGATCAGGCCAAGCCCGACGGCCTGGTCGGGCGACAGCAGTAGGTCGGCGCCGGAGATCGTCATGCGCGGCTGTTCGGCCGTGTCGAAGGGCTTGACCTCGATCTGGACGAGTTCACGGATGCCGATGCCGCGCCACTCACGGTCGGACAACAGGTTATGGGCGATACCCAGCGCCTGGAGTCGGGCGCTGAAAGCTTCGAGGAACTCGCTTGGCTGGCGGGCATGGCGTACAGTCTGCGTTGCCAGCGCCTGCACGGTCGCCAGCGTATTCTTGACGCGATGGTTGAGCTCGCGCAGCAGCAGCCGTTGGCGCTCGTCGCCAAGCTTGCGCTCCGATATGTCGTAATTGACGCCGAAGATCAGCGTCGGCTTGCCGTCGCCGTCGCGCTCGATGACGCGGCCGCGCGTGGCGAGCCAGCGCGGGGGATGAAGGCCCTTCACCCGGTATTCGCCGAAATAGTCGTCGCTGCCAGTCAAGGCGTCGCGAAAGCGCGTTTCGGTCTGGTAAACGTCGCGCGGATCGATGGCGGTGAGGATGTCGCGTGCCCGCAGCCGGTTCGAGCGCGGCAGGTTGAACAGCTCCGAAAGCAGGGTGTCACATTCGATGATGTCGGTGCGGATGTCCCATGCCCAACTGGCGAGCGAAGCCGCATCGAGTGCGATGGCGCGCCGCTTTTCCTCACGCGCCAGTGCTGCCTCGGCGATGGCGCCGCTGCGGGTCGCATCCTTCAAGGTGAACAGGCTGGCGGCGAGGTCGGCAAGCGCCTTCAACTGCTCGAGCCTGGCGCGGGATGGAAAGGGATGCGGTTTGCGGTCGAGCACGCACAGCGTGCCGATGGCGGCGCCGGCAACGATCATCGGGGCGCCGGCATAGAAGCGGACGTGATGCTTGCCGGTGACCAGCGGGTTGGCCTTGAAACGTGGGTCCGTCGTTGCATCCGCCACCACCATCGGCTCGTCGCCGGCGGCGATCGCATGGGCGGAAAAGGAGATGTCGGCCGCCGTTTCGGTCTCGTCCAGGCCGAAACGGGATTTGAACCACTGCCGCTCGTTGTCGACGAGCGTAACCAGGGCGATCGGCACCTGCATTACCGCCGCGGCAAGGCTGCTTATGCGGTCGAAATCCGGGTCTGCCGCCGTATCCAACATCTTCAGCCCGTGCAGCACGGCCAGCCGGTCGACATCCTTGACCGCGCGTACAACTTCGGCCGGCAGACCCGGCTCCGTTTCTGCCTTGCTATTCACCAAGCCCCCAATGCCCCGCCTTGGTCCCCGTCCTTGCGCCGTCTTGCCGGCCCAGGAGCAGCCCACCGACCCGGAACCATCCTAGCGAGGAACCGTTACCTGACCATGTTGTGCCAGACGTGGCAGCTGGCGCAAAACGAGACAAGGATCGACCATGCCCAAGATCATTCCCGAAAACAAAGCGCGTCAGGGACGATGGGGTTGGCACGGCTTGCGTATCCTGATTGCCGCGTTGCTCCTGGCGTTCGCCGCCTGGGGTATCGCCGAGATTTATGGTGAAATGGTCAAGACCCCGGCGACTGAGCAAGAAAGTGCGCCAAGCGGCTAGATTTTGGGCCATCGGTCGGGATCGCATTCAGGCAGCCTCTGCCTTGGCGATGCTCGCCGGCACCAGGACGTTCAGCGCGCCAGGCTGAATTTCGATCGTCGTTTCACGGTCGAGCCGGACCAGTTCTCCATCCATCACGGCGCGAAATTTGCTGCTCCCCGAATGGATTTTCAAGACCGTTCTGTCCGCCTGATGGATTTCGACATGCTGGTTGTCGCGCCATTTACCGCGCGCCATGTTGAAGAAGAATTTGAGCAATTCGGTACGCTGTTGCGCCACCGTGACATAGACGCCAAGCACGCCGCCCGCCGGGTTGTCGGCGTATGGCAGGTGACCCTCGCCGAACAAATTGTTGGTGATGCCGATGCCGGTAATACGGGCCGCGATCTCGGCTTTGCCAATGCTGAGCGTCACGTTCATCGCCGGTGGATTGTTGATCGTCGCCCAGGCTGCCTTGACCGAGGCGCGGATCTTTCCCAGGCGCGAACCGAATTCCATTTTTTGGCGCAGTTGCACCATCTTCGCATGAATGCCGATCGAGAATTGGTGAACGAAGGGTCGGCCGTTGGCCGTGGCCATATCGACCGCAATGATTTCGCCGTCAGTGAAGGATTTCAGCGCGGCCTCAAGGGACTGCGGGATACCCAACCCGCGCGCAAACAAATTCATCGTGCCGGCCGGCAGGATGGCAAGCGCCTTTTTGGTGCCCATCAGCCGGGCGGCCGCGGCGGAAATGGTTCCGTCGCCGCCGCCGGCCAGCACGATGTCGACGGAGCGGCGCGATGTAGCACCGTCGAGCGCGTCCACAAGATCCTTGCCGGCAACAACGTCAATGCTGAGAGAATGCCCTGCCGTCTCCAGGGTCTGACACATCCTATCGCAGAGGGCGGCAAGGTCAGCGTTGCGCAAGGTGCCACCGTCCCGGTTCAGCACCGCTGCGAATTTCATGCCCCGCTCCGTCGTTAAAACATGATGGGCCAGGACAAACCCAGCCGCAGGCTGAAACGCGACGAGGCGGGAAAGGTTCCGTTTTGAGGGGTGGCGACACTCGCCGGCGCATTCTACGGCCGCCGCGTGTCCGCGCTGTGATCTTTGCCACGGATGCCGCCGCTTTTGTCGGAACAACACTATGCTCACGACGTTGTGAACTGGTAGGTGCCGCGTCCGATCTCCCAAGCGACGGTTCCGGACACGGCGTGCACGAAATCACGCACGAGGAGAGATTATCATGATCCGCAACCTCTTAGCCACGACCGCACTCGCAACACTGGTCGCGACTGGCGCCTATGCGCAGAGCGCGACAAGCCCGGCGCCCGCGCCGGGTCCTGCCGTCCAGGAGCCAGGTGCCGCTCCGGTGCGCGCCGAGGGTAGCATCGTCACCAACATCATCGGTGAATCCGTCTACAACGGCACCGGCGACGATGCCGAAAACATCGGCATGGTCAGCGACGTCGTCTTCGATAAGGACGGCCAGGCGAAATCCGTCGTCATCGGTGTCGGGGGCTTTCTGGGTGTCGGAGCGAAGAATGTCGCTTTCGACTATGGCAAACTGCAATGGGCCGAAAAGAACGGCGATCGCTGGCTGGTTGCCCAGACAACCAAGGACGAACTGACGGCGCAGCCGGAATTCGACAGCAAGCCTTACGCTCCGGCCCCAGCACCTGCCGCATCGACCGATGCAACGGCGCCAACGGCCCCGGCGACAACGGACACTGCGCAAAAGCCTGTCGACATGAACGCCGCTCCGGCGGAACCCGTAAAGCGCGCTGACGGCAATCTCGCGACCAACATCATCGGGGAAAACGTCTACAACGGCACCGGTGATGACGCGCAGAATATCGGCGACGTCAATGACATCGTGCTCACCAAGGAAGGCAAGGCCGAGTCCTTGGTCATCGGCGTCGGCGGTTTCCTTGGCCTCGGAGCCAAGAATGTAACCTATGACTTCTCCAAGGCGCAGTGGGCCGAGAAGAATGGCGACCGCTGGCTGGTGGCCCAGACCACCAAGGAGGAGATGCAAGCGCAGCCGGACTTCAATCGCAAGGCTTATGACCCGGTGCCCGCAACGACGGCATCCAATGAGCCGGCGGCGACCGCTCCGGCAGCGGTTCCTTCCGACACCACCGCTCCTGCCGTCGCTCCGGCAGACAAGACCGCCGAAGCTCCGGCAGCCACGACACCAGACGCCTCGGCTCCCGATCAGACACAGACTGCCGCCATCGACAAATCGACTTTGACCGAGATGCCTGTCGGTGAAATTCGCGCTGACGACCTGAAGGGCACCACCGTCTACGGCGCCAATGACGCCAAGGTCGGCGAGATCGGCGACGTCGTGCTGGCGCCCGACAACAAGACCGACGCGGTGATCGTCGATGTCGGCGGCTTCCTCGGCATTGGCGAGAAGGAAGTCGCGGTCGGCATGGACAACCTCAAATTCATGACCGACAAGGATGGCAACAAGTACCTCTACACGACCTTCACCAAGGAGCAGCTCGAGGCTCAAGCCGCCTATGATAAGGGCAGCTATGCCGAGAAGCGCGATCAACAGCGGATGATTGTGAGGTAGCAGTAGGCAGTAGGCAGTAGGCAGTAGGCAGTAGGCAGTAGGCAGTAGGGTCCGTTTCCCCTACTGCCTACTGCCCAGCTACGTGGCCAACCACGCCGTGCTCCGTCAGCTCTGCCAGCGCTAGCGACTGGTCGAGATGTTCGCCCCGCCAGGCGAGCAGCCGTTCGGCGAATTCCAGCCGTACGGCAAGATGCTTTGGGTCGGCTGCGAGATTGTCGAGTTCGCCCGGATCGCTTTCAAGGTCGAACAGTAACGGCGGCAGGCCGCCGCCGAAATGCACATATTTGAATTTTTCCGTACGGATGACGGCGAGGTTGCACTGGCGCGAGGCGATGCCGAAATGACGTTCGGCTTCGCCTTCGGCAATCGAGCGGAAATCAAACTCCCAATGCGCGGCATCGCGCCAGGCTGCGGGACTCTCGCCGCTTAGGAACGGCTTGAGCGACAAGCCGTCGAGGTGCGGCGCGGGATCTTTGCCGAGCAGGTCGAGAAGCGTCGGCACAATGTCGACCGCTTCGGTGAAACGATCGACGCTGCCGCCAGCAGCCTTGCCGTGGCGCGGGTCGCGGATAATCAGCGGAATGTGGTAGCTGCCGTCGAAGTAGCCGCCCTTGCCCAGCATGAAATGGTCGCCCATCATCTCGGCGTGGTCCGATGTCAGCACGATGATGGTGTCGTCCCAGGCGCCCACTGCCTTGACCGCTTGCCAGACGCGGCCGAGCTGCGCGTCCACCTCCGAGACCATACCGTAATAGATCGCGCGGATACGGCGGAAATCGTCTTCGCTCCAGTCATGCACCTTGCCGTTGGCGTCGGGGCGGAATTTTATCTGTTTCTGCCGGCCGAGATCATAGGCGAGATAGGGATGGCTTTCCGCCTCTTCCTGCCAGCTTGCCGCACGCTTGAAGGCCGGGCCGTCAGCCGGGTCGTACATTGTGTTGTAGGGCTCCGGCACGATGAAGGGCGGATGCGGGCTGATGAAGGAAAGATGCGCGAACCATGGCGCGGCGGGCTCCTGCTCGCCAAGCCAGCGCGTGAATTCGCCGGTCAGGAAGGCGGCCGGAGTCTCGTCCCTGGAGTAGACGGGCGGTGCGTTGCTGACAGCGCCGGCCTTATCGCCGGTCGCTGGGCTATGAATGTCGGGATATCCGGCGCCAGCATCGGCGCCCCTCAGCTTCAGCCAGGACAGCCATTGTTTCTGATGCTCGGGGAGCAACTGGCGCACTGCAAAGCCCGGCAGCACGCCTTCATAGCTTTGCAGCCGCGGATCACCCGGCGCCAGCAGGCGGGGGTCGAGCGAGACGTCGGTGTAGCCGAACAGCGTCGGATCATAGCCCAGGCTACGCGCGTGCAGCGCGATGTTGCCATGACGGGCATCGAGCGGCGTGCCATTGCGGCAGACCCGGTTGTTCATCTGATAGAGGCCGGTGTAGAGGCAGGCGCGGGCCGGCGAACAGGGTGCCGCACCGCCATAATGCCGCCTGAACAGCACACCCTCAGTGGCCAGCGCGTCGGCATTCGGCGTCTTCACAACCGGATGGCCCGCGGACGACAGACAGTCGCCGCGCCACTGGTCGCAGGTGATCAGGAGAATGTTGGGCCGCCTGGCTTTTCCGGTCACGCGCGATACCTTGTTCCGAGATGGTCGAACGGTGCTCATGGAACCGAATTCTGACGACGGCGCAAGCCTGTCTTGTAACTCGATTGGTGAACAAATTTCTTTTCATTGTTCACTTTTGCAGCACAGTCCATTCTATGTTTGCAGCCTTTGCCTAACGTGCTCTGGTTCTCATATTGGCGTGGACAGCGGCAAGGGCCGCACAAGCACCAAGGGAAGGAGCAAGACAATGCTCGACCAGATCAAGGGCCTGCATCACGTCACATCGATGGCCAGGGATGCCCGCCAGAACAACGAGTTCTTCACCAAAAAGCTCGGCCAGCGCCGGGTCAAGAAGACCGTGAATTTCGACGCGCCTGACGTCTACCACCTCTATTATGGCGACGAGGCCGGGACGCCCGGTTCGGTGATGACCTATTTTCCGTTCCCTGACATCGGCAGGGGCCGGCATGGCGTCGGCGAAGTCGGCACCACGGTCTATTCGGTGCCGGAAGGCACGCTTGCCTACTGGGAAAAGCGTTTTGCCGATGAAGGCGTCACCGGTGTGTCGCGCGACGAGACATTCGGCGAGAAGCGTCTGGCCTTTGCCGGACCGGACGGCGATGGCTTCGCCCTGGTCGAGGACAAGGCCGACCGTCGCCTACCATGGGCCAAAGGCGGGATTCCCACGGACGAGGCGATCCGTGGCTTTCACTCAGTGTCGCTCAGGCTGAAGGATGGCGGCGCCACTGAGGAGCTTTTGAAATTCATGGGCTACGAGGAAATCGAGAGATCGGGCAATGTCAGGCGGCTCGCTGTGAAGAACGGCAATGGCGCCGATGTCGTGGATATCGAATCGCTGCCGACCGCGGGCTTCGCCGATCTCGGCGCCGGCTCCGTCCACCATGTCGCCTTCGCCGTCGAGAACCGTGCCAAGCAGCTCGAAGTGCGCAAGGCATTGATGGACACCGGCTATGGGGTGACGCCGGTGATCGATCGCGATTATTTCTGGGCGATCTATTTCCGCACGCCAGGTGGCGTGCTGTTCGAAGTCGCCACCAACGAGCCGGGTTTCGACAGGGATGAGGACACCGCTCATCTCGGTGAGGCGCTGAAGCTGCCGTCGCAGCATCAGCACCTGCGGCCCTACCTCGAACAGCATCTGCAGAAGCTGGAGGGCTGAGGCCATGAGCAAGGACGCTTACATCCACAGGCTGCTGCCCGGCTCGCCAGGTGGCCCAATGCTGTTCGTCTTCCACGGCACGGGAGCCGATGAGAACCAGCTTCTGTCGCTGGGGCGCGAACTTGCGCCCCTGGCGACCATCGTCTCGCCGCGCGGCGATGTGTCGGAACATGGTTCGGCGCGCTTCTTTCGCCGCACCGGCGAGGGTGTCTACGACATGGACGATCTGGCGCGGGCGACGGACAAGATGGCCGGCTTCGTCAAAGCCCATGTCGAAGCGACGAGGCCGTCGGCCGTGCTGGGCCTCGGTTACTCCAACGGCGCCAACATCCTGGCCTCGGTGGTGTTTGTGGCGCCAACACTGCTCGATGCATCGGTGCTGATGCATCCGCTGATCCCGTTCGAACCGGAGGTGAAGGGCAGTCTCACCGGTCGCGATATTCTGCTGACTGCAGGCAAGCGCGATCCGATCTGCCCGCCGAACCTGACCACGCGGCTCGAAGCCTATTTGCGTGCCGACGGCGCCGATGTCACAGTGGAATGGCATGAAGGCGGGCACGAGGTGCGGCCAAATGAGATCGAGGCGGCACGGCGGTTTTTTGCCGATGCTACCCAAGGAGTATAGCGATGCCTGACCAACTGCCCGAGATCGAACTGGAGGATCGCGGCTCCAAGGGCCGCTATGTCCTGCGCGGACCTGATGGCGCCGAGGCCGAGATGACGTTCACCAAGATCGGCGAGCACCAGATCATCATTGATCATACCGAAGTCCCAGACGTATTTCGCGGCCAAGGTGCCGGGCTTCGGCTCGTCACCCGCGCCGTCGAGGATGCGCGTGCGGCGGGCAAGAAGATCATCCCGCTCTGCCCCTTCGCCAACGCCCAGTTCCGCCGTCACCAGGAATGGGCCGACGTGCTGAAGCGGTAGGGATTTAGTCGCTTGGAAACGGTGCGGCGAGCGGCTGCTACCCAATCGGGATGGCTCTGGCATTTGCGCGGGTGGCGCATCTTGCCTAAGTAGATATGATATATCTCAGCCCCTTGCCGACAAACCAACCGAATGATCCCCCATGACCGAACCCGACCTCGTTCCCGTCTTCGACGGCCATAACGATACGCTGCTCAGACTCTATCAGTCGAAAGACACGGACGTCGAAAAGCTGTTCATGGAGGGGAAATCGGGCGGCCATATCGACCTGCCGCGTGCCAAAGCCGGTGGCTTTGCCGGTGGCATGTTCGCCATCTTCCCGCCACCTGTCGAGAAATCGCGGCGCAGCGCCGTGCCCCTGGCGCCCAGCGCTGCCGAGCCGTTGCCCCCCGAGGTTCCGCGCAATGATGCGCTGACCTCGACGATCGCGATGGCCTCGATCCTGTTCCGACTGGAACGGGCCGGAGCGCTTACCGTCTGCCGCAGCGCCGGCGATGTGCGCAATGCGATGGCGCAGGGTTCGATCGCGGCGGTGTTCCATATCGAAGGGGTCGAGGCGATCGATCCAGAGCTCACCATGCTCGACGTATTGCATGAAGCCGGCTTGCGCTCGCTCGGCATCGTCTGGAGCCGGCCGAATGCATTCGGCCACGGCGTGCCGTTCCGCTTTCCGTCCTCGCCCGACACCGGACCCGGGCTGACCGATGCAGGCAAGGCGCTGGTCAAGGCCTGCAACCAGCTGAACATCATGATCGACCTCTCGCATCTCAACGAGAAGGGTTTTCGCGATGTCGCCGCGCTCAGCGATGCGCCGCTGATCGCCACCCATTCCAACGTGCATGCGATCTGCGGCCATTCGCGTAATCTCACCGACTGGCAGCTCGGCGCGATCCGCGAGTCAGGCGGCATGGTCGGACTGAACTTCGCAACCGGCTTCCTGCGCGAGGACGGGCGCATGAACGCCGACACCAGCCTCGACATCATGGTGCGCCATGTCGATTCGCTGCTGCAGGCGCTGGGCGAAGATGGCGTCGGCCTCGGCTCGGATTTCGACGGCGCCATGATCCCGGCCGTCATCGGCGATGTCGCCGGTCTGCCGAAGCTGATCGATGCCTTGGCGGCACGTGGTTTCGGCCGCGCGCTGATCGAGAAGATCGCTTATCGCAATTGGCTCAATGTGCTCGAGAAAACGATAGGTTAGAACGGCCTATCGGAAGCCCATGCGCTCCAGCCAGTCCTTGCCGACGCCGCGATCGCGGATGATGGGCAGGGGATTTTCGGAATCGAGCCGCGCGCAGATGCGGTAGATCTCGAGCGTTTCGGAGGTCATCTCGTCGCGCTTGTAGAAGAACATGGCGGCGGCATAGCGCGTGCGGCCCGACCATTTTTCGCCGAGCGGCGTGTTGACCAGCTCCCACTGCTCGGCGGCTTCCTCGTCTCCATCCAGTCTGTCGGCTTCGTCGGTCATGGTCAGAAATCCGCCGGTGGATTGGCGGTGCGGCGGTCGAGCTTGATGAACGGTCGCGCCACCACCTTGGCCCGCTTCATCAGCTTCTGATACTGCAGCTCGCGCATGGCATAGATCTCGACCCAGAGGTCCTCGACCATTGTATCACCGTATGGCCGCGCCAGCGAGGCGATGGCGATGTTGCGCTTGGCCATCGGCGACCACATGGCGGCGCTGACCAGGCCGACCTCCTGGGCTTTCTTGTGGTAGACGATGGCGTGTTCCGCCGGGATGTTGCCTTCGATCTCCAGCCCAACCAGCACGTGGCGCAGCTTGCGTTTGGCGCGCGCCTCAAGGATCGCGCGGCGGCCGTTGAAATGGCCCTTTTCCAGATCGATCATGAAGCCGAGCCCGATCTCGTCAGGCATGCGCAGGCGGTCGGCGCGGATGGCGTGCTCGGCGGTTGTAAAATCCGCATTGGCAACGATCAGCCCGGCTTCGAGACGGGCGCGGTTGAGCGCGGTGTAGCCGATGGCGCGGATGCCGCGCAGTTCGCCTGATGTCATCAGCCGGTCCCACAGGCTCAGCGCCTTGCCGGCCGGGACGAACAGCTCGTAGCCGAGATCACCGGTGAAGCCGGTGCGCGAAATGCTGATGGTGCCGCCATCATGCGGGAAGTCGGCGAGGTCGAATATTTTCAGCCTCTCGACGCCGGCAAAGCCTGCATCGCGCAGCACGGCAAAGGAGGTCGGGCCTTGCAAGGCGAGGCCGGCCACCGCCTCAGTCTCTTCCTCAACGATCACATCGAAACCAACGGCGCTGTCGAGCAGCCAAGGCAAATGCCGCTCCTGCGAGCACAGCCGGAAGCGTGTCGGCGACAGCCGGAACAGCGTACCGTCATCGAGGACAAAGCCCTCGTCGTCGCACCAGGCGGTGTAATGGACGCGACCGGGCTTGAGCTTGGTGACGTCGTGCAAGGTGACGCGATTGAGCAAGGCTTCGGCGTCCGGTCCCTCGATCCGGTATTTGGTCATCGGCGAAATGTCGAACAGCGCCGCCTGGCTGCGGATGGCGAAATATTCCAGTTCCTCGTCCCACAGTGAGTGCGGGGCGCGGTAGCCGGCCCAATTGTACCAGTCCCGGGTTCTGGCCAGCGCATCGATGCGCGGCTGGAACGGTGTGCCCAGTCGCAACGTGCGGAAGTGGTTTTGCGCGGCGATGCGGCCTGATGGGTTGGTGGCGGATTGCTGATTCATGATGGCGTTCCTTCGCGCCCCCCTCTGTCCTGCCGGACATCTCCCCCTCTAGTGGGGAGATCGGCTTGCGGGAATGCTGGCGATTTTCTTACAAAGGCGACGATTGGCGAAAGCGTGGGTGACAGCCGATCTCCCCCCGAGAGGGGGAGATGTCCGGCAGGACAGAGGGGGGTGCCTTGGAGTGCGGCGTTGGCTGGCTGAAACATTCCATCACCCCTTTATCGCGATAATGCGCCGCGCGGCGTTGAGGCCAGGTGCGCCGGAGACGCCGCCGCCGGGATGCGAGCCGGCGCCAGCCAGGAACAGCCCTTCAAGCGGCGTGTCGTAGCCCGACCAGCCGGAGACGGGGCGCGAGACCAGCATCTGGTCGGCCTGCAATTCGCCGTGGTGCCAGTGGCCGCCCGGCATGCGGTAGCGCGTTTCGATGTCGGCCGGCGTCAGAAGCTCGGTGTGCACCACGCTCTTGCCGATCCCAGGCGCGTGAGACTCGAGCTGAGCCATGATCGCCTTGAGGAATTTCGGCTTGCCGGCATCCCAGCCCTCTTTCAGGGCATAAGGTGCGTATTGCACGACCGCCGACAGCACGCAGGCGCCGGCGGGCGCGAGCGACGGGTCGGCGAGGCTTGGCAGCGTGATCTCCATCACCGGCTCGGGCGAGAACTCTCCATATTTGGACGGGTTGAAGGCGCGCTCGACGTGATCGGGCGAGGGGGCGATGACCAGCCGGCCCTTGTGGCCGGCCGCATCGACGTCGGTGAATTGCGGCGACCGGTCAAGCGCCAGATTGAGCTTGGCCGCATCGCCCTTCATGCGGATGTTTTTTACCTTGCGCACGAAGCCGGTGTCGATCTCGCGCGGTCCGACAAGGTCGAGGAAAGTCGTCGCCGGGTTGATGGCGGAGACTATCGTGTTGGCGCGCAGCACCTCGCCATTGTCGAGCGCGACACCGACAGCGCGACCTTTCTCGACGATGATTTTTGCTACGGGCGCCGATGTGCGGATTTCGACGCCAGCCTTTTCAGCCGAAGCGCGGATGGTGGCGACGACCGCGCCCATGCCGCCTTGCGGCAGGACTTGCGCGCCGGCCGTACCACCGGCCTCGCCGGCCAGCCGGTAGTAGAGGCCGAGCAATGAGGTCGGCGAGCGCGGGCCGAGGTGACTGCCCAGCGTCGCGTCGAAGGCGAGCAGGCCCTTCAGCCTGATATCGGCAAGCTGTTCGTCGAGCAGGTCGGCAACGTTCATCAACAGCACGCGCAAGAAGTCGCGCATGTCTTCCTTGCCAAGCTTCTTCAACGCCAGCGCGGTCTGACCGAGTGAAGCTGCTTCCAGCAGCGACATGCCGGCGAGATCGGGTGGCCGGCGGGACAGGAACGGCTTCAGGATGCCGGCATAGCGCAGCAACTGCGCGCGCAACTCTTTCCAGGCGCATTGCTCGGACGAACTGGCTCCAGTCAGCACCTCGCCATAGGTGCCATCCAGGACAAGCGGCGCGCCGTCTTTCGACAAAGCCACCGACGGCATGAAGTCGGCGCGCGCGACTCTTAGCCCGTGCTTCTCAAGCTCCAGCGTCTTCACCACATCGGGATGCAGCCGGTTCAGCAGATGGGCGACCGAGGAGACGCGAAAGCCGGGTGCGAATTCTTCGGTGCGCGCGGCGCCGCCGACTTTGCTTCCGGCTTCCAGCAGCAGCACCTTGCGGCCGGCTTTGGCCAGCGTGGCAGCAGCGACGAGGCCATTGTGGCCGCCGCCAACGACGATTGCATCAAATGACGTCATGGGCCGGGCTCATATGCGAGGTGGATTTGGCGAGATCGCGCAGAATCTCAGCCGCGGCATTGCGGCCGGGTGCGCCCATCACGCCGCCGCCAGGGTGAGTCGAGGAGCCGCACATATAGAGGCCGCCTACCGGTGAGCGGTACTGCGCGTAGCCCGGCACCGGGCGGTTGAACAGAAGCTGGTCGAAGGTCAGTTCGCCCTGGAAGATGTTGCCTTCGGTGAGGCCGACCTCGGCCTCGATCTCGCGTGGGGTGCGCACCTCCATGTGGACGATGCGGTCGCGGAAGCCAGGCGAGTATTCCGCGATCTGCGCAATCACGCTTTCGGCAAAGCCGTCGCGATCGGCATCGGTCCATTCGCGACCGCCGATCTTGGGCGGGGCGTATTGCACGAAGCAGCTCATGAAATGCTTGCCGGGGGGCGCCATGGTCGGGTCGAGCGTCGTCGGGATGACCATGTCGAGGAACGGGTCGGCCGACCAGCGCCCGGCCTTCCAGTCGTCATAGGCGCGCTCCATGCGCTCCATCGAATCGGTGAAATGCATGTCGCCGCGATAGACCGGCGAATCCTTCGGCAGCGCCGGGAATTCCGGCAGCGAATCGAGCGCGATGTTGACCTTGCCGGAGGAGCCTCGGATCTTGAAGTTCTTGACCCGACGCAGGAAGATGTCGGGTAGTTCCTTTTCCTCGACCAGCTTCAGGAAGGTGCGCTTCACGTCGGCGTTGGAGACGACGAGCTTGCCGTAAATCTCCTCGCCGCCGGCCAGCACCACGCCTTTGGCCTTGCCGCGCCGGACGAGCACATGGTCGACCTCGGCACCGGTTCGGATGGTGCCGCCGGAGGCCTTGAAGGACGCGGCCAGAGCCTTGGTGACGGCGCCCATGCCGCCGCGCGCATACCCCCAGGCGCCGACCGAGCCGTCGACCTCGCCCATGTAGTGGTGCAGAAGCACGTAGGCCGTACCTGGCGACATCGGTCCGAGCGCGGTGCCGATGATGCCGGACAGAGCGAAGTTCGCCTTGATGACCTCGGTCTCGAAATACTCGTCGAGGAACTCCGAGATCGACATGGTCCAGAAGCGCAGCGTCAGCGCCATTTCCTCAGCCGACAGGCCGGCGAATTTCTTGCCGAGATAGAGCAGTTCGCCGAGGTCGCGCGGCCGCAGGCTGGTGGGGTCGGGCGCGGTGCGCATCAACAGCGGCTGGATGAAGCGGCACTGCCGCGTCACGTCGCGGGCGTAGCGGTCATAGGCTTCGGCATCGCGCTTGGAGAATCGGGCGAACTCGCGCCGGTGGGCATCATGGTCGCGGTAATTGGCGAGATAGTCGCCGTCGCGGGTGAACACCGCGCCGCCCTCGTAGGAGATGACCTGCAGGCCGAAGCGCGGCAGTTCCAGATCGCGCATGATCTCGGGGCGAAACAGCGAGCAGACATAGGAGCAGTTGGAGTAGAGGAATCCCGGCGTCAGCTCGCGGCTGGTGGCGGCGCCGCCGACCCAGTCGTTCTTCTCGACCACCAGCACCTCAAGGCCGGCGCGCTGCAGGTAGCAGGCGTTGACCAGGCCATTGTGCCCGCCGCCTATGATGATCGCATCCCAAGCTTTCATTTTGGCCCAGTCTCCTTGTTTCTACGCAATTCCCTAGGGAAAGCGCTGCGCGCTTTTCCCGGGAAAACCGCTCACACTTTTCCTGGAATTACTCTGTGCGACCCGCTCTTCGTTTTTGCGTGGCCTGTTCCCGAATGCGCAGAATTTGGCATGAGGGCGGCCGTTTTGTCCAGCCATACTGAATGAATGTTCAACAAATGGTATTGCGTTTTCTCATCTATGCATTACGCTTTGCCGGCATTCGAAAGTACTCAAATCGGCTGACGGGACGACATCCGATGATCGAAAGGGCAGATGCCGAGCCGGAGTATGACGATACCGCAATCCGCTTCCTCGAGGCGCTATGGGGCGATGGCTATCTGTCGCCGGGTGGTCCGGACGAAGTCGACCGGGTGGTCGAAGGGCTGTCGCTCGAGGGCAAGACGATCCTCGACATCGGCTGCGGCTGCGGCGGCATCACGCTGCATCTGGTCGAGCGCGGTGCCGCCCACGCCACCGGCTTCGATGTCGAACAGCCGGTGATCGAAACGGCGAGGCAGCGAGCCGCTGCGCGAGGGCTCGCGGACCGCGCCAGCTTCATCCAGGCGCCACCGGGACCGCTGCCTTTCGCTGATGGCGCCTTCGATGTCGTCTTCTCCAAGGATGCGCTGCTGCATGTGCCTGACAAGGACGCGCTGTTTGCCGAAATCTTCCGGGTGCTCAGGCCAGACGGCGTCTTTGCCGCCTCCAACTGGATGATCTCGCATGACGGCGAACCGTCGCCCGAGATGAAAGCCTATATCGCGGCGGAAGGGCTGTCCTTCGCCATGGCGTCGCCGTCGCGCTACGCGCAGGCGATGCGTAGCGCCGGCTTTGCCGATGTCACCGTCAGGGACCGAAACCCATGGTACCGCGACGTTGCGCGCGGCGAACTCGAAAGGCTGAAAGGACCGCTCTATCCGATGGCCGCGGCCGCGGTTGGCGCAGCCTATGTCGACAAGAACATACGAACCTGGGAAGCCATGCAGAAGGTGCTTGACAGTGGTGAGCACCGTCCCACTCATCTTCGCGGTCGAAAGCCGGTTGGATAGCCGGCGATGCTGGAGACCATCAGACCCATGAAGACAGCAGTGGCCAGGGAAGCCCTCCTCGAATCGGCGCGGAAAAGCGAGGCCGAAAAGCGCGGACGCAAGGCCTCGAAGGAGGTCAGGCAGCTTCAACTCATCGAGGCGACGATCGATTCCCTGGCCAAGCGCGGTTATTCGGAAACGACGATGGCCGATGTCGCCGACGGCGCCGGCCTGTCGCGCGGCATCGTCAATTTCCATTTCGAGAGCAAGGAAAAGCTGCTCATCGCGACCTTGCAGCATATGTATGACGAGTACTCGGCGCATTGGCGTAATGCCCTGCAGAAGGCAGGCGACGATCCCGCCGATCAGCTCCAGGCCTTGGTCGCGGCCGATTTCGACCGTTCGATTTGCAACAAGCGCAAGCTCGCCGCCTGGTGCGCCTTTTGGGGCGAGGCCAAGTCGCGGCCGACCTACCAGGCGCTGAGCAGTGCGCGCGATGCCGTCTATCAGACCATCTTCATCGACCTGTGCACGACGCTCAGGCAAAGCGGCTCCTATGCCTATGAGCCGCAGGTCATGGCGTTGGCACTCAGCGCCATGCTGGAGGGGCTGTGGCTGCGGTTGATGATGGGGACCGAGGACACCACCCGCGAAACCGCCTTGCTCGCGGCCAGTGAATTCCTGTCGGTGGCCTTCCCGAAACACTATCCGTCGAAGGCCGGCGCGACAAAACCATAAGAACACCAGAACAGACAGAGGATGGAACAATGAAGAAACTGACCCGACGCCTGACATTGACCCTGGCGCTGACTGGTGCGCTGGCGGCTTCGGCCGCCGCACTTGCGGTCGCCGCCGACAAGAACCTGATCGTGTTCGACTGGTCTGGCTATGAGGACCCGAGCTTCCACCCGAAATATGTCGAGAAGAACGGCGACTCACCGACCTTCGCCTTCTTCGGCGACGAGGACGAGGCGTTCGAGAAGGTGCGCTCCGGCTTCAAGGCCGATCTCGGCCACCCCTGCTCGCAAAGCGTGGTGAAATGGCGCGAGGCCGGCCTGCTGCAGCCGCTGGACACATCGAAGATCACGGGCTGGAAAGACCTCAATCCCGGCATTATGGCGATGAAGGATCTTGCGACCACGCCGGACGGCAAGGCGTGGTTCATGCCCTGGGACTGGGGCAACACCCAGCTCACCTACAACACCTCCAAGATCGACGCCAAGGACGTGCAATCGCTGAAGGCTTTTGCCGATCCCAAATTCAAGGGCAGGGTGTCGATCGGCGACAATGTCGACGACGCCTACGCGCTGGCAAGCCTTGCCATCGGCCTCAAGGACTGGACCAAGATGACCGACGACCAGTTCAAGCAGGCATCCGATTTCCTGCGCCAGGTACACAAGAACGTGCGCTCCTACTGGACCGACACCACCGACGTGGTGCAGCTGCTGAGCGGCGGCGAGGTCGATCTCGCCTGGGCCTGGAATGACGCCACCGTGCAGTCGGTCGCCGCCGGCGTACCGATCATGGCGAAGAAGGACACCGACGAAGGCATCTCGACCTGGGTCTGCGGCTATGTGCTGTTCAAGGACGCGCCCGGCAATATCGACAAGGCTTACGACTACCTGAACGCCGTCAACGATCCGGAGACCGCCAAGGTGCTGGTCAAGGACTGGGGCTATGGCCAGGCCAATGCCAAGGGCATGGCCGGCGTCGATCAGGCGGTGCTGAAGGAAAAAGGCTATGACGACGTGCAGAAATTCGTCGACAAGACGCTGTTCCAGTCGCCGGTGCCGTCCGACCTTAAGCTCAAGATGATCGCCGAGTTCGAGAAGATCAAAGCCGGGTACTGAGCATGGTCCGAACGCCCGTTCGTCCGCCCGCACGGCGGGCGGACGGGCTCGCCAAAGCGGTCGAATTCTCCTAACCTCGCAGCAACCTTTTTCGCGACCGGGGGAGTTTCGCGTGATGAAGTCATTGCTACGCCGCCTTGCCCTTGCCGCCGCGTGCATGATCGGCGCCGGTGCGGTCCATGCCTTCGCCGAAGGCGGCGGCGACCTCGTCGTGTTCGACTGGTCGGGCTACGAGGATCCGTTGCTGCATCCCGCCTACACCGCCAAATATGGCGCCGAGCCGACCTTCGCTTTCTTCGGCGACGAGGACGAAGCCTTCGAGAAGATGCGGGCGGGCTTCAAGGCTGATATCGCGCACCCCTGCTCGCAAAGCGTGGTCAAGTGGCGCGAGGCCGGCATGCTGCAGCCGCTCGACACCTCCAGGATATCAGGCTGGAAGGACCTCAATCCCGGCATCATGGCGATGAAGGATCTCGCCGTCACCGCAGACGGCAAAGCCTGGTTCATGCCGTTCGACTGGGGCAACACCTCGCTGCTCTACCGCACCGACAAGGTGTCTGCTGAACAGGCGCAATCACTGAGGATTTTCGCCGATCCGAAATTCAAGGGTCGCGTCACCATCGGCGACAATGTCGACGACGCCTACGCGCTGGCGAGCCTGGTCATCGGGCTGAAGGACTGGACCAAGATGACCGACGCGCAATTCCAGGAGGCGTCCGCCTTCCTGCGTGATGTGCACAAGAACATCCGCTTCTACTGGACCGATGACACCGACCTCAATCAGGCTTTTATCGGCAATGAGGTCGATCTAGTCTGGGGTTGGAACGAAACCTTTGTCACGCTCAAAGGGCAAGGCATGCCGATCGCCATGAACCGCGACACCAGGGAAGGCATTTCGACCTGGGTGTGCGGCTATGTGCTGATGAAGGACGCACCTGGCAAGCTCGATGAAGCCTATGATTTCCTCAGCGCCGTCAATGCACCCGCCGTCTCGGACTACGTGGTCAAGACCTTCGGCTATGGCCATGGCAATGGCGCGGGCATGGCTGATATCGACCACACCGTGCTGGTCGATCGCGGCTTCGACAATCTCGACAAGTTTCTCGACAAGACGCTGTTCCAGCAGCCGGTGGCGCCGGAACTTAAGCAGCGCATGGTCGCCGAGTTCGAGAAGATCAAGGCCGGCTATTGAAGAGCGACCCTGAAAGGACTGAAGTCGTCATCGTCGGCGCAGGCTTCACCGGCCTGTCGGCAGCGCTTGAGCTGAAGAAGGCCGGCATCGATCTCGTCCTGCTAGAAGCACGCGACCGCGTCGGCGGACGCGTCGAGTCTCGGCAGAACGGGCTTGGCGAACGCATCGATAGCGGCGGCCAGTTCCTGTGCGAGGACATGCCGGAATTGATGGCGCTGGTCGCGGCGCGCGGCAAGACATTGGTGGAAACCTATCTCGACGGCGATTTCATCACCCATCCGGCGATGTCCGCACAACAGGCCGGGCGGACCTACCATGCCGCGATGGCAATCCGCGAGCGCATGAACGAGATCGTTCCGGACGATGCCTCGATTGCCGGACTGACCGTTGCCGACTGGCTCGCCTGCCAGCACGACACGGCCGATGCCAAGGCGGCCTTCCGTTCGATGATCGAGGGTCTGTGGTGCCTGGCGTTGGAAAAGGTGCCTCTCTGGCATCTGATCGACAATGACCGGCGCATCACCAATGAGGTCCCGGAGCTGCAATATTTCCTGGGCGAGACGATGCAATCGCTGGCCGAAGACCTGGCCGGTGATCTCGGCGACTGGGTAAGGCTGGCCGAACCGGTCACGCGCGTCGAACATGGACCGTATGGCGTTCGCGCCGTCTCGGCCAACGACGTCATCGAAGCACGCGCGGCGCTGATTGCCCTGCCTCCGGCGACGGCCTCCAGGCTCGATTTCTCCCCCGCCTTGCCGGCAACGCTCGCCAAGGCGCTTGACATCTGGGACAGCGGTGCGGTGATCAAGTTGCTGGTGCGCTACCCCAAACCCTTCTGGCGCGAACGCGGTCTGAGCGGCATGCTGATGTGGCGCGACGTGCCGGGCCTGTTTGCCTGCGACGCCAGCAAGGATGCCGACCATGCTGCGCTTGTCGTCTTCATCGGCGGGCCATTGGCGCTCCGCTGGCGAGAATTCAGCGATGCCGCGTTGCTCGCCGAGGTGAAGGCAAGGCTGGTGGATGCGCTTGGTCTGGAAGCCGCCGCTATCATTGATTTCAGTCATCGCGACTGGACGCGAGACCGCTGGAGCGGTGGCGCTTACAGCGACCTCATTGTCGACGTGACGGCGACGGATGCCGAGCGCAGGATTTTGGCCGGCGCACCATTGCTCTATTTTGCGGCATCGGAACTGTCGCCGTCA
This sequence comes from Mesorhizobium sp., assembly GCA_004017275.1. GTDB lineage: Bacteria > Pseudomonadota > Alphaproteobacteria > Rhizobiales > Rhizobiaceae > Mesorhizobium. The sequence continues at coordinate 4,686 of SAKE01000004.1, read as the reverse complement.
TTTCCCGGCTATGTCGAAGGCGCGATCGTTGCCGGTCGCATCGCCGCGCGCAAGATCATCGCGGAGCTTCAGTCGGCCATCGCCACCAAAGCCTCGGGATCGTAGGCGAGGCGGATCGAGGTGCCGACCGGAATGTCGTCGGCGCCGAAATCGTTGGTTTCGGTCACCGACAGTGGCTTTTCCAGGCCAGGTATCTCGACGATCAGATGGGTGATCTCGCCGAAATAGTGGCGTTCGACGACCTTGCCGGCGACCTCGAACTTGGCCGTCGCATTGTCCCAAAGCACACGCAGGCGCTCCGGTCTTATGCCGAGCGTGGTGCCGCCACCATTGCGCACGAAAGCCTTGGGCTTGTCGGTCTTGATCCGGCCGAAGCCAAGCGTGTCGACGACCAGCGATGCGCCGTTCTCCTCGACGATCTGTGCCTTGACGAAGTTCATGCCGCCGAGAAAGTCAGCGACCTGGCGGGTGACCGGCCGCTGGTAAATCTCCTTGGGCGAGGCCACCTGCGCGATCTTGCCACCGAACATCACGGCGATGCGGTCGGACATGGCGAGCGCCTCATACTGGTCGTGGGTGACGAGCACGAAGGTGATGCCGACCGCCTGCTGCAGGCGGCGCAGTTCGACCTGCATCTGCTCGCGCAGTTTCTTGTCGAGCGCCGACAATGGTTCGTCGAGCAGCAGCACCTTGGGCCGCATGACCAGCGCGCGGGCGAGCGCCACGCGCTGCCGCTGGCCGCCAGAAAGTTCTGTCGCCAGGCGCTTGCCGAGGCCGGTCAGCGAGACCTGCGCCAGCGCCTCCTCGACGCGGCGTTTTTCCTCGCCGCCCTGCAACCTCAACCGCTTCAGCCCATAGGCAACGTTCTGCTCGACATTGAGATGCGGGAAGATCGCATAGCTCTGGAACACCATGTTGGTCGGCCGGCGGTTGGCGGGGATGCCTTCCATCGGCTGACCGCCGACAGAGATCGAACCGCTGGTCGGATTGTCGAAGCCGGCGATCATGCGCAGCAGCGTGGTCTTGCCGCAGCCGGACGGGCCGAGCAACGAGAAGAACTCGCCTTCCCGGATGGTCAAGGAGGCGTCGTCGAGCGCCTTGAACGCCCCGTAGCTGCGGGTAACGTTCTCGATCTCGATCATGGATCGGTCGGATTGGGGGCGCAAGATTTGGGGCTGCTCAGGCATAGAGGCCTCCCTCGTTCTGGGTGCGCCTGGCCGCGCGGCGACGCAGGATTTCAGCGACGGTCATCAGCAGGAACGAGGCAACCAGCAACAACGTGCCCAGCGCCAGCACGCCCGGCAATTTCGCTGCAAAGCGTAGCTGGCCCCAGATGTAGATCGGCAGCGTCGCTTCGGTCCCGGTCAGGAAGAAGGCGATGATGAACTCGTCGAGCGAGATGGTGAAGCAGACCAGCAGGCTGGAGATGATGGCCGGCGCCACCATCGGCAGCGTCACCCTCCGGAAGGTGCCGAAGGCGCTCTCGCCGAGATCGGCGGAAGCCTCTTCCAGACTGCGATCGAAACCTTCGAAGCCGGAGGTCAGCACCGTCATCGAATAGGGAATGCAGACCAGCACATGGCCGAGCACGACGGTGAACAGCGACAGGCTGAGGCCAAGCTGCAGCATCACCAACAGCATGGAGATGGCGACGATCACCTCGGGCAGCACCAGCGGCGCCATGATCAGGCCGTGGATGGTGCTGCGACCGGGATAGCGATAGCGGGTGATCGAACGGGCCGCGAGGATGCCAAGCAGGGTGGACAGGACAGCGGCCGACACGCCGACAATCAGGCTATTCCAGGCGGCGTCGAGCAGGGCCGGCGTGCGCGGCAAATCCTCATACCAATGCAAGGTGAATCCGGTGAGCGGAAATTTCGGCGTCGCCGCCGTGTTAACCGAGAAGATCGGCAGGAAAATCACTGGCAGGTAGAGAAAGACGACGTAGAGAAACGCATAGGCCGCCAGCCAGCCGCCGGGCAGGAAACGCCGCACCGCAATCACCGTGCGAGCCTCTGCAAGGCGCGGATAATCAGCACCGTGGCGCCCGCCATCAGCGTCACGATCAGCATGGTGGTGACGGAAAGGGCGGCACCCAGCGGCCAGTTGGAGGCCTTGCCGAACTGCGCCTGGATGGCATTGGCGATCATGACGCCGTCCTTGCCGCCGACCAGCTTCGGCGTGACGTAGTCGCCGACGGTTGGGATCATGACGATCAGTGCCGCCGAGATAACGCCAGGCGCAGACAGCGGCAAGGTCACGCGCAGGAACGAGCGCAGCGGACCATCGCCGAGATCGGTGGCCGCCTCGACCAGCGTGCGGTCGACTTTTTCCAGCGAGACGAAGATCGGCAGGATGGCGAAGGCCGCCCAGGCATGCGTCAGCGTGATGATGACGGCGCTCGAATTGTAGAGCAGCGCGGTCGACGGTTCGTCGATGATGCCGAGGCCCATCAGGCCGGAATTCAAGACGCCGTTGTAGCCGAGGATGACCTTCCACGACATCACCCGCAGCAGGTAGCTGGTCCAGAACGGGATGGTGATGAGGAACAGCCACAGGCTCTTGTGGCGGCCGCCATGGAAGGAGATGAAGTATGCGATCGGGTAGGCCAGAAGGACGGTGAGCACGCTGACCGTCAGCGAAATGTAGAGCGAGCGCCGCAGGAGATCACGGTAGATAGGCTCGGTCAGCGCGACGCGGTAGTTTTCCAGTGTGAAGGTACGGTCGATGGTCAAATAGTGCTGCGTCCAGAAGGAATGCGCGATGACCACCAGGATCGGCAGCACCAGAAGGATGAGTGCGTAGATGAAGGTCGGGCTGATCAGGGCAAGACCCTGAACGGGTTCGGACTGCAGAAGGGCATTTCGTCTGGCCCGCGTCATGCGCAACGGGGGCGACCTTTCCGCCGCCGCCGTCATTGCCAAGCTCCGGGGGGCAGGGCTCCTGGCGCGATCTCGGTTGCTGGCCTGGACTGTCCCGCCATGCGGCATCCCATTGTGCTGGTGCCGGCTGCTCGTTCCCCTTGCCAGCTTTCTTCATCATGCGCGCATCCTTGGATTGAAATCAAGCGCCAATTCTGCAATATTGATTGAACGGACATTCAAAATGAAGTGAAGAAAACGACTGTTTCCAACGCGGGGCCTGTCATTTCGTGTCCGATGAAAATTTGTGAAGCGATGTGAGGCAACGATGGCTGCGGCAAGAGACCTGAAGGCGACCGAGATAGCCGGCGCGGAACCCGGCGACGATGCCGTCGAACTGGCCAAGCGCCATCTGATCCAGCCCTGGCCATTCGCCGGCTCAGTCGGTGCGGAAGCGCGCGCGCTGATCGGCGAAGGCGACGGCATCTACATCACCGACGGCACCGGTAAGCGGCTGATCGACGGGCCGGCCGGCATGTGGTGCGTCAATGTCGGCCACCGCCGCGAGGAGCTCGCCAAGGTGATGTACGAGCAGGCGATGGCGCTGTCCTACAACACGCCGTGGTACACGATGAACGCGCCGTCGGCGGAACTCGCAAAGCGCATCGCCGGCCATGCGCCGGGCGATCTCAGCCATGTCTTCTACACCACGGGCGGCTCCTCTGCCGTCGAGACGGCGCTGCGCTTCATGCAGTTCTACAACAATGTGCGCGGCCGGCCGGAGAAGAAGCTGATCCTGAGCCGCGGCGGCGCCTATCACGGCTCGACCTATCTTTCGGCCTCGCTCAACGGCCGACCGCGCGACCGCGACTGGATGGACGGCGCCGACGAGCTGGTGATCAAGCTGTCGTCGCCCGATCCATTCCGTCGCCCGCGCGGCATGAGCCTTGCCGCCTTCACCGATTTTCTCGTCGATCAATTCCGCGACACGGTCGCCCGTGTCGGCGCCGAGCGGATTGGCGCCTTCGTCGGCGAGCCGGTACAGGCGTCCGGCGGCGTCGTGGTGCCGCCCGACGGCTACCTCAAGCGTATCCGTGAGATCTGCCGCGACAACGACATCCTCTATGTATCCGACGAGGTGGTGACGGCCTTCGGCCGGCTCGGCCATGTCTTTGCATCAGGCGAAATGTTCGGCATCGATCCGGATATGATCACCTTCGCTAAGGGCGTCACCTCGGGCTATTTCCCGCTCGGCGGCGTCATCATCTCCGACCGGCTGCTGGAAGAGTTGCGCCGGTCGAACCATCCCGACGCGATGTTCGGCCACGGCCTGACTTACACCAGCCATCCCGTCGGCTGCGCCGTGGCGCTGAAAAACCTCGATCTTCTGGAAGAGGACGTGCTTGCCCACACGCAGGCGGTCGCGCCCTATTTCCAGGCACAGCTGAAGACGCTTGAAGAACTGCCGCTGGTCGGCGAAGTGCGCGGGATGGGGTTGATGGGCTGCGTCGAATGCGTCGCGGACCGCGAAAGCAAGGATCCGCTGCAGCTCGACAAGGATGTGGGTAAACGCATCGACGCCCATTGCCATGAACTCGGCCTGTTGGTCCGGCCGCTGATCAATATGTGCGTGATGTCGCCGCCGCTGGTGATTACGCGCGAGCAGATCGACGACATGGTCGGCATTTTGTGCGAAGGCATTTCGCGGACGATGGATGATTTGAGGAAAGAGGGAGTGTGGCAGGGATAGCTCTCCTCTCCCCGTAGAACGCAGGGCTGTCCGGGGAAAGTCATGCATATGCGAAGCTCATCTGGTTTGGGGTTG
>SAKE01000049.1 GCA_004017275.1 Mesorhizobium sp. | reverse complement strand
GGCATGCGCATGTGGCATTTCGATTCACCCTCCCTTTCCCCGGACAGCCCTGCGTAGAACGGGGAGAGGGGGCGCCCTCATCGGCGATTTCGCCAATCACCGGCGTTGCAGACAGAGCGCTACGACCGCGACCGTAACGCGTCGTTCAAATTCCACATGTCCTTCTCCTCTGGCGCGGTCTCCAGGCCCAGCACCGGCAGCATCTTGCGCAGATGGTCATGGTGGGTGCGCACGCCATATTCGAGGTCCGAGAGATAAAAGCCCTCGAAGGCTTCGGACAGCATGGATTCGTTCGACCACACTGAAAGCTGGACGTCTTCCGACATGGTGTCGCGGTCGATGCGGAAGGAGAGGTAGCGGGCGGCCGCCTGTTCGCGGCTTTCGTCGCGATAGCGATAGATAGCGCCGCGCAGCAGCGTCTCACCCGTCGACAGCGGAAACTCCTGATAGAACTGCACCGATTCCGGCATCACCGAAATGACCGCATTGGGGAAGATGCCGTAATAGACCCAGGCCTTCTTCAGATAGTCCGGCAGCCGCGTCGGCTCGGGCGCGATCTTGACGTAGTTCTTGACGCTCCAGCGGCGGCCGGCATGGGGGTTGTAGGTGGCAAAGGAGCGCGACACGCCGTTGATGAAGGGTTCGTCGAAATAGGTCGCGCCATAGAGATCCTGCAAGGCGGGATGCGCCATGGCGACGTGGTAGCCCTCATTGTCAACATCGCGCACCGACTTCCAGTTGACCGGCGTTTTCTGGTTCCAGATGCCCCAGGAAGGCACCATGTCGGCGGCTTCGTAATGCGCGAATTCCGGCTCGATCGGCTTCATCAGCTCGGCAACCGGGGGCTGCGGCCCACCATTGCGGAAGCGGATGAAGATGAAGCCCATCCAGACTTCCAGGTCGAGCGGCATCAGGCCGAATTCGGTCTTGTCGAGATCGGGGAACGAACGCGGGCGAGCGGCGCCGCGCAACGTGCCGTCGAGATTGTAGACCCAGCCATGGAACGGGCACACCAGCGCGTTCTTGCAATGACCTTGGCTGTCGGCGACGACGCGGCTGCCGCGATGACGGCACATGTTGTTGAAGCCGCGCACGACGCCATCCTTGCCGCGCACGATCAAGGCACGTTCGCCAACCACATCCATGGTCAGGTAGTCGCCGGCATTTGGAATGTCGCAGACATGTCCGACGATCTGCCAGTGGTTGCGGAAGACGTGCTCTTTCTCGAGCTCGAGAAGGGCATCGGAATGGTAACTCCAACCCGGTAGTCCCCGCCGGTCCCAATCGTTGGGGATCGCCACGTCACGGAGGTGCGGGTTCATAAAACGTCTCTTCTTTTTATTGAATACACGTTCAATAAAAGCATATTTTTCATTGAAATGCAATGGCTTGTGGAAATTCAAAGGATTTCATGGCGGAATCCATAGGCCATTTATGGCCGAAATCTGCTCCACTACAGTCCCGGAAAACCCCGGAAAATCCGGGTGTTAATCGAGGTTTCGGAGGCGGTGTCCCGAACCAGGTTTTGCCATTTGGACGGAGGGAGAACACGGGAGCCTTTCCCGGGAAAGGCCCCTTGCCAGTCGGTTGTGTGCACGCTGCGCCGGCTTGGGGGCCATCGGGCCAAAAGAGCGGCGGACAATCCCAATTGGCAGGGACCTATGCCCGATTGTGACCGGTTTTGCCCGAAACATCGTTTCAAACACGTTACATCGGCAATCGCGCGCCACCTTAGCGCGGTTACAGAGCGCGACTAGGTTCGTTTCGTCACCAAAAAGAAACTCAGCGAAGGGGAAGGCAAAATGCATGCGAAAATCCAGACGACCGGCACCGAAAGCCGCCTTCAGGCTCCAGAGCGCAATGATCGCCGTCCGAAACTGGCGCTGCGCCAACGGGCCAGCGACCACCCCATGGCGATGTTCATGGTGCTGGCTGCTTGCGCCTTCGTCGGCATGGCGTTCACACCGACAATCGGACCGGCCTTCGCTTCGTTGAATCCGCCGGCCAACCTCGTCGATGGCGCACAGACGACGACAAGGACCGCGCGCCTGCCGATGCCGGTGACCGACTTTGCCTGCAAGGGCCAGGCCTGGGGCGCCGAGAGCATGGATTGCCTGCGCGCCATCGCCGAACAGTCCGGAACACACAAAAGCCGCGCGATCCGCATGATCGCCAATGCCGCGCCGTTAACCGGCACGCCGAACATTTTCTGATTTTCCGTCGAAGCCCGATCCCGAAACCGGTACCCACTTTGGGATCATGCTTTGAACTCCCCGAGCGCTCCCTCCAGTGCGCTCTTCTTCGGCCCCAGCCCCCGGGGGCCTCTTTTTTATCCTTTCAAGGCCGCCTGTTCGGCAATGGCGGACAGGACGCTGCGGACGTCCAGCGTGCTGAAGGGCTTTTCCAGGATCTGGGGTCGCTGCTGCGCGGGCAGAGCCTCGATTTCGGCTTTGGCACCGATCAGGTCTCCGGTGACCAGCACGAAACGCCGCGCCAAATCGGGCTTTTCGGCGAGCAGTTCGCGATAGATCGAAATGCCGCTGACCCCCGGCATGCGCAGATCCGAAAAAACGATGTCCGGCGGCATGTGGCCGCTCAAGGTGGCCGCGCCCGATTCCCAGACAGGAACGATTCGTGACTTGATGCCCATCAATTCGAGAATGTCGGAGAGCGAGCCGGCGACATCCGGCTCGTCATCGATGATCAGGGCATGGCGCAGGCCGCTCGATCGTGGCTGGTTGTCGCCGGCGGTGGCGAGGCCGGCCGCGATGGCCGGCAGCTGGACGACGAAACGCGCGCCCCTCGGGATCACTTCCTCGAACCAGACATTGCCATTGTGCCGCTCGATGATCGATTTCGAGATCGACAGGCCGATGCCGGTGCCTACGCCTACCGGCTTGGTGGTGAAATAGGATTCGAAGATGCGGCTGCGGATCGCTTCCGGCACACCGGGTCCATTGTCCTCGACCGAGAAGCAGGGGTGACCGCGGTCGCTGCGGAACGTTCGCACCTTGATCAGCCGGTCGCCGGCGATGCCGGCCAGCGCATGCTGGCTGTTGATCAGGAAATTGGCGGCCACCTGCGTCACATGGTCGGCGTCGGCCATGGCCAGCAGCGGGCCGGCGGCGAAGTCGGTGTCGATGATGATGCCGCTGGAGCGCGCGCCATAGGCGGTCACTTCCAATGCTGCACGGATCACCTGGTTGAGGTCGGTCTCGGCTTGTGCGGCGGGATGAAGGCGCACCATCGACAGGAAGCTCTTGACGATACGGCCGCAGCGCTCGGCGGCCGCACGCACCTTCTCGGCCCGCACCTTGGTCTGCGGATCGGAGGCGAATTCATGCAGCAGCGTCGATTGCGCCACCACCACGGCCAGCGGGTTGTTGAGCTCGTGCGATACACCCGCCAGCAACGAACCCATCGCCGCCATCTTCTCATTCTGGTGCAGCTTCTCGCGCTGGCGGCCGATCTCTTCCTCGGCGCGCAATTTGTCGCGCAGGTCGCGGATGGAGCCGAAGATCAGGCGGCGGTCGGCGACCCGCATCTCGGTCGCCGTCAGTTCGATCGGGAACACTTCGCCGGCGGCGTTCTGGGTTACCGTCTCGAGTCGCTGGCCGACCATCGGCGCGCCGCGGCCGGACATATATTCGGCCCCCGAAGCATAGCCTTTCCGGTAGTAGATCGGCACGATCGTATCGAGCAGGTCCTTGCCGAGGATGTCGCTGCGCTGGAAGCCGAACATCTTCTCGGCGGCGGGATTGAATTCGATGATCGAGCCGGTCTCGTCGATGACGACGATGGCGTCGAGCGAGGCCTGCAGCATGGTGCGGCGAATGACCTCGCTGGCATGGGCGTCTGATGGCGAGCGTTCGACGGCATCGCCGATGGCCAGCGCGATGATGTGCAGCGTCGCCTCTTCCTCGTCGGTCCATTCGCGTTCGTCGACGCAGTCATTGACCGCCAGCGTGCCCCAGAGGTGGCCATGCGCGAAGACCGAGACCGACAGGAACGACTTGATGTTCTGCTTTTCGAAGTCGGTTCTCAGAAAACCTTCGAGATCGCGCGTGTGCCCGGCGAAGATCTTGCCTTGCCGTTCGTCCTCGGCCAGCCGCTCCAGCAGTGGGTCCGAATTGACGATCGACTGCATGATCACGGTCGGCGACGCCAATTCCCCGCCGAAAAGAGGGTCGATCCAGTAGGCGGCAACGGATTGAGCGAAGCCCTGGCCGGGCAGTTCGCGCAAGCGAAACAGGATGCCGCGCTGGCAATCCATGGCCCGGCAAAGCGTTTCCAGGATACCGTCCATCTCGCGCTGCCAGTCGCCGGCTTCACGCAGCCGGCGAACGACACGCACCGCCGCCATCGCAGCACCCTGCCTGAACCCTTGCATATCCGTGCTTGCTGCTTCAGCGATCATCTTCTGCCGTCATTCCGGAATCATACCAATTCGATCGGCGTGCCACGGCTGCCAATCCGGACCCTCCGGCCTCGGTGCTCAGTTGCCGTCGCCGGTCGGCAGCGAGAAGATATAGCCTTCGCCGCGCACCGTGCGCAGGAATTTCGGATTGGCCGGGTCGGTCTCGATCTTCTTGCGCAGCCGCATGATGCGAATATCGACCGCGCGCGACGATTCCGGATCTTCGGTGAAACCGATCGCCTCGGAGATCGCGGCGCGGGTCAGCAGCCGGTTGGCACGGGTGAGGAAAATCTCCAGCACGTCGAATTCGCTCTTGGCCATGTCGATGACCGCGCCGTTGGCGCCGGTGACCAGCCTGCCGTCGAGATCGGCCTGGAAGGGGCCGAAGGCAACGGAACGGCGATCGGTCCCGGCCTTCTTGCCGTGGAGCTCCTGCGGCTGGGGAACCCGGCGCAACACGCTGCGGACCCTGGCCAACACTTCGCGCAATTCGTAGGGCTTGACGATGTAGTCATCGGCGCCGAGCTCCAGCCCGACGATGCGGTCGAGCGCGGTACCGGCGGCGGTCGCGTATATGATGCCGATCGGCAGTTTCGAACGCAGCCAGCGGCCGAGCGAGAGGCCGTCCTCGCCGGGCATGGCGATGTCGAGGATGGCGAGATGGAACGATTGCGTTTCAACGAGGTTGCGCGCGGCGGCAGCGCTTTCAGCGGTGGCCACGTCATAGCCGGAGGCGCCAAGATATTCGGCGACCGCGTCCCTCAGATCGGGCTCATCCTCGACGATGACAATTCTTGCCCGCACGATGCTTTCGCTCCCACTTTCAGTGGAAAGTAGATTGGGTATAAACATGATGTCCAGCACTCATCTCGGGATGTCTGTTGCAGGGTGAGAAAAATGGCCGCACGATCGATCATCGCGCTTGTTTCCGTTGCCGAAGTGGTCGCGACCGAACTCGCCGACCATCTCGAGCGGCGCGGCCACGATGTGCATCAGGCGCGCCAGCCCTGGGAGGCCGAATCGCTGCTGTCGGGAAGAGGCATCGACGTCGTCGTCGTCGGCGACAGCCTCAGCCAGGCGGAGGGGCGGGACCTGCTCAGACGTTTTGGCGGCCAAGGCGGGGACGGCGAGGGCGGACCGGATTTCATCCTGATCTGCCGGCCGGCCGATCTCGTCGACAAGGTGCTGGCGCTGGAACTTGGTGCGGCCGACGTCGTCGAGAGCCCGCTCAATGTCAGGGAACTGGCCGCTCGTGTCGGCGGCCTGCTTTCGCGACGTGGCAGGGGCAGCCAGGAACTGATCGTGCTGGAGAACGCAACCGTCGATCTGAGATCGGCGATGGTCATGCATCGCTCCGGCACGGAGGAACAGCTTTCGCCGGGTCAGGTGGCGCTGCTCAGGCTGTTTCTGGCCAGCCCGCGCAAGGTTTTGACGCGCGACGACATCATCGCCGCGGCACCGGCCGAAAACGCCGATGCCTTCGATCGCTCGATCGATTCGCGCATCGTGCGGCTGCGCCGCAAACTCGACACCGAAACCATCACCACCATACGTGGCGCCGGCTACCGATTCGATCCGCCGCGGCAATTCGCCGACTGATTGCCGGGCGCTGACGCAGTCTCTGGTGTCGGGCATCGGATTTTCCATCTCCGGCCCCGACGCTCTGGCGCTCAGCGTACCAGCAAAAGCGATGGACCCACCGGCATGTCAGTGCCCATGGTCAGCTCGCCTGCGTGGGCGCGGTCCCTGAGCAGCACGGTGGCAAGGCCGGCAAAGCCGAGCAGGCCCTGGGCGTAAAGCAGTGCGGAAAGCACCGAAGCGGCAAATTTCGTTTTCATCGTACCAATTCCCCAAAATGGTTTGTTGCGGGTCGCTTTAGGATACCCCCGAAGCGCCCGCGCCGCCCACGGAGCCCCCCGTCGCGGCGCGGGCCTTCGGTCCTCTCGGCAGCAAGTTGCCGGAGGCGCCGCGCAAACCCGTCAGCCTAAGGCCGACCCGCCAGAGGGCCTTTAGCCGGGCGATGCGCAGGCTGGAAACAATCCAGACCGTGGCGAAAAACAGTGCGGCATGCAGCGTCGAAATCTCGCCTGAAGTCATCGCACCGAGGCTTGTCAGCGGGGTGCCGGCAACCGTGCCGACGCCGCCGATGACCGCTGCCGCGATGCTGATCCTGAGAAGCCAGGACAGCGCGTTCGATTTCGTTCCCATGTTCGTTACCGGCTGTTTTCGTTGCGTCAACTTTGCTTGCGGCCCGTATCCGGATCATGCCGCACGAAGCCGCGCTTTGTTGCAGTTGGGTTTCGAGACCGATGGCTATTCTTTCATATACGTTGAATCCGCACTTTCGTTTCGGGATCGACGTCTGTGTTCATGGCGACAGCCTCGCCCTGCGGGGCAGCATCCCCTCCCTAATGGGTCTTGTGAATGAGCCCCGCTTGTTAACCAGTGGAAACAGATTCGAAACAGAAACGAGTATTTTGCGAAATCTGCTGGAAACATGACGCCGGGATAAAGCGGCCATCGAATTGGAGCCGGCCGAACCGGCAGAGAGAGGGGATTTCATCATGCATACCGCCATTTCCGCTAAGCTCATCAACATCACCGCCGCTGCCTTGACTGGTGCAGCACTGCTGCTCGGCGCCGGCTCGGGTGCGGCGCATGCCGCCAACAAGATCGTGGCTCGTGTTTCGCTATCGCAGCAGGTCATGGAAGTCTCTGTCGACGGCCGCCCGACCTTCGCCTGGAAGGTTTCCACCGGCGACCGGGCGCATGTGACGCCGACCGGCTCGTTCAAGCCGACGCGCATGCACGAGATGTGGTATTCGAAGAAGTACGACAACGCGCCAATGCCGCACTCAGTCTTCTTCAGCGGTGGCTATGCGGTGCATGCGACCTTCGCGATCAAGCGTCTCGGCCAGCCGGCTTCGCATGGCTGCGTTCGGCTGCATCCCGACAACGCCGCTGATTTCTACCAGCTCGTCGAAACCTTCGGGGCCACCAACACCAGCATCGTCATCGTCAAGTAGCAGGCTGCGACCGACGGCGTGTCAGCATGCTGCCTCGCCTTGTTCAAGGCTCCCACCGGAAAACGCTGCGGTTTTGAGTACAGCGCAAACCGGCGGTATCGAGCCCAGCCAAAAAGAAAAGAGGCCGGAAATTTCCAGCCTCTTTTCTTTTGTTTCCATCTATTCGGTTTGCGCAATTCCTAAGGGAAAGCGCTATGCGCTTCTCCCGGGAAAGCTACTTTCTCGGACCTAGCTCGGCAGCGCCGGCATCAGCTTGGGATCCGGCTTCTCGGCCAAATGAGGCAGGTCCTTACTGGCGATGAAAGTGTAGAACATGGGCACGACGAAGAGCGTGAACATGGTGCCGACCAGGATGCCGGTGAAGATCACCAGGCCCATCGAATAGCGGGCCGCGGCACCGGCGCCGCTGGACGTGATCAGCGGCACCACGCCAAGCGCCATCGCCGCCGTCGTCATCAGGATCGGCCGCAGGCGTACCTTGGCCGAGGCGATGATAGCGTCACGCCGCCGCATGCCATGCACTTCGCGCTGCTGGTTGGCGAACTCGACCAGCAGAATGCCGTGCTTGGTGATCAGACCGATCAGTGTGATCAGGCCGACCTGCGTATAGATGTTGAGCGTTCCGAGGCCCAGATTGAGCGGCACGATGGCGCCGAAGATCGACAACGGCACCGCCATCATGATGATCAGCGGGTCGCGGAAGCTTTCGAACTGCGCCGCCAGCACCAGATAGATGACGATAACGGCGGCCGCGAAAGCGATCAGGATGGTGTTGCCCTGTTCCTTTTCCTGTCGCGACTGACCGGAATAGTCGAGGAAGAACGTGTCGGGCAGGCTTTCCCTGGCGATGTCTTCCAGCGCCTTGAGCCCGTCGCCAGTGGTGACGCCGGGCAGCGGAAGCGCCGAAATCGTCGACGAATTCAGCTGGTTGAACTGCTCGATGGCAGCCGGCGCCGCATTGGTCGATATCTTGACCACCGCCGACAGCGGCACCATCTCACCCGTCACGCTGCGCACGAAATATTCGCCGAGCTTGTCGGGGTCGTCGCGAAACTCCTGCGGCACCTGCGGGATGATGTCGTAGCTGTTGGAGTCGCGGTCGAACTGCGCCACTTCGGCGCCCCCGACCAGCAATGTCAGCGTGCGGCCGATATCGGCGATCGGCAGGTTCAGCGCCGCGGCGCGGTCACGATCGATGGTCACCGTCACCTCCGGTGCGTCATAGGCCATTGAATTCTGCACGACGATGAAGCGGCCGGAGGCCTGCGCCTTGTTCTTGATCTGCTCGGCCACCTCGTACACTTCCGAGGAAGCGCCGGTCGATCGCACCACCATGGAAATGGGCAGGCCGCCGCCGGAGCCCGGCAGCGTCGGCGGTGCGAAGACGAAGGCCTCGACACCGGCCACTTTGGCGATACGGGCCGTAATGTCGGCCTGCAGTTCCTTCGAATTGCGCTTGCGTTCCGCCCAGTCCTTGAAGGCATAGCCGACGAAGGCGCTGTTTGTCGTGCCGCCGAAGGCGACGGCCGAGAACTGCGCCCGTGTTTCGGGAATATCCTTCACTAGGCCGAGGATCTGGTTGACGTATGTCTCGGTGTAATCGGAGGTCGCATAACGTGGCCCTGTCACAATCGAGAGCAGAAAGCCCTGGTCCTCTTCCGGCGCTAGTTCGGTTGAGGTCTTGGTGAACATGAAGCCGGTGACGCCGACAAGCGCAAGCACGATGATCAGGGTCAATGGGCGATAGTTCAGCGATCCGGTGACGGCGCGTTCATAGACATGCTCGACGCGCGCGAAGGTGCCGTCGACAATGCGCTGGAAACGGCCCGGCGTGCCGGACTTCAGGAGGCGTGCCGACATCATCGGGGTGATGGTGATGGCGATGACGCCCGACAGCACCACCGAGCCGGCGAGCGTGACCGCGAATTCACGGAACAACGCGCCGGTCAGGCCGCCGGTGAAGGCCAGCGGCGCGAACACGGCGGCAAGCGTCATGGTCATGGCAATGATGGCCGACGATATTTCGCGCATACCGCTGAACGCGGCCTGCATCGGCGTCATGTGGTCTTCTTCCATATGGCGATGGATGTTCTCCACCACCACGATGGCGTCGTCGACGACCAGGCCGATCGCCAGCACCATGGCCAGCAGCGACAGGAGGTTGATCGAATAGCCGACCGCAAACAAAAGGAAGCAGACGCCGATCAGCGACAGCGGGATGGTGACGATCGGCATCATCACCGAACGGAAGGAGCCAAGGAACAGAAGAATGACGACGACGACGATGGCAACCGCCTCGCCTATGGTCTTGAACACCTCTTCGATCGAGGCGCTGATCTGCCCGGTCGCGTCGTAGACGACCTCGATCGTCATGCCTTTCGGCAGCGTCTCCTGGATCTGCGGCACCAGCTTGGTGAGCGCCGCCGCCGTGGTCAGCGGATTGGCTGCCGGGGTCGGGAAGATAGCGAGAAAGGTTCCGGGCTTGCCGTTGAAGCTGACCCTGGTGTCGGTGTTCTCGGCGCCGAGTTCGACGCGAGCCACGTCGCGCAACCGCACCACATTGCCGTCGGTCGAGCGCAGCGGCAGCTCGGCGAACGCCTCCGGCGTCTGCAATGTCGAGCGAACGGTGATCGACGAGACGACATACTCGTTCTGGGTGTTGCCGGGCGCCGACAGGAAGTTGGAATTGTTGATCGCCGTCAGCAGTTCGGAGGCCGTCACGCCGCGCGCTGCAAGCTTGACCGGATCGATCCAGACGCGCATCGAGTATTCCTGGGCGCCGAAGATCTGCACGTCGGCGACGCCTTCGACCGTCGACATGCGCGGCCTGATGACGCGCTCGATATACTCCGTCAGCTGCTCCTTCGTCATGTTCGGATTCTGCATCGAGATGTACATCATCGCGAACTGCTGGCCGGTGCCCTTGACGATGACAGGGTCCTTCGATGCGTCGGGCAAGGTGCCGCGCACGCCCTGGACCTTGGAGAGAACTTCGGTCAGCGCGACGTCGGGGTTGGAGCCGAGCTTCA
The DNA here is from genome assembly GCA_004017275.1 of Mesorhizobium sp. Classification (GTDB taxonomy): domain Bacteria; phylum Pseudomonadota; class Alphaproteobacteria; order Rhizobiales; family Rhizobiaceae; genus Mesorhizobium. The sequence continues at coordinate 12,076 of SAKE01000049.1, read as the reverse complement.
TCTGCACCGTCACGGTGCTGGAAGACGGGCGGCTCGACGAGGTGACGTAGTCGATGTTTTCGGTCGAGGCGACGGCGCGGGCGATCGGCGCGGAAATGAAGCCCTGGATCAGGTCGGCGCTGGCGCCTGGATAGGCCGTCGTGATGGTGATCGCCGTTTCGTCGACCTTCGGATACTGCCGGATCGACAGGTTGAAGATGCCTTGGAAACCTAGGAGCAGGATCATGCAGGCAAGGACCGTCGAAAGGACAGGCCGGCGAATGAAGAGATCGGAAATGCTCATTGCTGGTCGGCCTGTTTGTTTGCCGATTTGTTCGGGTCGATGGTGTTGTCTACAGCGACGGACATGCCGTTGAAGAGGCGGTTCTGACCGGCGGTGACGACCTCGTCGCCGGCCTTCAGTCCTTCGACGATCTCGACCATGCCTTGATTGCGACGGCCCGGCTTGACGAACACCTGCGACAGCACCAGTGCCGGCTTCTCACCTTCCGCCGCTGGCTTGGCCGTATCGGCGGCCTTGTCAGCTGGCTTTGTCGCATCGGCCGGCTTGGTGTCTGCAGGCTTGGCATCAGCCGATTTGTCGGCTGCCGGCGCGGCGGGTTTTTCCTCCGGCTTGGCAGCTTGAGCCGGCGCCGCCTCGGCGGGCTTGGCCGGCTGCACCACGAAGATGTAGTCGCCATAGAGACTTGTCGTCAGCGCCGTCTGCGGCAGCGTCAGCACGTTCTGCTCTTCGGGCAGTTCGACGCGCACCTGCACGAACTGGCCAGGGGTCAGCTTGCCGTCGGGATTGGCGACTTCGGCCCTGATGTTCACCAGCCGGCTGGACGAGTCGATCTTCGGGTCGATGCCGCGAATGGCGCCGGCAAACGGCCTGTCCTCACCGCCGAAGCCCAACCGAACCGTCTGGCCGATCTTGAGCAAGGCGAGTTGCTGTTCGGGAACCGAGAAATCGACCCGCATCGTGTCGAGATCCTGCAGAGTCACCACGGCGGTGCCGGGCGCCAGATACTGGCCGATGTCGATCTTGGGAATGCCCACCGTGCCGCCAAAAGGCGCCGTCAGCTGCTTCTGGTCGAGCACGGCCTGCAGCTTGGTGACCTGAGATGCCGAGGCTGAAGCCGCCGCACGCGCCGTGTCCAGCGTCGAGTCGGAGCCGACGCCACGCTTCGTCAGTTCGATGGCGCGGGCCAGCGATGTCTGATCGAGCGCGGCCTGCGCCTTCTGTGCGTCGAGATCGGCGCGCTCGACGGCGTCGTCGAGCTGCAGCAGAACCGCATTGTCCGCCACCTTCTGGTTGGCATGGAAAAGGATGTCCTTGACGATGCCGGTGGTCTCGACCGTCAGGTCGACACCGCGCACCGCCTTGACCGTACCGATCGCCTCGACGCCAGGCGTCCAGCTCGACGGCTTAGCGATGGTCGTTGACACGGTTGCCGCCGGCGGTTTCATCGAGGCGAAATATTGCTTGATGCCGTTGTCGCGCAGGAAGTTGAAGCCGACGATGCCGCCGACCACGACGACGAGCACGGCCAAAACCAGGATGATGATAAAGACACGGAGTATGCGCTTGAACAAGGAAGTCCCCTCAGTCGAAATCCGGCGCGAAGCGCGGACATCGGGACACATATCGACTGCGGGTCCCGATTTCAAATAATGGCGGTCTTACTGTACCGTCTGGACGGTCTTGTCAATTGGGCCTAAGCTTGCGATGGGAGGCGCCATGAGAGCCCAACGACCGAATTCGCGTGAGAAGATTCTCGCCGCGGCGGCCGACGTCGCACGGGATTCGGGACCCGGCAGCCTGTCGCTGGATGCCGTCGCCAGTCGCGCTGGCGTATCGAAGGGCGGGCTGCTCTACAACTTCCCGACCAAGGCCAAATTGATGCAGGGGCTGGTCGAAGGCTATCTGCGTGAGTTCGAGCACGCGCTGGAAGCCGCCCGCACGAATGACAAGGACGAAAATCCGCTGGCCGTCTACATCAGGCTGTCGGCCAATGATTGCGAGGAAAAGCGGCCGTCGGCGTCCTGGATATTCTCGGCGATCGCCGAGGACCCCGATTTCATGACACCGATAAAGACCTTCAAGCGGCAGCTTTTCGAGCGGTTGAAGGGCGAGACGCCGGACCTCAAATCGCTGCTGGTCTGCTACCTGGCCATCGAGGGATTACGCAGCATGAACCTCTTCGATGCGGATGTCCTGTCGAAAGACGAGCGCGAGCTGCTCGTATCGTCCTTGCTTGAGATTGCCAAATAGACGTCGACCACCCCGCTCTGTCGGCCAGGCCTTTCGGAGATGTGGCGTTCGCCGGCGTCACACAGGGTTCATCGTGCGGACATAGCGTTCATCCGAGTTCTTTGCTGCAATGCATCTGGAGTGGGACATGGTGGATATAGTTTCTAGCGAGGCGGGCATTCCGAGACCGGATCATCCGCTGGATCAATCGGGCAGCGCGAAGTGGTTCCTGCCGGCCTTCGGCGTGCTGGTGCTGGTCGGCATCGTCTATGTCGGCTACGCGCTCAGCCAGGATCTCGCCTTGGCCAAGACCGTGCCATGGATCCTGCTTGGCATCGCCTTGCTGATCGCGCTCGGCTTCGAGTTCGTCAACGGCTTCCACGACACCGCCAACGCGGTGGCGACAGTCATCTACACGCGCTCCATGCCGGCCGAATTCGCCGTCATGTGGTCGGGCGCCTTCAATTTCCTCGGCGTTCTCACCTCCAGCGGCGCGGTCGCCTTCGGCATCCTGTCGCTGCTGCCGGTGGAACTGATCCTGCAGGTCGGCTCTTCCTCCGGCTTTGCCATGGTGTTCGCACTGCTCGTCGCGGCGATCCTGTGGAATCTCGGCACCTGGTTCCTCGGCCTGCCGGCCTCAAGTTCGCACACGATGGTCGGCTCGATCATCGGCGTTGGTCTCGCCAACCAGTTCATGGCGCCTGCCGGCAGCGCCACCAGCGGTGTCGACTGGTCGCAGGCGACCAATGTCGGCGTGACCTTGCTGGTGTCGCCGGTCATTGGTTTCTTCGCTGCGGCGATCCTGCTCTATGCGATGAAGCTGCTGGTGCGCAATCCGGCGCTCTACGAGGCACCGAAAGGCAACACACCGCCGCCATGGTGGATCCGTGGCCTGCTGATCTTCACCTGCACCGGCGTCAGCTTCGCGCACGGCTCCAATGACGGACAGAAGGGCATGGGCCTGATCATGCTGATCCTCATCGGCGTCGTGCCGACGGCCTACGCACTCAACCGTACGCCCGACATCAACTACCTCGAAGCCTACAAGTCGGCTTCGGTCAGCGTCGAGACGGCGCTGGGCAAATATGCCCATCCCGGCGTCACCGTCACGGATGCCAAGGCAGCCGTCCAGGATGCCGTACGAACCAGGACCTGGAGCGACCAGACGACGGTTGCCCTGCAAACCTACATCCACAACACGACGGCGGGCCTGCAGCCCTATGCCTCGGTCGAAACAGTGCCGACCGACCTGGTCAGCAACGCCCGCAACGATATCTACCTGATCGGCGAGGCGTTGAAGCTGATCGACAAAAAGAAGCTGCTGCCGATGGAGGCCGCCGACCTGAAAGCGGTCACCGACTATCACAAGGCGGTCGACAATGCGACGAAGTTCATTCCGATCTGGGTGAAGGTCGCCGTCGCTCTGGCGCTCGGCCTCGGCACCATGGTCGGCTGGAAACGCATTGTCGTCACCGTTGGCGAGAAGATCGGCAAGAGCCATCTGACCTATGGCCAGGGCGCGGCGGCCGAACTCGTCGCGATGGTGACCATCGGCATGGCCGACCGGCTCGGACTGCCTGTGTCGACAACCCATGTGCTGTCGTCGGGCGTTGCCGGAACGATGGCCGCCAACGGCTCGGGACTGCAGTGGTCGACGGTGCGTAATTTGCTGCTTGCCTGGGTGCTGACGCTGCCGTGCTCGATCACCTTGGCCTTTGTGCTGTTTATCATCTTCCGCCAGGTGTTCTGAGCGAAGCGTATACGCGTCCAAATAAAAGGCAGCGCCGGTCGCCGGCGCTGCCTTTTATTGTCAGCTATTTCCGAAACGCTGGCGGGACAGCACCCCTCTCTGTCCTGCCGGACATCTCCCCCGCAAGGGGGGAGATCGGATGTCTCGCTTGCTTTCGCTAACTACCAGCGTTGAAAGATTGGTGCTGACGGTCAAACTGCCAATCTCCCCCCTTGCGGGGGAGATGTCCGGCAGGACAGAGGGGGGTGTGAAGGAACTCGGCGTCAGATGATCGATACCGGAGAGGCCTGACCTTAAGTCGGATCTTCGCGATGCAGGTCGTGGATGGCGACGCCGTCGACATTGGTCGGCATCGTCAGCCACTGACGATGGCGCAAGGTGCGCTGTGTGTCTTCCAGGCCTGTCTCCCAATGCTCGCGCATTGACGTGCCTGAGAACTCATAGTCCTTGGCGTGACCCTCATAGCCTTTGTGCTGGTAGATCAGATGCACGATGTTGACGGTGCCGGCGTCCGAATAGTCTTCGATCAGCGCTTCTTCGGCCGGCGTCCGCAACTCCTTAGGCACCCGCTTCAGCGCATCGAGCAGGCGCATCTTGAGGCCATGGATGCGTTTGAAATTGTCGGTGTTCTGCCGCGTGCGGCTCGAATACATGATGTCCTTGTGGCGCGACAGCACGTCCGGCATGCTGCGCGGCAGCACGCCACGCGCGCTGAACAGGTCGACCTGGAAGACCAGCGAGGAACGGTCCTCTTCCTGGTCGAGCAGATATTGCAGCGGCGTGTTGGAGACGATGCCTCCGTCCCAGTAATATTCGCCTTCGATGCGGATCGACGGGAAGGCCGGCGGCAGGGCGCCGCTGGCCATGATGTGCTCCGGCTCGATGCGGACCTTGTCGGTATCGAAATAGACGAAGTTGCCGGTTCGGACATTGACGGCGCCGACGCTCAGCCGCTTCTTGCCGTCGTTGAGGATGTCAAAGTCGATCAGGCTTTCCAGCGTCTCCTTCAATTCGGCCGTGTCGTAGAAGCTGGTGGCGCCCTCGGCGCCCGGCTGTTCCATCCACGGATTGGGACTGCGCGGCTTGAAGAAGCCTGGCTGCCCCATGACCATGGTCATCCACGAGCTGGTGCGGTTGCGAATATCCCGATAGATGTCGCCTTCGGGCGTATGGACCCAGATCTTGCGGCCCGAAATCGTCTGCCAGAATTGCTCGAGCCGCTGCAGCCGGCGGCTTGATTCATTGCCGGCGATGATCGCCGCATTGATGGCGCCGATCGACACGCCGGAGAGCCAGCTTGGCTCGCAGCCGGCATCGGCCAGCGCCTGGTAGACCCCGGCCTGATAGGCGCCGAGCGCGCCGCCACCCTGAAACACCAGCGCGATGCGGTCATACTGCGCCGAGATTTCCGCGATGGTGGCGGTGGCCTCCTTCTTGCGATTGCGTTCAAGCACGGTCTGGTCTCCGACTTCTGTTTGGGCATGATCTCTCGGATCATGTCTGAATGGCTGATACGCTCAGGCGCGGTCGGCGAGATAATCATGAACCACCTCGCCCAGGCCAAGCGTCAGATCGGCGGTGAAGTGGACGGCGGACACGATGTCGAGCACCGGCAGCCGCGCCACGTCGGCCATGACGTGCGGCCGCAAATCGAGCGCGGCGGGCGCCGTCCAGGCTTCCTTTAGCGTGATGTCGGTGAGCTGGTAGCGGACCAATTCGCAAATGCGCGGCGTGCCGTCGACATGCGGGATGATCTTGATCAGGAAATTGGGCGCCGCCAGCGAAGCGGCGACAGAACCGTGATCGGCGGCCTTGTGCTTGTAGCCCATCGTGCCGGTGGCACACAGAACGCTGCCATAGTGCAGCGTGCCGACGATCACCTCGCCTTCATGGACGATCTTGGGGTTGGCAAGCTTCTTGGGAAAGCCCCACAGTTCGCGGCCGCCGGCGATCGGCGCGTCATCGTCGAGATACATGGAATGAACGTAGGCGCCGTGCTCGCCCTTGTAGCGCACCGGGATGACCTGGCCGGTCTCGGTATAGTCGCCGAAGCCGGTCGAATCCGGCATGCGGATGAACTCGTATTTGACCAGCGGCTCGTCGATTTCCAGCGGCTCCGGCACGACAGCCTCGAGCGCCTCGCGCGTCGTGCGGTAGGTGATGATGACGTATTCGCGGTTGAAGAAACGGTACGGGCCGGGCGGGAAGGAGGGGTTGGTGAGCGGCATCGCATAGGCGCGCTTCACGACATCGGCGATCTGCAAGGCGGGTGCCCCATTCGGTTCAGGAATGACTGCGCGAATGCGCTCCGGATTATGTTGCACGGCACCATGACACTGCCGTGTCAGCCACCTTGCCCTTCCGGCGGGTCTGTCGACGCGCAACGACCTGTAATCGCGCCGACATATGGCTATGGCATTCTGATGGTGCGGCGCACAAAGCCGCCCGTTCGTTCCCCTCCCAACTCTCGCGAGATCATCATGGGTTTCCTGTCTTCAAAGAGCGCCCTCGTCACGGGCTCGACCAGCGGCATTGGCCTGGCCATCGCCCGCGCCTTTGCCGCCGAAGGTGCCAATGTCACCATCAACGGTCTCGGCGATGTGGCTGCAATCGAGCAGGAACGGGCCGGCATCGAAAACGATTTCGGCGTCAAGTGCCGCTACTCCGGTGCCAACATGATGGATGGCGCGGCGGTGAGCGCCATGGTGCATGAGGCCGAGGCTGCGTTCGGCAGTCTCGATATCCTGGTCAACAATGCCGGTATCCAGCATGTCGCGCCGATCGAGGAATTTCCTGACGACAAGTGGGAAGCCATCATCCGCATCAACCTGCTCGCCGCGTTCTATGCGATCAAGGCCGCACTGCCGGGCATGAAGGCGCGCAAATGGGGCCGCATCATCAACACCGCATCGGCGCATGCGCTGGTCGCCTCGCCGTTCAAGTCCGCTTATGTTTCGGCTAAGCACGGCATTGCCGGCTTGACGAAGACGGTGGCGCTGGAAGCAGCGCTCGACGGTGTCACCGTCAATGCGATCGCGCCGGGCTATGTTTGGACGCCGCTGGTCGAAAAGCAGATTCCCGACACGATGAAGGCGCGCGGCCTGACCGAGGAACAGGTCAAGCATGATGTGCTGCTGGCGGCACAGCCGACGAAAGAATTCGTCACCGTCGACGAGCTTGCCGCGCTGACGCTGTTCCTGTGCTCGGATGCGGCCAAGCAGATCACCGGCACGACCTTGCCGATGGACGGCGGCTGGACGGCGCAGTAGAGGGTAATCCAAGCGTTCCGTTTGCCAGCTGGTGCCGCCGGGCGCCAGCAGGGAAGCACTTCGGTCAGGGCTATGAAAATCATCCAGGTATCGGATCCTCACCTGCTTGCGCCAGGTGGTCTTCTGTACGGCTCAGATCCACTCTCCCGGTTGGAAGCCTGCCTTGGCGACATCGGCACAAACCATGCCGACGCCGAACTGGTGGTGATTTCCGGCGACCTCACCAATGCGGGTGAACGGGCCGCCTACGGTGCGCTGAAGGAAAGACTGGCAGGGTTGGTTCCGCCTTGCCGGCTGATGCTCGGCAACCATGACGACCGGGCGCTGTTTCTCGAGATGTTCCCGCAAGTGGCTGCGGAGAACGGGTTCGTCCAAAGCGTCGTCGACAGCGGCGAGGGTCGCCTGATCCTGCTCGACACGCTGGACAGCGGACACGACGAGGGCAGGCTGTGCGAGGCGCGCCTCGACTGGCTCGACGAAAGGTTACAGGAGGCGCGCGACCAGCCGGTCTTCCTGTTCATGCACCATCCGCCGTTCCGGATTCACGTCCCCGAGCTTGACCGTGTCATGCTCATCGACGCCGATGCTTTGCACGATGTCCTGCGGCGCCACGGCAATGTCCGTCATATCTTCGCCGGACATGTCCATCGGCTGATCGCCGGCAGCTGGCGCGGCATTCCCGTCAGCACGCTGCGCAGCACCAATCACCAGACCGCGCTCGATTTTTCGCAGAGCTGGAGCCTTGGACATGAACCACCCGCCTATGCCGTGATCTTGATCGATGCGGATGGCGTGGTCGTGCATTTCCACGATTTTCCGATCGGCGCGGCGGGTAGCCCGTCGCCGGCCGGCTTCGAGGAACACTGAGCAGGACTTCTCGCGAGAGCGCCGGCCCATTGCACGGCACAGGCTGCACCCTTACCGAGCCGAACAGTCTCAACCGATGCCCATCCGCGCACTGACGGCGGCTGCGCGGCATCGGGTTTTCCAGCCTCTTTTTCGTCCCGCCGGACTACGGGGAAAGTGTCCAAAAAGTGCGCGAATTTGGACATTAGTCTTGACAGAAATACAGATGTTCAATACCCGTCAGGCAATCGAACAAGCCTGCAATGTGGGAGGAATAAGCGGTATGGCTTCCAATGTTTCGTTGACGGGTCTTGCCCGCGATCTTGAGGAACGCGCCAAGTCGGGCAGGCCTATCCGCATCGGACTGATCGGCTCCGGCGAGATGGGAACCGACATCGTCACCCGCGTCGCCCATATGTCGGGCATCGAGATCGGCGCCATTTCCGAACTGAACCTGCCTGCGGCCAGCAAGGCGGTGGATATCGCCTTCCAGGAAACCGGGCATGCGCGAGAAGTCTCGAACGCTTCGACGATGACGGCGGCGATGGAGGCCGGCAAGGTCGCGGTCACCAACGATGCTAGCCTTGTCATCAACAATGATCTGATCGATGTCGTCATCGACGCCACCGGTGTTCCCGCCGTCGGCGCCGAGATCGGGCTGCGCGCCATGGAGCATGGCAAGCATCTTGTGATGATGAATGTCGAGGCCGATGTCACCATCGGCGCCTATCTGAAGAGCGAGGCCGACCGGCTCGGCGTCACCTATTCGCTGGGTGCGGGCGACGAGCCGTCTTCCTGCATGGAGTTGATCGAATTCGTCTCGGCCATGGGGCATCCGATCGTTGCCGCCGGCAAGGGCAAGAACAATCCGCTCAACATCGATGCCATTCCCCCCGACTATGAGGAGGAAGCCAAGCGCCGGCACATGAATGTGCGCATGCTGGTCGAATTCGTCGACGGCTCGAAGACCATGGTCGAGATGGCGGCGATCGCCAACGCCACCGGGCTGGTTCCCGACCAGGCCGGCATGCACGGCCCGGCGGCGACGCTTGGCGAATTGTCCAAGGTGCTGGTGCCGCAGAAGGATGGCGGCGTGCTGTCGAAGGTCGGCGTCGTCGATTATTCGATCGGCAAGGGTGTCGCGCCCGGCGTCTTCGTCGTCGCCGACATGTCGCATCCGCGCATCTCGGAGCGCATGGAAGATCTGAAGATGGGCAAAGGCCCTTACTTCACTTTCCACCGTCCCTATCACCTGACCTCGCTCGAAGTGCCGCTGACCTGCGCCCGCGTCGTGCTCTACGGCAAGGCCGACATGGTGCCGCTGGCCAAACCGGTGGCCGAGGTCGCCGCCGTGGCCAAGAAGGACATGAAGCCCGGCGAGAAGCTCGATGCGATCGGCGAATATTGCTACCGCGCCTGGATCATGACGGCGCCGGAAGCGCATGCCGCCAAGGCCATTCCCTGCGGCCTGCTGCAGGGCGGATCGGTGACCCAACCGATCAAGAAGGGCGAGCTCATCACCTATGCAAACGCAGCCCCTGTGCCGGGTTCCAAGATCGCCGAGCTGCGCGCCCGCCAGGACAAACTCGTCTACGGGTCCGCGGGAGCCTGATCATGGCCGGAGCCAGCAAAGCCGTCACCGATAGTCGCGCCAACCTGCCCTTCGTCTACCGCCAGTACAGCGCCGAGCAGCTCACAGAGGTGCTCCACAAGATGTACCTCATCCGCCGCTTCGAAGAGGGCGCGGAGGAGTGCTACACGCGCGGCCTCATCCACGGCACCATGCATCTGTCGATCGGCCAGGAAGCCAGTGCCATGGGCATCTGCATGCCGCTAACCGAGGACGACCAGATCACGTCGACGCATCGCGGTCATGGCCACTGCATCGCCAAGGGCGCCGAGGTCAAGCGCATGTTCGCCGAGTTTTTCGGCAAGACCACAGGCTACTGCAAGGGCCGCGGCGGCTCGATGCACATCGCCGATGTCGGCAAGGGCAATCTTGGCGCCAATGGCATTGTCGGCGGCGGTATCCCGATCGCCGTCGGGGCAGCGCTTTCCTCCAAGATGATGAAGACCGGCAAGGTCGTGGTCTCCTTCTTCGGCGACGGCGCCAACAATGAAGGCGCCTTCCACGAGGCGCTGAACATGGCGGCGATCTGGAAGCTGCCGGTGATTTTCGTGTGCGAGAACAATGGCTACGGCATGTCGACATCGACGGCCCGTTCGACCGGCGTCAAGAACATCGCCGAGCGCGCCGCCGCCTATTCGATGCCGGGCGTCATCGTCAACGGCAACATATTCTCCGAGGTCGCGGAGGCCTCTCATCAGGCTGTCGCCCGAGCCCGCGCGGGCGAGGGGCCGACGCTGATCGAGTCCAAGACCTATCGCCATCGCGGCCATTCCAAGAGCGACCGTAACCGCTATCGCACCAAGGAGGAGATCGAGGACTGGATGTCGAACCGCGATCCGATCACGCTGTTCGAAAGCGAGCTCAGGGAATTCGGTTTCATCGACGACAAGGGCATCGAGGCCATTCGCGATGCCGTGGCGCAAGAGATCGCCGATGGCATCGAGTTCGCCAAGGCGAGCCCAGCGCCTGACGTCCGCGATGCCGGGAATTATGTCTATACGGAGCAGGCGTGATGGACGCGATGGTGCGCGAACTGAGCTACGCCCAGGCGATCCAGGAAGCCATGGCGATCGCCATGGACATGGACGAACGCGTTTTCCTGATGGGCGAGGATATCGGTGTCTATGGCGGCGCCTTCCAGGTGACCGGCGATCTGGTCGAACGTTACGGCGCCGAGCGGGTGATCGACACGCCGATTTCGGAGTTGGGCGGTGCGGGCGTCGCGGTCGGTGCTGCTCTCACAGGCATGCGGCCGATCTTCGAATTCCAGTTTTCCGATTTCGCCACGCTCGCCATGGAACAGATCGTCAACCAGGCAGCCAAGATGCGCTTCATGCTGGGCGGCGAGGTTTCGGTTCCCGTGGTGATGCGCTTTCCCGCCGGCTCTGGCACAGGTGCGGCGGCCCAGCACAGCCAGAGCCTCGAGGCCTGGCTTGGCCATGTGCCGGGCCTCAAGGTGATCCAGCCGGCGACGCCCTATGACGCCAAGGGCATGCTGTTGGCAGCGGTCGCCGATCCCGACCCGGTGATGATCTTCGAGCACAAGCTGCTCTACAAGATGAAGGGCCCGGTGCCCGAAGGCTATTACACCGTGCCGATCGGCAAGGCCGATATCCGCCGCGAGGGCCGGGATCTCACCATCGTCGCCACCTCGATCATGGTGCAGAAGGCGCTCGACGCCGCTGCCGCGCTGGAGAGTGAAGGCATCGAGGTCGAAGTCGTCGATCTCCGGACCATCCGGCCGATGGACAAGCAGACCGTCATCGACAGCGTCAAGAAGACGTCGCGGCTGCTATGTGTCTACGAAGCGGTCAAGACCTTGGGCATTGGCGCCGAGGTCAGCGCCATGATCGCCGAAAGCGAGGCGTTCGATTACCTCGACGCGCCGATCGTGCGGCTGGGCGGCGCCGAGACGCCGATCCCCTATAATCCGGAGCTGGAAAAGGCTGTTGTGCCGCAGGTTCCCGACATCATCGCGGCTGCGCGCGACCTCGTGAAAGGGGTTCGCTGACCGATGCCGACCGAAGTCATTCTTCCCAAGGTCGACATGGATATGGCGACCGGACAGATCTCGCGCTGGTTCGCCGAGGAAGGCGCCACGGTCAAGAAGGGCGATGTGCTGTTCGAGATCGAAACCGACAAGGCGGCGATGGAGATCGACGCACCGGCCAGCGGCGTGTTGCGCGATGTCACCGGCAAGGAGGGGGTCGATATTGCGGTTGGCGCAGCTGTTGCGTGGATCTATGCCGACGGCGAAGCCTATGGGGCTGGCGTGAAAGACGGTGCTGTGGCGGCGAAGGTCGAAGCTCCCACCTCCCCCTCTGATGGGGGAGGTCGCGCCGCAGGCG
>SAKE01000048.1 GCA_004017275.1 Mesorhizobium sp. | reverse complement strand
AAATGTCCGCTATTCGCTTCGCGTACGCCAGAAGCGGTCGGTCCGCCCTCGGCCCAGATTCGGTCATTCGGGTGCCCATCTTCATCCTGTCGGGTGAATCTAGAAACGGCTGAAAACCGCGATTCCTGTGGAATGGCGCGCCCGGCATAGCGAAGATGGGCACTCAGACCATTGGCAAATTGCGGTGTCACTTAACTCGTTTGCATGCTGATCGGCGCAGCGCAGCAGACCCGCTAGGGTCAGGAGCCATTGATGTGAGGCGCGTGATCTGATTCAGGCTCCGCGACCCTAGACCCGCCTTTATCATGGTCCCCAACCAGACTTCCGATCAGGTTTCGGACCCAGCGGTGGCCAGCATGCCTATGACATCTCTCGTGCCAAATCAGACTGACATTGAATTGTTCACCTAGCCAGGGCAGGTCAACCATCATGAGCTTTTCTGATTGCCTAAGAAATAGGCGCCTTGGCACGAGTGCAACCAAATCACTATCTAAGACGATCTCCGGCAGGAGCAAAAAGGAGGCCGCTGACACGACGACGTTGCGTCGGTGACCAAGTGTCGCCAAAGCACTGTCCACTGGCGTTTCGAAGTCGCCGCCCCGCGGTGACACCACGACGTGTTCCAATTCGACATATTCGTCTATTGTCATACCCGATTTTAGCCGAGGATGACCGTGTCTTCCTATGAGGACATAAGTTTCGTCGAATAAGTGACACGTCCGCAGGTGCGGGGCCGACCGCTCGGGAGTAGCGATAACAAGATCGACTTCTTTATTCCCCAATTGCTGCTCCACCAGCTCGGGCACCAGATGCCGTACGGCCACCCGTACTCCCGGCGCCGTCTGCCGGAGAGCCAAGACGAACGGCATCACCACTGCTGCCTGGATATAGTCAGAACAGCCGATCGATACGGTAAGCTCGGCCTTGCCGGGATCAAAGTCCTGATGAGAATGTAACGCGTTACGCACGTGATCCAGCGCGTCTCTCAGTTGCGGTGCAAGTTCGATTGCCTTGGCGGTCGGGATCATGCCTCGACGAGTCGGGAGCAGAAGCGGGTCGTCAAACAAATCCCGAAGCCGTGCCAGTTGCGCGCTTACAGCCGGCTGACTGAGGTGCAGTTGATCTGCCGCTTTCGTTACGTTTTGTTCGGCAAGCAGCACTTCGAGCGTCGCCAAGAGATTGAGGTCGATGCGACTGTCATTCACCGTGTCTATTCCTAGCCGCCGTTTAATCATTTCTATATATGATGATCGCGGAGCTGCCCGTCAACGGCTCGGCCGCCTAAGGGGAAGCTGTCTGTGTTGGCGTCGGGCCGCTGGCGCGAAAGCGATCGCTGCTGTTCTTACGATTGGTAGAGAGCCGCCAAACTGGAGCGGAGGGAGCCGTGCGGCACCGACGGTGCCAATCGAACGCCCGCGTGCAAGTGCCAACGTGGCGATCAGCGGTTAGGTATCCGCTATCTGGATAGCACGGGTCAAGATAATCGATTTCACAAATCTTAGTCAGATACTCATGTTGAGGCTAACCGGGCTTCCAATCCCGAGCCGGAGGCATCGAGTGATCTCAGTCAGCATCCCATACCCGACTAGCTTAGCGCGCTTTGGCGCGAACTGCTGCAACGAAACAAGCATTCTGCTGGTGATCGAGGAGCCGTCAACAGTGTAAGTATCGAAATCGATGTCGGCATCATCGAGCCGAGCGCGCCCGGGGGGCACGCAAAATCCCCGAAAACGTCTGTGTCACCAACGCGCAAGCCCTGGCGCGCAATTGATACCGATCGGGAACATCAATCAAGCAGACACAGCTCTCAACAACTACGGAGACCATCTCGTGAAAAGAAATATTCTCATCGTTTACGCACACCCTGAGCCCACTTCGCTGACACGGCAGCTGGTCGACGTGACCGCTGAGATGTTGTCGGCGGCGGGGCACACCGTGGTCCATTCGGACCTCTACGGCATGAAGTGGAAGGCGGGGTACGACGCCGATGACTTTCCGATGCGCAACAACCCTGAGCGACTGTCGTTCATCATGGAATCGGGCCATGCTTACGCAAGCGGGCATCAGACGCCCGACGTGATCGCCGAGCAGCAGAAGCTGCTCGCGGCCGATGCTGTGGTCCTGCAATTCCCGCTGTGGTGGTTCGGCGTGCCCGCGATCTTGAAGGGCTGGATAGAGCGAGTCTATGCCTTCGGTTTTGCCTACGGCTATCAGAATGGCTCCAACGAGTTTCGCTTTGGCGACGGCATCCTCAAGGGCAAGCGAGCGCTGATCAACGTGCAGGCAGGCGGCCCAGTGGCCGATTATGGCCCGCGGGGTATCAACGGGCCGATAGAGCAACTGTTGTTCCCGCTGACTCATGGCGCGCTGTTCTATCCCGGCATGGACGTGCTCCCGACGCACGCGGTCTATGGCGCGGGTCACGTTTCCACGGCGGAGGAAGTGGACGCGATCAAGGCAGCATGGCGTGTACGTCTCGCCGGGCTATTCACCGACAAGCCGATTCCCTTCCGTTCGCAAAACGGCGGCGACTTCCCCGATCGCCACACCATGGCCGACCACGTTGCGCCGGGCCAAACCGGCCTCGCCGCGCACTTTGCCGATCTGATCGACGCATAAAGAGCAACACCGATGTCGCCTGCATTGTTCGCGCTTGCCGTGGCGGCCTTCGCCATCGGCACGACGGAGTTCGTCATGATCGGGCTTGTCCCGGATGTCGCGCGCGATCTTACGGTAACGATACCCCAAGCCGGTCTGGTTGTGACTGGCTATGCCCTGGCCGCGACCGTTGGGGCGCCGACGGTCACGGCCCTTACTGGAAGGCTTCCCCGCCGCGGGCTTGTGGTTGGACTGATGAGCCTGTTCACGCTCGGTAATCTGCTTGGCGGCGCTGCACCGACTTATGAAGTGCTGCTGGCCGGGCGGATCGTGACAGGAGTGGCGCACGGCGTGGTCTTCGCCGTCGGCGCGCCGATTGCGATGAGCCTGGCGGATCGTGAGCGCGGCGCGCGGGCGGTGGCGACGATGTTCGCCGGGCTCACCCTTGCAATGGTCATCGGTGTCCCGTTCGGCACAATCGTCGGACAGAGCCTTGGGTGGCGTGCACCGCTGCTGGCGGTGGCTGTGCTCGGCTGCCTCACGGCAGCGCTATTGCGACTTTTGTTGCTGCGGGAAATTCCCCACGCTCCGCCCGCCGGTTTAAGGTCGCAGTTCGCCGTATTGGCGAAGCCCCGCCTCCTGGCGCTCTATTTCATCGCCATGACCGGGTTCGGCGGATCATTCGTGGTTTTCACCTTTCTCGCACCGCTGCTGACGGAGGTAACCCACGTGTCTCCTGCCGCAGTCAGCTTGGCGTTCATGGCATTCGGCGCAGCTGCGGTGGTCGGGAATTTTGGTGGGGGCCGGCTTAGCGATGCACTCGGCACGCGGCGCAGCCTGATGGCAGCGCTGGTCGGTCTAGTCCTGGCCCTTGCGACGCTGCCCTTTTCGGCCCCGCACGTCCTGACAATGTTCGCCAACCTGCTCCTCTGGTCTGCCTGCTGCTTCTGTCTTGGCCCGATCGTTCAGTCTGGCGTGGTCGCGGCCGCGGAAGAGGTCGCGCCCGACGCGGTCGCGACTGCTTCGGGTGGAAAGCGGACATTGCGCCTACGGCAACGCCGACCTGCATAGCAGACGTTTTGCCGTGGCGCCGTTCGCAAAAAGGATGGCGTTTCAGGAAACGTTGTGCGCAGCTTTCAGTTCAGTCGGTATTACCCTTCGGCGGTCAACGTCGTCAGCCGTTAAGCGGAGAACATCATGATTTCACCCTACATAATAAACATTCCTGACGAACGGCTCGCCACGATCAGAGCCAAGGTCGAGGCTTATGACTGGAGCCAGCTGCCGGATGCGGGGGGCTGGTCAGCTGGGGTCGGGGTTGATGACCTCAAGCGACTCGCCGCGTATTGGCGGTACAGCTACGACTGGCGTGCGGTCGAACGGCGCCTCAACGCGCTGCCCAACTTCACGGCCGACGTGGAAGGCGAGCACCTCCACTTCGTTCATGTGAAGGGCGACGGCTCCAAGCCGCCCGTACTGCTTCTCCACGGCTGGCCGGGCTCGTATCTCGAGTTCGAGCGGCTGTTGCAGCCGCTCGCAGCGGACGGGCACGACGTTGTCGTCCCCTCGCTTCCTGGCTTCGCGTTCTCCAACCCGATCACGCGCCCGATCGGCCCGCGGCGGGCTGCTGCGCTCGTGCATGGGCTGATGATCCAACTTTTCGGCGACGCGCGGTATTTCGTTCAAGGGGGCGATTGGGGCCACGGCATCGCGGCCTGGGCAGCGCATGATCGACCGGACGCCCTGCTCGGCATTCATATCAACATGATGACCGTGCGTGCGGAGGATGCCGCTCCGACGACCGACGAGGAGAAGTCCTTCGCCGCCAAGCGTGCCGCGATTGCCGATCGGGAGAGCGCCTACTTTCACGAGCAGGAAACCCGTCCGCAGACGCTCGGCGTCGCGATGGCCGACAGCCCGGTCGGAGCGGCGGGCTGGATACTCGAGAAGTTCGGCAAGTGGGCCGATCTTCCGACAACCGCCGATGGCGACCCCGACATCTGGAGCAAATTTTCCGAGGAGGAACTCCTCACCAACATCATGCTCTACATCGCGCCGGCATCGTTCGTGACGGCAACCTGGATCTACTACGGCAGCCGGCTTGAGGAGTCGCGGATGCTTCCGGCCGGCACCCGCATCCAGGTGCCGACCGGCGTTGCGGCCTTCCCCGATCCAGTGTTCTTGCCGCCGCCGCGCTCGTTCGCGGAGAAGACCTACAACATCGTGCATTGGACCGACATGCCGCGGGGCGGGCATTTCGCCGCGCTGGAAGAGCCGGAACTGATGCTGGCCGACCTGCGCGCCTTTATCGCGACGGTGTCGGGAGCGCGCTTTGGCTGCTTTCGGGACCATGGATTGACTGCCTGAACGTCTCCAATTGGAAGCTTCCTGCCATTCGGAAGTGCCCGCCGCGCACGGCAGTTATCCAATCGCCAAGACCCGAAAGCTGACTGTCCGCTCACGGCCAATTGTTGCCCTGCACTCGGCAGCCTACGGAAAGAGCTCGAAGTGCTCGACTTGAGCAGACTCGATCAACTCGGCTTCATCGCCATGATAAATCGCGTTATTCCAGTCTGGCCCGATAGCAGCCTTCACCGATTTCAGGCCATCCCAGACCATCACCATGCAGAACGTCCTGCCCGCACTCTCCGCAGGTGGCTTACCGGGGTAAAAGGCGATGAGGCCCGCCTGCTTCCTCAGCCAGGGAATAGAAAGCGACTCAACACGCTCCTGCCAGAGACGCTGCTTTCCAGCAAAGACCGTGCCGCGATAAATGCGGATAATCATGGCGATACCTCCTTACGGTGCCTTCGTGCGAACAGAATGCGCCCCCTCGATCATGCAGACTGTCGCTTGCCGTCTACGGCGACTTGCATCCGAGCAACCGGACCGGCTTCTCAAGTTTAGCGAGGTCCTCAGACTTGGCACAGCGTGGAAAGCCGGCGAGGCTCATCGTTTCGATCAGCCGGTTCCGCTGTACCTCGGTGAAGGGGAGGTTGGCGATTATTCCCTCTATGCTCAAGTCCGGATACTTCTGGAGGGTGAACGCGACAAGCGTCCTAGCTACGACATGCTGGCCACGGTCAATGCTTCGCGGGCTCTGTCGGACCAAACGGCAACGGGCTTAGCTCCGAAGAGCTGAGCCCTGCTTTCGCGCAAGAAGTCAATCAACCGCGAGATCATTCCCTGGTCTTCGGCCAGTGCTTCCAATGCTTCTGTATGTATCCAACTATTCGGTCGTCTGATCGTTTGGCCACGACCTGTTCCGTATCATTCTGGCGTAGTGTCCAACATTGGAGAAGAAGAATGAAGCTCATCGCCCTTGCTGCCGCCTCGATTGTTGTTTCTGCCGGAACCGCACTTGCCGGCAGCGATCACTACGGGTCAGAAAAGGCGACTCCTGCCGACAAGTTGCATACCTCCTCGATCGAGATGATCGACGGACATGCCAAGCATGAAGCCGGTCAAACGGTTCGAAAGCCGGTCACGCCTAACGACAAATATGGACAGGGTATTTGGGGGCGGTAGACCAAAGGCAGCAAAAGGACCGCTCGGTCTTTCCTTCAGATCGAGCGGCGAAACGGTAGAAGAGGCCTGGGTATATAGGGCTCCGCGCCGTGCATTCGCCATTGCGTCCATAACCGACATCCTCCGGGCACAAAAATCGAACTGCTGCCAAATCGAGGCGGCAGTTACCATCGATGGCACGCGCCGGCCTCATGGCGATTTCGACCGTCTGTCCCAGCCCTTCATTGCGGGAACAATGGACCAAGGTATGGAACGCACGCTTCCTCGGGACGATGGCGCGCACCTCGCAAAGCCCGGCATGGTTAGATCTCTCTAACGCGACAGAAATGGAGAAACGGAAATGACACCGCGTCCAGCTCTTTCGAAGGCGCTGCACATCCTCCTGAGGCTCTGCGGCATCGACATGGCTGCGCCTCGGGCAAGGCGCAGCGGCAGCGCTGCCCAGTTTGCTCGCGCGAAGGCTCAGCGAGTTTACACACGCAACGGGGTCAGAATGTCCATCTCTCCCAGAGATCATCGGGACCGCGGGTAGATTCACTCCCATGTAGCGGAAGGTAGCCGGTCAAGGAGTCTTGGCCGATGACCATACCATGGACCCAAAGCGACAGAGGTGACGTGAGGCCGCGGCACCTGCCTCACTCGATTACCGGGGCGGTCCTTGAGAACAACAAAGGCGGCCACCGGCTCTGCACGAGAAAGCTCGGATTGCACGAGTAGTCGGTGCCACCTGTCATGTGAGCGAGCGCCCGGCCTAGGGCGGCCTCGTTGCGTTCAGGACTAGAAGCATTGGTTGGGTTTTGACCGAACGGGATTTGTCATGGACTGGTGGATCGCCCCCCCTCTCTACATGGCTCTGGTGGGCGTCGCCGGAATTGTAGTCTGGTACCTCATTCCGCAGAGTCGGCCCAACACAAGGCTGATCGTTCAGATAGCCTTCTTCCTTACAATGTCGGTTCTCCTTCTGGACGGAGCCGTCGTCCCCTACGAGCTGACCCGGAGCGATGAGACAACCGCCCGAGCGATACTTTTCGGGGTGGCAAAAGCGCTGTGGTGGGTTCATCTCGCGTGGGCGCTGATCGGTTTCGTCCGCATCTTTCTCGTCTTCGAGGGAAAGCCGCGCGAGGCACGGCTCCTGCAGGATCTCGTCGTCGGTGTCGTCTATGTTGGAATGCTGCTATCGGTCCTCGCTTTCGTCTTTGGCGTGCCGGTCGGAACCCTGATCGCCACCTCAGGTGTCTTTGCCGTCATTCTGGGGCTGGCCCTGCAGAACACGTTGAGCGACGTATTTTCGGGCATCGCACTAAACCTCGGTCGCCCCTATGTGCTTGGCGACTGGATCGTTTTGAGTGACGGCACCGAAGGTCGCGTCGTAGAAACCAGCTGGCGATCGACCCAGGTGCTCACCTGGGCACACAACGTCGTTGCACTTCCGAATAGCTTTCTGGCCAAGCTTGGGTTGACCAATGTGAGCAGACCAGACGAGAGCCACGGAATTGCTTTCACCATAAGAATCGCACCCACCAAAATGCCGGCCATCGTCGTGGACGTGATGCGTACAGCCTTGCTCAGTTGCAACTCCATCTTGAAGGAACCGCCGCCCTTGGTTGTTGTTCGGGATTTGAATGCAGTGGCGATCGAGATCGATCTGCTTGTTCATGTCGAGAATATTGGCCGACGAATAGCCGCGCGGAACGAAGTCTTCGATCTTGTCTACCGCCACGCCAAGTCTACCGGCCTGCTGCTTGCGGCACCTCCCTCGTCGATCGCCGTGAGCAACTTGCCGACTGAAGAGACGGCGAGGCCACCAAGCGTCAACCCGATTGACCTTATAAGAGCCATACCGATTTTTTCGGCGCTGACGGACGATGAGCAGGAGGCCCTTGCCGCGACGACCTCGGTTCGCACCTACCGAAAGGGCGACATCATCGCACGACAGGGAGAGATGCTGCCGTCGCTCATGATCGTTCGAGGCGGTATCGTCGCCCGGCAACAGGGCGAGGACGATGCCCGCGTGCTGGATGTCGGTCGTCTCGCGCCCGGCGACTTCTTCGGTGAGACGGGTCTCCTGACCGGCATCGGCGAGACGTCGACATTGCGAGCGTTGACCCATGTCGTGGTCTACGAAATTGACCAGAAAAGCTTCGCTCCCTTGCTGCTCGCCCGGCCCGAAATGGCCCAAGATCTCGCGGCGGTGCTGGCGACCGGCATGTCTGCTTCAGGCGAAAGCGGCGCTCCGGAACAGCAGCACGCGAACTCGAGATCGGCGCTGATCAAGACCATTCAGACGGTCTTTCGCGACATCCGCTCAGACGCCTTTGGACACCGGGACTCAGGCCTCGCAAGAGGGGAGGAAGCGATCACCATCCCACGGAGCGAAATACCTAGTTCAGGATAAGAAGGATTGCTTCCCACGGACGGGGCTACGGAACTTTATGTCTGGCGCGCGATTGCGTCGAAGGTCAAATCATCGCGACATCGAGCGGATCCGACTCGTGGTGCCCTCGCAGCCCGCTTACCATCGGCCTGAGGCTGGACGGGCGTGGCCTTCGTGCTCTATTTGCAAGCCCTCAGCCTTTCACAAGACAGGTTGATCGGTTTGTCCGGCGTCGAGTTCCGATGGTGCTGCCGGCACTCGCAGGATCACGGTCGTGCCGGCCCCCAGGACGCTCTCGATTTCGACGCTTCCGCCGTGCTCCGCGGCGAAATGCTTCACCATCGGCAAGCCGACGCCGCCCAAGCCCTTGCCCTTCGTGGTGAAAAATGGCTGGAAGGCACGGGCAACGGTCCCCGGGGTCATTCCGATACCTCTATCGACGATGCGAAGCTCGATAAGGGCGACACGGCCTTGAACGGCGGCGGCGTCGATCGAGATCAAACCGCCGCCCGGCATTGCGTCACGCGCGTTGAATATGAGATTCAGGACCGCATTCTGCAGGCCCAAGCGATCGCATTTCGCGCGAGGCAAGTCGGATCCGACGCGGACCTCAAGCTGGATATGCGGCTCGCAGGCGCACCGGGCGAGGGCCTCGACCTCGGTCAGGCAAGCACTTACGTTGGTTTCCTGAACCTCGCCATGGCTCTGTTGAGCCCTGCTGATCGTCTCCCGGACAAGCGCGCCGGCTTGCAGCAAGGCTGTCTTGGCGCTGCCTATCACGGGCTCAAGCGCTGGAGCAACCGAGACGCCAGGGTCCCGTGCGATGCGGTTTAGCGCGGATAACGCGATCTGGATAAGATTGCCCAGATCGTGAACGGTGCCAGCTGACGGCTGTTTTGTTTGCAGTTCGTACCGAGCGGCTTCTGCGGATGAGTCACGGACATACTCGCCCGCTAGGTCGCCTTTTGTCTCTGCATGTAGCATCTTAGCTCCGTCTGTTCAGTAGCGGCTCTGTCTCCAGGGACGCTATTTCGACGGGCCTTTGCCATCGATTGGATCGAGGGAGAGGGCCGACCATACCGCGGTATATGTCTTGCTGCAGATATCGTTGGATTAAGCCGGTTCGATCGGCGCCACGACTTTACTGAGTTGATCGTCCGCTTGTCCGATTCCTGGCCGACAATGCCCGCAGTATTGGCCCATGCCGCCGGCTCCGCCCCTGATCGATTGATGCCTCGTGCGCTAGCCTTTGCCTCTCGTCAGCTAGGACTCCCCGTCTCCGAATGCATCCGCCCTAGACCTTCGCATCGGAAGACCGATGCCTCCGTAGAATAGTTTAGCAGGCAAGCTCGAAGCATTCTTCCGTGCAACTGGTCACGTTCCGGTCGCAAAGGAGAAGGAAGTGCGAAGGATTACGAGAATTCTGATGCTCGCCGCGGCGTTTGCCGCTTCGGGTGACGCCATGGCCCAACCCGCGGGCCAGCGGGTCAAGCCGACAATCGTACTGGTGCATGGCGCTTTCGCCGAATCGTCGAGCTGGAACGCGGTGATCGCCGATCTCAACAAGGACGGCTACACAGCCATCGCCGCGGCCAATCCTCTTCGCAGCGTCGCGGGCGATGCAGCGGCAGTTTTGGCCGTTATCCGCTCGATCTCGGGGCCGGTGGTGCTGGTCGGCCATTCCTATGGCGGGCCGGTCATCACCCAGGCGGCGAACGGAAAGAAGAATGTGAGGGCTCTCGTCTACGTGGCCGGGTTTGCGCCCGAAACCGGCGAGTCCAGCCTCACGCTCTCGGCGAAGTTCCCAGGCAGTACGCTGGGCGCCGCTCTTCTTCCAGTGGCGCAAGCCGATGGAGGCCAGGACCTCTATATCCAGTCGGAAAAATTCCACGAGCAGTTCGCGGCCGACGTACCGTCGGCCGAAGCCAGCCTGATGGCGGCGACCCAGCGTCCCGTCGCCAAAGCCGCTCTGGCGGAGCCATCCGGTACCGCCTCATGGAAGACGATTCCCTCGTACGCAATCTATGGCTCAGCCGATCGGAATATCCCGCCTGCGGTCATGAAGTTCATGGCTGAACGCGCGCATGCCGTGAAGACCGTGGTCGTCGAGGGTGCTTCCCACGCCGTGATGGTTTCGCATCCCGACGAGGTCGCCGCGCTCATCGAGGACGCTGCTTCAGCTCGGTGAAGAGCCCGTAACGGCTGGCATTCCGCAACGCAATTCAGAACGCAAAACAGGAGCTTGGACATGAAAATCGTCATAATAGGCGGCACAGGACTCATCGGTTCGAAGACCGTCGAGAGGCTGCGCAAGAAGGGTCATGAAGTGCTTGCTGCTTCACCGAACAGCGGCGTCAACACCGTCACGGGCGAAGGCCTGCCGGAAGCTCTCGTCGGGGCGCAGGTCGTCATTGATCTCGCAAATTCGCCTTCGTTCGAGGACAAGGCCGTTCTGGAGTTCTTCGAGACCTCCGGCCGGAACCTCCTCGCAGCAGGCAAGGCGGCCGGCGTCAAGCATCACATCGCACTCTCGATCGTGGGCGCCGAGCGCCTGCCCGATAGCGGCTACCTGCGCGCCAAAATGGTGCAGGAAAAGCTGATCCGGGAGTCTGGAATTCCCTACACCATCGTTCATTCGACCCAATTTTTCGAATTCCTGGGGGGCATCGCCCAGTCGGCAACAGCCGGCGACATCGTAACCCTTCCATCAGCCTACTTTCAGCCGATCGCATCGGACGACGTCGCCGACATCATGACGGACGTAGCGCTCTCCGCCCCGATCAATGGCACGATCGAGATCGCCGGGCCTGAGCCGGTCCGCATGAGCGATCTCGTGGCGCGGCTCTTGAAGGCGACCAACGACCCACGCAAGGTGATCGGGGATCCCCACGCGCGCTATTTCGGCACGGAACTGGACGATAGCTCGCTGGTCCCCGGTGACCATCCACGCATCGGAGCGATCCGTTTCGAGGACTGGTTCGCCCACGCCCCGCTCCCTCGGCACTGATCCACCGCGGCCGCGCATCGTCCGATGACGCGGGTCCAACTTCAACGCGAAAGAGCGAGCCGATGAAAGACGACTTTTCTTCCCCCGCCGGAGCATCGCGCCGAGACATCTTGTTAGGCGCACTCGCCACCACCGTGGCAACCGGCCTCTCCATAGCTGCGCCCGCGCAAGCAGGGCGGGCGAAAGACCTTCCCTCTCCCAGACCAGGCAAAGGACCCAAGACCATGAGCACCATTACCACCAAGGACGGCACTGAGATCTACTACAAGGACTGGGGTCCGAAGGACGCTCAACCGATCGTCTTCCACCACGGCTGGCCGCTCAGCGCCGATGACTGGGACGCGCAGATGCTTTTCTTCGTCGGCCGGGGATATCGCACCATCGCCCATGACCGGCGCGGGCACGGCCGCTCCGCGCAGGTGAGCGACGGTCACGACATGGATCACTATGCCGCCGACGCGGCGGCGGTGATCGAACATCTCGGATTGAGGGACGCCATCCATATCGGCCACTCGACCGGCGGCGGGGAAGCGGCCCGCTACGTCGCCCGCCATGGCATGGGGCGCACCGCGAAGCTCGTCCTGATCGGCGCTGTGCCGCCGATCATGGTAAAGACGCCGGCCAATCCTGGCGGCCTTCCAATCGAGGTGTTCGACGGGCTGCGCAAGTCGCTCGCCGCCAATCGGGCACAGTTCTATGTCGATTTCCCGTCTGGCCCATTCTACGGTTTCAACCGGCCAGGCGTGAAAGCGATCCCGGGCGTCATCCAGAACTGGTGGCGGCAGGGCATGATGGGCAGCGCCAAGGCGCACTACGACGGCATCAAGGCCTTCTCGGAAACCGATTTCACCGACGACCTCAGGATCGTCGACGTGCCAACTCTCGTCATGCATGGCACGGATGATCAGATCGTGCCGTTCGCGGATTCCGCACCTTTGTCCGCAAAGCTTCTGAAGAACGGTACGCTCAAGGTCTACGAGAACCTGCCGCATGGCATGTGCACGACCCATGCCGAACTGGTGAACAACGACCTTCTCGCTTTCCTCAAGTCATAGGCTCACGCCGTACCGCCAGCGAGAGCCTGCCGCCGGCTGTCCTCCCCTTCGGCCGGCGGCCCCAATCACATCAAACCGCGACTGGAGCCAGACAGTGATCAAGACCATCCTCTGCAGTGCAGCAACCGTAACGATTCTCGCAAGCGGGGCTCTTGCCCACGATACGATCGGCGAGAACGTCAAGCTCGTCTACGACCAGCCGCTACCCAACGTGCCGGGTAAGAGCATGCGCGCTGTATTGGTCGAGTACGAGCCCGGCGGCACGTCCTCGGCACATACGCATCCAAAGTCAGCCTTCATCTACGCGACCGTGCTTGAAGGCGCTATCCGCAGCAAGGTCAACGATGGGCCGGTCACGACGTATCATGCCGGCCAAGGCTTCTCCGAATTTCCGGGCGACCGTCACGGCGTCAGCGAGAACGCCAGCGCGACTGAGCCTGCCAAGCTGCTTGCCGTATTCGTCGTCGACACCGACGAGAAAGAACTGACCACACCCTCGGGCGAATGAAAGCCGAGCTCTTGCCGGACTGGTTCGAGAGGATCCCGCCGCCAGAACATTCGGCGGCACGGTCGACGGGATAAGGACAGCTGCGATGCTTATCGAAAAACTGCGTGATCCCACGTCGCCACGTCCGATCGTGGTCGACTCAGATCCAAGCGTGCAAGTGATCACCCTTTCGCTTCCCAAGCCCGGCATCGAGTCGGGAGCGCCGTTCGAAAGGGAAAGAGTCAGACTGAAGACGAGAAGAACAGCATCAGGAGCCGACTTCGACCATGCCTGCCAGAAGCAACGCCATGTCTGCATTTGATAACAAGGTCGTCATCGTTACCGGTGGAAGCTCCGGCATTGGCCGCGCAGCGGCGCTTGGCTTTGCCAGGCAAGGCGCAAAGGTAATTGTAACCGGCCGTCGCGCGACGCCGCTAAAGCAGACGGTCGCCGAGCACCCGAACATTGTCAGCCTCGTCGCCGACGCCGCGGAGCCCGAAGATGCCCTGCGCACCATCGCCAAGGCAATCGACACATGGGGTCGCCTCGACGTGCTGGTGAACAATGCCGGCGCCGGTGCTCTTCTGTCCCTGCGTGATGCTGCCGCTGAGCGGGTCGCGAGTATATTTGCGGTGAATGTCGTCGGCCCCAGCCTGCTGGCGGCGGCAGCACTTCCGCATCTAGCGGCGACGAACGGAGCGATCATCAACATATCGAGCACGTTCGGTCATAGGCCGGCGGCTGGGCTCTCCCACTACGCCGCCAGCAAGGCGGCGCTGGAACATCTGACCCGCTGTTGGGCGCTCGAGCTCGCGCCTGAAGGTGTGCGCGTTAACGCCGTCGCTGCCGGCCCGACTGAATCCGGAGCGCTGAGGGGCATGATGGGGCTCTCCCCGGAGCATGCTGCCGTGATTGAGGAAGCGGAGCGCGCGCAGATACCGCTCAAACGACGCGGCACGCCGGACGACGTCGCCAGATGGATCGTCCAACTGGCCGATCCGGCGTGCGAGTGGGTGACCGGGCAGGTGATCGCAGTCGACGGAGGCCTGGGCCTCACATGACCCGCCTGCTTCAGATCCTGACCTTGGCGGACCATGACTTCCGCCTGTTCCCCCGCTGCCCGAAACCCTGTTGGAGACCATAGAGATGAACGGGACCGGCAGTCGGATACTTGCAGGAGTTTTGGTTCCCGATACACCGCTCGTGCAGCAGGCTCTCGATCATGCGAGCCAGGAAAGCGAGCCCTATCTTTTCAATCACGTCGTCCGTTCCTGGTTGTTTGCGGAGCGGATCGGACAGCTTCGCAACATCGATCACGACGCGGAAGTCGTCGCCGTCGGTGTGCTCTTGCACGATCTTACGCTTAACCAGCGCTTCAACGGTCCGCGCCGGTTCGAAGTTGAAGGCGCCGATCTGGCTCGGGCCTTCGCGAGGCAAGCCGGCGTCGACGAGCGCCGCGCCCAGTTGATCTGGGACAGCGTTGCTCTCAACTCGACGCCATCGATCGGTCTCTACAAGGAAGCAGAGGTGGCGCTCTGTACTGCCGGGATCTGCCTGGATGTCGTGGGTCTGCAATATGAGATCATTCCAGCCATGGAGATCGCCAGGATCGTCACAGAGTTTCCGCGGCTCGACATGAAGCGGCGCATGACCCAGTGCTTCTGCCACATCGCCGAGACGAGGCCCGAAACGACCTACGACAATTTCATTCGGGATTTCGGTGAACGCTATGTCCCCGGATACCGAGCTTCTTCTTCCGTCGACCTCGTAGCGAATGCGCCCTTCGACGAATAAATGCAGCAGGCAAAACAAGTTCGCTTGAACTATCGCCTGACGGGTTGGGCTTTCAACAGTCGCCGTTAGACCAATTCCGGGAAAAGTGTGAAGCGGTTGTCCGTTAGGAATTGCGTCAAATCAAAGAGATAGAGCGTTTCGCCGTTCCCGTGAAACAGTGAAACGATCTCGTCGTCGACGAGTTGCAATTCTGGCGCGCTGATATCCGACTGACGGTTGCTGCCCCGTTCAGGCCACGGTCTCACGCAACGGCACGGGCAGTGTCTCCCAAGCCCGGATCAGCTCACCGATGGAGGCTGCCTCCATCTTGCGCATGACGTTGCCGCGATGCAGCTTCACCGTCACTTCGCTGATGCCGAACTCGAAGGCAATCTGCTTGTTGAGGCGTCCGCGCGCAACGTGATGCAGGACCTCGCGCTCACGGGGCGTCAATGTCTGAAGGCGTTCGACATTTCGCTTGACCACCTCTGCCTTCGCCCGTCGCGAGGCGTCCATCGCTATGGCCGCGATTACGGCATCAAGCAATGTTTGGTCCCGTACTGGTTTGGTAAGAAAATCCACCGCGCCAGCCTTCATCGCCTGGACCGTCATCGGTATATCGCCATGACCAGTGAGAAAGATGATTGGCTTCGGGTTGCCATTCTGGGCCAGGTGATGCTGCAGATCGAGACCGCTCGCCCCTGGCATGCGCACGTCAAGGATCAGGCAGCCGGGTTTGTGTAATACGTCGGCTTGGAGCAATTCGCGTGTCGAGGCAAAGCAGACCGGCTGGAAACCTGCCGACAGGATCAAGTCCGACAGTGCCTCCCGAACCGCTGCATCGTCATCGACAATGATCACGAGCGGCTGCTCCGCTTCGCCTTTGTGCGGTGACGGTGCCGATCTCGGTTGGAGCGGCTGGTCAACTCTCATCATCATCATCATCATTACCCTCCATTTCTCGATCGTTTAAGGCGTTGGCAACGGCAGCAAGCAGGGCTTGACCGTCGAAAGGCTTGCGGAAAAAACCGCTGATGCCCTGGGCGCGAAACTGATCCGCTATCTCGTGGCGGCCGGTGATAAGGAACACCGGCAACTCCGGACGAGCCTTCTTCACCAGGTCGCGAAGTTCGAAGCCATCCGTGCCAGGCATTCCGATGTCGGTGATGAGCACGTCTACGCCCGACAGCCTGCGGTCGAGCAGCGATCCCGCCGACGAGAAGCACCAAGCGACATAACCCGCGGATTCCAGCAGGTCCTCCAGCGACTCGAGGACTCTCGGATCGTCGTCGACAACCGCCACGACAGGTCGCACCGTGCTCACACTCAGTTCCCTCCTGTTCGTCGAGAGTGGGTAATCGGTATCTCCAGTCGTTCCGCCATGCGCACGAGATCGGCGAGCGACGCCGCCATCATTTTCTGCATCACGTTCCTTCTATGGATCTGCAGCGTGACCTCACTGATCCCCAACTCAGCCGCGGCCTGTTTGTTGAGTAGGCCACTCACGACGAGCGGCAGCACCTCGCGCTCGCGTGGCGTGAGCTCTAGATAGCGTTGCCTCAACATGGTGAGTTCGGCGCGCTCTGATCGCCTTTCCCGATCCTGGGCGATCGCCGTCTGGATTGCGGCCATGAGGTCCGCGTCGCGAAAAGGCTTTGTCAGGAAGTCCACGGCGCCATGCTTGATCGCGCGCACCGAGGATGGGATGTCGCCGTGCCCTGTTATGAAGACGATCGGCGGATGATCGCCTTCGGCGATCTGCTTCTGCAGATCGAGGCCGTTGATGTCCGGCAATTCCACATCGAGGATGAGGCAGGCGGGGACGTCCGGCTTGTCCGCCAGGACATAGTCGCCGGCCGATCCGAACCCGATGGCGCGCATGCCATGCGACTCCAGAAGCTCACCAAGCGCTTCCCGGATACGCACGTCGTCATCGACGATGAAGACCATGTGATTGTAGGTCGTCATGCTGCCGCTTTCATTTCAATGGGCATCGTGAAGACGAACGTCGTTCCGTGCGGCTCGTTCTTCTCCACCCACAACCGTCCGCCGTGCGACTCGACGATGGAACGGCAGATCGCGAGCCCCATGCCCATGCCATGCTCTTTCGTCGTAAAGAACGGCTCGAATATTCGGTCAGGAAATTCTATGCCCGGGCCACGATCTCTGATTTCGATCTGGATCGCGTCCCCTATCCGGCGCGCGCAAAGTCCAAGAACCCTGTCGCCCACAACAGAGTCCATCGCATCCATGCCATTGCGGATGAGATTCACCAGAACCTGCTGGATCTGCACCCGATCGAGCGCGACAATGGGAAGGTCGCTTTCGACATCGATGTCCATACGAACACGACGCCGCACCGCCTCTTCAGCGATGAGGTCGCGCGCCTCCGCGATGACGCTGCCGAGTGTTGTGTAGGCCATCGCGTCCGCAGACTGCTTGAACAAGGCGCGGATGCGGCTGACGACATCCGCCGCCGAGTTGGCATCCCGGATAATGCGCTCCACCGTCTTCTGCGCCCGCTCGATATTTGGCGGTTTGGCCGTGAGCCAGCGCTGGCAGGCGTACGAGTTGGCGACAACAGCCGCCAGAGGCTGGTTCACCTCATGCGCGATTGAGGCTGAAAGCTCGGCAAGACTCGCCGCCTGGCTCGCACGTGCAAGTCTCTCTTGCGCCAGACGCAGCTCTTCTTGCGCTCGAACTTCACCATCGGTGTCCAGACAGACGACGTTCCACTGAACAATGGCCCCTTCGGCATTGCGCATCGGTGCCGCGCGCGTATCGACCCAGCGATATTCGCCATCGAAGCGTCGCAGACGGTGCCTCCGCGCATACGGTTCGCCGGTAGCCAACGAATGAGCATAGCTCGCTCTGACGCCCGCCAGGTCGTCAGGATGAACACCGTCATCGAGTGTGCCGGCCAGGCGGGATCTTCCCTTGCCGCCCAATGTCTCCAACTCATATCCGAGGAATTCGCGGAGCTGACGGCTGCGATATATCGGCTCGCCATTCGGCGCGGCGCATTCGATCATCACCGGCAGCGTTTCAACCAGCTGCCACAGCGAACGTTCTCTCTCGCGCAGCGCCACCTGTGCGCGCATCTCATCGTCGATGTCGATGGAAACTTGGTACCAGTGCACGATCGTTCCGTCCCGATCGCGCAGAGGCTCGCAACGTCCCTCTATCCAGCGATAATTGCCGTCCTTCCAACGCCGGCGATACCGCATGAGGAAGGAGTCGCCAGTTTTGAGGCAGTTGGCTGACGTGCTCAGCACCCCGGGAGCATCTTCGGGATGAACCAGCTCTCGCGCCACCCTGGGGAAATCTTCGAAGCTCGCCCCGGAGATGCCGAGATCCTCCAAAGACCGCTTGTTGATGTAGGCCAGCTTGCCATCGGGCGTCCAGCTCCAGATGTGAACCGGCAAGGCATCGACAAGCTGCTGAAGCTCGCGTTCTCTTTCGCGCAATGCCTCCTGCGCTCGCATCTCGTCTTCGATGTCGATAGAAGCCATATACCATTGCACGATCGCGCCATCGGCATCCCGTAACGGTTGCGCTCGCGCTTCTATCCAGCGGTAGACGCCATCCTTCTCGCGACGACGAAACCGGTTCACGAAAGGCTGGCCGGTCGCAAAGCCATTCGATGCCCTCCGGAACATTGTCGGGAAGTCTTCAGGGTGGGCCAGGTCCCGAGCCAGGGCATCGAAGTCCTCGATGTGCGTGGGTGGCGAACCGACCTTCTCCAGATATCGCTTGCTGGTGTAGGTGATCTTACCTGAAGGAGCGAAGCTCAGGATATTCACGGGCACGGCGTCAATCATCTGTTCCAGCTGGCGTTTGCTGCTCCGCAGCGCTTCTTCGGCCCGCACCTGATCATCGATGTCGTGTGACAACCCGTACCATTGTACGACGGATCCCTCCTCATTCCGCATCGGTTCCGCACGGCTCGACATCCAGCGATAGACACCATCCGCGCGACGCAGGCGATAGTTCAGCGAGAAGCTCTGGCCGGTGATCAAGGAGTGATTAAGCGCTGCTTCCAGCTTGGCCGCATCTTCGGGATGTACGACAGCCGCTATGGCAGCTGTCAGACCATTTCCTCCCGCACTCTGGTATTCTCCCACGTCGAGACCGAGAAACTCGACCATTTGCTTGCTGAAGAAGACCGGCTCGCCCGACGCAGACAGGCGCCAGAGGAAGCTCGGCACCATATCGACAAGTTGCGAGAGCTCGCGTTCGCGGAGACGCAGCGCCTCCTGGGCGCGCATCTCATCGTCGATATCGATGGAAATTGCATACCATTGTACGATCGCGCCGCTATGATCACGAAGCGGCTCCCAGCGACCATCCACCCAGCGGTAGGCGCCGTCCGCTCGACGCATGCGATACTTCATCGAGTGGGGCTCGCCGGTAGCCAAGGAATGATGGAGCCTTTCCAAAAGGCGGGCAGCATCTTCCGGATGGAGGAGAGACTGGATGGCTGCCGCCATCCGGCTCATTCCCGGCCTGTCCAATTGCGCCACGTCGTTCAGTCCGAAGAAGTCGAGCAGGCGTTTATTGAAGAAGATCGGCTCACCTTCAGGTGTCAGACGCCTGATCTGGACCGGGACCATGTCGACGAGCTGAGAAAGTTCCCGCTCCCGGCCACGCAGCGCCGCCACGGTCTTTTTGTAGACGTCATTGTCGAGTGCAATGCCATACCATCCCACAATACGACCGCGGCTGTCGTGTGCTGGCCGCGCGGCTGCTCGAGCCCAGACATAGATGCCGCTCGCGCGCCGAAAGCGAAACTCGACATTGAAGTGATCGCCTGTTTCTAGGCAGTGGCGCCATGTGGCTGCGATCTGCTCATAGTCGTCCGGATGAAGCAGACGCTTCCAGGCGGTATGCCCCTCGTCCAAAGACGCGTTCAGTTCTTCCAACGTCACCCCAAGAGAATTCTTTGCAAACGGGTGCAGGTAAATCCACCTGCCGGCCGCGTCGAATGCCCATCCGTTCCCGAATATGCTCTCGACGACCTTCGCGGATCGAATTGGTTCAGCCTCGCTTTCTACCGATGGGTCCAACCCTGCCGAGGCGAGTGCCTCCCTATCCGTCACAAGATCGTCGATGTCGACACTCACACTGTAGCCTGGTTCTGACCGCGTCTCGTTCCAGCGATAACTACCGTCGGCCTGGAGTTGCCGGTGCCTCGTCACCTGAGGAACACCCGTCCAGAAGGCGCGGGCGGCAGCGTGAGCTGCGGCAGTCCGGTCATCCGGATGGACAAGGCTCAGCGAATGCGGAACATCGGAAACAGCTTTGCTTTCGAGCGCGTCACTGATGACGTCAGCGAATTGTTCCTTGGCCGCGGACGGGACATCACTGTCAATCAGCGCACCATACCATGCAACGATGCGACCTGTGCTGTCGCGCAGCGGCTGCCCCGAACTCCTGCTCCATCCGTAAGCACCACTAGCGCGCAATATGCGGTGCTCCATATTGTAGTGATCACCTGTTTGCAGGCAGTGGCGCCACATTGTGACGGCGCCGTCGCAATCGTCTGGATGGATTAGCCGCTTCCAACCGACCGCGCCTTCTTCCGAAGACGAATTGAGTTCCTCTAGCGTCGTCCCGAGGAGAGACAGCGCGCTGGACGTCACGTAGGTGAATTTGCCCGAGGCGTCCGTCGCCCACGCGTTGCCGACCACGCCTTCGATGATCCGAGCGGCTCGCAACGCTTCGGAGTCGATTCCGCCAATGGACTTAAACGCTGTCGTCATTGTCTTCTCCTCCCGGACAAAAGAAAGCCGGAGACCGTCAGCGCTTGTGTAGCACTCATCCTTGGATCTGGGTGGCGATTTGGCTTGTCAGCTTAACCGGCTATGCCCTCAGCCGCACCTCATGGAAATCCATGAGCTGTGGCCGACCCTGCGTTGCGGATAAGGCTGTTAGTGAAGGTTCAAGCAGTCAGGGTGAAGGAACGCTGACAGCAAGTAGCGAGCTTGTCTTAGCGGGTCGCCACTCGCCGGCAAAAGATGCCGTTCAGGACACGTCGGTCCTCTATTTCGATGCCCCGCAACCTATCCCGTGGTGTGGCTCGCCCTCTCCCTCGACACAATCGACCGCAAACAAGCCTGGATGTACGTCGTCGATGCCGCGTGTAAGCGGCGGTCAGCAGGAGATAAACATGAGCCTAGACGAAAACTCACACCCCGACAGAAGGGGATCCGAAGAGCTGGTTCCGTCGCGCTACGCAGTGCGGGTCGGCGAGATCGACGTGCTGGTGGTCAGCGATGGGGTGCTACCGCTTCCAACCAACATGTTGGGATACAACGCCGACCCGGCCGTGCATGCGGCCTGGCTGAAGGACATGTTCCTGCCGGCGGACGCTTTCGACTGGGCGCTGAACGCGGTCGTGGTGCGCAGCGGCGGGCAGACCATACTCATCGATGCTGGGCTAGGATTGGACCCGGAGTTGAACTTGCCGCGGGCCGGGCAGTTGATCAAGCGACTGGAGGCCGCCGGCATCGATCTTGGATCCGTGACCGACGTGGTGCTTACCCACATGCACATGGACCATGTTGGCGGGCTGCTCGTCGATGGGGTGAAAGAGCGGCTGCGTCCAGACCTGCGGATCCACGTGGCGGCCGCCGAGGTCAAGTTCTGGGAGTCGCCCGATTTCTCCCACGTCTCGATGCCGCCCGGGTTCCCGGACGCGCTTCGGACAACCGCCAAGCGGTTCAGGAAAGAGTATGAGAGCAAGCTGCGGCTGTTCGATGAGGAATACGAGGTGGCGCCGGGCGTGGTCGTCTCTCGAACGGGTGGCCACACTCCCGGGCACAGCATAGTCCGCGTCGCGTCCGGCAAAGACCGACTGATGTTTGCTGGCGACGCCGTGTTCGCGGTCGGATTCGAACACCCCGACTGGTACAACGGCTTCGAGCACGACCCCGAGGAGGCAGCTCGCGTTCGGGCCCGACTTTTGCGGGAGCTGGCGGAGACCGGAGAGCTGCTGGTGGCCACTCATATGCCGTTCCCGTCCGTGGGCCATGTGGCGGTGGAGGGCGATGTCTTTCGTTGGGTGCCGGTCTTCTGGGATTACTGACCGCTTGTTGGGTCAGGGCCTAAACCAGGGCGCGTACTCACAGCATTGGTGAGTTCGCGCCCTGGTTTTTCCGCAACCTCGGGCATTCGCATCACCTTTTGCAGCTCCCGTCCTCGCGTCGGCTTCCGCCATGACGCCTTGCGATCTGAACGTCTGCTTTTTGGCCTTCTACGCCAGAACTCGCCAATCCGCTTGCGGCCCCATTTCAGTCGTTTGAGCGCTGCCCACGTGGGCAGCACTCAACCTTCATGTTGAAGATTGTCCGTCGGAAAATTGGCGTTCACACTGCTCTGACCCGAAAATCTGCGCGATGGAGCGACTTCGTTTTGCCCAGGTTCGCATTCTCAGCGCTTACGCCGCTCGGCCCTGGAGGGCTTCAGGTAAGTAAAGCGTAGCGCTAACTACTTGCCACTCAAAGAGAAATTGGCGCACCCGACAGGATTCGAACCTGTGACCTCTGCCTTCGGAGGGCAGCGCTCTATCCAGCTGAGCTACGGGTGCTTTCCGGAATCCGGAAAACGAACCAGCCGGTGAACCGGCAAGTCACGGCTTCTTAGCGGAAGCAGGCGCGGGCTTCAACGGGCAAATGGCGATTGGCTGCAGTCGGTCGCAAGGGTTGGGTGGTCCCCTCATAGGTGCGGCTTATCGTCTATGGCGCTCCCCCTCTCCGTCTCGGCTTCGCCGAGCCACCTTGCCGGGTCTCGCCCGTCCGTTGGACCCCCCACGTTGAGGGGGCGAGGAACCCCCTACTCCCC
>SAKE01000047.1 GCA_004017275.1 Mesorhizobium sp. | reverse complement strand
CTCCCCCCTTGCGGGGGAGATGTCCGGCAGGACAGAGGGGGGTGTGAAGGATCGCTACTTCGGAGATGATGACAGCGGAAGCCGTTGGCGCCAGACACTTCAAAACCGGTAATCATTGTGCCAGGCCGTCCGCTGGTTCCCATCGGCGCCATGGCGCTGTAAATCCGGTTCGCGCGGCCAAGGCTGCAAAATAGTGCTGGGAGGTGTGCGTGTCCGATTTCGTGAAGGTCAACCGCGATGGCGATGTCGCCGTCGTCATCATCGACAATCCGCCGGTCAACGCGCTGAGCTTTCATGTCCGCGAGCCGCTGATGCAGGCGCTGGTCGAGCTGCGGGATGATTCGTCGGTTGCCGCCATCGTCATCGCCTGTGCCGGCCGGACCTTTGTTGCCGGAGCCGACATCACCGAATTCGGCAAGCCGGTGCAGCAGCCGGATCTGCGTGCCATCGTGGCGACGCTGGAGGCCATCGCCAAGCCGACGATCGCCGCCATCCACGGCACCGCGCTCGGCGGCGGGCTGGAGCTGGCGCTCGGGTGCCATTTCCGCGTCGCCGATGCCGACGCCAAGCTTGGCCTGCCCGAAGTGAAGCTCGGACTGTTGCCGGGCGGCGGTGGGACGGTGCGGCTGCCGCGCCTGGTCGGCGCGGTGAAGGCGCTCGGCGTGATCGTTTCGGGTGTGCCGATCGCTGCGACCGAGGCGCATGCAGCGGGTCTCGTCGATGCGGTTTTCGAAGGCGATCTGACCGCGCATGCCGTGAATTTCGGCCGGGAAATTGCCCGCAAGGGTGGCCCCTTCACGCCAGTGCGTGATCGCGATGATGATCTCAGGCAAACCGACCTCGCGGCTTTCGACGCCACGGCTGCGGATCTTGCCAAGAAGGCGCGCGGTCTCGAGGCGCCGATCGCCTGCGCGCTGTCGGTGCGCAATGCTGTCACGCTGCCCTTCGATGCGGCACTGGCGGCTGAGCGTGCGTTGTTCGTGAAACTGGTGGCCAGCGACCAGTCTCGGGCGCAGCGCCATCTGTTCTTCGCCGAACGTGAAGCGGCAAAGCTTCCGGCCAAGGACATTGTCAAGCGCAGGATCTCCCGCGTCGGCGTCATCGGCGCCGGCACGATGGGTGGCGGCATCGCCATGGCCTTCGCCAATGGCGGCTATCCGGTGACCTTGCTGGAAACCAACCGTGAGGCCCTGCAGCGCGGGCTGGGCACGATCGACAAGAACTATGCCGTCTCGGTCAGTCGCGGCTCTTTGACAGAAGATGCCAAGCGGCAACGGCTCGCTCAGTTCAAGGGCTCCACCGACTACGCCGATCTCGCCGATTGCGACCTGATCGTCGAGGCGGTGTTCGAGGACATGGCGGTCAAGAAGGAAGTGTTCGGCAGGCTCGAAGCGGTCGCCAGGCCCGGCGCGATCCTCGCCACCAACACCTCCTATCTCGACATCAACGAAATCGCCGGCTCGACCTCGCGGCCGCAGGATGTGCTCGGCCTTCATTTCTTCTCGCCGGCCAATGTCATGAAGCTGCTGGAGATCGTGCGCGCCGACAAGACCGCGCCCGATGCGCTGGCGACCGTCGTCGACCTGGCACGGCGGATCGGCAAGGTGGCCGTGGTCGTCGGCGTTTGTCACGGTTTCGTAGGCAATCGTATGCTGGCCGCGCGCGGCTCGGAATCGGAAGCACTTCTTTTGGAAGGCGCCACCCCGCGCCAGATCGACCAGGCGTTCACCGATTTCGGCTGGCCGATGGGGCCGTTCCAGATGGGCGATCTCGCCGGTCTCGACATTGGCTGGCGCAACCGCAAGGCGCGCGGCCAGACAGCCGTCATCGCCGACACGCTGTGCGAGCAAGGGCGTTTCGGCCAGAAAACCGGCAAGGGGTTCTATCTCTACGAGAACGGGTCGCGCACCCCGGTTCCGGATCCGGAGGTCAAGGCGCTGATCCGCGACAAAGCTAGCGAGAAGGGCATCGCGCCGCGCGCGATCAGCGCGGAAGAAATCATCGAACGCACGCTCTACCCCCTGATCAACGAGGGCGCGAAGATCCTGGAGGAAGGGATCGCGGCCCGCGCGTCCGACATCGATGTCGTCTGGGTCAACGGCTATGGATTTCCCGTCGGCAAGGGCGGTCCGTTGTTCTGGGCCGGCCTCGAAGGCGCGGCAAGGATCGTCGAGCGGCTCGACCACTGGCATCAGCGGACAGGCAAGGACGTGTTCCGTGTGGCGCCGCTGCTGGAGCGGATGGCGGAGACCGGTTCGTGGGAAGCCGAGGCCTAGGGACTTATCGTATCCGCGCGTCGATGATCTCGACGAAGCGCGCGAACAGCCCGGCCTGCGACTTGATCTTGAGCTTGCGGTAGATGTTGCGGCGATGGACCTTCACGGTTCCCGGCACGATGCGCATGGCCCTGGCTATCGACTCCGTCGAATGCCCCTGCAGCACCATGTCGACGACATGCTTTTCGCGCGGGGTCAGCGACAGGCTCTGCCAGATATGAGCGCGGTCGAACTCGTTGACTGCAGCGGCCGTCTCGTCCTGCTTCGCTTCTGCCGGCTCGTCGGCCGGCAGGGCAGGCCAGCGCAACCTGATGAAGTTGATCACTGCCGGCGCCATGTCGCGCAGCAATCTGGC
This sequence comes from Mesorhizobium sp., assembly GCA_004017275.1. Taxonomy (GTDB): domain Bacteria; phylum Pseudomonadota; class Alphaproteobacteria; order Rhizobiales; family Rhizobiaceae; genus Mesorhizobium. Next base: position 24,006 of record SAKE01000047.1, on the reverse strand, counting down.
ATCGGCGGTGCCGAAGGGGCCTGAGGCATGCAGCCGCATCAGCGATAGCACCAGTGCGTCCTTGCCCGGCAGCGGCACGAAGAAGCCGACCTCCTCGGCCAGCCTGGTCTGGCTGTAGTAGGATCGAAAGTATTCGCTGGCGTAAAAGCGGTCCGGCGCCAGTTCGCGCATGCGCCAGAACCCTTCCTTGCGCTCAACCGCCGCGTGATGGAACGGGTCGAGCAGATAGGGTCCTTCCTGATAGAGCGCGACGAAGACGTGGCTCTCGGCCGGCGAGAACGTCTCGAACAGCAGCGGCGGCCGTGAGGCGCCGCGATAGCCGAACACCACGCAGTGGTCGAAGCTGACATGCTGCCGCAGCCAATCGACCAACGCTTGGCCGAAGAGGTCGCCACTGGTCTCCCGCGTCGCCGCGACGAGTGTGGCGAGTTGGCTGTATTCGTCGCTGCGGGACAAGCCATACCCCCTTAAACGAGAAAATAGATCAGATATACCACCCGCGAGGTATATACTAGCCGCCATTGGCTCTGGTAGCGTCCTGAAATCGCCCTGTCGCTGGAGCCAGCATCTTGACCGCAGTGCCCGACATCGAGTTTCGCGGCGTCACCAAGCGCTATGGCGCGGTGACCGCGGTGAGCGGCATAGATCTCGCCGTCCCGCCATCCGCCTTTGTCGCCCTGCTCGGGCCGTCCGGCTGCGGCAAGACCACCTGCCTGCGCATGATCGGCGGCTTCGAACAGCCGAGCGAAGGCCAGGTGTTCATTCGCGGCCAGGACATGGCCGGCACGCCGCCCTACCGGCGGCCGGTCAATATGGTGTTCCAGCAATATGCGCTGTTTCCGCATCTCGATGTCGAGGACAACGTCGCCTACGGGCTGCGTCAGGCACGGCCAAGGCTGTCGTCGCGCGAGATCGCCTCAAGGGCGGGCGAGGCGCTCGAAATGGTGCGGCTCGCCGGCTACGGCCGCCGCAAGATCCACGAACTGTCCGGCGGCCAGCAGCAGCGTGTGGCGCTCGCCCGCGCCCTGGTCAACAAGCCGGCCGTGCTCTTGCTCGACGAACCGCTGGCCGCGCTCGACAAGAAGCTGCGCACCGACATGCAGATCGAGCTGCAGAACCTGCAGCGCGAGATCGGCATCACCTTCGTGCTCGTCACCCACGATCAGGAGGAAGCGCTGTCGATGAGCGATTTCGTCTGCGTCATGAATGGCGGCCGCATCGTCCAGCTCGGACAGCCGAGCGAGATCTATGACGAACCGGTTGACCTGTTTGTTGCAGACTTCGTCGGCAAGACCAACCTGCTGAGCGGCACCGTCGCCGGGCATTCTGGCGAGCTGGTGGAGGTGGCGCTTGCCGATGGCACCGTCATTGCGGCACGCAAGCGCATGTCCTTGCAGCGAGGCGAGGCCGTTTCGGTCAGCCTTCGCCCTGAATCGCTCAGTCTCGGCGCGCCGGAAAGCGGCCGGTTCAAGGGCATCGTCCGCAACCGGATTTTCCTGGGCTCGACCGCGGAATACGCGATCGAGGTCAAGGGCATCGGAACGCTGCTGGCCAAGGCCGACCATCTGATCGGCCACGGCAATCTCTTCAAGCCGGGTGAACCCGTCGCCATCGGCTTTGCCTCCAGAACGCCGCTGGCATTTCCGGAGACCAAGAACAACGGGACCAACCAGAGGGTAGATAAACATGTCGAAATCATATCGTGACGGACTGCCGATAAGCCCCGAGAATTTTGTCGACCAGCTGATGCGCCTCAAGCGCGGCTCGATCGGCCGACGCGATTTCCTCGGCCTCACCGGCCTTGGCATTGCGACGGCGGTGATGGCGCGCGAGATCGGCATCATGCCGACACCTGCCTTTGCCGCCGAAAACCTTGGCGACCGCATGTCGATCGCCACCTGGCCGAACTATCATGACCCGGCGACGTTCGAGAATTTCAAGAAGGACACCGGCGTTGCCGTCGAGGTCAACGTGTTCGGCTCCAACGAGGAGATGCTGGCCAAGCTGCAGGCTGGGGCCTCGGGCTGGAGCCTGTTCGTGCCGACCAACTACACGATCTCGACCTACAAGAAGCTCGCCATCATCGAGCCGCTGGAGATGGCGAAATTGCCAAATTTCGACGGCTCGCAGGAAGACCCGCGCTTCACCTCGGAAGGTACAATCGACGGGACAACCTACGCCGTGCCGAAGAACTGGGGCACCACCGGCTTTGCCGTCAACACCAAGAAGCTGACCAAGCCGATGACCAGCTGGAAGGAGTTCTGGGACACCGCCATGGCGGAAGGCGATGGCCGCACCATGGTCCACGACTACCAGCTGACGACGATCGGCAATGCGCTGAAATATTACGGCTATTCGTTCAACTCGTTGAAGCAGGATGAACTGGCCAAGGCGGAGGAGCTGCTGCTGAAGGTCAAGCCGCATCTGTTCGCGGTCTCGTCCGACTATCAGCCGGGCATGCGCGCCGGCGACGCGTGGATGACCATGTGCTGGACGAATGACGGCGCGCAGCTGCATCGCGACATTCCCGAGATCGCCTATGTGCTGGGCAAGGAAGGCGGCGAGATCTGGACCGACTTCTACGCCATCCCGAAGGATGCGCCGAACAAGCCGGCCGGCTACGCCCTGCTCAACTATCTGATGAACCCACAGATCGCGGTCAAGGAACACCTCGCCAATGGTGCGCCCTCGACCGATGCACGGGTCAACAAGCTGCTGCCCAAGGAAGTGCTCGACAACCCGATCCTTTATCCGGCAGCCGACCTGTTGACGCCGCTGGAATTCGGCGCGGCGGCAACGCTGACCGATCCGGGCCGCGCCGAGCTGATGGCGCGCTTCAAGTCGGCCTGAGCCGCGCGGGCCTCAAATTCGACTCAGATAACTTGACCGGCGGGTTCATACCCGCCGGCACCGGGGCAATCTCTCCATGCACGGCAGCCGTCTTCGCAGGAATTTTCTGACCGCCTTGCTGCTCGGCCCGGCGGCGGCGTGGCTGGTGGTGTTTCTGGTGCTGCCATTCATCGCCATTGCCGTGTTCAGCGTCGGCGAGCGGGCACCGGAAGGCGGCTATCAGGCTGCTTTGACGCTGGCGCAATATGCCAATCTTCCGGCGCGGGCGACCGCCTTCTGGAACACGATGGTGCTGGCGCCTGTGGGGGCGCTCGCCTGTCTGCTCGTCGCCTATCCCGTTGCCTACTACCTCGCCTTGCAGGCACCGCAGCGCTGGCGGCTGATCCTGCTGGCGCTGGTCGTCATTCCGTTCTGGACCAGCCTTCTGATGCGGACCTATGCGTGGATGTACATTCTGGGCGGGCGCGGCATTCCAGCGCTACTTGCCTTTATCGGCATCGAGGACATCAGGCTGATCAATACGCCGGGCGCCGTCCTGCTCGGCATCGTCTATGGCTATCTGCCGCTGATGATCCTGCCGATCTATGTCAGTCTCGAGCGGCTCGACCGCCGGCTGCTCGAAGCCTCCGCCGATCTCGGCGCAACACCGATTTCGACCTTCCTGGGCGTGACCCTGAAACTGTCGCTGCCGGGCGTCATGACCGGCTTCTCGCTGGTGATGATCCTTCTGCTCGGCGAATATCTGATCCCGACGCTGCTCGGCGGCGGCAAGGTGTTCTTCATCGGCAACGCGCTGGTCGACCTGTTCCTGCAATCGCGCAACTGGCCGTTCGGATCGGCGATCGCGATCACGCTGGTGCTGGTTTCGGTGGTGGTGCTGATTGCCGCCAACCGCATCTCGACCCGGGTTTCGGGCGCACGCCGGGTGGATCTGATCTGATGCGCGCTTTCGTCATTGCCGTCTTCGCCTTCCTTTATCTTCCGATCGCGTTGGTGGTGCTGTTTTCCTTCAACGCCGGCCACCATGCCAGCGAGTTCACCGGCTTTTCGGTGCAATGGTACGGCAAGGCACTGGCGAACCCGTTCCTGGTCGAGGCGCTGAAGAACAGCCTGTTCATCGCCACCACCAGCGCCTTGCTGGCGGCGTTGTGCGGCACGGCGGCGGCGCTCGGCCTGGCCCGCGTCGGCATCAGAACCCGCGCGGTCTTCGATGCACTTCTGGGTGCTGCGATCGTTGTCCCGGGTGTCGTCATCGGCATCTCGACGCTGGTCGCGCTCGTCCAGCTGTTCACCGTCGTCAATCCGTTCCTCGCCTCGATCTGGCCCGACGACCAGCCGCCTCGCCTGGCACTCGGCTATGGTTCGATCATCGCGGCACACGGCCTGTTCTCGATGGCGCTGGTGACGATGATCGTCGGCACGCGTCTCGGCAGCCTCGACCGCAATCTGGTCGAGGCGTCGAGCGATCTCTACGCCACGCCGCTGACGACGTTCCGATCGATCGTGCTGCCGCAGATCATGCCGGCGGTCGTCGCCGGCTTCCTGCTCGCCTTCACCTTTTCCTTCGACGATTTCATCATCGCCTTCTTCGTCGCCGGCGCGCAGACGACGCTGCCGATCTATGTCTTCGCGTCGATCCGGCGCGGCGTGACGCCGGAAATCAATGCCATCGCGACGATCGTGCTCGTCGCCTCCGTGCTGCTCGTGGTGCTTGCCCAATGGCAATTGCGCCAGCGCAAACCGCCGAACTGAAAGCCGTATCATGATCCTCAAAGACCGCATCGCCGTGGTGACAGGCGCCGGCTCCGGCATCGGGCGCGCCGGCGCCATGATCATGGCCAGGGAAGGCGCGGTTGTCGTCATCGCCGACAGGGATCGGGCTGCCGGGGAAGCAACGGCTTCGGACATTCAGGCAGCGGGTGGACGGGCCGAGGCGATCGCGACCGATGTCGCTGAGGACGCGGCGGTCGAACAGCTCATTGCCGGCACGCTGGACAGGTATGGTCGCATCGACATCCTGCACAATCACGCGGGCATCCAGATCGGCGGCACGCTGACCGAGGTGGAAGTCGGCGGCATGGATGCTTCGTGGCGGGTCAATGTGCGGGCGCAGTTCCTGGCGGCGAGGCTGGTCATGCCGTCGATGATCGCGCGGGGCGGCGGCGTCATCCTCAACACCGCCTCCAATTCGGGCGTGTTCTACGACCGCGAGATGATTGCCTATGCGACATCAAAACATGCGGTGGTGGCGATGACGCGGCAGATGTCGCTCGACTATGCCCGGCACAATGTGCGCGTCAACGCCCTCTGTCCGGGTTGGGTCGACACGCCGTTCAACGAGCCGTTCATCGCCCAGATGGGTGGGCGCGAGGCGATCGAAAACTATGTCCGCACCAAGATCCCGATGGGGCGCTGGGCCAATGCCGATGAGATCGCCGAAGCGATCCTGTTCCTCGTCTCGGATCGCTCGTCCTTCATGACCGGCCAGGCGATGGTGATCGACGGCGGCGAAAGCATCGGTTGAGACTAGGTTTTCGCTATCAATCTGCTTTATTTCAGCGCCTTTCCGATACACTGCTCACGACTTTCTCCATACCGGCGGTCGGCAGGTAAGACTATGGTCCGACCGGCATGGGACTTCAGTGCCACAGCGGCCCATGGGCGTAAATTTTCCCATGATATCAGATGGTTACGATTCCTGACGGTTGCCAACTCGCGTATTGAGACCGCATTTGTCTAAAGTTTACTCTGTACAATTAGCGATTTCTCATACGACGGTCGCCTAGCGGTCGGGCGAAGGGCGGCGATTCCCCGAGGAGGTTACCATGACAAACCGAAAAACTCTGTTCGCGGCGCTTGCCGCATTGGCGCTTCTGGCGTCTCCGGCACTCGCCGGAGCCGGCGGTAACGGGCACGGCGGTGGCAACGGGCACGGCGACGGCAATGGCAATGGCGGCGGCAACGGCCACAACGGCAGCAATGGCAAGAGCGGCGCTTCGCACGGCAAATCGTCGTCGGCTCCGGGGCAGGTGGCAAAGGCCAAAACGGACGACACCACGGTCGACAAGACCACAAAGGTCTCGTCCGTGCACAAGGAGAAGAACATCCACGCCAAGCTCGGCCGGCTGAACTCGCTGCAGCGCAACATCAACGCCTATATGAACTCGAAGAGTAAGAAGTTCGCTGCCATCCAGGCATTCGTGACGCAGTCCGCGAAAGCCAAGGTCGCCCAGGCCGCCGCTGAGGCGGCCGAGGATAAGCTGGAAGCGCTGAATGCGGAGCTGAGCGCGCTGACGTCGCTGACGGCCGCGCAGATTGCCGCCATGACGCCCGAAGATCAGGCGGCCCTGCCTGGGAAGATAACGGATCTGCAGGCCGAGGTCGCTGCCCAGGAGGCAGCGGTCACCGCCGCCAATGAGGCAGCTGCCGCGGCAGAGGTCGGCACCGATGATGCATCGCTCGACGCGGCGCTGACGGACATGGCCAACAAGCCCGTCGACGCCGAGGTCACGGCCTGGGCTCAGGGCGTGCTTGCCGACAAGATCGACCAGACGGCGGCCGCGATGGAAGCGGAAACAACGCCCTGACGATCGCTGCTGCGGTAGCCAATTAAAAGATGCCGCTGGGTCTTGCCCGGCGGCATTGCTTTTTCCCGGCCATGCTCGGGCTGCCTATCCCAAAATAGCGAGTTTCGAGTCTCTCAGACGTGCTTGCGGCCGCCGGTCTCGCGGAACCAACTGTCGGGATAGGGGTACCACCATTCCTGGATCGCAGGCTTGTGGTCGATGATCACCATCTTCGAGCGGCGGAAGGCGTCCAGCCCCTGGCGTCCGAGTTCGCGGCCGAGGCCCGAGGCCTTCCAGCCGCCGAAGGGCAGGGCGTCGTTGTCGATCAGCGGGTTGTTGACCCAGACCATGCCGGCTTCGAGCCGCTCCGCCGCCTCATGCGCTTCGGCGAGATCGGTGGTGAACACCGAAGCACCGAGCCCGAATGGGCTGTCATTGGCAAGCCGGATCGCCTCGTCGAAATCCCTGACGCGGCAGATGGCGGCGACTGGTCCAAAGCATTCTTCGCGCACGATGGCCATGTCCGGGGTGACACCCGTCAGGATCGTCGGCTCATAGAACCAGCCGACATTATGCGCGGGCGGGATGCATCCGCCGGTGACTGCGACGGCGCCATGGGCAATGGCGTCGTCGACGAGACGCATGACCTTGGCACGTGCGCTTTCGCTCACCAGCGGACCGATCTCGGTCTTGTCCATGCCGTTGCCGATGCGCAGCGCCCGTGTCCTCTCAGCAAACAGCGCGACGAAACGATCGTGGATGGCGTCGACGACGAAGAAGCGCTCGGCCGAGGTGCAGACCTGGCCGGTGAGATGAAAGGCCGCAGTGACGCTGCCGGCGGCCGCAACCTCGAGCGGCGCGTGCTCGCTGACGATCAGCGGATCGCTGCCGCCGGCCTCGATGACGCACGGTTTCATGCGTTCGGCGCAGGCGACGGCAACCGCCTTGCCGGCGGCGACCGAGCCGGTGAAGGCGACGGCATGGGTGCGGTCGGAGGCGATCAGCGCCTGTGCCGTGGCCGCGCCGCCGGGCAGGCAAGACACCAGCCCTTCCGGCAGCGAGCGGAACACGGTCATGTAGTCGAGCGTCGACAGCGTCGTCGCCTCGGCCGGCTTGATGATGCAGGCATTGCCAGCGGCAAGCGACGCCGCAACCGTCCAGCACATCAGCAGGATCGGGAAGTTGTAGGGCATGATGTGGACGGAGACGCCATAGGGTTCGTAGCGCGCATACTGGAACGAACCGGCCTGCGTCGTGCCGGCGATTTTGCCGGCATCGTCGCGCGCCATCTCGGCATAGTAGCGGAAGATCGGTGCGCAATTGGCGATCTCGCCGATGGCTTCGGGGTAGGGCTTGCCCATCTCGCGCACCATCAGCTCGGCGCAGCGGGTGAAGTCGGCCGCCTCGATGGCGTTGGCGACGGCGTGCAGATGCTTGGCCCGGCTCTTGGCGTCGAGTTTTTTCCAGACGGCTTGCGCGTTGGCCGCAGCCGTGAGCGCGGCGTCGATCTCGCCGTCTGTCGCAGCAGAGATAGCACCGACGGTCTCCAGCGTCGCCGGATCGATCACCGGTTTTGGCGCGCCGGCCATCGGCCGGTAGTCCGGGTTGACGAAGAAGGTCGGCCGATCAGGGGAGAAGTGCATGGACATCCTCTCTGATCCGCTCAGCGGATCATGTAGACCTTCTTGATCGTCTCATGGACGGTGCAGACGCCCTTCCAGTCCTGCGGGAAGAAAGCGGCTGTGTCCGGTTCGATCTCGATCACCTCGCCGGATTCGTGCACGTAGGTGCAGCGGCCCTCGAGGAAGTGGCAGAACTCGTCGCGGGTGACGTGGCAGTGCCATTTGCCTGGCGTGCAGACCCAAAGCCCGCATTCGGAGCGGCCCTCGGGTCCCTTGTAGAGCAGCTTGCCCGAGGTGCGGGATTCACCCTCGATCATGGTCGTGATGACGCCCCAGTCGACGAGGTCGGTCATGGTAAGCGGGGATTTCATGATGGGGGTTGTCATATCGGTTTCCTTGAAAGGGGTGCTCAGCGGCACATGAAGGCCTTGGTCAGCGTTTGCGTGATGATGGAAATGCCAGCCCAGCCGGCGGCGAAGAACACCAGAGTGCCGGCCTCGACCGGAATCTCTTCACCGTTGTCGTGGACATAGGTTCCACGGCCCGACAGGAAGTGGCAGAATTCGTCGGCGGCAAAGGTGACTTTGCGCGTGCCCGGCGTGCACGACCACAGGCCGCATTCGCTCGATCCGTCCGGGTTCTGCGACAGGATCCTGCCCGAGGCGCGCGGCGAACCGGCGAGCGTGTTGCTGCCTGCGCCCCAGTCCTCCAATTCCACGGTCGAAGCCTTCGGCCAGTGCGATGTCGGCATGTCTTGCTCCTGCGATGTCACGCCAGCATGTAGACGTTGCGCATGGTCTCATGCACCGTGCATTCGCCCGTCCAGCCGGCCGGGAACATGACCACGGTCCCGGTGGAGACTTCTATCACTTCGCCGACATCCGACCGGTAGGTCGCGCGGCCGGCGACGAAATGGCACAATTCGTCGCGCGGGATCGAGAGCCGCCAGCGGCCCGGCGTGCAGACCCAGATGCCGGATTCGGGTTGGTTGTTTGGCCCTTTGTGCACGAGTTTGCCGATGGAGTGCGAAGTGCCTGACAGTGCGTCGGGTTGCGTGCCCCAGTCGACGAGGTCGGTTCGGGTCGAGGCCTGGTGGAGGTATGGTGCGGATGAGGTCATGCGGAGGCTCCTCTGCACGTGTCGAGGCAGCGCTCTACGGCGCCCCCCTCTGTCCTGCCGGACATCTCCCCCTCAAGGGGGGAGATTGGCAGCTTTGGCTTCAGCGCCCCTTCTTCAGCGTTGAAAGTTGGCGAAAGCAGTCTTGAAATCCAATCTCCCCCCTTGAGGGGGAGATGGCCGGCAGGCCAGAGGGGGGTGCCTTGGCTCGACATGTCACTCACAGCAACCCCTCCAACAACCCGGCTGCCTTCTCCGGCCCGTTCTGCCCCCGCATCTGTGCCGAGGCCTTCGCCAGCTTGGCCTTCATCGCCGGGTCTGTCAGGCAGGTTTCGATCTTTGCGATCAGCTCGGCATCGGTCCAGTCGTAGCGCGGGATGCCGAAGCCGTGGCCGGTTTCCTCGACGCGGGTGGCGTTGTCGTGGCCGTCCCAGACATAGGGCATGATGATGGCCGGCTTGCCGAAATAGAGGCACTCGGTGAACGAGTTGTTGCCGCCGTGGTGGATCACAGCATCGACCTGCGGGATGACCGAAGGCTGCGGGAACCAGCTCTCGACGATGACGTTGCCGGGCACGTCGGTGTACTGGTCCTTGTAGCCGCCGACATTGACCAGCGCGCGGTAGCGCGTGTTGCCCAGCGTCGCGATGATGCGCTTCAACAGGTCGACATCGCCTGCGCCCAGACTGCCGAAGGAGACATAGAGCAGCGGCCCGTCGTTGTTTTCAGCGAAGGTCGGCACCGTGTACGGCTTCTCCTGCCGCACGCAGCCTTCGAGATACTGAAACTTGACCGGGTCGAGCGGATGGCGGCGCTTGAATTTTGTCGCTTCGGGGTAGAGCAGCAGGTTCAAATAGGGTGAGGCCTCGAAGAACTGGCCGATCGGATAGGGCGCCTCGTCGTTGACGGTGAGGAAGGCGTTGAAGTCGTCATGGATCGGCTTGATCACCGCGTTGAAATGATCGCGGTAGCGCTGGTGACCGGCATGGTCGTTCTCGCCGCAGCCCGACAGATGCGGCGGGATGTTCTCGTCCTCGATCTCGTTTTCCGAGCAGGAGATGACGCGCACCCACGGCTTGCCATACTGCTTGATGGCTGGGAACAGGATGACGTTGTCGACGCAGATCACGTCCGGCTTGATGGCGGCCAGGACGCGCGGGAGATCCTTCTGCGCCCATTTGGCGCTGTCGACGATCGCCGTCCAGCAATCCTTGACGTAGTTGTCGACCTGATCGTAGGGCGATTTGCGGAAGTTCGGGATGTGGCCGTTGATGAAATCCTCCCAGAATTTCGCCATCTGTTCGGGCGGCATCGGCTCGGAGAGGTTCACCGGATGCGCCTCGAAGCCGTAGCCCTTGTAGACATCGACGAAGCCGGGGTCGGACAGGAACACAGCCTTGTGGCTGCGCGCCTCGACCGCCTGGGCGATGCCGACGGAATTGAGCGCCGGGCCATAGGCGGCTTCTGGAAAAAACGCGATCGTCTTCTGCGCCATCAGGCTTCTCCTCTATTCCTCAAAAATTCTGACATCGGCGGCGTCCCAGCCGAGTTCGACTTGGTCGCCCGACGAGACCGGCCGGCGGTCGGCGGCATCTGCGGTGACGCGCACCAGGAACGGTTTTGGCGACAGGGGCGTGCGGACATGCAGCTGCAGGTCAAGCCCATGATAGGCCAGCGCCTCGACCGTGCCGGTGGTGCGGTTGGCGGTTTCTGCCGATGGGAACAGCCGGATGCGCTCTGGCCGCACCGACGCGACAACCGGCGCCCCGGGCGAAAGCGTGGCAGAAACATTGCCTGCTATCCGCGCGCCATTGGCGGCCACAATGCCATCGGCGGCGGCTTTGCCCGGCACAAAATTCATCACGCCGATGAAGTCGGCGACGAAGCGATCGGCCGGGTGTTCGTAGGTCGCGTGCGGGGTGTCGCATTGCAGCAGCTTGCCGTCTTTGAGCACCGCCATGCGGTCGGCCATGACGAGCGATTCCTCCTGGTCATGGGTGACGATGACGAAGGTGATGCCGACCTCGTGCTGCAGGCGCTTCAATTCCAGTTGCATGGCGCCGCGCAGTTTCTTGTCGAGCGCGCCGAGCGGCTCGTCGAGCAGCAACAGTCGTGGCCGCTTGACCAGCGCACGGGCGAGCGCCACGCGCTGCTTCTGGCCGCCCGACAATTGCTCCGGCTTGCGGTCGGCGAAGGGGACGAGCTCGGTGGTTGCCAGGATGGCATCGACGCGGGAGCGGATTTCGGCCGCCGGCAAGCGCTCCATCTCCAGGCCATAGGAGACATTGGCCCTGACGCTCATATGCGGAAACAGCGCGTAAGACTGGAACATCAGATTGACCGGCCGCTTGTTGGGCGGGGTTTTGGCAATGTCGCTTCCGTCGAGCAGGATGCGCCCGTCATTGGGCGTCTCGAATCCGGCCAGCATGCGCAGCAGCGTGGTCTTGCCGCAGCCCGACGGGCCGAGCAGCGCAAAGAACTCATTCTCGCGGATGTCGAGCGAGACGTCGTCGACGGCCGTCACCCGGCCGAAATTCTTCGACACATGATCGATGGCCAGCAGCGTGCGCGGTTCGCTCATTGGCCAATGATCCCACGGTTGAGTCGCTGCGACAGGGTCAGCGCTGTGATCGAGACCGCCATGACGATGGTTGCCAGCGCGTTGATCTCCGGCGTGATGCCGAAGCGGATCATCGCGTAGATCTGCATCGGCAGCGTCGTCGAGGCGCGACCGGCGCCAGCGGTAAAGAAGGCGATGATGAATTCGTCGACCGAGAGCGTGAAGGCCAGCAGCGCCCCGGCGATCACGGCCGGCGCGATGACCGGCAACGTCACCCGCCGGAAGGTGGTGAGCGCGGAAGCCCCGAGATCGGCGGAGGCCTCGACGATCGACCAGTCAAAGCTCTTCAGCCGCGCGCGCACCACCGAGCAGACGAAGGCGAGGTTGAAGACGACATGGGCGAGGATGATGGTGTGCAGGCCCATGGTCAAATTGAGCATCGAGAAGAACGACAGCAGCGCGATCGCCAGCACGATGTCGGGGATGATCATCGGCGCGAAGATCAGCGCTTCGAGACCCTTGCCGTATTGCCGGCGCATCTCGATGCCGATCGCCAGCAGCGTGCCGAGCAATGTGGCGATTGCGGTCGACACCAGCGCCACGATCAGCGTGTTGAGCGCGGCGGAGAGGATGGCGGAATTGCTTGCCAGCGTGGCGTACCATTTCAGTGAGAATCCCGACCATGCCGTCGGCAGCCCGCCTTCGTTGAAGGACAGCGCGACCAGCACGGCGATCGGAATGTAGAGGAAGGCGAAGACGAGAACGAGAATCGTCCGCATGCCGAAAGTGCGGGCAAAGGATGGGCTCATCTCCGGCCTCCGATCGCTTGGAGCCGAGCAAACGAACTGCGTCCTTCTCCCCGTTTACGGGGAGAAGATGCGGGCAGGCAGATGAGGGGCAGCACTGAGCGCCGCAAAGGATCGCGCCGCCCCTCATCCGACCCTTCGGGCCACCTTCTCCCCGTGAACGGGGAGAAGGGAAAGAAGGAGCGCTCAGCCATCGGTGTCTCCGCCGGCCTGCGTGGTGCGGCCCGAAGCGCGATTGGCGGCCAGTGCCTGCGCCATCAGCACCAGAAGCATGATGGCGATCAGCGCCATGGCGAGTGCCGCCCCGAAAGGCCAGTCATTGGCGGTCAGGAACTGGTCGTAGACGAGGTTGCCGATCATCTGGAAGCGGCCGCCGCCAAGCAGCGCGGGCGTGACGAAATTGCCGATCGACAGCACGAAGACGAAGACCGCGCCGGCGGCGATGCCGGGCGCAGTCAGCGGCAGGATGATACGGCGGAATGTGGTGGCGGCGGAGGCGCCGAGGTCACGTGAGGCCTCGGCCAGTTCCGGGTTGAGGCGCGACAGCGGCGCGTAGCAGGCGAGGATGACGAAGGGCAGATAGTTGTAGACGAGACCGGCGATGACGGCGCCTTCAGTGTAGAGCATCGAGGGCGGTTCGCCGGTGTAGCCGAACCAGCGCAACAGTTGCGTGATCAGCCCTTCGCGGTTGAGAAGCACGATCCAGGCATAGGTGCGGATCAGGTAGTTGGACCAGAACGGCAGCACGGCGAAGAACAGGAACATCGGCTGCCACCGGCGCGGTGCAGCCGATATCGCGTAGGCGGCGGCATAGCCGATCACCACCGCGATCAGGGTCGCGGTACCGGCGATGCGTGCCGAATTGAGGAAAATGCCGACATAGAGCGGGTCGAAGACCAGGCCGAAATTCTCCAGCGTGAAGGTGTATTCGATGCCGCCATAGATACCGCGCCGAAAGAAGGCGAGCGCCAGAACCAGCGCGCACGGCACCACCATCAAAGCCGCGAGCCAGGCCAGCGCCGGGGCCATCAGGAGGGAGGAACGAGAGGGGGGCGCGACGGAACGCAAGGTTGATTCCAAGATGCTGGACTAACGCCTACTGCGCCGCCTTGATCTCGCTGACGATCTTCGAATAGTCGCGCTGGGCGTCGCCGACGTCGCGCAACTGCTCGAACTTGACGAGGTCTGTCACCGGCATCGCCATGTTGGGGAATTTGGCCAGGAAATCGGCCGGCAGGCTTTCCATCGCCGGCTTGTTCGGCACCTTGTAGTCGATGTTCTGCGCCGCCCAGGCGTGGTTCTTGGCGTCGAGCATGAAGTTGATGAACTGGAAGGCAGCGTCCTTGTTGGCGGAGGCCTTCATCACCACCATCGTGTCGACCCAGAGGTCCGAACCTTCCTTGGGAACGACGTATTTGATCTCGGGCTTCTCGGCGATGCCGTAATTGCACCACCCGTCCCATGCCTGCACCATCAGCGCCTCGCCGGATACCAGCTTGGAATAGAAGGTGGTGTCGTCATAGGCGAGCAGGGTTTTCTTGGCCGAGATCAGCAGATCCTTGACCTCGGTCATCTTGGCCGGGTCGGTTTCGTTGACCGAATAGCCCTTGTCGAGCTGGCCGGCGGCCAACAGCCAGCGGTCGGTCGCCAGCATTGTGGTCTTGCCCTTCAGTTCGTCCGAAGGCGCGAGCAGGTCGCTCCAGCTGGTCGGCGCGGTCTTGATCAGGTCCGAGCGGTAGCAGAGGCCGGTGGTGCCCCAGGTGTAGGGGACGGAGAAGGCATTGCCGACGTCGTGCGGCAGCTTGGTTGCCTCGGGGTAGAGGTTGGCGAGGTTCGGTATCTTGGCGTGGTCGATCGGCTCGGTCAGGCCAAGCTTGTTCAGCACCTCGGCGAAGGGCGAAGAGACGAAGACCACGTCATAGCCCCTGCCGCCGGCGGCGATCAGCTTGCCCATGATTTCTTCATTGGTGGCATGCACCACCACTTCGCCCGAAACGCCGGTCGCGGTCTTGAAGGCGGCCATGGCGTCGGGCGCCATGTAGCCGTCCCAGTTGGAAATGACGAGGTCGGCAGCCATCGCCGGCGCGGACAGCGCCAAGGCCAGGCCAAGTGCGATTGAAGATGTTTTCAGCGCACGGCGCCGCAGGCTGGTAGCGGTCATGACAGACTCCCATTCCGGTTGATCGTCGAATTGCATCGCCGGACCAACGCTTGCGGTCGTGCCGCTGCCCCGATCCTGTTCCCTCGGTCTTTTTCTCGCCGATTATGCTGACAGTACTATTGCAGAAAAAAGTACGTCAATCCATAATTTGTCAAGCGACCGTGGAATCTGGCCGATTGCGTCTGCGCTGGCGATCGGTCAATCAATGCGGTCATGTCGTTTTCCACGAGACCAGTCATGCAAGCCGCAGCCCGACGACCTCGCACCAACCATCTCGATCTGGCGCAGCGCATCCTGGATGTGGCGCGGCAGCGCGGCTTTGAGCCCGGCGCACGCTTGCCGGAGCAGCAGATCGCGTCGCTGTGCAACGTTTCGCGCACGCCGGTGCGGGCGGCACTCGGCCTGCTGGCGGAACGGGGTGTCGTGCGCTGGGAAGCGGAGTCCGGCTATCATCTGGCCATCGACCTCACCGCCCAGGCTTCGGTCGCCACGGAATTACCTGCTGCAGAGGAGGATGAGCTGGCCGAGGCGATCCTGCGCGACCGCTCGGCGCGGCGACTGGACCAGACGGTGACCGCAGCGGGGTTGATGCGGCGCTATAGTGCCGAGCGCAAGACGGTACTAAAAGCGCTCAACAAACTGACGGATGAGAATCTGCTGGACCGTGCGCCCGGCCAGTCCTGGCTGTTTCGGCGCACCCCCGACGATCCGGAGGCGCAAGGCGACAGCTATGAGTTCCGCCTGTTGCTGGAGCCCGCGGCCATCCTGACACCAGGTTTCCGGCTGGACGGTGCGCGGGCGGCGGCATTGCGCCAGGGCATGGAAGCGCTGGTGGCGCTGCCGGACGCCGCCTTCGACACCCGCGAGTTCCAGCGGCTGGACATCGATTTTCACGGCATGCTCGCCGAAGGCTGCGCGAACCGCTTTATCGCCGATGCGCTGGCCGATCACCTCAGGCTGCGCCGGCTGCCAGGTATCTATGCCGGCGTCAACGTCTTCCGCTTGCGGCAATCGCTGCGCGAACACCTTGTCATACTCGACCATCTTGAAAGCCTGCAGTATGAGGTGGCTGCCGATCTGCTTCGCATTCATCTGCGGCTCTCCCGCAACCAGCGACCACAAGCGGCCAGCCGCGGGGCTCCCGCGCTGTTCGGCATGATCAGCCGGCCGGAATGACGAGGATTAATTGACGCGTAAAGCCAGCCCGACCATCGCGCTGTTTCCCGAAGCGAGCTTCGGCGCGGCGTTGAATTGCGTCGGCATCGCGCAGGCACTGCGTGCAAGAGGCGCCCGGCCCGTCTTCATCTGTCATGCCGGCTTCTCCGGCGTCTTTGCCGACTATGGATTTCAGGAATACCAGCTGCCGACCGACGAGCCGCTGAGCGACAGCGAGCGCCAGAGCTACTGGCAGGCTTTCGTGCGCAGGCACCTGCCGCATTTCAGGCTGAGCCCGATCGACCAGCTCGAAACCTATGTCGCACCGACCTGGCAAGCGATCGTCGACACATCAGTCAATGCCGAGGCGCCGCTGCGCCAGTTGCTGGCACGGCTGAAGCCGGATGCCGTGGTGCTCGACAATGTCATCATGTTCCCGGCGATCGCTGCCGCCGGCTGTCCGTGGGTGCGCGTCGTCTCCTGCGCCGAGACCGAGCTGCCGGACGCCAATGTGCCGCCCTATCTGTCGGGGCTTGGCACTGATGACCCGCAACGCGCGGCGTTCGAGGCCCGCTATCTCACGGCCTCGGCACCGGCGCATGATCGCTTCAACCGCTTCCGGATGGATGCCGGTCTGGCGCCGCTGCCGAAGGGTCAGTTCCTCGAAACGTCGCCCGACCTCAATCTGCTGCTGACCCCTACGATCGTGCGTCGCGAGCGCTCCGAGCCACTCGACCCGGCCCGCTTCGTCTATCTCGAAGGCTGCGTGCGTTCCGAAGGGCCGTTCGAGGTGCCGGTGTTTCCGCGCAACAAGGGGCCGCTGGTCTATGTCAGCTTCGGCAGTCTCGGCGCCATGGATGTCGGGCTGATCGAGCGCATGCTGGCGGTGTTCGACAGGCTGCCGGCCCGCTTCATCGTCAATGCCGGCGGCCTGCGCGACGCCTATCGCGCGGTGCCGGACAATGTCTATCTCGACGCCTGGTTTCCGCAGCCTTCGGTGGTGGCGAAATCGGACCTGTTCATCCATCACGGCGGCAACAACAGTTTTTGCGAGGCGCTGCGCTTCGGCGTGCCGTCGCTGATCATGCCCTATTGCTGGGATGGACATGACAATGCGAAACGCGCCGAAGAGACGGGTACCGGTGACCATGTCGGCCGTGACGCCTGGACAGAAGGAGTATTGGAGAGAGCCATTCTCGGCCTGCTGGCCGACGATGCCATGCGCACCCGCCTCAAGGACAACGCAGCCGAAATGGCGCTGAAACCTGGAACGGATGTGGCCGCGCAAGCCATACTCTCTCTGATACGGACATGAACGAAATGCCTGACATGAACACGAATATCTCGATCTCCAGCGGCAACGATCCCAAGGCCTGGTTGGCCCAGCACGGCATCAACGAGGTCGAGTGCCTGGTGCCCGACATGAACGGTGTGCTGCGCGGCAAGGCACTGCCGACAGCCAAATTCCTCAAGGCGCTTGAAGACCGCGCGCTCTATCTGCCGAGCAGCGCCTTCCTGGTCAGCATCGATGGCCGCTACTCCGGCTCGATCGACGAGGGTTTTGCCTATGCGGATCCGGACATGCGCATGGTGCCGGACGTTTCGACGCTGTGCCTGGCACCGGGTGCCGCGGCGGGCAAGGCCTATGTCTTTGCCGATGCGTTCCACATGGACGACCGGCCCTGGATGGCCTCGCCGCGCCATGTGCTGCGCGCCGTGCTCGACCTCTACGCCAAGCGCGGCTGGCGGGCGGTGGTGGCGCCGGAAGTGGAATTCTATCTGACCGCGCCCAATCCGGATCCCGACCAGCCGCTGACCGCCCCGGTCGGCGCCAACGGCCGCGCCGAGACCGTGCAGCATCCCTACGACATGGCCGCGCTCGAGGAGTTCGAGCCGGTGATCCGGCGCATCTATGACTATGCGGCGGTGTCCGGGCTGCCGCTCGACACACTGATCCATGAATCGGGTACTGCCCAGCTGGAGATCAATTTCCTGCATGGCGATGCGCTGCCGTTGGCCGACAAGGTGCTGCTGTTCAAGCGGCTGACGCGCCAGGCCGCGCAGCAAAGCGGCATGCACGCCACGTTCATGGCCAAGCCGATCGCCGCACAAGCGGGAAGCTCGATGCATCTGCACATGTCGGTCATCGACGAGGCAGGCAGAACGCTGTTTGCCGGCAGCGACGATGCCGACACCGAGAAGTTCGGCCATTTCATCGGCGGCCTGCAGAAGTATGTCCCCGAAATCATGCCGCTGTTTGCGCCCAACGTGAACTCGTTCCGCCGCATAAGGCCGAACCACAGTGCGCCGGCCAACATAGAATGGTCGCATGACAACCGTTCCTGCGGCCTGCGCGTGCCGGCCGGCGGACGCGCCGCGCGGCGGGTGGAGAACCGGCTTCCGGGTGCGGATTCCAATCCCTACCTGGCGATCGCCGGCTCGCTCCTCGCCGGCTATCTCGGCGTCGAACAGAAACTGGCACGCTCGCCCGAAGCGTCGGGCAATGCCTACAAGATCAAGAGCACGCTGCCGAAGACGATGGAGGAGGCGCTCGACCGTTTCGAGGCTTGCGACCCGGTGCGGCAACTGCTCGGCGAGGATTTCTTCCAGACCTATCTGCGCGTCAAGAGCGTCGAGCTCGACCTGTTCCAGGGCGTGGTGACGAGCTGGGAACGCGACCACCTTCTGCTGAAGGTGTGATCATGGCTACCAGTTCAACGGGGTTCAATTCGGGCCTCGATATCGGCAAATCCTATTATGTCGCCACCGCCAATCCGGCGCCGGACCATCCAGCGCTGGTCGGCGATGTCGAAGCCAATCTGGTTGTCGTCGGCGGCGGCTGCACCGGCCTGTCGGCTGCCCTTCACGCCGCCGAGCGCGGGTTGAAGGTGGTGCTGCTCGAAGGCGGCAAGATCGGCTGGGGGGCGTCTGGACGCAATGGCGGCCAGATGATCCCAGGCCTGCGCAAGGGCGCCAAGGGCCTGGTCAAGCTCTACGGGCCGGAGCGGGCAAAGATGCTGTTCGATCTTGCCTTCGAAGCGCGCGGGCTGGTGCTCGATATCATCGAGCGCCACGCCATCGATTGCGATCTGAGGCTGACCGGCCATCTTGTCGGCGCGGTCAACGGCTCCGATCTCAGAGATCTCGAGGAAGAGGCCGAGTGCCTGGCCACGGTGATGAAGTTCCCGCACGCCGAAATCCTCTCGGCGGCGGAAGCACGAGCCAAGGTCGACACACCCTATCATGGCGCGATGTATGAGCCGCTCGGCGGCCACATGCACCCGCTGAACTACACGCTCGGCCTTGCCCGTACCGCTATAGCCGCCGGCGTCACTATCCACGAGAATTCGGTTGCCGTGCGGCTGGAGCGCGAGCCTTCGATCCGCGTCTCGACGGCAAAGGGATCGGTGCGGGCCAAGCATGTCGTGCTGGCGGGAGATGCGCTGCTCAATGGGCTGGAGCCGCGCGTCAACAGCCGCATCATGCCGGTCGGCAACTACATCGTCGCCACCGAACCGCTGGAAGGCAAACGCAATGTCATCCCGGCCAATGTCGCGGTGTCCGACACGCGCTTCGTCGTCAACTATTACCGGATGTCGGCGGATGGACGCCTGCTGTTCGGCGGTGGCGAGCGTTACACACCGTCACCGCCGGCCGATATCGCCGGCTTCGTGCGGTCGCATATGGAGAAGACCTTCCCGCAGCTTCAGGGCTGCCGCATCGATCATGCCTGGGGCGGGCTGGTGTCGGTGACGACCTCGCGCCTGCCGCATGTCGGGCACTATGGCGACGTCTATTTCGCGCATGGCTATTCCGGCAAGGGCGTCATCCTGTCGACGCTATCGGGCAAGCTTCTGGCCGAAGCGATCACGGGTGATGCCTCGCGGCTCGATTTGTTCTCGACGCTGACCCCGATGCCGTTCCCCGGCGGCGCGGCGCTGCGCGGCCCGCTCTACGTGCTGGGCATGCTGTGGTACGCGATGCGGGATCGGATCAAGCATTGATTAGGGGCAATTGTCCACGTTAGCGCTGCCCCTCACCTGCCTGCCGGCATCCTCTCCCCGTAAACGGGGCGAGGGGCGCTGTCATCGCCGGTTTCGCCAATCACCAACGTTGCAAAAAAAGGCGACTGCGGCCCGCCCCTTTTCTCCCCGTCACTATACGGGGAGAAATGCCCGGCAGGGCAATGCGGGGCGGCGCTGACGTTGAAGGATTGGTTTTCCAACCGCAACGCAGATCTTAAACCACAAAGAAATCCTCGATGCGCCGCCTGGCCTCAAGCAGCGCGGGCAGGATTTCCCGCTCCATTTCCGCCACCGAAAATCGGGCTGACTGGGTCGAGACGTTGATGGCCGCGACCGTGCGCTCCGCCCGGTCGCGGATCGGTACGGCGATGGAGCGCAGGCCGAGCTCCAGTTCCTCGTCGACGATGGCAAAGCCGTCCGCTTTCGCCTTGCCGATGGCGCCGGCCAGCAGGCTGATATCGGTGATCGTCTTCGGGGTGCGCCTTTCGATCGTCGCCTGGCCGAGGAATGCGTCCAATTCCAGAGGCGTGAGGCCGGCAAGCAGGATGCGCCCCATCGAGGTGCAATAGGCCGGCAGCCTGGTGCCGACATCGAGCGACACGCTGAGGATGCGACGGCCGGGAATGCGGGCGACATAGACGACATCCTGGCCCGACAGGATGGCTGCCGAGCAGGCCTCGTTCAATTGCGTCGCGACAGCCCGCATGATGGGCGCGGCGAAAGTCCATAGCGAGGCGCCGCCGAGCCAGGTGCGGGCAACCGTCAGCAGGCGCGGCGAAAGCGAGAACACGCGGCCGGCCTGGGTGGCATAGCCGGTGGCGACAAGCGTCAGCAGGAAGCGGCGAGCGCCGGCGCGGGTCAGCCCTGCTTCCTCCGCCATTTCGGTCAGCGTCATGCCGGAGGGATGGCGGGCCAATATTTCCATGACGGCAAGGCCACGCTCGAGCGAGCCGACATGATCACGGGAAACAGCCTCTTCGTCCATTTTGTCTCCGCGGAACGGCGTCGGTGTCAGGATTGACTCCACGCCCTCGCTCAGCATAGAAAGTATCACATATAAAACATATGTTCTCAATACGAACTTTTTGAATCCGGAGCCGATGCGATGGTCAAGTTCCTGCCGCTCAAACAGGCTGTCGCGGAGAATTTGAACAATGGCGACTCTGTTGCCTTCGAGGGTTTCACCCATCTGATCCCGACGGCGGCGGCGCATGAGGCGATTCGCCAGGGGTTTCGCGACCTGACCCTGATCCGCATGACACCGGACCTGATCTACGACCAGATGATCGGCATGGGCATGGCGAAGAAAATCGTCTTCTCCTATGTCGGCAATCCCGGCGTTGGCCTGCTACGGCGCGCCCGCGACGCCATCGAGAACGGCTTTCCCCGGTCGATCGAAATCGAGGAGCACAGCCATGCCGGCATGGCCAATGCCTATGAGGCGGGCGCGGCCGGTCTGCCCTGCGCCGTGTTTCGCGGTTATCGTGGCGCTGGCCTCGCGGCGGTCAACCCGAACATCAAATCGGTGACTTGTCCGTTCACCGGCGAAGTGCTGGCGGCCGTCCCCTCGATCCGGCCTGACGTTACCTTCATCCATGCGCAGAAGGCCGACAGGAAAGGCAATGTGCTGGTCGAAGGCATCATCGGCATCCAGAAGGAAGCGGTGCTGGCAGCTAGCCGAGCGGTCGTGACGGTGGAGGAAGTCGTCGACAATTTCGACGATCTGCACCCCAACTTGACCGTGCTGCCGCGCTGGACGATCGCGGCGATATCGGTTGTGCCCGGCGGCTCGCACCCGTCCTATGCGCATGGCTATTATGCGCGCGACAATGCGGCCTATCTCGAATGGGATGAGATCGCTGCCGACCGCGAAAAATTCCAGGCGTGGATGCAGGCCAACGTCATCGAGAAGAGCGCCGACGATTTCGCGGCCCGGGTCGACCATCTGAGGAAAGCGGCATGAGCGACAATCCGGGCTTCACCCCCAATGAGATGATGACGATCGCCGCCAGCCGCGCGCTGCACAATGACGATGTCTGCTTCGTCGGCATTGGCGCGCCATCCGCCGCCTGCAATGTGGCGCGGCTGACGCATGCGCCTGACATCACCTTGATTTACGAGAGCGGCACGATCGGCACGGCACCCGACGTGCTGCCGCTGTCGATCGGCGATGGCGAACTCTGCGAAACCGCCGTCACCACCGTCGCCGTGCCGGAGATGTTCCGCTACTGGCTGCAGGGTGGCCGCATTTCGATCGGGTTCCTCGGCGCGGCGCAGCTCGACAAGTTCGGCAACATCAACACCACCGTAATCGGCGATTATTTCCATCCCAAGACGCGGCTGCCCGGCGGCGGCGGCGCACCGGAGATCGCGACATCGTCGAAGGAGATCTACATCACCATGGCGCAGACCAAGCGCGGCATGGTCGAAAAGATCGACTTCTTCACCTCCTTCGGCCATGGCGAGGGCGGCGATCATCGCAAGCGGCTTGGTATCGACACCGCTGGGCCGACCTTGCTGATCACTGACCTTGCGATCTGGAAGCCTGATCCGGTGAGCAAGGAATTCACAGTCGTGTCGTTGCATCCCGGCGTCACGCGCCAGCAAGTGCAGGAGAGCTGTGGCTGGGTGGTAAAGTTCACTGATACGCTTGACGAAACGCCGGCGCCAAGCGAACTCGAACTCACGACATTGCGCGACCTGCAGGCCCGCACCAAGGCGGCGCATGCGGGAACCGGAAAAGAGAAAGCTGCTTAGCATGGCCGAGGCTTATATCTGCGACTACATCCGCACGCCGATCGGCCGCTTCGGCGGTTCGCTGTCTTCGGTACGATCAGACGATCTCGGCGCGATACCCCTGAGGGCATTGGTCGAGCGCAATCCCGGCATCGACTGGCAAGCGATCGACGATGTTGTCTATGGCTGCGCCAACCAGGCCGGCGAGGACAACCGCAACGTGGCGCGCATGGCGCTGTTGCTGGCCGGCCTGCCGAAGGAGATCCCGGGTTCGACCGTCAACCGCCTGTGCGGCTCGGGCATGGATGCGCTGACCATCGCCGCTCGCGCCATCAAGGCCGGCGAGGCGGAGCTGATGATCGCGGGCGGCGTCGAATCGATGAGCCGTGCGCCCTTCGTCATGCCCAAGGCCGACGCGGCCTTCTCGCGCAACGCCGAGATTTACGACACCACCATCGGCTGGCGTTTCGTCAACCCGCTGATGAAGAAGCAGTATGGCGTCGATTCGATGCCGGAAACCGGCGAGAACGTCGCGGAAGAGTTCGCCATCTCCCGCGCGGACCAGGATGCCTTTGCCGTGCGCAGCCAGGACAAGGCGGTCGCCGCACAAGCCAATGGCCGGCTGGCAAAGGAGATTACCCCGGTGACGATCCTGCAGCGCAAGGGCGATCCGGTCGTCGTCGCGAAGGATGAGCATCCGCGCGCTGGCTCAACAGTCGAGGCGCTGGCCAAGCTGCCGACGCCGTTCCGGCAGGGCGGCACGGTGACGGCCGGCAACGCCTCCGGCGTCAATGACGGGGCGGCGGCGCTGATCGTCGCTTCCGAGGCGGCGGTGAAGAAATGCGGCCTGACGCCGATCGCCCGCATTCTCGGTGGGGCTGCCGCCGGCGTGGCGCCGCGCATCATGGGCATCGGTCCGGCGCCGGCAACGCAAAAACTGTGCGCTCGGCTCGGGCTGACGCCGCAACAATTCGATGTCATCGAGCTCAACGAAGCCTTTGCCTCGCAAGGCATCGCCGTCCTGCGCCAGCTCGGCATTGCCGAGGACGCGGAACACGTCAACCCGAATGGCGGCGCCATCGCGCTTGGCCATCCCTTGGGCATGTCTGGCGCCCGCATATCCGGCACGGCGGCGCTGGAGCTGCGCGAGCGTGGCGGCCGTTATGCGCTGGCCACCATGTGCATCGGCGTCGGCCAGGGCATCGCCATCGCGCTCGAACGAGTTTGACCAAGGCAATCGCTGTAGGAGACGATCCGCCCAGCTCGTGGCGGAGATTTCCAATTGTCGAGGTCGGCGCCGCCCCTCATCGCCCTGCCGGGCACTTCTCCCCGTATAGAGACGGGGAGAAGGAAGCGGTGTCCGAACCGGATAGATAGGTAACAGAATGGACCGATTGCATAGGTGACAG
>SAKE01000046.1 GCA_004017275.1 Mesorhizobium sp. | reverse complement strand
CCCCAAAGCCCCCAAACCCCTACACGATCCCCAACGATCGCCCAGACGTTAATAATTCCCAAACCATATTTCGCAGGTTGCAATGCGCTCGTCTATATATCCCTGGTTATAGACAACAAGGCAGAGTTAATTTCAGAAAATTGCATATTTCTGGAAAGAATAATTCTGCCATACCGATTGAATTATTTTCCACGTTTGAGCTTAACAAGGGGAATTATAAAAATTTCCTGGCGGTACCGATGATTTTTTCAAGATAAAGACCAGCATCGGCGCCCCGGAATGGCATCTTCTTCCGACCCGACGTTGCGCGCCTTGCCGGAGATGCCGCTTCGGGATTAACTAAGCAGTTGCTAATGTTTTGCGCAGCCACGCTGCTTCTGTCAACATGGCCTCACGCTTCGGGGGATGCGAGCCGGGTTGCGATGTTCGCTTGCAGCAAAAAGCAGTCACCGGCGCGTCATGGACACACGCAAAGGGAGAAGACGTCATGACCGAGCACGAGCGCAGGCCGCCACCCATCGACGGCAATTTCCCGGCATGGAGCCGTAGCGCCGTAGGCCGGCTGCTGGCGAACTGACGATGGTCACCACGGTTTTCGTCGCCGACGACCATCCGCTGCTGCTGCACGGCTTGACCGACCTGATTGGCCGCGATCCCGATTTCCGGGTGGTCGGTTCGGCGCAGGACGGCACCGTCGCCATGGCGATGATCCGGCGTGACGTCCCTGATGTCGCTGTGCTCGACATCAGCATGCCGGGATTGAGCGGTCTCGACATCGCCGCCGAAATCGGCAGGCAGGGCATTGCGACGCTCTGCGTGCTTTTGACGGTCGGCGCCTCGCAAGCCCAGCTTTACGACGCGGTCGCGGTTGGCGTTGCCGGAATCGTATTCAAGGAGACCGCCGTGGAGGCGCTGCTCAGATGTCTCCGCGAGGTCGCTGGGGGCGGCCGCTGGCTGCCGGCCGAGATTGTCGGCAAGGCTATGCATAACGAGGCGTCCCGCCGGATCAAATGGCAGAAACTGTCGTCGCGGCTGACCAGGCGAGAAATGGAGATCGCCCGACTGGTTGCCCAGGATACACCGTACGAACGCATCGCGGTCGATATCGGCATCTCGAAAGGCACGTTGAAAATCCATATGAACAACATCTACCGCAAATTGGAGGTCGCCTCGCGCGTGCAGCTTTTGCAGCTGGCCGCCGGCCAGATCGGACTGGGTGTCACCAGCGCCGCTCCCGATCAATTCGGTTTTGCAAATCCGGCCAGGGACGCATAGCCGCGCACGACGTTCTTGCGTTCTTCACGGGAAGCGACGGCGTCGATGTCGTCGAAGCCATGCGGCGCGCGGGCCTCGACCATATCTATGACAGCTTCCGGCCCACCTTGCCGATTGGCAAGCACAATCGCCGACGCGGCCGGCCGGCGCTCCCCATCATATCGCGCGAGCGCGGCTTCGATGGTTGGACCCGCGGCCAAATGCAACGCAAGGCAACCCGCGTCCAATATCGCCTGGCTGGCTCCGTTCGACCCGACCGGATACATGGGATGCGCCGCATCGCCGAGCAGCGTCACCCGCCCGAACGACCATCGGGGCAACGGGTCGCGGTCGCAGTTCGGATATTCGTAGAAGCCATCCGTTGCCTGGATGATGGAGGCGGGGTCGACGAAATCCAGTTGAAACCGGTCGCGCACGAAGGGCAGAACATCATCGATCACGCCCGGGCGGCTCCAATCGCCGGGGCGCAGCGGTGACGTGCCGCTGTCGCCGGTATTGGCCATCACCGCCCAGTTTGTCAGCCTGGTCTCCGGCTCTTCGCGATCCGGCTCGATCGGATAATAGACGAACTTGGCGAAGTTCCCGCCGGCAACCGCCATGGTGCGGCCGTCGCGCCAGACCGGCCAAGGCGTGGCGCCGCGCCACAACATCGTGCCGTTCCAGATCGGTGGCCCTTCTTCGGGATAAAGCATGGCCCTGACGGCGGAATGGATGCCGTCGGCGCCGATGAGCAGGTCGCCATGCGCCTCGCCCCGCGAGCCGTCATGCCGGCGAAAATGTGCCACGACCCCGCCCTCGCTCTGCTCGAATGCATCGACACGGCTTGCCATGCTGATGACGTCGTCGCCAAGCCTGTTCACCACGGCCCTGTGGATCAGCCCCAGCAATTTTCCGCGATGAATGCTGATTTGCGGAACCTCATAGCCGGCATCGATGCCACGCAATTCCTGCCACACGATCTGGCCGAAGCGGTTGGTGTAGACAAGCTCGCGTGTCCTGACCCCGTCCGCGTCGAGCGCCGGCATCAGGCCAAGCCCGGCCAGTTCCTTGACCGCGTGAGGCAGCATGTTGATGCCGACGCCGAGTTCGCGGATGTCGTCGGCCCGCTCGAACAGTTCGACCTCGATGCCAACCTCATGCAGGAAGAGAGCAGTGATGAGGCCGCCAATGCCGGCCCCCGCGATCAATGCTTTCATCGGTCACTCCTTGCTGTGAAAAGTCTGCCCCCCGCTGGCCAGATGCCCGTCGACGTCGCATCGTCATGGCGATGCGCATGGCCCGGGATATTCGAGTTGCATGGCGACGAAGTCGGCCGTGCGGGCGCCGTAGCGGACAGCGATGGCGCGCAGCGTTTCGTCCAGCGCTTTTGCCGGCTGCGTCCTGTCGCCGACCGGAGCAAGCATGCGGCCCGCGGGCCAACCGGTCCGATCCGGCACAATCCGGATGCCGCTCAAGCTCTCAAGCGCGTCGGCGTTGCCGGCGAATGTCAGCGCGCCTCGCTTTCCGCCTGGGCGATGGGCGGGGCGGCCGCAGAGGCCGGCGCCGGCGGCAGCGAGGCGATCCATGCTCCAGCACCCGCCAGGACAAGACCGGCGGCACCGACACCGCTCCACAAGGCAAGTCGCCAGCTCATGGGTCTGGTCTCCAGATGGCTTGACGATGAGGGTACCGGCGTTAGGTTTCGTCCGAAATGACATAAATCGGGCGAATACTGCCATGCGCCAGCAAGTTGCCGTCGTCGTTCACCCCGGTTTCCAGCTTCTGGATGCGGCAGGGCCGACGACAGTCTTCGAGATTGCGGAGCGATACCGCCCGAATACCTACGAGCTGATTTTGCTGGCGCCCGGCGGCGGCGACGTTGAAAGCTCCTCGGGCCTGAAGCTCCTCACCAGGCCTCTGCGCGACGGCCCTTTCGACACCGTCATCGTATCGGGCGGTGAAATCATCCGCTCCGTCGAGGCAATGGACGAGATCGTCGCCTGGTTGAGGCGCGCGCCGGCGCGGCGCACCAGCAGCGTCTGCACCGGCGCGTATCTGCTCGCAAAGGCGGGATTGCTCGACGGCCGCCGCGCCACCACGCACTGGGCCAGCAGCGATGACTTCCGCCGCCGCTATCCCAAGGTCAGGCTCGATGCCGATCGCATTTTCATCAGGGATGGCGAGATCTGGACGTCGGCCGGCATCTCGGCCGGAATAGACTTGGCGCTCGCACTCGTCGAAGACGATCTCGGTGCCGAAATTGCCCGTCGCACCGCCCAGCAGCTCGTTGTCCACCAGCGCCGGCCGGGCGGCCAGTCGCAATTCTCGGCCTTCGTCGAGTTGGGTGGGCGAACCGGCCGCTTCGCCGCGCTGATCGAGTGGGTGCGGGCAAATCTGGCCGAGCCGCTGACCGTCGAATGCCTTGCCGATCGCGCGGCTATGAGTCCCCGCAACTTCGCCCGCGCCTTCATCGCCGAGACCGGCGTCACGCCGGCAAAGGCCGTGGAGCGCATGCGCCTCGAGACGGCCCGCAGGGCGATCGAGACCAGCCATCTCCCCCTTGAGCGCATCGCGGAAACCGCCGGTTTTGGCGACCCCGGCCGCATGCGGCGCGCCTTCCTGCGCGCCCTTGGCCAGCCGCCGCAGGCGTTTCGGGCGGCCGCCGCGCACAGAGGGCTTCATCGAGCATCTGGCCCAATGCGTGAAGAAGCACAGCCGGGGCGGCCAGGCAGCGGCTCGGCCCCGGCTGATGAAGGCCGTTCGGGTCCAAATGCGGACAAAAGCGAATGAGCGCACTTGATCCCCAACCGAAGTTTCCCGAAACTCGTCCCAAAACCGGTTGCTGCCATTCAGTGCGCCAATTTCGATCTGCTGGACTGGCTATTGCGGGGCCTGGCCCAATCGCCGCAGATGAGGAACCGGATAGCCATTGCGAGGAGACTGTTTATAACGGTCGCTGAAATGGCGATGATCAAGGGGAGACGATGCGCTACATACGTCCGCTTTCAATAGAAGATGCCGTTGGCCAGTTGGCCGGGTCGGCTGGTACGGCCGCCATCCTGGCGGGGGGCAGCGACCTCCTGGTCAGGATGAAGGGCGGCTTTGTCGAACCCGACCTGATCGTCGACATCAAGGCGATCGATGGCTTGAGCGAGATCCGGGAGACGGCTGAAGGCTTCAGCATCGGTGCCGCGGTCCCCTGCGCCGTTTTGGGAGAGAACGTTGCCCTGAAGAAGGCATGGCCCGGCGTCGTCGAGGCAGCCAAGCTGATCGGCTCGAAACAGGTGCAGGGACGCTGCACCATAACAGGCAATCTCTGCAACGCCTCGCCGGCCGCCGACAGCGTGCCAGCGCTGGTGGCTGCCGGCGCCAGGGCATCTGTTGTCGGGCCGGCGGGCAGGCGCACGATCCCCGTGCAGAGCGTGCCGACCGCGCCCGGCAAGACGTCGCTCGCCAAAGGCGAGATCATCGAGGCGATCCTGCTCGACAAGCGCGCCCCGCGCTCGGGCGATGCCTATCTGCGTTTCATTCCACGCACCGAGATGGACATCGCGGTGGTCAGCGCCGGCGTGAACTTGACGCTCGATGAGCACGGTGTCGTGAAATCTGCTCGCGTTGCGTTGGGCGCCGTGGCGGCGACGGTGCTTCTGGTCGAAGAGGCGGCAGAGGTCCTCATCGGCTCCAAGCTGGACGAGGCGACGCTGGAGCGGCTCGCCAAGGTCTGCTCTGGGGCCTGTCGTCCCATCGACGACAAGCGTGGCACCATCGAATTCAGAAGAAAAGTTGCGGGCGTGCTGGCCAAGCGGGCCGCCACGACTGCCTATGCACGTGCGGGAGGCAAATGATGGCTGGAGTTGCGGTTACAACGACAATCAACGGCGACGCTATCGAATATCTTTGCCAGCCGGACGAGACGCTGCTCGACGTCCTGCGCGATCGGCTGGGACTGACAGGCGCCAAGGAAGGCTGCGGCACCGGCGACTGCGGCGCCTGCAGCATCATCCTCGACGACCGGCTGGTGTGCTCATGCCTGGTGCTCGGCGCCGAGGCTGAAGGTCGCCGCGTCGAGACTATCGAGGGCATGGCGCAGGGCGATACGCTGCACCCGCTGCAGCAGAAGTTCCTCGAGCATGCAGCATTGCAATGCGGCATCTGCACGCCGGGCTTCCTGGTTGCGGCAAAGGACCTCCTGGCCAAGAACCCCGACCCGACCGAAGAGGAAATCCGCTTCGGCCTCGCCGGGAACCTGTGCCGCTGCACCGGCTATGACAAGATCGTGCGTGCCGTCCAGGACGCCGCCAGCGTGATGAAGGGAGCGTGATCATGAATTTCGACCCGCGTTATTCGGCTCGCAACTTCGCATCGGTCGGTACGCGCCCGATCCGTCCCGACGGTGTCGACAAGGTGACGGGCCGCGCTCGCTACGGTGCTGACTTCAACATGGCCGGCCAGTTGGTCGGGCGCGTCCTCAGAAGCCCCCACGCCCACGCCACAATCCGGAAGATCGACACGTCGAAGGCGGAAAAGCTTCCCGGCGTCAAGGCGGTGATCACCGCGGCCGACCTGCCTGACCTCACCAATGGCGATGCTGCCATGTACGACATCCTCGACAATTGCATGGCGCGCAAGAAGGCGCTCTATGACGGCCATGCGGTGGCCGCGGTCGCGGCCGTGGACGCCCGCACGGCCAGGCAGGCGCTGAAGCTGATCGAGGTCGACTACGAGGTCCTGCCGCATGTCACCGATGTCGACGAGGCGGCGAAGCACACGGCACCGCTGATCAACGACACGATCTTCACCGAGGGCCTGGAGGAAAAGCCCGCCAAGCCGTCCAACATCTCCAAGCGCAGCCAGTTCGGCCATGGCGATGTCGGGACGGGTTTCGGGCAGGCTGATTTCGTCGTCGAGCGCTCGTTCAAGACCGGGCAGACGCACCAGGGCTATATCGAGCCGCATGCCTGTGTGGCCAATGTCAGCTCAGACGGGACCGCCGACCTTTGGGTCTGCACGCAGGGCCATTTCGTCTATCGCCAACACTGTGCCCAGTTGCTCGGCATGGAAGCTTCCAAACTGCGCGTCACTTCCTCGGAGATCGGCGGCGGCTTCGGCGGCAAGACCCATGTCTGGGCCGAACCGGTTGCGCTGGCGCTGTCGCGCAAGGCAGGCCGGCCGGTCAAGCTGGTGATGACACGCGATGAGGTGTTCCGCGCCTCCGGGCCGACAAGCGCCACCTCGATCGACGTTAGGATCGGCGCCCGCAAGGACGGCACGATCACCGCGGCCGAGGCGACGCTGCGCTATTCCTGCGGCCCCTACGCCGGCATGTGGGCCGAGATCGGCGCCATGACGGCGTTTGCCTGCTACAAGCTGGAAAACGTCAAGACGGTCGGCTACGAAGTGCTGGTCAACCGGCCGAAGACCGCCGCCTATCGCGCGCCGTCGGCGCCGATGGCGGCCTTTGCGGTGGAAAGCGCGATCGACGAGCTGGCCAAGGAGGTCGGCATGGACCCGGTCGCATTCCGGATCAGGAACGCCGCGCAGGAAGGCACGAGATCGTCCTACGGCCCGGTCTACGGCCCGATCGGCATCGGCCCGACGCTCGAGGCGGTGCAGAGCCATCCGCACATGAAGGCGCCACTGGGCAAGAACCAGGGCCGCGGCATGGCTTGCGGCTTCTGGTTCAACTTCGGCGGCCAGACCTGCACGGACCTCAACATCGGCATGGACGGCTCGGTCTCGCTGGCTGTCGGAACCGTGGACGTGGGCGGCTCCCGCGCTTCGCTGTCCTTGGTGGCGGCGGAGGAACTCGGCATCGACTATTCCCAGGTCAAGGCGATCGTCGCCGACACCTCCAGCCTCGGCTACAACGACATGACCGACGGCAGCCGCGGCACCTTCTCGTCCTCCATGGCGACGATCTCAGCCGCCCGCAACGCGATCAAGATCCTGCGCGAACGCGCCGCGCAGATGTGGGACATTTCCGTCGACGACGTGGTCTGGGAAAAGGGCCACGCGATTGCCAAGGGCGAGAAGCATGGCAATCTCGGCAAGCTGTCGCTGAAGGAGATCGCGGTCGAGTCGGGGAAAACCGGCGGACCGATCGCCGGCCACAGCGAACTCGTTGCCGACGGCGCGGGCGTCTCCTTCGCCACCCATATCTGCGATATCGAGGTCGATCCCGAGACTGGCGCTACCAGGGTCCTGCGCTACACGGTCGTGCAGGATGCCGGCAAAGCAGTGCACCCGACCTATGTCGAGGGACAGTACCAGGGTGGTGCCGCGCAAGGCATCGGCTGGGCGCTCAACGAGGAGTATATCTACGGCAAGGACGGGCGGCTTCAGAACCCCGGCTTCCTCGACTACCGCATCCCGGTCTGCTCGGACCTGCCGATGATCGACACGCAGATCCTCGAAATCCCCAACCCCAATCACCCTTACGGGGTGCGCGGCGTCGGCGAAACGTCGATCGTGCCGCCGCTGGCCGCGATCGCCAATGCCGTGTCGAATGCGGTCGGCGTGCGGATGACGCATATCCCGATGTCGCCGCCACGCATCCTGGCGGCGCTGGAGGAACGGGCGGGCTGATGGTCGAAGTGACGCTCTGGGGATCGCTTGGCGCGGCCGCCGGAGGCAAGAACAAGGTCGAGGTCGAGGCCAAGGACATAAGGGAACTGTTCAGGAAGCTGGCTGAACAGTATCCCGGCCTCGAGCCCTTGATCGACCGCGGCATCGCCGTCGCCATCGACGGGACGATCTATCGCGACACCTGGTCGAAGGAATTGCCGAAAGGCTCCGAGATCTTCCTGCTGCCGCGTCTTGCCGGGGGGTAGTCGGACGACCGTCCGCTGCCAAGACCTGGCCCTGCCCCCGTCCTCTCCACATGTTCGGTAGCCGCCATACGCGTGGATGTCTTCCGGCGATTCCCATTTCGGGTCTTGCTGAAATGGGCGATGTCCGACCCAAGCGCCTGCCGTCGGTTTCGTGGCGGTCTTCCCGCAGCCAGATTCAGGCCGCATGCCTGGAACCAATGACGGACGAGACTGTTCAGTTGTAACTTTGATACGACGCCGACATCCCGGCCGATTGGGGCAAAGCGGCGACCTTGAGGAGTTCTCATCATGAAGATTTCGTCCGGATTTCGTTCAATCGCGGTTGCCGCCGCCATCGCCGCTGCGAGCGTCAGCTTTGCCAGCACCGCACATGCCGACAGCGGCACGATCCGCTTCGCCGTCTACAAGGCGGCCTTCTTCGTCGGTGGCTCGGGAGGCGAGGGAACGCTGACCTTCCACGGTCGCCGCTATCCCATCTCTGTCGGCGGCGTCTCGGGTGGTCTCGCCTTCGGCGTTTCCAAGACCTATTTCCAAGGTACTGTGCGCCACATCAAGCGCGCACGAGATGTGACCGGGGTCTATGGTGCGGCGGGCGGTGGCGGCGCGCTTGGCAAAGGCGCTCAGGTGATCGTCATGACCAATGACAAGGGCGCCCGGCTCGAACTGACGGGCAGGCAGGTAGGCCTGCAAGTCAACGCCGATCTCAGTGGCATGAGCATCTCGCTGAGGTAAGGGTTAGCTCCGCAGCCCCGGTGCTTCCTGCCCCGTACGCTCGACATATTCGGTATAGCCGCCACCATAGGTGTGGATGCCTTCGGGCGTCAGTTCCAATACGCGGTTGGACAGTGCCGCCAAAAAGTGCCGGTCGTGCGACACAAACAGCATGGTGCCTTCGTACTGCGATAGCGCCGTAATCAGCATCTCCTTGGTGGCGATGTCGAGATGGTTAGTCGGCTCGTCGAGCACCAGGAGGTTGGGCGGGTCGAACAGCATCAGCGCCATCACCAGCCTCGCCTTCTCGCCGCCTGACAGGACGCGGCATCTCTTTTCGATCTCGTCGCCGGAAAAGCCGAAGCAGCCGGCGAGTGCCCGAAGCGGCGCCTGGCCAGCCTGCGGAAACGCGTCTTCCAGCGTCTGGAACACGGTCCGCTCGCCTTCCAGCACTTCCATCGCGTGCTGGGCGAAATAGCCCATTTTCACACTTGGCCCGCGCGCCACCGTGCCGGTGTCGGGATCGGAAGCGCCGGCGACCAGCTTCAAGAGCGTCGACTTGCCGGCGCCGTTGACGCCCATAATGCACCAGCGCTCGCGGCGGCGGACCTGGAAGTCGAGCCCCTCATAGATGGTGCGGCTGCCGTAACCCTTGTGGACATTCTTCAGCGTCACGACATCTTCGCCGCAGCGCGGCGCCGGCTGGAAATCGAAGGACACGGTCTGGCGGCGCTTGGGCGGCTCGACACGGTCGATCTTGTCCAGCTTCTTCACCCGGCTCTGCACCTGTGCGGCATGCGAGGCGCGGGCCTTGAAGCGCTCGATGAAGGCGATCTCCTTGGCCAGCATCGCCTGCTGGCGCTCGAACTGTGCCTGCTGCTGCTTGTCGGCAATCGCTCGCTGCTGCTGGTAGAATTCGTAGTTTCCCGAATAGGCGGTCAGCGAGCCGCCATCGATCTCGACCACCTTGTTGACGATGCGGTTCATGAACTCGCGGTCGTGCGAGGTCATCAACAGCGCACCGTCATAATTCTTCAGGAAGGATTCCAGCCAGATCAGGCTCTCCAGGTCCAGATGGTTGCTCGGCTCGTCGAGCAGCATGGCATCGGGGCGCATGAGAAGAATGCGGGCCAGCGCCACGCGCATCTTCCAGCCGCCGGACAGCTTCCCGACATCGCCGTCCATCATCTCTTGGCTGAAACCCAGGCCATCGAGCACTTCCCGGGCGCGGCCGTCCAGCGCATAGCCGTCGAGCTCCTCGAAGCGGTGCTGCGCCTCGCCATATTTCTCGATGATCTCGTCCATCCGGTCGGCCTGATCGGGATCGGCCATGGCCGCTTCCAGAGCTGCCATCTCGGCCGCGACTTCGCTGACCGGTCCGGCGCCGTTCATCACCTCGGCCACGGCGCTGTGGCCCTCCATGTCGCCGACATCCTGGCTGAAATAGCCGATGGTGACGCCGCGATCGACCTGCACCTGGCCTTCGTCGGGCTGCTCCTGGCCGGTGATCATGCGAAACAGCGTCGTCTTGCCGGCGCCATTCGGCCCGACAAGGCCGATCTTCTCGCCCTTCTGCAGGGCCGCCGACGCCTCGATGAAGACAAGCTGACGGCCGTTCTGCTTGCTGATGCTTTCAAGTCTGATCATGCGGTTTCCGGGCTATGCCTGCGATGAAAGGATTTGCCCGGCGCCTTACGCGAAGGATGACCGCAAAGGAAGAGGCGCAAGCGCCGCATACAGCCGATCTCCCTCGTGGGGGAGATGGCCGGCAGGCCAGAGGGGGGCGCTGTCCCGCTGGGCTCTCAATCCATCGATCTACGCCGAAGCGTTTGCATCTGTCGCGATACTAACGAACTTGGTGATCCTTGGCGCCCCCCTCTGCCCTGCCGGGCATCTCCCCCACGAGGGGGGAGATTGGCAGCTTCACCCCAGACACACTCCGGAAACAAGATTCAACATCTGGGAAAAACTCGCGAAAACATCACCTGTCATAACCACCCTCGCGGCGGCCGAAACGGCCTGCGGCACAACGCCAAGAAATGGTCCCGAAAACATGCAACGACGTTCGCGCGGATGGATGGCTGCCCTGACAGGCATTTCGCTTGCCATGCTTGCGGTCGCACAGCCGGCTGCGGAGGCGGCGGTTACTCGCAGCGAATATTGCAGCCGGCTCGGCCTTCAACTCGACGGGGCCATTCAAGCGAAAGCCGAGCCCGGCGCCAATGCAACGGAGATCGCCGAGGCAACCGCGCTCCAGGACAAGGCGAACCGGTTCTGTGCCGAGCGCAAGCAGGCACAAGGCATCAGGACCTACGCCAACGCCCTGAAGCTTCTTGGAGTGACGCCGGTCGATCTGAACCAGTGACGGCAACCATCAACTCTTGCGGCCGCATCCCGTGAGGGCAGGCTTGTCGTACCGACGACGAGGTCGCGCCAAGACCGGCAGGGTCAGAGGGACCAGCCCGCCCCAAACCTTACTTCCTGCCCTGCGGATGGATCGTCTCACCACGCTTCAACATCGCCACAAAAGTCTCGATCTTCTTCTTGCGCCCAGCCTCGGTCTTCATGTTGTGGGTGCGGAAGGCGAGCGCGAAGCGGTTCTGTGCACTGAGCTTTGCCAACATCTCTTTCGCCGCCGGCTCGGCATCGATGGCAGCTTGCAGGTCATCGGGGATTTTCATCTCCTTGCCGCTGCCATAGGCGCGCGCCCAGCGCCCGTCGGCCTTGGCGGCCTCGACCTGTTTCAGCCCATGCTCGGTCATGCGGCGCTCCTCGATCAGCCGCGCGACATTGTCGATGTTGATCAGGCTCCAGATGCTCTTTCTGCCGCGCGGCGTGTAGCGCTGCAGGAAGCTCTTGTCGTCCAGCCCCTTGCGCACCGCATCGATCCAGCCGAAGCACAGCACCACGTCGATGGCCTGCTTGGGCGTGATCGATTTCAATCCGGAACCCACCTTGTGCACCTTGATCCACACTTCGCTTTCCGTGGCGTGGTGCTTGCCGAGCCAGGCGTAGAAGCTGGCAGGATCCGCGAATTCGTGGACCTTGTCGGGATCGACCTTGACCGGCGCCATCAGTTGGCCTGTCCGTTGAGTGCCGTTCGCGCCATCATAGTCCCTGCTCTCACTGTCGTCTTGCCTCCGATATTGTGCCCATCGTCATTGGTCAGCATCTGGCACAGATCGCTGTCGTCGCCGGCTTTGCCTATGACCATTATGACTATATGGAGGAGAATGCCGAAAGCGCCTGCGAGTACAATGCGCTGACCGGCAAAGGCACCAGCAGCGAAAAGCAGTCGGACGGCAGCACGAAGCGGTCGAAGGCCAGATCATCGCCTTCAAGGATTGGAACCCGGGCACTACCTTCACCGCTTGCGGCGAGCGACAGGCGCCTCTTCGACCGACATCAGGTTGGTGGCGGCGCTGCCGGCGTCAGCCCGTGGCGGCGCATGATGTCCATCATCCTGGCCTTGTCCGGCGGACCGCCGGCGGCGGCGTTAAGCAAGCCGAAAGCCTCGCGGAAATAGTCCGGGCCGATCGCCGCTGGCGAGATGACGCACAGCGCCTTCGCATCCATGCTGCCATTGTTGTCGAAGCGGTGGACAGCGCCACGCGGAATGCACAGCGCCTCTCCTGGTCCGACCTCGATCGGTTTGCCATCGACGGTCCAGGTCAGCATGCCATCAATGCCATAGATCGTCTCTTCATAGTGGTCATGGCTGTGCGCCGGTGCCGGCAGCCGTTGCGCGCCCGGCACCATCAGCTCGAAGGCAGCAACGCTCCCGTTCGAATTGTCGCCCGTCACCAGGAAGCGAACCGACAGACCCGTGGTACCGATGATTTCGTTGACCGGATTGACCTGAAGATTCATGACCGACATTGCGCAAACCCCTCCGGTAAATTACATTTACTAGCTATCAGTAAACTCAATTTACCGGATCGTCAATGGCCACCTCAACGGAAGTTCTGCAGACCAAGACCGAGAACCTGTTGATCGGTGCCCTGCTGCGCGTGCCGGCACAAGCGATCCAGCGGCGGCTGATCAAGGAGCTCAACGCTGCCGGTTTCGACGAATTGCGCCTGCCGCATATGGCGGTGTTGCAGTTTCCCGGACCGGACGGCGCGCGGCCTGGCACCATCGCCGAGCGTGCCGGCATGAGCAAGCAGGCCATCAACCAACTGCTCAGCAGTCTCGAAGGGTACGGCTATCTCGTCCGCTCCGACATTCCCGGCGACGGCAGTGCGCGCGTGGTTCGGTCCACAGAACGCGGCCATGCCGCCTTCTGGAAAATGGTCGATATCCTGCGCGACATCGAGGAGGAGTGGCGGATCGAACTTGGGCCGGAGCGCTTTGCCCAGCTGAAAGCTTTGCTGTTCGTCGTCTGGGAAAGTGCGCTGGTGCGCTGAGCCAGAGGCGGCGCCCATGCACGGCTGACACGATCGGAATTTCCGATGCCGGCATCGGTTTCTTCCGTTTTCACTTGCCACGCCGATCGGCCAATCCCTGCCTTGTCCAATCCAAGCAAAGGCAGAGCGATATGAACATCTCGAACCAGAAAATCCTGATCGTCGGCGGCGGTTCCGGCATGGGTCTGGCGCTGGCCCGGCGCTGCGTTGAGGCCGGAGCCAAGGTGATCATCGCCGGGCGCGGCGAGGACCGGTTGCAACAGGCGCGCGAAGCACTTGGCAATCCCAGCGGTCTGGAGGTGGCTGTCGCCGACATCACCCGGGAGGACCAGGTCGCCGCACTTTTCGCAGGGATCGACGGGCTCGACCACATCGTCAGCACCGCCGCCGACATCGAAGGCGCCTACCAGCTACTGCCCGCGCTTGACTTGAAGGCGGCGCAGAGGGTGGTGGAGAGCAAGCTTTGTGGCCCGCTGCTGCTCGCCAAGCATGGTGCGCCACTGCTGACAGCGACCGGCTCGATGACCTTCGTCTCCGGTATTGCCGCCTACCGGCCGGCCGCGCGCGGCTCCGTCGTTGCCGCTGTCAATGCGGCGCTCGAAGGGCTGGTGCGGGCGCTGGCCGTGGAACTCGCGCCAATCCGCGTCAATGCCGTGTCACCCGGCTGGGTCGACACCACCATCTGGGCGCAAGTTGCCGGCGATCGCAAGGACGAGACACTGGCTGCGATGGCCGAGCGGCTGCCGGTCGGGCGGATCGGCCAACCCGACGACATCGCCGACGCCATCGCCTTCCTGATCGGCAATGGCTTTACCACGGGAACGACGCTGCATGTCGAGGGCGGCCACCGTCTCGTCTAGCGTGCGGCTGCTTCCGTCAGGAGTTGTTTGCAAACAAGGCCTTGGAGCTGTTCGCCGATTCAAGCTCTGAACCAGCCCTGCCGAGCGGCGGGACCGGCACCAGCGTGTCGCGCGCGGCAGTGAGCAATTGCCTCAACGCAGGCGGCTGGACGCGCCGGCGTCGCCAGATTATCGCGAGCGGCGCCGTCCGCATCCGGCCGGGCCAAGGCATTTCGACGATGTCGCCACGCGCGAGCGCGTCGGTGACGGCAAGGCGTGGAACGAGACCGAGCCCCGCGCCAGCCGCCACCAGCCGCGCAATGGCGCCGATGCTGCCGACCTCACTGGCAAGTTTTGGCGCGGCGACTCCCGCCTCGGCAAAGGCCGTGTCGAACATGTGTCGGTAGATGCATCCGGGCTCCGTTGCCACGAAGGAGAGCGTGGCAAGTGCTGCAAGCGAATGCTCTGCGCTGCCCTGCCCCGGAGCCGCGACCAGCACCAGCGGTTCGGCCGCGATCGGACGCATGACGAAGCGTTCATCGGCGGCGGTCTTCGCCCCATCACGGCGGTCGAAGCAGAACGCGACATCGATCTCGCCGTCCGCCAGCTGGCGCAGCAGCGCGCCGCTGCCCGCCACCTTCATCCGCACGGTGATGTCGGGATGGCCGGCCTGGAACCCGGGCAGCCAGGGCGCCAGCCGGGCGGACGCAATCGTCTCCAGCGCGCCAATGGTCACCTGCCCGCTCGTCGAACCTGCCGCCGCCTGCACGGCCGCGCGCGCCTCGCCATCGAGCCGCAGCAAATCCTCGGCGATCGGCTTCAGCGCCAGTCCTGCCGGCGTCAGTACAAGGCCTGACTTCGCGCGCGTGAACAGGGCCGCGCCAAGCTCCGTTTCGAGCGCCTGGATCTGGTCGCTGACACTCGATTGCGCGAGGTGGACCGCCTCGGCGGCGCGCGTGATGTTGCGGCTGCGTGCAACCGCGAGGAAAGTCTTGAGCAGTCTCGGGTGCATCGCGTGGCTAAAGCGCCTATTGTAGCTGCGGCTTTTTCAGAAAACTGCCGCGATCGGCCGATTTGACGCGCAGCCAGGTTTCGCGGCCGTCGCGCAGCACCCGCATCGGAATCTCGGCACCGGCCGAGCCGCTCTCCCACAGTTTGCGATAGAAATCGGCCAGCCCATCGACAGCGCCGTCGCGGATGTCGGAGATGATGTCACCTTCGCGCAGGCCGGCCTTGGCCGCCGGGCCGCCTTCGGTCACGCTCATCACCACCACTCTGCCGTCGCTTTCGGCCGACAAGGCGCCGAGCCACGGGCGCGGCGGCTTGGCCACCTGCCCGCGCGTCAGGAGATCGTCGAGAATCGGTGGCAACAGATCGATCGGCACCACCATGTTTATATCGGCAACCTCACCATTGCGGCTCATCTGCAGGCGCAGCGAACCGATGCCGAGCAGCGAGCCGTCGGCCCCGAACAGCCCGGCACCGCCCCAGGACGGATGCGCCGGCGCGATAAAGATCGCCTCGTCGAGCAGATACTCCCAGTAACCCGCGAATTCCTGCTTGGTGACGATCCTGGCCTGCACCGACTGACCGATGCCGTCGGAAAGCACGACGGCATCGCCGACCTTGGCCTTGCCGGCATCCCCCAGCGCCACCGCCGGCAGGCCGAGCGGTGCCAGCGCCTGAACCAGGCCGAAGCCCGATTCCTGATCATAGGCCAGCGCGTGCGCGGGAACGACGCGGCCGTCATGGCTGGTCAGCCAGACCTCTTCCGCCTCGGTGATGAGATAGCCAATGGTCAGCACCAGCCCGTCATTGCGAATGACGACGCCGCTGCCTTCCCTGAGTGTGCCGAGCGCCCCGGCCGTAAAGGCATCTTCGGGAACAGTGGCCCGCACGGCAACGACCGAGTGCGGATTGGGATTGATGGTCATGCTTTTGTCCTGCGATGCAATGCTCTGGCGGCTCCTCTTATAGGTATGCCTCGGAGGCGATGGTGCAAGGGTAGAAGAAATCCAATTGCCAATGTTGGCGCTGCCCTCATCCGCCTGCCCGTCCTCCGCAGCAGCTACGGAGGACGGGCAGGACAATGAGGGGCGCACCGATATCGACAATAGTTCAACGCAAGTTGAACTTCCGCGTTTGCAGCCCTAATTGTAGGTGATTAAACCCACCCGTTCCCACCCCATCCTTCCCCGCGACACGAGGCTCCGAGATGACCGACTATACCCCGCCGAAAGTATGGACCTGGAACAAGCCGAGTGGCGGCGCCTTTGCCAGCATCAACCGGCCGATCGCCGGGCCGACGCATGACAAGGAACTGCCCATTGGCAAGCATCCGCTGCAGCTCTATTCGCTGGCGACGCCGAACGGCGTCAAGGTGACAGTCATGCTGGAGGAGCTTCTGGCGCTCGGCCACAAGGGCGCCGAATATGACGCCTGGCTGATCCGCATCAACGACGGCGACCAGTTCGGTAGCGGCTTTGTCGAAGTCAATCCCAACTCCAAGATTCCCGCCCTGATGGACCGCAGCGGCGCCACACCGGTGCGTATCTTCGAATCCGGCTCGATCCTGGTCTATCTCGCCGAAAAATTCGGCGAATTCCTGCCGACAGAACAGCCGGCCCGCGCCGAAGTGCTGTCCTGGCTGTTCTGGCAGATGGGCTCGGCGCCGTATCTGGGCGGCGGCTTCGGCCATTTCTATGCCTATGCGCCGGAAAAGTTCGAATATGCCATCGACCGTTTCTCGATGGAGGTGAAGCGCCAGATAGACGTTCTCGACCGCCGGCTGGCTGTGTCGGAATATCTCGGTGGCAAGGACTACAGCATCGCCGACATGGCGGTGTGGCCCTGGTACGGTGGGCTGGCGCTCGGCCGCATGTACAATGATTCCGCCGAATTCCTGTCCGTGCACGAATACAAGCATGTGCAGCGCTGGGCGCAGGCGATCGACGCACGACCGGCGGTCAAGCGCGGCCGCATGGTCAACCGTGCCTTCGGCGAGCCGGCCATGCAGTTGCATGAGCGCCACGACGCCAGCGATTTTGAGACGAAGACGCAGGACAGACTGGCGGCGGAATGACCTGAGGGGCAGTGGGCCGGCCTCCCTCGCTGTCGAGGGAGGCCGGCAGCCACCGACGTGATGTCGGGGTTCTCCCAGGCAAGTCCGACGCTGATAATCTGTGTCGGGCCATTGCTTAGCGCAGGACCTCGACGATCTGACGCGTATCGGGATCGACCAGGACGGTCCGGTGGTTGATCACGGCGACGCGGTATCTGACGTCGGGCACCTCACGCAGTTCGACCGTGTCCGGCACCGATGAGCCGAGCTTGAGTTCAACGCCCAAAAGGTTTACCGAGGCGAGCGGCTCCCTCTTGATATATTCGCGAACGACCGTCTCCTGCTCTGGCTGGACGACGACGACATTTTCCGCCAGCGCCGCACCAATACCGCCCATCAGGACGATCGCGGCCGCTGCGCTTAAAAGATGAAGTTTCATGACAACCTCCTAGCGGTTAACTGTTGTTCCGCCCTGAATGGAAAACTCCATCGCTGCCGTGAGGTTCCATTTCAAATTCCGGAATTCAGAACATTACCGGATCAACCATGCTATTAGCGATTTCTGACCATATATTCGACAGGGCCGCAAAAACAGCTTCAAGATTCGCGGATAAATTGCATGGATGACGGATATTAGTATGGAGAACACATAAAGCCAACTAATGGGACGGCAGCCGCAACGACGAAGCGCCCCGTTATGCCAGAAAGGCGCCAACCGGCGTCGGCGGAGGTGGCAGCCTCACCGGTCACATCAGCAAAACGCAGTGACCAAGTATCACCCCTGATGTTCGTCGTGATCGTGCTGTTGACGTCGTTCGCCGAGCTTGTCTAGCGCACCCGCGAGTGGATGGGCTGGTACCGGTCTCAAAACCAGACACCGTCGCGATGCAGCGGCGGGACAGTGTCGACTGGATCCTGGCTCGTCGCGACATGGTTCGCGCGCCTGAAGATCAGCCGCACGACGAGCACGAAGTAGCCGACCTGCAGGATAAGCAGCGTCGCTATTGTCCAGGCAAACGCCTCCCAGAAAGAACCGGTGGCCACGTAGGTCCAGACCGCAACAATGACGGCCATGGCTGACATCCCCACAAGAAACTGTCCAAAATACATCGTTCCCTAAGATCATCGAAACCGCCCCGGTTCCAACGACTCCCTGCCCAAATTCCCGTTACCCGCGGACAACGTTCCATTATTTTAGCAACTTCGCAACTATGTGATCGCACGTCCGGCATACGCTCTCGAAATTTGTTGCGCGCCGGCCTGGTCGGGAGCAATTTGATGCTCACGGAATGGGGGTAACGGAGAACAAGTGCGGGGGGCGGGGAAATGACGCTCAAACTAATCGGGGCCGGTTTCGGCCGCACCGGCACATGGTCGACCTTTGCCGCGCTGAACAGGCTCGGCCTGCCTTCCTACCACATGCAGGAAGTGATCATGAACAAGGCCAACAAGGGCCATCTCGATTTCTGGCGCAAGGTTGCCAACAGCCCGCCGGGCAGCCAGCACGACTGGAACCGCGTGTTCGCCAACTATACGGCCACCGTCGACAATCCCGGCTGCTGCGTGTGGAGAGAATTGATGGTCGCCTACCCCGACGCTAAGGTGTTGCTGACGCTCCACCCGCGCGGCGCCGAAGCCTGGTATGAAAGCACGATCGACACGATCTACTTCACCAAGAATGTCTGGCAGTTCAAGATCCTGGAATGGCTGACGCCGTTCGGCCGGAAATTCGGGGACATGTCGAGCAAGCTGGTCTGGGGCCGCACCCTGAACGGCGTGATGGACGACCGCACCAAGGCGGTGGCGCGCTACAACGCCTATATCGAGGAGGTGAAGGCAGCAGTGCCGCCGCAAAAGCTGCTGGTCTACAAGGTGACCGAAGGCTGGGATCCGCTTTGCGAGTTCCTGCGCGTGGCATTGCCCAACGAACCCTTCCCCAACCTCAACGACCGCGAGACGATCAAGAAGATCATCCGCGACATCATCAAAGGCTCCTATGTCATGCTGGGGCTGGCGATCGCGGCGATAGCGGCCGTGGTCGCGGTGCTGTGGTGGTGGTTGGGCTGAGCCCGCCTCTGCTTGTCGGGCACGGGAACAAACGCCGGCAACCCGAGTTTCGCCTCCAGTCTTTTCAAGGATTGGGAGGCGGTCAAGGGCGGCAAGATCCTGCCCGACTCCGCGCCGGAAAACGGCGACATGCGCTACGGCACGGAGAAGGATGGCGATCTGCCCGATGAAGATGACGACAACGCCTATCAGGACAGCGACGACGCGCTGCCCGACGACGAGGAAG
This sequence comes from Mesorhizobium sp., assembly GCA_004017275.1. Taxonomy (GTDB): domain Bacteria; phylum Pseudomonadota; class Alphaproteobacteria; order Rhizobiales; family Rhizobiaceae; genus Mesorhizobium. Next base: position 7,678 of record SAKE01000046.1, on the reverse strand, counting down.
AGGCAGCGATCCGACGTCATCCGACTCGCGAGGGGCGGTTCGATGAGACGTGAGCCTCTCGTCGCTTGAGATGTGACGGTCTGTTGTCGAACTTGCCAAAGCCACACTTTCCATGCCTGCTTTGAGGGCGACGGCGCTTGGCCGGCTAAGTTTTCCGCCCTGGCATTATATCAGTTTTGACTAAAATAGCGGAACGTCCAAAGGACATTGCCGGAACTGAACAAGGCCCCTTGGACCTTTGCGCTCGACATCTAAGACCTTGGTCCTACAGAAAAAAGCAAAAGCCCGATGTGACCGATTGAAGCCCGGACAAGGGAACATCGGGCCTCGCTTTGCCGTTTGTCGCGAAAGCTCCGGTATCGCCGGGACCGTGTCAGGAGAACAGCGCGATGCCCCATCGTTCAACCATCGTCAAAACGGGCCATGGCCCGGGCACGGCAATCGCCGTGCTGATGGTCGGATTGATGGCGGTGGGCATCGTGTTCCTCGCTCTCGGCGGTTCGCTCTACTTCGGCGAGCAGCCGTCGGATCAACACGCGCTGTCTTCGCCGCCCGCCCGATCGGTTCAGGCGGCTGATGGCAGAGCGGTGAATTGATCGAGCCTGTCCCCGCGGTGGAACATACAGTCGCTCCCTGATGCCCGACAGCCTTTGGCCACCGACGGTTTGAGCTTGCATTAACATTAGAGGTAACTGATATATAAATCGGCCGGCGACCGCCAGAAGTCGGCTGGCCCGGCGTGCCTCCCTTGCACCTGGCCGCCGGGCCGTTTTTTTCAGCACACCAGGATCCTGTCGTCATTCGCTGCCGCCCTGCCTGGTGCCGATCCATCCTTGGGCTCTCTCATCCAACGTCAGCCTTCGACCTGACAACCCGAAGAAGATGCGGCTGCCGGGCCGATCGGGGCTAGTTGAAAATTGAGGACTCGCGAGCCGCCGAAGCAGCTCGCGAATCCTATCAGCGCAGGAAGGGACGTAGCTGCGCCGACCCACGACATGTCAGCCAAGGACTATTCCCATCACCAAGAAGGTGACGGCTGTCGCGAAGATCGGTGCAAGCAACCAGCGCGCTTGGCCAACACTTTTATCCATCTGCTTTCTCCGAATTTCCGAGAGACAACAGCCGCGAGCAACAGGCCGTTCCAGCCGCTGCCCTCGGTAAGACCAATGCGCTTTCGAACCCGACTTAAGTCGCAAGTCTCTTCCGACCGAAGCCCAAGCCGCGGAACATTTTTATTTGGCTCAAGTTCAGATCAACGTCAGCGTTGGACGATCTTGTCATGTGCTGACCTCACAAGGAGAAACGGCATGAGAATGCACCTAACAGGCGCCGCAGCGGCGCTGTTGCTGTTGGCCGGAGTCGGCGCTGTGGCGGCTCAGGACGTTATCATTCAGCCTGAGCAGGACACGGTCATCCGCGAGTACGTGAAGAAGCAGCCCCTCGCTTCGGTGAAGATTCCCGGCGTGGAACTGAATGTCGGAACTGCTCTGCCGGACACGGTCGAACTTCATGAGGTTCCCGACGTCAAATACCGCTATGTGGTGATCGACAACCGCACGGTTCTGGTCGATCCGGGCACCCGCAAGATTGTGAAGGTCTACGACTGAACTTCGAATTGACCCAAGCCCGTCGCCAGTCATGGCAACGGGCTTGCACATGCCAGCTTCAGTCAAGACGAGTGGAGCTATGACGTCCTCTGCCGTGGGCGGCCGGATGGATGGCGACGATCTGATAGCAGCATCGTTCCTCGACATGCCGACAATCAGCAGATTTTTGATTCCGGCGCCGAGGCAGCCAGGGTCGCCGTGATTTGGTCGCGGTCGGAGCGGCGCCAATTGACATTGGGCAGTCTGCCCGGCCGGTACAGACAAGGAACGGCCCGGCACGCTTCGCAGTCGGGGGGACGTTGGGGTCGTGCCAGGCCGTTACGGGTTCGGATATGGATTGTGCCCCGCGCTGCCCAATCTAGAGGCATATTAGAACTGACGCAAATAAGACTGAAGTCCTGCCAGAACCATCCCTTAGCGCTCTTCAGTCGGTGAGGTTGACCAGCCTGTCGTCAGCCGGCCGGACATTTGAAGCGCCAGTCATTCCCCGCCGGCGGTCAATGCGGCAAGGGAAACTGTTTTTCGGCACGCCGAAATCCCAGGCACAGAATCGGTACTTCAGCCCCGGCCTATTCCGCTTTCGCGGAAGTTTCGAACGGCGTGCAATGTGCAATGTTGCTAATGCGGCGGTACGAGCCGCCCTGGTTGACGCGGGCGCCCGAGCCATCCCAACAATGCGCCCCCCCGTCCGCGTCGACCACGGCAGACGCCTGGCGCTGTCATCCGATTGGGCGAAGTCGTGCGACGGCGGTAGCCGCCATGTTCGCTGCGGCCTCAGTTGCCGATCAGTGCCTTTGTGGTCACCAGATTGACGCCGGCCTCGGCGAATTCGCCATTGTGCCTGATGATGACCTGCTCGGCGCTCTCACTGGCGCTGTCCAGCGTGCTGTGGGCATCGGAAACCACGGTCACACCGAGCCCTCTGGCCATCGCGCCCTTGACCGTCGCCGCCACGCAAAAATCGGTCTGTGCGCCCAAGAGCACGACAGCACCCGCGCCCTGCCCGGCAACCCAGTCGCCGAAGGTGGGATTGCTGAAAGCATCGCGCACGGATTTGGCAAAGGTCGGCTCATCCGCTGCCTGGCCAAGTTCCGGCCACACCGGCCAGCCCGGTTCACCCGGCGCCAATGGGTCGCCCTCGGGTCCATCATGCCTGATAAAAGCGACCCTGCGCCCGCTGCGCCGCGCCCAGTCGATCACCGCCCGGGCACGCTCGACAATGTCAGGCGCATCATGGATCGGCGGCTCGTGCACACCGTCGAACATGCCGGTCTGGAGATCGATGACGATGAGCGGCGCATTGTCTGGGAGGCTGGGAGCTGACATGAGTTTTACATAGCACGGCGGGGGAGACGATCAAGGCACCCGCGCCGTTGCCGCGGCAGGTCATGACAGTCTTGGCAAACCGACAAAGGTCAGCAACGGGCCGATGTCATGCTGATCGGCGGCTTTGAGGGCGGCGATATAAGCCGCTCGCCTTTCGTTCATTCTCTGCAAGTCGAAACCGGCGGTCCAGTCGATCGGATCGGCGCGGCCAAACAGCGGCGCCCCTGCGGCGTGGCTGGCTCGGCCCGGCAAAAGCCCGGCCCAGAACAGCCCGGCGCCAAGCAGGCAGGCGAGCGCCACCGCCAGCAACCCCGCCAGCTGCAACGAGGCGGCATTCCCGGTGAAAGACGAGACATCACGCCAGATGATGGCCGCATCGCCCAGCGCCAGCCAGGCGCGCCAGCAGCAAACCACGGCCAGCAAGAGCAGGATGACTGCAAGCAGCCTGTCGACGACGCGGTTCATCGGCCCCCCTCGGCGCCTATGTTGCCGGCTCCGCACGGCACACCGCACGGTTTAGGCCATCAGATTACCAGCGGAAAAGATGCTCGCAAAATGGCGAAGCCACTGGATGGCGGTATCGAGGAACCCGACAGGACCGATCGCGCGCTCATCTGATCTCCACCCATACAGGCGCATGGTCGCTGGCGCCGTCCTCGCCGCGCACGTCGCGGTCGATGCCGGCGGCGGTCAGGCGCCGCGCCAGTTTCTTCGACAGCAAGATGTGGTCGAGCCGAAGTCCGGCATCGCGCGGCCAGCGGTTGCGGCGATAATCCCAGAAGGTGTAGAGCGTCTCCTTCGGATGCTTTTTGCGCAGGCCGTCTGTCCAGCCCTGCTCGAGCAGCGCGGCGAAGGAAGCCCGGCTTTCCGGCTGCACCAGCGCGTTGTCGTCATAGGAGCGGGTGGGGTAGATATCACGCGGCTCGGGCACGATGTTGTAGTCGCCGGCCAGCACCACCGGCAGGCCGGTGTCGAGCAATTGTTCGGCATGCGCCTCCAGCCGCGCGTGCCAGTCAAGTTTGTAGGCGAATTTCGGTCCCGGCTGCGGGTTGCCGTTCGGCGCATAGAGGCAAGCGATGATGATGCCGCCCACCGCCGCCTCGATGTAGCGGCTCTGCCTGTCGGCATCGTCGCCGGGCAGCGCGTCGCGGGTCAGCACCGGTTCCGAACCTCGCGCCAGGATGGCAACGCCGTTCCAGGTCGGCTCACCCTTCCACACAGCGCCATAGCCGGCCGCCGCAAGGGCCGAGCGCGGAAACTGCATGTCGCGCGCCTTCAACTCCTGCAGGCAGACAACATCGGGTTTTACCGCAGCCAGCCATGCCAGCAGGTTTTCGAGGCGACTGTTGATGTTGTTTATGTTGAAGGAGGCGATCTTCATCGCGCTTCGTCATCCTCGGGCTTGACCCGAGGATCCATGCCGTGATGCCTGCGATAGAACTCGGCCGTGCAGAATTTTGCTGCGTTGCTGCTCTCGAAAGTCACGGCATGGATCCTAGGGTCTGCGCGCGTCGCTTCGCTCCTTGCTCCGCCCTAGGATGACGAAGTCGATGGTCGCGCCAGCTTGGCTTTTATGGTCTCCGCCAACCTCTTCAGATGATCGCCAGCCGAGAATCCCGAAACGCTCTTGCGTGGCTTCAGATCATGGTCGCCGTCCTCCAGCCAGATCACCTCGATCGCATCGGAAAGGCCATAACCCGCAACCTCGTCCCGCGTGCCGAACTCGTCGCGCGTGCCCTGGAAGATCAGCGTTGGCGTCTTGAGATCGGCGAGGTGTTTGGTGCGCAATTGCTCGGGCTTGGCCGGCGGGTGGAAGGGATAACCGAGGCAGATCAGACCTGAGATCTCGCCCTTGGCAAACATCTCGTCCGCGACCATCGAGGCGACGCGCCCGCCCATCGACTTGCCGCCGATGATCAGCGGTCCGGTCACGCCCTTTGCCCTGAGATCGGCGATCGCCTTGACATATTCCGGGTTCACCGTCTCGGCCCGCGGCGGCGGCTTGCGGTGGCCGTAGCGGCGGGCGGCCATATAGTGGAATTCAAAGCGCGCAACCTGGAAACCGGCAGCGGCGAGGGCCTTGGCGGTGGCGGTCATCGAGGGCGAGTCCATCGACGCGCCCGCGCCATGCGCGAGCAGGATGGTGACGGGGGCGGTATCGTGGCCGTCGAAGAGGAAGGTGGTCATAGGGTGGCCTTCCCATAAAGGCCGAGTTCCTTCGCGCCCCCCTCTGTCCTGCCGGACATCTCCCCCTCAAGGGGGGAGATCGGCAGCTTTGCCGTTTCGCTCACCCTCCAACGGTGACGGTTGGCGAAAGCGATGGCGACAGCCAATCTCCCCCCTTGAGGGGGAGATGTCCGGCAGGACAGAGGGGGGTGCTTAAGCGCTGCCATCAACGCCCCTCACCCCGCCGTCCGCGCCAGTTGCAGATCCACGAACTGCACCCCCTTGGTGGCCACCCGCGCCCATTCGGACTCCGCGTCGAGCTCCAGATAGCGTGCCCACAGCCGCCGCGCTTCCAGCAGATTGCCGGCGTCGAATTCCAGCCGGGCGAGGTTGAACACCGGATCGGCATAATTCTTGTCGAGCGCGATCGCCTTCTGCAGGTGCCTTCGGGCCGAGGCGTCGCGGCCTTGCTCGCTCATCAGCCCGGCGAGGTTGAACCACGCCTCGACGAAGGCCGGGTCCAGTTTCATCGCACTGATATAGTCGTGTGCGGCATCAGCCGCGTGGCCGCCGGCGCGCAGGCAGTTGGCGCGGTTGAAGGCGGCGATGGCATCGCTCGGGTCGATGGCCAGGCAGCGCTGATAGAGCGCGGCAGCCCCATCATGGTCGCCGCCCTCCTCCGCCGCTTCCGCCTCGGCGAACAGCTCTTCCAGCGTGTCGTCGCCGGCCGAACCGGCGTTGCCGAGATCGAACAGCAACTGCCCGTCGAGTTCACTCTGGCCGCCTTCGAGATAGATCGCGTCAGCGCGCCCGTGCTGCGAGCCGACATTGAGCGACTTCGCGGTCAGCGACGCCACCGGACCGGAACGATGGACGGAGCGCGCGATCGCGCCCCATGTCGCACTGCCGGCGATAAGCCCGGCATATTTGCGCGCCAGGATTAGGTCGCGGAAGGAATAGGGTTCTGCGTCATGTTCGAAGGCATCGAACAGGCTGAGCAGATCGAGGTCGGCACCCGATAGCCGCGATTGCTCGATCAGCGATTGCCGCGACAATGAAGACGCCTCTGGTGCCTTCATCAGTCCGAGCAGGCGCAGGAAACCGTTCTCGCTGAGCAGCTTGTGCCCGGCCGCGCGCTCGGCGACGACACGGCACTCGATCTCGGCGTCACCGTTCTTGGTCAGTGCCGCCTTGGCGAGAAGTGTTCGGCCGAACACGACATGCGTGGTGCGCCTGGTCACACCGCGCCGCAACTGGCCGTGCTGGCGTTCCACCTCACGCGCGGCCAGCCGCAGCGGAAACGCCGCCAGTGCACCGATGGTGCCGAAGACGGCCCCCGGGACGGCCGGTGCCGTCATTTCTTGCTCTTGCCGACCGCCTTCAGCAGATTGGCCTTCAGCGGATTTTCAGCAGCACCACCCGCTGCCGCCTTCTTCGCGGCTGGCTTCGCCACCTCGTCGGCCTTGCTCTTCGACTTCGCCGGCGGCTTCGATTGCGACAGGCTCGCCTTCAGCGCATCCATCAGGTTGATGACATTGCCGCGTTCGGGTGCCGCCGCGATGATCGGCTTGTGGCCCTTCAGCTTCTCGCGGATCATCGTCATGAGTGCCGCCTCGTAGCGGTCCTCATAGTTCTTCGGATCGAAGGTGGTTTCCTTCTGCTTGATCAGCGCTTCGGCCAGCTGCAGCATTTCCGCGTCGGGCTTGCCGGCCGGGATGTTGCCGAAATATTCAGCCGTGCCACGCACTTCGTTCGGGTTCCTCAAGGTGCACACGAACATGCCGTTCTCGCGCGCGCCGATTGTCACCACCCGCTCGCGGCTCGACAGCACCAGGCGTGCGATCGCCAGCTTGCCGGATTTGCGCATCGCTTCGCGCAGCACGGCGAAGGTTTCCTCCGCCATCGCACCGTCAGGCGCCAGATAATACGGCGCGTCCTGATAGATGACGTCGACCTCATCCTCGTCGACGAAGGCCTCGATGTTCATCGTGTGGTTGGATTCGATGCGCACCGCGTCGAGGTCGGCATCATCGATGATGATGTACTGCTTGTCCTCGTATTCGTAACCCTTGACCAAGTCCGAACGCTCGACGAGCCCCAGTTCGGGGTCGACCGGCTTCATGTTGATGCGGTTGTGGGTCTTCTTGTGCAGCTGGTTGAAGCTGATGCGCTCGCTGGCGCTGGTGGCGGGGTATAACCGCACCGGACAGCTGACGAGGCTGAGCTTGAGATAACCCTTCCAACTTGCCCTGGGCGCCATGATACACTCCTACGCGGCCATGCACTGACATTTTAGCTTGAGCATGATCTTACCCGAAAACCGGTTCCCACTTTTCGGGATCATGCTCTCTGCAGCGCTTTTCGTCCGAAGGACGAACGAGACTGCGCAAATCCTACACCGACCCCGCACGATACAGGCAAATCCCTGACGAAATCTTTTAGCGCGCCGAAGGGTTCGCGGGTGGAGGATAATTCAAATTGTATGAAGCGTCGATGGACTTGGGTTCCTCGCCCCCGCGGAGCGGGGGAGAGGTGGCTCGGCGAAGCCGAGACGGAGAGGGGGAATGGCGCAGACCATC
>SAKE01000045.1 GCA_004017275.1 Mesorhizobium sp. | reverse complement strand
TGCTCGCGCGATGTCATGCATCTTCACGGCGTTGATGATGCGGGTGAAATCCTCGCCCCTGCGATGACGAGGCGACGATTTCGACGGCAAGCTCAATCGCATGATCATGGTTGTCGATGATGCCGGCCGCTGCATAGGCTGCGGAGCCTGCGGCCGCGTCTGCCCCAAGAACTGCCAGACGCATGTTGCGGCCGACGAGCTCGCAACATGATCTGGCGAAAACCAGGGGAGCGGCGTGCACTTCATCTTTTTGTCGGCTCGTGGGGCTGGTCCTGTGCAGCAATGCGTCGATGGTTTACTTCGCTTTGGATTCGCTCCGTGTGGCAGTCGTCACGACGCTGGCCTGTTCGCTGCTGCTTCAGGCCGGCTACTTCGGCCGCGTGCTCTTTCTGATCTGGCAGTCCTCTAGCCGCGCTCGTGGAACTCGCCACAGGGGCCAGCATGCCGATGGTTACAGGAAAGCTCGGGTACCAGTCGTCTGACTCTGATCAACTGCGGAATGCAATTTTCAGCTGTGTCCCGGCTTGGTCGAATGCCCAGCATGTGCTGCTGCTTTGATGCGCGGATGACAGGATCAGTGCTCAGACCCACACCAATTTTGGTCACCCTCTGATGACTGAGCTGATCGTATAGGGAATCTGTGTTCGGCTAACACGCGACCATACCCCTGGGCTGACCGGTGCGTAGCAGGTTCAGGTACTTTTTTGCTGGAGATAGCATGCTGGAAAAATTCGAACGTTATCCGCTCACCTTTGGACCCACGCCGATCGAGAGGCTCGACCGCCTCGGCAAGCATCTGGGCGACAAGGTGGAAATCTACGTCAAACGCGAGGACTGCAACTCCGGTCTCGCGTTCGGCGGAAACAAGCTGCGCAAGCTCGAATACATTGTGCCCGACGCGATCGCGTCAGATGCCGATACGCTCGTCACAATCGGTGGCGTGCAGTCCAACCATACGCGCATGGTCGCTGCGGTCGCCGCCAAGATCGGCATGAAATGCCTCCTGGTCCAGGAGAGCTGGGTCCCACATGATGATGCTGTCTACGACCGGGTCGGCAATATCCTCTTGAGCCGCATCATGGGGGCAGAGGTGCGCCTGGTTGACGAGGGCTTTGACATCGGCATCCGCCGCAGCTGGGAAAAGGCACTTTATGAAGTCAAGGCAAGGGGCGGCAGGCCATATGCGATACCTGCCGGCGCCTCTGTCCACAAATACGGCGGCCTGGGCTATGTGGGGTTCGCTGAGGAGGTGCGTGCCCAGGAAGAGCAGCTTGGGTTTGCCTTCGACTATATCGTCGTCTGTACGGTGACTGGTTCAACCCACGGCGGCATGCTCGTCGGGTTCGCCAAGGATGGTCGACAGCGCAACGTGATCGGTATCGATGCCTCCGCCATGCCCGCCAAGACCAAGGCGCAGGTGCTTGGCATCGCCCAAAATACAGCGAAGCTCGTCCACCTCGGAGCGGAAATTGTCGAGGCAGACGTGGTGTTGTTCATGGACTACGCGTACCCGGGTTATGGCGTTCCATCGGAGGAAACCAAAGAGGCAATCCGTTTGTGCGCGCGGCTCGAGGGCATGATTACGGACCCCGTTTACGAGGGCAAATCGATGCAAGGGATGATCGACCTCGTCCAGAGGGGCTTCTTTCCACAGGGATCGAGGGTCCTCTACGCACATCTAGGCGGCGCACCGGCGATCAACGGGTACGGCTACACCTTTCGCAACGGCTGACGTTCGGCAGTCTGCGATTCCGCGGTCGCGCTCGAACGTGGGTAGGTAGCGTCGTTCGAGCGCTTGGCTGGAGAAGTGGAGGCAGCGACGGGCATCCACTAATTGGTACCATTACGTGCTGTCGGTGCTCAACGCCACGCGCATTGAGCGCATGCCGCCGTTGGCAACCGCGAGGCGAATTTTGACTCCGGGGCAAGAATCCACACGCGGCGGTGGCGGCACGAGGACCAAGCCGGCGAGTTCGCGCTTTCGAACTGGCGCCAAACTGCCACTGCTCGAGGACCGAGGCCAGTCTAATCACAGGCGAGCCGTCCAAGCTCTCAAGAGTGATAGGGCGAAACCCGACAGCGGCAGAAGACATGTCGGGTTCACGACAATCGGCCGCATTTGGCCTCGTGGAGAATTTCAAAGCATTTCCCGCCGCTTACCGGAGCTGAGGGAATTGGCACCTCCGTTGCAGCTTGATGTGCGGCAACACGGTGAGAGCTTCGCTGAAGCAAGCCAGAGGGAGCGATGCCCTCGAGACCGTGTCCGATTTTGACTGGAAAATATTCCGCGACAAAAGAGACGAAAGGTGTGGAATGACTTTGGACACCAAGATGGAACTGCGTATGGGGTCCCCGGCTCCTGCGATCAAAGTGGAGAACTGGCTGCGTGGCGAGCCCCTCACGAACTTTCGGCCCGGCAAGGTCTACCTCGTTGAGTTTTGGGCGACTTGGTGCGGACCATGTGTCGACGCCATGCCCCATTTGATCGAACTGCAGGAGAAATATGAAGGCAGCGGATTTGAGGCGGTCGGAGTTGCCGCCTGCGAACAGGGTCCTACCGCAGACGAGGCGCGGACCAACGTGGATGCCTGGCTGACCGAGGAGTTCCCGAATCTGAATTATCGTATCGGGTTCGATTACATTGGCGAAATGAACAAGCTCTGGATGGATCCCAGCTCTTCGATTGGGATTCCCACCTCGTTCGTGGTCGACCGCGACGGCCACATCGCTTTTATCGGCCACCCGGCGGAACTCGATGACGTTTTGCCGAAAGTCCTTAACGGCAGCTGGCGCAGCAGCTATGAAGCGAAAGCCGCCGATGCAAAGCGCATCGCGCATAACCAACTTGCAGCGCGCGAAATGTCGCTTACCGGGCCGATATACGCCAAACTTGAGCCGGCGATGCAGGCCGAGAATTGGACGGCGGCGCTCTTGGCCATCGAAGAAGGCCTCGCCTTGATGCCAGACTCTTGTGAGTTCCGGCAGATTCATGCGGATCTTCTGCTTCACAAGCTGCGCGACATCAAGACCGGCATGCCGGTCATGCGAGAATTGGTCGAGGACGCGATCGACAAAACGTCCGACGCGGTGTCGTGGATGGCCTTGGCCCTCAACCAACTCTTCGATCCCACGATGGACAATTCCCATCTTCCGCGCGCGGAGCGCTTTGCGATGGGCAACGAGCTCTCGGAACAGATACTGGCACTCAATCCCCCGAACGGCGATGGCCCGTTTAAGTACCTCCGGTACCTCCCGGTAGCTCAGTATTATTACGAGAGCGGCAACAAAGATCGCGCAATCGAGTTGATCGAGGTGGCACTGAAATCGGTGGACCGGCTGGGGCCAATTCCGGACCACACCAAACAGTACTATCTTACCCCATTGCTCGAAGCACTGGCCAACTACACGGGTGAGCCTGCCTGTCACGCGGATCTTTGTGTGGCTCCGCAAAAGAAGGCACCCGAAACTCAAAACGCAGTCACTTCCTGAGCAAGAATCGCGAAGGGACTGACAATTGGAATTGAACACTGGCCAATCCGCCCATCGAGGCTCTCTTCGCAGCAAGTATGTCGATGCAGCAGGGCGGCGGCTTGCGGCAGGTTGGATTTCAATTGCGTTGACCACCGGTCGGATCGCGGCGCAGACAATGTGCGCCGCGAATTCGCGCCGCAGGTCTCGCACTCGTGGACATGTCGAGGTCGGCCACGGGGCACTCTTGGGGTTGGCCCGCCCAAGCCATTCGTCGGCCACGCAAGCCGACCCGGAGTGGGCATCGCAGGAAAAGGAAATCGTACCTCGAAGACGAAGACTGAAATGACGAACAACGAAATTCCTCCGGTTGGCCCTGCTGTCCACAAGGACGACGAGGCCCTTGCTTCCCCGTTCGTCAAATGCCTCCTGCGGCTCATTCGTACTCAGGATTCCTTCGGCTTATGGGAAGGCCATTCGGATGCCGAGCTGCTGGCCGAGTTCATCATCACCAAGCAACAGCAACGTGCGGTACCCTTTGGCGGCGATCCCGATCCTGACGCGCTGTGGAGGCTCGACATGTTTTACACCGCCGTAGCGCTTGCGATCGAGGAGCGCTCCGGCGTGTCGACGTCGCCGACAATAGAAATGAAACCCGTGGGGGCTTCCAGCGGTTGGGCGTTCTGTCGAGACGTCCACCGGTTCGGCTTCGAGACTTTCCGCAAACTTGCTGAGGCCGGTACGAAACTGGTCGACGATGCGACTGCAGCCATTGAAGCCTAGCCCGAGATGGAGCGCATCAACAAAACCATTGTTCCAGGAAGGATCTATGTCAGACCTAGATAAGATGAGGAAGAAAGTCCGAAAGCTCCAGTTGCGTGCAGCTATTGCCAAGATGGCATTGCAGGACCTTGTCGAGGGTCTGCCGGGCAAGTGGGCCGACATACAGGAAGTCGCCGAGAAAACCCAAGCCGTTTATGCCGAGTTGGATGTTGCCAAGAGAGAACTCGCTTCAATGAAGAATTTAGGATGATGCGCACATTCACCACCCGTGACGGCTCCATTTGGATGCCGTCGTACCTGACCTCCATCGATAGCAAGACCTGCATCGGCTGCTGCCGTTGTTTCAAGGTCTGCTCGCGCGATGTCATGCATCTTCACGGCGTTGATGATGCGGGTGAAATCCTCGGCCCCTGCGATGACGAGGACGACGATTTCGACGGCAAGCTCAATCGCATGATCATGGTTGTCGATGATGCCGGCCGCTGCATCGGCTGCGGAGCCTGCGGCCGCGTCTGCCCCAAGAACTGCCAGACGCATGTTGCGGCCGACGAGCTCGCAACATGATCTGGCGAAAACCAGGAGAACGGCGTGCACTTCATCTTTTTGTCGGCTCGTGGGGCTGGTCCTGTGCAGCAATGCGTCGATGGTTTACTTCGCTTTGGATTCGCTCCGTGTGGCAGTCGTCACGACGCTGGCCTGTTCGCTGCTGCTTCAGGCCGACTACTTCGGCTGCGTGCTCTTTTTCGCGGACGTCGATGATCTGTAGAACTGTTCATTCGCTCCGCAGAGGGCCGGCGAATCCAATCTCTTCCTAAGCCCGTTGGCCGTAATCGAAAGACACGAGGCCGGCGAGTTCGTGCTCAGCTGCCACAGTGCTAGCAAGGGAACGGAATCCAATCCCGGAGCAGATGGCGAGAGTTGAGCGAAGACTGCGGTCGGAGCTCCTGCGCTTCCGGGTCTCCAAGGGGACGACTGTGCGAACCGAAGGGACTTTGAAGCGTTGACGTGGCCGGCGTGCGGTAGGTTGGGCCAGCGACAGGGCTCCCAGCCGGCCTGTGCTGACTTCGCTTCCTTTGGCGAAATGTGGGTAACGGCGAGGGCCGCACTCTTCCCGGGCCGTCGACATTCCCGCCCTTTTGGTGCGTGCGCCGTTAGGCGCGACAATTCGGTGCCCGCGTGTAACTGCGCGCATTCGCCGAAGCTTAGACGTGGTGCATTCCCGCTCGCCCGTTTGGCGGACAGTTCCGGCCGTGCTTGTTTTGCCGGCCTAACGCCCGCCGCTCGTCACTGCCACACCCCTCTCCGGCAACGGCTCGGCGCATCGCGCAAGCCGGTTTAGCGATCAGGCCAGGCCCTTCGCGAGTTCCAACGCCTGCCGTTCGAAGAGGCGGCGGTAAATGCCACCATCGAGATTGATCAGGGCGGCATGATCGCCGTCCTCCATGATGCGGCCACGGTCGAAGACGAGCAGCCGATCGAGCGAGCGGACGGTCGACAGCCGGTGTGCGATGACGAGTGTGGTTCGACCCACCATCAACCGATCCACCGCTTGTTGAATGAGCACCTCGGATTCCGAATCGAGGCTCGATGTGGCCTCGTCCAGAATCAGGATCGGCGCGTTCGCGAGGAAGGCGCGCGCGATCGCCACGCGCTGGCGCTCGCCGCCGGAGAGCTTCAAACCCCTTTCGCCGACCAATGTCCCATAGCCCTTCGGCAGGGGCGCGATGAATTCGTGGGCACTTGCCAGCCGTGCCGCTTGCTCGATCTCGGCCTGGCTCGCGCCAGGCCGGCCATAGGCGATGTTCTCGGCAAGCGACCTGTGAAACAGGATCGGCTCCTGCTGCACGATCGCGATCTGCGAACGAAGGGACTCTTGGGTCACCTCGGAGACGTCCTGACCGTCTATCAGGATCCGGCCGCCGCTCAGGTCGTAGAGTCTCTGGATCAGCTTCACGAATGTTGTCTTGCCGGAACCGGAGGGTCCAACCAACCCAACCCTTTCGCCAGCTTCAATCGACAGCGAACATTCGCTATAGAGCGGCAGGGGATGGTTGGCGTAGCGGAAGTGGACGTTCTCGAAATCGATACGGCCGTTCGTGATCCGGATCGGCTTGGCCTCTGGACGATCGGCAACATCCACCTTCTGATTGTGGATGGCCACCAGTTCTTCCATATCATTAACCGAGTGCTGCACGTTGCGGACATGCATGCCGGCATCACGCAGATAGCCCTGCAGGACGATGAAGGACGTGAGAACATATGCTATCTCGCCCGGCGTTGCCTGTCCATGCGACCACAGAAGCAGGGCATATCCGACCACCGCCACCCTGAGCGCAACCAAAGTTACGCCTTGGGTTGAGCCGATGATCGTTCCGCGCACCCAGCTCCGGCGCGCGCGGTGCCGCCATTTCGTCATGATATTTGCAAGCCGCTCGTCTTCGCGAACCTCTGCGCCGAAGCCCTTGACCACAGCGTTGCAACTGACCGCGTCCGCAAGCGCGCCGCTGAGCCTTGTGTCCCATCGGTTGGCAAGGCTCGCCGCTGGCGCGACATAGCCGAGCGACAGCGAAATCGAAAACGCAAGGTAGACGAGAGAGCCGCAAGCAAAGATCACGCCCATGACCGGCCAGTGCCAGCCGAGCAGCACCGTCGAGCCGATCAAGATGACAAACGACGGGAGCAGCGTGACGAGTATCGTGCTGTTGAGGAGGTCGAGCGCCCACATGCCGCGCGTTATCTTGCGCACTGTCGAGCCGGCGAAGCTGTTTGCATGCCAGTCTGTCGAAAAACGCTGCACATGATGGAACGCTTCGGTCGCGACATCGGAAATCATTTTCAACACCAGGTCGTTCAGGCCAATTAAGGCGACGTGGCGCATGGCAATGGAACCGAGTGCCAATGCAATCGGTACAGAGAATGCTGCAACAGCTGAATCCGAAGCTGGTGCTGCCGCATTAGCAGCACGAGAAACAGCGTCGATGAGTCGGCCAGAATAGAGCGGCATCAACACGTCAGCCAGCGTGGAGGCGAGCATCGCGGTCATGATGATCGCGAGCCGGGCCGGCTGCCTGTTCCAGAGGCGAACAGTGAAGGCGAAAACGTCGCGACAAGTGGCGCCGCGCCCATGGACGGGGAAACGTCTCATAGTTTCCAAGCGGGCGCATCAACACGCTCGGTCCCAAAGACGATAAAAGACAAAACTGGAATTTCGACCTCCCCCATAACAGCATCAATTTTGGCGGGCAGCTCTTGCCGCCTCACGACGGTGAGTTCAAAAGTCGTGCCAACTGAGCGGGAACATCCGAAGGACAAATTCAGCAGGTTACCGAGCCTGGAGAAAGTCAGCCGCCATCCAGTCGAATACGATTGCTACGGCTGCTCAACTCGGGAGATTGGAAAAGAAGGTCGATGTATCGATTGAATTTTGAGCTTGTTCTTGCCTCGATCAAATAAGTACAGTTGCAATGCAGCTTTCTCAGGCCCGGCACTTAGGTGCTGATTTCAAAAGCGCGCCGCGAATACTTTCCTGCCCATATTCCGTCAATCGAATGCTCGACTGTCGGATTGTGCGCTCCCCGACACAGTGCTGTCGGTTCGCCTCCTGGGTACCTCCCCCGTCGATTGACGACCTGAAGGAGAAGCTTCGCTCGCAAGCTGGCACGACTCTTGAGGGTACTCCAGGTGGCGGAAGGAACTCCGGCTCGAGTCCCGTTGACTTCGGATGTTGCGAGGCTGGGTTGGAGCAAACTGTGCACCAATGAGAACGCAATGAAGGAGACATCATGGAACTCCGGCGGATTGCGGTGGAGTTAGACCTATTCCTCAAGATGACTGATGATGTCGCTCAATCCGAACAGTTGTTCGAACTGTTGTCTGCGTTTGCGCTGAATTTCGATTGCCCGTGGATTGCCTATGGGCCGCTCGCATCAGAGAGGGCTTTCAAGCCGAACCGAGAGGGTTCTGTGGTGATGTGGAATTATCCCGCTGAATGGCAGGAGCGCTACTCGAGAATGGGCTATGCCAAAATAGACCCCCTCATCAAGAAAGGTCGAAAGGAGGCGGGACCCTTTCGATGGAGCGAGGTGTATACTGATGAAAACATAACTGAAGATGGACGCCGCGTCTTGGACGAAGCAGCAACATTCGGCTTGAGGTCAGGCGTTACCGTCCCATTACATGGCCCTGGTGGCAGCTTTAGGTTTGTGAGTTTTGCTCAATCCTCGGACTGCGAATTGCAGAATAGAGCGATCACCTACCTGCAAATGGCCGCGCTGCGGTTTCATCGGATGGTTACGAAGTTCGACACTACGACTGCGTCGGAACGAGCTCATAACCTGTCTCCGAGAGAAATAGAGTGCATTGATTTGGTGTCACAAGGAAAATCATCTTGGGAAATAGGAACTATTTTAGGCAGATCACGAAATACGATAGATTTCCATTTAAAAAATGTAATGCGGAAGTTGGATGCGACCAGCAGAACGGTAGCTGTTGTAAAAGCTTTGAACCTTGGGATTATCGAACCGCCGTAGGTGCGCAGCTAGTTCTCCGCCCGTAGTAGCGCGCGTGATAGCCGAGACGCTCCGGCGTGCGCTCGCTCTTCGAAGCACCCAGCGCCTCGTCCATCTCGGCCTCGAGCACCTCCTGCATCACGGCGCGAATCACCTCGTGCAATCCATCCGGCTTCGAAAGCAAAATGTCGTTGACGCTGCTATGGCGGATTTATCTTCAGGCTTGGTCCTGGTGGCGATGCTGAGTTCGCTTCGCTGAGATTGGGCGGTCATGACAGGGTGGTGTTCAATGTCACCGATTCCTGGAAGAAACTACCATCCGTATTAAGCGACTGACGATGAGTGATGTGTGTCCAAAATCTGACAGCTGTCAGAAAACATGTCGGGTTCAATACAGCGGAGCGTCTTAGCTCTGTCGGGCTTTTCGAAGCCTATCTCGCAGTAACTGCGCGCCAGGCGCACTAGCTCGGCCTTTGCTGGTCGATGTGCGGCAATATAGTGTGAGGGCTGACCCGCATGAGAACACGGAACTCGCTCGATGAAGGATGATCGACGGCATCCAGAAAGCTTCTCTCCGGCGGGTTCGAGGGTGCTGCGCGCGCATCTCGGCGACGGGCCAGCGACCAACGGTTGAGGCTACATCTCCGGAGCGAGTGATGCCTCGAAAGATGCAATGCTGTCTCTGGTCCGACGCGCTGGAAGTTTGTGAAGGTCGGCCCGGCAAGTCGGTGAACCGGGCGGCTTAGGCTGCCAAAAAGGGTAGATGTCTGCGTTGCCTCGGTAGATCAGCAGGCGGTATCAGAAAGCCAAAGGCACACGCACACCATCGTGGCGCTTCGCAGGAAGTAGATGGGAGTAATCACCAGTGATTTTACCGGAACTTCGCTCAGCAAACACAGCCGGCAGGGTTTTGGAGATAACGACGACCACGGGATGCGTCGTAGGATGTTCATATTGTCCCCAGGACAAGTTCGCGGTCCGGCAAAGAAAAGTGTCTCATGCGAGTCATCTGGATCTTGAAGATTTCAAGCGGTGTCTGGCCCGCGTACCGACTTCCGTCGACATTGGTTTTGCGGGATACTCCGAACCTTGGCTCAATCCGGACTGTACCGAAATGGTGGAGCACGCCTTCGCCAAAGGCCATGGCATCAGGATTTTTACGACGCTGGTGGGAATGAACGGGCAGGACCTGCAACGATTGCAAGCCTTGCGCTTGGGCGTATTCGTGGTCCATGTTTTCGATGACGGCACCTACATGAACAGCCGCCTGGTCGGAGACAAGTATCGCGATCTGGTTCGTCAACTCGTCGACGCGGACATCCCCTTGATCCGATTCGTGGCCTTGGGCGAGCCCCACCCAGATATAGCCGACATTATTCCTACCGAAGCCCTGATAAAAGCGCGGCCGGTGAGCAGTAGGGGTGGAAGCGTCGACCCTAAGATCGTTGCACCACGTCAGCCAGTGGTCGGAGCCCTAACCTGCGTGGACGCACGACAGTATCGGAATGTTCTTCTTCCAAACGGCGACGTTACCCTGTGCTCTATGGATTTTGAACGGCGTCACGTATTGGGCAACCTTCTATATGAGGGTTACTCCGCTCTGTTTGAAAAGCCAGTTTTTCGCGAAATCGTCGACCGCATGAATGGAGCAGATGGTTTTCTGCTTTGCAGGATGTGTGAATTCGCCGACCCAAACGACCGGACCTGAGTGCATGCCGGCCGAGAGGGCGTGCCTGGCAGTGCGGATGGCCCCACGACAGATGCACCTGCCCGCGACGCCATCGTGTTTTCACGTTACGCCAGTATGTTCCTGTAGGCGCGGCAGTGGGTCTCGAGCATTTCGGAGACGAGCTCATCGAAAGGTCTTCGCCTTCCAACCGAGCTTGTCGGCCTGCCTAGCTTGAGGTAACGCCGATCACAGGTCAACCATCGGTCGGATGGAAACAGTGTTAGTCGATCCCGATCAGAGCTTGATTGCTTACTCACGGCTCACCTCGTCAACGCCTTCACCCTCCCGGACGATCTCCTTTTCGACTCGCCTGAAGGCAGCAGCCCAGCTGCGGCCGGGGATGGTTGCCGTCGCGGTAGTGGACGTTCTCGAAACCGATGCGGCCCTTCGCCAGCGCGTCTCCCGGTTGCTTCCGCCTGGCCTACGAACGGGCTTTCCGTCAAGGGGGTCCACGGCGGCCCCGCCCTCTTGATCCGGCGGCTCGGGCCAGTCATCGCGCAAGAGATCGGAATCCGCATTCTTCTCAAAGAGAGCGTGGCTTTCGCTGTGTCATCGGTCATCAAATAGTTTCTTGAATCAGGTTGGTGTCCGCAGCCCGAGGTTGAACGGCGAATATTGATGACCGCCGCGAAGCCGCTCGCTCGCTACGGCGCTATTGAGGGGGCGCGCTCGCGAGCGGCTTCGCTACCGCCGAGCTACACAACCTCTGGCGACGCGACCCTGCTAATCGTCCTTGGACTCATTCATTGTCCGGAGGCGCTATGGGTAGCGATGGGTGGGTACGTCAACTACCTGATGCCATAGTATCGGTGCTTTCGCGGAAGCTATAGAAGCCATCTTGTTGGAGCACATTCTCTGAAGGCATCCGAATGGAGGGCAACGCAACCCAACAATATTCGATGAGGATCCCGGCATCACCAGACCAACGAAAGCTTCGGTATTCTGCTTCAATGTTAAACGGCGAACATCTGCCGCAAACCACTAGCCATTAAACAGCTCTCTTCTTTGAACGACTATGTGCAGAGGACTTAATATGAACGGCGACGCTTTCACGGCTCATGAATCTAACGTTCGTCGTTATTGCCGGGCGTTCCCCACCGTCTTTACGAAGGCCCTTGGGGCGACGATCTGGGACGAGACGGGTAAGCCCTTTATCGATTTCCTGGTGGGTTCCGGCGCACTCAATTACGGGCACAACAATCCGGATATTATGGCGCCAGCGATTGAATATCTCGTCGGTGAGAACATTCTTCTGTCGCTTGATATGCATACGGCGGCAAAGCGTGACTTCATTGAAGGGTTCGTCGATTGGATCCTGAAACCCAGAGGCCTTTCGTACAAGATTCAGTTTCCTGGGCCGACCGGCACGAACGCCAACGAAGCGGCGCTCGCGCTGGCGCGAAAATGCACCGGCCGCTCGAGCGTCATGGCCTTTACGAATGCGTTTCACGGGATGTCGCTCGGCTCTCTGGCGGTGTCGGGTTCGGCCTCAACCAGGGAACAGGGAGGCGTTGCTCGCCACGATGTGATCCGTGTTCCCTATGACGGTTATCCGAGCCAAGCATTCGATTCCGTCAGCTACATCGACTGCATTTTGAGTGACCCGGGGAGCGGCATAGAAAAGCCTGCCGCAATCATTCTGGAGATCATCCAGGCAGAAGGCGGCATGAACGCCGCATCCACGGCTTGGCTCACGGAAATTCAGCGAATTTGCCGCACGCACGGCATTGTTTTTATCGTCGACGACATTCAGGCGGGTGCGGGCCGAACTGGCGATTTCTTCTCATTCGAGTCCGCGAAAATCGAACCGGATATTGTGTGTCTTTCTAAGTCGCTAAGCGGTTCAGGTAGTCCGTTGTCCATCGTTCTGATTCGACCCGACTTGGACATATGGAAGCCCGGAGAGCATAGCGGGACCTTCAGAGGCAACAATTTCGCCTTCGTGACGGCAGGAGCCATGTGCAAGATGTGGTCGGATAGGAAATTTACTGCAGGTGTCGAGCGGACAGCCCTCAGGCTGCAAACGCACCTCGATCGCTTGGTTGCGAAATTTCCAAGATACATCGAACAGAAGCGCGGCCGCGGTCTGATGGCCGGCTTGAAATGCCGTTCACCGGCACTTGTCGGCCGCGTGCACGATGTCGCATTCGAAAATGGCCTTCTTATCGAATCCTCGGGGCCAAATCGCGACGTTATCAAAGTCCTCCCGCCGATAACCATCACCGATGCCGAACTCGATCGTGGCATCACCATCCTTGACCACGCACTACAGGAGCAGGACAATGCCTAGTCAGATATCTCAAGTGCCAGCCATCTCCCCGGTTTCGATCAGAGAACGGATTGGCTCGATCAACACTGCGGAGATCATCTCGGTCCTGAAAGGTGAGCTCACCGCTCTGCACATCAAGCAAGCTTTCAGCACCGAAGTAGCCGAGAAGATCACCACGAACTTTGTTGGTAGTGCCGGTCTCAAGGAGCGTAACGATGGGGTGCCCGGACAATATGTCGGCGCATCACACTACAGGAAGGATGCAGCCACTTATTTTGCAGATGCGGAAGCTGCGCGACCTTACGTCAACGCCCTTTTTGGGAATTTGGTTGACCCAGTCCGAGCCGTATTCGGCGCGTTGAAGCGCGAGCTTCACAGCCAGGGTATCGAATTGCGGCTCGCCCGTTCGGAACGCGGCAAGGCCAATGTCTGTCGCGCCCTCAGTTGGACTGGCACAGGCATGTTTTCTTTGGCCCCCCACGACGATGTCGCTCAAGTCCTATGGGCTGGTAACGATTACGAGCTTTCTGCGGTGGCGCACAATACCGTCGCAGCGCTCAACTTTTATCCCAGTATGCCCGAGGAAGGTGGCAATCTTCGCCTCTGGAGCCATAAGCCGAACGTCGCCGACCGAAAGTCGCAGGATGTGGAGACAACAGGATATCCCTATTCGGCAGCCTATCTTGAAGCCGTTCCTTGCCGCGAGATCCAGCTCAAGGCCGGCGATATCGCCCTGATCGATGGCGGCTTCGTTCACGGGGTTACCGGTCAACCGGGCAACGGAAAGCGTCGCGTGCTGCTGAATTGCTTTTTCGGATTTGCGCGGCCTGATCTTGTTCTCTGGTGGACCTGAGGGGCTGCCGACAGCGGCCCACTGTTTTTGCCGACAGTGAAGTCATCAACTGCTTCATAGGATGCCCCTAGTCAAAGGCCCTTCGGACATCCGGCCGGGAAACTCATTCCTTGCAGATGAACTCGCAGGTCGTGGGGCCTTTGAGGGTCTTGGGCCTGTGACCTTGCCCCTCTGATCTAATCCGGGTTGAAATTCGCTCTGGCCATCCGGGAGGATCAGGGCAAGGAGCGCAGCCGCTTGTCTGAAGAGCACATCATCAGAGTTTTGAAGGAACATAAGGCCGGGTGTCGGTTGCCGATCTGTGCGCCGCCAAGCACGTGGTCAGCGACGCCTCGATTTACAACTGAAAGGCCCGCTTCGGTGGATGGATGCTCGAGCTCCGCAGGATGCGCGGCTGAAGCGGCTTCGCCATGTTCGACCATGCCTCATTGAAGGATCTTATGGGAAAGGATGTATGGTCTGCCCCGCTGATGCAAGGGTTCGTGACATCGTCGACGACGATTCCAGTCGCATAAATGTATCCTCTCGCGAGTGGACTGCTGTTGCAGCCGCGCACGCCGTTCCCAGAAATGGTTCGGGCACGAGCCCGTTTTTTTCACAGGGCTTATGGCATGCTGATCCACGGCTCCGGCTGGGTCCATGACTATTCCCGAGCCTTGCAATCAACCGCAAGCGTTAGGTGAAAGCAGGGTCCCTGCGTTCTGACGATACGCACCGTCTTGGCGGCAAAGGCAACAACGGCCTTGTTCGGGTGCATCCGGCTCTGAAGACCATCAAGCCAGCATTCAGCCGATCCCGGTGTTCGATCCAGATGACGGAAGCACGATCGCGCGCCATGAACGAGAAGTTTGCGAACATAGCGGTTCCCGTTGCTTGATCATACCGAGGAGCTTCGGCTTGCCCCGGTCGAGTGTTCCCGCGGGTTAAGGCCAGCCATGCGGGCAATTAGCGAGCCTTCTGGAACTGGCGCCCGCTGCCGCCGGCCGCCGGCCGTGGCTCCGAGTGCCAATTCCCGGAATCGTCATGAGCCGGCGGGCAACATCCTCTCGATCTGCGATCGCAGGGTCTCCCTCTGTCACCTCGCTGATACGCTGCTCCAACCGCCGCAGGTCCGCGGAAAGGTCCGTCTGCGCATTGCCGGCGAGAGATAATTCGACACGTCGTCGAGCACCTGCGATAGGTCCAGCTTGAACAGACCCGCTCCCTGTCCCAGTGCTATGCCGTACTCCAAGCAGAATGCTCGCATCTGGTTGATAAGACGCGTTCGCGTGAGGACCATCTGGTCGCGCACGCGATACGAAGCGTTGAGATCAGTTTGCTCCTCGGGGCAGACCGCATTGTCGGCCGCGTGCGGCTTCGGCGATGGCCTCGGCCTCGATGATGTCGCTTTTGTTCGACTGAACGCGGGCTTCGCAAACTGTGCCGGGATCAGGCGCACATTTGTGCCACAGCGCCTGTAGCTTCCTGACGATCCATTGTGATCCAGCGCAAGGTTCATTGCCACCACAGCAGGCGCCGCCCGCTCAAAAAACTCAGCAACGTATCGCGCCGGAAACGAATTCGCTGGACGGGCTCGCAGTCAGGGGCAACGTCACCTGCGGCGAAGTTGTAGACTGCGGGTTAAGTCGGCAAGATGCCGACGCAGGTTGGCCAGTTCGAACGGAATCAAATGGCTATTTGCGACTTGCGCCATCCTATTTTCTTGGTCCAAACCTTTTGCGCCGGACGGGCGGCTTCGATGGCGCGAGCAGTTCCCACGTCGCTTCTTGTCCCCCGGCGCTAGATCCCCGGTCGGTGGTTGGTGACGTTCAAATGTTCTTCCGTTAACGCACTGCGTACCACTCGCCCGCTATCATCGCCTTGTCGGCAGCATTGAGGGCTGCCTAAGCCTGGAAGAACTCGTATCAGAACTTTCGCGCGGTCAGACCTCCTGAGCACATGCGCGCAATGTTTCTTCGAGGATGTCGAGTGCTTCGGCAAATACTGAGTCCTCGATAGTGATCGGGGGGAGGAAGCGGATGACGTTTCCATAAACGCCGCAGATCAGGAGGATGAGGCCCCTCTCGAGCGCCTTCTCGCGGACACTATTCGTGAATTCTACACTAGGTTTTCTTGAGCCGGGGACCGTGAACTCGATCGCATTCATGAGACCCATACCACGGATGTCGGCGATCTGCGGAACGACATCCTTCAGCGATTGCAGCCGCCGTTTCAGGCGTACGCCGAGTTGTTCGGCGCGGTGGCACAAACCCTCTTCTTCGATCACGTCGAGGACAGCATTTCCCGCGGCGATGCCGATCGGGCTGCCACCATAAGTGCCACCTAGGCCGCCCGGTCCCGGTGCATCCATAATCTCGGCCCGACCGGTGACAGCTGCTATAGGAAATCCGCCGCCGAGACCCTTGGCCATGGTGGTGATGTCCGGAAAGACACCGAAGTGCTCCATGGCGAAGAGCTTACCGGTTCGGGCAAACCCGGTCTGTACTTCGTCTGCGATCAACAGGATGCCGTGTTTGTCAGCGATTGCGCGCAGCTGATCCATGAATGCACACGGCACTTCATAAAAGCCGCCTTCGCCCTGCACTGGCTCTACGATAAACGCAGCGACGCGGTCGGGATCAACATCAGCCTTGAAAAGCTTGTCGAGCACGGAGAGCGATTCGTTGATCGTGGTGCCATGGAACTCTATGGGGAATGGGACGTGGAAGACGTCGGGCACCATCGGCCCGAAACCGGCCTTGTAGGGCTGGACCTTCCCGGTCAACGTCATACCCATGAAGGTGCGGCCGTGGAAGGCGCCGGTGAAGGCGATGATCGCGCTGCGGTTTGTAGAGGCGCGGGCGATCTTGACGGCGTTCTCGACGGCTTCAGCGCCGGTTGTGACGAAGAGCGTTTTCTTTTTGAAGTTGCCAGGCACGGCGTCATTCAACCGTTCAGCGAGCCGGACGTAGTTCTCATAAGGCACGACCTGATGGCAAGTATGCGTGAAGCGGTCGAGTTGGTCTTTCACCGCTGCAACGACCTTTGGATGACGATGGCCGGTGTTGACTACTGCTATGCCTGCGGCGAAATCGATATAACGCCGTCCCTCCACGTTCCAGATTTCGGCATTGAGCGCCTTGTCGGCATAAACCTGTGTAGTCACGCCGACCCCGCGGGCGATCGCATCGGACCTGCGAGCCGCAATATCAGTATTCATAAAAAAAACCTCAAAAGTGATTGCGCAAACAAAGACGCCCCCGATATGCGATCATTCCGAGGATCATAACGCTTTCGACGGCGAGACGGTCCTGATCTGGATCAAGAGGCCCCCAAGATTCTGACGAACTGAGTCTCCTCTTGGGTGCTAGTCAGCTATTGGCCACCTTAGCAACGAAAGGACTGACACGCTCACCCTTGCTGCGAAAGATGCTCGTGAACGGCGAGCCATCGACCTTGTCAACTTCGGATTCAATCGTCCTCACGCTCAAGACTGCGCACTTTGATGCAGTGGCGGGGAATGGGGGGTCGCTAAATGAGTGGCCGATCTTTCTCAAACACGGTGCTCCTGCTGCAGCACTCTTCCACTCCTCTCCTGAAGCGAGCAAGTGGTATCCTGTTCGAGAGCGGCTTATGGAACATAAGGAGGCGCATCAGCTCCACTGCATATACTCCGAGCTCGCGCAGGAGCAAGCGTCTACGCTCTGATATTGTCGGGTTATCGACTGTGTCGGACATGAGCCACTCAGCGTCATCAGCGCGATCGCATTTTCTTAAATCATTTTCTCTTTGGCACGAGATATGCGGAGCTATTCGGAAACGCGCTGAGGCACGGACCGAGGAGACAATCACCCCATGATGACCGCTCGACCGATATGCGGTCTCCGCCGTGAAAACCGGGTCTCCCGAGCCGGCAAGCCGGCGGGCGGCCGGGTATTTCTCTTGCAGCGGCGGCGGACTTCTGAACCTGCGGCAAGAAGCGTCGGCTGGACGATTTGCTGCGGGAGCCTTTCTTCCGCCATGACAACGCCGGGTTGCTCGCGTCGGCTGCATATCCGTCCCTCGCTTCGGAAGCGCCAGACGGAGTGGTTCGAGAGGATGCAAGTAGCCTTCCCTCGCTTCGGCGGGTCCGACTGTACGAAGGCGCTGGTCGAACATCAAGATGCGGCGACGCTGGAGGTGGGGTTCAACATGCGGCTGCACACTATTTGGCCCCTACGCTGCGGGTTGTGCGCCTCTCCGGGCGTACGAAAGGGAGGGGCGAATGCGGGTCGGCTCCGTCAAGCACAATGCGATAGCCGGCCGCCAGTTCGAGAGCTGGACGGCCTTCGAGGCGCATCTGGACCGGTGGATGCGCGGATTGCCGATCAGCGTGTGCATGGCGCCTGACTTGAATGAGTGGGGGTCAATCCTCATCACCTCCAATCGCTGCGTTGTCGAATGGGGCGGTGCGTTTAGCGGTCCTGTGGTGGCAACCGCGATCCTTGATCGCTTGCTCGATTATTCCATAGTGATTCCCTTCGCGGTTACAGCTACCCGCTTCGTCAAAGCGTCGTTCCGGCCTATTGCAGAAGGCCGGAACGACGCTCAACACCAATTAAAACTGCAAACCAATGAGAGGGTGACCGTGCAAAACATGAGGAGGCGCCCATGCTCATCGCACGTCCCTCCTTCAATGCTGGGCGAAGGGTACTGAATGTTCATGTACCAGAAGAGGGGGCCAAACTGAAGAGCGCGTTAAGTTTGGTTGTGCCGCCCCCGTGTTGCTTCGACCCGGTTCACCCCACCGGCGCAGCAGTTCAGAGTGGGCACAAGTCGCTATTCGCAAACCGCTTGGAAGGTCAGCTCAGAGTGGCTGGTTAAAACGTTAGCCGAGGACGACACCAATGAACGGCGCCGAATTGCTTGTATCTGCACTTGAAAACGAGAACGTTCGGCAGATCTTCGGCGTTCCCGGAGAAGAGAATCTCGACGTTGTTGAAGCACTACGGCATTCCTCGATCAAACTAGTGGTGACGCGCCACGAGCAGGCGGCATCGTTCATGGCGGCTACGCATGGGCGGCTTACCGGAAAGCCCGGTGTCTGTCTGGCTACGCTCGGTCCCGGCGCGCTGAATCTCACGACGGGCGCAGCCTACGCCCTGCTCGGCGCGATGCCCATGATCATGATCACCGGGCAGAAGTGCATACGCAGCCGGACCCAGGCGCGATTCCAAATCGTGGACATGGTCTCGACCATGACGCCGCTGACCAAGATGGCGCGCCAGATTGTCGACCCAGCGACAATTCCGACCATCGTGAGTGAAGCCTTTCGGGTAGCGCAACAGGAGCGGCCAGGGCCGGTCCATCTCGAACTCCCGGAAGATATCGCAGCCGAGAAACTGGCCGTGGTCCCACCGATGGTGCCGCCCCATTTGATCAACCCGCCCGTTGCGGCCAAGGAGGCGTTGGATAGTGCGGCAGAGCTCATCCTGAAGGCCGAGCGGCCGCTGGTGATGTTGGGTGCAGCCGCAAACAGACCGCGCCTGACTGCGGAGCTGTCGGACTTCGTGAGGCGCCTGCAAATTCCGTTCTTCAACACGCAAATGGGTAAAGGCGCGGTATCGGGCGGGTCCCGACTGTACGTGGGCACGGCCGCTTTATCGGAGCGGGATTACGTGCATCGGGCAATCGATCGCGCCGATCTCGTCATCTCGATCGGCCATGACACCGTCGAAAAACCTCCTTTTCTGATGAGGCTGAAAGGGCCGGCCGTCCTCCATGTGGGTTATCTACCGGCGACGGTAGACGAGGTATTCTTCGCATGTGCAGAGGTGGTGGGCGATATTGGACCGAGCCTGAGATTGCTTGCCGACCGCCTCGAGGGAAGGCTGCCCAACGCCGGTGCGCTACTCGGGCTGCGTGAGGGGATCCTGACCAGGATCGCCGACCGGGCGAAGGAAAGCCGGTACCCCCTAACGCCGCAGCGAATCGTGCACGACGTGCGTCAGGTTATGCCTGAGGACGGAATCGTCTGCCTCGACAACGGAATGTACAAGATTTGGTTCGCTCGCAACTACCGCACCCGGGTAGCCAACACGCTTCTCCTCGATAATGCGCTCGCCACCATGGGCGCAGGGCTGCCTTCAGCAATCGTTGCCGCGATGCTCTGTCCGGAACGTCGCGTTCTCGCTATATGCGGCGACGGCGGCTTCATGATGAACTCGCAGGAACTGGAGACGGCGATCCGCCTCGGACATCGGCTGGTCGTGCTCATCCTACAGGACGACGCTTATGGGATGATCCGCTGGAAACAGGCTGTAAATAGCTACAGCGATTTCGGCATGACCTTCGGCAATCCCGATTTTGTCGCTTATGCCAAGGCCTACGGCATCGAAGGCAGACGAATCGAAGGCCCCAACGATCTCGCGCCGACGCTCGAAGCGGCATTTGCGGCGGGCGGTATCCATCTTATCAGCACGCCGGTGGATTATTCGGAAAACATGCGGGTCCTAGTCGACGAATTATCCAGTCAGAAAGACATCTGAGATCCTTTTTGATTGGGTCGTTGTCCCCAAGGTGCTCCTGCACTTTTTCGGACGTCCACGGGTCACTTGTTTCTCTTCGCCGTGGCGCTTGGGCGGCCACATGACGGGATCAGGGAGACGTCTCGATCTGGTTCACGACTGGTTTGGCAGGTTCAGGACACTCAACTAGGTGTTTAGATGGGGTATTCGGCTTTGTCCCACGTCTTGAACGGGTGTTTGAGGTGCTGCTTCGCGCTGATGATAAAACGTGGTCTGCGTGAACAGCCACAAGCATCAGGAAAGGAAGCGCAGCATGAGGCATTATCCCGGACTGGACGTCTCGGTGAAAGAGACGGCCGTCTGCATCGTGGATGAAGGAGGCCGCATTTGCCGAGAGATGAAGCTTGCGAGCCATCCGAACGATCTTGTTGAGGCGTTGAAGAACCCCGCCTGGAATCTGGCCCGGATCGGGCTTGAAGCTGGTCCCTTATCAAATGGTTGTTCAGTGGTCTGGCGGGAGCCGGACTACCTGCAATCTGCATCGTAACCCGTCATGCGAAGGCCTTTCTCAAGGCGCAGGTCAACAAGAGCGACCGCAACGATGCGCGCGGCATCGCGCAGATGATGCGGGTTAATTGTGTTCCGGCCGATGCACGTCAAGACGCTGATGAGCAGGAACGTCGGGCGCCTGTTGACAGCCCGCAAGTTGCTGCAGGAAAAGGCCATCGCAATTGAGAATGACATTCGAGGCCTGTTGCGTAACTTCGGTCTCAGGTTGGCATTGTCGGCGCTGCCAAATTTGGGGATCGCATCCAGGACCTTTCCGGCGACATCCCGGAGCTACGTGACATCATGGAGGTGTTGCTCGCCGCCCGGCAGAAACTTCGCGAGCAATTCAAGGGTGACACGGTTTGCGCGGTTGACGACCGTCCCTGGTGTCGGACTGACCTGTCGGACTGACCTGATGAGGTGGACGGCCTCCGCTCCCGGCATCGCAATGTGCCAAAGTGTGGCTGTCGAAAGTCACATGAGGGAGAGCCGTCCATGGAGAAGGTTAGCACAATCGGTCTGGATGTCGCCAAGCACGTGTTTCAGGTGCACGGCGTTGACGCGCAGGGCGCAGTGGTTGTCCGCCGGAAGTTGCGTCGCGACGATGTAGTCGCATTCTTTACGTCCTTGCCGGCGTGCTTGATCGGCATCGAAGCCTGCGCAACGAGCCATCACTGGGCTCGTGTCCTCACGGCTCTGGGGCATGAGGTTCGCCTGATGCCTGCGTCATACGTCAAGCCATACGTGGAGCGGCAGAAGAATGATGCTTCGGATGCCGAGGCAATCTGCGAGGCGGTCACGCGACCGACGATGCGCTTTGTTCCGACAAAGAGCGAGGAGCAGCAGAGCGTGTTGATGCTGCATCGCGTCCGCGAGCTTTTGATCCGGCAGCGGACAATGCTGGTGAACGCCTTGCGCGGCCACTTGGCGGAGTTGGGCATCATCACTCGTCAGGGTGCTACAGGGCTGAGCATGCTCGTCGCGTTGGTTGAGGACGAGGGGCACGACCTCATTCCCCCGCTTGCCCGATCGGCCCTCTTTCTTTTGGTACAGCAATTGCGTGAGGTGCACGAGAAGGTCGGTGAGCTGGACCGACAGATTCACATCTGGCATCGTTCGCACGAGTTGAGCCGTCGCTTCGAAACGATCCCCGGCATCGGTCCGATCACCGCCAGCGCAATCGTTGCGACCGTGACAGATGCTTCCCTGTTCAAATCCGGCCGGCAACTCGCGGCTTGGCTTGGCCTGGTGCCGCGACAGAACTCATCCGGAGGAAAGGATCGGCTCGGGCGGATCAGCAAGCAAGGCGATCCCTACATCCGTCGCCTTCTTGTTGTGGGAGCCCATGCCGTGCTTCGCTTCTGTCGTAAGGGCAAAGCGGCACCCACTCGCTGGGCTGCCGAGCTTCTGGCGAAAAAGCCGTACAACGTCGTTGCGGTGGCCTTGGCAAACAAGATGGCCCGGATCGTCTGGGCGTTGATGACTACGGGCAAGCGCTTCGCGGATTCACCGGCGTAGTGACGTAGTCGCAGAGGATGCGCAGAGGTTGGTGAGGTGCTGATGGTGTGATGACCGACGGTCGAACCGGGATCGGAAAAACCCGCTCAGTGGGTGCCGCTCAAAAAGCGCGTTGACCTGTCTGGGATCCGATCCGCGGACTTCATCAAGGCCAGCGGCATGAACAGGCCGCACTCAAAGGCCGAATACATGCCTGCACCCGACCAACCTGTCATCAATGTCAGAAAGCCCTTGCCACGCGGAGGCCGTCCATACATGCCACTGAAGTTTCATCCGGCTGCCGTTAGAGCCTCGGCGGGTTTTGCTGCGATACAGAGAGTTTGAACGCCTCGCTCCGGTGCGGCTGCAGGCCGAAGGCGGTCCAGATCCGGCGGATGTGGTATGCGACAGGATGTCGCCGCAGCCATAGAACGGATCGACGTGGGTGGCGTCCTTCAGCGTGGTGTTCAGCGCGCGCTCGATCACCTCGGCCACCTGTGTGTCCGACAGAGTGGCGCGGGCGTCCAGGGCGATACTCATCAGTGGGCCCTTCGATCCAGTCCTGCACGAAACGCCTGCGCCATTTGCCCACCGTGTCTTCATGCACCCCGAGCCGCTCGGCGACGTCCTTGCTCTGAAGACCCTCGGCGCAGAACAGGATCATCCGGCGCTGGTCCGAGAGCGAGGGCGCCGCCTTGTACCGTCGAACCTGGGCTTCGAGAAAGCGCTCCTCATCGCTCAGCGCCACCTTCGTCCGCCACCCTACCTGCCATCGCATCACCTCCCGACTGCTCGGATCAATGAGACGAATACAGTTCCGAATGGCTAGCGACATGCGGCTAATCTTATCGAGGCGGCGACCCCATTATAGACCCCGTCGCTCACCTGCTGTGAATTGTCCAACTATTCGGCGAGAACGTCTGTCAGCTGGCGCTAGCTGCGCCGCTCCAGGGGGGAAGGGACGCAGATTCTAATCTCCATCAGGGGTCGGAGAAGGCGTAATAGACCAATGGATCAAGTCGACGGCACTCTGAAGTATCGCCTCGGTCCCAGCACGGCAGGGTGAAACGGCCATTACATATCCGATAGAGTCTCGGTAATCTCCCTTCCTTACGATCAGCGTCTTGGGTTTGACGTACAACTTAACCTCGGCGACACCGGGTATAGCAGCCGCGCGACTGTCTCCGTCGATCCAATCGAGGATGCCATCGCGATCAGGAAGTAGGGCCCGCCACGCCGCAACATTCGAATGGCTTCTGTGCAAATTCCATTCGTCGCCGATGACAAGTTTGATGTGCTCGCTGGTGAGATCGATGCCGTAAGCCAGCTGAACCGAGAGAGGACCGCCGGAAAGACGCGGATTTACTTCGATGACGACTGGGCCACGCTTTGTCCACCGGAATTCAATATTCGTTGGCCCCCAGCCAAGGTCGAGAGCCCGCAAACAGCTCAACGAAAGATCGGCGATACGCTTGTGCTGGTCATCACTCAGCGGGGCTGGGCAGATGCACTGATGGAAGACGAAATGCGGTGGCGGGCCAAAGTCAGAGGCGACAATTCCAATGACCTCGTTTCCCATCATATGAGCGCAATAATAGGGGCCTTGTGCGAATTCTTCGACCAGTATCGGGGAAGACCGCGTGGGATCCCCGCCCAACAGATAGGTCGTATGTTCGGCCAGCTCTTCCACATTGCGGCACAATCGGACACCGATGCTGCCGCTGCCCACGGCTGGCTTAATAACCACCGGCAGCCCGATCTCCACTGCAAAGCTTTCAACCTCCGTCGCATTCGCTGCCAAGTGATAAGCAGGTATTGGAACGTCGGCCTCCGCGAGGAGCTGACGTTGAGTGTATTTGTCGCAGCATCGTTCAATCGATACGGGGTTCGGCCCCGGTAGATCGAAGTGCTGGCAGAGCTTGCCAACTGTCGCAGAGACCGACTCGTCATTGCCCGCAAAGCCCGTAATGCCAGCAATGTCATACGTCTCACTTAACCGGGAACATTCGCGGATCAGCGCATCAAGATTTTCGGTATCGACTCGGGTGGCCTCAAGCTTTTCCTCCGCAAGATAATCGTACTGAGCTGGATCGGTCGACAGGGTAATTGGATGAAGGCCAAGACGCTGGGCCGCTTTCGTGTATCGCAGGCCCGTGTCCCTTGAATGGCCTTCAATCAGAATAAGCGCTCTTTTTGCCATCGGCGTTGACCTCCATTGCGTGCTGTGCTGTGGTCCGAGCTTAACAGGCATCAGCTTTTGTAGCCGTGCGACCCCGGACATGTGGTAAGTAGCACGGTCAGCTATTTGCAGGCGCAAAGGTTCTGTAAATTCATTTCAAGGAACCGTTACACGACTGAATTGTGGGTTTCTCGGTGATGTTGCGGCACAGCAGGGCAAGGCCCGTGAGCCTGAGCTCGGCCTGAAACTGGGACCCTCAATTCCGTCGCGTCTTTCGGAGCTCCCCTCTTCGGGGGCAACCCCTACACCACGTTTCTGTGCGATGGATCGCGATAGAGCGCATAGCTGACAGAGCGCTTGGCGATGATGTGCTTCACATGCTTCTGACCGTTGCGCGGTGGTCGGTATAAGGATGCGGTCGCACAATCTTCTTGGACCAGTAGCTTTGGGTATTTGCCTGGGCCAGACTCTGGGCGAGATCGATGCGCCTCGCTAAGATCGCGGCGGTCGTAAACCATCTGGGTTCCGCGGCGCGATCAGCTGCGCGATCAGCTATTGTCGGCTTTGTCGAATACGAGACACTGTGTTTTTGTGCTGGGCTTTCTGCTGCACTCTCATTTGACGCTTTGATCGGCAGCCAGAACGGTCTTTTCTGTGCCCTTCTGCCCGGTTGGCACGACTTTTGAAGCTCGTTTGTCGCGAGGCGGCAGGGCTGCCGCCGATCTTCATATCGTGGACACCTGCGAACATCGACGAGTAGAAGGAAATCAGCATGTCAGGTCAGTCTCAGAACGTATCCTGTGGGAACGGAGGGATCGGTAAATCCACAGTCACCAGGATTCGCTCGCTGCTCCTCTCCGCTTCAGGCAGAACCGTCCGAATCATTTGCTGCGACGGCAAGGCCAGAGATCAGTGAGGTGGACAATGGCGCCAGCAGGTGCAATGCGCGGCAACATTCAGGGAAACAAGCATGATTTCACGGCAGCGTATAATCGCAGGTGGCCGCACGCCTATTTTCGCGCGCATCTGGCCTTAGATTATGTGATTTCAGATCGGGCCAAACCGGTCTTTGAAAGGATATTCGCCGAGTATCGACGTGTTCGAAACAAGACTAGTTTGAAAATAATCGACGTCGGTTGCTCCTATGGCATCAACGCTGCTTTACTGCGCACCGATCTCGATCTCGACGATTTGTATGCTGCCTATCTGAAATCCGGAGGATCGCTCTCGGGACGACAGGAGTTAGAGCATCGCGCTTTCTTTCGGGATCGCGGTCTCCGCGACGATATCCAGTTCGTCGGCGTGGATCCATCATTCCGGGCTGTCAGGTATGCGCAGACCCTGGGCCTGCTGGAGGTTGGAGTAACGGCAGACTTGGAAACACGTGATTTGAGCGTCAAGGAACGATGCGCCCTCGAGGATGCGGACATCCTCATCAGCACAGGCTGTGTGGGCTACGCCACCGAGCGAACCTTTGCGCGCGTGTATGACGCCTCGGCGACGTCACGCCCGTGGGTCGTCGCCTTCGTAATGCATCCCTTCAGTTATGACGACATCGCCGCGGCCCTTCGGGGCTTCGGGTTAGAAACTAAGCACCTAGACCAGTTCAGACAGCGCCAGCGCCGCTTCTCCACACTAGTGGAACGGCGCGCAATCTTGAAGGCTATGAGCAAACTCGGCATGGAAGACCGCCTAGAGCGCACGACCGGCTATATTTACGCGTCCTGCTACGTCTCCGCACCGCCAGGCGAAGCTGGCCTGCCCCTATCGGGTGATCCATGTTGAACGTTGGTGCATGCTTGGTCTTTGCGTACGGGTGGCCGGCGTAGCTGGTCCGGGTCTTGTTGTGTTGGCGACATTCTTCGATTCAGATCCGGGATTCCTAGAAGAATTCGCCCTCGAGCAGTTCGTCACGAACCTTCGAGTTGAAGCTCTCGCAATAGCGATTTCCCAGGAGTGCCGGGCATAATGTAGGCGGTTTTGACCCCGACAGCGGCGCCATCACGCGACGCCTGGTCATGAACTCTGGGCGTCATTGGATCGAACGTGGGCCGGGAATGCCGGAGGATGAACAGATCGGAGAGAAGTCGATCACGTCGACGGCCTTCAAGTGGTGACACGCTCTCTGACGACGGTGCCTTGTGAACTCATCGATCACATTGAGCATGCGCATTACCTTCCACTGCTGGTTCGATCCTCGACGAGTCGGAGGACCAGACATTTTAGGATACTCCAGCCGAAGCCGGATGGACAGATCGTCATTGAGTCACAGAGAGACGGCCACGTCTGGGTGCTTCTGAGAACCTTCAGCCCCTCACGCCGCCAGATCCGTTTGAGGTCACCTCCAGACGCAGAGCAGCATCACGGCGACGCGCGATAGGTGTAGCGGCCATATTGGCGGGCGAGCACGATGATGTCGGCGGTCAAAGCCACTTCATCGGAACCTCGGTCCATGGATTTATAAGCACCCGGCGCCCCCGTCATTGGGGAACTCCAAGTTCAGCAACAATATCCAACACGCACGCACGGCGACGGGCGGCGCCTGGAAGTTTCCCCGCGCAGCTTCCGCCAGGATCATCTTGTCCGGCGTCAGGTCGGAGCCGGCGTTCTCGGTCAAGTTCTTTCAGCCGCCTGACCTGATTCGCCTTCACCCCCCCCAAGGTCCGACCAGTGACGAAAGTAGGTAACTTCCGTCACCTATCGTTGGGTTCGCCTCTGCAATCGATTTGCCCTGCAAAATTAGAACTCAACCTGCTGCAGCTTCGTGCCGATCTCGCCCGCATGTCTCTTTCTGGCCAGTTCTTCACTCATGCATCGGCTAGAAAGCAATACCTAAGGGAAGACCTCTCAGACACAGGACAGCGCGGTCGAAGCCTGAACCATGACGAACTCGTCGATGGCCATGACATGGCAGCTTCGAGTGAACTAGTTGAACCCACTCAAGCGGTCGCCCCTCTGCGCGACGACCTGCAATGCGATCGCAGGAACCATCTGCGCAGTGCACTAGGCTAACACTCCGTGTATCCATTAGTGGTCTGCCCCGGCGAACTTAGCGTGCAGCGACGCCGCGGCGAAGTGAAACAGCTTCGCGGCGCCTGTTATTCCATATAGGCGATCCGCAGATGCCGGCTCCGTGGGTGACATCGCAATCGGGAGTTTCATCGCGACCATACGTTCGAGTGGCATGATAGACGAACGCGGCCATTCAATGTTCCATGTGTCTCGCGTTCACTCACGTCCGATGAAAACGCCTGTGTTCGCAAGCCGACACGCTGAGGTACACGTATTCCGCCAATGCTACGCGAACCACACGGTTTTCCCTCTTTCTCGCACAGGTTTTGGTGGCACGCCGATTGCATGGAAACGATGAAGGCACCAAGTGCCGGACATAGCTGTTCACCTCGATCAGCTAATCTGAACGGTTAAATGCAACATAAAGACATCGAAGGAGTAGGTCATGCGAGTAGCCGTCGTGTGGAATCATGATCATACGGGCGTGATCAACCGGTTCGGTCACCCTTGTCAGGAGGAATACGGCCGCGAGATGGTGGAACGGATGGTGGCGGCGCTGCAAGGGCGCGGCCACGAGACACTGCTGTGCGAAGGCGATAAAGGACTACTCGCCACGCTCGAGCGGTTCATGCCACCTGATCCGCAAGCCCGCCCCTCCGGAATGGTCTTCAACATGGCCGCCGGAATACAAGGCGAGTGCCGTCTCACGCACGTTCCGGCTATGCTCGAGATGGCCGGCGTCCCATACACTGGATCGAGCCCGCTCGGGCATGGGGTGGCGCTCGACAAAGCTATCACCAAAAGACTCATCCGGGATCGCGGTGTGCCGACACCGAACTTCCGCGTGATGCGTACCGGCACTGAGAGCACCGAAGGTATTCGATTCCCAGTGGTAGTGAAGCCGCGCCACGAATCCCTCAGCTGCGGATTGCAGCTCGTGCATGAACCTGCTGAGTTGAGACGCGCCGTGGAAGGTATTGTCACGCAATATGAACAGGATGTCCTCGTGGAAGAATACATTGAGGGGCGAGAAATATACGTCGCACTGCTGGGAAATGGAGAACCCGAGGTGCTGCCTCTGATTGAGCTGGACTTCGGCGACCGTGAAACGCGTCTTGTGACTTGGGAAGACAAGCAGCACATGGCTGTCGCGGCGCCGCAGACCATTTGCCCGGCGCGAATCGATAGTAAGCTTGCGACGGCGCTGCGGGATATTTCGGTTGCGACCTTCCGTGCCTGCCAATGCCGGGACTATGCCCGCGTTGACCTCCGGATCGACCGGTCCGGCCGGCCTTTTGTGTTGGAGATCAACTCCATGCCGGCGCTCGGCGCGAACAGCTTTTATCCCCTGGTCGCGAGGGCCGCCGGACACAGCTTTCCTAGTTTGGTTAATCGCATGCTCGACATCGCCTACACGCGGTACTTCGGAGTCGGCATTCCCCAAGGCTGACGCCCGTCGAGTCGCGACCGCCGGGTGCAGCGTCGGTGACGAAGGCGACATAGAGAAAGCCGGCTCAGATCGCCGCATATCCGACACCCAAATTCAGGCGCCGGCGCTGGCGGTTGGCGTGATCCAGCGGGCAGGCGCGGCTTGTCGCTTTTGGCAATCTCCGCCGGCTTGATGGTCGACAAAGGCAATCAGCGTTTGAATGGCGTTCGAGCCCGTAAGCGGAAGCCTTAGGCAAGATCTCATTGGCTTGCCGAAACTGGCGGTTATCCGCCCTCCGCGAGCTTCTCCGCACCCGCGCGTGGGGTAAGCACATCGCTGTCCACATCCGCCCCTCCTCACCCAGTCCTTGAGCGTCTGCACCATGTAGCCGATTTTGGCCGCGATTGACGACATGGTCGCTCTCAGCGTGACTGGGGAGGTCCCCTCGTGATCCAAACCACCCGAACCGCGCTGGCCGGACCTCGGTTGAAATCGATTTGTTGTTTGATTGGCTCCTGCTTCTCAAAAGTTGGAGCGCCCCGCACGCGGCGCGGTTCATGGGAAATCCGCCGGCTTTCATCGAAAAGTAGCTGACGATGCCTACGACTGGTCGCATGTGCTTTGCCATCTTGAATGGAGTGCTTATATACGCGAGAAGA
>SAKE01000044.1 GCA_004017275.1 Mesorhizobium sp. | reverse complement strand
CTCCCCGTCACTATACGGGGAGAGGATGCCGGCAGGCAGGTGAGGGGCGGCGCCAACCTTGACAATTGGCGGTCTCCACTACGAGTCGGTCATTCCTCCGAAGCCCCATGCGCAGGAGCCAAGCACCATGTCGCCTAGCTTCGGCATCGCCTTCGGCGGCGGCGGTGCGCGCGGGCTGGCGCATATCCATGTCATCGAGGCGCTGGATGAGCTCGGCATCAAGCCGGTGGCAATCGCCGGCTCGTCGATCGGCGCCATCATGGGCGCCGGCATGGCATCAGGCATGACCGGCAAGGACATCCACCACTATGCCCGCTCGATCCTCGGCCGCCGCGCCCAAGTGGCGAGCCGCATGTGGCGGGCGCGGCCGGGCACGATCGCGGAAGCCATGCAGAACGGCATCCGCGTCAGCCAGTTCAATGTCGAGCGCATCCTGAAGGCTTTTTTGCCCGAGGCCATCCCCGAAACCTTCGCCGAGCTGAAGATCCCGTTGAAGGTGACGGCGACCGATTATTTCGGCCACAAGCTGGCCGTCTTCGACGAAGGCGATTTGCACTCAGCACTTGCAGCGTCAGCGGCCATACCCGCGGTGTTCCGCCCGGTAACACGCGACGGCAGGCTGCTGATCGACGGCGGCATCTACAACCCCGTGCCGTTCGACCTGATCGAGAACGATGCCGACATCATCATCGGCGTCGACGTCGTCGGCGCGCCGGAAGAGGCCGACCGCAAGCAGCCGACCTCCGTCGACCTGATGTTCGGCGCCACCCAGCTGATGATGCAGTCGATCATCGCCAACAAGCTGAAACAATGCCGCCCCGACATCCTGGTCCGCCCGGCGGTCTCAAGATACCGCGTCCTCGATTTCCTGAAGATCGACGCCTTGATGAACGAGACGGCTGACATCAAGGACGAGCTGAAGCGGCAGGTGGAAAAGGTGTTGGAGGCGAAGAATAGCGCCGCCATCAAGGGGAGGCGGGGCAAGCAGGTCGGCTGAGGTGAATCCTCCCTACACGAAAGGAAAGATGCCTAACCGATTTACGATTTCGCCGTCACCGGTGCATATTCCAGGGCCACGACGCCATTGCTGAAAGGCTTGGCGGAAATCAGATCGAGCGACACCGGCTCGCCGACTGGGAACAGCGGCTTGCCCTGGCCGACGGCGCCGGGATAGCTGAGCAGCCTGACGCGGTCGACCAGGCCGTGGCGCAGCAATTCCTGTGCGATGCTGAGGCTGCCATGCACATAGATGTTGCCGCCACTGCCTTGCTTCAGGGTCCTGACCGTTTCGGGCAGCGGCCCCTTCAGCAAATCGGCCGGCTTCCAGTCGAGCCCCTTCAGGCTGGTCGAAGCGACATATTTCGGCAGCGCGTTGAACCGGTCGGCAAAATCTCCGGTTTCCTTGGGCCATGAGCCGGCAAAGATCTCATAGGTCGTGCGTCCCAAAAGCATGGCGCCGCTGTCGGCAAGCTCGTCCTCCTTGAACCTGTTCATCTCGTCGTTCCAGGTCACGCTGGGCAGCTTCTCGACCTCGGCAATGCCGTCGACGCTGATGAATTCGGTGACGATAAGTTTTCGCATGGCGCTCTCCTTCTTCCGTCAAAGGACGGATTGCATAGGGCGTTTGCGACACGCTTCGTGAAAAATATCGCAGCGCGTTGGAGAGAAAAAGGAGGCGCGCCGCTATCAAGCGGGCGGTGGAAGAAGGCAACACGACTGAGCCATCGCCATCGCCCGCGACATCCGGTGCCGAAGGGACCAGAATCAATGTGAAGAGAATGCGGTCCGGCTAGCGCGAGACAATTGCGAGCCCAGTGAAATGCGGAGATAGGCGGGAACCCGTGGTCCCGGCGCCCCCTCAGTCCTTCGCCCGCTCCACATAGGCCCCGTCCGCCGTCATCACCACCACGCGGGTGCCGGCGGCAATGTGCGGCGGCACTGTCGTGCGCACGCCGTTGGAGAGCACGGCCGGCTTGTAGGACGACGAGGCCGTCTGTCCCTTGGTCGTCGGCTCGGTTTCCACCACTTCAAAGGTGGCGCGCTGCGGCAGCACCAGGGCGATGGCGATGCCGTTGAACTGCGAGACCTGCACCGGCATGCCTTCCTGCAGATAGGGCGCGGCATCGCCGACGACGGCTTCCGTTACCGCCACCTGGTCGTAAGTCTCCGGGTTCATGAAATGGTAGCCTTCGCCGTCGCTGTAAAGGAACGTATGCTCGCGCTCCTCGACATAGGCGCGCTCAACCTGCTCGGTGGTGCGGTAGCGCTCCGAAACCTTCACCCCGTCGCCGATGCGGCGCATATCGAGCTGCGTCACCGGCGTGCCCTTGCCGGGGTGGATGTTTTCGGCAAAGAGGATCACATAAAGCTTGCCGTCCTTGTCGACGACATTGCCTTTGCGGAGCGAACTGGCGATGACTTTCACCACGGTTTTAAATCCTGCAAGAGTTGACTGGCGTTTGCCGGCTGGTGCGGCGCTGGATGGGGGCCTACCGCATCTTGGCCGCCGCCGCCAGCCCCCTTCCACCATGATCTGAGCCCCATGACCGAAGCTTCGCCCTGGTGGACGCCTGACGTCCACGCCGACCGCCGCCCGCGGCTGATGCTGCGCAACAGCATCGCCGCCAGCCTGCGCGACTGGTTCGCCGCCCATGATTTCGTCGAGGTGGAAACGGCCGCCCTGCAGGTCTCGCCCGGCAACGAGGCGCATCTGGCGGCTTTCGCCACTGAAGCGATCGGGCCGGACGGCGCAAGGGCGCCGCTCTATCTTCACACCTCGCCGGAATTCGCCTGCAAGAAGCTGCTTGCCGCCGGCGAAACCAGGATTTTCAGCTTTGGTCCGGTCTACCGCAATCGCGAGCGCGGCCCGTTGCACCATCCCGAATTCACCATGATGGAATGGTATCGGGTCGGCGAAGACTATGAGAGCCTGATGCTGGATTGCGCGGCCTTTCTGGCGCTGGCCGCGACAAGGGCAGGGGCAACTCTTTTCTCTTTCCGGGGCCGCGATTGCGATCCGTTTGCCGAGCAGGAACGGCTGACGGTGGCGGACGCCTTCACCCGCTATTCCGGCATCGATCTGCTGGCCACGGTCGCCGCCGACGGCACCACCGACCGCGACGCCCTATACGCCGCGTTGACCAAGGCCGGCCTGCGTACCGCGCCAGACGACAGCTGGGCCGATCTGTTCAGCCGGGTCATGGTGGAAAAAATCGAGCCGTTCCTCGGGCAGGGACGAGCAACCATCCTGTGCGAATATCCGCTGGCCGAGGCGGCACTGGCGCGACCAAGTCCTCGGGATCCGCGCGTCGCCGAGCGTTTCGAGCTCTATTGCTGCGGCGTCGAACTCGCCAACGGCTTTGGCGAACTGACCGATGCCGAGGAGCAGCGCCGGCGCTTCGTCATCGAGATGGACGACAAACAGCGCATCTATGGCGAGCGCTATCCGCTGGACGAGGATTTTCTCGCCGCCCTTGCCATCATGCCGCGGGCCAGCGGCATCGCGCTCGGCTTCGACCGGCTGGCCATGCTGGCGACCGGTGCGCAGAAGATCGAGGATGTCATCTGGACGCCTGTCGCTGCGCCCTGACCTGAAATTCGAGGCTTGCCGCCGGTCTGGCACTGCTCAGTGCGCGAAAACCTGCTCCAGCGAGCGAAAGCCCTTGAATTCCAAGGCATTGCCCGAGGGGTCGCGGATGAACAGCGTCGCCTGTTCGCCGGGCTCGCCCTTGAAGCGGATCATCGGCCGTTCCAGCCAGTCGATGTCGTCGCGCGCCTCCAGCCGCGTCGCCAGGCGCTGCCAGTCGTCCATCAACAGCACGGCGCCGAAATGCGGGATCGGTACGACAATGCCGTCGACCTTGCCGTCGCTGGGGGCTTGTGCGGCCTGCGGCCGCAGATGCGCCGACATCTGGTGGCCGAACAGATCGAAGTCCACCCATGTCGCTGACGAGCGGCCGATGGCGCAGCCCAGCACCTCGCCATAGAAAACGCGGGTTTCATCGAGATCACGGACCGGGAAAGCGAGATGGAAAGGCGTCATCGAAGATGCTCCGTGCAGGCTGCGGACTGATTTTGGGTCACAGGGTTGGCGATTTGAACCGTCAACCCTGCATTTTGATTGAAGCCTATGCCATTGCACAAGGCGGACCGGAACAATAGATGGGTGGGCAACGGTCGGACGCCGACCGCACCAGCAGGATTTCAGGCATGACCGATATATCAGACGCAGCAAAATTGACCGACCGCGTCGCGGCTCTGGTCGACGCTGCCAAAAAAGCCGGCGCCGATGCCGCCGACGCCGTGGCCGTGCGCGGCCGCTCGACCGGGGTGTCGGTGCGGCTCGGCAAGGTCGAGGGCACCGAAGCCTCCGAGAGCGAGGATGTCGCGCTGCGCGTCTTCGTCGGTGGGCGGGTGGCGAGTGTTTCGGCGACGGCTGCCTCGGATCCGAAGGTGCTGGCCGAGCGCGCCGTGGCGATGGCGAAAGTGTCGCCGCAGGATCCCTATCAGGGCTTGGCCGACCCGGCATTGCTGGCCAAACAAACACGCGATCTCGATCTGTTCGACGCCACCGAAGTCTCGGCCGACCAGTTGAAGGAAGCAGCGCTTGCGGCGGAAGCGGCGGCATTGGCCGTCAAGGGCGTGACCAATTCGGCCGGCGCAAGTGCCGGTGCCGGCCTGGGCGGTCTGGTGCTGGCCACCTCGCACGGCTTCCTCGGCCACTATGTCGGTTCGCGTTTCTCGCGCTCGGCCAGCGTCATCGCCGGCGAGGGCACCGGCATGGAGCGCGACTATGAATTCTCCTCGCGCCAGCATTTTGCCGATCTCGATGCGCCCGAAGACATCGGCCGCAAGGCCGGCGAACGCGCCGTGCGCCGCATTGGCGCGCGCAAGGCGGCGACCGGACCGGTCGACGTGGTGTTCGACCCGCGCGTCGCGCGCGGCATCGCCGGCCATCTTGCCGGCGCCATCAACGGCGCCTCGGTCGCGCGCAAGACCTCGTTCCTGCGCGACATGATGGGCAAGCAGGTGGCCGCTTCCGCCATCACCGTCACCGACGAGCCGCTCAGGCGGCGTGGCCAGGCCTCGCGTCCGTTCGACGGCGAAGGCGTCGAGGGCGAAAAGCTGTTGATGGTCGAGAAGGGCGTGCTCAACCACTGGTTCCTGTCGACATCGGCGGCGCGGGAATTGGGGCTTGTCACCAACGGACGTGGCGCGCGCAGCGGCTCGTCGGTCTCGCCATCCTCGACCAATCTAGCCATCGAGCCGGGCGAACGCTCGCCCGAAGAGCTGATCAAGTCGCTGAAGACCGGCTTCTACGTCACCGAGGTGTTCGGCCAGGGCGTCGACATGGTCACCGGCGAATACAGCCGTGGCGCTTCGGGCTTCTGGATCGAGAATGGCGAGCTTGCCTATCCGGTCGCCGAGGTCACCATCGCCTCGAACCTGAAGACCATGTTCCTTAACATGGTGCCGGCCAGCGATCTCGACCGCAATTTCGGCACCGCGGCCCCGACGCTCCTGATCGAAGGCATGACCCTTGCCGGAGCATGACCTGACCACTGCCGGAGCCACCGAAGATTTACCGCTGCTGCGCGATGCCGCCCGCGAGGCGGGGGTTATTGCCATGCGCTATTTCGGCAACAAGCCGCAAGTCTGGATGAAGGGCGGCACCTCGCCGGTGAGCGAGGCCGACCATGCCGCCGACGCGTATCTGCGCGAAACGCTGCTGGCGGCGCGGCCGGACTATGGCTGGCTGTCGGAAGAGACCGTCGACGATCCGGTTCGGCTTTCGGCACGCCGCACTTTCGTCGTCGACCCGATCGACGGCACGCGCGGCTTCCTGGAAGGCCAGCGCACCTGGTGCGTCAGCGTTGCGGTCGTCGAGCGCGGGCGCACGCTGGCCGGCGTGCTGGAATGCCCTGCGATGGACGAGACCTATTGGGCGCTGCCCGGCCAGGGTGCCTTCCGCAACGGCAAGCGCATTGCGGTGCGCAAGTTGGCGGAGACGGCCGAGATTTCCGGCCTGAAGCAACTGACCGACCTGATGCCGGCTGAATGGCAGGCGCGGCTGAAGCGGGCGCCCTACAGCCCTTCGCTCGCCTATCGGCTGGCCATGATTGCCAATGGCGCGCTGGATGCCACTTTCGTCAAGCCGAACGCACATGACTGGGACATTGCGGCGGCCGATCTCATTCTGCGCGAGGCCGGCGGCCAATTGCTCGACCAGCATGGCCGCGCCCCGCTCTATGCCGGCGAGGTGACTCGCCACGGCGCACTTGCCGCCGGCAGCGGTGAATTGCTGGCTGTGCTCGCCGGTGTCATCGCCGGGCTGGATGCGTGAAAGCGTTTTCCAGAGCGAGATGAATTCATCTCGCTCTAAAGGTTCCAAAGTCGGCGGCTTTGGTCTAGACCTGTCACAAACTCACGATATGTGAAGGACCGACATGGCCGCGGAAGACGGAAAGAAACAGCTTTTGCATCTGGTGTTCGGGGGCGAACTGAAGAAGCTTGGCGGCAGCGAATTCCGCGATCTCGATGGGCTCGACATCGTCGGCATCTATCCGGACTATCAATCCGCGCACACGGCGTGGAAAGCCAAGGCGCAAGCCAGCGTGGACAATGCCCATATGCGTTATTTCGTCGTTCATCTGCATCGGCTGCTGGACCCCGACAACAAGGCTGCCGGTTGACTTCGATGGAGCATGATCTGGCGAAAGGGCCAGCAAGCGATGCCGCGCCCGCCGGCAGGGGACGCAGCCGCACGACCAAGGCTTTCTGGCGCAGGATACGCCAACCGCTGGCGCAGTCGCGATTCGTCAAGAACGCCATTGCCAGCCTGTTCGCCCAGTTCGTCCGTTTCGTGCGCCTCACCAATCGCGTCGTCGAGGGAT
This sequence comes from Mesorhizobium sp., assembly GCA_004017275.1. Taxonomy (GTDB): domain Bacteria; phylum Pseudomonadota; class Alphaproteobacteria; order Rhizobiales; family Rhizobiaceae; genus Mesorhizobium. The sequence goes on along the minus strand of SAKE01000044.1, from coordinate 23,476 downwards.
CGGCGCGTTTTTCGGCCGGGGCCTATACCGAGTTCGAGCCCGGCATCATCGCCCTGTGGCACGGCCAGCATCTTCTGACGCCGGCCTACTACCCCAAGCGCAAGCCGCTGGTCGCGATGGTTTCGCGCAGTGCCGATGCCGAGCTCAACGCCTTGATGCTGCAGAAATTCGGCATCGAGGCGGTGCGTGGTTCGGGCGGGCGGGAAAATGCCAGACATCTCGACAAGGGCGGGGCAAAGGCGCTTATCGCCCTGAAAAAGTCGCTCGCGGTCGGCAAGAACGTCGCCATGATAGCAGATATTCCGCACGGTACACCGCGAGACGCAGGGCTTGGCATCATTCTTCTGGCGCGCCTCTCGGGTCGGCCGCTGGTCCCCGTCGCCATCACCACCAGCCGCCGCAAGGTGCTGGAGAAGAGCTGGGACAAGACCACCATCAACCTGCCGTTCGGCCGCTCGTCGATCGTCATCGGCCCGCCGATCTTCGTGGCCGCTGGCGCCGATGATGCCGAAATGGAGCGCAAGCGCCAGGAAGTGACAGTCGCGCTCAATGCAGCGACCGACGAGGCCTACCGTCTCGTGGATGCTCCGCGATGAGCGGTCGCTGGGCGCGAGCCATGCTGTCGGCATATCGTTTTGCCGGTGCGGTCGCATATCCGCTGGTCGGACCCTATGTTGCCTGGCGCACCTCGCGCGGCAAGGAAGATCGCTACCGCCGCCGCGAGCGCTATGGCGTCGCCGGCCGCCCGCGCCCCGACGGGCCAATGATCTGGATCCACGCGGCGAGCGTCGGCGAGACCATAGCCGTCGTGCCACTGGTCGAAAGCATTCTCGACTACGGCGTCAACATCGTGCTGACGACCGGCACGGTCACCTCGGCGCAAGTCGCCGACGAGCGGCTCGGTGATCGGATCATCCATCAGTATGTACCGCTCGACCTCAAGCCGGCGGTCAGCCGGTTCCTCGATCACTGGCAGCCGGACCTTGCGATCATCGCCGAATCCGAGATTTGGCCGATGACCATCCTCGAGCTTGGCGCGCGCCGCGTGCCGCAGGTGCTGGTCAATGGCAGGCTGTCCGACCGCTCGTTCAAGTCGTGGAAGAAACGGGCGAACATCGCCGAGGCGTTGTTCGAGAACCTGGCTCATGTCGTGGCGCAGTCGGATGTCGATGGCGAGCGGTTTCTCGCGCTCGGCGCGCGGCCGGTCACCGTGTCGGGCAACCTCAAGGTCGACACATCGCCGCCGCCTGTCGACGAACGGGCGCTGGCAACGCTGCGGCGTCAGATCGGCGCGCGCCCGACCTGGGCGGCGATCTCGACCCATGACGGCGAGGAGGTGGTCGCGGCCGAGGTCCACGCGACGCTGCACAGGCGTCACCATGGTCTTCTGACGATCGTCGTTCCGCGTCATCCCGATCGCGCCGAGGCGCTGGCGGCACAGATTTCCGGCATGGGCCTAACGGTCGCGCGGCGTAGCAAGAGCGACAGGATCACTGCCGACACCGACATCTTGCTTGGTGATACGATCGGCGAGATGGGCCTCTATCTCAGGCTGACCGAAATCGCCTTCGTCGGACGCTCGCTGACTTCCGAGGGTGGCCAGAACCCGCTGGAGCCGGCGATGCTCGACACGGCGGTTCTCGCCGGGCGCAATGTGCAGAATTTTCGCGAGGCCTACCAGCGTCTGCTCGACAGCGGCGGCGCCAAGCTGGTGCGCGATCGCGATATGCTGGCCGGCGCCGTCAATTTCCTTTTGACCAACGAAGTGGCGCGCCACGAGATGATGGCAGCCGGCGTTGCGACGGTCGACGAGATGCGCGGTGCGCTGGCGCGCACGCTGAAATCGCTTGAGCCCTACATCCAGCCGCTGGTCGTCAAGTCGCGCCTGAAGGGCGCGAACGGGCGCTAGCGTGGCCTCCGAAGCACCACCATTCTGGTGGGAAGAGCCGGACTGGCGGGTCCTGGCACTGTCACCCCTTTCGGCCATCTACGCGCTCGCCGCCGGCCGCGGCATGCGGCGGGCCAAGCGCGAGAAGATCGAGGCACCGGTTCTGTGCATCGGCAATTTCACCGTCGGCGGCACCGGCAAGACGCCGGTCGCCATCGCGTTCGCCGAACAGGCCAAGCGCATGCAACTGAAGCCTGGTTTCCTGTCGCGCGGCCATGGCGGATCCTTCGCCGAGCCGCATGTCGTCGATGCCGATCACGACAGCGCCAGGCATGTCGGCGATGAGCCGCTGCTCTTGGCCGAACACGCCCCCGTCGCGGTGACGCCGAACCGCGCCGCCGGCGCCCGGCTGCTGCTGGAGCGGCATGGCTGTGATTTCCTGATCATGGACGACGGCTTCCAGAGCGCCCGCATCCACATCGACTATGCTCTGGTCGTCGTCGATGCGCGCTACGGCATCGGCAATGGCCGCGTCATTCCGGGCGGACCGCTGAGAGCCAAAATCGTTGACCAGCTTGTCTTCACCAGCGGGCTGTTGAAGATGGGCGAGGGCACCGCCGCCGACGCCGTGGTGCGCCAAGCGGCGCGTGCCGGCCGGGCGATCTTCGAAGCCCATACCGAGCCAAGCGGTAAGGCAGGGCTTGCCGGCAAGCGGTTTCTCGCCTTTGCCGGCATCGGCCATCCCGACAAATTCTTCGACACGGTGCGCGAGGCCGGCGGCGAATTGGCGTTGACGCGGCCGTTTCCGGACCATCATTTCTACGCCGAGGACGAGCTCGCCGAACTGGCGGCGACCGCGCGCGCCGAAGGGCTGGTCCTCATCACCACCGCCAAGGACGCCGCCCGGCTGCGCCATTGCGCCTCACAGGACTTTCTCGACCGGCTCGAAGTGCTGGAGATCGACACGGTCTTCGAACTCGATCACGTTCCCGAGCGCATCGTCGACGAGACGCTCGACGCCTGGCGCCAGCGCAAGCTGAAGAGTTAACCGCGCTTACGCAGCTCCGGATGCATCTCGATTTCGCGGCGCAGGGAGGCGGTGGCGCTGATGTAGGGCTCTTGCCTGGCTACGCTCCAGTATTTCAGCTCGTCGAGCGGGATGCTTTCGCCTGTCACCGCGCAGCGCACGAATGCGCCGGGGCTGGTAACCTGGAAGTCGCCATCGAGATAGCGGATGCGGGCTTCCTTGCCGCCAGGGCCTTCAAAACGGTTCATCATGCGGGGACGCCGAGGTTCATGGGGATTTCATCGCCATAAATTCCCGGCGAGGTCAAGCTTGCGACAAGCCTGAGACAATGCTGAAGCCCTATTGTTGGGGAGAAAACGCTGTTGTCGGGGCACTATGGACATTTCCTCCGCTCGCCTTGCCGCCTTGCTCAGGGAAGCGATGAAGCCGCAGGCCGTACCACCGGCAAAGGCTGATGCGATCAAAACCGCACTGGTGAAGGCGCTGGTAGAGCCGCCGGCGCCGTCCGGAGCGCAGGTGCGCCCGGCAGCGACACCGGCACTGCCAATGCTGTTATCACCGGCAACAACCGCGGGAGTCCGGCAGGCGGCCTCGGCGGAGATGTTGCAGGCCTATCTGGCGCTTGCGGAACCGGACGGCGAAACAGCCGGCGATGCCGCGCCGGCTGCGGCAAGGAGACCGTCGGACGGAGACACTGCGCAACGTGGCCTGCCGCCAGCCCAAGCAAGGGTCGATGAGGGAGCCGCCGCGAGACCCGCGGCACTGCCATTGCTTGCGTTTCTCTCACCTGAGGTTCCGGCCCTGCGCCGCGCGACGGTCGCCGATGCGGTTGCAGGACGAGGGCAGGCGGCTTCGCCGTCAAATGGCGTGGCCCGGCCTGAAAACAGGCAGATGAGCGTCGGGCTGATGTCGCTCGCGGCCGGGTTTCTGGCTGCGGCGATCATCGGTTTTGTGATGCTGGTGCTGCGCTAACTCTCAGCCTCGATGAAGGCTTCCATCTTTTCCGGCGCCAGCCCTGCCTGCACAGCGATACGGCGCGCCAGGTCCGCCGCGGCGGTACGCGGCCGTCCCATCGGCCGGTCTAGCCAGTAGGAAACCGGATTGAGCGCGGTGCGTTCGTCGACGGGGGTGATGCGGCCCGACTTCAATTGATGCCCGGTCAGCGGCGGTCGTGCGAGCGCGACGCCGAGCCCATAGGCGGCGGCGTCGAGCACCAGATTGTAGTCCTCGAAGCGGCGGTCCTGCGGGCGCGGGCGGTAGTCCATGCCTTGCGCGGCAAACCAGGCGCGCCAGGCCGAAGCGTCGGAATCGTTGATCAGCGGAAATCTGAGCAGCCGGGCAGGGTCGCCGCGGCCGATTTCGCGGGCAAGCTCCGGCGAGGCGACGGGGAAGACATGTTCCTCGAAAAGCTGCACCGAGATACGGCCCGGAATGCCGCCGCGGCCGCAGCGGATCGAGAGATCGATGCCCTCATCGGCAAGGTCGGCCTGGCGGATATCGACGTCGAGCACGATGCGCAGCTTGGTGGGATTGTTCTCCAGCGCCGCCATGCGCGGCATCAGCCACAGCCCGCTGACCGAGGGGATCGAGGTCAGCCGCACCACGGCGGTGCCGCGCGGCTCGACCCAGCGGTCGGAATGGGTGGAAATCAGCGCGAAGGCTTCGGCCGTGCGCAAATGCAGCCGGTTGCCTTCGATGGTCAGCGAGACGCCGCGCGCACCGCGATCGAATACCTTCAATCCCAACCAGTCTTCGAGCTTGGCAATCTGCCGGCTGACGGCGCCGTGGGTGATGTTGAGCCTTTCGGCCGCCGCCGAAAAGCTGCCTGTTCGCGCCGCCGCGTCAAAGGCGCGCAAGGTTTCAAGCGGCACCATTGTGTCTGAGCTGTGATCCATAGTCACAGCTGATCCTCGATTTGGTCGTTTGTCAATCGGCCGGAAATCGCGTTTTCTGCCTTTCAGGACCGAAGAACACGAGGGCAGTGAGATGAGCGCGATGACTGGCACGTTGAATTCGACACAGCGGATGGACACCACGGCGGCCATCGCGGTGGCGCTGACGGTGGTAGGCTGGGCGTCAGCCTTTCCGGCGATCCGCGCCGGTCTTGCCGCCTTCGGGCCTCTGGAACTGGGTGCGTTGCGCTTTGCCATCGCCGCCGTGCCGGCGGCGATCTTCCTCGCTATCAAGCGTCCGGCGCTGCCCAGGCTGCACGAAGTGTGGCGCCTGGTTTTTGGCGGTGCCATCTTCGTCGCGCTCTACACCGTGATGCTCAATTTCGGCGAACTGACCGTCTCGGCCGGTGCCGCCGGCTTCATCATCAATGTCAGCCCGATCTTTACCGCCATCATGGCGATGGCGCTACTCGGCGAGCGCTTCTCGGGCATGGCCTGGATCGGCACCGTGATTTCCTTCGCCGGCATTGGCGTCATCGCCATGGCCGACGGGCATGGCCTGCATTTCAACACTGGCGCTCTGCTGGTGCTTGGCTCGGCCTTGTGCTCGGCCGTCAACACCATCGTCCAGAAGCCGCTGTTTGCCCGCCATCATCCCTTGGCCATTTCGGCTTCGAACATGGTGCTCGGCGCACTCTGCCTGTCGCCCTTCCTGCCGTCAGCCTTTTCGCAAGCGGCGGTTGCCGACACCGCAGGCCTCGGCGCTGTCATCTTTCTCGGCATCGTGCCCAGCCTCATCGCCTATGCCGCCTGGGCAACCGCTCTGTCGCGTCTGCCGGCCGCACGCGCCTCGAACTTCCTTTATTTGGTTTCGCCTATGTCCGCCCTGATCGGCTTCTTCTGGCTGGGCGAAGTGCCCACGCTGCTCGGCATAATCGGCGGCGCGCTGGCGCTTGGCGGTGTCATCGTGGTCAATTTGAAGCGTTAAAACAAAAGATTCGAGCTGTTCACGGACTCAAACCGGAACCGTATCCGCCAGCATGCAGACACCCGGGGGAAGGACAGCTATGCTGCACTGCCTTCACTGGGGGACGGAATGGCAAGACTGTTCATATCGGCAATTTTTTGTGTGCTGCTGCTGAGCGGGAAAGCCGCCGCGGGCTGGTATCACGTGGAGAACTACGAAGGGTCTATTGGCCCCCAGCCCGTTCATGTCTCGCTTCAGACATATGACGGCTTCGGCAGCGGCATAACCGTCGAGGGAAGCTACTTCTACGACGCGAAACAAAGCCCTATTGCGGTGTTCGGTAAGCTCGACGGCACCAGGCTCGCGCTTTGCGAGATTTCGAACGACAAGGAATTCGACCGGATACTGGTGCTTGGATCAAAGATCCCCGTCAAGACCACCCAATGCCCGTTTTCCCTCGACATGGCTGAAAACGGCGCCACTGGCACCTGGAGCAAGGGGGCAGACAATTATCCCGTCACGCTCAAGAAAGTCGCGAGCCTGGACGATACTGGCGACCCCAAGATCGACGGCAGCGTCGAGATTCCCTTCTGGGCCGAAACAGCCGCCCACAGGTTTGCCGGTGTTTATACCAACACCGACTCGGGCACTTGCATGGCGAAAATGCAGGTCATCAAGAAGAGCAGCAGGAAGGTCGTTCAGGTAATCGCCTTCGATGATGATGGCTGCAACGCCGGCATGCTGATGACGTCCATCTATCAGAACGTCCAGAAATGGGTAGAACGACGCAAGGACATCATTTCCGTGAATTTTCGCGGTGGCGGCGTCGGCTACACGATGGACTACGTCTTCAATCGTGCCACCGGGAAATATCGACTAACGAAATGACATGGGGCATCCGGCCTTGCTGTTAGCCGTCGGATAGTCAGCTTACCGCCGCCCGAACAGCCTTTCGATATCGGCCAGCTTGAGTTCGATATAGGTCGGGCGGCCGTGGTTGCATGTGCCGGAGCCGGGCGTCGCCTCCATCTGCCTCAGCAAGGCATTCATCTCCTCGGCCTTGAGCAGCCGGCCGGAGCGCACTGAGCCGTGGCAGGCCATGGTTGCGGCGATCTTGTCCAGCCGCTCCTTCAGCGTGTCGACCGTGTCGTTGTCGGCGATCTCGTCGGCGAGGTCGCGCACCAATTGCCCGACATTGGTCTCGCCGAGCATCGAAGGCGTTTCGCGTACTGCAACAGCGCCGGGGCCGAAACGCTCGATGCCGAGACCGAAACGGGCGAGCGTCTCCGAATGCAGGGCAAGCCGCTCGGCGTCCTCTTCCGGCAGATCGATGATCTCCGGCAGAAGCAGCATCTGCGAAGGCACCGGGCGCGAATGCAGCGCATTCTTCAGCGCTTCGTACACCAGCCGCTCATGCGCTGCATGCTGGTCGACGATGACGAGCGAATCTCTGGTTTGAGCGACGATGTAGTTCTCATGCACTTGGGCGCGTGCCGCACCCAGCACCGCACCGAGCAGTGTCTCGGCCGCCTCGTCCTGCCCGGCGCGCGCATCGGCGCTGGCAAGCGGGCCGGCATCGAACGCTGCCTGTTCGTTCTCCCGAAAACCTCGATGTTCGAAGCCCGCGCCCTCGAAACCCATGTCGAGCGGCCGCTGCGGCGAACGGGCAGCATCGAAGCCTGACGGGCCTGAGGCGCGGGAGGCCGCGTCGTAGCTGCGGTGGCCGTTTGCCGGTCCGCCGTGGCCGTAGGATGCAGCCCCTGGCCGGAACGCCGCCATCATGCCGGCGGCACCCGTGGTGGCGGCGCGGATGCCGGAATCGGCCAGCGCCTGGCGGATGGCGCCGACGATCAGCCCCCGCACCAGGCCGGGATCGCGGAAGCGCACATCGGCCTTGGCCGGATGGACATTGACGTCGACGATGGCCGGATCGAGCGACAGGAACAGCACCGTCACCGCATGGCGGTCGCGCGGCAAGACGTCGGCATAGGCGCCGCGTATGGCGCCGGCGATCAGCTTGTCGCGCACCGGCCTGCCATTGACGTAGGCATATTGCTGCAGCGCATTGGCGCGGGTGAAGGACGGGATCGATACGTTCCCGGTCAGACGCACGCCCTCTCTTCCGGCATCGACGGCAATGGAATTGTCGGGAAAGTCGGCGCCCATCACCTGGGCGACGCGGCGCAAGCCGCCTGCCGCGCTGTCGTCCGTCGCCGGCAATTCCAGCGTCGAGCGGTCCGGGCCGGCCAGCGTGAAGCGCACGGCCGGGAAGGCGATGGCGATGCGCTTGACCACATCGCTGGTCGCCGAGCTCTCGGCTCGTTCGCCTTTCATGAATTTCAGTCTCGCCGGCGTGGCGAAGAACAGGTCGCGCACCTCCACCGTGGTACCGCGATTGGCCGCCGCCGGCCTGACGGGCAAGACGCGGCCGCCCTCGATGCCGATCTCGGCAGCACTGTCGCCGGCGGCCGTGCGTGAACGGATCGACAGCCGCGACACCGAGCCGATCGAAGGCAGCGCCTCGCCGCGAAAGCCGAGCGAGCGGATGTCGTTGATATCCTCGGCGAGCTTGGAGGTGCAGTGACGGGCGATCGCCAGCGCCAGTTCCGGTTCGGGGATGCCGGAGCCGTCATCGGTGACGCGGATCAGGTTCAGCCCGCCGCCGGCGGTGACGATCTCGACGCGCGAAGCACCGGCATCGAGCGCATTCTCGACCAGTTCCTTGACCACGCTCGCCGGACGCTCGATGACTTCGCCGGCGGCGATCTGGTTGATCATCGTTTCGGAAAGCTGGCGAATGGGCATGGCGCACTATAGGCGGATTCGACGCCGATGAGGAAGGCTTCTATGGAGAGGCCGGCGGGACAGCACCCCCCTCTGGCCTGCCGGCCATCTCCCCCGCAAGGGGGGAGATTGGCAGTTCAGGCGCACCGCTAGTCCTTAGACGTTGAAGATTGGCGAAGGCAGATGCATATCCGATCTCCCCCTTGCGGGGGAGATGTCCGGCAGGACAGAGGGGGTGGGAAGGATCGCGGCGGTCCTCATTTGCCTTACTCAAGCCTGAGCCGCCAACCAGTCGCGCACCTTCCGTGCATTTTCGCTGAGCTCCCGGTTCTTCGGCCAGACCACATAGAACGCCTTGCCGGTCCGAAGCACATGATCCGTCACCGGCACCAGCAGGCCCGATGCCAGCAGCCGCTCGGCGAGATGCCGCCAGCCGAGCGCGATGCCTTGGCCTTCCATGACGCCCTGGATCACCAGGCCATAGTCGTTGATGCGCAGGCCGCGCGCGGTATTGCTGAGACTGGCGCCGGCCGACTGGAACCATTCGTCCCAACTGGCGGCCTCGCGATACGGCTCTTCCAGATGGATGAGGCGGTGCGTGGCCAGTTCGGCAGCGGATTTGGGCAGGCCGAACTTTGCCGCATAGCTGGTGCCGGCGACGGGAAATATCTCCTCATCAGCCAGCGGCAAAGAGTGATAGTCCGGCCAGTCCCGCGGTTCGCCGCCGCGCACGCCGAGCGGAATGCCCTCCGCGATGATGTCGAGGTCGCGGTCGGCGGTCTGGATGCGCAGGTCGATGCCCGGCAATTCGTCGCGGAACTGCTGCAGGCGCGGCATCATCCAGAAGGAGCCGAAAGCGGTCGAGGCGGCCAGCGTTACATGGCCGCCGGTCGCCTGCAGGCGCAGATCCTCCGCCGACTTGCGGATATGCGAAAGCCCCAGCGAAACGTCGGCGTGGAAGCGCTCGCCGGCCTCGGTCAGGATGACCTGGCGATGGCGGCGCTGGAACAGCTTGGCGCCAAGCTGTTCTTCCAGCCCGCGCACGGCATAGGAGACGGCGGCCTGCGTCATGCCGAGTTCGCGCCCGGCGGCGGTGAAGCTCGACAGCCGGCCGGCGGCCTCGAAGACGATCAGGCTGCCGGCAGAGGGTAAGAGATGGCGCAGGCTTCGCATAAGCTGAGCTTATACAAGAGATCAGGATTTTCCAGCGTCACATCGCCAATTTGTCGCGTTAGGCTGGTCCCAATCAGTGGAATGGAGTTGCCATGAACGCACCGGCCCCTGACGTGATCGAGCACACTAACCGGCGCAGTGGCGGCCGCATCGGGCGCAAGGCGCTGCGCGGAGCGCCCGTAACGTCGTTTCCGACCCTGGTCCGCCAGATCCCTGTCTATCAGATGGTTCCGGACGAGGCCGTCGAGCTGATCCACCAGGAGTCGCTCTCGATCCTCGAAGAGGTGGGGTGCGAGTTCCGTGACGACGAGGCCATTGCACTCTGGAAGGCGGCTGGCGCCGATGTCTCGGAGACACGCGTCCGCATCGACCGCGCGCTACTGATGGAGCTCGTATCGAAGGTTCCATCGGAGTTCACACTCAATGCGCGCAATCCGCAGCGCTCGGTGCGCGTCGGCGGCAACAACTCCATCTTCGTGCCGATGTACGGCGCACCCTATGTGCGCGACCTCGACAACAACAGGCGTTATGGCACGCTCGCCGACCTCAACAATTTCCACAAGCTCGCCTACATGGCGCCGGCGCTGCACTCGTCGAGTTCGATCATCTGCGAGCCCATGGAAATCGCGGTGCCGAAGCGTCACCTCCACATCATCCATTCGGCGCTGAAGCATTCCGACAAGCCGTTCATGGGCATCGTCACCTCCAAGGATAGGGCGGAAGACACGATGGCGATGGCGGGCATCGTGTTCGGCGAGGACTATGTCCGCGACAACCCGGTCCTGGTGTCGATCACCAACTGCAATTCTCCGCTCGTGTGGGACGCCACCATGCTGGACGCGATGAAGGTCTATGCGCGGAATAACCAGCCGCTGATCCTCGCGCCCTTCGCGCTGTGCGGTGCCTCGACCTCGGCCTCCGCCGTGGGCGCGGTGGCGCAGGTCAACGCGGAAGCATTGGCGGGGGTCGCATTCACGCAGCTGCTGCGCCCGGGTTCGCCGCAGGTCTATGGGCAGTTCATGGTCACGGTGGACATGAAGACCGGCGCTCCTATGGGCGGCACGCCGGAGGCGGCCCAGATGATGTATCTGATGGGAGCCTTGGCGCGCAAATACCGGCTGCCATGGCGCACGTCCGGCTTCCATGTCGGGTCGAAGCTGAACGACGCCCAGGCGGGCTACGAGGCCAACATGCTGATGCATGCCGCCATCCTTGCCGGCGCCAACTACATCTGGCACTCCGCCGGATGGCTCGAGGCCGGCCTGACCTGCGGCTATTCGAAATTCGCGACGGACTGCGAACAGCTTGTCGGCTGGTACAAATATGCGGGCGGGCTGCCGTTCGACGATTTCAAAGAGGCCATGGCGGCAATCCGCGAGGTGGGGCCGCAGGGCCATTTCCTCGGCACCCAGCATACGCTCGAACATTTCGAGTCGGCTTTCTTCATGCCCTCGATCATGGACTTTAATTCGTTCGAACAGTGGAAGGCCGAAGGGGCGAAGGACCACGACACGCGCGGTCGCGAGAAGGCGCGCAACATGCTGGCGGATTACGAGGAGCCGAAGCTCGACCAAGGCATCGCCGATGGCCTGGCAGACTTCATCGCGCGGCGCGAGGAGAGGCTGCCGGACAGCGTCAGTTGAGGCGGCGAACCAAGATCAAAAGAAAACCGGACGGGAGGCAAAAATGACATTCTTCGGAAGCAACGGCGATCGCGTGCCGCGCACCATCGAGGCGATGGCCGACGCTGCTCGCGAAAATCGTGTCGACCGACGCGAGTTCCTGGCGCTGGCAAGCGCCTTCGGCGCCTCGACGGCGCTTGCCTATGGCATGATCGGCCTTGCCGTGCCGGATCAGGCCTTGGCCGAAGAGCCCAAGAAAGGTGGAACGCTGCGCGTCTCGATGTCGGTGAAGGGACAGAAGGATCCGCGCACCTACGACTGGGTGGAACTGGCGAACATTTCGCGCTGCTGGCTGGAGCCGCTTGTCCGTTACACCAGGCAATTCACCTTCGAGCCAGTGCTGCTCGAAAGCTGGGACGTCAATGACGACGCCACCGAATATGTGCTGCATGTGCGCAAGGGCATCACATGGAACAACGGCGATGCTTTCGGTGCCGATGACGTTGTTCAAAATCTGATGCGCTGGTGCGAGAAGAATGTTGCCGGCAACTCCATGGCCGCCCGCGTCGGCGCACTGATCGACGCAAAGACCGGCAAAGCCAGGGATGGCGCGATCACCAAGGTCGACGACAACACGGTCAAGCTGAAGCTGAACGAACCTGACATCTCGTTGATCCCGAACTTCACCGACTATCCGGCCCTCGTGGTTCATCGCAACTTCGATGCCGACGGTGCCGATCCGATCAAGAAGCCGATCGGCACGGGACCGTTCGAACTGGTCTCCTACGATGTCGGCCAAAAGGCCGTCCTCAAGCGCCGTGAGAATGGCAAATGGTGGGGTGGTGAAGCGCCGCTCGACGGTGTCGAATTCATCGACTACGGCACCGATTTCAACGCTTCGGTAAACGCATTCGACTCCGGCGAGATCGACCTCAATTTCGAGACCCCCGCCGACTTCATCGACATTCTCGACAAGATGGATCTTGTGAAATCGGAGGTCGCGACGGCGACGACGCTGGTTGCCCGCACCAACATCACCCACAAGCCCTACGACGACCAGCGGGTGCGCAACGCTCTGCAAATGGCTGTCGACAACAATGCGGTTCTCGAACTTGGCTATGCCGGGCGAGGCACCCCTGGTGAAAACCACCACGTCGCCCCGATCCACCCGGAATACTACGCGCTGCCCAAGAAGACACGCGACGCCGCAGGCGCCAAGAAGCTGATGGCGGACGCCGGCCAGGCCGACTTCGAGCATGAGCTGATCACCATCGAGGACGATTGGCAGAAGAACACGGGCGACGCGATCGCCGGCCAGCTGCGCGATGCCGGGATCAAGGTGAAGCGCACGGTGCTGCCGGGTTCGACCTTCTGGAACGACTGGACGAAATATCCCTATTCGATGACGATCTGGTACATGCGACCGCTCGGCGTCCAGGTGCTGGCGCTGGGATATCGCACCGGTGAGGCCTGGAATGAATCGGCGTATTCGAATCCCGATTTCGACGCCAAGCTCAAGCAGGCTCTATCGCTCATCGACGTCGAGAAGCGGCGCGAGGTCATGAAGGATGTCGAGCAGATCCTGCAGGATTCGGGCGTCATCATTCAGCCCTACTGGCAGAAGCTCTTCAGCCATATGAACAAGAAGGTGAAGAACTACGGCGTCCACCAGACCTTCGAGATGGATCTCCAGAACGTCTGGCTGGACGGCTGAAACAAGGCGCTGCAGCACTTCATGAGCCGCAAAAAAGCCGATATGCAGGATACGTGGTATTGATAGGCTCAAGCCATCAAAGCCGGAGATTCTGCATGAGACCGACAGCGCTCGTTGCCGCCCTTTCGATAGCCTTGCCGGCGGCCGCCGTCGCAGGACCGGCGTCCGACGCGGTGAAGTTCTTCTATGTCCCGGCGGTCAAGTTCGAGGCCGACGAACAATACCGGGATCGGTTCACCGAGCCGGTTACGAAACTGTTCGACCTGAACGACCAGGCGACGAAAAAGAACCCGGACCAGGTCGCCTGCATCGATTTCGATCCTGGTCTCGACGCCCAGGATTTCGATCAGAAAACCGTCTCGAAAACGCTGAAACTGTCTGAGAAGCTGGATGGCGACAACGCGCAGGTTACAGCGTCCTTCAGCCTTTTCTCCGAAGGCGATGATTCAAAACGTGAAATGCTCTGGTCGCTCAAGAAGATCGACGGCAAATGGAAGATATCGGACATCGCCTCCAAAACCAGCGATTGGACGCTCAGCGCGCTGGAATGCATGGCCGGCCAGACACCGGAGTGATGCGATGGCCCGTCGCCCGTTCCTGGCGCTGTCGACTGTGTGCCTGCTGGCGGTGAGCGGCGCCGCCGCGCAAGGCTTGTTGGGTACGCCGCCGGCAAACGCTCCGGCTGATGCCGCGCCGGGCGACAGCGGGGCACCGCCCGCAAATGCGCCCGGAACCGGGGTGGAGCCGGCAACGCCGCCGGTTGGATGGTCTCCAGCCGAAGCCGCGCCGGCCGCACCGATCCAGCCGGGCTCGCCGACGGCGGTGGTGCGGCCGTTTTACGATCAGGTCGGGCTGGAGATCGATCCGTCAGAGCGAGCCCATTTCATCGATCCGGCGAAAGCCGTGCTCGACAAGAGCGACGCCTTACGCAAATCCGGGCAGGGCGATTGCCTCGACCCCAACATGGCGCTGGACAATGCCGACTATGACAAGACCGAGATCGACAAGAGCCTGAAGACGCTTGAAGCGATCAACGGCGACCAGGCCAAGGTCATCGTCGCCTTCGTCGTCGCCGGCAACCCGCACCGGCTGGAATGGAAATTCAGGAAGGTCGGTGGCGACTGGAAGATCACGGACCTTTTGTCGGTGACCGGCGAATGGGCACTCAGCCAATATCAATGCGAATGACGGACGCCCTAGCCGCGGCCACGATAGGGCGCCACCCCGGTATCGGGCAGCCAGGCGCCTTCGGGCGGAGCGCCGGTTTGCCAGAACACATCGATCGGAATGCCGCCGCGCGGATACCAATAGCCGCCTATGCGCAACCACAGCGGCTTGGTCGCCGCCACAATACGGCGGCCGATCATGACGGTGCAATCTTCATGGAACGCGCCATGGTTGCGAAACGAGGTCATGAACAGCTTGAGCGATTTCGATTCCACCAGCAGCGCATCGGGTGCGTAGTCGATGACGATATGAGCGAAGTCCGGCTGGCCGGTGACCGGACACAGCGAGGTGAATTCCGGGCAGGTGAAGCGCACGATCGCCGGTGGTCCGTCGCCGCGGGAAAACGGCACGGTCTCCAGGACCGCTGCTTCGGGGCTCTGTGGCGTCTCGACGTGCGCGCCGAGTTGGGTGAGGGTTTTGGTGTCGATCATGGACGGGATCCTTATCGCATGTCGCCCGGAAGTGTGTGTGGGACGACATGATTGAAAACGAATTTTGCCGCTCATTAGCACAATTTGAAACCGCAGGAAGACGATGACCAGCAGCGATCCGCTTCTCCAGCCTTACCAGCTCAAACATCTGACGCTGAAGAATCGGGTCATGTCGACCAGCCATGAGCCGGCCTATTCCGAGGACGGCATGCCGAAAGAGCGCTACCGGCTCTACCATGCCGAGAAGGCCAAGGGCGGCATGGCGCTGACAATGACTGCCGGCTCGGCGATCGTCTCGCGCGACAGTCCAGCCGCCTTCGGCAATCTGCATGTCTATGACGACAGGATCGTACCATGGCTGGCTGAACTTGCCGATGCCTGTCACGAGCACGACTGCAAGGTGATGATCCAGATCACCCATCTCGGCCGCCGCACCGGCTGGAACAAAGCCGACTGGCTGCCGGTGCTCTCGGCCTCGCCGGTGCGCGAGCCAGCGCATCGTGCTTTTCCCAAGACCATCGAGGACTGGGACATGGAGCGCATCGTCGCCGACTATGCTTCGGCCGCGCAGCGCTGCCAGGCCGCCGGCCTCGACGGCATCGAATTCGAATCCTACGGCCATCTGATGGACGGCTTTTGGTCGCCGGCCACCAATCAGCGCGACGATGAATTCGGCGGTTCGCTCGACAACCGTCTGCGCTTCACCAACATGGTGCTCGACGCCGTGCGGGCAGCGGTCGGCGATAAATTCGTCGTTGGCATCCGCATGGTCGCCGACGAAGATTTCGAGAAAGGCCTTTCGAAGGCGGAAGGCGTCGAGATTGCAAAACGGCTTGCCCACTCCGGCAAGGTCGATTTCCTCAACATCATCCGCGGCTCGATCGAGACCGACGCGGCACTCACCAAGGTCATCCCGGTAACCGGCATGCGCTCTTCACCGCATCTCGATTTCGCCGGCGAGGTGAGGGCGGCGACGAAATTCCCTACCTTCCATGCGGCGCGCATTTCCGACGTCGCCACCGCACGGCACGCCATCGCCACCGGCAAGCTCGACATGGTCGGCATGACCCGCGCCCACATCGCCGATCCGCACATCATCAAAAAGGTGATGGAGGGCCGCGAGCACGAGATCCGTCCGTGTGTTGGCGCCACCTATTGTCTCGATCGCATCTACGAAGGCGGCGAGGCGCTGTGCGTCCACAATGCGGCGACCGGCCGTGAGGCCGAAATCCCGCATATCATCGTCAAGACCGAGGGAGCGAAGCAAAGGGTTATCGTCGTTGGTGCCGGCGCCGGCGGGCTGGAGATTGCGCGGGTCGCGGCCGAGCGCGGCCACAAGGTGACGGTGCTTGAAGCGTCGAGCCAGGCCGGCGGCCAGGTGCGGCTGGCGACGCAGAACCCGCGCCGCAAGGAATTGATCGGCATCATCGACTGGCGGCTGGCCGAACTCGACCGGCTCGGCGTTGAGATCCGCTACGACACCTGGGCGGAGAAGAACGATGTTCTGGCGCTGTCGCCCGACGTGGTGGTGGTCGCCACCGGTGGTCTGCCGCAAAATCCGCCGCTGACGGCGGGCGACAATCTGGTCACTTCAAGCTGGGACATCATGGCCGGCAGCGTCAAACCTGCGGAAAATGTGCTGCTCTATGACGACAATGGCGGCCATCAAGGCATGGGTGCCGCCGAACTGATCGCCAATGCCGGCGCTAAACTCGAACTTGTTTCGCCGGAGCGCTTCTTTGCCCCGGAAATGGGCGGCATGAACCACGTGCCCTACATGCGTGCATTCCAGGAAAAGGGCGTCACCATCACCATCAACACGCGGCTGCGTTCGGTGCGGCGCGAGGGCAACCAGCTGGTCGCTGAACTGGCCTCGGATTTCGCCGATGGCTGGCGCGGCGAGCGCAGGGTCGACCAAGTGGTAGTCGAGCATGGCACGCTGCCGCTCGATGATCTCTACCTCTCGCTGAAGCCGCTGTCGAAGAATGGCGGTGCAGTGGATTACGAGCGTCTGGTGAGCGGTGGCGACATCTTTCCCAAGCGCAATCCAGAAGGAGGCTTTGTGCTGTTCCGCATCGGCGACGCGGTCGCCTCGCGCAACATCCATGCCGCCATCTATGACGGCATCAGGTTCGGCTTGCGGATCTGACTTCGTCACCGTGAAAATTGTGGCGCGCGGCCGGACCTGCGTACGAGAGCCCGTGTACTTCGGTCCGACCGCGCGCCCGCACGTCATTGGCTCGTCGCCAGACAACGTACGATTCTGTGAAGTGTGCTGCGTGGCGGCGCTCAAAACATTCTGGCGGTGGCCATGCACAGCACGGTCAGCACCAGCAGCCCCCCGGCGATGCGCTCGCCTCTTGTCATCTTCGCGCGCAACTGGCTTTCCGTTGCCGCATCAGCACCGGCAAGCTGCCTGCTGGCTGAGCCCACCAGTGCGCCTTGCACGCCGGCGGCGATCAGGGCCGTCACGATGCCCAGCGCCAGCACCTTCTCCATCGAGCCGAAAACGCCCTCATGAAAGAAATACCAGAGCAGTATGCCGGTCAGGAAAACCAGGCCGGCAGCGCCCATTTGCGGCCGGAAGAACCGTTCCGCCCTGATGTCCGGGTCACGGCCGACCGCGATGGTCGTGCCTGCCCAGAAAACACCGGCCATGACATGAAGGCCGAGAACGACGATGTAGACATATTGCATGATCTGCTCTCCTCACTCGTCCGTTGCTGCTATACAGTTAGATATCTAACGGTTAGGTGTCAATGTATAAACCGGAGCCAGTTCCATCGGCCTTTCCCTTGTTCTAGTGTCTGACGATGACGCCCTTCGAACGCCCGCCAGTCGGCATGAATCTCGGCCGCACCGCCAAGCTGGTTGCCCAGGCCTTCGACGCAGCTCTGGTCGAGGCCGGCGGTACGCTGCCGGTCTGGCTTACCTTGCTGTCGGTCAAGTCGAGCAAGCTTGCCAACCAGCGCGAGCTTGCCGGCATGATCGGTATCCAGGGCGCGACGCTGACCCATCATCTCAACGTCATGGAGGCGCAGGGGTTGCTGATGCGCCGCCGCGACCCCGTCAACCGCCGGGTTCATCTGGTCGAATTGACCGAGGCCGGAGAAGCGATGTTCGAGACATTGCGCAAGGCCGCGCTTTCCTTCGACAAGCGGCTGCGGGTGGGATTGTCCGACGAGCGGTTGGCGGAGTTCGCGCAAGTGTTGGCGGCGTTGCGGGTCAATGTCGAGATGCCGAGCTTCGGGCAATTGTTGACGGCTTTTCCCGGTGACAAGAACGATATCCCGCCTCGCTCCCGCAAATCGGCTCGCAAAGTCAAATCATAACGGCCGCTCAGTCATCGTAATCCTTGATCGCCCCAAAGGTGTAGCGGCGCAGCTTCAGCGCGGCGATCAAATCGGTCAGCTTCGTCTTGCCGTCAAAACCGTCCTGAAACATCTCGTCATGCATCAAGAGGATCAGCTTGCCGGGCTTGACGAAGCGGCCATAACCGAACAGGTGATCGATCTCGCTGACCAGATGGTCGACGCTCTGCACCGGCTCGCCGCTGTCCTTGTGCACCCATTCGTGGTCCCAGCCATAGAGATAGAAGCCCGAGGCCGCGACAAACTCGTAGTCGGGCTCCTCTCGGCCTTCCTGAGCCAGACCAAGTGAGGTGTCGTCCTTCGACATCGACGGCAGCCTGAACACGTCGCGCCCCGGCAGCCGCGCATGCACCACGGGCTTCAACCCGAGCACTGCGTTTGCCTGCATCATGTCGGCGACGACGCCCTCGGTGTCGCCGTAGAAATGCCGGTAGTGATTGTAGGCATGGCTGTAGCTGTGGTTGCCGAGCGTCACCAGAGGAAGCTGCTTGGCGCGTTGGACGAGCGCTCTGTTGCCAGCGCTCGCCTGCGCATGCATGCCGACCATGAACAGGGTTGCAGGAACCTGCTCGGCTTCCAGCACGTCGAGGATGTTGCTTGTGCCGTTTAATGGTCCATCGTCGAAGGTAAGATAGATGGTGCGATCGGCCCCATAGGCGGGGAACGCAAAAATCAGCATTGCCGTCAGAACAAACCGAAACGGTGTCATCACCCGCGCTACCCCTACGATGACGACAGGCCGCCACGTCGACGATGGCTTGTCAAGGCAGTCGGGCGATGCCTATGCGAGGCTTCCTTGCAGCACCGTCAATCTGGCCTTCTTCGGCATGCGGGCGGTCAGCCATTCCAGCGCCTTGTCGTGCGGCATCGGGAAGGCGATGGAATAGCCCTGCACCTGGTCGCAGCCGATCGCCATCAGCGAATCGAGCTCGGCCTCGGTTTCGGCACCCTCGGCAACGATCGAGATGCCGAGGCCGCGGGCAAGCTCGGTGATGGCGCGGACGATCTTCGAGTTGTCGCCATTCTCATGGATGTTCTGGACGAAGCGGCGATCGATCTTCAGCCGGTCGATCTCGTTCGGATTGACATGGCTGAGCGAAGCATAGCCGGTGCCGAAATCGTCTAACTCAAGATGCACGCCGGCTGCCCTGATGTGGCGCAGCTTGGCGGCGATGCCCGTCTTCTCGTCGTCGAGAATGACGGATTCGACGATTTCCAGCGACAGTTTCTGTGACGGCAGCCCGGCTTTTTCCAGCGTCTCGAACAAGAACGCATCGAAATCGTGTTCGCGCAGCTCGGTGCCGGAAACATTGACGGCAAGCCGACCGAAGGCAATGCCGGCGCGATTCCATTCAGCCGCCTCGTTGATCGCCTTGCTGATGACGATGCGGCCGATCTCGGGCATGAAGCCGCATTTCTCGGCGACCGGAATGAATTCGCCGGGCGGGATCATGCCGCGCTCGGCATGGTTCCAGCGCACCAGCGCCTCGATGCCGCTGATCGTGCCGTTGGTCAGCGAAACCTGCGGCTGGAAATAGACCTGGAACGCCCGCTCGGCGATGGCGACCTTGATGTCGTGCTCGAGCTGCTTGCGATAGTCGAGCTCGCGGCGCAACTCTTCGGAGAAGAACGAGAAGTTGCCGCCGCCCAGCTTCTTGGCGGAGTAGAGCGCCAGATCGGCGTGCACCAGCAGATCCTGGGCATTGTCGGCGTCGATAGGGTAGACGGCGATGCCGGCGCTGGCACCTGGGAGAATGGTCGTGCCCTGGAAGACGATCGGCTCGTTGATATGCGCCAGGATGCGCCGTGCCAGCATGTTGATGTCTTCGGTGCCGCCCGCACCGCCAAGGATCATGACGAACTCGTCGCCGCCCAGGCGCACGCACAGATCCGACGCCCGGCAGGAATCGCGCATGCGCTGCGCCGTGACGACCAGCACATAGTCGCCGGCGGCATGGCCGAGCGTATCGTTGATCTGCTTGAATCGGTCGAGGTCGAGCTGAACGACGGCAAGACGTTCGCGACGCCGGTGCGTGCCCTTGATCAGCGTGTCGAAATGATCGGTCAGGAACGTGCGGTTGTGCAAGCCGGTGAGGCCGTCATGCACCGCGATGAAAGCCATGGAATTGCGCGCGTCGATCAGCTCATGCGTCTTGCGCAGGATGGCGTTCGACATCGGCCTGAAGATGAAGAGCGCCACCAGTATGATGACGCCAAGAGTGGCATAGAACAGCGTGCGGTGGAGAGCGAGCAGCTTCTCGGAGCGCTCGTCGGCATCGGCGCTGATGCGCTGGCCGAGGGCGGCGTAGCCCGACAAGGTCGCATTGGCGACAGAGGCATTGAGATTGACGCGCTCGTCGCCGCCCTTGTAGCCGCCATTGCCAGTGAACTGTGATTCATAGGCCGAGATCAGACGGTCGCCATTGGCGACCAGCCCGACCGAGAAATAGTCGAGGTGGAAGGGCTTGGCGAAAAGGACGTTCTCGATCGACTTCGGGTCGAGCTTGGCCGGCGATTGCGGATCGGCTCCCGTCTGCTCGAGCAGCAGATCGTAGTTCGTCTCGAACTCCGCCGTTGCCTGCTTGAGCGCGCTGACCAGCGCCGGCTGCTTGTCGCGCGAAGCAGCACCCGTTGCGCCGGCCAAGAAGACGATGCGCTGCGACAACGTCTTTTGCGTGCCGACGATGTCGAGCAAGGTGTGGTTGTGCTGTTGGGTGGCCATCATCTGCTGCAGCAGGATGAAGGAGGCTATCACCATGGCCGCAATGATCAGCAGGGCCAGCCAATAGCCAGCCTTGATCAGCAATATGAGCTTGCCTGAAACGGTTTGCACCGGCTGCTGAGACATTTTCGGGGGCGGCCCTCTCGCCAAGGATTCCTGTATGAGCACCATGGAACTGCAAACGTTAACAGGACTGGAAATCGACAGCCGACCGACAAGGGGGATCCGTGGAAAGATCGCGAAATGGTTATCGGCTCGTTTAGCGCTGTACCGACATTTGAGCGGTGACCGGCCAGCGCCATTTGTTGTGGCGTTGCTTTCGCGGTCATATGGCGATCCACATCGGGGGCTACTTCTGGCGCTTGCCACCGATCCGGTCGTTTTTGCGATGGATTTTTCGCGCGGACGAGACGACAGTCGGCCACGTCAAACGAGGCTAGATCATGACCGCAACATTCCTCTCCCACATCGACAGCGAGCTTGAAGGCCTGAAATCGGCCGGGCTCTATAAGTCCGAGCGGGTGATCACTTCGACGCAGTCGGCAGAGATCGAGGTCGGCGGCGACAAGGTGCTGAATTTCTGTGCCAACAACTATCTCGGCCTCGCCGATAGCGCCGATTTGCGCAGTGCTGCCAAGCAGGCGCTCGACCGCTATGGCTACGGCATGGCGTCGGTACGCTTCATCTGCGGCACGCAAGAGGAGCACAAACAGCTCGAGGTGACGATTTCATCCTTCCTCGGCCTGGAAGACACGATCCTCTACGGCTCTTGTTTCGACGCCAATGGCGGCCTGTTCGAAACGCTGCTCGGAGAGAACGATGCGATCATTTCCGATGCGCTGAACCATGCCTCGATCATCGACGGCGTGCGGCTGTCGAAGGCCAAACGCTTCCGCTACGCCAACAACGACATGGCCAATCTCGAAGCACGCCTGAAGGAAGCCAGGGATTGCCGCTTCCGGCTGATCGCCACCGATGGCGTGTTCTCGATGGATGGCATCATCGCCAATCTCAGGGGCGTCTGCGACCTTGCCGAGAAATACGACGCCATGGTGATGGTCGACGACAGCCATGCGGTCGGCTTCGTCGGCCGGAACGGCCGCGGCTCTGCCGAGCATTGCGGCGTTGAGGGCAGGGTAGACATCATCACCGGCACGCTGGGCAAGGCGCTCGGCGGCGCATCGGGCGGTTACACCTCGGGCAAGAGCCAGGTGGTCGACTGGCTGCGCCAGCGCTCACGGCCCTATCTCTTCTCCAACACACTGATGCCGGCGATCGCCGGCGCTTCGATCAAGGTGTTCGACCTGGTCCGCAATGGCGATGCCTTGCGCGAGCGCCTCTATGCCAATGCGACGCGGTTCCGGTCGCAGATGGGCAAGCTCGGCTTCACCTTGGCCGGTGCCGATCATCCGATCATTCCGGTGATGCTGGGCGATGCGAGCCTGGCGCAGGAGATGGCCGCACGCATGCTGAAGCGCGGCATCTATGTCATCGGCTTTTCCTTCCCGGTGGTGCCGAAAGGCCAGGCGCGCATCCGCACGCAGATGTCGGCGGCACATTCCACCGACGATATCGATCGCGCGGTGGAAGCGTTTGCCGCCGTCGGGCGCGAACTCGGGGTCATTGGATGAGGCTTCTTACCCTCCCCCTTGTGGGGAGGGTCGACGAGCGACCGCTTGCAAAGCAAGTGGTCGGGAGACGGGGTGGGGGTGCGCACGGATCTCCACCGACAAACTTTTGGACCCCCACCCGGCCCTTCGGGCCACCCTCCCCACAAGGGGGAGGGTAAGGAGCTAGATATGTCGAACATGATGAAGGCGCTTGTGAAGGCCAAGGCCGAGCCAGGCATCTGGATGGAAGAGGTGCCGGTGCCGGAGATCGGCCCCAACGACGTGCTGATCAAGATCAAGAAGACGGCGATCTGCGGCACCGACGTCCATATTTACAATTGGGACCAGTGGGCACAAAAGACGGTGCCGGTGCCGATGGTCACCGGCCATGAGTTCGTCGGCACCGTCGCCGATTTCGGTGCGGCTGTGACTGAATACAAGGTCGGTCAGCGTGTGTCGGGCGAGGGCCACATCGTCTGCGGTCATTGTCGTAACTGCCGTGCCGGGCGAGGGCATCTCTGCCGCAACACGCTCGGCGTCGGCGTCAACCGGCCGGGCGCCTTCGGTGAGTATCTGGCGATCCCGCAGCACAATGTCGTGCCGATCCCCGATGATGTGCCGGACGAGATCGCCGCGATCTTCGACCCCCTCGGCAATGCGGTCCACACCGCCCTGTCCTTCGACCTGGTCGGCGAGGATGTGCTGGTCACCGGCGCCGGCCCGATCGGCATCATGGGCGCGCTCGTCGCCCAATGCGTCGGCGCGCGAAAAGTCGTCATCACCGACATCAACCCGGTGCGGCTGGCGCTGGCGAAGAAGCTTGGCGTCCAGCATGTCGTCGATGCCTCGAAGGAAAAGCTGCGCGACGTCATGCCGGTGCTCGGCATGACAGAGGGTTTCGACGTCGGTCTCGAAATGTCCGGCGCGGCGCCTGCCTTCCGCGATATGATCGACACCATGAACAATGGCGGCAAGATCGCCATTTTGGGCATTGCGCCGACCGGCTTCGAGATCGACTGGAACAAGGTCATCTTCAAGATGCTGCATC
>SAKE01000043.1 GCA_004017275.1 Mesorhizobium sp. | reverse complement strand
CTCCCTCCTTGCGGGGGAGATGGCCGGCAGGCCAGAGGGGGGTGCTGTCCCGCCGGCGTGCCAATCTGTTCTCGACCTAACCCTCGCCCAAAGCCGCCTCCAGCGCCGCCACCCCGCAGACGATCGCCCCTCGTTCCCCCGCACTGAGCCTCGCCAGCAGCTCCCGTTCGAACGCCTTCGCCAGCGGCACCATCTCGCGATAGGCGGCAAGGCCGGCCTTGGTCAGCGTCAGATGTTCGACGCGGCGGTCTTTCTCATCAGGTGTCCGCACGAGCCAGCGCCGCCGTTCTAGCTCGGCGACGGCACGTGACACCTTGGTCTTGTGCATGGCCGATTGCTCGCCGAGGGCCGTTGCGGTCATCGTGCCGTGCTGGCCAAGCCCGGAAAGGGTGCGCCATTCAGGCCGGGTCAAGCCATGACTGTCCTTGTAAATCCCTGCGAATTCGCGGCTGACGGCGTCGGCAAGCCGGTAGAGCCGGTAGGGTAGGAAATCTTCCAGATCGAGAATTTCAGGCGCATCGGACGCTTCGCTCTTGATTGCCATTTTTCAAAGCCGCCATTGATGGTTACATTTTCGATGGTTACAAATGAAACCAGTTTGGTCAATTGAGATCCATTCCGGGAGGAAGCAATGGCCTTTTCCTACATGCCGGGTTTCGGCAACGACTTCGAAACCGAGACGCTGCCCGGTTCGCTGCCGCAAGGACGGAACTCGCCGCAGCGGCCGGCCTACGGCCTCTATGCCGAGCAGCTTTCGGGCTCGCCCTTCACCGCGCCGCGCGGCACCAATGAGCGCTCCTGGCTTTACCGTATCCGACCGAGCGTCAAGCACACCGGCCGCTTCAAGGCTGTGAGCTATCCCTTGTGGAAGAGCGCGCCGAATGTCGGCGACCATGAACTGGCGCTCGGCCAGTACCGCTGGAACCCGGTGCCGATGCCGAAGGAGCCGACCGATTTCATCGCCGGCATGCGCAGCATCACCACGGCCGGCGACGTGCTTGGGCAGACCGGCATGGCGGCCCATGTCTATGTCGCCAACCGCTCAATGGCCGACGACCATTTCTTCAACGCCGACGGCGAGTTGCTCATCGTGCCGCAGGTCGGCGCCTTGCGCTTCGTCACCGAGATGGGCGTCATTGAACTGCGGCCCGGCGAGATCGCCGTGCTGCCGCGCGGTCTGGTGTTCAAGGTGGAACTCGTCGACGCGGAAGTGCGCGGCTATGTCTGCGAGAACTACGGCGCCAAGCTGACTTTGCCCGACCGCGGCCCGATCGGCGCCAATTGCCTGGCCAACCCGCGCGATTTCAAGACGCCTTGCGCCTGGTTCGAGGAGAAGGAAACGCCATGCAGGCTGACGGTGAAATGGTGCGGCAATTTCCATGTCACCGAGATCGGCCATTCGCCGCTGGATGTCGTTGCCTGGCACGGCAACTACGCACCCTACAAATATGATCTGGCGACCTTTTCGCCGGTCGGAGCGCTGCTGTTCGACCATCCCGATCCGTCGATCTTCACCGTGCTGACCGCGCCGAGCGGTGAGGAGGGCACCGCCAACATCGACTTCGTCATCTTTCCGCCGCGCTGGCTGGTGGCTGAAGATACGTTCCGGCCGCCCTGGTATCATCGCAACATCATGAGCGAGTTCATGGGCCTGATCCACGGCCAGTACGATGCCAAGGAGGAGGGGTTCGTGCCTGGCGGCATCAGCCTGCACAATCTGATGCTGGCCCATGGGCCGGATGCGCCTGGCTTCGAAAAGGCCTCGCGCGCGGAGCTGAAACCGGTCAAGCTCGACAACACCATGGCCTTCATGTTCGAGACCCGCTTTCCGCAGATGCTGACCCGCTACGGCGCCGAACTCGAAACCCGGCAAGATAATTACATCGACTGCTGGGCCGACCTGAAGAAGCGTTTTAACGGCACGCCCGAGGGCGACTGGTCTTGAACGGCGAGCCAATGCCGGATCGGCTGGTGCTGCTGGGCTCTAAGGGTGGGCCGGCATTGCGGCCGGGCGGGCCGTGGCCGAGTTCCTCGCTGCTGCAGATCGGCGGCCGCAGCATCGTCGTCGACTGCGGACTTGGCGTGACGCGCGGTCTGGTCGATTCCGGCATCAGCCTGAAGTCGCTCGACCTGATCTTCGTCACGCATTTGCATTCCGACCATGTGCTGGAACTGGGACCGTTGATCCACACCGCCTGGACGGCGGGTCTGGCGACGCCGGTCGGCGTGTTCGGCCCGCCCGGCACGGGCCACTATTGGCAGCGTTTTTGCCAAGCGATGGAGTTCGATATCGAGATCCGCATCGTCGATGAGGGCCGGCCGGATGTTCGCGAGCTGGTTTCGATCGTCGAATTCGGCGAAGACCAGGTGGTCGGGCAGGGTGGCTTGACGGTTTCGGCGCTGCGCGTCGAGCATCCGCCGGTGACCGATTGTTTTGCGCTGCGCTTCGAGCATGGCGGGAAAAGCGTGGTGTTCTCCGCCGATACGGCCTTCTTTCCGCCGCTGGCCGATTTTGCCCAGGGCGCGGATATCCTGGTCCACGAGGCCATGCTGGAAGACGGCATAGAGCGGCTTGTGGCCAAGACCGGCAATGGTGCGCGGTTGAAAGACCATCTGCTGGCCAGCCACAGCTTTGCCGAAGAGGCCGGCAGCATCGCCAGCGATGCCGGCGTCACGAGGCTGGTGCTCAATCACCTCATTCCGGCCGACGATCCCGAGATCGGCGAGGCCGACTGGATAGCCGCCGTCAGGAAAACATGGGCCGGCGACTTGACGATTGCCCGCGACGGCCTTGTTGTGGGGTTAAGCGGCGGGAAAGCTGCGCAAGGAGAGGAAACCGCATGAAGCTTGCCACACTGAAGGACGGGACGCGCGATGGGAAACTCGTCGTCGTCTCGCGCGACCTGACGCGCTTCACCGACGCCTCGTTCCTGGTGCGAACCCTGCAGGCAGCACTCGACGACTGGCGGCGCATCGCGCCGCACCTTGCGACGATAGCGGAATCGCTGGAAAACAACGCGGTGCCGTCGGATCGCTTCCACGAGCATGACGCGCATTCGCCGCTGCCGCGTGCCTATCAATGGGCCGATGGTTCGGCCTATGTGAACCATGTCGAACTGGTGCGCAAAGCCCGCGGCGTCGAGATGCCGTCGAGCTTCTGGACCGATCCGCTGATCTACCAGGGCGGTTCGGATTCTTTCATTCCGCCACGCGATCCGATCCGCATGGCTGACGAGGCCTTCGGCATCGACATGGAGGCGGAAGTGGCTGTCGTCGTCGACGATGTGCCGATGGGCGCCAGTGTCGATGAGGCGCGCGCGGCGATCCGGCTGGTCATGCTGGTCAACGATGTGACGCTGCGCGCGCTCACCGGGCCGGAGCTGGCTAAGGGTTTCGGCTTCTTTCAATCAAAGCCGTCCTCGGCGTTTTCGCCTGTCGCCGTCACGCCGGACGAACTGGGTGACGCCTGGGACGGCGGCAAGGTCAACCTGCCGCTGCTCGCCGATCTCAACGGCAAGCCGTTCGGCCGCGCGAATGCCGGTGTCGACATGACGTTCGATTTTCCGGCACTAATCGTACACGCCGCCAGGACAAGGCCGCTGGTATCAGGCACCATCATCGGCTCAGGCACCGTCTCCAACAAGCTCGACGGCGGGCCGGGCAAGCCTGTCTCGGCCGGCGGCGCCGGCTATTCCTGCATCGCCGAACTGCGCATGATCGAGACCATTGTATCGGGCGAAGCCAAAACGCCATTCCTGCGTTTCGGCGACACGGTGCGCATCGAGATGAAGGACAAAGCCGGGCATTCGATCTTCGGCGCCATCGAGCAGAAGGTCGAGAAATACGAGAGGTGAGGGCATGACGGGGGTCTATCTGCTGGCCGGTGTCTGGGCACTCGCCATACTGGCGATCTTCATCCAGGCGATCCGGCTGAGCTATCGCATAGAGGCGCGTTCGCCCGCCCTGACCAACCGCAGCGGCTTTCCGCGCAAGGCGATGATGTTCCACACCGTCACCAACATCAACGTCGCGCGGGATCCGGAAACGCAGGGCATGCGTCGGCGCATGAACCGGCTTCTGCTGATCGTTCTTGCCGGATTTGTGGTTATGTGGGCGGGCTTGTATCTGGTGCGGTCTGCGGGATGACGTGATGAGCCTGCTGGATCATTTGCGCCGCATGGCCGGCAACAATCTCTGGTCGAACGATCGGCTCTATCGCGCCGTTCTGTCACTTCAGCCCGGTGAATTCGAAGCCGAACGAACCAGCTTCTTCCCATCGATCAAGGCGACGCTCAACCACATCCTTGCGGTCGATCTTCTGTACCTCGATTTTCTGGAGGAGGGCGGCGTCGGCGCTGCCGCCTTTGACGATTTCGTGCCGTTCGACGAGCCGCAGGCATTGTTTGCCGCGCAGGTCGCAGTCGACCGGCGCCTGATCGCTTTTTGCGATCGGCTGTCGGCAGCCGATCTCGATCGTCAGGTTACCACCGACCGGCGCGAGGACGGCATTATCCCCGAGCGCATCGGCGACATCCTCGCCCACGTCTTCCTGCACGACATCCACCACCGCGGCCAGGTGCACGCCATGCTGTCCGGCACCTCGGTCGCGCCGCCGCAGCTTGACGAGTTCCTGCTCGATTATGATGCAAAGCTGAGAGAGAAAGAGGTCGAGCGGCTTGCACTTAGTGGTGGCGATTAATTATTGTAGTTACGAAAATTATTGACTTAATTGTTGTAGGTACATAAATTCGCATGAAGATCGTTTGGGACGAATCAAAGCGGTTGGCCAACATTGAAAAACACGGCTTGGATTTTGCCGCACTGGGTGGCGAATTTTTCTTGGGCTCGACGATCCGGACAGCCAAGGCCGGTCGGTTCATGGCAATCGGCCGGGTCGTCGACGGCGTGGTTGCCGTGATCTTTGCTCGGCTTGGCTCCGAGGGCATTTCGATAGTTCGATGCGCCGGGCCAACTCGGTTGAAAGGAGGTTGTTCGATGACAAAGCGTAAGTTGCTGACTGAATTCCAAGCGGGTCGTGGCTACAGCAAGGAAGACTGGGATGCCGTTTCGGACAATCCTGGATGGAGTGAGGAGGACTTTCGAAATGCCCGTCCCTTTGCCGAAGTGTTCCCCGAACTCGCCGAAAGCATTCGTCGTTCGCGCGGACGGCCAGCGCTCGACAATCCAAAGAAGCAGGTGACGCTCCGGCTAGACAGCGAAGTGGTCGCCCAGTTTCGTGCCGGCGGTCCCGGTTGGCAGAGTCGGATCAACGATATTCTGCGCAAGGCAGTGGGCCTCGCCAAATAGACGCTTGCACCCTCGCGCCGTGGGTCTACTCCGCCGCCTGAACCTTGATCACCCCACGCTTGATCTGGTCCTGCTCGATCGATTCGAACAGCGCGCGGAAATTGCCTTCGCCAAAGCCCTCGTCGCCCTTGCGTTGGATGAACTCGAAGAAGATCGGCCCGATCACGGTCTTCGAAAAGATCTGCAGCAGGATCTTGGTCATGCCGCCGTCGACGACGCCTTCGCCGTCGATCAGGATGCCGTGCTTCTTCATCCGTTCGATCGGTTCGTCATGCCCGTTCACGCGGTCGTACGACATGTCGTAGTAGGTCTCCGGCGGGCCGGGCATGAACTTCAGCCCGTTGGCGGCGAGCTTGTCGGTGGCCTCGTAGATTTCGTCGGTGCCGACAGCGATGTGTTGGATGCCTTCACCATTGTACTTCTTCAGATATTCGGCGATCTGGCTGGTCTCGTCCTTGGACTCGTTGAGCGGAATGCGGATCTTGCCGCAGGGCGAGGTGATGGCGCGGCTGACCAGGCCGGTGATCTTGCCGTCGATATCGAAGAAATGGATCTGCTTGAAGCCGAACAGATTGCGGTAGAAATCCCACCATTTGTCCATCTGGCCGCGATAGACATTATGCGTCAGGTGATCGAGATAATAGAAGCCGACGCCTTCCGGCCGCGGGTCGCGCGCGCCCAGCCACTCGAATTCGGCATCATAGGCCGAGCCCTTCTTGCCGTAGGTCTCGATGAAATAGAGCAGCGAGCCGCCGATGCCGACGATTGCCGGCACGTCGAGCGCCTTGTCGGCGCCTTCGTAAGGCGTGGCGCCCTTGGCAACCGCATGGTCGAAAGCATGCTTGGCGTCGACCACCCGCCAGGCCATCGAGGCGGCACAAGGGCCGTGCTTGTCGACGAACTTCATCGCATGCGAGCCGGGTTCTGCATTGACGACATAGTTGATGTCGCCCTGGCGCCAGATGGTGATGTCTTTCGTGCGGTGCTTGGCCACCGCGACATAGCCCATGCGGGTGAACAGCTCGGCCAGTTTTTGCGGCTCCGGATGCGCGAATTCGACGAACTCGAACCCATCGGTGCCGGCGGGGTTGTTCTTGCTGATCTTGGCGGGCGGGGCGTCGTGCGGAAAGGGACCCATGATATTCCTCCGAAAGCTGGCTTGGCCTGAAAAGGCCATCTGACGCCATCATAGCGCGGAGCCGGTGCATGGTGCTTGCATTCAAACGCTTGAAATGATCATCTCATGCGCGAAGCATGCATGATATCTGGAAAAACCATGGATGAGACGCGCATTGATCAGTTTGACCGCAAGATAATGGCGCTATTGCAGGGCGATGCGCGGCTGACCAACAATGATCTTTCGGAGCGGGTGAACCTGTCGGCGTCGCAATGCTCGCGCCGCCGCCAGCGGCTGGAGGAGGACGGCTTTATCAAGGGCTATCGCGCCGTTCTCGACCGCGACAAGCTCGGTTTTTCCTTGGTCAACGTCATCTCGGTGACGCTCGCCACCCACAACCGCGACAATGCGCGGCGCTTCGGCGAGCTGGTGGCACGGCTGCCTGAAGTGCAGGAGGCGCACGCGCTGACCGGTGAGATGGATTACATCTTGAAGGTAGTGACGCCCGACCTGAAATCGCTGTCGGAATTCGTCAACGGCGTACTCCTGCCGCATGAATCGGTGCAGCATGTGAAGACGGCGATCGTGCTGGAAACGCTGAAGGAAACCGGCGCGCTGCCGATTTGAGCGGATTTCGCCCGATATGCTGGCGGGACAGCGCCCCCCTCTGTCCTGCCGGACATCTCCCCCTCAAGTGGGGAGATTAGCTGTCACGTTCTTCTTCGCCAATCACCGAAGTTGAAAAGGATGTGGCGACACTGCCGCTGTTGATCTCCCCCCTTGAGGGGGAGATGGCCGGCAGGCCAGAGGGGGGCGCTAAGGAACACCACCGTGCGGGATGTGATTCAACCCTTCTTCTGTTGGATCAGCCCATAGAGATTGGTGCAGCGCGCGCCCGAGCGGCAATAGGCGAAGACCGGGCCGTCGAGCTCGTCGAGCGCCTCAGCCTGGTCCTCGACATTCTCGGCCGTGATCTGGCCGCTGATGACGGGGATGTAGCGGAAGGCAAGACCCGCAGCTTCGACCGCTGCCTTGACGGTGTCGGCCGAAGGCTGGCCGGGCTGTTCGTCATCGGGCCGGTTGCAGATGACGCTCTTGAAGCCGGCTTCCTTGATGGCGGTGACGTCTTCCGGCTGGATCTGGCCCGAGACCGAATAGTCCTCGCTGATTTCGCGGTATTCCATGGCAATGTCCTCGCAAACTGGTCAGGCGGCAGTCTTGCCACTCCCCGACATGGGC
Source organism: Mesorhizobium sp. (assembly GCA_004017275.1). GTDB lineage: Bacteria > Pseudomonadota > Alphaproteobacteria > Rhizobiales > Rhizobiaceae > Mesorhizobium. The sequence continues at coordinate 23,656 of SAKE01000043.1, read as the reverse complement.
GGCAATCCGCACAGAAGGAATTCTCTGCCAAATAGACATCGCGCGCCAGAAAATCCAACCGGGCCGATGCGGCCCGGCTGGATGTCCATTCGAACTCAGCTGCCGAGAATGGCGCCTTTGATCTGACGGATGTTATTGTGCATCATGTCGATATAGGTCGCGGCCGGACCATCGGGCTGCGACAGCGCGTCCGAATAGAGCGTGCCGCCGACCTTGATGCCGGTTTCGCTGGCGATCTGCTCGATCAGGCGTGGGTTGGTGATGTTCTCGACGAAGATCGCCGCTGCCTTGTCCTGCTTCACCTGGTTGACCAGCTTTGCGACGTCGGCGGCGGACGGTTCGGAGTCGGTCGAGACGCCTTGTGGGGCGAGGAAGGTCAGGCCGTATGCATGCTCGAAATAGCCGAAGGCGTCATGCGAGGTGATGACGACGCGTTTGCTCTCCGGGATCGAGGCGATCGCCGTTTTCACCTCACCTTCGACCGCATCGAGCTTCTGGGTGTAGGCGGCGGCATTGGTCTGGTAGCTAACGCAGCCGTCCGCATCCGCTGCGCAAAAGGCATCGGCGATGTTCTTGACATAGATCCTGGCATTGGCGATCGACTGGAAGGCGTGCGGATCGGTGACCGTCTTGCCGCCGCCGGTGCCGGCGCCTTCGGCTGCGTCGGCATCGGCGAATTCAGGCTTGAAATCGATTGGCGCCACGCCCTTGGTCAAGGTGACGATAGACGCCTTGGTGGCGCTGGCATCGACCAGCCGCTGCAAAAACCCTTCGAAATGCAGGCCGTTGACCAGCACGATATCCGCCTTGGCCATGGCCACCGCGTCGGCCGGGCTCGGCTCGTAGACATGGGCGTCGCCATCCGGCCCGACGATGGTGGTGACATCGATGCGGTCGCCGCCGACATTTTTGGCGAAATCGGCAATCACGGTGAAGCTGGCGACCACTTTCAGCGGTGCCGCGAAGGTCGACGATGCGCCAAAGACAGTTAATGTTATAACGCTCATAGCCAGGGCGGAGCGGATCGATTTCAGCATAGGCGGGTCTCCTTCTAGGGGCGGGGATCAGGCCGTTCTGTGACGGTGATGGACGATGCGCGCGCGCAGAATGCCGCGCGTGCCAAACAGGATCGAGGCGAAATAGACGACGCCGGCCGACAGGATGATGGCCGGGCCGGACGGCAGCGACGCGTGATAGGACAAAAGCAGCCCGGCGACGCAGGAGGCAAAGCCGATCAGCACCGCCAAAACGCACATAGGCTCGACGCGCACCGTCCAGAAGCGGGCGGCCGCGGCCGGCAGCATCATCAGCCCGACCGACAGAAGCGTGCCGAGTGCCTGGAAGCCGCCGACGAGGTTGAGCACGACGAGGCCGAGGAAGATGAAGTGCACCGGGCTGCCAAGCCGGCTGACTGAGCGCAGGAACAGCGGGTCGAGGCATTCGGCCACCAGCGCCCGCCAGAAGATGGCAAGGCTGACCAGCGTCACCGCAACGATGCCGCCGATCAGCGTCAGCGCTTCATCGTTGAGCGCCAGCACGGTGCCGAACAGCACGTGCATGAGATCGACGCTGGAACCGCGGATCGACACCATCAGCACACCGATGGCGAGCGAAATCAGATAGAACGCCGCCATCGAGGCGTCCTCGCGCTGGATGGTGAAGCGCGAGACGGCGCCGGCGCCAAGCGCGACGATGACGCCGGCGATCAGGCCGCCGATGGTCATTGGCAGGATTTCCAGCCCATAGAACAGGAAGCCGGCGGCGGCACCGGGCAAGATGGCATGGGCCATGGCGTCGCCCGACAGGCTCATACGCCGCAGCATCAGGAAGACGCCGATCGGGCAGGCGCCGAGCGACAGCATCAGCGAACCGATCAACGCCCGCTGCATGAAGCCGAAATCGGCGAAGGGCGCGATGACAAGACCATAAAGCGTATCCATCAGGCAGCCCTCGGTCCGACGCCATGTTGATGGTCATGGTGGTCGTGATCACGGTCATGGTGATCGTGGCCATGAGCGTGCTCGTCCGGCTCGCACCAGGGCGCGTTCTCTTCCCAGGCTTCGTGGAAGCGGCGGGCGCGCAACAGGTTTTCAGGCTTCAGCGTTTCCCTGGTTTCGCCCCAGGCGATCGGCTGGCGCGCGAGAAGCAGCGTTTCGGGGAAATTCTGCCGCACGAGGTCCAGATCGTGGACGACGACCATGATGGTGCGTTCCTCGCCATGCCAGTGCTTGATCAACGCGATCAGGTCGCCGACCGTCTTGGCGTCGACCGCGTTGAACGGCTCGTCGAGCAGGATGAGGTCGGCGTCCTGCAGCAAGACACGTGCAAACAGCGTGCGCTGCAACTGGCCGCCCGACAGCGTGTCGATCGGGCGCTTCTCGAAGCCGCCGAGGCCGACCGCCATCAGCGCCTTGCCGACGTCATCGCGATCTCCCCTGGTATAGCGGCCAAGCAGGCCGCGCCGTGGCCACAGGCCGAGCGAAACCAGATCGACCACCCGCGCCGGAAAGGAGCGGTCGAGTTCCGACTGCTGCGGCAGATAGGCGGCGCGCACGCCAGGCGCGCGGATAACCTCGCCGGCCATCGGCTTCAACACGCCGACAATACCTTTCATCAGCGTCGATTTGCCCGAGCCATTGGCGCCGACGACAGCGGTTAGCGAGCCCTTGCGGATGGTGCCGTCGAGATGATGGATCGCCGGATGGCTGCCGTAGCCAAGTGTCAGGTCGCGGAATGTCAGGCAGGTATTTGTCATTCTGCGATCCGTGGGGGCGACGAAATCCGGCTGCTGGCAGCGGCCGACTGGATATGTGATGTTATTACATTAGTCAACAAGCCAATCCGGCGGAATTGCGGCTGCCGGGTCAACTTGCCGTGTGGGGATATCATACGTCGTTGGCCCAAGGGGACTCGCCAAGGGATTTGATTGGGCGACCTTGCCCGAAGCCGGCTGCGACTCTAAAGAAGCGCAACCGCCACAGGAAGGAACCATCCAATGAGCATTCGTCGCATCGATGTTGGCCCACGCATGAGCCAGGTCGTCATCCATGGCAACACGGTTTACCTGGCCGGTCAGGTCGGTCAACCCGGCGGCAACGTCGCTTCGCAGACCCGGGATATCCTGGCGGCTGTCGACGAACTGCTGGCCAAGGCCGGCTCCGACAAGACAAAGATCCTGCAGGCGATCATCTGGCTGGCCGATATGAGCACCTTTGCCGAGATGAACGCGGAGTGGGACAAGTGGGTGTCGCAAGGCAACACGCCAGCCCGCGCCACCGGCGAAGCAAAGCTCGCCGGACCGGAATATCTGGTCGAGATTATCATTACGGCGGCGATTTGAAGCATGGCCTTCTACCTCCCCCTTGTGGGGAGGTCGGACCGCAGGTCCGGGTGGGGGGCTGGCGCCGACCCCCACCCGCTGCTTCGCAGCGACCCTCCCCACAAGGGGGAGGGTAAGAGGCGCTACCCCTGCGGCCTGAACCGGGCCACCAGCGTGTGGCTCTCGGCCGCGTAGGTAAAGCGCACATGCGTGACCGGGTGATCGGCGCTCCATGTCCGCCGCTCGACCACCAGGCACGGCGCGCCGGCTGCGATCTCCAAAGCCGCCGCGATATGCCGGTCGGCGGCGACAGCGCGAATGCGGTGCTCGGCTTCGCTCCACGGCACGCGGCCGATCAGCCACGGCCCCGGTGCGATGGCCAGGAATTCCTCTTCGGCTGCATCAGGCACGGCGGCCAGGTTGATCAGCCGCTGTTCATGCGCGAACGGCCGCTCGCCGGCAAAATGACCGCACTCCAGCGCCAGCACCGGACCGAGGTTGGCGAGTTCGAGCAAGGCGCGGTCCTCGGCGCTACTGCGCCTTTTGTGTCGCGCCACGCGCTCGTAGCGATAGGGTAGGCCGAGCGCTTCGACCTCGATGCGGATGTCGTGGATCTCCAGCACCGCCGCTTGCGACTGCGGCCGGCGCACAAAGCTGCCCGAACGCCGACGGCGTTCGATCAGCCCGGCCTTGGCTAGCTGCGACAGCGCCTTGTTCACCGTCATGCGCGAGCAATTGTACTGCACGCTCAGTTCGTGCTCGAACGGGATGCGATGGCCGGGCGCCCAGGCACCGGATAGGATCTTTTCGCTGATGTCGGAGAGGATGCGCTGGTGCAGCGAGCCGCCAGCTTCCGCATCCGCGGTCTCGACAATGCTCATGCTGAAAGCGCCGTCATGACGTTGCGAAAACGCTCAGCGATGGCCTCGCGCCTTGCATGCCGGCCGCCGCTGACCTGTTTCTGGCCATGCACCCAGACGCAGTCGACCTTGCTGCCATTGGCGAAGATCCAGGCATCGAGGATCGCATCGCCGATCTTGCCGGCCAGCGAGGGGATTTTGGGATCGAGCGAGACGAGATCGGCGGATGCGCCGGTGGCGATCTGCGAGGCGCCGGCGCCAAGGGCGACGCGGCCGCCGTCGAGCGCGGCGTCGAACAGCGCGCGGCCAGTCGAGCCGCCTGCAACCGCCAGCACATTGCGGGCGCGGTGGGCGAGGCGCTGCGAATATTCGAGCTGGCGCAATTCGTCGGGCAGGCCGATCAGTACGTTGGAATCGGAGCCGACCCCAAAGCGGCCGCCATGGTCTCTAAACAGTGGCGCGGCAAATGTGCCGTCACCAAGATTGGCCTCGGTGATTGGGCAAAGGCCGGCGATGGCGCCGCTCTTGGCCATGGCAACGGTTTCCGCATCGGTCATGTGCGTGGCGTGGATCAGGCACCAGCGCTTGTCGACCTTGGCATGGCCAAGCAGAAACTCCACCGGCCGCGCACCTGACCAGGCAAGGCAATCCTCGACTTCCTTCACTTGCTCGGCGATGTGGATATGGATTGGCCCATCAGGCACTATTTCAGCCACTTCAGCCAGTTCTTCCGGTGTCGCGGCGCGCAAACTGTGTGGAGCGACGCCGACAACCGCCTGATTCAACGCACGAACCGATTCGCGAGATTTCTCAATAAGCCGCGAGAACCGGTTCACATCGTTGATGAATCGCCGCTGGCCTTCGTTTGGCGCGGCACCGCCGAAAGACGAGTGCGCATAAAACACTGGCAGCAGCGTCAGGCCGATACCCGTTTCGCCCGCCGCGGCCGCGATGCGATCGGCCATCTCGGCGAGGTTGGCGTAGGGTTTTCCGTCGCGGTCGTGATGCAGATAGTGAAATTCGCCGACGCGTGAAAAACCGGCTTCCAGCATCTCGACATAGAGTTGCGCTGCAACCGCCTCGACCTGGTCGGGCGTCATCGACAGGGCAAAACGGTACATGACCTCGCGCCAACTCCAGAAACTGTCGGCGGAGGGGCCGCGAAGCTCGGCAAGGCCGGCCATCCCGCGCTGGAAGGCGTGGCTGTGCAGGTTGGGCATGCCGGGCAGCAGGATCGCGTGACATTCGTCGCCAGCCAGCGCGGCAGCTCCAGGCTCGACAGCTGTGATGCGCCCATTGGCCAAGGTGATCCGCACATTGTTGTGCCAGCCATTGGGAAGGAGTGCCTGTTCCGCAAAGATCGCTGCCACTTTTCTCTCCGGTTCTCTGTCTCTCATGCGATGATGGCACTTGCAGTGCGTTTCAATATGTATATACATAATCGCCGTCGAATGAAACGGAAAAGATGATGGCTGCAGAGAGCAAAAGCCGGGCACTTCGTCTGTGGCGCAATGCGCGTCTGGCGACCATGGCCGAAGGTTCTGCCGGACTAGGCATCGTCGAACACGGCGCGATCGCTGCGCGTGACGGCCGCATCGTCTATGCCGGCGCCGAGTCGGGGCTGCCCTCAACACTTCTCCAGGGTGCCGAAACCATCGATTGCGAGGGTCGCTGGATCACGCCCGGCCTGATCGACTGCCACACGCATCTGGTGCATGCCGGAAACCGCGCCAACGAGTTCGAGATGCGGCTGGCCGGCGCCACCTATGAAGAGGTCGCCAGGGCTGGCGGCGGCATTGTCTCCTCGGTCAAATCCTTGCGCGCCGCCAGCGAAGACGATCTGGTCGCGCAATCGCTGTCACGCCTCGATGCGCTGATCGCCGAGGGCGCTACCACCGTTGAAATCAAATCGGGTTACGGCCTCGACCTCGAAAACGAGAAGAAGTCGCTGCGTGCCGCACGGCAGTTGGGCAACCAGCGGCCGGTGACGATCCGCACCACCTTTCTCGGCGCCCACGCGCTGCCGCCGGAAGCCAAGGGCGACAAGGACGCCTTCATCGATCTGATCGCCAATGAGATTCTCCCGGCGGTTGCCGTCGAGGGGCTGGCCGATGCGGTCGACGGCTTTTGCGAGGGCATCGCCTTTTCGCCCGAGCAGATGGCGCGCGTCTTCGACGCGGCCAAGGCGGCCGGCCTTCCCGTAAAACTCCATGCCGACCAGTTGTCCAACCTGCATGGTGCCGAACTCGCTGCCCGCCATGGCGCGCTGTCGGCCGATCATCTCGAATACACCGATGAGGCGGGTGTGGCGGCGATGGCCAAGGCCGGAACCGTGGCGACGATCCTGCCGGGTGCCTACTACTTCATTCGCGAAACCAAGAAGCCGCCGATCGGCTTGTTTCGCCAGCACGGCGTGAAGATGGCCGTCGCCACCGACAACAATCCCGGCACCTCGCCGCTGACCTCGCTGCTTTTGACCATGAACATGGCGGCGACCTTGTTTGGCCTGACGGTCGACGAATGCCTTGCCGGCGTCACCCGCGAGGCCGCCCGCGCGCTTGGCCTGCTGGGTGAAACCGGTACGCTGGAAGTCGGCAAATCCGCCGACCTGGCGATCTGGAACGTCGAGCGCCCTGCCGAACTCGTCTACCGCATGGGCTTCAACCCGCTGCATGCCCGCATCTGGAGAGGACAATGACCGAACTGACCCTGAAGCCCGGCAATGCGACGCTGGCCGACTGGCGCGCCATCTATCGTGGCGCCGTGCCCAAGCTGGACGATGCCTGCCGGCCGAGAATCAAGGCGAGCGCCGAGGCTGTCGCCAGGATCGTTGCGAAGGGCGAGCCGGTCTATGGCATCAACACCGGCTTCGGCAAACTGGCCAGTGTCCGCATCCCGGCCGGGGATCTCGAGACCTTGCAGCGCAACATCGTGCTGTCACACGCCGCCGGCGTTGGCGAGCCCATGCCGGTTGCCGTTTGCCGGCTGATGATGGCGCTGAAGCTGGCCAGCCTGGCGCAGGGCGCCTCCGGCGTGCGGCCGCAAACCATCGAGTTGCTGGAAGCCATGCTGGCCAACGACGTCATCCCGGTGGTGCCGGCGCAAGGCTCGGTCGGCGCCTCCGGCGACCTTGCGCCGCTGTCGCACATGACGGCGGTAATGATCGGCGTCGGCGAATGTTTCACCCCGCATGGCCGCTTCCCGGCCAAGGTCGCCTTTGTCTCGCACGGCCTGGAGCCGGTGACATTGGGCGCCAAGGAAGGCTTGGCACTGCTCAACGGCACTCAGTTTTCGACGGCCTATGCGCTGGCTGCTTTGTTCGAGGCCGAAGTGCTCTACCAGTCGGCACTTGTCGCCGGCGCCCTGTCGACCGACGCCGCAAAAGGTTCCGATGCCCCCTTCGATCCGCGCATCCATGTGCTGAGAAAGCATCCCGGGCAGATCGAGACGGCGGACGCGCTGCGCAATCTGATGGCCGGCAGCGCCATCCGTGAATCGCACCGGGTTGGCGACGAGCGCGTGCAGGATCCCTATTGCTTGCGCTGCCAGCCGCAGGTCATGGGTGCGGCACTCACCGTGCTGCGCCAGGCAGCCGACACGCTCGGCACCGAGGCCAATGGCGTCACCGACAATCCTCTGATCTTCGCCGAGGATGACACCGCACTTTCCGGCGGCAATTTCCACGCCGAGCCGGTGGCCTTCGCCGCCGACATGATCGCGCTTGCCGTCTGCGAGATCGGATCGCTGTCAGAACGCCGCATCGCCATGCTGGTCGATCCCGCGCTGTCGGGCATGCCGGCCTTTCTGACGCCGAAGCCCGGCCTGAACTCCGGCTTCATGATCCCGCAGGTGACGGCGGCGGCTCTTGTCTCAGAGAACAAACAGAAGGCCTATCCGGCCAGCGTCGATTCGATCCCGACCTCGGCCAACCAGGAAGACCATGTTTCGATGGCCGCGCATGGCGCGCGCCGGCTGATCGGCATGGTCGAGAACGCGACGGCGGTGATCGGCATCGAATTACTGGCCGCCGCGCAAGGCTGCGACTTCCACGCGTCGCTGGCGTCGAGCGATGCCCTGGAAGCCGTGCGCAAGCTGGTCCGGGCCGAGGTGCCGCATCTCGACAATGACCGGCATTTCCATCCCGATATGGAAAAAGCGATCGCCATGGTGCGCAGTGGAGCGACCATCAAGGCAGCCGGCGCTGTGGCGCTGCCGTCAATCTCGGGAGCCTAAGACATGACCGACTGGCTTACAGTAACGGAAGGCACGGCACCTCTATTGGTGTCGATCCCGCATACCGGTATCGATCTCGCAGGCATCGACAACCGGCTGATCTCGTCCTGGCTCGGTCGCCGCGACTGCGACTGGTGGATCGACCAGCTTTACGATTTCGCCGCCGACCTTGGCGCGACAGTGGTGCATACATCGATTTCGCGCACCGTCATCGACGTCAACCGCGATCCCTCCGGCGCCTCGCTCTATCCGGGGCAGACGACGACGACGCTTTGTCCGACAGAGACGTTCGACGGCGATCCGCTCTATTTGCCTGGCGGGGAACCGACGCCAGCGGAAATCAGCCAGCGCCATCAGTCATATTTCGCGCCTTACCATGAAATGTTGGGATACCAGGCCACCAGGCTGCGCAGCCTGCATGAAAAGGTCGTCATCTACGATTGCCACTCGATCCGTTCAGTGCTGCCGCGTCTGTTCTATGGCACGCTGCCGGTGTTCAATCTCGGCACCAACGATGGCCAGACCGCCGATCCGGTGCTGCAGGGCCTGGTTGGCCAGATCATGGCCGAAACCGGTGACAGTTACGTCATAAACGGCCGTTTCAAGGGTGGCTGGATCACGCGCTATTTCGGCAACCCGCAAGGCGGCTTCCACGCGCTGCAAATGGAACTTGCCGATCGCGGCTACTTGCGCGAGCCCGAGGGCAAGGGTGAACCGGACAATTGGCCGGTGCCATACGATGCCGCGTTCGCCGCACCCATGGCCGCGAAGCTGAAGAAGATTCTCGAGGCCGCGATCACCTGGGCGCAGAGCTGACATCAGATCCTTTTATGGAGTGACGACATGAACAATCCTCGCCACAACATCCGCGAAGTCCGCAGCCCGCGCGGCACCGAGATCAGCGCCCGCTCGTGGTTGACGGAAGCGCCGTTGCGCATGCTGATGAACAATCTCGATCCGGACGTTGCCGAAAACCCCAACGAGCTGGTCGTCTATGGCGGCATCGGCCGGGCGGCGCGCACCTGGAACGACTTTGACCGCATCGTCGCCTCCTTGAGGACGCTGGCCGATGACGAGACTTTGCTGGTCCAGTCCGGCAAGCCGGTCGGCGTTTTCCGCACCCACCCGGACGCGCCGCGCGTGCTGATCGCCAACTCCAACCTGGTGCCGCACTGGGCGAATTGGGAAAAGTTCAATGAGCTCGATAAGAAGGGCCTGATGATGTACGGCCAGATGACGGCCGGCTCGTGGATCTACATCGGCACGCAAGGCATCGTGCAGGGCACTTACGAGACCTTCGTGGAGGCCGGCCGTCAGCACTATGGCGGCAATCTCAGGGGAAAATGGATATTGACCGGCGGGCTCGGCGGCATGGGCGGCGCCCAGCCGTTGGCCGCCGTCATGGCCGGCGCCTGCTGCCTGGCGATCGAATGCAACCCGGACTCAATCGATTTTCGCCTGCGCACCCGTTACGTCGACGAGAAGGCCGAGACGCTCGATGAGGCGATGGCGATGATCGAGCGCTGGACTAGGGCCGGCGAGGCGAAGTCGGTCGGCCTGCTTGGCAATACGGCCGACATCGTCCCCGAAATGTTCAGGCGTGGCATTCGCCCCGATATGGTGACGGACCAGACCTCGGCGCATGATCCCATCAACGGCTATTTGCCGAAGGGCTGGACGATGGCTGAGTGGCGCGAGAAGCGCGTCAGCGACCCCAAGGCTGTCGAAAAGGCTGCCCGCGCCTCGATGCGCGAACATGTCGAGGCGATGGTGGCGTTCTGGAACGCCGGCGTGCCGACACTCGATTATGGCAACAACATTCGCCAGGTGGCCAAGGAGGAGGGGTTCGAGAACGCCTTCGCCTTCCCCGGCTTCGTGCCCGCCTATATCCGTCCGTTGTTCTGTCGCGGCATTGGTCCGTTCCGCTGGGCAGCCCTGTCGGGCGATCCCGAGGATATCTACAAGACCGACGCCAAGGTGCGCGAGCTGACGCCCGGCAACACCCATCTGCACAACTGGCTCGACATGGCGCGCGAGCGCATCGCCTTTCAAGGGTTGCCGGCGCGTATCTGCTGGGTCGGCCTCGGCGATCGGCACAGACTTGGCCTCGCTTTCAACGAGATGGTGGCCAAGGGTGAGCTGAAGGCGCCTGTCGTGATCGGCCGCGATCACCTCGATTCCGGCTCGGTCGCCTCGCCGAACCGCGAAACGGAATCCATGAAGGACGGTTCGGACGCGGTATCCGACTGGCCACTGCTCAACGCCCTGCTCAACACGGCGTCGGGCGCCACCTGGGTGTCGCTGCACCATGGCGGAGGCGTCGGCATGGGCTTCTCGCAGCACGCCGGCATGGTTATCGTCGCCGACGGCACACGCGAAGCGGCCAGGCGCCTGGAGCGGGTTTTGTGGAACGACCCGGCGACCGGTGTCATGCGCCACGCCGATGCCGGCTACGACATTGCCATCGAGTGCGCGAAAGAGCACCAGCTCAACTTGCCCGGCATTCTCGGCTGATCGGCTGAACCGATGCGCATCCTGCGGGCAGACGAATACCGGTCGATGCCGTGGAAGAACGGTGGCGGGGTGACGACGGAAATCGCCGTCTCACCCGCAAATGCCGGGCTCGACGACTTCGACTGGCGCGTCTCGATGGCGCGCGTCGAATTGAGCGGCCCGTTCTCGCAATTTGCCGGCATCGATCGCACCCTTGCCGTGCTCGAAGGCGAGGGCATCGTCCTCGAGATTGCCGGCTACCCGCCGACATCCATAAACAGGGCGACCGCCCTGTTTTCCTTCCCGGCCGACGTGCAGACCTCGGCCACGCTGATCGGCGGGCCGATCACCGATCTCAATGTCATGACCCGCCGAAGCCGGGTGACGCATTCGGTCGAACGCCTGGTGATTTCGGCTCCCGTGGAAATCCGGACTGGAGCCGGTACAACCCTTATCCTGTGCTTGGACGGCGACGTCATCGTGCCCGCCGAACCGGTTCGCCTCGGACCGTTCGACGCGCTGCTGTCCGGTTCGGAGAGAACCAGCTTGCTTGTCCAGCCCGCCCATGAGGCGACGCTGTTCGTGATCCGGATCGGCGACATCTCCGGCAACGATTAACGCTTGTTTCCAAACATGATCGCGGTGCTTGCGAAATATAGCGTAAGCTGCTGGCGGCATCACGAAAAAGCCTGAATCCTCCCCGCCGATCGAGCCTGGCGGGAAGAAGGGCGTTTGTTTTTGAGTTTTGCTGAGAGATGACGCCCTGTCGTGGTGCGGAAACAAACTTTCGGCAAGTGGGGTTTATGCAACCAATTGCATTTGAATCGGTTTTAGGGCCATTGCCGTGGCGGTGACGCCGCTCAGTGCCCGCTTACGGAATTTTCAATGAATATTCAGACGAACCCTGCCCAAATCGAGAAGACAAGCGCAAGCTTCCCGGCCATCACCGAAGAGCCGATCCGATCCAATTACCTGCCCGAAGAGCGGCTTCGGCTGCTTGGCGAAAGCCTGGCAAAAGGTGATCTCACCGATCTGTTCGGCTTGACGCCCTTCGATTTTCAGGCTCGTGTCCGCGACAGCGCCAAGAAGATCTTGGAAGTCTACCGTTCGACCAATGCCGCGCAGGCGAGGGGCGAGACGATCACGCCGGCGGCACAATGGCTGCTCGATAATAATTATCTGGTCGAAGAGACCATTTTCCAGGTCAAGCGCGATCTGCCGCGCCGCTTCTATCGTCAGCTGCCGACCCTGAAACTGCCTGATAACGGCACTGTGCCGCGCGCGCTGGCGCTGGCCTGGACCTATGTCGCGCATTCGGACAGTTCCGTTTCGGCGACGATGTTCAAATCCATCGTCCAAGGTTTTCAGTCGGTCGAGCCGCTGAAGATCGGCGAACTCTGGGCGCTGCCTTCGCTGTTGCGCTTCGTCCTGATCGAAAATCTCCGCCGGTTGGCGGTCAGGGTCAATCGCACCCGCCAGATGCGCCAGATCGCCAATGATGTGGCCGACAACGTCCTGGCGACCGACGACAGCGGCGACCGGCAGGCTATCCTGTCCAATTTCGGCACCCACGCGCAGGACACCACCTTCGCCACTCAACTGCTCTACCGCTTGCGCGATGGCTCACAAAATGCCGGCAAGGCCCTGGAATGGCTGGAAGGCGAGCTCGAAAAAACCGGCTCCGATGCCGAGGAAATCATCATTTCCGAACATCATACGCTGTCCAGCGGCAATGTGACGACGGGCAACATCATCCGCGGCCTGCGTCTCATCAACGACATCGACTGGACCGTGTGGTTCGAAGGCGTCAGCCGCATCGACACCGTGCTGCGCGAGCGCACCGATTTCGCCGCGCTCGACTTCTTTTCGCGTGACCAGTACCGGACCGCGATCGAGGAATTGGCGCGCCGTTCGAACCTTTCGGAATATCGCGTCGCCGAGAAGGCCATCGAGCTGGCCGGCCACGCCGCCAGCGATGGCGATGGCGACGCCGTTTTAACCGGATCCGCCCACACCGATGTCGGTTTCTTTCTCGTCGGCCCACGCCGGCTGGAACTGGAGAAGGCGATCGGCTACCGGCCGACCATCAGCCAGACAGTCAAGCGTGCTTTCCGCAAGACCGGGTGGCTCGGCATCGTCGTACCGGTGTTTGCGCTGACGGCCCTGCTTCTCGTCCTCTCCGGCAACGCACTTGCCAATCTCGGCCTGTCGGTGCCGTCGATCGTCCTGATGCTGGCGCTGTTTGCCGTGCCGGCGAGCGAAGGCGCGCTCGCCTTCTTCAACACGGTCGTGTCGCTGTTCCTCAAACCGACACGCCTCGTTGGCTATGATTACAGGCACGGCGTGCCGCCGGAGGCGCGCACGCTGGTGGTGGTGCCGTCGCTGATCGGCTCGCGCGACGATGTCGAGGAAAACATCCGCAACATCGAGGTGCATCATCTCGCCAACACCGCCGATGAAATCCACTTCGCGCTGCTGTCGGACTGGCCAGACAGCAAGACCGAGATCGATGCCGCAGACACCGAAATCCTCGAATTCGCCCGCGCCGAGATCGCTCGTCTCAACGCCCGCTATCCCTCAGAAGGCGCCCCGCGTTTCTACATCCTGCACCGTCGCCGGCTCTTCAACGCGGCTCAAGGGTCCTGGATGGGCTGGGAACGCAAGCGCGGCAAGCTGCACGAGCTCGACCTTCTGCTGCGCGGCGACAGCGACACCACCTTCCTGCCGCTCGACGTGCCGCTGCCGGAGAGCGTCGTCCATGTGATGACGCTTGATGCCGACACGCGCACCACCCGCGACGCGGTCGCGACCCTGGTCGGCAAGCTTTGCCACCCGCTCAACCGTCCGCATTTCGATGCCAGCAAGCGCCTCGTCACGGCCGGCTATGCGATCCTGCAGCCACGCATCACCGCATCGCTGACCAGCGGCGACGACGCCTCGTTTTTCCAGCGGGTCTTCTCGGCCAATCGTGGCCTCGACCCCTATGTCTTTGCCGTGTCCGATCTCTATCAGGACGTCTTCGGCGACGGATCCTTTACCGGCAAGGGCCTCTATCACGTCGACGCCTTCGAGGCCGCGCTGCAGGGCCGCATCGAGGAAAACACCATCCTCAGCCACGATCTGCTGGAAGGCGCGCTGGCTCGCTCGGCGCTGGTCACCGACGTCGAACTGGTCGAGGACTATCCGACGCGCTACTCGGTCGACGCCTCGCGCCACCATCGCTGGGCACGCGGCGACTGGCAACTGCTTGGCTTCATGCTTGATCCGCGCTCCGGCGTGCCGGCTCTGTCGCGCTGGAAGATGATCGACAATCTGCGCCGCTCGTTGACGCCGATCTTCTGGGTGATGGCGGCGATCGCCGGCTGGACGCTGCTGCCCTTCACGCAGGCCGCGCAATGGCAGGCCCTGCTGATCCTCAGCCTGTTCATGGCGCCGACATTCGATATCGTCAACGCCATCCTGCCCAAGAGCGGCGACCAGACGCCGCGCGGCCATTTCTCGGCCCTGGCGCGCGACGTCGCCTTCGGCACTGCCATGGTGGCCATGAAGATCGTGCTGATGGCACATAACGCCTGGATGATGGGCGATGCCATCGTCCGCACGCTTTACCGGCTGTTCGTCAGCCGCCAGAACCTTTTGGAATGGCGCACCGCCTCGCAGGCGCACAAGGCGGGCGACAATGATGTCGGATCGTATTACGGCATGATGTATGGCGCCGTGATCATCGGCTTCGTCGGCCTTGCCATTCCGGTGCTGGCCGATTCGACCGGCGCCTTCGTTGCCTTCTTCTTTGCCCTGTTTTGGATTGGCTCGCCGGCCATCGCCAGTTGGATCAGCCGTTCGGCTGAAACCGAGGATCGGCTGCGTATATCGCAGGCTGACATCCATACGTTGCGCACGGTGGCGCGGCGCACATGGCACTATTTCGAAAGCTTCGTGACATCAGAGCATCACCATCTGCCGCCGGATAATTTCCAGGAAAGCCCGGCGCCGGTCGTCGCGCCACGCACCTCGCCGACCAATATCGGCGTCTACCTGCTGTCCGTCGTCTCTGCCCGCGATTTCGGCTGGATCAGCCTGTCCGATGCCATCACCCGCATCGACGCCACCATGGCCACGATCGAGGGCATGCCGCGTGAGCGAGGCCACCTCTTCAACTGGTACGATACGACGACGCTGAAGCCGCTCTATCCGCTTTACATCTCGGCCGTCGACAGCGGCAATCTCGCTGGCCATCTGGTGGCGGTGGCGGCGGCCTGTGCCGAATGGGCGGAGGCGCCCTCCGTCCATCTCCAGGGCGATTTCGAAGGTATTCTCGACACCGTCACCATCCTCAGCGAAAGCCTTGATGAGCTGCCCGATGACCGTCGCCAGTTGCGCCCCTTGCGCCAGCGCCTCGCCGACCGCCTCGACGGCATGCGGCGCGCGGTCGACACCATCAAGGCGCAGCCGGAAATGGCCTCGATCCGCACCATCAACCTCGCTGTCCTGGCCGGCGAGATACGCAAGCTTGCCACTGCCATCCACACCGAAGCGGTATCGGCCCAGAGCGACACCATCGTCGACTGGGCGGCAAGGCTGGAAGCCACTTGTGAGGCGCATGTGCATGACGCGCACAGCGACGACAATGCCGTCGAGGCGCTGCGCGCCAAGCTGCTCACCTTGCGGGAGCGTACACGCCGCTTCGCCTTCGAGATGGATTTCTCCTTCCTGATGCGGCCTGAGCGCAAGCTGCTGTCGATCGGCTACCGGGTCGAGGAACACCAGCTCGACGAAAGCTGTTACGACCTTCTGGCTTCCGAGGCGCGGCTGACCAGCCTGTTTGCCATCGCCAAGGGTGACCTGCCGACCGAGCACTGGTTCCGGCTTGGCCGGCCGATCGTCGAGATCGGTTTCCAGGGCGCGCTGATGTCCTGGTCGGGCTCGATGTTCGAATATCTGATGCCGCCGCTGGTGATGAAGGAGCCGCAAGGCTCGATCCTCAATCAGACCAGCAAGCTGATCATCAAGCGCCAGATCCAGTACGGCCGCCAGAAGAACGTGCCGTGGGGCATTTCGGAAGCGGCCTACAACGCCCGCGACCGTGAACTGACCTACCAGTATACCAATTTCGGCGTGCCTGGACTCGGGCTGAAGCGCGGCCTCGGCCAGAACACGGTGATCGCACCTTACGCCACAATATTGGCGGCCCAGTTCAACCCGCGTGAAGCCGTGCAGAACCTCGCCCGATTGCGGGAGATCGGCGCGCTGGGCCGCCATGGTTACTATGACGCCGTCGACTTTACGCCGCAGCGCGTGCCGGAAGGCACCGATCATGTCGTCGTGCAGAACTACATGGCCCACCATTCGGGCATGTCGATCGCAGCGGTTGCCGATGCCATCTTCGAAGGCCGCATGCGCGACCGCTTCCACAGCGATCCGGTCATCGAATCGGCCGAACTTTTGCTGCAGGAGAGGGCGCCGCGCGACATCCCGACCGCGACCGTCAGGACCGAGGCCGACGAACGCGCCAAGGACGAGACTGAGATCGACAGCCCCGACACCCGCATCGTGCTCAACCCGCTGCAGTCGCTACGCTCGACCAACGTCATGTCGAACGGCCGCTATTCGGTGATGGTCACCGCGACCGGCTCGGGCTACAGCCGATGGGGTGATCTCTCTGTCACCCGCTGGCAGCCGGATCCGACCGAGGATCGGCTCGGGTCCTACATCTTCCTGCGTGACGCCGGCACCGGCGACTGGTGGTCGGCGACGGCTGAGCCGAAGCGTGTGGCCGAGGAAAAGGCGCAGACCTTGTTCTCCGACGACAAGGCGAGCTTCGTCAAATCGGTGGGGACATTGCGCTCCGAGGTCGAGTGTATCGTCATTTCGGAAGGCAACGGCGAGGGGCGTCGGGTCACGCTCTACAATGACGGTCCGACCGACCGTCACATTGAAGTAACCTCCTTTGCCGAGCTGGTGCTCGGTCTGGAAGCGTCCGACAATGCGCATCCGGCCTTCTCGAAGATGTTCGTGGAGACGGAAATCGCATCGAATAACGCGGCGATCTTTGCTACGCGGCGCAAGCGCGAGACCAGCGAGCCGGATATCGCCATGGTGCATTTCGTCACCGATCCGTCAGGATCGGCGCGCGATGCCGAGGCCGAGACCGACCGGCGTGCCTTCATCGGCCGCGGCCGCACCATCGTCGACGCGGCCGCCTTCGATCCGGGGGCCAGGCTTGGCGGCCATTCGGGCTTTACGCTCGATCCCGTCGCCTCGCTGCGCCGCCAGGTGCGCGTGCCGGCCAACAAGAAGATATCGCTGACCTTCTGGACCGTTGTCGGCGCCGGCCGTGCCGACCTGGACGAGGCCATCGCCCGCCTCGACCATCCGGAAAGCTTTGCCCGCCAGGCCATGCTCGCCTGGACGCGCAGCCAGGTGCAGACCCGCCATATGGGCCTCAGCCTGACCGATGCCGCCAATGTGCAGAAGCTGGCACGCTATCTGATCTATCCGGATCCGTTCCTGCGTCTTCCCGCCGAATCCATTGCCTCGGGGCTGGGCAAGCAGTCGAGCCTGTGGCCGACCAGCATTTCCGGCGATTTCCCGATCTTCCTGGTCAGGATCGGCGACGTTGCCGATCTCGAAATCGTCGCCCAGGCGCTGCGTTTCCAGGAATACATGCGCACCCGCGGCATGATGATCGACTTCGTCGTCGTCAACGAGCAGGCGTCCTCCTATGTCCAGGACCTGCAGCGGGCGGTCGAGACGCTGTGCGAAAACAGCCGCCTGCGCGGCAAGGAGCTCGGACCTCGCCAGCACATTTTCGCGGTGCGCCGCGATCTCATGGACGAGACCACCTACAAGACGCTGCTCGCCGTTGCCCGCGTGGTCCTGCACACGCGCAATGGCACCATCTTCGACCAGATCGAGCGCGCCGAGGCGGCGGCCCTGCAGGCGCGCGACGCCCTGCTGCCAGCGGCATTGCCGGTTCTGCGTGAACCGCTGTCGTTGACGCCCACGATGCATGCATCTGCCTCGCAGGCGGTGGCCAATGTCAGCGCCGATGGCAGTGGGCTCAGCCAGTGGAACGGCTTTGGCGGTTTCGACGGCGACGGGCGGCACTACGTCGTGCGCCTGGCCGGCCGGCGCACCACGCCGCAGCCGTGGATCAATGTCGTCTCCAACGCCTCGTTCGGCTTCCACACCTCCGCCGAGGGGGCTGCCTTCACCTGGAGCCGCAACAGCCGCGACTACCAGCTGACGCAGTGGTCGAACGATCCGGTCTCGAACCGGCCGGGCGAGGGCCTCTACATCTACGATCAGGCCAGCGGCAAGGCGTTTTCGCCGCTCGCTGCCGTGGTGCGCGATCCCTCGATGACCTACGAGGCCTGGCATGGCCAGGGTTTCTCGACCTTCCGTTCGAAGCGCGGGCCGTTGTCGATGGACCTTACCCATGTCGTCGATCCGGTTGATCCCCTGAAGATTTCGCGGCTGCGCATCCAGAATTCCGGCTCGGTGCCGGCGCGGCTGCGTGTCTATGCCTATGCCGAATGGGTGCTCGGCGGGCATCGATCGCGCACGGCGGCAACCATTGTCCCATCCCAGGACGCCCACAGCGGCGCACTGCTGGCGCAAAACCCCTACGGGCTCGATTTCGGCGAGCGTGTGGCCTTCCTCGCTGCCGATGGCGGCGTCCATTCGGTGACATCAGACCGCTCGGAGTTTCTGGGCCGGCATGGCTCCAGCGAGCTTCCGCAGGCGGTGCTGAGCGGTGCTGCACTGTCGGGCCGTGTCGAGGCCGGCGACGATCCGTGCGCGGCGATCGCCCGCGACATCGAGATTCCGGCCGGCGGCGACGTGACGCTGCTTTGGCTGCTCGGCGACGCGGAATCGGCTGAAGAGGCCAGCTCCCTTGTCCTGGAGCACCGGGGTAAGGATTTCGACCAGCGGCTGGCCGACAATGAGCGCGTGTGGCGCGGCTTCCTCGACACCATCCAGGTCGAGACGCCGGACAAGGCGCTCGACGCCATGGTCAATCACTGGCTGCCCTATCAGAGCCTGGCCTGTCGCATCCGTGCCCGCTCCGCCTTCTACCAGGCCAGCGGTGCGTTCGGCTTCCGTGACCAGTTGCAGGATACGCTGGCGTTGCTGGCGCATGACCCGCAACTGGCGCGCGACCAGATACTCAATGCGGCACGGCGGCAGTTCCCCGAAGGCGACGTACAGCACTGGTGGCTGCCGCGCACCGGGGCCGGCGTGCGCACGTTGATCTCGGATGACGTGGTCTGGCTGGCCCACGCCACGGCCCGCTATCTGCTGGTCACCGGCGATGCCACCATCCTGAAGGAGCAATTGCCCTTCGTCGATGGACAGGCGCTGGGCGAGGGCGAGCACGATGCCTTCTTCACCCCGGAAATCTCGAAGAAGACGGCGTCGCTCTACGACCATTGCGCGCGTGCACTCGACCTGGCCATCAAGCGCAGCAGCCCAGCGGGCCTGCCGCTGATCCTTGGCGGCGACTGGAACGACGGCATGAACCGCGTCGGCGAGCACGGCAAGGGCGAGAGCGTCTGGCTTGGCTGGTTCCTTTTGAAGACGCTTGGCGACTTCGCTCCCGTCGCCAAGACCGAGGGCGACGCCAAGCGTGCACAGGCCTGGGCAAAGCATGCCGATGTTCTGAAGCGGGCGCTTGAAAGCACCGCATGGGACGGCGAATGGTACCGCCGCGGCAGCTTCGACGACGGCAGCCCGCTGGGATCTCGCAACTCGCAGGAATGCAAGATCGACTCGATCGCCCAGTCCTGGAGCGTGCTTTCGGGAGAGGGCGATCCGGCACGCTCGACAACGGCGATGGAGCAAGCAACGAAGCTACTCGTCGACGACAAGCTCAAGATCGTCAAGCTGTTCACCCCGCCCTTCTCGAAGACGGAGAAGAACCCAGGCTACATCAAGAGCTATCCGCCTGGTGTGCGCGAGAATGGCGGCCAGTACACCCACGCCGCCACATGGTTTGTCATCGCACTCGCCGAGATGGGGCGCACCGATGAGGCCTATCGCTGTTTCACGATGCTGAACCCGGTCAACCATGCGACCGACGAAGCCTCGGCCGAGCACTATCGCGTCGAGCCCTATGTCGTGGCGGCCGATATCTATGCCGATGACGGCAATGCCGGCAACAGCAAGGGTGGTCGTGGCGGCTGGACCTGGTACACCGGCTCCGCCGGCTGGCTCTACAGGGCGGCGGTCGAAGGCATCCTGGGCATCGAACGGCGCGGCAGGCGCGTCCAGTTCAAGCCGAAACTGCCCGGCCATTGGGACGGCTATTCGGCAACCCTCAAGATGCTGGGGGCGGAACTCAGGGTTCGCGTCATCCGCGACAATAAGGCCAAGGCGGTTTCGCTGGAGCTGAATGGGGCAAAGACCAGGGCTTCGGCAGTCGAATTGAAAGACGGCGAGGTGACTGATGTCGTCATCAGGATCCCGGCCTGATGCGTTTTGCCCAAAAAGCGTGCTCTCGGGGCTAAACCCCGGGGGCGCGGTTTTGGACCATGACAGGATGACGGGCGCCATCCAGCCTGGGCGTTGCCATCCGCCCGCCTGAAGGGCATGCCGCTCAAAAGCCATGAAATCAAAGGCTTGAGGCGCTCCATAGGAGTTGCGCCGAGCGGCGGGATGCGGCCGCCCTCGCCTGGAGGGCGCAAGGCAGCTTTTGTTTCGCACTATACTGCGCAGAGGGCGATTTGGGCCTTAGTCATCCGCCCGACATCGTTACTGATTAAAATTGTGGCAGCACGCGCCAACTGCCATGATTTCGCCGCATGCCTGACATTTTACCTTTCTTCTCAAACCGTTAGGTGATCACGGCAGATTTCGGAACGTCGCCATCTTTTGTTCGCTCTGAGGGAACTGAAGAGGTACACGGCCATTGTTTTGCGACGTATCAACCGGTACGAATAAAATGATGCAGTGCACAATAAACAGCATGGCGGAGTAACTGGGGTGACCCTTCTGCAAATCTACTGGCGAGCACTCGGTTATCTGGCCGCGGACAGGAAACGCGTCGCGTTGATCTGTTCGGCCAACGTGGCTCTCGCTATCGTAGCGCTTCTCGAGCCGATTATGTTCGGTCGCGTCATCGGCGCCATCTCCGAGCGCGGCTCTGTCTTCACCACGCTGGTCATGTGGGCCGGTCTCGGCGCCTTCAACATCGTTGCTTTCGTCATGGTGGCGCGCGGCGCTGACCGCTTTGCTCACAAGCGGCGCAGCGAAGTTCTGTGCCAGTCCTTCGAGCGCGTGATCACCATGCCGCTCGCCTGGCACCATCAGCACGGCACCTCCAATGCGTTGCACACGATGCTGCGCGCCGTCGAAACCCTGTTCAGCCTTTGGCTTGAATTCATGCGCCAGCATCTGTCCACGGCTGTCGCCCTCGTACTGCTGGTTCCAACCGCGATCAGCATGGATCTGCGCATGTCGCTGGTGCTGCTTGGCCTAGGACTGCTCTATGTCGGCATCGGTCGGATGGTAATGCGCCGCACCAAGGCGGGCCAGGCCGCGGTCGAGCGCCACTACCACAAGGTGTTCGCGCATGTGACCGACTCGGTCAGCAACGTTGCGGTGCTGCAGAGCTACAATCGCCTCGGCCATGAGGCCGATACGCTGCGCCGCTACGTCAAGAATCTGCTCGACGCGCAGAACCCTGTGCTCGACTGGTGGGCGCTGGCCAATGCCTTGCACCGTCTGTCATCGGCAATCTCGATGCTGATCGTGTTGTCGATCGGCTCCTATCTCGTGACTCATGGTCAGTTGGGTGTCGGCGACGTCATCGCCTTCACCGGTTTTGCCACGATGTTGATCGCCAGGCTCGACCAGATGTCGGCTTTCGCCAACCAGATTTCCGAGGCCCGTGCCAAGCTTGAGGACTTCTATCACCTCGAGGACTCCGCGGCTGATGCCGCCGAGCCGGACGGCTTGCGCGATCTCGCCAACGTCACCGGCCATGTCCGCTTCGAGAATGTCGGCTTCGAATTCGCCAATTCAGGCCATGGCATCGACGACGTCTCCTTCGAGGTCCAGGCGGGCCAGACCGTCGCCATCGTCGGCCCGACGGGCGCCGGCAAGACCACGCTCATCAATTTGCTGCAGCGCGTCTTCTCGCCGTCGCATGGCCGTATCCTGATCGACGGCATCGACACCCGCACCGTGACCCGCAAGTCGGTGCGCCATTCGATCGCCACCGTGTTCCAGGATGCCGGGCTGCTCAACCGCTCGATCGAGGACAACATCCGTGTTGGCCGCGCCGATGCAAGCAATGACGAGATCCATGCCGCTGCCAATGCGGCTGCCGCGCAGGACTTCATCCTGTCCAAGAGCAATGGCTACGACACGCTGGTTGGCGAACGCGGCGGCCAGCTGTCGGGTGGCGAGCGTCAGCGCATCGCCATTGCCCGCGCCGTGTTGAAGGACGCGCCGATCCTGGTGCTCGACGAGGCGACCAGCGCGCTCGACGTCGAGACCGAGGACCGTGTCAAGGAAGCGATCGACGAATTGCGGCGCGATCGCACCACCTTCATCATCGCCCACCGCCTGACCACCGTTCGCGACGCCGATCTGGTCGTGTTCATGGACAAGGGCAGGGTGGTCGAGATGGGCGGCTTCACCGAGTTGTCGCTGCGCAATGGCCGCTTTGCCAGCCTGCTGCGCGCCGGTGGCCTGCTCAACGACGAGGAGGTCCGCCGCCTCAGCCGCACCGTACTGCAACAGCAGGAAGCCGCGGCCTGAACAGGTAGCGCCGATGCCTTCTCCCACAAGGGGAGAAGGTAAAGTTCTGCAGCCCTGCGACACCACCGCTCGATTGCCCCGGAGGCACCGGCGGTCTATGTAGAGCCGCATGAGCGACACGACTTCACGCCTGACCGGCTGGATGGATATTGCCAACCCGACGCGCTTCGTTGGGCTGGCTGACAGGCTCGTGCCGTGGCTGGCAGCAATCGCCGCGATTATCCTCGCCGTCGGGCTCTATATGAGCTTCGCCGCGCCTGAGGATTTCCAGCAAGGCATCACCGTTCGCATCATGTACATCCACGTGCCTTTCGCCTGGCTCGCCATGATGTGCTACACGCTCATGGCGGTCTCCGCGCTCGGCACGCTGGTCTGGCGGCATCCGCTGGCCGATGTCGCGCTGAAATCAGCCGCACCCATCGGCGCCGTCTTCACCGCGCTGGCGCTGATCACCGGCTCGATCTGGGGCAAGCCGATGTGGGGCACCTGGTGGGTCTGGGATGCGCGGCTGACCTCGGTGTTCGTGCTGTTCCTGATGTATCTCGGCATCATCGCGCTAACCCGCGCGCTCGACGATGCCAGCCGCGCCGCCTGGGCCGCCGCCATCATAACGCTGGTCGGCTTCATCAACATCCCGATCATCAAATTCTCGGTCGACTGGTGGAACACGCTGCATCAGCCGGCCTCGGTGTTCCGCATGGGCGGCTCGACCATCGATCCCAGCCTGCTATGGCCGCTGCTGGTGATGGCGCTCGGCTTCACCGTGCTGTTCTTCGCGCTGCACCTGATGGCGATGCGCACCGAAATCCGCCGCCGCCGGGTGATTGCCATGAGGCGGATCGCGGCACGGCAGGCGGAGCGGTCTCCCCCTTCTCCCCTTGGGGGAGAAGGTGTCGCCGCAGGCGACGGATGAGGGGTGTTCCAGGGAACGCCAACGTCTCACTCCGCTGGAACACCCCCCATCCGTCTCGGCGCTGCGCGCCGA
>SAKE01000042.1 GCA_004017275.1 Mesorhizobium sp. | reverse complement strand
GGATCAGGTTCAACGGGTCACTGCGCCGCGAAAGCCAGCAGTATCTCAGCCCCTTGCCGGGACTCCCCTGGTGAATGCGCCGAATTGAACGGGCCGGCGCTATTTTGTCAAGCGCATTTGGCCCGCGGCGCTGATCGGCGGCCAATCAGACCGGGCAGAAAAGCTCGCGCATGCGTCGGGGACAAGTCACCCCTAGAGGAGCGGCGAAGCGCCCACGATAGGCGAACCATCATGCGGATTCGAAACCTTTTCCAGCACGGCATTTCGGGCTTGCCGAACCGACGTTGCTATCGCCCAATTGGGTGAGATTGCTTTAGATGTCTGTCTTGCTCGTCATCGGCAATCCTTCCGCGTGGCTAGACGCCCCGTTTGTTCCCCCAGAGCAGAACATGAAGCTGCGGCAGTACACGCGCCTCGAACCACCTGTCACGGATCACCTTTTCGACCAGCCATTCCATTCGCTTCATCACGCCGGCCATGTCGATGAACGCGTCTTCGTTACCGGGAAGCGGCGGCGTGTGGTTGCCGGGCTGCAGATAGACGGGTAATTGCGGGTAGCGCGCCGCCGCGTCTTTGGCATAGGCATAGTCATCATCGTCGAAGACGACGAGCTTGAGCGCCATCCGCGGCTTATCCTGCGCAGCCTCGACGCAGGTGTCGAACACGGCCCAATCTGTCGTCATTTCGCTTGAGGGCGGCTTGGGGCTGAGCACCAGCACGTCGAGATCCGCGAACCATTGCTTAGGCACCGAGCCTTGGGTTTCCAACGCAAAGCGGTAGCCCTCACCATGCCCGCGCTCGATCAACCGGCCAAGCGGCTGGATGGCCGGATTGCCGCCCGACAGCGACACCATCACGGGCTGACCGCCGGAAAACGAAATGACCTTTTGCCAGACCATCATCGGTTGACATCATCTCCCAATCATAGCGGAAGCGACTGTCCACCGCATGCAGGCTGTCGCACCAGGAACAGCGATAATCGCACCCGCCCGTTCTTACGAACACCGTCGGCAGGCCGATCAGCATTCCTTCGCCCTGAATGGTCGGCCCAAAAATCTCGCTCACGCGGATTCCGGGCTGCAACGCGCAGGTCATGGCCGGTATTCCGCCCAGGTTTTCGGCGTCTCGCTCACCCGCACGGCGGAGGTTTGTGGTAACCGCACCTTGCACCAGTCGTAGAAGTGCCTGGCCAGACATTCCGCTGTGACACGGTCATGCCCCAGGACGTCGTTAAGATGCCGATGGTCGAACGTCCCATCGATGTAGTGCTTGAGCGCCGCCAGGTCTTGGTAGTCGCGCACAAAGCCATGTTCGTCCAGTTCTCCACCTGAAAGTTCCACTACGACGATGTAGTTGTGGCCGTGTAGACGCGCGCACTGATGATCGGATGGCAAGGAGGTGAGCTGATGCGAGGCCGAGAAGTGGAACTCTTTGGTAATGCGAAACATCACGCGCTCCTTGTCTGGACAGCGTGGAGCCAGAAGTCCGCGTCCTCATAGTCTGTCGGATCGGCAATGCCGGCTAGATCGAATGCTTCGCGCCGTTCGATGCATGTCCCGCAGCGACCGCAATGACGTGCGCCGCCCTTGTAGCAGGACCACGTCGCCTCGAACGGTGTGGCGTACTTTGCCCCCTCGCTAACGATGTCGGCCTTCGACATATTCACATAGGGGGCGTAAAGGCGGATATCGGCGTAACCTGCGAGCGCGTGGTTCTGCATCGTCTGAAAGGCGTCGATAAAAGCGGGCCGGCAATCGAGATAGATGAAATGATCTCCGCCGTGCACGGCAGTGGCCACCGCATCGGCTTGCTGCGCGGCGGCAACCCCGAAGGCGATAGCCAGCATGATGGCGTTCCTGTTCGGCACCACCGTGATCCTCATAGGGTCTTCGGCATAGTGCCCGTCGGGCACATCCACACTATCAGTCAGCGCCGAGCCGCTCAGGTTCCGGCCGACATCGCGGATATCGACGATTTGGTGCGGAACACCCAGCCGTTTGGCGCAGATAGAGGCAAAGCCGAGTTCCTTTTTGTGCCTCTGGCCGTAATCGAACGAAAGCAGGCCAATGAGTTTCTGCTCGGTCGCCACCTTGTGAGCGAGCGAAACGGAATCCAATCCGCCGGAGCAGATGACGAGGGCATTCATGGTTTGAGTCCTTGTTTTGACCGGGTAAGGCTGCGACCGGAGATTTCTCTGCGTTCCCCGTACTCCACGGAGCCGGTTTTGTGAATGGGTGGACGCGATTGAGGCGCACGTACCTTGGTGTCAGCGTCCCCAACACGACTTGCACGCGACTTGTCGCGCATCGTCGACCGCCAAGCGGCTGGGGTCGCCGCGACCTTCGTGCATTGGTAGGAGCCCCCCAAACCGGTGCGCAGCGCGATTGTCGAGACGGCGACAAGCGGTGCATTCCCCGACTGGTCGCGCACCATCTCATTGCATGAACAAATCGCGCGGCTTGTCCGCTACAGCGAGGAGAACCGCGACTAATGCCCACCGGAACTAGAGGCCAAGAGGCGCCGAAAATCGTGAGGACGACGTCACTGCGATGCGGTCGGGCAGACAAAGCCGTCCGACCAGATGGAAGAAGACCGGCGCGAGGTGTCTCAGTGGACGAGGTACTGACTTTCGGTCTCGGGTTGCCTTAAAGAATCAGGCGGCCTTGCGTTCCTTCAAAGCCTTCTCAAAGGCATCCTTGATCGGCTTGGATACGTTCCTCGCTAGCTCTCAACATCAATGCCTGGATGGCCTTGGCCTGCTCAGCGGACTTCTCGATCTGTTTGCGCAGGAATGCGCTTTGCAGTTCGAAGAACTCGGACGGCGACTTCACGGCAACCAAAGCTTCGAGGTGCGTGAAGCCGGCTTCGGCATTGGCTTGCAGAGCCGCAATCGTCTTCAGGAGCATCTCGTTGCTGGTGGTCTTGGCCATTTCACGAAATCGCAGCAACGGATTTATGAAGCTGACATGAATTTGCGCGAGTGGGCTGCACCTCGTGCTGCACGAATACCTCAAGAACTTTCTCGAACGCGGGCCGTGGCTGCGACACGTCTTCGCCGACCGCGGCTGTGTCGGACCGAAGCTTAAGGGCGCGATTCAAAAGATCGGCGCGTTCACCCAGGAGATCGGACTGATTTCGGGCGAAGACTTTCCGCTACTTGCGGGCGTTGCCGAAGACGCAGACCGGTGCATTCTTGACTGCCAAAGCGGCTCTTTACATATTTTCACGCCGCTTCGGTCAGCGTCGGACGACGCGGGCGCGACGTCTTAAACGCTCGTTCAGCTGATAGAGGAACTCATGAACGATATGATTTTTGACCCGTCAATCGCCGCGTAGGATATTTGCTTCGCGCGCGGCCGTGACGAAGGCCCTGCGGGCGGTGGGTGGATAGGCCTCACCTCGTAGTACCTTCAGACAGGCATCCATAGCTGTCCTGCGCTTCTCCGTCTGGAGACCAAAATCCCGCAGGAGGATGGTGGCCGCATCATTGACATCGAACACGAAACGTTCTTTGCGATGGCGACCAATCTGAATCACGACTGGCCTCTCAAATTTTGTTAAGCCGGTCATTTCGCCTCGCCCTCCAAGCCGTACCAACCCAGAGCCTGCGATCACAGCCGGAAGAAAAATCGCGTCGATTGATCCCGCTTGCGGGTTGCCCCGGTCGGTCGCTCAATTGAAAGCTTGGTACGAGGCGCAATTCCCATGTTCAATTCGAACAGATGTTGATCCAACTCCTTGTCCGCGGTCGTCAGGCGATGGTTCAGGCGCAGATAGTCCATCCAGGTCGGCGCGCGAAAGGTTTCTGTCCAAAGCGAAGGATCCTGAAGATCGCGCTGGAGATTCCAGTGCCGCGCACCGACGCGGCTTTGCACGCGCCGTCGTTCCTGCATCCGGTCCAGGAAAGCTTCGACGTTTGCCTCCGGTATTGAGTACTCGATCTTAACGACGATCGGCCCGCTTCTCGGCTTCAGGTCGAGAGCGAGCTGCGGCGTTTCGAAGCCAAAAGGATCCTGATCAGAGTCCTGCCATTGACGGATAGGCATCAGCAACCCGGTGGCCGCGACCATTACGAGCGCGACAGCGGAAACCTCGAGGGCTAAGGTAAGCGAATAGTTCTCGGCCACCGTGCCCCACAGCCAACTGCCGGCCGCGATACCGCCAGACGAAAGGGCATAGTGGATCGAGAGCGTGCGACCGACGACCCACCTTGGGCTTGCCAATTGGACACTCACGTCGAGCCCCGTCCAGGTGACGACCCAGCCCGCGCCGCCGAGCGCCAGCGCAATAGCCGCCACCACCACTGAGGAAGTGAGAGCAAGAGACAGACAACACGCCGCACAGGCAATGCATGCCAGTGTTGTCAGCCGCTCCTGGGACAGAGACCGCCTCAAGACATTGTTGCAAATGCCGACGCACAAGGCGCCTGTTCCGAAGCCGGCCATCAGGACACCATAAACGATTGGTCCTCCCCCTAGTTGATTGCGGGCAACGAGAGGCAGGAGCGCGAGTATGGAGATGCTGGTCAGGCCAAAAAGCGCACCACGCGCGATTGCCGCCTTGATCTCCGCCGACAGGGCCGTGAAGCGCGCTCCGTCATGAATAGCAGTGGTCAATGGCTCGCGCGGGAGAGGTGAGGCGCGAACATCCCATTTGCGGCGCCCTATGGTCCACAGCAGCGCTACATAGGTCAGCGTCGCCACAGCGAAAGCTGTCAGAGGTCCAAAGGAGGCAACGACGATGCCACCGAGCGCCGGGCCGACGCTTCGAACGGCGTTGTATCCAACCGAGATCAGCGTGACCGCGGCTGGGACTTCGCGTTTTCGCAAGATATCGCCCACCGACGCGTGCCAGGCAGGATCGGTGAACGCGGCTCCCGCTCCGGCCAAACAGCTGAATGCGAGAACCATCCATGGATTGAAAATCCCCACGGCCGCAAGAACAGTCAGCATCGCCGAGGACAATGCTATCGCGCAACCAGCCGGCGAACATGAGATTGCGGCGGCTGTAGTTGTCAGCCAGGACCCCGGCGATAATCGACAGGACGAATACGGGCAGTGTGGTCGAAGCCTGCACCAAGGCGACCATGACGTCCGACGTCGAAATGGTCGCCATCAGCCAACTGATGGCGACGGTTTGAATGAGCCAGCCAAGGCTGGCGACCTGTGTGGCAAGCCAGATCGAACGAAAGGTCGCATTCTCGAGCGGCGCAAATGTCGCCGACGAAGCCGGACTCGCATCTTCGCGCGCCACCCTGCTCATTGGGTTGAGCCCTCCCTTGGTCTATCGGTCGTGTTAGAGGTGCCCTCCCGGCCCACGTGCCCATGGAGGAATGGCACCATGAGCGCATTTTGTCGGGGCAGCGCAAGATATTTCTTTACCGCTGGCACTCTGGCGCAAGCGATTGCTTTATCTGGAATTGCCACCAACGCGCTTTCATGATTGCTGGGTCCATGTCACGTCCTCGCCTGCTGCCTGAAAAGAATTTTCCGGGCTACGCATACCTGCCTGGCAAACATCCACATCCGGTTCGCGACCCGTTGGGTCACAGTTATCAAAGCGACCCGGTCACCCTTGTTACAGTCGAGGAATCACTCAGTTCAAACGTGTTCCGATGGGGAATCGACCTTTTCAACCACGGGTATTACTGGGAAGCTCATGAGGCTTGGGAGCCTCTTTGGCATGCTGCGAAACAAAGCGCCCAGCATCGCCTGTTCTTCAAGGCATTGATCCTGTTGGCGGCGGCCGGGGTGAAGATCCGCGAGGGAAAGCGGGCCGCTGCCTTGCGGCATGCGGCAAGAGCTGCAGGGCTTTTTCGTCGGGTGGCGCTTCTGCCGAGCCGGCCCTTTGAGGCCGCACTCGGAATCACACCTGCCGCGCTCGCGGCAGAGGCCGAAGCGGCCACAACGTTCCCGACTGCTTTGCGAGAGCCGATGCCTGGCCAGCTGCCTGAGCCCGTTTTCGATTTCATTCTCGCACCGAACTCCGAGAGGAGCTGATGGATGGCCAGTACGGACGTCTTCGTTACTTGGACGCACTGCTGCGTCTGTCGTGAACAGTTTGACAAGGGCTTCAATCCTGGCGCAGTCGACCTACCGCTGAGCCCGGCTCTGGCGGAGGACCCATGGCAGGCGCCGCTTCCATCGTTGACCTCGCGGCAAAGAAACATCTTTCTGCCACCGCTTTAACTTGCGGGTTCGTCTGCGCCCAGTCTGTTCGTGCGATGCTTCCGCCATCGGCGCTTCCTCAACCGTCGGCGGCTTGGGAAGCGATCCGTCGGGTACGATCTCGTCCTTGGCATCGGATGCAGCTTCGCCGGTGGTAGGCATGGGCTGTGGACGACCATCCTCGGCAAAAATCGGCTGCGGCGTCGCTTCAGCGATCGCACCTTCCTTCTTCGCTTCGGAGAGTTCGTTCGCGATGGCAGCCAGGTCGATGCCGCCCCAGATCGACTGTGGCCGCTTCACGAGCTCACGCTTCTGTTTGATCTCGACGACAAAGGGGCGCTGCGGCTGCCTCATGGTGATCTCGTGGATTTAGGGGAGTTGCGAGTGTCCTCTAGGCGGAGCGCACGCCTTCGTCCACCCGCAGCCACGCATTCTCCAAAGGTTTTCGGAGACGTTGCCGCCGTCCAAGCCATGACGAGAGCTGCTCACCTCCGACGCCTGGGCCTACGCTCCCGATCTCTTGTCCTGTCAGCATGATCGTCATGACGATCATATCGCCCACGCAGTCGCCTTTGCTGGGCCCATCGCGAAGCCGCAAAAGATTCAGAATGCAATGAAGATGGTGGCCGCTCCTATCCATACCTCCATGTTCCCGAGTGCATCAGACGCGTCCAACGCATTTTCGGAATCGATCACGAGCGATCGATTCATGCTGTTGATGGAAGCATGCCGGGTGGCACGAGTGGCCGGGCACAGATTGCCGCTCGACAACCGCTCGGCAATCCCAAAGCCGCACTTGGGGCACATCGCCTCGGCTTCCCTTCACCGGGTTGAGAAGTCGCAAGAGGTGGCGCTGACCAGGCTTGTTCCACAGCCCTCATTGTCGTTGATCCAGACGCGCGGGGTGGTGCGTGGGCACCCTGCTCGATTGCCTGGATCACCGGTCGTCAGTGTAGAGCGGCAGCGTAGCCCCTGCGCTGGACCTCGAGCTCCGCCGGCGACATCGTCGACCGCAAGCGTAGCTCGACATAGACGGCCTCCGCTGGGTCCGCCTCACGCCCGTAGCCTGAGGCAAACATACTGCAAAGCCTACAATCAGGCGTTCCCATTTACGGCGCGCCCGGCGCGCCCATTCTGCATCGAGACGTACGCGGTCGGGATAGCGGTTTTCTCCCGATCGACGAACTCGAAGACGGCGAGATCGAAACCATCGACGAATTTCGATCCCTTCGAGTATAAGCCGGCTCATTGAGCCAGCTTAGCCTGGCATGCGTCGAAACAGAAAGCCCGATTCGCCAACCGCCACAATTACGAAAACATGGATCAGGTTAGGTCGGCTATGTCCTAAGGGAGCATCGCGATTTTCGCTATCTTTGAATTTTGGG
Source organism: Mesorhizobium sp. (assembly GCA_004017275.1). Taxonomy (GTDB): domain Bacteria; phylum Pseudomonadota; class Alphaproteobacteria; order Rhizobiales; family Rhizobiaceae; genus Mesorhizobium. Next base: position 24,693 of record SAKE01000042.1, on the reverse strand, counting down.
AGCTCTTGGCTTCGCAACTTGGGTATCCAAATTTCGCGGTTGAAATTTACTTTTTCCGAATTGCTCTGTGCTAGGGACCCACACGAAGCACCTACTCTAGCGCGGGGGAGTGAAAGAGTGATGCAGCGTCGGTCTGCCGCAAGGTTCGGTGACCTTCTGGCGGGAGATTTGCGGGCTTTTGGCGGGCCCTCGACGATCGAACCACTTGCCGGCCGAATCAGGGCGGAGCAGGTCAGTATCGTGCTTCGCAACACGCCTCTTGGCATGGTTGCGAACATACTCAATGCGGCCACTCTTGTTATGGCGCTTTGGGGCTCGCCCGACCAAACGAAAGCCATCCTCTGGGCGAGTGTCATCATCGCCGCCGCTGGGTTCGTAGGCCTAAGAGCGAGATCATCGTTTCAGTCAGTCAAACCCGGTCGGTGTCTCGCCGAGCAACACAAAACCTGGTGCGGAACGCCTTCCTGTTCGGCACTTGGTGGGGAGCACTTCCCGTTCTGTTCTTCAGCGGGGCAACAAGTGCCGCCCAGGTTGTCATTACCTGCCTGAGCGCCGGGATGATCGCGGGCGGTGCCGCTTCTTTTTACACGATTCCCATTGCGGCCGTCGCGTATACGCTGCCGATCTTCGTCGGTTCGATGCTTGCGATTGCGTGGGTGGAAGGCGCCATCAATCTGCTCGTCGCAATCCTGATAGTGAGCTACGCCATCACGCTGTTTCGCGCAGTGCTCGCTCACGCGGTCGAATTTACCCGACGCTTCATTCTGCAAGCGGAAAGCGAAAATGCCATTCGCAGGGATGTTCTAACGAGTTTGCCAAACCGGTTCAGCTTCAACGAGCGGCTGGAGAACGCGTTGGTGGACGCAAAGCAGTTTGACCAGCACTTTGCGTTGCTTTTGTTCGATCTTAACAATTTTGCCGAGGTGAATGATCGCTTTGGCCGAGCCATGGCGGATGCCCTTTTGGTTGAAGTGGCTGCGAGACTTCGGAGATCGACGCGGGAGAGCGATGGCATTGCGAGATTGGAGGGCGGCGAATTTGCAATAATCGCTACGCGCGATATCAGGCCAGATCAAATCAGGTCCTTGGCCAAACAGATCATAGAGGCCATGCGCGCCCCGTTCTTGATCGAAGGGCGCGAAATATATTGCAGGGCCTCTATAGGTATCGCTTTGGCGCCCACTGACGGTTTGGATGCCAACCAACTCCTGCGGTGCGTCGATACCGCGCTACACAGGGCTAAGACGCTGGGGGCGGGGTCCATCCAGTTTTTCAGCCCAAGCGACGATGAAGCTGCTGCCAGGCGCCATGCCCTTGAACGCGATCTGGCATCTGCGCTTGCCAACGACCAGCTTTGGCTCGCATTTCAACCCTTTCTCGACCTCGGGAGCGATCGCATCCGAGGTTTTGAAGCGCTTCTGCGATGGCAGCATCCGACCCTTGGCCAGATCCCTCCGACAGAGTTCATACCCATCGCTGAAGAAACGGATTTGATTCACTCCATCGGACACTGGGTCGTCAAAACGGCTTGTTTGGCAGCGGCGCGCTGGCCGCGCGACTTGCGGGTCTCCGTCAACTTGTCGGTAGTGCAGCTTAGGAATAAAGCCTTGCTGGATGGAATTGTAGTGGCCTTGGCTGAAGCCGGTTTGGACCCCCGAAGACTCGAGGTCGAGATCACAGAAACTGTGCTGATTTCGAATTTTGAAGAAACGATTTCATTATTACAATCGTTAATTTCCCTATCCGTCACAGTTGCTCTTGACGATTTTGGCACCGGCTATTCATCACTGACCTATCTTCGTAAATTGCCGCTTTCGCGGCTCAAGATCGACCGATCTTTTGTCCAGGATATGCTCACCGATGCGGACTGTGCCGCGATTGTAAGATCATTGGTTGAGTTGGCACATGAGCTTCGAATTGAGGTAACAGCCGAAGGCGTAGAAACTCCCGAACAGCTCGACTATCTGCGATGCGTCAGATGTGATGAAGCTCAAGGCTATTTAATCGGGAAACCTGTCCGGATAAGCGAAATTCCTGGCATTGCCGCGGAGCCGGTTGGTCAGGAGCTAGATACTTAAATAGCAGGACCGACACTTTGGCGGCGATGGTCTGGTTGTCTCGTATCTCGACGGTGACGACCGCCTTGCTCAGGTAGGCTGAAGGCCGCAAGTCCATGCGAGCACTGGAAGTAGCCCTGTGACGAAGCATCAGATCGAGGTGATCACGTCGGTCGAGCGGCGCCGGCGCTGGTTTCGGGAGGAGAAGGAGCGGCTGGTCGCAGCGACGTTTGAGGCTGAGGCCAGTTTTGGAGATCGCGCGATCTCTCGGCATTCATATGAGCCACCTTTTCCCGAGAGGCGGTGCCGGATCCTGGTGGCGGGTCAACGCCGGAGGATGTATCAAGCGTTTCGTACGCCGCTGCTTTCCTCTTAAACCGTCATTGCTCTGACAACACATTCTGCAATGGTCGGCGAGTTGTCGATGAGGCACCTGTTCACGCAAACCAGCTGTTCAGCAGGTCGGGAGGAACGAATGAACCCAGAGGCTTTCAGCAGCCCAGTTTTTGTGAAGCGTGCAACCTACATCGTGCAGGAGATTGCCAGCCTTGCGGACGCCGTCGACTTCCTCAATGAATGGCCAGAAGATCGCAGAGACCTGATCCACGAAGCCGCCCTCAGGACCTGCTATGACGCATACGATGGGCGAAAACCTGTAAGCGCAGCGCGCAATGCCTTTTTCGGCTTTGCGAAACGGGCCGCCATATTGGAAGATGCAATTTCCGCCATGCAATGGCTCTCTGCCTGCAAGTCCGGCCGTGGAAAAGTGCAGGTATAGGAGTCTGGCACGGGGCACGCTGAGGGGGGCATTGTGTCGGGATTTCAGGGATAGCCGAAAGCAGGAACAGGTCTCGACATTAACGGCAAAACGGCAGTCTCACGCAATCTCGCCGTGAATCAGACAACCGCACATCGGTCGCGAGTGGCTAAGTTCAGCGACGAAGATGCAGCGAGCCGATTCGGCTCGGCAAAGAAGTGCGACCGAGGCCTATTCGCCTCACAGGAGCGGAGAAATGACCGGCTTGAGCAGATTTGAGAGGCCAGTCGTTGTTCAGGTTAGCCACCACAGCTCAGAGCGGATCGTGTTCGAGGTCAATGACGCGGCCGCTATCTTGCTACGGGATCTTCAACGTCAGACCGTGAAACGGAAGGCCGCGATGGACGCCTGTCTGCAGGTGTTGCGTGGGGAGACTTATCCAGCAGCGGCTCGAAGAGCTTTCGTGGCAGCCGCGCTTGAAGCAAAGATACTTCGCGGCGATTAGAAAGCCGGGATGCTCAGGAACTGCTGACTGACCATCAGGGACAGCTGTTTGGGTTGCAACCATGATGGCTCTTCAGTTCGAATTCGGTTCTCGGGTGGCGAGCGGAAGCTTGAGAGCAAAGATCTGACGGCTGACATGCGGATGCTTCAGATGCCGCCCATGCAGAGGTATTTCATTTCGAGGTAATCCTCGAGCCCGTGGCGCGAACCCTCCCGTCCGATGGCGGACTGCTTCATCCCGCCGAAGGGTGCGGCTTCCGATGACATGCGTCCCGTGTTGATGCCCACCATGCCATACTCCAATGCCTCGGCCACACGCCAGACACGCAGCAGGTTCGAGGCATAGAAGTAAGCGGCGAGGCCGTAGATCGTGTCATTGGCCTCGTGCACAACCTGATCCGCATCGTCGAAGCGAATGGTTGGGGCCAGCGGCCCGAATGTCTCCTCTTGCGCAATGGTCATCTCGCTGGAGACTTCAGTGAGGACCGTCGGTTGGAAAAACGTGCCATCCTTGCCAATGCGTTCGCCCCCGCGGCGAATTGTACCGCCTTTTGCGACGGCATCGGCGATGTGCGATTCGATCTTGGTGAGCGCATGCCTGTCGATCAGCGGGCCAATGGCGACACCTGGATCGAAACCGTCACCAACCTGGAGCTGGCGAACCCGCTCCACGAATTTGTCGACAAATTCATCGTGAACGCCCGATTGGACGTAAAGGCGGTTTGCGGAAACGCAGGTTTGACCCGCGTTGCGGAACTTGGCCTGGATAGCACCGTCGACTGCCGCATCGACGACTGCATCGTCAAAGACGATGAAAGGCGCATTGCCGCCGAGCTCGAGACTGACCTTCTTGATCTGGTCCGAGCATTGGCGCATGAGCAGTCGGCCGACCTCGGTCGAGCCGGTGAAGCTGATCTTGCGGACCTTGGGGTTTGTGCAGAGTTCACGGCCGACGGCATCGCCTTCAGACGCATAGATCAGGTTGACCACGCCTTCGGGAAAGCCAGCCTCATGCGCAAGGGCAAACATTGCACCCGCCACGAGCGGCGTCTGTTCAGCGGGTTTCAGCACGATCGTGCAGCCCGCGGCCAAGGCCGGCGAGATCTTGCGCGCCACCATGGAGGCCGGGAAATTCCACGGCGTAATCGTGCCGACGACGCCGATCGGCTGCTTGATCACCAGCAGGCGACGGTCCGTCGATGGCGCGGAGATCGTCTCGCCATAGATGCGGTTGGCCTCTTCGGCGTACCATTGCAGGTACGCCGCCGCATGCGACACTTCCGAGTTAGCCTCGGCAAGGGGCTTGCCCATTTCCGCGGTCAATACTCGCGGCAAGGTCATCGGCGTGGTCGATAATCAGCTGATGCCAGCGCCACAGAACGTCGCTGCGTTCACGGGCCGTCAATGCCGCCCATCCAGGCTGCGCTCTATATGCTCTATCGATCGCAGTGCGTGTCTCCTCGACGCCCATGTCGGGAAGCTCTGCCAGCACTTCGCCTGTCGATGGGTGAGGACCACAAATGTGCGCTCACTGACTGGTTTGCCAAGCGCCGGCAGGCGGTCAAGGCTGCCAAACAGGTCAGGAGATTTGAGGTGGCGGATCAAAGGCGGGAGCAGCGGCAATGTCGATTCCTTAAAGCTCTTGGCCTGTCCGGCCGGGGGGACATCTACTGCCCACGTGTGGCTTTTGCATAGGACCACCTCTCACGAAAATCGTGCATCCTTGGGCCGGGTGGACCTGCCGCGGGAAAGGCCGACGGCCCGCTTCCGTCTGAACCGGCGAGGCCGAACCGTTCTATACCGGCTTCGTCCTGGGCCCCCATTTGCCCCAAGCGATCAACTTCTCGTCGCCCCGGCTCGTAGCGCTTGCAGCGCCGTCCCTCTCAGGTATCGCATCGGGGCCGCAAGGCGTGTCGTGACGTGAGCCCCAACGGGGGGTGCTGGACGATACATGAGAGGTTGCAGCCGCCGGTCAAAACCGGCCTTGCAACTTTCTCGTTTTTACTGCCCTGACGCAGAAGTTTCGGTTATGAATCGGGACTGGCCTGACGGCCTGCCGACGTTGCATTTGTTACAAAGGAAAACGCATATGGCGACTGGAACGGTGAAGTGGTTAAACAGCACAAAGGGATTTGGGTTTATCCAGCCCGACAATGGCGGTCAGGATGTTTTTGTCCACATTTCCGCCGTTGAACGAGCAGGCCTCTCGACCCTCGCTGATGGCCAGAAGATCAACTATGAAATCGAACAGGACCGCCGCACCGGAAAGTCCTCAGCTGGCAGCCTCAGCAAAGCTGGCTGAAATTTTTTCCCCTGGCTCCTGTCAACAGCGGATGGACGCGGTCCGCCCGGATGTACTGACGGTCGCGCGAAATGCAGGCTGCTGCAAGGCTGCGCGGAGTCCCGGGGAAGCCAAGCGGCTTGAAAGGGAAGGCGGGATAGACCCCGCCTTTTCATATTCCGGACAGAGCCAATGGCAACTGCGTACCCCAGAACAAAGCTCGATTGCTGAAATCAAGCTGCGACCTTCTTGCGGGTCCGCTTCGCCGGTGCCGGCTGTTCCGGCTCTACTGGTTTGCGTCCGAGACCCATCGTCTTGGCCAATGCCGAGCGCGTGGCGGCGTAATTCGGCGCGACCATGGGATAATCAGCCGGCAGACCCCATTTGGCGCGATATGCGTCCGGCGTCAGCCCATAATGGGTCGACAGATGGCGCTTGAGCGATTTGAACTTCTTGCCGTCCTCAAGGCAGATGATGTGGTCCGGCGTCACCGACTTCCTGATCGATATGGCAGGCTTGAGAACCTCCGGTTCTTCTGCGGAAATACTGGCGCCGGCCGTGCCTTTGAGTGCCGCGTGCACCTGGCCGATCAGGGCAGGGAGTTCACCCACCGGGACCGGATTGCTGGAGACATAGGCTGAGACGACATCGGCGGTGAGCTCGATGAGGACGGCGACGGTGTTGTCGGCTTCTTCTGTCATGAAACTCTCCGGGTGGCTTGAAAGACAGTCGGCGAAGTGTCGCTACATAGTGGCGGTTACCGCTGAAAGCAATAAAGCCCCGTCAAGACTATTGCGATGCTCGTCCTGCACTGTGGTCAATAGGGACTCATCCCGTCTTGCGCGTTCTGATCCGACCGCAGTTGGGCACATCCATGCTCGATGTAGCATGAGCGAGCGATCCTGACCTGAAACGCAGCCAAGCCTGTCCTTGATCTCTTCTATCCCGAAGATTGGAATCGATCATTCGGAGAAGTCCGGTCCGGCACGCTCACCGATGGCTGCGAACAGACTAGCCGCATGTAAAGCAGCAGAATCGAACTGGCAGGTGGGGCAGGCGTTCTCCTGTTCTTCTGCAACGATCTCGTCGAGACCGAAACGATTGCCCGAGCACCCCCGCGGCGCCAAAGCGCGTGCTTAGGGGGACGGCCCGGTGCCCAGCATCAGAGAGCCGGGGACTTCGGTTGGCGCGTTCAGCTTCCTCCTCGACCAGCGCTTCGCCGCGAAAAGTAGCATCGTGACATTGGTGGAAAGGGGGAGGGAAGAAAGACGCCCACGGCGCTTGTGCTGAGGCAGCATCCGCACCGACCGCACCAGTGTTCCCAACCGAAAAACCCGCCACTCTTGCGGGCGAGAGCGGCGGGCTTTTTTGCAGAGTTACTCGAACTGAATACGCGTTCCCACTCACATTAGATGCGGATAATTAAGGCTGTATTAAAATGCAAAATTTGGGCATCTAAATCGATCCGAGCGCAAGATACCGCGCGCCCGGACGTTCGGGGCCTAAATTGTCGCCGTGGTCAAATCGACAAACCATCAGCCATCAGAAAATCTCTGCTTGACGTAACGTAAGGTCCCGTGTTTTTCGCCGTGCATGGAGCGACTTCCAGTCTCGGTCCAGGGCGACGAAAATGAGGGGCAGCGATGGTGGCTGGCGAACCAAACGACGTGCGCGTCAAGCGTTGCGGTGGGGATGGGTCGTTCATATTGTGGAGGACGGCAAACTGACAGTTCATCGGTTCAAGATACAGTGTCCCGCCGAGAATTTCGCCGATGGCTAACGCGCCAGGCTCGGCCTTGCTAGCAGGCCACCAATTGACGAACACTGATGTCTGGGGGAGACGTTGGATGGCTGGCGCGCCTTTTGCGCTGGCGGAAAAACACATCGGCGAAAGGCCACTTACAATGCTGCTTGCGGCTAATGACACGGCGGCCAAGATCACGAAAACCCAGGTCGTCAAGGACCTGGCCGCGGCGCTCGAAAAACAGCATGAATTTGCAAGCCGCCACCGCAAGTGACTTCAGACAGGGAGTCGAGCCGCGTGGCTGTTGGCTCAACCGTGGAGATGCCGACATTGCGTGCGATCTCACGAAAGCCCGCTGTGGCTAAAGACGCGGCGGGCCTCTCCTCGAAGCTTCATTGATCCTGAAGCTTAGGTCCACTCTTCAGCGCTGTACGAGTTACGAGGGGCGGAGAGTCTCGGCGGGTGTCACGCCCCGGAGACCAGGGCAGGAATGGACAGAACCTCGTTCGCCTCGTCAAGAATCGAGAAGGTGTAGCGGCCATCTGCGTCAAGGTCGACGGAGTAGCTCAGGCGGTCGAGTATATGGTTATCCTGGTCGAACGTAACGATCCGCGGCTTCAGCGAGGCGATATGCGCTTCGTCCAGGTAGATCGAGTTGCAGACAATGATCTGGTCGTCGGGCTGGCAGGTGCGGGCCGCCGCGCCGTTGAGGATGCAGCAGCGTGAGCCGCGTTCGCCGAGGATGACATAGGTCGAAATCCGCGCACCGGAATTCTTGTTCCATATGTCCACGAATTCCATGGGCAGGATGCCTGCTTCTTCGCAGTGGTCAGGGTCGAGCGTTATCGACCCGTGGCAGTTGAGGTTCGCTTCGGTGACGTAGATGCCGTGCAGCTTGCCGGCTACTATTTTTCGCATTGGTCTGTTGTCCTATCCATCATGAATGACTGGTGGTCCTGCCGCTCTCGGAGCAGCCAGTTATGCGGCTAAACTACGACGACGAGTGCGCCGCCGCTGAGACCAGCACCCGCTGCCGCCAGAAGGATTTTCTCGCCCGGTCGAAACGGCTCAGTCCGATGGGCCAGTGACAGGGAGAGCGGGATCGTCGCGGCGGAAGAATTGCCGTATTCGGCAATCGTCTTGACGATTGCTTGATCGGCAATGCCAAGGTTCCTCCCGACCGCATCGAAAATGCGGGCATTGGCCTGATGCGGTACGAACCTGTCGACATCCTGTGGGCGTACTCCGGCAGCGGCGAGCGCGCTTGTCGAGCAATCGGTCATCATCTCGACAGCCTTGGCGAAGACTTCCCGGCCGTCGGTCATCGTCATTCGGGTTTGCCCGAGATCCAGGCCACTTTGGAATGGGATGTTGCTTCCGCCCGCCGGGATCTGGATCAGCCGGTAGCGCGAGCCGTCCGAATCCACCGACGCACCGAGAATGCCCCGATCCGGACCCTCGCACGGACCAATCACCAGGGCGCCGGCGGCATCGGCAAACAGTACGGCGCTGGCGCGCTCGGCCGGATTGATGCGGCGGCTGAGGATGTTGGCGGCGATGACCAGGGCCGCTTTGCCGTGCAGGCGGGTGAAGCCATCCGCGAACATCAGCGCATAGATGAAGCCGGCGCAGGCGCCGGTCAGATCGACCGCGCCGGCTTGGCCGAGCCCGAGCCGGTGTGCGACCAGCGGCGCACTGGGCGGTAGGAGATGGTCGGGCGTCGAGGTGGCGAGCAACAGCAGACCAATGTCGCTGCGGTCAATGCCGGCATTCGCCAGCGCCATGTCGCCGGCACGGGCGGCCAGGCCAGACAACGTGTCTTCGTCCGTTGCCCAGAATCGCGAGCGAATTCCGGTGCGCCGCTCGATCCAGCCAAGTTCGAGCCCGAGACGGTTTTCGATTTCCGGGTTCTCGACCCTGCGCGCCGGCACATGATGACCAAACCCGAGAAGGCGCGACGATCGGCTCATGGCCTCGAACCGAAGCGTTCGCCGGCTTCTTCGATCGCGTCATAGAGTCCGTCCAACTCGTCGCCGGTGATGCAATAGGGCGGGAGAAGGTAGAGGACATTGCCGAGCGGACGAACAAGCAGGCCGCGCTCGAGGAAAAAGGCGCGCAGCTTCGGCCCGATCTCGGCCAGATAGCCCGCAGAGCCGGCGCGCAAATCGAGCGCCGCGATCGTGCCGGTCGTCCGGCTGTCGGTGAAGAACGGATTGTCGCGAAAGCGCCGAAGTCCGGCGGCCTGCATCGCGCTCAAGGCCGCGACCCGCTCGGCCACGGGCTCGTCACGCCAGATCTCGACATTGGCGAGTGCTGCCGCGCAAGCAATCGGATTGGCAGTGTAGGAACTCGAATGAAAGAAGGTCTTCTTCCGGTCTTCGGAATAGTGGGCCTGGAAGATGGCATCGGTGGCGAGCGTAGCCGCCAGCGGGATCACGCCGCCGGTCAGGCCCTTCGACGTGCACAGGATGTCCGGCGAGACGGATGCCTGCTCGCAGGCGAACATGGTTCCGGTTCGCCCCCAGCCGGTCATGACTTCGTCGGCGATCACGAGCGTGCCGGAGGCTTCGGCAATCTTCTTCAATTCGGTCAGAACCCAGGCCGCATACATCAGCATGCCGCCGGCGCCAAGAACGAGCGGCTCGACGATCAGGGCGGCGGCGCGTCGGTCGCGGCTGACGGCCTCGAACCGATCCAGCGTCTCCTGCTCGCGGCCCGCGGCCGGAAAGGGAATGGTATCGACCTCGAACAGCAGCGGCTCGTAGGCAGCGTTGAACACGCCGCGGGCGCCGACGCTCATCGTGCCGATCGTGTCGCCATGATAGCTGTGCTCCATGGCGACGATCCGCGAGCGCGGCCCGCCTATGTTGCCGAAATAGCCGAGCGCTATCTTCAACGCGACTTCGACGGAGGTCGAGCCGCTGTCGGAATAGAACACCCGGTCGAGGCCGGAAGGAGCGAGACCGACCAGCGCCTCGGCCAGGCGCTCGGCCGGCTTGTGCGTGAAGCCGGCGAAGATGATCTGGTCGAGGCTCGCCGCGGTCGCCTCGATGGCCTTCATGATGCGGGGATGGCGGTGACCATGCGTGACGACCCACCAGGAGGAAATCGCGTCCAGGATGCGCGTGCCGCCAGCCTTGTGGAGATAGGCGCCCTCCGTCAGGACGATTTCAGGGATCACCGGCTCTAGCGCGTGCTGGGTGAAGGGATGCCACACACGGGACTGCGACATCAGTGATCTCCCGTGCACGAGGCGAAGGCGAAGCCGGCAATCATTGCGTCTCGCAGCGTTTTGTCCGTCAGCGGGTCGAGATACGGCAGCCTGCCGAGCTGCGGTACACCGCCCATTTCCACGATTGTCCGTTGCGTGTCGGCCATCTCATCGCCGATGAAAGCGATGCCGGCCAGCGGGATGGAGCGCGCCCGAAGGGCCTCGATCGACAGCAGCGTGTGGTTGATTGTGCCGAGCGTGGTGCGGGCACACAAAATGACCGGCAGCCGCCACTCAGCGAAGATGTCGATGAACCTTGTGCGCCGGTTGAGCGGCACCATCAGGCCGCCCGCACCCTCGATCACGAGCGGCGCCGGCAGGACCGGAAATGAAAGATCGGCAGCCTCGATCGAGACGCCGTCGATCTCAGCTGAACGATGCGGCGACAGGGGCTTGCTCAAGCGGTAGACCTCCGGCAGCACGCGCCCTGGCGGCAGGCCGGCAAGCCGCGCAACCACCTCGCTGTCAGTCTCGTTGTCGAGACCTGATTGCACCGGTTTCCAGTAGAAGCCGTCGAGCAGGCCGGCGAGCCCAGCCGAAAACACGGTCTTGCCGATTCCGGTGTCTGTTCCGGTGATGACGATGCGTTGGGTCATGTCGCCTCCGGTCATGTTTGGGCCAACACCTCAACGAGCGCCTCGACCATGGCGGAAATGTCAGCTTCGGCTACGTTGAGCGTCAGCGAAATGCGCAGGCGCGACGTGCCCTCCGGCACGGTCGGCGGACGAATGCCGCGTATGTCGTAGCCGCGTGCCTGCAGTGCCGCCGCCACCGCCATGGTGCGCCTGACGTCGCCGATGACAAAGGGCTGGATCTGCGAGCCGCTCGGCATCACGCCGCAGCGCTCGGCCAGTTGGCGGCCCGCGAAGGCGACGCGTTCACGCAGCTGAACGCGGCGCAGCGGCTCGTCGGACAGCATGGCGAGCGCTTCGCACGCCGCGACTGCCATCAGCGGCGATGGCGCGGTGGCGTAGATGAGTGGCCGGCAACGGTTGACGAGATAATCGCACAGCGTCCTCGGCCCGGCGACGAGTGCGCCGGATGCGCCGAGCGCCTTGCCGCAAGTATGGAGCGCAATGATGTTGTCGCGGCCCTCGAAGGCGGCGGCCAGTCCCCGGCCGTCCGGTCCCCAGACGCCGGTGGCATGCGCTTCGTCGACGACGAGGAATGCCTCGTGCCGATCGGCAAGCGCGACGAGGCTCTCCATCGGCGCGCGGTCGCCATCCATGCTGTAGAGGCTTTCGACCCCGATCCAGACGCGTCCCATGCCGCCCTCGGCGCGCCAGCGCGTGATTGCCTCATCGACGGCATCGACGTCGTTGTGCTTAGCCACTACAAACTGGGCGCGTCCGGCCTGTGCGCCCTCATGCATGCTGGCATGGGCGAGTTCGTCGAGAACCAGCAGGTCGCCCTTCTGCGGCAGCGCGGTCAGGAGAGCGAAGTTGGCGATGTAGCCGCTGCCAAAGAACAGTGCGCGTTCGGCGCCGAAGAATGCCGCGGCGTCCGCCTCCAGTGCCTCGTGTTCCGGTGCATTGCCGCGCAACAGCCGCGACCCGGTGGCGCCAACCGGCGTGCCCCGCGCAATCGCAGCCGCAACCGCATCGCCAAGTCTTTTGGAGGCGGCAAGTCCGAGATAGTCGTTCGACGAGAAGTCGAGCCCGGCGCGCGGCGCAAGCGTCCGCAGGCGATCCTTGCGCGCCAGTCCACGCAAGGATGCGTCATACCGGGCAAGAAGTGCCTCGTTCATTGCGTGCCGATTTCCATCGGTTCGATGCCGAGACGCTGGAATAGCAGAGTATCCTTGTCCTCGCCGGGATTGTCCGCCGTCAGCAGCGTGTCGCCGACGAAGATCGAGTTAGCGCCGGCAAAGAAGCACAGCGCCTGCATCTCGTCGGTCATGGCGGTGCGACCGGCGGAAAGACGAACATGCGATTTCGGCATCATGATGCGCGCCAGGGCGATCACGCGCACAAATTCGATCGGCTCGATGGGCTTGGCTTCCGCCAGCGGGGTGCCGGCGATCGGGATAAGCATGTTGATCGGGACGCTTTCCGGATGTTCCGGCAGATTGGCCAGCGTGACCAGCATGTCAATCCGGTCCACCGGCTCTTCGCCCATGCCGACAATGCCGCCGCAGCAGACCTTGATGCCGCTGCCGCGGACATTGGCGAGCGTATCCAGCCGGTCGGCAAAGGTGCGCGTGCTGATGATCTCGCTGTAGTAGCGGTCCGACGTATCGATGTTGTGGTTGTAGTAGTCGAGGCCCGCCTGCTTCAGACGAGCGGTCTGCTCAAGATCGAGCATGCCGAGCGTCATGCAGGTCTCCATGCCCAGCGCCTTGACGCCCTCGACCATCGCCACCACCGCATCCATGTCGCGCGCCTTGGGGTTTCGCCAGGCGGCGCCCATGCAATAGCGCGTGGCGCCGGCATCGCGCGCCTTGGTCGCCTCGGCGATGACGCGCCGGACCTCCATCAGCTTCGACGCCTTCAACCCGCTTTCGTGATGCGCCGACTGGCTGCAATAGCCGCAATCCTCCGGGCATCCACCTGTTTTGATGCTAAGAAGCCGGCTCAGCTGGACCTTGTTGGGATCGAAATTCTGGCGGTGAACGGTTTGCGCCAGGAACAGAAGATTGTTGAAGGTGCGTCGTGCAGCGCCTGCGCCTTTTCTAGGGTCCACATCCCACAATCATTGGATTGCGCCTGTGGCATTGTCTTCGTCGAGTTCGATGCGTGCATCTCTTCCTGTTCCTTGGGGGTTCCGGCCTTTACGGCTTCTTTCCTGGCCGATTGACAGGGATCGGAAACTCTATCAGCCCGCTGCCGTCCGTTCGTCGTGCGATCATGAGCTCCGATAGTCGAGGCCAATATCCAGGATCGGCGCGCTGTGGGTCAGCCAGCCAATTGAGATCAGATCGACACCGGTCGCGGCGATGGCGGGCGCGGTCACGGCGGTGATGCTGCCCGACGCTTCAGTGATCGCCCGGCCCGCAACCATACCCACCGCCTGGCGCAATTCGTCGACCGACATGTTGTCGAGCAGGACGGCGTCGGGAGCGAACCCTAGGACCTCCTCCAACTGGGCTAGGGTATCGACCTCGACTTCGATCTTGACCAGATGGCCGGCGCTGTTTCGTGCCCGCTCGAGCGCCGGGCGTATTCCGCCGGCGATGGCGATGTGGTTGTCCTTGATCAGGATGGCGTCGTCGAGGCCGAAGCGGTGATTGGACCCCCCACCTGCGCGCACGGCGTATTTTTCCAGCGCCCGCAATCCGGGCGTCGTCTTGCGCGTGCAGACGATCTTCGCATCGTGCCCGCGGACCGCATCTACGATCGATGCTGTCGCCGTGGCGATGCCGCTCAGATGGCACAGAAAATTGAGTGCCGTCCGTTCCGCGGTGAGAATGGTCCGGGCGGGACCGCTCACCGTTGCAATGATCTCTCCTTGCGAGACTTCGCTGCCGTCTGCTCGCTTAACGGTCAATTCGACGTTCTGGTCGATGAGCCGGAAGGCGAGCATCGCCAGATCGAGCCCAGCGACAGTTCCGGCCTGGCGCACCGAAAGCACGGTCGTCGCGTGATGGTTCTTCGGCACGATGGCGTCGGTCGTCAGATCACCCGCCCGGCCGAGATCTTCCAGAAGTGCTGCCCGCACCAGGGGCTCAAGCATGATTGCGGGAAGCGGCGAGAGGTTCATTGCTCGACGTCTTCAAGCGTTGGAGAACATGGGAATTCCTCGGCTTTCGTCAAGGCTTCTTCCAGCGTGAGCCTGGAGCGGCGCGCGATGTCAGCACGATAAGGAAAGTCCGTGCGGTGGTGAGCGCCGCGGCTTTCTTCGCGCAGGAAGGCCGCAACCGCGATCAGCAGTCCCACTACCGCGGGATCGGACGCCGCATCGTGGCGTTTGGCCAGCGGAAGCAATGTGCTCACGGCCTCGCGCAACATCTCGCCATTGCGCTTCACGCCAAGGCTGCGTGAGAGGAGAGGGCGCAAGGAGAGTGGATCGGGCGCCGGATTTCCCGTGCCGTCAATCTTGTTCTGACGCCGAGGGGAGATCCCGCCACGCTTTCAGCGACCCAGTGCGCGCATACAATCGCCTCGGTCAGCGAGTTGCTGGCAAGCCTGTTGGCGCCGTGCAGTCCGGTCGAGGCGACTTCGCCGCAAGCCCACAGTCCGGCAACGGAGGTACGTCCGTCCCGGTCCACCGCGACGCCGCCCATGTGATAGTGCTGGGCCGGCCGTATCGGAATGAGGTCTTGCGCCGGGTCGATGCCTGCGCCCCGGCAGGCCGAGGCGATCGTCGGAAACTGCCGCGCGAATGTCGGGCCGGGCTTTTCTCGTCCATCCAGAAAGACGCGGTGGCCGTTCGAAAGATGCGTCCAGATGGCGCGCGCCACGACGTCGCGCGGCGCGAGTTCCGCGTCCTGCAAATATTCGAGGAAGCGCTGGCCGGTTTCGTCGACAATCGTTGCGCCTTCACCGCGAACCGCTTCGCTGATCAGCGGCATCGGGCGAGCCGGCCCATCAAGCGCGGTCGGGTGGAACTGGATGAACTCGAGGTCGGCAAGGACAGCACCGGCGCGCGCCGCAAGTGCCAGCCCCTGTCCGGAGCTGCCTAGCGGGTTTGTCGAGTCGTGAAACAGCCCGCCAATCCCGCCGGTCGCGAGGACGACCCGTCCCGTACCCAGGAACACAGGACTAGTCGAACAGCTTGCCCAAACGCCCGTGACCTTGTTGTCCTCCACCGCCAGCCGCCGCGCCTCCACACCCTCGACCATCACAATCGACGGAGCAGAACGCACGGCTTCGACCAGCGCGCGCATGATCTCCTGTCCACTGCCGTCGCCGTCAGCATGAACGATGCGCCGGCGACCGTGCGCGGCCTCCAATCCAAGGCGCAGTGCTCCTTCAGGCGTCCGATCGAAGCGGACCCCAAGGGTCGACAGGTTCTCAATCGCGCTAGGGGCCGCATGAAGGATGCGGGTTGCGATTTCTGCGTCGCAGAGCCCGGCGCCAGCGGCGAGCGTATCGGCCAGATGCAGCATTGGGTTGTCGTCATCGCCGAGGCTGGCAGCCAGGCCGCCCTGTGCCCACGCACTCGATGCTTCTGATCCGAGCGGCGTCCTGGACAAAACAAGCACGGGTTCTGGCGCCAGATGAAGCGCGGTCAATAATCCGGCAATGCCGCCGCCAATTATGATGGGCCGGCCAAAGAAGCTGCGGACATCCGCGCTCATACGGCGAGCATCCGCTCGACGGCCAGCCGCGCGCGGCCGGCGATCTCGGGTGAGATGGTCACGACATGGCGGTTCTGCTCGAGCGCGGCGCGGATATTGGCGAGCGTTATCCGCTTCATATGGGGGCACAAATTGCAGGGCCGGATGAACTCGAGTTCCGGATGCTGGAGCGCGACATTGTCGCTCATCGAGCATTCCGTCAGCAGCACGACGCGCGGCGGCTTTTGCCTTTCGACATAGTCGGACATGGCAGCGGTCGACCCGGAAAAATCGGCTACGGCCACCACGTCAGGCGGGCATTCGGGATGCGCGAGCACCGTTACGCCCGGATGAGTTTCACGCAACTCGCGGATGTCGGCAGGCGTGAAGCGCTCATGCACTTCGCAATGCCCTTTCCAGGCGATGATCTGCACGTCGGTCTGGGCGGCGATGTTCTGGGCCAGATACTCGTCCGGCAGCATGATCACCCGGGGAACGCCCAGCGACTCCACAACGGCCTTCGCATTGCCCGAGGTACAGCAGATATCGGACTCGGCCTTCACTGCGGCCGACGTGTTGACGTAGGTAACGACCGGCACGCCGGGATAGCGTTGCCGCAGCAGCCGGATGTCCTCGGCGGCAATCGAGTCCGCCAGCGAGCAGCCGGCCGCAAGATCGGGAATCAGCACCGTCTTTTGCGGATTGAGCAGCTTTGCCGTCTCGGCCATGAAATGCACGCCGGCCAGCACAATGACATCCGCTTCAACCGTCATTGCCTTGCGGGCGAGCGCCAGGCTGTCGCCGACGATGTCGGCGACACAGTGGAAGATCTCCGGTGTCTGATAATTGTGCGCCAGGACGACCGCATTGCGCTCGCGCTTCAGCGCGAGGATGGCGTCTATGTCGTCGCTGAACGCCGGCCATTCGATCGGGGGGATTACGCGCCGAACGCGGTCGTACAGGGACGCGCCCGAAGGTAGCATCGCGCTCATCGAGCTCTCCGGTTATACCTACCTGAATATAAGGCGCATATATTCGTAGTGAGTATAAGCGGTCAACCCCGCGCGAGCGGCAATTTTGCCCCGGCGAGCTCCCCCTCTTCGAGCACGGCGTGGCGGAAGCGATAAAGCTTCGCCGGCCGGCCCCCTGTCTCCGCGCTAGTTTCGCCAGTTTCTTCGACCAGTTCGTGCTGCTCGATGAGGCGACGAAAGTTCGGCTTGTGGACGAGCCTGCCGGCAAGCGCCTCCACGGTGCGCTGCAGCTGATGAAGCGTAAAAGCCGGCGGCATCAGTTCGAAGACGACCGGCCGGTACTTGATCTTGGAGCGCAGCCGCGCAATGCCCGTTGCGAGGATGCGACGATGATCGGAAACCATGGGCTTGCCGCGAACCGGCAGGGGGAGGACCGAACCGCGCACCGCCTCTTCCACAAGGGCTGCTTCATAAAGCAGCTCGTAGCGCTTGAGTGCGAGATCCTCGTTCCACGGGCGTTCGTCGAAGCCGAAGGCGATTGCCGCGCCTTCCGCGCTCGAGGCGCGTCGCGTTGTCGTCCGCGCTCTCCGCCCACTCGCTCAGGCGAGGCCGCAGGACGTCCGACACCATCGGTGGAGTTCCGGCACGGTGATCCTCCCATGGAAAATAGTCGTACCAGCTTCGCCAGCCGGACCTGGACGGAGCGGTCGCATGTTCCTTACGGGTGAGTGCGAGATAGCTGATGGAGATGACTCGCCGCTCAAGCTCGGTGCCGGCTCGGTCCCGATCGGCAAAGGTGTAGAGCTGCTCGATATATCCCAGTGGGTGGCCGGTCTGTTCCTCGACCCACGTTCTCAAACCGGACTGCAGCGATCGGTGCTCGAGCGCAAGCGGGCCGGAGGGCAAAGTGTCAGTCTGTCCGATGGTGAGGACACACGGTTCATTCTCGTTCACCGCGACGACGACCGCGGTCAGGTCGACCTTAGCCGTGTCGGCCTTGGCTCTGCGCCCGCCTTTTGTAGTCCCTTTTGCGCGATCGCTCATGATCTCTGATGTGCTTGGGTAAGCCAAGAAGTAGCTGAACCGATTGAATTTTGTTCTCACCAATAACCGTCAGCGCGTCAACTCACGTGCGTGGCAAATTAGTTCTTCGCACCTGCACAAAAATATGCCACACGCGACACCGCACGATTGTTGACGCAAGGGAAGGAGCCCTCTTTGAGTGTGGTTGCTGATACAAGGGCGGTAACGCCGCCGGATATTCGTGCGCGAAAGGGTGGGACGCCGATCGTCTGCCTTACCGCCTACACGACCCCGGTTGCCCGACTGGTCGATCCCCGTTGTTGCGATGTGGTGCTGGGCGCGGCTGTATTCGCTCCCGCGCAGCCGAACTGAAGTGGATCGCTGCTTCTCGGCTCTCGCCGTTCCATCCTCGAAAACTCTTGGCTCGTTGCCACTGGGCTGGTGAGGGAAGAAGTCGTTGCTGTGGGCCAGCGTAGTCCAGTTATGCTCCTCCTGCCAGCGCTAACACGGCGAGGGGTCGCGGACCCGCACTGTTCTAAAGGGGTCAATGATGGGGAACATAAGACGTCGAGTGCTCGGCTTTGCGAGCGGGGCCCGTCGGTCGCTCGATCAAAAGCGTCAATTGAGGTGGAAGCTCTCCCTCGTGCAGGAGGAGGACCCTTTCGTCTAGGTGCCTATCCTCTGTCGTGAGGCGATGGTTGAGGCGAAGGTAGTCGGTCCAGGTCGGCGTGCGGAATGTCTCTGTCCACTGCATAGGCTTCTGAAGGTTGCGCTGGAGAGTCCAGTGTCGAGCACCGACGCGGCTGTGTACATGCCGCCGCTCGCGCATGAGGTCCAGGAAAGCATCGACGTTTTCGGCGGGTATCAGATATTCGACTTTGACGACGATGGGACCGCTTCTTGGCTTGAGATTGAGGGCGACTGCCGGGGTGTCGAATTGCTCTAGAGGATCGGGCTCGGAGTCGTGGCGCTCGCGAAGAGGAAACAGGACGCCGGCCGCAGCGACGAGCAACAGAGCACCAGCAGAACCCTCCAGCGCCCAGGCCAGGGAATGGTTCTGGGCCACCGTGCCCCACACCCAACTGCCAGCCGCGATGCCGCCGTCTATCAACGCATAATAGATCGAGATGGTGCGCCCCACGACCCAGCGCGGGCTTGCCAGCTGCACGCTCACGCCAACCCCGGACCAGGCCGTGACCCAACCCGCGCCGCCCAAAGCGAGCGCGATTGCCGCCACTGCAATCGAGGAGGTCAATGCAAGGGAGAGGGAGCACGCCGCGCAGGCGATGCAGGCGAGCGTCATCAGCCGTTCTTGAGACAAACGCCTTCTGAATACGCCGTTGGAGACGCCGGCGAAGACAGCGCCTGTCCCGAAGCCGGCCATGAGGGCGCCATAGGCCAGCGGTCCTCCTCCCAGCTGATCCCGGACGACCAGGGGCAGCAGCGCGAGTATGCCGATGCCCGCCAAGCCAAAGAGGGTTCCGCGAGCGATCGCCGTCTTGATTTCCGAAGACATCGCCGTGAAGCGCAGCCCGTCATAGATCGCCGTGCTCATCGGCTCACGCGGCAGAGGCGAAGAACGAACCTTCCATTTGCAGCGCCATATGGTCCCCAGAGGTACCAGATATGTGAGTGTGGTCACGGCGAGAGCCGTCACAAGCCCGAACGAGGCAACCAGGATGCCGCCGAGCGCCGGGCCCACGGTCCGGACAGTGTTGAAGCCGACGGAGAGGAGGGTGACGGCAGCGGGAACATCGCGTCGGTCTACCATATCGCCAACCGAGGCTTGCCATGCGGGATCGTTGATGGCACCGCCACATGCGATCAAGAAGCTGAAGCCGAGGATCATCCAAGGGTCTACAAAGCCCAGCGCTACAGAGGTGGCCAGCATCGCAGATGCTATGACCATAATGCACCGGCCGGCGAACATGACCTTGCGGCGGTTGAAATTGTCGGCGATGGCCCCGACGAAGACAGAAAGAATGAAGGCGGGCAGCGTCGATGACGCCGGTACCAGCGCGACCATAAGATCGGAAGTCGAGATCGTCGCCATCAGCCAGCTGATGGCAACAGTCTGCATCAACCAGCCCAGGCTGGAAACCTGCGTGGCGAGCCAGATCGAACGAAAGGTCGGATTCCTGAGCGGCGCAAAAGCCGTTCGCGAACCTGGGTCCTCGTCTGCGCCCTCCGCCCCGTTCATTCGGCAGCGTTCGCCTCCGTCTAATGGTTCGCACAGGCTCGCTTGCGCGGAGGTCGAAGCATGCATCCTCGCGCAAGTGCAGACGGTTTCATGCAGTTAAGTGTACTTGCCGGACCAGAGTTCGAAACGCCGCAGGTACGCAGCTTGCTGCAGGCTAGCAACTTCATTCAATCAAGGATCAATCATGTAGCAGCTTGCGTCAAATGCAGTTTCCATATTGTCGCCATCTAGCACCGAGATGACTGCAGGCTTCCTGCCGTAAGGCGGCCGCGCGCGGACCTGCACGGTGTCCATCCCTTCTTGCGCCAGGAGTAGAAGGTTACGTCGTGACTCCCCACCTGCGGCACAGATTCGGTGCCGACGGTATGCAAGGAGGCGGACCCAACAAGCAGGAGAGACCCTGACAGTTGCCTGACATCGCTTGCATGCTGTCCTAGCCGCCGCGCGATCTCATTCACTCCGACGGCCTTTCACTCGCGCCAACGACCATCAGCAGATTTAAGGCGCGTTGCACTTTGTTAACCCACGGGCTCGGTCACGGCCGCTCGGGGGATATTTGACAGACTTCATGGATGACTCCTCCGCTCCACTTGACAAGTGTTCACACCCCTGTCAGCTTCTAAACGTAATTGCAACACCATTGCATTATTTGCAACACGGACGAGGTTTAGATGTCCCGAGGTGAACCGCTGCGGCTAGAGCGACTTTGTAAGCAATACGGCACCGTCCGAGCCGTTAGTGATATTTCGGTCCAGATCGAGGCTGGCGAGTTTGTCTCGTTTCTTGGCCCAAGCGGATCCGGGAAAACGACAACGTTGATGATGGTTGCGGGTTTTGAAACGCCAAGCGCCGGCCAAATTTTTGTCGGTGCTCGACCAATAACGAGGCTACCAGTCCACAGGCGCAACATCGGAGTTGTATTCCAGAACTACGCGCTATTTCCTCATCTCTCCGTTTTCGAGAACGTGGCGTTTGCGTTGAAGATGCGCGGAATATCCGGCTACGACATTCGAGCCGGTGTCGCCGCGGCACTCGATCTTGTTCAGCTCGGTGAATATGGGGGCCGCATGCCTCACGAGCTGTCCGGCGGTCAACAGCAGCGGGTTGCACTGGCGCGTGCGCTTGTGTTCCGCCCAGGTGTAATTCTAATGGATGAACCGCTTGGTGCGCTTGATAAGCAACTTCGAGAGCACATGCAGCTCGAACTGAAGCGCCTACAAAAATCTCTTGGAACAACAATGGTGTTCGTCACCCACGACCAGAGTGAAGCGCTCACCATGTCCGACCGAATCGTGGTGATGAATGAGGGCAAGGTCGAACAGATTGGTACGCCGGAAGAGATATATGAGACGCCGGAAACCCGCTTTGTTGCGAGCTTCATTGGCGAATCGAACTTCCTCGACGCTCGTCTTGTTGGAAAGACAGATCACGGTCCCCTCCTCGATGTCGCTGGCCTGCAGGTTCGAGCGACATGGCAGGGAGCCGAGGACCAGGTGATGGGACCCGTGAGCCTCATGGTCCGACCCGAGAAGATCGTCCCTCTCGCAGCAGGCGCGTGCGCTGACAACGAATTCGAGGGTGTGATCCAAGAGTCTATTTACCGCGGAAACATCGTCAAGTGCCAAGTACGCCTACGTGCGGCCCTTTCCGTAGTTCTCACTGTAGCCGTAGCTTATCGCGCCTCCTCTCCACGGTTCAAAGTCGGTGAGAAAGTGCGAATTGGCTGGGACGCGCGGGATGGACGCCTTCTTTCTGTGAAGGCGAACGGCCCGAGACAAGGTGTACCCGACCATCTCGAAGCTGAGGCGGCTTCGTTGCACGTGACCTCGGCCGCAGATCGCATTCCGATATGGTCTTCATAAGGGAGAGAGCTCATGAGGCGCTACATTAACTCCAGTCGGCCGACGCGACGTCAGGCCCTAATAGGACTCAGCGGAGCGGCGCTGGTGCTTGGCGCCCCAAGCATTTTGCGAGCGCAAGAGTCGACCCTGGTGGTCGTTTCCGGTGGCGGATCGTATGAGGAGGCGTTCCGCAAAGCCGTAGTTGATCCCTTCCAGAGTGAGACAGGCATCAAGGTGACTTATGTGTCTCCGGCTGACGCGGCGAAGCTTAAGGCGCAAGTCGATAGCAGCAATGTGCAATGGGATGTGGTGGAGATATCCGGCCCTGCGTTTAGATCAGATGCAGACAAGTATGTCGAAGAAATCGATTATGGGGCATTCGATAAGGAAACGTTGGATAACCTTGTTCCTGAGGCAAAGACAAAATATGCCGTGGGCTCGTACGTGTTCAGCACCGTGATGGCATTCTCCACGGCCGATTACCCGGCCGACAAGCCGCGCCCCCGCTCATGGACTGAGTTCTGGGACGTCAGCGCGTTTCCGGGGCCTCGCTCCCTCAGAGAACGGACGGTCGAATTTGCGTTGCTGGCAGCCGGAGTTCCGAAGGACAAGCTGTACCCAATCGACTTCGACCAGGCATTCGCGTCTCTCGATCGCATCAAACCGCACATAACGAAATTCTGGAGCGTGGGCGCCGAACCAGGTCAGCTCCTATCGGATCGTCAGGTTGCGATGTCCTCGGCATGGAATGGCCGAATGCAAATCCTTAAGGAGCAGGGCGCTGGCGTTGATTACCTGTGGAACGAAGGGATGCTTAGCCCGCTGCATTGGGTCGTTCCGAAGGGCACGAAAAACCGGGCTGCGGCCATGCGGTTTGTCGCCTACCAGGCTTCCGCGCAGGCGCAAGCTCGTCTCAACAATCTCATCTTTTATGGTCCGCTCAATCGGGCTGCCTTTAATTACATTGAGCCCAGTGTGGCCGCCAAACTGCCGACCGCGCCCGAGAACATTGACAAGCAATTCTTCTACGATCCGGCCTACTGGGAAGCCCAATCCTCCTCGGGCAAAACTAATACCGAAGTGCTCGTGGAGCGCTGGACCCAATGGGTGGCCAGCTAATGGCCACTTTATACCAGACCGTCAGAGCGGCCATCGCGTGGCCCCTACACAATCGCGAAGCCACGCTCTTGCTTGCTCCAATGGCACTTCTGCTCGGGATCTTCTTTTTCGTCCCGCTCGCTGGTCTCCTCTCTCTCAGTCTGTTCGATCCTGGACCGACGCTCGCACACTTCCAAGAGTTCTTGGGTGATCGAACGAACTGGATCATCCTCAGTCACACCTTCGAGCTGGCAATAACAGTTACGCTGCTTTGCCTTCTAATGGGGTATCCACTCGCCTTCTGGATCGTTGCGGCCCGCACCTGGGTCGCCAGAGCGCTATTGCTTGCAGTAGTGTTGCCGTTCTTTACGAGCTACCTCGTGCGTACCTATGCATGGATGGTGATCCTTGGGCGCTTTGGCGTTATTAACCAACTTCTAATGGACTTCGGCATCACCGAACGACCTATCGACCTGATCTACAATAAGTTCAGTGTGCTCATAGCGATGGTCTATATCCTCATGCCGTTTACGGTTTTGGTGCTCATCAGCGTAATGAGAGGGATTCCATCCAGTCTGACTCGCGCTGCCGCCTCCCTCGGAGCCTCTGCGCCCCAGAATTTTTGGCGCGTGTTCTTTCCTTTGAGCTTACCGGGCGTGATCGCGGCCGGGCTGCTGGTCTTTGTGTTCGCTCTGGGGTTCTACATCACTCCCGCGCTGCTCGGCGGCCCGAACACAATCCTATTGCCGATGCAAATCGACATTTATGCAAACGTGACGCTGAATTGGCCACTCGCAGCCGCTGCCGCTACCGTGCTGCTCTCGATCACGCTGGTGGTCTATACAATTTCCAATCATTTCGTCGGTATCGATAGCTTGCTCGGATCTCAGCACGGGGCTGCCCAATCGGCTGGCACACCCGTTCGTCGTTCAACCACCGCTTACGTCCAACTTGTTGACCTCGCTACGGCCCTGGTGCGGGCGGTCGCTCACAGCCTTCGGGTTCCGGCCGGATTCGCCATAGGTTGTGAGCGTGCGGCTCTTGGTGGCAAGCTGCTACGCGGCTTCAGTCTGCTCGTTGCTGTGTTTCTGGTCAGTCCCATCCTGATCATTGTTCCGATCTCATTCAGTTCCTCGCGCTTCCTCGATTTCCCGCCCCCCGGCCTGTCGCTGCAATGGTATGAGGCATATTTTACAAGCCGCGCGTGGGTCTCCGCCACGCTGCAAAGTTTGGGCATTGCAACAGCTACCGCATTTGCAAGCCTTGCCATCGGGTCAGCGGCTGCGATGGCGCTCGTGCGCGGCAGTCCGCGGATGCGCCGTGTCGGATACCAGCTCTTGCTTGCACCGATGATCGTGCCGGTAATCGTCAGTGCGGTTGCCCTCTACTTCCTCTTTGCACGGTTGCAGCTCGTCAACACGAATCTCGCTCTGGTGATCGCACATACGATCGGCGCCGTTCCCTTAGTCGTGCTGATTGTCGCCGCAAGCCTACAGGCCCTGAACGTCCGCCTAGAGCACGCCGCCGCGAGTTTGGGGGCCTCGCGGATCGTCACGATTTGGAAAATCGTACTCCCGCTCATGCGTCCTGCGTTAATCGTCGCCGGATTCTTTGCCTTCCTGCATTCCTTCGATGAGTTGGTGCTGTCACTCTTCGTGAGCGGGCCGGACACTACCACCTTACCGATAAAGATGTGGTCGGGAATTCGGGAAGAGATCACGCCTACAA
>SAKE01000041.1 GCA_004017275.1 Mesorhizobium sp. | reverse complement strand
AGAAACTACTTCGCAAACGCAGGATATGCTTCCGTCAAAACCTGAAGCGCTCTAGAGAGACGTTGCGACCGTCGTTTGCTACTGCTTCGGGCACGGCCCGCGATACGAGCGAGGCGCACAGTCCTATCGCCACCAGGCACACGATGGTCGGACCGAGCAGTTCAACACGTTTCATCCCTGCCCTCCTGCCGCCCGGTGGATCGCTTGCCGGACCCTCTGGTACGTGCCGCACCGGCAAATGTTGGTGATAGCTGCGTCGATGTCTGCGTCGGATGGCATGGCCTTTTCTTTCAGCAGCGCCGCAGCGGCCATGATCATTCCGGACTGGCAGTAGCCGCATTGCGGCACCTGCTGGTCGATCCACGATTTCTGCAGGGGATGCGATCTGTCCAGTGAAAGGCCTTCAATGGTCGTGATGGTGCTGCCCTCGGCCGCTGCCAGCGGGTAGGAGCAGGAGCGCACGGCCTCGCCATCGACATGCACCGTGCAGGCGCCGCAGGCAGCGATACCACAGCCATATTTGGTGCCTGTCAGACCGAGATCGTCGCGCAGCACCCACAACAAGGGCGTGTCGGGATCGGCAGTCGCATCGACTGGTTTGCCGTTGACGGTGAGCTTGATCATCGAGGTCTCCTCAAACCAGCCTGTAGCCATGCCGCGTCAGCGGCAGCGCGCGAATGCGCTCGCCGACCACGGCAAACACTGCGTTGCAAAATGCGGCATGCGTCGGCACTGGACCCAGCTCTCCCGTGCCGCCAATCTTGGCGTCGCTTTCGACGAACCGGGTCTCGATCTTCGGGGTTTCCCAGAGATGCACAGGATCGAAACTATCGAAATTGGTCTGTCGCACCGCACCGTCCTTGAAGGTCACTTCGGTGCGAAGCCCCGAAAGACCCCAGACTACGCCGCCTTCGACATTGGCGGCGGCGATCCCAGGATCCAGTGTCTTGCCGCAGTCGAGCGCGGTCCAGACATGAAGCGGATGGATGTCCTTTCCGTCGACAGAAACGTCGACGACCTGTGCAGCATAGCCGCCGAACGCCTTGGCCAGCGCCAGACCGCGGCCCTGGCCATTCGGAACGGGTCGCCCCCAAGCCGACATCGCCGCCACGGCCTGCAATACCGTGACGGCGCGCGGATCGTTGCGAGCGAGAGCCAGCCGATAATCCAGTGGATCCTTGCCGGCCGCGTGCGCGAGTTCGTCGAGAAAGGTTTCCAGGACGAAATTGTTCGGTCCGTGACCTGTGGTGCGCCACACCGATACCGGGAGCGGCGTTTCGACATAATTCTGTTCGACATGATAGTCGGCGATTGCGTAGGGCGGGAGGTGAACTCCCTCGACCGCCATCGCGTCGTAGTCGCGTGGTGGGGCGATCGGCCGATCCCAGGGCGGCGGTGCCTGGAGCGCCGAACGCGGGAACACGTAGAGCATGTGCGATGGCGAGACGACGCGGTGCATCATGGCGGAGGGCAAGCCATCCGCGCCAAGAGCGGCGCTGACCGCATGCGTCATCGGTGGCCGGTAGGCGTCGTAGGCGAAGTCCTCTTCGCGACTCCAGATCACCTTCACCGGCCTGTTCACGGCCTTGGCCAACTGGACGGCGATACGCACGAAGTCCGCAAGCAGCCGCCGCCCGAACCCGCCCCCTAGAAAGGTGCGGTTGATGACGATCTGACTGTCGCTGAAGCCTGTCATTTCCTTGATGACCGCTTGAGTGATTTCCACGCCTTGCGTAGGGACCCACAACTCGCAGCGATCCGCCGTGAGATAGGCGGTGCAGTTCATCGGCTCCATGGTCGCGTGCGCTTGGGCGGGGATCTCGTAGATGGCCTCAAATGTGCGAGGAGCGTCCGCCAGCCTTGCCTTGGCGTCGCCGTCGCTACGTTTCACCGCGAAGTCCCCGGTCTTCAATCGCGCCATGTGGTCGGCCCTCTGGCCCTCCGTCGAGTAGCCTGCTAGCGGCCCCCCCGCGAAGACGAGCCCGCCTTCATCCAAGGCGCGCTTAGCCGTCCAGTAGCGGTCGGCGACTACCGCAAGCCCCGAGGCGATCTCGACAGCGGCGATCACACCTGGTCGCGCCAGGATGCCGGCCTTGTCGTAGCTCGCGAGTTTGCCGCCCTGCGCAGGAGCCCGCCGGATCGCGGCCACCGCCATTCCCGGCATCTTGACGTCGATGCCGAAGATGGCGCTACCGTCGACCTTGGGTGGAATGTCGCGCCGGGGCTGCGGCTTGCCGATCATCGTCAGGTCTGAATCGGGTTTCAACGCAGGGCTGTTCGGTACCGGCAGTCTGGCTGCGTTCTCCGCCACGTCACCGAAGCTTACCGATCGACCCGAAGCAGGGTCGATAATTGTGCTGTCTCGCACTTGCAGCGACGCCGCGTCGGCCTTGAGTTGGGCGGCGGCCGCCTGAACCAGCATCTCCCGGGCGGCAGCGCCCATGGTGCGCATGATAGGATAGAAGGTCGAACTCGATTCAGAATTGCCGGTGAACATCCACCCATATTGTGGATGTCGATAGGCAGGGTCGAATTGCGACCACTCGGTCTTTACCTTTGACCAGTCCGCGCCGAGTTCGTCGGCTAAAGCGACAGGAAGCGTCGTCGAAATGCCTTGCCCCATCTCCGACTGCGAAATCATAATGAGGATCGTGTTGTCCGGCGCTACCCGCAGCCACGCGCTTTGCAACACCGGATCGCCAGGCCGGCTCCAGACCCGCGCGCCTGCCGACAACAGCAGGCCGCTCGCCGCCACCATAAAGCTACGGCGCGACATCCTGCCTACACCGCGCATCTTGTCGGACACGTCTTCGATTTCGCTCGCTGCCACTTGCGTTTCGCTCCACTGTCGCTCTTGATTGTGTGGCAGTGTAGTTCTCAAACGAAAGCGCGATCTATGGCTTGGGCGCTCGATTTCTTTGCCCAGCGTCCATGCAAGATGACGGAAGGGGACAGATGCCGAAGGTCGGCGGTATTCCGGATTCGATGTCCGACGTTCTTTCCCTTGTGCGCATGCGTGCAGAGTTCGTCTGCGCCAACGACTTCTCGGCGCCATGGAGCCTAAGCTTTCGCCGCCCGGTGTCGCATTTCCATATCGTAGAGCGCGGCTCGGCATGGCTAAAGCCGGATGATGGGAACGCCATCCGGATCGAAACAGGTGATCTGGTCATCCTACCGCTGGGGGCCGGCCACGTGCTGTGCAGCGATCCGGCATTGAATCCCCTTCCGGCGGACCAAGCATTGACGAATGCGACCACCCGGCATGGTTCCGCATATGCGTTCGGCGGTGGCGGTGCGCAGACACACGTGGTCTGCGGCCGGTTTTCCTTCGCTGGCGTACTGGCTCCCAAGCTCCTGAAGGTTCTGCCGGCGCTTATCCATATCGAGGCGCAATCTGGAAGGCCTCTGGAATGGATGAAACTGACCAGCCATTTCCTCGTCGAGGAAACCCGGTATCCGAAACTTGGTTCGGCCATCGCCATCGCCAGACTGCTGGATCTGCTGTTCGTCGAGGCCGTGCGCGAGTGGGGTGCCAGGAACCCGCGCAATCTCGGGTGGCTGAGCGGTCTGGCCGACCCCGCGATCGGCCGGGCGCTGTCGGCAATGCACGAGGAGCCGGCCCGGCGCTGGACAGTCGAGGCGCTGGCCGACCTTGCCGGGTTGTCGCGCTCAGCCTTCGCCGCCCGTTTCTCGGAAGTCGTCGGCCAGACGCCGCTACGCTACTTGGCCGCGTGGCGGCTCGATCTTGCCGCAGATCAACTGCGCGCCGGCGTCGCTAGGATCGGTGAAATCGCAGCGACCATCGGATATGGCTCGGAGGCGGCGCTGACCCGTGCATTCAAAGCACAATTCAATACCACGCCGGCAGCTTTTCGCCGGGCCGGGCCGACGAGTGATGAAAAAGCACCTTCCGGGTGGATTGGCGCAGACAGGGCCTAAGCCGCCAGCGGCAGGCGCAGTTGCGTCAGCAGGCCGCCGCCCGGGTTGTTGGACAGGCGGATATCGCCGCCGGCGGCGCGCGCGATGTTGCGGGCGATGGTCAGGCCGAGCCCGAGGCCGCCGGTCTGGCGGTTGCGGGACTGTTCGAGGCGCACGAAGGAGCCGAATACGGCGTCGATCTGTGCCTGCGGTATCCCAGGCCCTTCGTCGCGGATGGTGAGCAGGATCATGTTCTCCGACCGGCTCAGGCTGAGATGCGCTTTCTTGCCGTAGGTGACCGCGTTCTGCACGAGATTGGTGACGCAGCGTTTTAACGCGACCGGCCGCGCCATGCAGATCAGGCCGCGCGAGCGTGTATCGTCGTCGAATGAGACGTCCTCATAACCGTCGGCGATCGATTCCACGAGCGACCAGAAGTCGATGCGTTCGTTCTTCTCCTCCGTCACTTCGAAGGTGGCGAAGTCGATCACCGAACTGGCGATGCTCTCGACATCGGCGAGATCGTGCGCCAGTGCCTCGCGAACCGCCGATTTGCGCAACAGCTCCAGGCGCAGGCGCATCCTCGTCATTGGCGTGCGCAGATCATGCGCCAGTGCCGCCGCCAGATGTTCGCGGTCCTCGACATATTCGCGCAACCTGGCCTGCATAGCGTTGATCGCCTTGGCGGCGGCGCGCACCTCGCGGCTGCCGCTCTCAGCGATTGGCGGGCTCTTCAGGTCCTTGCCGATCCGGTTCACGGCGGTTTCCATCATCCGGTAAGGTGCCGTCAGCCGGCGCAGCGACCAGATCGACATGATCACCACCAGGCCTGCGATCAGTGAATAGAGCGGCAGGCTGTCGAAGCTCAGGATCGGGCCGACGGGCGTGATCGGCTCGGTGAAGTTCAGCCATTGGCCGTCGGCGAAACGCAGCGACGCCGTCAGCTTGTCGCTCTGGGCGAAGTCGGCGGCCAGCACCAGAAGGTCGCGCTCGACCTGGCCGATGTCAGGCCCCGGCGCCGTGCCGGTGGCGTCGTCGGCCTCGCGCGTCGCTGGATCGCGGCGCACACGCGCATCGGTGATGCCGAATTTCGACAGCCGGCCGACGAGGATGTCTTCGAGTTCGGCCAATTCGTCGTCGCCGGCAATCGACGAGGTGACCGCGGGCGTGTCCGAAACGGTGAGCGCGTAGGTGGAATTGAACAAGCCGGTCGCCGTCGCCTTGCGTTCCTCCGGGCTGGCGTCATGCATGAGCTGCACCAGCGAGAAGGCGCGGTCGTTGAGCCGGTAGAGGTCGACGACGTCGTTGGCGGCGGCGCGGTCACGCGACACGATGTAGAGGGTCGCGACCTGGCTGATCAGCAGGCCGGCAATGACGATCAGCAGCACCCAGACAGGCAAGGTCTGCGGCAGGAATCTTCTCATTCGGAGGTCGTCTCGGGCAGGAACTGGTAGCCGCCGCTGCGCACGGTGAGGATCAGTTTTGGCGTCTTCGGATCGTCTTCCATCTTGCGCCGCAACCGGCTGACCAGGATGTCGATGCTGCGGTCGAAGGAATAGTCGCTGTCGCCGCCGGACAGTTCGATGAGCTGGTCGCGGGTCAATACGCGCTGCGCGCTCTTGACGAAGGTCTGCAGCAGGTTGAATTCGGCCATGGTCAACTCGACCCTGACATCGTCGGGCGCCGTCAGCCGGCGGCGCGAACAATCCATCGTCCAGCCGGCGAAGCGGTAGATCTGCTTGTTGCTGGCGCGTTTGGGCTCTGCGGCGCCATTGCGCCTGAGCACAGCGCGGATGCGCGCCAGCAGCTCGCGTGGGTCGAAGGGTTTCGGCACATAGTCGTCGGCGCCCATCTCCAGGCCGACGACGCGGTCGGTGGTCTCGGTGACGGCGGTCAGCATGATGATCGGCGTCGAATACTGGGCGCGAATATCGCGGCACAGCTCCAGCCCGCTCTTGCCTGGCAGCATCACGTCGAGGACGATGAGATCGACCTGCACGCGGCGCAGGATGGTCTCCATCTCGACGCCGTCGGCGGCAACCGAGGTATGCAGGCCCCGCTTCTGGAAGAATTCCTGCAGCAGGTCGCGGATGCCCTTGTCGTCGTCGACGATCAGTATGTGTGCGTCGGATTTCACAGCAGCCCTGTCATTGTTGATTGCCAAGCCCTTCTGTCGCAACCCACACGATAGAATTCAGGCCATATGTTGGCCAGTGGCGATGATCGGTTCACACCGGCTTTCCCAGACACACTCCAGAAACAAAATTCTACAGTTCAGAAAAACTCCTGAAAAATTTCAAAGGCATAACTGATCTCGTGGCGGTCAGGTCATCGGCTGCGACGCTAGTCTGCGGGTTTACGGATAAACCGATGCCAAGGTTGTCGATCAGTTTGTTGGGTGCGTTGCTGGGCCTTGGCCTGGTCACTGCCGCTGTCGGACAATCGGACGCAAAGGCGACGCTCACAACCCGGAGCGAACGGTGCGCCAATCTCAGCCACCAATTTGATGAAGCCCTCGAAACCCACGCCACGGCAACGCAGGTCACCGCGGCAAGGGCACTTCAGAGAAAGGGCAACCGGTACTGCGCCGCCAAGAAACAGGCGCAGGGCATCCGGATGCTCGCCAACGCTTTGAAGCTGCTTGGGGTGACACCGAACGACCCGGTTCAGTGACATCAGAAACTCGACCCGCACAAAAAGGAAATGAAGCCATGAAAAAATCCATCCTCTCCGCAACCGGTCTCGCCGTCGCTCTCGCTTTCGCGATGCCGGCTCTCGGCAACGCCGCTGCCACCACGACCGCTGCTCCGGCTGCTTCCACCACCACCGCTCCGGCTACTGCCGCTCCGGCCAAGGCTGCTCCGAAGAAGGTCGTCAAGAAGACCGTCAAGAAGCACAAGAAAGCCGCCGAGAAGGCCGTCAAGAAGGACGCGCCGAAGACGTAATCAGGTCCGGCACAACATGCCGGCCTCTCGACCAAGGCCGCTCCAGCTGGTTTCGGCTGGAGCGGCCTTCCTCCTGTCCCAACTGCTGAAGCCCTGATATTGCGATGAAGCGGACTGATGGGTCCAATCGATGTTTGGCCGAAGCTTGCTGCCGGCAGCTGACGCTTAACCCGTTTGCAACGCTGGCCGTGTAGGGCAATCCGCATGAAGAAGCGGCTTTCGTCCATTGTGCGCTCGATGATGATCGGCGGCCTGGTTGCCACCGGCGTCGTCAGGGTGATCATCCTGTTTACCGCCAGCCCGGTGCCCGATCCGGCCAATGGACGCACCGAGCCTTCGCTGTTTGCACCGGCGATTTCCACCAACTGGGACTACATCACGCCGGCACAGACCTGGCTGCTGATCTTGCTGACAGGCGCGACGCTGATCTGCGTCCTCGCATGGCCGATCGCGGCATGGCTGGAACGCCGGGCGGATGCGGATGGAAACCGCTTTCGGCCCGATATGCCGTCCGCCACGACGGCGCGGCAGATACCCAGCCGCCGCATGTTCGGCCGTCAGGACCGTTGAACGGCAACCGACACTTTCCCACATGATGTGAATGGCCGCACCCGCCGGACATCGGCTTTGCGCGTCGATCAAAATGGACGACCCGCTGTCGCTGGTGCAAGAATGGCGGTCACGTCGCTACGCTAACTGTCGGTTCCAATGCCTGAAATCACCACAAAACCGCGCGTCCAGGTCAAGCCGCAGGTCGAACGGCCGAAGCTCTACAAGGTCATCCTCATCAATGACGATTTCACACCGCGCGAATTCGTGGTGACGGTGCTGAAGGGCGAGTTCAAGCTCAGCGAAGACCAGGCGCACCGGGTGATGATCACCGCGCATCGGCGTGGCGTCTGCGTCGTCGCCGTCTTCACCAAGGATGTCGCCGAGACCAAAGCGACGCGCGCCACCGATGCCGGCAAGGCCAAGGGCTATCCGCTGATGTTCACGACGGAGCCGGAAGAGTAGGGCAGGGTTGTCGTTGGCTTCTTTTTTGCGACGCCGGTGATTGGCGAAATCATAGGCGACAGCACCTTTCGCCCCGTTTACGGGGAGAAATGTCCGGCAGGACAATGAGGGGCGGCGCCGACGCTGATCATCATATATCTGACGTGAGGATCGCTGATCATTTCAGGTCCGCGCTGCCCCCGCCTGCCGGCACCTTCTTCCCGTGTAGTGACGGGGAGAAGGGGCTACCGCCCCTCGCGGTACCACATCGAACCCATTGCCAATAGCAGCAGGCCGAGGCCGAGGAAGCCGCCAAACAGCGGCACGCGCGAGACGGCCTTGAGCACGCTGTCGTCCGTGGTGCGCAGGCCGATCCAGTCGCTGCCGGATGCGGCGCCAGCCGAGCGCACCGGCACGACGGAAGGCAGCGTCACGTCGCTGCCAAGAGCCGAGGACGAAGCCAGCCGGCGCACGCTGCCACCGGTGGCTTCCGCCGGCGGCTTCAGCCGGTTTTCGGTGGAGATGACGTCGGCGAATTCCGGTGCATTGACCGGACCGACATGGGCGAGCGCGGTGAGGTCGCCATTGGCGACCTGGTAGAGGCCGATCTCGTTGGTCTCGACGCTGCCGAGGAAGACGCCGGGTTCGGATTTATCGAGCTTGACGGTCAAGGTCTTGCCGGACGGGGTGATGATCTGGGCGGGACCCGGATCGTCGGCCATCGTCTGGCGACGGATCTCCAGCACCATGCCGCGGCCGTCGGCGGTCAGCCGCTCTTCCTCGAGTTCGGGCTCCTTCATCAGCCAGTGCGCGATGCGGCGGTAGAGCTGGACGTGCGGGCCGCCGCCCTCGAAACCGCGCGCCCACAGCCAGCCCTGGTCGGACAGAAGCATGCCGACGCGGCCTTCGCCCTTGCGGTCGAGCAACAGCAGGGGCCGGTTGTCGGCGCCCTTCATCACCACTTCGCCTTCCGGATTCTGCACGCCGATGGTGCGGAACCAGCGGCTCCAGTGCGGCGGCTCGGTGGCCGAACCATCGAGCCCACGAGTCACCGGGTGGCGCTGGCCGAGATCGGTGAGGCGTGGATAGAAAGCCTTGTCGACAACCTCGCCGGTCGGCATCGCCGGCAGGGCGGACATCAGCGGCGTGCGCGCGATCGAACTTTCGCCGGCATATTCGGGTCCGGCGGCGATCAACAGCGCGCCGCCCTTTTCGACATATTCGGAGATGTAGTCGTAGTAGAGGATCGGCAGCACATCGCGGTGCTGGTAGCGGTCGAAGATGATGAGGTCGAAATCCTTGATCTTTTCGACGAACAGCTCGCGCGTCGGGAAGGCGATCAGCGACAATTCGTTGATCGGCGTGCCGTCCTGTTTTTCCGGCGGCCGCAGGATGGTGAAATGGACGAGATCGACCGAGGCGTCGGATTTCAACAGGTTGCGCCAGGTGCGCTCGCCGGCATGCGGCTCGCCGGAGACGAGCAGCACGCGCAGGTTCTCGCGAATGCCGTCGATCAGCGCTATGGCGCGGTTGTTGGCGTCGGTCAGTTCGCCCGGTTCGCGGTCGATGGCGAGTTCGACGATGTTGCGGCCGGCGGCCGGAATGGTCACCTGCAGCGGCATGGCCTGGCCGACGGTGGCATGCTCGACCGCAACCTGTTCGCCATTGACCGAGACGCGCACATCGACGGGGCCAGTCTCGTTCTCCGTCGAGATGACGCGGTACGTCATGTCGAGCGGCTTGCCGACAAGTCCGAAGCGCGGCGCGTTCTCGAAACGTATGCGGCGATCCTTCTCGTGGTCGTTGCCGGTGATCAGGGCATGCAGCGGGGCGTTGAAATCGGGCGCTCCCGGGGGGGCGTCATGGACCTCGCCATCGGTGATCATGATGGCGCCGCCGATGCGCGACGGCGGCACGTCGCGGAAGGCGCCCTCGAGCGCGCCGAACAGCCGTGTCTCGGTGCGCTCCTCGGCGGCTTCTGATTTGCCGGCCTCGACGACGCGCACATCGAACTGCTTGAAGCGGGCAAGACGCTGCTGCAGCCCGGCCAGCGCCTCGTCGGTCTGCTTGGTGCGGTCGCCGATATCCTGGCTCTGGCTGCGGTCGACAATCAGCGCGACAACGCTTTTCAGCGGTTCGCGTTCCTCGTTGAGGAACACCGGGTTGAACAAAGCGGCGGCCAGCGCCAGCAAAGCGACGAAACGGAAGACCGAACCGCGCTGGCGAAACCACAGGCCGACAAGCGCGAGCAGCGCCAGCGGCACCAGGGCCAAGACTAGCAGCGGCCAGGAGATCAGCGGTTCGAAGGAGATCGACCAGTTCATCTCTTACCCTCCCTCTTGTGGGGAGGGTCGATCCGCGCCGGGAACGCAACAAAGAACCTCATCTTACTGCCCCAGCCGTTCGAGCAGTATCGGCACGTGCACCTGGTCGGATTTGTAGTTTCCGGTCAGCATGTACATCATGATGTTGACGCCGGCGCGCAGCGCATAGACGCGCTGCATCGGATCCGCCGGAACGGTCGGCAGCAGCGGATCGCCATTCTCGTCGACCGCCCAGGCGCCGGCGAAATCATTCGCGGTGATCATGATCGGCGAGACGCCGTCGCCGGTCCTTACCGGCCGGTTCTCGGCGTTGCTGGCGTCGAGCGACGCCTCGACCCAGAGTGGGCTGCCGGCGAAGCGGCCGGGGAATTCGGGCAGGATGAAGAAGGATTTGGTCAGCACGTGGTCGGACGGCACCGGCTCCAGCGGCGGCACGTTAAGGTTGCCCAGGATGTCGCGCAGCCGCTCCGTCGCGGGGCTGGTCGAATCGGCGCCTATGCCGTTGGCGAACTGGTCGCGCGTGTCGAACAGCACCGTGCCACCTTGCTGCATGTAGGCGTCGATGCGGGCGATCGCGGCCTGGCTCGGCATCGGTGCGGCCGGATCGATCGGCCAGTAGATCAGCGGATAGAACGACAGCTCGTCCTTGGAGATGTCGACACCGGCCGGCGCGCCCGGTTCCAGTGCCGTCTTCTCGATCAGGAAGCGGGTCAGGCCCTCAAGCCCGGCACGGCTGATCGAATCGTCGCCCGGCACGCCGGTCAGCACATAGGCGATGCGGGTCTTCGAAATCGCCTCGATGGCAACCTCATCGCCCGGCTTGGCGTCGTCGGCGCGTGCTAGATCGACATGGCCGAACAAGGCGCCGAGCGCAATCAAGACCGCCGCGGTGGTTGCCACGGCGCCGGCGCGGCGCGGCCGGCGCGAAAACAGGCCGCCCATCCAGAACACCGCCAGCGTGTCGAGCAGCATCAGCACCAGGGCAGCCGCGACCAGCCCGCCCTTCAAATTGCGCGATTCATCAAAGGCGTACTGGACCGATGTGACGGGAACAGTGATTTGCGGGCGTGCCAGCGGGGCAAGGGTGCTGTCGGCTTCAAGCAGATTGTGGGCAAACACCCCCGTCTCGGAGCCATAGAGGCCGGGCGGATTTTCAAATGTCACCGGCAGTGCGCCGGCGCCCGGCACCAGCGGCCGTGCGTCCGGCGTCGGCGGCACCAGCGAGCCATCGGCTGCAATCATGCGATAGGGCGCCAGCGACGCGGCGGCGGCTTCGGCGTTGGCGATCGCCGCGCCTTGATTGCGCGAAAGCTGCACGATGCGGCGCAGCATCTCGACGAAACTGCCCGAGATCGGCAGGTTCGACCATGTTGCCTCAGGGGTGACATGGAACAGCACCAGCGTGCCCTTGCCTTTCTTCAGTCCGGTGACCAGCGGCGTTCCGTCGGCAAGGGCCGCCCAGGTGCGCTCGACGATGTCGGGCGTCGGCTCGGCCAGCACCTGCCTGCTGACGGCGACCTCGGTCGGCGGCGCCAGATCGGCGAACGGGCCGGCCTTGGGGAATTCGGTGACCGGCTGCGGCGTCGTCCATGATAGCGCACCGCCGAGCGAACGCTCGCCGGTGCGCAGGCGGACCGGCAACAAATCATCGTCATTGCCCACGGCCGCGAGCCGCGAGCCGGCGAAACGCACCAGCGTGCCGCCATTGTCGACCCAGTCGACCAGCCTTTGCCGGACCTGTGCGGGAATGGTGCCGATGTCGGCCATGACGATCATTGCCGGCTTCTGATCGAGGATCTGCGGGATGGCGTCGGCGAGGTCGGCGCTGGAGGGTTCGACAAGGTCGGCGAACGGCTGCAGCGCGCGCCTGATGTAATAGAGCGGCGACAAAAGCGGCTGTGCCTGGTCGGCCTCGGCCTGCGACAAAAGCCCGACGCGGCGGCGCTTGGAGCTTTCGTCGAGGACGCGCACCGCGCCGGCCTGATGTTCGCCGTCGAGCGCGATCGAGGCAAAGTCGTTGCGCAGTTCGAACGGCACCGCCATGGTGCCGGTGGCGGTGGTTTCGCCAGGCGAAAAGGTCAGCGTCGCATCGGCGATGCGGCGGCCCTTGTCGTCGAAGGCGCCGGCGGTGACTTGTGCAGGGGCCGGGTCGCCTGGCGCACGAATGGCAGTCAGCGCAAAGCCATCGACCTGGTTGTCGGCGGCGGTCAGGCCGGTCAGCGATCTCAGGTCGGAACTGGCCCACACGACACGAGCCGCATTTTTCGACAACAGAGTGTTGAAGGCGGCCTCGTCACCTTTCGCTGCAAGGCCGTCCGCAAGCACGGCGACACTGGCGCCGGGCAAGGTCTCCAGCACGCCGGCGACGCGGGCATAGACGGCGGGCCGGTCGGTCGGGATCGGCCTCGGCTTGGCGGCGCGCAGCCGGTCAAGGGCGGTGGCGGCATCGAACGGGCCGACCTCGGCATTGGGTTTTTCGGCGGTGAAGGCGATGATGACAGGCACGCCGTTCGAGCCGGCATCGTTGATCAGCCGTTCGGCGGTGGCGACGCGCTTGCCCCAGTCGGCGGCACTTGCCCAATCATTGTCGATGACCAGCGCAAGCGCTGCACCTTCGGCCGGCAGCTTTTCGCGCGGGTTGAAGACCGGGTCGGCCAGAGCGGCGACGATGAGCGCCGCCATCAGCAGCCTGAGCAGCGTTAGCCACCACGGACTCTGCTGCGGCGTCTCCTCGCGCTTCAGCACACGGGCCAGGATCTTCAGCGGCGGGAAGATTTCGGTCTGCGGCTTGGGTGGCGTCAGCCTGAGCAACCACCAGATCACCGGCAGTGCCAGCAAGCCCCACAGCACCGCGGGGGCGCCAAAGGAGAGCGGCAGCCAGCTCATGCGACAGCCTTTCCGAGCTGACCGCCAGCGGTCAGCCCTGGCTGATCGCTACCAGCGGCCAGCCCGGCACGACCGGCGGTTGGCCCAACGGAAGGGCCATCGGCAGTCATCGCCATGTGCAGGCGCACCAGCGCGTCGGAAGCCAGGCGATCGGTATGGTTGACGGTAAAGCTCCAGCCGAGCCGCTTGCACCAGGCGGCCAGCTCGTGGCGGCGGGCGGTGTAGAGCAGGCGATACTCGTCGCCCAGCATTTCGGCACGGCCGGCGGTCAGCTTGTCGCCGGTCTCGGGATCGGTGAATTCGGTGCGGCCGGCATAGGGGAAGGTCTCCTCGGCCGGGTCGGCGACCTCGATCAGATGGGCACGCACGCCGTGGCGGGCCAGCACGTCGAGCCAGGCCATGGTTTCCTCGATCGGATCGAGGAAATCGCTGACGATGACGATGTCGCAGAAGCGCCTGATATCGGACAAATCGGGCTTTGCCGGCAAGTCGCCGGCATGCATGAGCTGGGCGGCGATGCGCTCGGCGCCGTTGCGGGCGGTGAACGGGTCGGTGAGCCCGGGCCAGGCGATGCGCTCGCCACTGCGCGACAACAGCTCGGCCATGGCCAGCGCCAGCACCAGCGCGCGCGATTGCTTGGAGACACTGGCGCCGGTCGATTTGTAGAGCATGGAGGGGGACGGGTCGGCCCACAGCCAGACCGTGTGGGCGGCTTCCCATTCGCGGTCGCGCACATAGGTATGATCGTCACGCGCCGAGCGGCGCCAGTCGATGCGCGACGAATCACCTTCGACATAGGGCCGGAACTGCCAGAAATTCTCACCGATGCCGCGCTTGCGGCGGCCGTGCCAGCCGGCGATCACGGTGTTGACGATGCGGCGCGCCTCGACCAGCAGGTCGGGCACAAGCGAGGCCCGCAACCGGCCACGGGCGAGCGCGTCGCGCGTCGCTGCCGGTGCCTGGACCTCGCCGATGCGCGCCATCAAATCCCTTTCACGAGTTTCGCCACCACGTCGCGCACGCTGGTGCCTTCGGCGCGGGCGGCGAAGGTCAGCGCCATGCGATGCTGAAGCACCGGCTCGGCCAGCGCGCGTACATCGTCGATCGAGGGGGCCAGCCGTCCGTCGTAAAGCGCGCGCGCCCTTGTGCACAGCATCAGCGCCTGGCTGGCGCGCGGGCCGGGACCCCAGGCGACATGCTTGTCGGTCTCGGCATTGCCTTGGCCCGGACGCGCCGAGCGCACCAGCGTGAGGATCGCCTCGACGACGCTTTCGGGCACCGGCATGCGTCGGATCAGCGTCTGGATTTCCTTCAGCCGCGCCGGCTGCAGCACGTTTTGCGCTTTCGCGTCCTCGATGCCGGTGGTTTCCAGTAGGATGCGGCGCTCGGCCTCGATTTCGGGATAGAGGATGTCGACCTGCATCAGGAAGCGGTCGAGCTGGGCCTCGGGCAGCGGATAGGTGCCTTCCTGCTCCAGCGGGTTCTGCGTCGCCAGCACGTGGAAGGGCGCCGGCAGGTCGTAGCGGGCGCCGGCAATGGTGACATGGTATTCCTGCATCGCCTGCAGCAGCGCCGACTGGGTGCGCGGCGAAGCGCGGTTGATCTCGTCGGCCATCAGAAGCTGGGCGAAGATCGGCCCGGAGATGAAGCGGAAGGAGCGCTTGCCGATCTCGTCCTGCTCCATGACTTCGGAGCCGAGGATATCGGACGGCATCAGGTCCGGCGTGAACTGGATGCGGCGCGAATCAAGGCCGAGCACAATGCCAAGTGTTTCGACCAGCTTGGTCTTGGCGAGGCCCGGCACGCCGACCAGCAGCGCATGGCCGCCGGCCAGCAGCGCCACCAGCGTGCGCTCAACGACGCTCTCCTGGCCGAAGATGACCCGGCCGACCCCGTCACGAATTTTTGAAATATCCGCCAGTGCTTTTTCGGCCTCGGCGATCATGTCCTTTTCGCTGATCGGGCTTTCCTTGACCATCACGCTCATGCCGCATCGATCCTCGTGGTTGGAAATACCAGCCTGCAGCATACCATGACTGCCGCGATTCGGCCTCGCCCAGCGTCTGCATTTGAACTTAAATCACAGACTTAGGCTGACAAGCGGAACAACAGTGACTATTTCGTGACCATGACGGGACCCTTGGAACATCGTGAAGAAAGCCTGACTGATGCCACCGAGGCGCGGGGTCTCGAGGCGCTGATCTCGCGCGCGGCCCGTGCCGGCAAAGGCGCGGCACCCGTCGAACGCTGGAATCCCGACTTTTGCGGCGATCTCGACATGGAAATCGGGGCCGACGGCACCTGGTTCTATCTGGGCACGCCGATCGGGCGCATGCCGCTGGTGCAGCTTTTCTCCTCGGTGCTGCGCAAGGACGCCGACGGCAGGACCTATTTGGTGACGCCGGTGGAAAAGGTGGGCATTCGCGTCGCCGATGCGCCGTTTATCGCCGTCGAAATGGATGTTTCGGGCAGCGGCGACGCTCAGATCATCACTTTCCGCACCAATGTCGGCGACGTCGTCGAGGCCGGGCCGGAGCGGCCGCTGCGTTTCGTCGACGAGAACGAGACTGGCGGATTGAAGCCATATGTGCTGGTGCGCGGCCGGCTGGAGGCCCTGGTGGCACGGCCGGTGATGTATGAGCTGGTCGGGCATGGCGAGGAGGTCGAGATCGACGGCAAGACCATGTTTGCGGTGCGCTCGAAGGGCGCGGTGTTCCCGATCATGCCGGCGGAGCAGTTGAGACGGCTGAGCGTATGATGGACCAGATGTCGGCGGCACCGTTTTCATCAGCGGATTTTCGCGCGCGCTTCGCCGCGCAGCCGGATGCGCATGCCGGCGACGACTATGGCGACCATCGCTTCAATCCGGGTCATCCGCGCCTCAACCAGGGCAAGGCGCTGCGCAATGCCGCCGTGTTGATCCCGGTGGTCGATCATGAGGGCGATGCGACGGTTCTCTTGACCAAGCGGGCCGAAAAACTGCGCAACCATTCGGGGCAGGTGGCCTTTCCCGGCGGTACCATAGACCCGACCGATGCCAGTCCAGAGGCGGCGGCGTTGCGCGAGACCTTCGAGGAGATCGGCCTTGGCGGCGATCGCATCGAGGTTATCGGCCGCATGCCCGACTATGTCGCCGGCAGCGGCTACCGCATCGCACCGGTGCTGGGCATCGTACTGCCGGGTTTCGAGCTGGCGCTCAACGCCGACGAGGTCGACGCCGCCTTCGAAGTGCCGCTGCGCTTTCTGATGGACCCGGCCAACCACAAGCGCGACAGCCGCATGTGGAACGATCTCGAATGGTTCTTCTACGACATGCCTTTTGGCGATCGGCGCATCTGGGGCGTCACCGCCGGCATCATCCGTACCCTCTATGAAAGGCTTTATGCGTGAGTGTCTCGATCGCGGACAGGGCCGGCTGGCTCGGCGACAAGCATCTGCAGCGCCTGCTGGCCGCGCTGGCCGAGGGTGGCGAAGAGGCGCGTGTCGCCGGCGGCGCCGTGCGCAACACGCTGATGGGCCAGCCGGTCGCCGACATCGACATCGCCACCACTTGTCTGCCGCAGGAAACCATCCGTCGCGCCGAGGCGGGAGGCTTCAAGGCGGTGCCGACCGGCATCGATCATGGGACAGTCACCGTGATCGCCGGCGGCAAGCCCTATGAGATCACCACCTTGCGCGCCGACATCGAGACCGACGGGCGGCGCGCAAAGGTATCGTTCGGGCGCGACTGGAAGCTTGACGCCGAGCGGCGCGACTTCACCATCAATGCGCTCTATGCTGAGGCCGATGGCAGGGTGGTCGACCTGGTCGGTGGCATCGCCGACATCGAGGCACGCCGGCTGCGCTTCATCGGCGACCCGGAAGCGCGCATCCGCGAGGACTATTTGCGTATCCTGCGTTTCTTCCGCTTCTTTGCCTGGTATGGCGATGGCCGGCCGGATGCCGAGGGGCTGAAGGCCTGTGCCCGGCTGAAGGAAGGGCTGGCCCAGCTTTCTGCCGAGCGCGTCTGGTCGGAACTCAAGAAGCTTCTGTCGGCACCCGATCCCTCACGGGCGCTGCTCTGGATGCGGCAGGCCAGCGCCTTGACCGCCGCGCTGCCGGAAAGCGAGAAATGGGGCATCGATGCCATCCATGGTTTGAGCAAGGCCGAGAAGGACCTTGGCTGGGCACCCGACCCGTTGCTGCGGCTGGAAGCGATCGTGCCGCCGGATGCCGCACGCATGAAGACGCTCGCCGAGCGGCTTAAATTCTCGACTGTTGAGGCGGGCCGCCTGCGCCACTGGGCGCTTGCCACCACCGTCGAGCCGAAGACGACCGAGGGCGAACTGGCAAAAAGGCTTTATCGCGGCGACCGGCAGGGGTTTGTCGACCGGCTCAGATTGTCGCTGGCCGGGGCACGGGCGCGCGCTGTCGGGGACACCGACGCGCTGCTGGAAGCCGGCGGCTTTTCGCGGCTGCTGGCCTTCGCCATAAAGTGGGAAAAGCCCTTGTTTCCGCTGAAAGGTGCCGATCTCACGGCGCTCGGCGCCACTCCAGGGCCGAAACTCGGCGAAATCCTCAGGAATCTCGAGGCGGAATGGATCGAAGCCGGTTTTGCGCCTGATCGCGCCGCGCTTATGAAGCGCGCCGCGGAGGCTTTGAAAGCCAGATAGATTGTCAGCGTGAATCCCAAGGGAAAGCGCCGCGCACTTTTCCTGGATTGCTGCAAATCAGGCCGCGTCGCGGGCCTTCTCGATGCGCGAGCGGATCGCCTCGATCATCGTCTCGCGGATGACCGTCTCGCCATGCGTCTCGCGCATATGCTCGACGGCACGGCGCATCACCTCGGCCTCCTCGTCGGCACGCGTGTGCCAGTCACAGCCGGGAACAAGCGACCCGCAGTGAAATTCCTTCATGGGATATCTCCTTTTCCTCCGCGGAGCCTGGTCGAGGCCCCGGCACTTTTTTGGCTCATGGTCCGATTCCAGGGTTGAATCGGCGGATCCGCGAGCGGGTGAGAAGCATAACAC
Source organism: Mesorhizobium sp. (assembly GCA_004017275.1). Lineage (GTDB taxonomy): Bacteria > Pseudomonadota > Alphaproteobacteria > Rhizobiales > Rhizobiaceae > Mesorhizobium. The sequence goes on along the minus strand of SAKE01000041.1, from coordinate 14,204 downwards.
AGATGGGGCGGCATTGGCTGCCGTCAACGGCAAAAGGGCGGAGCAGCGCTGCCCCGCCCTCTTCACACTACCCCGAAACAGGACCGGATATCGTCTCATCCTGCTCCGGTAGGCAAGCCGTCATTTTGCGACCTTGACGGCCTCGGCGATCTTGTTCTTGCCCTTCATATCCCATGAGACGCGGACCTTTTCACCGACCTGCAGGCCAGGATCCTTGAAGGTCTTGGGAAGCGTAAAAGACGATCCGTCGTCGAGGACCAGGCTCATGGCCGTTGCGTCAAACGTTCTGATCGTTCCAGTGGTGTGCTTAACGGCGGCGAACGCCACCGAACCGGAAGCGAGAAGGGCAGCGGCGGCAGTCGAAACAATGATCTTGCGCATTGCGAAGTACTCCTGGAAAGGGCGGGCATCCTCTTTTTTGACGCCCGCATCGTCTGGGCCGTCCGGTCGCGTCGGGTCGCGGCTCGCTCTCAGGCGAACCGCCGACGCTTCCCGACCCGGCGCAACAAATAGGTCAGCCTTTTCAAGAGCCTATTAGACGAAAAAGAAGTTTTCCGGGGCGCTGCGTGCCACATTCCGTGCCCATTTTGAGCGAATGGGACATCAATGCGGCTCACATCGCGCTCACCATTTTGTTACGGCCAGCGAACCTCGGGCGGCAGGCTGGAGAGGATAGCCGCGACATTGCCGCCGGTCTTCAGGCCGAAGATGGTGCCGCGATCGTGAAGCAGATTGAATTCGACATAGCGGCCGCGGCGGACGAGCTGTTCGTCACGGTCGCCGTCGGTCCAGTTCTCGTTGAAATTGGCGCGCACGAGATGGCCGTAGACGACGAGAAAAGAGCGGCCGACATCCTGGACGAAGTTGAAATCGGCATTCCAGCCGCCTTTGTCCTCGCCCGAATGCAGCCAGTCGAAGAAGATGCCGCCGGTGCCGCGCGGCTCGTTGCGGTGCGGCAGATAGAAATACTCGTCGCACCAGGCCTTGTATTTCGGGTAGTCGGCGACGTCGGCGTTCTTCTCGCAGGCGAATTGCATGGCGCGGTGGAAGGCGACGGTATCGGGGTCGTCCTGGGTGCGGTGGCGGTCAAGCACCGGCGTCAGATCGGCGCCGCCGCCGAACCAGTGTCTAGATGTGACCACCATGCGGGTGTTCATGTGCACGGCCGGAACGTTGGGGTTCCAGGGATGCGCGATCAGCGAAATGCCGGATGCCCAGAAACGCGGATCTTCCTCGGCGCCTGGCATTTGCTTCCTGAATTCGGGCGAGAACTCGCCATGGACGGTCGAGGTGTGAACGCCGACCTTCTCGAAGACGCGGCCGTGCATCATCGACATGGTGCCGCCGCCGCCCTTGCCCCCGTCACGTTCCCATGGTGTCTTTTCGAAACGGCCGGGCGACCACGAGGCCAGCGGCCCGCCAAGATCCTGTTCGAGCTGCTCGAAGCTGGTGCAGATGCGCTCGCGCAGCGCCTCGAACCATAGGCGCGCCTTCATCTTCTTCTGTTCGATGTCGGCGGGCAGGCCTGCCGGTATTTCTGGTCGTTCCAAGTGCCGTCTCCGGTTGCGGGGCGGCGAGTCCTACAAATGACTCGTCTTTTGCCGGCGCGATCCCTAATCTCTTAGGGGCAAGGGTCAAGTCACTTTGGTTTTGCGCATGATCCTTTCCGAAACTCGATTCAGATTTCGGGGTCATGCGCCAGGTGCAAGGAGTTGTTTCGTGCGCACCCCGGCAAGACCGCCGCTGGATGGCCTGAAGAAAAGGCTCGATCAAAGCCGGGCCGAACGCGCGCGCATGCCGCGCGACGGTTTCCTGCGCGAGACCTTCGTGCTGCCGCGCTCCGATGCGCGGCTCAAGGCCAAGGAATGGTTCGAGCGCTTTCCCAAGCAAGCCTACTGGACCGAGATCGAAAGCTGGTTCGAGCGGCCGGGCGACCTGATCGAGTTTACCATCAGGCGGTTGCCGGCGGCGGATTAAGGAATGTCACGAGAAAAATAGGTCGCGCAATTTTGGAGAGTCCAAGATCAGGTTCTCGCCGAGTAGCTTGCCGAATTTTTCAAAGCCCATTTTCCGCGCCTCATCAAAGCTCAAGGACGTATACAGCGTTGGCATGCCGCCGGAGTCGACCCGATAGATCGTAATGAGCTGTGTCTCTTCTTCTGGTTGAATTAGATGTCCCAGCACAGGCGTTTCCTTCCTTATCGCCTCATAGTCGCACTGCTTCCATTCAGGTTGCAACCAACCTTCTCGCCCCCGTGCCTTCCCTTGCCAGCCGGTCGCCCTTGTTCCTCAGCGGGCATTTGTCGATCGACATGCAGCCGCAGCCGATGCAGTCGGTCAGCCCGTCGCGCAGTTTCTTCAACTGGGCGATCTTGTGATCGAGGCCGTCGCGCCAGGCGGTCGAAAGCAGGTTCCAGTCATCGCGTGTCGGTGTGCGCCCCTCGGGCAGCGATGCCAGGGCCGTGCCGATCTCGGCCAGCGAGATGCCGACCTCCTGCGCGACCTTGATGATCGCCACGCGCCGCAGCACGTCGCGGCCGTAGCGGCGCTGGTTGCCTGATGTGCGGTGGCTGCGGATCAGGCCGCGGGCCTCATAGAAATGCAGCGCCGACACCGCCACCCCGCTGCGCATGGCCACCTGGCCGACCGTCAGTTCCGTTACAGGCGCCATGTCTGATTTTCCGCTTGACCTCAAGTTAAGTTGAGCTTGTAGCGAAGAAACCCTGGATGTGCAAACGAAGGAGACGGCGATGTTCGCCTGGGTCAAGATGACGGGAGGGGGAGTGCCGTTATCCGAGCTGCCGGATGGCTTCGCCCGCTACCATGGCGACGGAAAGCGCGACGTTGATGCTGCGCGCCGCGCCCTGCATGGGGATGGTCAGGCGCGCATCCGCCGCCTGATGGACAGGATCCGGAACGCCTGCGGATTCGCGGCCGAACAGCAGGATGTCGCCATCGGCGAAGGTGAAGCTGGTGTAAGCGGTCGTGGCTTTGGTCGACAGCAGCACCATCCGGCGCGCGCGGGCTTTGCGCCAGTCCTCGAAGGCTTGCCAGTCGACATGCCGGGTCAGGGCAGCCATTTCGAGGTAGTCCATGCCGGCGCGCTTGAGCGCCTTGTCGGAGAGCGGAAAGCCGGCCGGTTCGATGATGTCGACGCCGAGCCCGAGGCATGCGGCGAAGCGCAGGATTGTTCCGGTGTTGCCGGCAATGTCAGGCTGGTAGAGCGCGATGCGGAGACGACAGTTCATTTCCGCGTCCTTCTAATAAGTGGCAGATCGGCAACAGCAGGCTCGCGGTTTTGGAAATTGCTGGACCTGCGGGTGGCCATTTTCTGCGAAGTCGGGTATACAACCAGCATTGTCAACCCGAACCGATGGAGGGGTAATTCATGATGACCATGCACATCCAGCGCCCCTCTCGTGGGCTTACCTGCCTGCCGGCGGTTTCGGTACGACGATTCTCCTGACTCTCTAAGATTTGATCGCACCGATTCCCGCCGAAACGATTTTTCGGCTCTCGAAGGAATCTTGCGATGTTTTTCAAAAAGTCAAAAGGGCTGAACGCCCCAACTGAAGCTGTCCGGACCGATGCTTATCGTGTCTCGACCGACGCAAAGCGTGCCTCCGACCGAATGCCGGCGGACGATATTGCTTCGCCTTTTTATCTCTATTTTCACACGGAGGACGGACCGATGTTCGATCCCTATAGAATACCTGGCTCACGGAGCCTGCATATCCACCGACTGCCGACATGGGCGCTGTTGATTGGCGACACCTATTCGTCGGCCGTTCACGCCGAAGTCCGCCGCCGACCGCATCGCGGCATGCTGCCGGATGTCGATTTCTCGCGCGCGGTCCCCGACCCGGGCCGGCCGTCGCTGGTGCGTCGGATCGTTCGGTTGATCCGGCCCGGTTCGAAAATCCGGATCGTGAACAGTGCGCCGTCAGCATCGTCGAGCGTGCCTGTCGGCGAAAAGCTCGCGAGCCCCTATATTGCGCGAAGCAGGGCCGACGGTCCGGATGATTCCGGACCGTCGGCCCTCGGCGTGCGATCCGAGGACTTCGTACGCTCCCGTGCCGCGTAAGCGGCAAACAGATTTTATGAGCATGACCTATGTTGTTGTTTAGCTGGTTTGAAAAAAGGCTCGACCCGTTCCCCGCAGCGGAACCGGTCGAGCCGCCCAGGACGCTGGTTGCCTTCTGCCTGCATTATACGCGCGGCGCCTGGCCCTATATCCTGATCGATGCGGTGCTGGTGACGGCGATCGCCATCGCGGAAGTGTGGATGTTCGGCTTCCTCGGTCGCATCGTTGACTGGCTGTCGGGGCAGAATCGCGAAACCTTCCTGCAGACGGAAGCCTGGAAGCTCGCCGGCATGGCCTTCATCGTGCTGTTCGCGCTGCCCGGCACCGTATGGCTGCATTCGCTGCTCAACCAGCAGACGCTGATGGGCAACTATCCCATGCGCATCCGCTGGCAGGTGCACCGCTATCTGCTCAAGCAGTCGATGAGCTTCTACCAGGACGAGTTCGCCGGTCGCATCGCCACCAAGCTGATGCAGACGGCGCTTGCGGTGCGCGAATGCGTTATCAAGGTGATCGACGTCCTGAACTACGTCATCGTCTACTTCCTCGGCATGCTGTTCATCGTCGGCTCAGCCGATTGGCGGCTGGCCGCGCCACTTGGCGTCTGGCTGGTCGGCTACATCCTGTTGCTGCGCTTTTTCATTCCCCGGCTGGGCAAGGTTGGTGAGGAGCAGGCCAATGCGCGCTCGATCATGACCGGCCGGGTCGTCGACAGCTACTCCAACATCCAGACGGTCAAACTGTTCAGCCATGCGCGCCGCGAAGCGTCCTTTGCCAAGGACGGCATGTCCGGCTTTCTCGACACGGTCTACCGGTCGATGCGGCTGGTGACGGTGCTTTTCGGCTCGCTCTACATCCTGAATGCACTGCTCTTGTTCTCGGTCACCGCGATGTCGCTGTGGCTGTGGCTGGGGCAGGCGGTGACGATCGGCGCGGTCGCCGTGGTCATCGGCCTGGTGCTCCGGATGTGGGGAATGTCGCAGTGGATCATGTGGGAAATGTCGGGCCTGTTCGAGAATATCGGCACGGTGCAGGACGGCATTGCCTCGATCTCGCTGCCGCGCTTGGTCGAGGACCGGCCGGGGGCCAAGGACATCGCCGTCACCAGGGGTGAGATCCGCTTCGAGGACATCCGCTTCCACTACGGCAAGCAGAAGGGTGTGATCGAAGGCCTGTCGCTGGCGGTGAAGCCGGGCGAAAAGGTCGGCATCGTCGGCCGTTCCGGCGCCGGCAAGTCGACGCTGGTCAACCTCCTGCTACGCTTCTACGACTTGGAGGCTGGCCGGATCCTGATCGACGGCCAGGAGATCGCAACGGTGAAGCAGGACTCGCTGCGTGCCCAGATCGGCATGGTCACGCAGGATACCTCGCTGCTGCATCGTTCGGTGCGCGAGAACATCCTCTATGGCCGGCCCGAGGCCAGCGACGAGATGCTTGTCGAGGCGGCGCGGCGGGCCGAGGCGCTGGATTTCATATCAGGACTTTCGGATGCCAGCGGCCGCAAGGGCTTCGACGCCCATGTCGGCGACCGTGGCGTCAAATTGTCCGGCGGCCAGCGGCAACGCATCGCCATTGCTCGCGTTATGTTGAAAGATGCACCCATACTTATCCTTGACGAAGCGACCTCGGCACTTGATTCCGAAGCCGAGGCGGCGATCCAGGAGAATCTCTACAAGCTCATGCAAGGCAAGACCGTCATCGCCATCGCGCACCGGCTGTCGACCATCGCGGCCATGGACAGGCTTGTGGTGATGGATCAGGGCCGTGTCGTCGAGGAAGGTTCGCACGAAGAACTCGTCGCCGGCGGCGGTCTCTACGCGCAGCTTTGGCAGCGCCAGTCCGGCGGGTTCCTGCTTGAGGACGGTCCGGCCGATGCCGCCAATGATGCACTTGCAAAGGGCCAAGCTGCCGAATGATGACTGCCGTCTATCGCTGGTTCGAGAACTGGGTCTATCCGTTCAGGGAGCCAGCGAATCTTCGGCCACCGATCAGCGTCGGCGGTTTTCTCTGGCACTATGTCGGCCAGGCGAAGTTCGCCTTCTTCGCCATGTTGGTCATCGGCGGCATCGCGCCGCTGGTCGAGGCCGGCCTGTTCTACTTCGTCGGGCGGCTGGTCGACATTCTCGATCAGCTTCCCGCCGAGCGCAGTTGGCACGCTTTGTGGGCCGTCGCCGGCCCCGAACTTGTGTTCATGGTCGCGGTGGTGCTGGTTGTCCGCACCGTCGTCGTCGGCCTGTCGGCGCTGGTCGACGAACAGACGATCACGCCGGGCTTCTACAATCTGGTGCGCTGGCAGGCGCACCGGCATGTCTCGCGCCAGTCCTACGCCTTCTTCCAGAACGATTTCGCCGGCCGCATCGCGACAAAAGTCTGGCAGGCGGGACAAGCCACCGGCGATCTGATGGAAAGCTTCATCGAAGTCGTCTGGTTCATGATCGTCTACACGGTGACGACGCTGGCGCTGGTCGCAGGCCTCGATCTCAGGCTGGCGGTGCTGGTGGTGATCTGGATTTCCGCCTTCGGTTGGCTGGCCAAGCTCTATCTGCCGGCAATCCGCAAGCATGCCGAGGAAACCGCCGAGGCCGGCTCGATGATCACCGGCCGCATCGTCGATTCCTATTCCAACGTGCAGACGCTGAAACTGTTTTCGGCCGACGGCGACGATCGCTACATCAAAAACGGTTTCGACATCTATCTCGACGCGCTGCGCCCGTTCACCCGCCGGCTGACCGGCGTGCGCATGGCGCTGACGACGCTGTCGGGCATCATGATCACGGCGATCGGCTGTTTTGCCGTCTATCTCTGGGTCGAGGGCTCGATCACCGTCGGCGCGGTCGCCTTCACGCTGTCGCTGGTGCTGCGGCTCAACATGCTGCTCGGCCGGCTGATGATGCAGCTCAACAGCATCTTGCGGAACCTTGGCGTGCTGGAAAACTCCAAGGCGCTGATCTCGCAGTCACTCGGCCTCACCGATGCACCCGACGCCAAGGAACTTCTCGTGGCGGGCGGCCGCATCGCGGTGAAAAACGTCGAGTTCCATTATGGCAAGGGGTCCGGCGTGCTCAACGACATCAATCTCGTCGTGCGGCCAGGTGAGAAGGTCGGGCTGGTCGGGCCGTCAGGCGCCGGCAAGACGACGCTCGCGAACCTGATCTTGCGCCTCTACGATTTGGAAGGCGGCTCCATCACTATCGACGGCCAGAATGTCTCTGATGTCACGCAAAATTCGCTGCGTGCCAATATCGGCGTCGTCAGCCAGGACACGGCCCTGTTCCACCGTTCGCTGCGCGACAACATCAAGCTCGGCATGCCTGACGCGACCGACGCGGAGGTGATCACAGCGGCGAAAAAGGCCGAGGCGCACGAGTTCATCCTGACCTTGCGCGATAACAGGGACCGTGCCGGCTACGAAGCCTTCGTTGGCGAGCGCGGCGTCAAGCTGTCGGGCGGCCAGCGCCAGCGCGTGGCGATCGCTCGCGTGTTTCTCAAGGACGCGCCGATCCTGATTCTCGACGAGGCGACCTCGGCACTCGATTCCGATATCGAGGCGGCAATCCAGGAGAATCTGACGCGGCTGATGGAAAACAAGACGGTCATCGCCATCGCCCACCGGCTGTCGACGATCGCGGCACTCGATCGGCTGGTGGTGCTCGATGGCGGCCGCATCGTCGAGCAAGGCACGCATGACCAATTGGTGGCGCTCGAAGGGCTCTATGCGCGGCTGTGGAAGCGGCAGTCCGGCGGTTTTCTCTATCACGAGGACAGCGTGCTCGAAGAGACACGCCCGGCGGAGTAGCCCCATGGGTGGATCACCAAGGGTCAGCCCGGAAGTCAACTATGTGCTCAAGCGGCTCCGGCCGACCATGCCGGCTTTTGACACGCTGAAGGAAGAGAGCCGGCTGGAAGGCTACTGGATGCTGGTGCGTCTGGCGGATGGCTGGGCAAGCGACCGCAACAAGTTCCTGAAGCGCGGCGAGGCGCTGTACGGGGCCTGGCATGGAAGGGAACTCGCCGGCGTGTGCGGGCTGAACATCGATCCTTATTTCGAGGGCGGGGACCACGGCCGGGTCCGGCACCTGTTCGTCAGTGTGCGCCACCGTCGCACCGGCCTTGGCCGGATGCTGGTCGAAACTGTCATCGACAGGGCACGTCACCATTTCACCGCGCTAAACATCCGCGCGCCGCTAGAAGCCTTCGGTTTCTATGAACGGCTTGGCTTTCTGCGCGTGCAGGGCGAAGAATTCGTCACACACCGCATGGTTTTCGCGAAAGGAGGCTGAAATGTCCTTGCGTCCGCCGTCTACCGGCGCCACCGCTGCCGAAGCCGCCTTCGACGCGCTCGGCCATGAAGTTCTGGCCGAGAAGGCGGCAGCGCTGGGCCGCGCCGGGCAACGGGTCGAGGAAACGCTGGCCAGGCTGCGTAACAATGCCGACGAGCAACTGCGCCCCCGGCTGCTCAAGGATGCCGCCGAGGCGGTGCATGGCTATTTCATCCAGCGCGAGCTGTGCGGCTTGCGCAAGCATGACGTCGTCATTCGCGAATACAGCATCCCAAAGGCGGTGCTGGCCAGACTCGGCGCGAAGTAGGGATCACTCCAGCCATTCGGTGATGAACGAGCCGTTCTCGTGGATGTCGGTCGTTTCCAGCGGATCCGGGCCGAGATTGGTGAATTTGTGCGGCGTGTTTGGCGGCACGATCAGGATCTGGCCGGCCGACGCCTCGATCTCCTTGTCGCCGACGGTGAACAGGCCGGTGCCCCGGCGGATGATGAAGATCTCCGCGTAGGGATGTTTGTGCAGCCGCGGGCCGCCGCCGACGTCAGGCAGGTAGTTGAAGATCAGGCAGGAGTTGGAGCCGTATGCGCCACATTGCAGTTCGCCCTTCCAGTGGTCGGAGCGAACAGCCCATATGTCGCGGTCTATGACGTGTGCCATGGCGGCGAGGATAGACCGGGCCGGTGCCCGGTGTCGAGGCAGAGGCGAACCCCGGAATTGCGGTTGTTTCCCTGTTGTTTAGCGTTCTTCGGCGGCCATTCGGCGTCGCGCTGACCGGGCACGGATTTTGTCCCCGCGACAATCTGCCCTTGTGCCTTCACCCGTCTGGACAAAAACGGGCTTCACGCATAAACCGAAGTCCAAATGCCGGAGGAATTCGCAAGCCTGTTCGCCATGCGCTGTCGGGTTGGCGTAATTGAGCGGGGAACAAGGCTCAGCCACCGGCACGGAAGAGGCGAAAGGATCAGGCACCCGTGAGCGCAACCGACACCCAGGATCCCAACCGTCGTGATTTTCTCTACGTCGCCACCGGCATGGCCGCAGTGGTCGGCGCGGGTGCCTTCGCGTGGCCGTTCATCGACCAGATGCGCCCCGACGCCTCGACGCTGGCGCTCGCTTCCGTCGAGGTCGATGTCGCCTCGCTGACGCCGGGCATGTCGCTGATCGTCAAATGGCGTGGCAAGCCGGTCGTGGTGCGCAACCGCACCGAACAGGAAATGAAGGACGGCGAGGCGGTCAATCTCGCAGATCTCAAGGATCCGATCGCGCGCAATGCCAATCTGCCGTCCGATGCGCCTGCAACCGACGCCAACCGCACCACACCCGGCAAGGAAGCCTGGATGGTGATGGTTCAGGTCTGCACCCATCTGGGCTGCATTCCACTCGGCCAGGAAGGCGATTTCGGCGGCTGGTTCTGCCCGTGCCACGGCTCGCAATACGACACGGCCGGCCGCATCCGCAAAGGCCCGGCGCCCGAGAACATGGCGGTGCCGGTATTCAAGTTCATTTCCGATACCAAGATCCTTATCGGTTGAGGCAGGGGATATTTCGATGAGCGAGGGACACTCGACCTATACGCCCAAAACCGGTCTCGGACGCTGGTTCGACGCCCGCATGCCGCTGCCGCGGCTGGTCTATGACAGCTTCATCGCCTATCCGGTGCCGCGCAACCTCAACTATGCGTGGACCTTCGGCGGCATCCTGGCGATTATGCTGGTGGCGCAGATCCTGACCGGCATCGTGCTGGCCATGCACTACACGGCAGACACCAATCTGGCCTTCGGTTCGGTCGAGAAGATCATGCGCGACGTGAATTCGGGCTGGCTGTTGCGCTACATGCATTCGAACGGCGCCTCGTTCTTCTTCGTCGCCGTCTACATCCACATCTTCCGTGGCCTCTATTACGGCTCCTACAAGGCGCCGCGCGAGCTGCTGTGGATCCTCGGCTGCATCATCTATCTCTTGATGATGGCGACAGGCTTCATGGGCTACGTGCTGCCATGGGGCCAGATGAGCTTCTGGGGCGCCACCGTCATCACCGGCTTCTTCAGCGCCATTCCGCTGGTCGGCGACTGGATCCAGCAGCTGCTGCTCGGCGGCTTTGCCGTCGACAATCCGACGCTGAACCGCTTCTTTGCCCTGCATTACCTGCTGCCGTTCATGATTGCCGGTGTCGTCGTGCTGCACGTCTGGGCGCTGCATGTCGTCGGCCAGTCGAACCCGACCGGCATCGAGGTCAAGTCGAAGACCGACACCGTCGCCTTCACCCCCTACGCAACCATCAAGGACGCGTTCGGCATGATCGTGTTCCTGTTCTTCTTCGCCTATTTCGTCTTCTACCTGCCGAACTATCTCGGCCACCCCGACAACTACATCGTCGCTAACCCGCTGAAGACCCCGGCCCATATCGTGCCCGAATGGTACTTCCTGCCGTTCTACGCGATCCTGCGCGCCATCACCTTCAATGTCGGGCCGATCAACTCCAAGCTCGGCGGCGTGCTGTGCATGTTCGGCGCCATCGTCATGCTGTTTCTGGTGCCGTGGCTCGACACTTCGAAAGTGCGTTCGGCGGTCTATCGGCCCTGGTACAAGCTGTTCTTCTGGCTGTTCGTGGCCGATGCCATCCTGCTCGGCTGGCTGGGCTCGCAGCCGGCCGAAGGCAGCTATGTGTTCATGGCGCAGATGGCAACGCTGGTCTACTTCGCCTTCTTCCTGGTCGCGCTGCCGGTGCTCGGCCTGATCGAGACGCCGCGTAGGCTGCCGAACTCGATCACCGAGGCGGTGCTCGAGAAGAACAAGGGCGGCGGCGGACATCCGTCAGGCGCCACGGCCGCGCCAGAGACCAAGGGCTGAGCATGATCCCGAAAAGTGGGAACCGGTTTTCGGACAAGATCATGCTCAAACAGGAAGACAGAGCGGTAGAGAATCTAAGGGGATTTGGCATGAAAAAGATTCTCACCTCGCTGGCGCTGATCGGCCTTGTGGCCATCGGCACCGGGGCCGCAGGCACTGGGGCGACCGCTGCCGAAGAGGCGCACAACGCGGCCGCACCGACGCATTTCCCGATCGACGAGCCGAAGGAAATGGACTGGAGCTTTACCGGCCCGTTCGGCACCTATGACAAGGCGCAGCTGCAGCGCGGCCTGAAAGTCTACAAGGAAGTCTGCTCGGCCTGTCATTCGATGAATCTGGTGGCGTTCCGCACGCTGTCGGACCTCGGCTATTCCGAGGCGCAGATCAAGACGCTGTCGGCCGAGTACACGATCCATGACGGCCCCAACGATGCCGGCGACATGTTCGACCGTCCCGGCAAGCCGTCCGACTATTTCCCGGCGCCATTCGCCAACGAAGCCGCCGCCGCTGCCTCCAATGGCGGTGCCGCTCCGCCCGATATGTCGCTGCTGGCCAAGGCACGCGGCATCGAACGCGGCTTTCCGCAATTTGTCTTCGATATCTTCACCCAGTATGACGCCGGTGGCCCCGACTACATCCACTCGCTGCTGACCGGCTACGACCAGACGCCGCCGGCCGGCATGGTCATCCCGGAAGGCACCCACTACAACCCGTACTTCATGTCGGGCGTGTCGCTGAAAATGCCCAAGCCGCTTTCCGACGGCCAGGTGACCTATGATGATGGTGCGCCGCAGACCATCGACCAGTATTCCCGCGACGTCTCCGCCTTCCTGGCGTGGGCGGCCGAGCCGCATATGGAAGACCGCAAGAAGACCGGTTTCCGCGTGTTGGTGTTCCTGCTTCTGTTCGGCGCGCTGGTCTATCTCACCAAGCGCAAGGTGTGGGAAGGCGTGGCGCACTAAGGCGCGCCAGAGAAATACGATCATCCAGGGGCGCCGGAAGGCGCCCTTTTTGCTGAAGCGGGCGGCGTTCGCGACCTGATATCGCATCGAACAGATCCGTTGGCATGGCGCCCTGTGATTGGTATGCCACGCGGGATCTTTGACGAGAGAATTGCCCCCGGCACTGTGTTTGGAATTCAATGATGCGGCTCAGCGACTGTCACAACTTTTCCGATTTTCGCCGCATGGCGCAACGGCGGCTGCCGGGGCCGATCTTCAACTACATCGACGGCGCGGCGGACGATGAGGTCACCTACCGCCGCAACACCGAAAGCTTCGAGACCTGCGATCTGGTTCCCAACGTGCTGCGCGGAGTGAGCGAGGTCGACATGTCGGTGACGGTCATGGGCCAGAAGCTGGCGATGCCGTTCTATTGCTCGCCGACCGCCCTGCAGCGCCTGTTCCACCATCAGGGCGAGCGTGCGGTCGCCAAGGCGGCCGCCAAATATGGCACCATGTTCGGCGTCTCGTCGCTTGGCACCGTCAGCCTCGAAGAGGCGCGCAGGATCAGCAGCAGCCCGCAGGTCTATCAGTTCTATTTCCATCGGGATCGCGGCCTCAACCGGGCGATGATGCAGCGGGCAAAGGCGGTCGGCGTCGAGGTGATGATGCTGACCGTCGACAGCATCACCGGGGGAAACCGCGAGCGCGACAAACGCACCGGCTTTGCCATTCCCTTCAAGCTCAACCTCGCCGGAATGCTGCAATTCGCGCTCAAGCCGGCCTGGGCGATCAACTATTTCACCCATGAGGGATTCAAGCTGCCGCAGCTCGACGAGCATGTCGACATGGGCGGCGGCACGATGTCGATCAGCCGCTACTTCACCGAGATGCTCGACCCGTCGATGACATGGGACGACGTCGCCGAGATGGTCAAGCTGTGGTCGGGCCCGTTCTGCCTCAAGGGCGTCATGTCAGTGGAGGATGCCAAACGCGCCGTCGACATCGGCTGCAGCGGCATTGTGCTTTCGAACCATGGCGGCCGGCAGCTGGACGGCTCGCGGGCGGCGTTCGACCAGCTTGCCGAGATCGTCGATGCGGTTGGCGACAGGATAGACGTCATCATGGATGGCGGCGTGCAGCGCGGCACCCATGTGCTGAAGGCGCTGTCGCTCGGTGCCAAGGCCGTCGGCGTCGGCCGCTACTATCTGTTTCCGCTCGCGGCTGCCGGCCAGCCCGGCGTCGAACGGGCGCTTGAGCAGATGCGGGTCGAGATCGAACGCGGCATGAAGCTGATGGGCTGCAGTTCGATCGAACAATTGTCGCGCAAGAACCTCCGTTTCAGGTAATCTCGACCCATGAAATCCTCGCTAGAAGACACGCTGCTTGCCGCGATCCGCACCATTCCGGACCATCCCAAGCCCGGCATCCTGTTTCGCGACATCACCACGCTGCTCGGCAATGCGCGCGCGTTTCGCCGCGCCATCGACGAACTGGTGCATCCCTATGCCGGCCAGAAGATCGACAAGATCGCCGGCATCGAGGCGCGCGGCTTCATCCTTGGCGGCGCTGTCGCCCATCAGCTCTCAGCCGGCTTCGTGCCGATCCGAAAGAAGGGCAAGCTGCCCTTCGAGACGGTACGCGTCGCCTACAGCTTGGAATACGGGCTGGACGAGATGGAGATGCACAAGGACGGCATTGCTCCAGGCGAGAAGGTGATCCTGGTCGACGATCTGATCGCCACCGGCGGCACCGCGGAAGCCGCGGTCAAGCTGCTACGCCAGATCGGCGCCGATATCCTCGCCGCCTGCTTCGTCATTGACCTGCCGGATTTGGGCGGCCGCGCCAAGCTGGAGGCGCTCGGCGTGCCGGTCAGGACGCTGATAGGGTTTGAGGGGCATTAGTGGATGGTGAATAGTGAATGGTGAATAGTGAATAGTGAATAGTAAATGTCAGCATTTCATGACAGACGCCATGTTGACTGCTGATTACTGATCATTCACCATTCACCATTCACCATTCACCATTCACCATTCACCATTCACCATTCA
>SAKE01000040.1 GCA_004017275.1 Mesorhizobium sp. | reverse complement strand
CCGACACCACCAGGATCGCGCCGTCCATCTGCGCGGCACCGGTGATCATGTTCTTCACATAGTCGGCGTGGCCGGGGCAGTCGACGTGAGCGTAGTGGCGGTTGGCCGTCTCGTATTCGACGTGTGCCGTCGAGATCGTGATGCCGCGCGCCTTTTCTTCAGGGGCGGCGTCGATCTGGTCGTAGCGCTTGTACTCGCCAAAATACTTGGTGATCGCCGCCGTCAGCGACGTCTTGCCATGGTCGACGTGGCCAATCGTGCCGATGTTCACGTGAGGCTTGTTACGCTCGAATTTACCTTTTGCCATAGTCTCTTTCCTTGGACGGCCGGGACCTTCAGTTCAGTCGAATGCGGGGCGATTAGCGACAAAGGCCAAAAAACACAAGCGTCTTTTGGCCGGGTGCCGTCTCACTCGGTCCGAACCATCGATCCGATTGCGGGATGTGGCGCTGATATAGGAAGGCGAAGCGTGAAATGGAATGGGTGACGGGCCGGCTGATAAAAGCCGCGTTGCACTCCCTCGCCTTGTCTCTTGCTGTCCGATCTGAGGGCTGCTCCATGGCCCATTGCAGCCGTCACGGAGGTCTGATCTCCTGACCGCATGCATTTCATCCCTGCCTCGATCCGTGGCCCGTTGTTCATGATCGTCTCGACGGGGTCGTATCTCGTCAACGACACGATGATGAAGCTCGCGACGGCGGGACTGCCGTCCTACGAAGTGCTGTTTCTGCGCGGCGCCGCGGCAGCGCTCTGGGGCTTTCCGCTGTTGTTCGCTCTGGGCTACGACAAGCAGATCCCGCTGATCTTCGACGGCCAAGTGCTGCGCAGGAACCTGCTCGAACTGGCGGCGATCCTTTGCTATGTCGTCGCGCTCGCGAACATGCAGATCGCCGATTCCACCGCGCTCGGACAGATCACGCCGCTGTTGATGCTGGTCGGCTCCTCGATCCTGTTTGGCGAGCGGATCGGTGGCCAGCGCATGGCGCTGATCGGGCTCGGCTTCGTCGGCGCCTTGATGGTGGCGCAACCGACCATGCAAGGCATTTCGGTCTACGCCCTGCTGGCGCTCGCCAACGCAGCACTTGCGGCGGCGCGCGACCTTGCCGG
This sequence comes from Mesorhizobium sp., assembly GCA_004017275.1. GTDB lineage: Bacteria > Pseudomonadota > Alphaproteobacteria > Rhizobiales > Rhizobiaceae > Mesorhizobium. Next base: position 32,331 of record SAKE01000040.1, on the reverse strand, counting down.
CAGGCGGGTCTCGGCCGAGGTGCCGGGGATGATCGTGGCGATTTCGGCCGTCGTGGTGGTGCTGATCGGCGCCGGTGCAGCGCATCTGGTTTCCGAGCGCTGGGTCATGCCCGGGACGCATCACCTGCTGCTGATGGCCGGCGCCGGATTTTTCCTGATCTTCGGCCACTTCTTCATCTTCATGGCCTATCGCGTCGGCCCGACAAGCGCCGTGGCGCCGTTCTACTATTGCTTCACCGTTTGGGCGGTCATTTCGGGCCTGCTGGTGTTCGGGCAATTCCCCAACGCGCTGGCGGTCTGCGGCATCCTGCTGGTCGTCGGCAGCGGGCTGACCATCGTCTCGCTGGATCAGCGCAAGCGCCGACTGACCGTCGTCGCCTAAAGCGCGTCGCGCTGAAACGGATTCATACGACGCGCTTTAGGTCTTTGTTTTTATGCATGTCGTTCTCCCAAAACCGAGATCACTTTTGGGCGGCATGCATTAGCCTCGGCACCCAGACAGGCGCCCACGAGCCGTTGCCGGGCCGAAAAAGATCGTCTAATCGGCGAAGAACCGTTCGATCGACGGCGACATGATCAAGCAGCCAAGGGAGTTTCCCCATGACGGATTTTGACCGGAACAAGAGCTCCGACACCGAGCACAAGGCCGCCATCCGCAAGTCGCTTGTCGGCTGGGCGGTGTTCATCGCGGGAACGCTGATCTTTTTCGCGGCCGCCGACGCGGTGTTGATGCCATAGGCGAGCCGCTGCACATACCGGCTCGAAGCCAGTCTGCCCCAACAGAAATTCGAACCTCAGACGACCCGGCAGACGCCTAAAGCGCCCGCTTCGCACTGAACTGATGGTAGGCCCAGAGGACAACCACCGCGCCAACCACCGCGACGATCAGGCTGTAGATGTTGAGGCCGGTGACGCCTGACGCGCCGAAGGCACTGAAGATCAGGCCTCCGACTATGGCGCCGACGATGCCCAGCACGATATCCATGATCATGCCCTGGCCGGTCTTGTTGACGATCTTGCTGCCGATGAAGCCGGCGACCACGCCGAGAATGATCCAGCTGATGATACCCATTTTTTCCTCTCCATCCCCCCGCCAGCCGAACATTTTCATATGATTGTCAAAACCTCAAGCCAGCTTGAAATTCCGCCCGAATGGTCCATTGTCGAGATCGGACGGGCTTGGTCGCTATGGAGGATCCACTATGGGACTTTTTGACAATGCCGTTCCGGGCGGCAACATCACCAAACCACTGATGATCGCGCTCGGCGCGCTGCTGGTCGGAAAGATGCTGAGCGGCAGAAGTGCCGAACAGCCCGAACAGCCAGCCGCTCCCGCTCCGGCCGGCCCTGCCCCGACGGAAACCACGTCCGCCGACGGTGGCCTGCTCGGCGGACTGGGCGGCCTGCTCGACAAGCTCAGGGATGCCGGCCACGGCAACGCCGCGGACTCCTGGGTCGGCACCGGGCAGAACCAGTCGATCAACGCCAATGATCTCGGCACCGCGATCGGCCCGCAGATCATTCGCGAGATCGCGCAACGGACCGGAATGGACGAGCAGGAACTGCTCAAGCAACTGTCCACCGCCTTGCCCGGCATCGTCGACAAGCTGACGCCAAACGGCCAGGTGCCGCAACAGCACCAGGTGGTGTCCGCGTTCAACAGCTAGCCAAGCGCGGCGCAAGCAAACGCTTCTGGAGCGCTGCGCGCCTTGCCGCGCAGTGTTTCGGCTTGCCGGCGCTGGAATGAAAGTCTGGAGCGGGTAGCGGGAATCGAACCCGCATATTCAGCTTGGAAGGCTGCTGCTCTACCACTGAGCTATACCCGCGCGCGAGCCTTAGCTATTCGACGATGTCTCGAAGGTCAAGCAGGCTCCCAAGATCTGGCCGAGATAGCTTCGTCAGTCACGCGTTTGCACCAACGTCGCCCTACTGGGTCACGTTACCTTCTGTTGCGAGCGCCGGAGCCCCACAGGGCGCGCCCGAGCAGGTTCCGCCTGCTCCTCCTGCGCTGGACAAGATCGATGTCGCTGACAAGCTTTGCCCCGCCCTCACGCCGCTCCAGTGTGATCTTGCGGCTGTGGAAGGCCTCCAGCTCGGCGCGATGCGCCACGCTTATGATGGTTACGTCAGGCAGTTCGCGGATCACCGTTTGCATCATCTTGTCCTGGCTCTTCTCGTCCAGCGCCGATGTCGCTTCATCCAGCACGACGATATCGGGGCGATGCAGCAGCAGGCGCGCGAAGGCGAGGCGTTGCTTTTCGCCACCCGACAGCGTCTGGTCCCATGGCGCTTCTTCCTTGATCCTGTCGGCAAGATAGGCAAGACCCACCTTGTCGAGGGCTGCCTTGATTTGCCTGATCGTCCATTTGTCCGCCGCCGCAGGATAGGCAACCGCGCGGCGAAGCGTGCCCGAGGGGATGTAGGGGCGCTGCGGCAGCATGAACAGACGCCTGCCGGCGTGGAAATTGACGCCGCCGCCGCCCCACGGCCACAGGCCCGCGACGGCCCGCACCAGCGTCGACTTGCCCGATCCGGATTCGCCGGCCACCAGCACCCGTTCACCCGGTTCGATCGCAACCTCGGTCTCCTTCACCACGGCGGTGCCGTCGTCGAGCGTCACGGAGAGGTTGTCGAGGCTGAGCATCGCACCGTCATCGGTTTGGCCGTGCTGGATGCGTCCGAGCGCGTCGCTCTGTTCCGCGCGCTCGAGCCCATCGAGCGACATCATCAGCGAAGCGATGCGCCGGGCGCAGGCGTTCCAGTCGGCGAGACGGGGATAGTTGTCGACCAGCCATCCGAAAGCGCCCTGCACGATGCCGAAGGCGGAGGCTGCCTGCATCACCTCGCCAAGCGTCATTGAGCCTTCGAGGAATTTTGGCGCACACAGCAGGATCGGCACGACCGGCGCAAACAGGCTCGATCCCTGCGACACCGCCGCCGTGCGCATGTGCTGGCCAGTCAGCAGCGCCCATTGCCTCAGCACATGGCCGAAATTCCTGTCGATGCCGCTGCGCTCCTCCTCCTCGCCGCCCAGCAAGGCGATGCTCTCGCCGTTTTCGCGCACGCGCGTCAGCGTGTAGCGCAGTTCGGCCTCCGCCTGGTTCTTCCGCTCGGAGAGCTGGACGAAATTGCGGCCGATAACCACCATCGAGGTCGAGGTGATGGCGGCATAGATCACCGCGGTGATGACCAGGAAGCCAGGAATGGTGATGCTCTCACCGCCGATAGGCAGAGTGAGCGCGCCGCCGATGGTCCATAGCACGACGATGAAGGTCGAGGCCGACAGAAACGCGTTGAGGACGCCGGCGATGAAATCGACCGGCGACTCGGTGGCGATGCGCAGATCCTCGGTCATGCGGGCCTCGGGGTTCTTGTGGTCGCCGCCGACGAGGTTCAACTGATAGTAGCGGCCGCCTGCCAGCCAGCGTGCGATGACCGCGGTGGTCAGCCAGGAACGCCAGCGGCGCTGGATGGTCATGCGCAGATAGACCTGCGCGACGACAAGGCTGCCGCTGCAGATCACCAGCGGCACGAATACCGCGCTGAGGAAATAGACGCTACGGGCGTTGCGCTGCTCGAGAGCATCGAACATCGAACGGTTCCAGACATTGATCCCATACTGGAAGCCGATGTTGATGCAGATCAGCAGCAGCACCCCGATCGTGAGCGGCCAGGCGAACCGATCGCCGCCGCGGCTCCAGTAACCGCGTGCGCTGATCCAGAACCGCCGAAGCAAGTATCGCTTGCGCGCATGCTCGACCTCTTCGGGCGTCAGTTCCGGATCGGGTTCGATGGCATCCGGCGGCGGCGCGGCCTGGCCGTCGACCTCGGGCGCGGCTTGATCGTCGGCCTCGGCCGCGGCTTCGACAATCGAGGCCCTTTTCCGGCGCGACTTTGCAGCACCGCGTGGTTCGGCGCCTTCGACCCCTTTCGGCTTGAATTCAGCCCCGGACATAAGGGCGATAACGGCTTAAAAATCAAAAGGTTTCATGATGTCCGCCCGAGACCCAACAGCATCTACCACTCACCAACTTGGTGGTCTGAGATTTGCGGCAGGACAAGGGCGTCTCATCCCGAGGATAGGCGATGCGCAGCAACGGCGTATCGCAAAATGAGGACAGCACTTATTTCTGCGGCACCGTAGTTGCCTGGTCGCCGGCGGTCGTCGACTTGGGTCTGGCGTCCTGGTCAACCTGCGGGTTCTTGGTGACCGTCTCGGTATCGGCTTTCATCGGTTCGATGTTGTTGTCACATGCGCCGAGCGCAAGAACAGCAGCCAGCACCAGAAACGACAGGGGCCTCTTCATGGAAACCTCCTCTGGTTGATATTCGACAAACGAGGCTGAAGGGTTTGGGTTGCCAGGCAGGGACGAGCGGGCCTGCCTTCAATCCTTCCAGCTTTTTGCGCCGTCGCCAACTGACGGATCAGACACAACTGGACCGCGTTCGGTCTCCGAACCTTCTGCCTCTATCTCCTGGACAGCCTGATCCCAATGCTCCTGTTCGCGCCCCGTTGGCCGGCCCTCGCGCTCCCAGATCTCGTAAGCTCGCCGTTTGATGCGCTCTTCCCTGCTATCCATCACTCGATCCTCCGATCCACCAGTCTCAATTCCGGGCGATATTTTTTGTTCCTCCTTGTGGGAAAAAGCTGCAGACCGCGATCCGCGCATGGCGCTTGCAGGCCGGTGAACCGAACCGCTTGGTTATTGCCGTACCGATTTTTTTCGTGACACGTCGAAGCCAGCGGATTTATGAATGGATCAGCGCCCGGCACAGCCGACGTATTCCATGGCCTGGCGCGCAATGCCAGATGCCCGTCACGGGCCGCTGCGGGACCGAGGTGACGCCCATGCGGGAATTGCCGAAAGACATTGACGCCGATGTCGTGATCGAAATCAGCAAGCTGCTGGATGACAGCCCACTTTTCGTCCCGGTACGGGTTCATGAGCTTGCAGCCAGCGTGAGGCAGAAGGTGAAGACCGGTTTGCCAAACCTTTCGATCGAAGAACTGATCGTGGAGATGGCCTCAGTGCGTCAACTGGCCATGGCTTTTGACCCGCCTGGGTCGGAGAATGTCGTGCAAATCCCGATACGCAGCCCGCGCCGCTAGAATTACGGTCTCAATTTTCAGCTGCGAGCTTGGCTGCGCGGATCTCCTGAACATGGCGCAGGGAACTTAACGCGCGCATGAGAATTGGATTGCACAATAATCGGCTTCTAATTCAGGCCCTTGCAATGCCCCTAAATCCAGACTGGCAAGATATCGTGGTGCGATTGGTTTTGACCGTGGTCGCCGGGGCGGCGATCGGATTGGACCGCGAAACGCGCGGTCATTCGGCGGGCTTCAGGACGACCATTCTGGTCGGACTGGCCGCCGCCCTCACGATGGTACAGGCAAACATATTGTTGGGAGTTGGCGGCAAAAGCCCCGATTCCTTTGGCTCCATGGACGTGTTGCGCTTTCCGCTCGGCGTGCTGACAGGGGTCGGCTTCATCGGCGGTGGCGCCATCCTTCGCCGCGGCAACCTTGTCAGCGGGGTCACTACGGCTGCCACCCTGTGGGTGATGACGGCGATCGGCTTGGCCTTCGGCGGCGGCCAGTATGGCTTGGGGGCGGCCGGGACGGGGCTGACCTTGTTGACGCTTCTCGTTCTGAAGTGGATCGACCTGCACATTCCTCGCGACCATCATGCTGAACTGGATGTCGCCTGGAAGGATGGGAGAGCGGGCGATCTCGACGACATCGTCAAGCCGCTCGGTTACCGGGCGCGGTTGGTTGGCCTCGAGCGCCGACCGGATCGCGACAGCCCTGTATTTTCGTTTGAAATTGGCTGGAGGCGGCCAGACCGTAGCGGCCCGCCCACGGATTTGCTGTCGCTGGTGGACCGACACTGCGAGATCGCGAAATTCCATCTGGTACGCGAGCCCATGCATTGATGACGGCGTCACATGCTTCATCCGGAGGTCAGGAGAAGCGATGCCTCAAACACCTGCGCACCGTACGATCTCAAGCGGATCGTTTTTTAGCAGTCACGCATTCTTTGTCGGAACAATCTTTTTTGGTCATGGTTCTACCCACTGAAGGGACGAACTCACCAGGGAGATTTTCCCATGAAACATGTTCTCGTTACCAGCATGCTGGCGATCGGACTCGGCTGTGGGACAGCGATGGCCCAGACACAACAGCCGGCCGAAAGCCAATCAGGAGCAGACGCGAATTGCGTCGCCGGAACGGCCAACTGCCAAACGGATTCGAAGTCGGGCGAGCAGGCGCAGGGTAAAGCTGGCGCTACCACCGACCAGCAGGCCCAGGGCAAGGCCAAGGTCAAGACCGACGTGCAGGCTCAGGGCAAGGCCGGCACCACCACCGACCAGCAGGCCCAGGGCAAGACCAAGGTCAAGACCGACGAGCAGGCTCAGGACAAGGCCGGCACCACCACCGACCAGCAGGCCCAGGGCAAGGCCAAGATGCAGACCGATGAGCAGGCTCAGGGCAAGACCTCAACGCAGGATACGACGTCGACCGCCTCCATCAACAATGTGACGGTCGAACAGAAAACCCAGGTGACCCAGATCATCCGGGAGACGAAGGTCGAGCCGGTGTCCAATGTCGCTTTTGACATCAGCATCGGCGTCGAAGTTCCGCGGCACAAGATCAGGCTGCATCGTTTGCCGGCTCGTATCGTCAAGATCGTCCCGGCTTACGAAACCTACGAGTATTTCGTCCTTGCGGACGGTCGGATCGTCATCGTCGATCCGGATACATTCAAGATCGTGCTGATCTTGACCTAGCCAAACGACCCGGACTGATAGCCCGCCTCGCCGCACGGCGAGACGGGCTGAGCATTGTTGCGCGGGCGGATAGTGTGCGCCTGCTGGGGAACGAACAGCGGCGCCGGGGCGATGCCGACGGAACCAATCTGGCAACCTATTCGGCCGACCGTCGTTTTCCCAAAATTCTTGCGAAAGGATAAATGATGCTCGTCCGGACCGTCGAAACAAGCGGCATGAAGCTGGCGGTATCCATGGCCGGCGATCCGGATCGACCGGCTTTGGTCCTCCTGCACGGTTGGCCCCATTCCCGAAAAATCTATGATGGCGTGATCGAGCAACTTGGCACGCGATACTTCACCCTGGCATTCGACCTTCCGGAAATCGGTGAATCGCGTGGCACGCCCCCGTCGGCGGAAAAGAGGGTTCTGGCCGATGTCGTGATTTCAGCCGCCGAGGCGCTCGGCGCCAAATCCATTGTCGTTGCGGGCTTTGACGTGGGCGGCATGATTGCCTTCGCTGCAGCTCGCCATCACGGCGATCGCATCGTTGGCGCGGTGCCGATGAATACGGTTATCCCCGGCCTTCATCCATGGAGGAATGTCATTGCAAACCCGGACATCTGGCATTTTGCGTTCCATTCGGTGCCCGATCTGCCCGAATTGTTGGTGACAGGCCACCAGCGCGCCTATTTCGACTTCTTCTTCGACTTGCTCGCTGGCCGCGCCGGGGCTGTAACGAATGAAATGCGGGAGACTTTTACCGCAGCCTATTCGAGGCCGGAGGCACTCAAGGCCGGCTTTGACTGGTATCGCGCGTCCAAGGAGGATGCCAAGGTCAATGCGATGCCGGCACGCATCGACGTTCCGATCCTCTATATCCGCGGCGACGCGGATTTCGGATCTATCGACGACTATCTCGAGGGTTTGAGGCAGTCCGGCGCAAACAACCTTCAAGGCCATATGATCGCCCATTGCGGCGAGTTTCTGCCGATCGAGGCGCCGGAAGCATTCATCAAGGCGCTGGCGGAATTTGCACCGAGATAAAGCAAGCGATCCGTAGCCACGCGAGTACCCTACTGGCGTGCGGACGTTACGCGCAGACCGTGTTTCCGACATCATCGGCAATCAACAGGGCGCCGGACTTGTCGACGGCAACCCCACGAGGATCCTGAAAGGCCGGCGCGCGCTGTTCAGGATCGCAAAGTCCGCAAGGTGATCGAATACCGATGATCGGCAACCGGCGGAATGCTATGCTCCCATTCTGTCCTTGATGGACCGGTCATGAGATAGGCCGACCTTGGCTCGACGACGATGGTCTGGCGATCCCATTTGGTGCCGCTCTGGCGCCTGAGCCGGAAATCGCAGGGCGCCAGGAGCGAAACACCTGCAACATCTTCGAAATGAGGCTTGTCGCGATGCCAGCCAATGCCAGCGCCGGCTCGGTATTCATTGATCAACACCTGCGTGAAGGCTTCGGCGGACCGGCGCGCAAAGATCGCAACCTTTTCGCGCAGAGGCAGCAGAAAGTCGGGGATCGGCGGCGCCTCCACCACTTTGTTCCGGTCATAGTCGTAGCGCAGGCCAAAGCCGACGACGCGTCGGTTTGCCAGATGGCCATGGAAATCGAACGCCTTGAAGGGTAGGCCTTCGAGATGCCGGGCGAGTTCCGTTTCGTCCCGTGGTGTTATCAATTCCGGCTGATAGACGAATCCTTCGGGGAGATCCTCGGTACCACCAAAGAGATCGCGCTGGCGCAGGGATACGCCGGATGTTTTTGATTTGAGCGTCGACATCATGGCTAGATGGTAAAGGTCGACCCGACAGGCAATATCAGGAACCGAGCCACGTTTCGTCGCGGAGCATAGCCAAGGTTATGAGGAATTCGCCAGGGTCGATTTCGGAGTTGAGCAAAACGCCCGGATCTTTCTTCGAAAAACTTGGACGTAAGCGTCAGCCTGCCGTTCCGGTCGGTTGGCGGCAGTTGGGCCGAAATTTTGTAACCTTGGGCACGCGATCCCGTTAGCGGCTTGCCCCTCCACCAAACGCCATTCGGAATCCAAGCCCAACGATGAAGAGACCGGCTATGCGTTGCTGCCAAAGTCTCACCCGCGGCCGTGTCATGATCCAGGAACCAATGCTTCCCGAAGCGAGGGCATACACTCCCAGCACCAACACCCCCGTTATCTTCTGGGTTGCTCCCAACACCAACAGTTGGAGCGTAACAGAACTTCCGTGGGGATCGACAAACTGCGGCAGGAAAGCGACCATGAATGTAATGGGCCAAGGATTGATCAGGTTGGCGATCATGCCTTCGCGTGCTGCCGCCAGCGGCTCGATCGGGCTTTTGTCCTGCTGGACGCGAGCATCCGGTGCCGTGAAAATTAGCCTCAGCCCGAGCCAAACGAGGTAGGCGGATCCGACCCATTGGAGCGCTGCGAACGCGAGCGGCGAAGCTCTTAGGAGGCTGGTGACGCCAAGCGCGACAAGGGGCAGTTGCACCATGGCCGCGCCGACGGTCATTCCCAGCACGGTGAAGAGTGCAACCGTGCGGCCTTGCCCGATCCCGCGCGCCGTTACGAGCATACTGTCGGGGCCTGGTGGCATCTGCATAAGGATGACCGTTCCGACGAATGCTATCCAGAGCGCGGAATTGATGGCGGTCCCTCCCACTCCACATTGGAATTAGAGCGTTCACAGCGCCCGTCAACGTGGGGCTGGTGTCGGCGAGGCACGTCTGATGATGGGCAGCAGTGCGATGGTCGCTCCAAGCACCGGCGTCCAATCGTGCAGCCGGCGGTTTTCTTTGTACGCTTTCGGAACGATTGCCCCGCTGGGAGGTTCAAAATATCCCACCCAAAAGGAGTTTCGAGTGATGGATCACACCAAACATGTACGTCTCACGAGCACCGAATTGACCCCGGACGTTCTGGAAGACGCGACGATTTACGACGCCGACGACAATAAGGTCGGCAGTGTTTCGCATGTCCACGGCTCTGGAGCCGGCAGTCAGGTTGTCATCGATGTCGGCGGCTTTCTCGGTATCGGTGCCAAGCCAGTGGCCATTCCCGCGGACCAGTTGGAGTTCATGCGCGATGAAGACGGCGACGTTCACGCGGTGACCAACTGGACCAAGGATCAGCTCAAGGAACTGCCCGAACACCACGACGCGTGACTTCCAACATCTGAGCGCGGAGCGGCCGCTTGGCCGCTCTCCGCATATCCCTTAAGCGTGACAGGATTGACCTATGGTGCGGCACGAGACCGGAACCTGCTTCTGCGGAGGGATTGCCGCAGTCATGGACGGAGAGCCCTTCTGGATATGCTACGATCACGATGACGATTGCCGCCGGGCCATCGGAAGTCCGCTCACGGTCTGGGTCGGTTATCGGCCCGGGCAGTTCCGGCTTCTTAGGGGAACACCGAAGGCCTTTTCCAGGACGCCAGGCGTCAGCCGCACGTTCTGCCCGGATTGCGGGAGTTCGATAGGCTATAGCGACGAAGGTCTGCCAGACGAGTTTTATGTGACGATCGGCTTCTTTGACAGGCCTGAAGGTTTTCAGCCGCAGGCCCATGCCTATTGGGATATGAGACTGCCGTGGGTCGAGTTTGGTGACAGCCTGCCACGCATCGATCGATATTCGAGGACGCGCGACCTGAAATTCGGCAACCCGCGCGACCGCTAATCGCTGTTCGACGAGTGACGGCATCGAGGGAACCTGGCTATCGCTGGTGGATTATCCGGGTGATCCATCGGGTGCCGGCATGCCATCGACCGTGATTCAAAACACGCGCTACGATCCCACAACCAGAACCCTTTCAGTCTGGTTTGTGCCGAGCGGCAAACGCTATGACTATGAGGATGTCGCCCCGGCAACTTATGCTGCTTTCTCGAAGGCTTTCTCAAAAGGCCGTTTCTTCAACGAATTCATCCGGGATTGCCACCGGTACCGCCGCGTGGCGTGACTGCCTCGAGCATGAGCATTGTCTCCGACTTTGCCGACCCTGCATATTGCCCGGCCGTCGGCACGGGGAACCTGCCCGGCACCGCATCGTTGACGTCTCGTCGAAGCGAACAAAGCAATGACCATCCAGGCATGCTCGGGTGGTTGCATCGGCGAAGATCGATCGGAACAGGTTCCAGGGAGTTCAAAAAGCCATGACGGCCAAGAAGCAAAAGACCGAGAGCAAAGACAAGAAAGCACTGCGCTTGGCGGAGACTACCGACGTCTCACCCGAGCAAGCCAGGGAGCTCATGCGAAAGCATGGCAAGGACAGCCCCAAAGTCGAAAAGGAAGCCAAGAATTTCAAGGCAGAGGGATGAAGGCCCGCTAACTCAATGCCGCGCAGGGTTTGCCACAGTCACGTTTCAAGAGGCCTTCCCAGCCTGGGCGGGCCGCGAGACATCATCGTCGTTCGCCGTGGCCAGGGACGTATGAATGGCATTGCGCAAATCGGACGGCGAACCCGGTTTTGTAACCCACGTGCCGTGAAGGAAAATCGGATCGTGGAAGCCTGAATTGGCAAAACTTGCCGAGTGCACGACAAATGGGATGTCCCGCGCATGAAGCAGCGTGGCGATATCTGCGCAATCGCCATCCGCCAGTTCGATATCCATGACAACCACATTGGGCGAGTTGTCCTTGAGCCATTCAAGCGCGGCAGCGCAGGACGAGAAAACGCCTGCGATCTTGAATCCTGCATCACGCAGCGATTCTTCCAGGTCGAGTGCGATAAAGGCCTCGTCTTCCAAAATCGCGATAGATGTAAGGTTGCTCACCTAATGCGAGCCTTTGCTATCGGAAGCGATCGACGGCGCGATAGGCCACACGACGGGTTCCACACGGTGATCGAAGCTCACGGCGATTTTTTTGCCCGTCATGGCTTGGAGCATAAGGCCGACCAATTCCTCGTCGTCGCACGGACATCCAGGAAATTTCTTGCGGATTTCATCCACCGCGATCGCCGTTGAGATAATGTCGTCCGCGCCATAGCTGGAAATGACCGCGTAGACCGCGCTGTAGGTCTCGAGGTCGAAGACATCGCTTTTCACCATCTTTGACATATCGCCCTCCCCGATTGGTACGGCCGACGGCAGAGCCCGCTTCGGCTGGGTTGCGGCGTTGCCGCCATCTCGCGATTGGCGCTGCGTCGTACGGGGCCTATTTTATGACGATTGGCCGCGCTGTCGATATCTCGCGCGGCCTCTGTACGCTTGCGGACAATGATACGGCCGGAAGATGGGACTGCTAGGCAAGCCTTCCGATGAGGCGCTCATACTCCCTTTCTGGCTCGCTGTAGGCCCCGTCGGTCACAAGGAACAGGCCAGCACGATCGCGAATGACAATTTCGCCGCGTGTTGCCCTGATCAGACCTCTGCCCTCAAGCTCCTGGATTGCAATGGTGACGCCCGGCCGGCGCACCCCCAGCATGACGGACATGAATTCATGCGTGATCGTAACGCTGTCACCGGAAACCCGATCGTGGCACATGAGCAGCCAGCGCGCCAACCTCTCGTCGAGCTTCGAGCGGGCGTTGACCAAGGCCGTGTAGCCGGCCTGGGCGTAGAGCGTCTGCACATACTTCAAGAACAAGGCTCTCAGCGTCGTGCTCTCCGAGAGTGCGGTTGCCAGGGCCGCCGCAGGAAGCCTGAACCCGCTTCCCGGAATCTGCATATAGGTATCATGCAGGGCCTGACTATCGCCGAGCACGACCAGAACCCCGGTCATGCCTTCTCGGCCGATCAATCCCACTTCGGTGTCGCGCCCCTTGGGGAGCTTCGCGACGATCGAAGCGATGCCCGTCTCGAGGAAATATACATGTTCGATAGGCGCTTTGGCGCTTTCAAGCATCATACGCAGCGGCAGCTGCACATGTTCGAGCTGGGGTTCAAGCAACGCCAGATCGGCGGGATTTAGTCGCCGCAGCAATCCATTTTGATAGGAACTCTCGACGTGACTAGGCATTGATCTGACCCGATGCAGGGCAAGAGCACGCTATCTCCCAGTCGTTTGCGCCCGTATGATCGTGCAGACGATCGTGCATTGATAGACCCTTTCATCCACCAGGGCCAAGCAATTCGACATTAAGGGGGTGGCCCGGCCTTTTCAGCCGCGAAGGCAAATGGGAAGTGGAGCACCAGTCTGTGGTTTTCGTCAAAAATCTCGAAGGCCAACCCGGTCCGCACCGGCTTGCCACGCAGAAGCTCTTCAGCGAGGATTTCTTTCGCTGAAGCCATGGCGTTTTCCTCGGCGCCCGCGAGATCGGAAAATTCCTGACCCTCAGGATCCTCCTGCAGGTTTCCGCTCTCATCTCGAAGGTAGAAAAAATATCTGGGCATGCGGACTCAGCTCCTGCTCGATTATCGAATCGCAAAGCCGGCGCAGCTAGCATCGAAAACGTACCAAGCGGGGATACGACGACCGGGATTGCTTGCACAATATTTCGATGGGCGGTTGGTTCCCCCGACCGCTTGCTTGGTATTTTTCGTACAAGGAATATTGTTTCCGCCTGGCGGAGCCGGATCCTGATCGGCAGCATGCGAATTGCCGCGTTTTTCGTCACACGTCGTTTTTTCGCCACCTGGCATAGTCGGACCTGCTGATCGAACTAGTTGAACAGTTGCGCGAGCGTTCCGCGCTTAGCCACTGGGGACTGAAATGCTGTCCGATCCGACTGTCCTTATTTTGATGTATTTCATCCTGCCGCTCTGGCTTTTGGCCGGGTTCGCAGATTGGCTATGTCATCGCGCCTCGCATATCGAGACGACGACCGGCGCCAAGGAATCTCTTATTCATCTTCTGATGTTCGTTGAGGTCGGCATTCCGCTGCTGGCGGCAATGTTCCTCGATATCAACGCCTTGATCATCGCCAGCATGCTTGTTGCATTCCTCGTCCACGAAGCCACCGCCATGTGGGACGTGCGCTACGCCACCACGGCACGAACCGTGACCCCGGTCGAGCAGCACGTTCACAGCTTTCTGGAGATGATCCCGCTGATGGGCATCATCATCGTGATCTCCCTGCACTGGGGCCAATTCCTCGCACTCTTCGGCTTTGGAGCAGAGCCGGCACGATTCAATCTTGTCTGGAAATCGGAACCTCTGCCTGTCGCTTACATCGTGACGATGCTTGTCGTCATTCTGCTGTTCGAATTCCTGCCTTACATCGAGGAATTTGTCCGGGGGCTTCGCGCCAATGCCGGAAAACTCGTCCCTGAACGGGCGCGCAAGGGAGAACCTGGACAGACCACTCGTCGCTGATGGGGTCGACGCCATGCTGACGAGCGGGATTCCTCATTCGCCTGTCAGTTTCTGTTTGATCTTTCCAAAGACCCCACCTTCGTCATGCGAAGACCCCATAAAGCGGTTCTCTATTCCGGCCCATTCAGACATGCGCACAATGTCTTCAAACGTCCTGAGATCGACGCTCGCTTCGGGTTCCAGTGGCTTGCCCTCACGCAGATCGTCCAACGCCTGCTGCATGGATTTGACCGCCCGGAACAGCACCGTTGTGGGATAAAGGATCATGTCATACCCCATCTCATGCATCTCTGAAGGCGAGACCCACGGCGTCTTGCCGCCTCGCTCAAGGATGCTAGTGGCCAATGGCACGTCCCGGAAGGCGGCGCCCACGGTCTTCAGCTCCTTCAAGCTCGTCGGCCCCTCAACATAAACTCCGTCCGCACCCGCCTCCAGATAGCGGTGGCCGCGTTCGATTGCATCATCGATGCCGTTCGGCTCGCGCGCGTCGGTCCGGGCGAGCAGAAAGAAATCGGGGTTGCTGCGTGCGGCGACCGCCGCCCTGATCTTTTCCTCCATGAAGTCAGGCGGGACCACCTGCTTGCCAGCCATGTGGCCGCAGCGTTTGGGCGGCTTCTGGTCCTCGATGAACAGAGCCGAGGCGCCGACCGCCTCGTAGCTTCTCACAGTGCGTGTCACGTTCTTGACGTCGCCATAGCCGTCGTCACCGTCGACCAACACCGGCAGGTCGGAAGCCTCGATGATCTCGCGTACCTTGGCATGCTTTTCGCCGAACTGCTCGAGATCGATGTCGGGCACCGCATGCATGGCGGCAACCATGGCGAAGCCGCCGATCTGATAGGCCGGGAACCCGGCGCGCTCGATCAGCCGGGCCGTCAGTGCATCGCCCGCCGACGGCAGCACCAGCGGCGCGTTGTGATCAACAATCGATTTCCAGGACAGACGTCGGACCATTTTCGAACCTCCGGTCGAAAACGCTATCGACAGATCGAGGTTCCAGAGCGCTTCCCAGGAAAGGCATTCGGCCCGATATCTCGACAACCCGGATGTTACTGCGAGCGGCGAAGCGCCGCAGAGCAGGTCATGTAAGACCTGGGACCGGTCTCGTTTTGCCGCTCATATGCGCACCGAGTGTCAGTGCCTGCGGGAAATTCCGGACAGCCCCTGCCATCAATGCTGGACCCGCGGGGCCGAGGGCCACTCGGGCGATGGCTGCCGCCGCGTAGACCCGTGTCGAAAACAATCCTCGCCAGGCCGCTTGATAGCGTCTGCCGGCAGCTTCACGCCCTTCCCGGCCACTTGAGGCACCAGCAAGTTCCCTGGCGAGCAGCCAACCGGACTGAAGCGCCATGGAGATGCCTTCGGCGATGATCGGATGAGACTCCCCGGCAGCATTGCCGACGCGGAAGATATCCTGTTCATAGCAGGCGCGGATGCCAGGACGGATCGGGCCGGCGGCAAGCCAACGCCCGTCGAGGCGGGCTCCATCCAGAGCATCGCTCACGCCCCGGCAAGAAGCCATAAGATGGCGGAACACCGCCTCGGCAGCCGACACATTGCCATCCTGTGTGGGGCCATCATGTCCGGAGCTACGGTTCCTGCGCAGTCGCGCGAGCATGTCGCGCCTGATGCAGCACGAGATCGACAGCCGGCCATGATCGGCCAGGACCATGCCACCATAGCCGCCGGGAGACGCCAGTAGCGGCATCAGATCGGGCGCGAGTGACGATCCGGTGAAATGCGCCTTGAAGCCGAGCAGGTCCGATGGGCGGCTGATCTTTTCGAACTGGCTTGGCAGCGGTCCGGGTTCCCAGGAACCGTGCGCGGCGACAATCACCGGCGCCCGCAAAGTCGTCGTCTCGTCGCCCGAATTCTCGTCCCTCGCCTGAATGCGCACCCTTTGCATGTCTCCATCCCGGTCGATGGCGACGGCCCGGCAGGGCTGGAGGATTGCGGCGCCCGCCGATTGCGCCGCCTGCAACAGCAGAGCGTCGAGAACGTCCCGGCCCAGCGCCCTGCCGAAGGCGTCTTTTGCAGAGGGCAGATATTTTGCATCCGGCATTGGCGCCTCGACGCAAGTCTCGCCGGAAAAAAAGCCTACACGGCGGATTTCGGGGCCGGCATTCATGCGCCAGGCATCGCCGATCTCCAGTCGGTCGAGAAGGACAAGGTTGCTTGCCGAGATGTATTCGCCGCAGACCTTGCGGCGCGGGAACGCCCTTTTTTCCACGATCGCCACGGACCATCCGTGCCGGGCCAATGTCAGTGCAACGGAACTTCCCGCAGGACCGGCACCGATGACGATCGCATCATAGGTCGATGGCCTGCTCACGGCTTCAACTCAGAACCGGCATTGTCACTGGCGCCGACGAAGACATGGGAGAAGGGGCCGGCGCGTCGTTCCTCGAGCGGCTCGCGTCCGGCTGCGCGCCAGAGCGCGGACAGTTCGCTGCCGCGAAAGCCGCCACGCACGCTCTGGGCCGCATCGTGTCGTGTCACGTCATTGACGCCGATTAAAGGCAGAAGACGAGCCGCGGCCAGCGCCGGCATCGATCTCAACGGTTCCGTCGCAAGGAGCAGCGGGGCCTTCGGCGCCAGCAGGGAAAACAGACGCACCAGCCTGGCATCGTCGAAATGATGCAGGAACAAATTGACGGTGATCGCGTCGAACTGCCTGCCGCCGGCGACTTCTGCCCAATCGAACACGTCGGCGGTGATGCCTTCGACGGTCCACTTCAACCGGTCGAAATCGGCGGAGAGTTCAGCTGTGAGAAGACCGACGCGATCGAGCATTGTCAGTTCCACCCCGGGCCAATGCCTGGCGACGCGCCGCGCCACGGCGAGCATGAAGGTGCCGTCGCCCGCCCCTATCTCCAGAATGCGCCGTGGCGGTTTCGGCGCGAACTTCCGCAGCAATGACGCCATGATCCGCGCCTGGAACATCAGCGCGTTGATGCGGCGGAGATCGCGGCGCGAAGCGAGCGCCCGCGGATCGTCGACCGCCAATCCGTCGAGGATTTCCGGGACAAGGCGGCGTTGGTCCAGTTCGCTCATGACACTGTTCGAAAAAGCATGGTTTCGGCTGTCAGTCCGGGGCCGAACGACATGCCGCAGCCGAGCAGGCCCGGCGGCGCCTTCAGCATCTCTTGCATCGCGAACATCACGGTGGCCGACGACATGTTTCCGTATCGGCGCAGGACCTCGCGCGACGGCTTGAGCGCTGCCGGAGCGAGGTTCAGCGCCCTTTCGACGGCATCGAGAACCGAACGACCGCCGGGGTGCACGGCCCAGAGATCGATCGCTTCGGTTGGCCGGCCGCCGAGAAAGGTGTCGTGGTTACTCAGCAACACGTCATGGATCGCCGCAGGGACTTGGCCAGAAAGTACCATGTCGAAGCCATGGTCGCGAATGTCCCATCTCATCAGGTCCCGCCGCTCGGCCGCGACAGCGCAGTGAAAGCTGTCGAGCTTGATGCCGAACGGCTCGGCGGTGACAAGTGCGGCCGCGCAGCCGTCGCCCCAGAGGCAGAAAGACAGCAGCTTTTCCAGCTCGGTGGTTTCGCTCAGATGCAACGTGCAGAGTTCGATGTTGACCAGCAGGACCCTCGATTGCGGGTCGGAGCGAACGATGTGGCGTGCCAGCTTGAGGGCGTTAACCGCAGCGTAGCAGCCCATGAACCCGATCATGGTGCGTTCGACGCTGTCCGACAGGCCGCAGCTTCGAACCAGGTCCAAGTCGATGCCCGGCGCGGAAAACCCGGTGCAGGTGGTGACGATGAGATGGGTGATGCGCGATGCATCGCTGCCAAGCTGCAATCCATCGACGCCTTTTTTCGCCAATACAGGAGCGGCTTCGCAAAACATCGCCATTCTCGCGGCCGTTCCGGGAAATGCGCCGCGAATAAAAGTTCCGGCACGGTCGACATAGGCTCCCTCGGGGTCGAGGGCGGGCGCACAGCAGGAATAGCGGCTTTCGATGCCGGCATGGCCGGCCATGCGTTCGAATATCCTCCGGCGATTGGCAGCGAGCATGGAAGCCGCGAACCGCAGATAGAATTGATGAACCTCATGTTCCGGAACCACTGTCGCGATCCGGTTGATGTAGGCGCCAGCAGACATTTCCGATCTCCCTGGGCGTCGTGTGCTGTGTCGCGCTGCTGCCACAAAGGGTCTTTGCTCAAGGGGCACCCATGTTGGGGCGCCTGGCTTTTAGCGTTGCCTGTTCCACAAACGTTTCCCAAAACGAGTTTCGTCCCGGCAATCGCCGCCCTGCTGGATTCGAGGTGTCTGCCATGCCTCTGCAACCACAGGAAGTTCTGGCGGCACCGCCTTCAGCCTGATGTGCTACTGAGACCGCTCGTTGCCGACGTCCGCCGTCTCGTCCTTGAAGTTAAGCTTGGTTCCCTTTTGCACCACGGAGGCGAGGTCTTCGGCATCCCAGTTGGTCAGCCGGATACAGCCGTGCGAGAACGTCGTGCCGATCTTGCCGGGTTCGGGCGTGCCATGAATGCCATAGCTTTCGATGGAAAGGTCGATCCAGACCGATCCCACGGGATTGTTCGGGCCGGCGGCGATCGTGAAGGGCCGCTTGGTCTTGATGCCCTTGAAGGCGAACTTCGGATCGTAGTGATAGGTAGGGTTGTGCACCACGCGTTTGACTTCCGCCGTGCCGCTCGGCGCCGGCTTCTCGTCGCTGCCGATCGAGGCTGGGTAGACTGCGAGCCATTTGCCGGATGCATCGAGCACGCGCACCACACGAGCGCCCTTGTCGACCTCGACGCCGGCGACGGTGGCGGGAGGATCCGCCCGCCCGACATCAGGCACCATCAACATCGAGCCAATTTTCCGGAAGGTGGTGCCCGGATTGAGCATTCTCAGCAATTGTTCGCTGACATGGAAGCGCTCCGCCAGCCTCTCCATCGCGTTGTGATAGCCGAGCCGCCGCAGACGGGCCATCTTCTCCATGCGAGCCGGAATACGCTTGGTGAAAGGTCCGCGCACATCCTTGGGCGTCAGTTCGTAGGCAACCAGGGCCGGACGGGCGGAAGTTGCCACCAGCTTGTCCCAGGTCTCCTGTGTGAGCTTGCCGTCGGCCTGGAGACCGTTTGCTGTCTGGTAGGCGCCAACCGCCTTGGCGAAGTTCTCCGATAGGCGGCCGTCGATCAGGCCTGGCGAGAAACGGGCGCGGTCCAAAAGGATCTGCGCCCTCAGAACGGTCGGATCGACGCCTTTCGGTTCCCCGGCGGCGAATTGGGCACGATTGACCGCGTTTGGGTCCAGCTTGGCTGCGCCCGTCGCACCGCATGCAAGGGCGAGCGCCGCGGCGACGACAAGAAGAAGCCTGATCATCAATGTAACTTCCCTGGCTGCAACAAAACCTGCTTCTATGACGCGGCACGGCCTGACTGGTTCCCTTCGCAGTCAGGTGCGCCGTCGGCATTGGGCGCAGTGTTGGCGTCGACAGGAGTTGGCAGTCTTCTCCTGTTCAGGCTGAAAGCGGATCGCGGATCCCTCAGACTTGCATCACCATGCGGCTATGGCGCGCGATAATTTTTTCCTCGTCAGTCGCAATCACACGCACCGTCACCCTGCTCTCCGGACGGCTGATGATGTCGGCATATGCTTCATTGGCTGGCTCGTCGATCGCCACGCCAAGCCAGGCCAATCTTTCGCATATCGCCTTGCGGATGAATGATGACCGTTCGCCGATGCCGGCGGTGAACACGAGGCACTCGAGACCACCCAACGTGTTTGCAAGCGCTGCTGCTTCCCTCGCCGCGCGGAAGGCGAAAAGCGCCATCGCCTCACGAGCGCGAGGATCATTGCTTGCTTCCAGCGTCCGCATGTCGCCTGAAATACCGGATATACCGAGCAGTCCGGATCTCTCGTAGAGCATCGTTTGCAGTTCCTCCGCCGCGATGCCTCTTTCCAGCAGGAAGTACAACAGCACGCCGGGATCGATGGCGCCGCAACGCGTGCCCATGACGAGGCCATCCAGGGCCGAAAAACCCATGGTCGTGTCGATGCTTTTGCCCTGCTGCAAAGCGCAAAGGCTGGCTCCATTGCCGAGATGGGCGACGATGGTGCGTTTGGCCGCAAGAGTTGGCGACATCTCGCCGAGCCGGCCGGCGATGTATTCGTAGGAGAGACCGTGAAACCCATAGCGGCGCAAGCCTTGCTCCTCATATTGGCGCGGAAGCGCGAAGCGCCGCACGAGCGGATCGATCGTTTGGTGGAAAGCGGTGTCGAAACAGCCAACCTGTGGCAGGTCCGGTTGCAAGGCGGCTATCGCGCGGACCGGGGCGAGACTGCGAGGCTGATGCAGCGGAGCGAGCGGCGTCAGCCTGTCGATGGCCTCAATGGTTGCGGGGGTCAATTGGACGGGTTCGATGAACTCGCTTCCGCCATGCACGATGCGATGGCCGGCGCAGAGCAGGTTTCTTTCCCCGATTTCTCCCTGCACCCAATTCAGCATCTCGCCTATGGCTGCGTCAGGCGGCTTGTCGGCGGCGAGTTGCCGATCGCACTGCATCGCTCCGTCGGCCGCCTTTGCGCGGAGTGTGGGTACGTCACCCAGATCCAGCGTGCCGCGCGAAACAAGCTGCATATCCTGCGCGGAGGCAAGATCGTAAAGCGCGAACTTGATGCTGGACGAGCCGGCATTCAGCGCCAGGATCGACTGGCGCATCATTGGCGAGCCTTTGCCACGCTTTTGTCAGGCCAGCTCCATTTCTGGATCTCGGGCATATCTTCGCCGTGCTCGCGGACAAAGGCCTTGTGCTTCGCCAGCCGGTCTTGGAGTTCGCCGGCAAGCTGTTCGGCCCTTTCGGCCAGTCCCGGCACGCGTTCGATGGCGGCAAGCGCGAGGTGGTAGCGGTCGAGTTCGTTGAGCACCACCATGTCGAACGGCGTCGTCGTGGTGCCCTCCTCGCGGAAGCCATGCACATGCAAGTTGTCGTGGTTGGCGCGGCGGTAGGTCAGGCGATGGATGAGGTAGGGATAGCCGTGATAGGCGAAGATGACCGGCCTCGTTTTCGTGAACAGCGCATCGAATGCCCGATCGGTGAGGCCGTGCGGATGCTCGGTGTTCGACTGCAACGTCATCAGGTCGACGACGTTGACGACCCGGATCTTCAGGTCGGGGATTGCGGAGCGCAGAATGTCCGTCGCAGCTAACGTTTCCAGCGTCGGCACGTCGCCGGCGCAGGCCATGACCACATCCGGCTCCTCGCCTTTCGGGACCGTGCCAGCCCATTCCCAGATGCCAGCGCCCGCCTTGCAGTGGGCTTCGGCTTGATCGACGGTCAACCATTGCGGCGTCGGTTGCTTGCCGGCGGTGATGACGTTGATGCGATTGTAGGTTCTCAGGCAGTGATCGGTGATCCACAGCAACGTGTTGGCATCCGGCGGAAAATAGAGCCTGACCGTATCTGCCTTCTTGTTGGCGACCAGATCGGCAAAGCCCGGATCCTGGTGGCTGAACCCATTG
The DNA here is from genome assembly GCA_004017275.1 of Mesorhizobium sp. Lineage (GTDB taxonomy): Bacteria > Pseudomonadota > Alphaproteobacteria > Rhizobiales > Rhizobiaceae > Mesorhizobium. Next base: position 10,811 of record SAKE01000040.1, on the reverse strand, counting down.
TGGTCCTGGCGCCAGACATGTGAAGTCAAAAGGTAATTGAGCGAAGCGATCGGCTCGCGCCAGGCAAGTTCGCCGGAGGTCTTCAGCCATTTGGCATGCTGGTTGACCATGGAATCGACGATATGAATGAAGGCCTCGTAGCATGAGAACAGGCCGTGACGGCCGGTGAGCAGATAGCCTTCGAGCCACCCTTGGCAGAGGTGCTCACTGAGCACTTCCATGACACGTCCGTCGCGGGAAAGATGGACATCGTAGGGCTCGATGCGCTCCATCCAGACCCGATCGGTGATCTCGAACACGTCGTCGAGGCGGTTGGAGGATGTCTCGTCCGGCCCCATCAGGCGGAAGTTCCGCGTTTCGGCATTGAGGCGGAACACCTCGCGAAGATAGCTTCCGCAAATCCGCGTCGCTTCGGCGACAACGCCTCCCGGACGAGGCACTTCCAGCGCCAGGCTTTTCCAGTCCGGAAGCACAAGGTCGCGCTTCAACAGCCCGCCATTTGCGTACGGACTTGCGCCCATGCACTTTGTCCCTGTTGGGGCAAGTGCCGCGAGCTCCGGCAACAGGTGCCCGCTTTCATCGAACAGCTCTTCCGGTTTGTAGCCTCGCATCCAGTTTTCGAGGATCTTGCGGTGCTCCTCATTTCCCCGCGCGTTCGACACCGGCACTTGATGCGAGCGCCAGAAGCCCTCGACCTTCTCGCCATCGACCTGCTTCGGTCCGGTCCAGCCCTTGGGACTGCGCAGCACGATCATCGGCCACTGCGGACGTTCACCATGCCATCCCGCAACCCGGGCGTGCTCCTGAATGGACCGGATGCGATCGAGCACCGTGTCGAGCGTCCTGGCCATCGACTGGTGCATGGCAATCGGCTCGTGGCCTTCGACAAAGAACGGTTCGTAGCCATAGCCTTCGAAAAGGTTCCGCAACTCCTTGTCATCCATGCGGCCGAGGATCGTCGGATTGGCGATCTTGTAGCCGTTAAGATGCAGGATCGGCAGGACCGCGCCGTCGGACGCCGGGTTCAGGAACTTGTTGGAATGCCATGCCGCCGCGAGCGGACCGGTCTCGGCTTCGCCGTCGCCAACGACGCAGGCAACCACCAGATTCGGATTGTCGAAGGCCGCGCCAAAGGCATGGACCAAGGCATATCCGAGTTCGCCGCCCTCATGGATGGAGCCGGGCGTCTCGGGTGCCGCGTGGCTCGGCACGCCGCCGGGGAAGGAAAACTGCCGGAACAGTTTCCTCAGCCCGTCTTCGCCCTGCCCGATATCCGGATAGATCTCGCTGTAGGTGCCTTCAAGCCAAGTGTTGGCGACCATCGCGGGACCGCCATGGCCCGGGCCGCAGACAAACAGAACATCGAGGTCGCGTTCGCGGATAACGCGGTTCAAATGCAGGTAGAGAAAATTCAGGCCCGGCGTCGTGCCCCAATGGCCAAGCAGCCGCGGCTTGACGTGCTCTGCCTTCAGCGGTTCGCGCAACAGCGGATTGTCGAGCAGATAAATCTGGCCGACCGAGATGTAATTCGCGGCGCGCCAGTAGCGGTCCATGAGATTGATCCGTTCGAGGCCGATCGCCTGCGGCGTCGCGGCAGCCTTGTCGTTCATCGACATCTCCAGCTTCGGTTCGCTGGTGATAACTGGAGCATCTTCGCGCCTGAGCAAGCCCTGCTGCGGCCGTCCGGAGACGGCGTCGCGACCCGCGCTGCCAAGAGACCGGTCGCGATCCCGGCTGGGCTCGCGGCTCTATCCGCAAATAGGTGGGAACCTTGAAGTCTTCCGGCGGTTAGAAACTGGAACCGCGAAGGCCAGGCTCAAGGCGATGGTTGACCAGCTACCGCGAAGGGTAACCTCGAGGCGTTGCACCAAAGGGAGCTAAAAAGATGCTCGATCTTTCCCGTGCCCGTGATCGAATGGTCAATATCCACGTAGGGCGGCGTGGCATCCACGACCGTGAGATTCTACAGGCGATGCGCGAAGTTCCACGCGAGGCCTTCGTCGAACCCGGCTTCGAGGAATTTGCCTATGAAGACACGCCGCTGCCGATCGCCGACGGCCAGACCATATCGCAACCCTACATCGTCGCGTTCATGATCGAGATGGCGGATGTCAAACCTGGTGATCACGTGCTCGAGGTTGGCACCGGCTCGGGTTACGCGGCCGCGGTGATGAGCCGGATCGTCGAACAGGTCTACACGATAGAACGTCATCCCGGTTTGGCCGAAACGGCGAAGCGGCGGTTTGAAAAACTCGGCTATCCGAACATCGAAGTCCGGACAGGCGATGGCACCAAGGGCTGGCCCCAGGCGGCGCCCTTCGATGCCATCGTGGTGACGGCCAGCGGTCCCGGCGCACCGCTCGCCCTTCAGGAACAACTCGATGTCGGCGGCAGGCTTGTCATTCCGGTCGGCGACGATCCGGATTTGCAACGTCTGCTCAAAGTCACCCGAACAGGTGCCGCAACCTATAGCGAGGAGGATTTCGGCGGCGTGCGCTTCGTCCCTCTCATCGGTGAGCAGGGTTGGCCGGAAAACGGCACGGTCACCGAGGCCGGTCGTCCGCTTCGACATCCGCATCCGATTAGCCTGCCAGATATGATCGCGGCCGCGGCTGAACCGCTGCCCGATTTCGACGATCCAGCCTTCGGCGAGTTGTTCGATCGATTTGCCGACCGGCGCGTCGTCCTGCTTGGCGAGGCAAGCCATGGCACGTCCGAGTTCTACAGGGCGCGCGCGGCAATCACCCGCAGGCTCATCGAACGGCACGGCTTCACCATCGTAGCGGTCGAGGCGGACTGGCCCGACGCCGCCGCGATCGACCGCTATGTTCGCCATCGTCGGCCGCGAACTGGCGCCGATGCGCCATTCCAGCGCTTTCCGACCTGGATGTGGCGCAATACCGATGTCGCGGCCTTTACCGACTGGATGCGCCATCACAACGAGAAGCTTGAGCCATCGGAGCAAGCAGGATTCTACGGTCTCGACATCTACAATATGAGTGGCTCGATCGGCGCGGTTCTCGATTATCTCGACCGGGTCGATCCCCAAGCAGGCAAGATCGCGCGCGAACGCTATGGCTGCCTGACGCCTTGGCAACACGAACCATCCACCTACGGCCGTGCGGTGCTCACCGCCGGCTATCAAAAATGCGAGAAAGCGGTGCTGGAACAATGCCGGGACTTGCTCGCCAAACAGCTCGATTACGCAAAACAGGACGGCACCGATTTTCTCGACGCCAGTCAGAATGCCCGGCTGATCGCGTCCGCCGAACACTACTACCGGATCATGTACTATGGCGGCGCGGAGTCCTGGAACCTGCGCGACACGCACATGTTCGAGACCCTGGGACATTTGCTGGAGGCCAGCGGCCCCAATGCCAAGGCGGTGGTGTGGGCGCACAATTCCCATATCGGCGATGCCCGCTATACCGAGATGGGTGTCGTCAGGGACGAACTGAATATCGGCCAGCTCTGCCGGCAGCGTTTCGGGGATGAGGCAGCGCTAGTCGGTATGGGCACGCATTCCGGCACTGTAGCGGCCGCCAGCGACTGGGATGGCGAAATGGAGGTGAAGCAAGTTCGCGCGTCGCACGCCGACAGCTACGAGCGGCTTTGCCACGATTCTCTCGTGCCGCGGTTCCTGCTCGACCTCGGGCGCGACACGACTCTGCGTGAACGGCTGCTGGAACGCAGGCTGGAGCGGTTCATCGGGGTGATCTACCGGCCGGGAACCGAGTTGCGCAGCCACTATGCGGACGCTTCCCTGCCACAGCAGTTCGACGCGTTCCTATGGTTCGACAAAACCGCAGCAGTGACGCCGCTTGGCCCGGAGCATGCGGGAACTGGCGTTCCCGACACCTACCCATTCGGGCTTTAGCCGACGCACGCGGCGAGCCAATGAAGAAGAGGCGTGGAACCGGAACAATTCATCTGGCTTGCGATTTTAAAACCGAAATCCTCATCGAAGGAGTTTTCTCATGACCGGAACCAAACATCCGAAATGGAAAAAACCGAGCGATGCCGACTTGGCGAACAATCCTGGTATCGGGACTTCCAAGGGAACGTTCAAGAAAGGCGAAGAGTTCGAGCTTGAAGGCGAGAACACGGTCGAAGGTGACGTCGAAAACGACACGACCGCCGCCGGTGGCATCAATCCGAGACAAAAGATGCGGACCAACAAATAGCATGCCGTGTGCGTCGTTGCGATCAACTGTCCCTCGGAAGGAGTGAACCATGCCACTTGCCCTCAGCAGTGCCGCCTTTGCCGAAGGCGAACAAATTCCCGAAAAATATACCCGAGACGGCAAGAATGTGTCGCCGCCGCTCAAGTGGTCGGGAGCGCCGGATGGGACGAAGAGCCTCGTTCTCGTCGTCCAGGATCCCGATGCGCCGAGCGGAATGTTTGGTCATTGGGCGGTATTCAATATCTCTCCGGACACCAGAGAGCTTCCCGAGGCGGAAAGCGGCAAGCCGGGTCCGGGCGCTCTTAGGCAAGCAACGAATGATTTTGGCAACGCCTATTACGACGGCCCTGAACCGCCGATCGGGCACGGCGTCCATCACTACCATTTCCGGCTGGCTGCGCTCGACACGCCGAGCCTTGCCATCCCGGCCAGCACGGGCGTCGAGCGCATCTGGCGCGAGGCGCAAAAACATGCACTCGAGCAAGCCGAACTCGTCGGAACATACGAACGCAATCGGTAAATCGGGTGCGTCAACGAATCCCTTCGCCTCGCCCATGTCGCCCATGAGCGGAACGGTTCGTCTCCTTGCCGGTTGTCTGGGAAAGGAGACCTGCCATGTTTGAAAGTGTCATGTGGTTGGTCGTCGTTGCCGGCGGACCATTGTTGCTGGTCGTATTGATGGCCTATGTTGTTGCGACACGCCGCCGTCCTGGCCCCGCCGAACGCAGGGAAAGCGACCGGGCGACCGACCGGCTGTATCACCAGGACAAGGGTTGAGCCGCGCGTCGGGCGAGGCAGGAGACCGCATGCCGTGGCAGGCTGCGATCTCCACTCGCGGTCAGCGCATTATCCTTTGCCTCAACCACGTAAAGAACCTGCCGCCAATCGCTGAGCGGACCCGGCTGGCAGCCCAGCGCGCTTTCATGGTAGCGCCGACGTGACAATCGCAGACGATGTCGTGCAGCTGCCAGTCGTTCAGCTCGAAAAAGCGCTTTGCCTCACCATAGGTATCGTCTTTCAAACCCGACGCGCGCAGCACCGGATCTTCGAAGGCAACCGAAATTGCCGATCCCTCGCCACGCATCGTTGCCCGTGTTTCGGGGTGCAGATGTTCGGTGCCCGCAAACGCGCCAAGGCATCGCTCGGGATTACGGTCTAGCAGTTCAGCCCAGCGCTCTATGCGCTGATTTCGTGTCATTGCGGAATATGCAGCCGAGGATTCAATCTTGGCGACGGCATGCAGTTGGTCGAGTGTTTGATGTTTCATGGCCAGCTCCTGTTGAGACGGCGAATCTCCCACGCCTTCAAGGGAATTATCGCGCTGTGATGCTTCGACAAGAGCGGTAGGCTGGAGAATTCGACACGACCGGATTCGGCCGGCGGGATCATAAGCACGCAAGCTGCATTCATCGACGAAGGACCGCTTGCGGCAAGCCGCTGATGCGTAGGCCTGGTTCGCGCTCGCGGGCGTGACGGTACCGTCGCCCTACTTCTTGATAATGTTTCCGTTGCGCAAGTCGAATGCTTCGGTACCGCGAGCCTGGCGGTAGAAATCATCCTGCAATTCGCCCCATTCGCCGAGAAAGGCGCCGCAATTGCTGCAATGAATTGGCGTCGACTCCTTGGCGTTGTCGGGAATGTCCATCTGGATAGTCCCGCAAGCCTTGCAATCGAGTTTGTCGTCCAACCGGCGTTCCATTTTCCAATGATTGCGCATTTTCGGCCATGAGCCAATTGTCGATTTCATACCAAGTAGCGTCGACCGGCGGTAGGCGCTTCGAGAGTTGGGGGCGAAATCGTCCGGTGTGGCCAGACCTGCGGAACCATCGCCCAGCATAAGGGTTTCTTCAAAATGTCACTCAAGCGGATGCAAGGAGCGACCATGCGGATGTTGACGATAGTTGTCGCACTTTCCGGGGCGGTCATGACACAACCCATCTACGGGCAAACCATCGGCCCGCAGCTTCCCCAGGTGACGCCACCGCAGGGCGAAGCTCAACCGGAGACGCTACCCGATCAAGGCTCTTCTGGTTCGAACTTCACCGGTATTGCCATTGTCGCCGTCGAGGATTTACCTGCGGAAATCAAGGCCCAGGCGGATGCCGTGATCAACCAGACCAGCGCCGAAGATTTGCTTCGCCTGCAAAACTCCATCGATGCTTCGCCTCAGGCGACATCGGCGCTGAGGGCGAGCGGGCTCAACTCCTCGCAGGTCGTCGCGGCAAACATCGATGGCGATGGCACTCTGACGCTGATCATCCAGACGACGACTTGAGCGGCGCACCGAACCATACAGATCACGCCGTGAACCACCGAAACGCAACTCGCGGAGAGCTGTCATGGTCGAAGCCGCCGTTCGCAACTTCACCATCAATTTCGGACCACAGCATCCCTCCGCCCACGGCGTTCTTCGGTTGGTGCTGGAGCTGGACGGCGAAATCGTCGAGCGCGCCGATCCGCATATCGGCCTGCTCCATCGCGGCACGGAAAAACTCATAGAGTACAAGAACTATCTGCAGGCGCTGCCTTATTTCGACCGGCTCGATTATGTCGCGCCGATGAACCAGGAGCATGCGTTCTGCCTCGCCGCCGAAAAACTGCTCGAAATAACGGTTCCCAGGCGCGGCCAGCTCATCCGCGTTCTTTTTTGCGAGATTGGCCGGCTTCTGTCGCATCTCCTCAATGTCACGACGCAAGCCATGGATATCGGCGCGCTGACCCCGCCGCTTTGGGGATTTGCGGAGCGCGAGAAACTGATGGTCTTCTATGAGCGCGCCTCCGGCGCCCGCATGCATGCGAATTACTTCAGGATCGGCGGCGTGCACCAGGACCTGCCGCCAAACCTACTGGACGATATCGGGGCCTTCTGCGACCCGTTCCTCAAGGTCTGCGACAACCTCGACGATTTGCTCACCGGCAGCCGTATTTTCAAGCAACGCAATGTCGATGTCGGCGTGATCGGGCTGGATGATGCCTGGGCCTGGGGCTTTTCCGGCGTGATGGTGCGTGGGTCGGGCGCGGCATGGGATTTGCGCAAGGCGCAGCCATACGAATGCTACCCGGACATGGATTTCGACATTCCCGTCGGCAAGAACGGAGACTGCTATGACCGCTATCTCGTTCGCATGGAAGAAATGCGCCAGTCGGTGCGGATCATGAGGCAATGCCTGGAAAAGCTGCGGTCGCCCGAAGGCCAGGGGCCGGTAGCTATCCCAAACCAGAAGATCACGCCGCCGCGGCGCGCGACGATGAAACGCTCGATGGAGGCGACCATCCAGCATTTCAAACTTTATACCGAGGGGCATCGTGTGCCGGCCGGAGAAGTCTATGCCGCGGTTGAAGCGCCAAAGGGAGAATTCGGCGTTTATCTGGTTTCTGACGGAGGCAATGTGCCCTACCGGTGCAAGATACGCGCGCCGTCCTTTGCCCATCTGCAGGCGATGGATTTTCTGTCTCGAGGGCACATGATCGCCGACGTTGCCGCGATCATCGGATCGCTCGATATCGTGTTTGGCGAGATCGATCGCTGACCGGTGCGCAGATTACGTGCCGCAAATCACGTGCCATTGTCGAAATCGGTGATCTCGCCGGCGTGACGCATCATGCGGCGAAAGCTCATCGAGATATGGGCGCGCCTTATATGGCTGGCGGGAGTCGTCTGCCCGCCGCTTCTGTTTTCAAGCAGAGTAAGCCTTCTGTCTGCTCCCCGGAAACCAGTCGTTTCATGACGACGCCGGCGAGCACAAATTCCTTTGGTTCGAGATCTGTCATCGAGCGTGCACCGGAGGCTCTTCATTCTCGTCGGGATTGGGCAGCGGAGTCTCGTCCGGGAGCCTTTCCGGTTCGGGTTCCTCGATCGGCTCGGGATTCCATATTGGAGGCGGCATGGGCACATCGCGATTTGGGTCTGGTTCTCTTGGATGCTGCATCGAAAATGATCTCCGTTCAGTCGAAACAACTCGTCCGCCGTGGCATGGTTCCTGGCAGAATCCCGCTGTGATCATCGTTACGCGGTCAAGACGGGCGTACTGGTCCGCACTCAGGCCAAGCTTGCAGATCTTTCGGAACGGTCGAATTCTCAAGCCGTTGTCTTCGACAGCAGGTCGAGGAGAACCGTCATGAAGGACAAGGCTGCAGATATCGACAACACATTGCCGCAGGTCGCCATCGATGATCGGCAGGTGCGACAGCTGGCGGCCACGACCGATTTGCCATCCAGGCAGGCTCGCGAACTGGTGCGCCGCCACGGCAACGATCCCAGGAAGCTCGAAGAGCTGGCAAAATCGATCAACGCGGCGAACTGAGCCCAAGCCAATAGACTGCCGCTAGGCGTTATTTCGTGGACATTTCAGGGCTTCCGGCCGGCAGTGGTGGAGAGGGTTGGATTCGAACCAACGTAGGCTAAGCCAACGGATTTACAGTCCGTCCCCTTTAACCACTCGGGCACCTCTCCAGTCTGCCGCCGAAGCCATGCAACGAGGCATTCACGCCGATCCGGACCCGAGATATGTATTCTCCGAAACCAGCGCAGCGCCTTATGGCGGCAAGCCCATTGGGTGTCAACCGCGCAACCAGGGTTTTTCGTTTCTGTTCGCCGGCTGCGGCGACGAGCCATATCCTTGGCCGGAGGAGACAGCTATAGAAGCCAGCCATGAGCGATAAAACAAACACCCCGAAAGACACCCATTACGCCAAGCTGCGCCGCGCCTATCGCGACGAGAAAAGCGGCGGCGCGCCGACGTTCCGGCCCCGGCAGCCGGTTCCGCCGGGCGAAAATGTCGCGGACGGCCTGGTGCGGCTCTACGGCCTGCACACGGTGCGCGCCGCACTCGAGAACCCGCGCCGCAAGATCAGAAGGATGATGGTGACGCGCAACGCGGCCGAGCGTCTGGAAATCGCCGATCTCGCCGCCCTGCCCTTCAAGACGGAACTGGTCGAGCCCAGGAACATCGACAAGATCACAGGGTCGGATGCCGTGCATCAGGGTGTGCTGATCGAGGCCGAACCGCTGAAACCGAAGCGGCTCGATGCACTTGGCGATGCAAGGCTGGTGCTGGTGCTCGACCAGGTCACCGATCCGCACAATGTCGGCGCCATCCTGCGCTCGGCGGTCGCCTTCGGCGCCGGCGCACTGATCACCACGGCCCGCCACAGCCCGCAGGAATCGGGCGTGCTGGCGAAATCCGCCTCCGGCGCACTGGAGCACATCGACCAGATAGAGGTGAAGAACCTCGCCGACGCGCTCGGCCAGTTGCACGAAGCGGGCTTTCGCACCATCGGCCTTGATTCGGACGGGCCGGCCGAACTCGAAAAGAGCTTTGCCGGAGAAAAGATCGCGCTGGTGCTGGGCGCCGAGGGCAAGGGCCTGCGCCAGAAGACACGCGAGACGGTGACCACGCTGGCGCGGCTCGACATGCCCGGCGCGATCCATTCGCTCAATGTGTCGAATGCCGCGGCGATCAGCCTCTATGTGGCGCGGAAGTTTTTAGCGAGTAGCGAGTAGCGAGTAGCGAGTAGCGAGTAGCGAGTAGCGAAAATCGAATCCCGGCTATCCGCGGCTGCAATCCCTCCTATTCGCTATTCCCTATTCGCTACTCGCTATTCCCTACTCGCTTATTCGCTCCTATCCCACCTCATGCCCCGCCATCCGCTCCAGCGCCCTGACCAGCGCCGAGTGATCCTCCTTGGCGCCGCCATTGGCGGCGCAGGCGTTGAACAGCTGCTGCGTGGTGGAGGTGTTGGGCAGCGCCACGCCGAGTGCTTTCGCACCCTCCAGCGCCAGGTGCAGATCCTTCTGGTGCAGCTCGATGCGAAAGCCCGGCGCAAAGGTGCGCTTGACCATGCGCTCGCCATGCACTTCCAGAATGCGCGAGGCCGCCAGCCCGCCCATCAGCGCCTGCCTGACCTTGGCCGGGTCAGCGCCGGCTTTCGATGCAAAAACAAGCGCTTCGGCGACGGCTTCAATGGTCAGCGCAACGACGATCTGGTTGGCCACCTTGGTGGTCTGGCCGACACCGTTCGGCCCGACCAGGGTGATGTTCTTGCCCATCTTCTCGAAGACGGGCTTGGCGCGCTCGAAGGCCTTGTCCTCGCCGCCGACCATGATGGTCAGCGATGCCGCCTTGGCGCCGACCTCGCCGCCCGAAACCGGCGCGTCGAGATAGTCGCAGCCCAGATCGTTGATTTTCTTGGCGAACATTTTGGTCTCGATCGGCGAGATCGAACTCATATCGATGACCAGCTTGCCCTTGGTCAGGCCGGAGGCAACGCCATTCTCGCCGAACAGCACATCGGCCACCTGCGGGGTGTCCGGTACCATGGCGATGATGATGTCGGCGGCTCTGGCCACGGCCGCATGGCCAGAGACTGATTTCAGCCCCTTGGCGACGAGATCGGCCGGCGGCTTGGAGCGATGGTCGCTGGCGATGACATGATAACCCGCGTCCAGCAGATGCCCCGCCATCGGCGCGCCCATGATGCCGAGGCCTATGAAGCCGATGGTTTCCATTGTGGTTCTCCTGAAGGTCTCGTTCGAATGTTCTTCGACGTTGGCGCAGCCCCTCATCCGCCTACCGGTGTCCAGCCGATAGATGGGTAACAGATTGAACCGGATACATAGGTAACAGT
>SAKE01000003.1:266308-393325 GCA_004017275.1 Mesorhizobium sp. | reverse complement strand
CGAGGGCATGGAGCGACGCGATCATGTCGGTCGGCAAACGAAGCGCAGCGAGCGGAAGGCCAGTCAAGACGGCGCTCCCATGGCCGGGCGGCGCGATTAGCGCAGGCTTCGCACCATAACGAGCCAAGGCGTGCGCCGCGCCCCAGGTGTCGGCGATTGCGGCGCGGGCCCGCACGCCGGAGGCGGCAAGCCGGTCGATCAACCCGGTGATCATGGCTTCCTCGCCGCCATGGAGGTGATCGACCCCGGAGGAATCGATCACCAAACCGCTGGGAGGATCTACAGTGACGATCGGCGCGTAGCGCTGAAGCAGCCACAGCGCGAGACGATCGAGTGCCTGGGCGTCGGCCGCCGGGTCATGGTCCTGAACAACGAGACCTTGGACGAGAACCCGAGCCTTGGTCGCGGGCATTCCGACGCGCACGCCAGCGGCCTGGGCCGCAGCGTCGACCGCCAGCACCACCTGTCTTCTCCCGTCACGGCCTATCAGGGCGAGCGGCGCCTCAACCGGAGGCGCCGCGTCGCCAGCCTTCCGCCGGAGCCGGTCTGTGGACCAGCTCGGCAGGAAGAGCGAGACGACCCGAGTCATCACACGCCTCCACTTCGAAATCTGCACTTTCGCCCGCACGGGCGCGGATCAGCTCCAGGAGCCAACGGTGGCGGCCGACGCCGGGAACCGGCAGTGCGGTCGAGGGCATGACCGAGACGCGCCACCGGGTAGCGGCGGCAGTGGGCTGGCCAAAGTCAGAGGCCTCGGTCTGCCGGCGCCATCGGCGGAGTGCGATGCCGATCGTGCCGCTTCCTTCCGCACAGAGCTGAAGCCGCCGAGATGCGGTCATGTCGAGCCGGGCCACTTCACCTACGACAGCGCCGAGCCCACCGTGGCGCAGGCCTTCCTCGATGCAGGCGAGCACGGTCTTGTCGTTACCGGCCTCGACGTAAATCACGCGATCGGGTGCAAGGCCTGCCTGGGCCAGCGCTGGCGCGAAGAGATCGGGCCGCGTGATCACCCACAGGACCTTGCCTTTGGTTCGCGCGGCGACGCCGGCAGCAAAGAGTGCCGCCGCCGCGCCGTCGACAGCGCCGTTACCGCCGCCGGCTATTTCGTGGAGCGCGCCGAGCGTCAGGCCACCGCCGGGAAGGCGCGAGTCGATCTCGGCGATCCCGAACGGAAGCACCGTTTTCGCGCGCCGGCCTCTGCCTTCGATCTTCTCGATCTGCGCGCGCAATGACTCTATGGCGGGCTCGGGCCGCAAATTCCTCGTTGACCTCCGGGGACGGGTTCAGCATCATGTTCTCTATTTGTTCTATTTTTCAGCCTTGCGAGTCAAGCTCCTATTTGCGCGGCCCTGGGACGGCAGAGGCTATCGTTGACCGTCAGTGGAATCCGTCGGCCATGATTCTAGTTGCGAGCGGCAAGGGCGTCAGCTCATCGGATTTCGCGTCTACCAGCTTGTCGAGTGTCGATTATCACTCTAGCCTCTCGGAATGAGGGTCAACACGATTCGACGCATGCATCCAGGAACGACTGTCCGGCAGGATTGCATCGAGAAAAACGGGCTAAGCGTGACCGATGCCGCGCGAATCCTCGGTGTCGATCGGCAAACCCTCAGTAACTTGCTGAACGCTCGGTCGGGCATCTCGCCCGAGATGGCTATTCGTTTGGAAAAGGCATTCGGCACATCAGCCCGCGAATGGCTGATCCGGCAGCTCGATTACGAGTTGGCCGAGGTCATGCGCCGGGCCAACAAGATCAAGGTCGGGGCTTTCCGTTCATCGGCCACGGAAAGCGGGGGAACTGATGAACGCCGTCGAGATTGAAGAGGCCATATCCAAGCTCGCCGAGCAGCCGTTCGACGCCGAGGAATTCCCATTCGCGTTCTTGGAAGCCTTCGGAAACAAGGAAACGACGCTCAAGCGCCTTCGTAAAGGCGAGTCGAACAAATCCGACCTCGGTGGCGTCCTTCAGACCAACAACATTCATATCGCCATCGCCGCTCCTGGCGACGTCACGAGCACGCTTGCCGCGTTGAAGGCCAGTCCAGCGACGAGCAGGGCCAAGGCGAAGTTCGCTCTGGCGACAGACGGAGACACGTTCGAGGCTGAAGACCTGGCAAGCGGCGAGACCGTAGCGTGCGCCTATGCTGACTTTCCCGACCATTTTGGCTTTTTCCTGCCGCTTGCCGGTATCACTACGGTCAAGCAGCTCCGCGACAGCTCTTTCGACATCCGTGCCACCAGCCGCCTGAACCGACTCTACGTCGAGCTTTTGAAGGACAACCCCGACTGGGGGACGGTCGAGCGCCGCCCCGACATGAATCACTTCATGGCGCGGCTGATCTTCTGTTTCTTCGCCGAAGACACTGACATCTTCCGCGGTACGCGGCGCTTCACTACGACCGTCGAGCAGATGAGCGCCAAGGATTCCTCCAACACCCATGAGGTGATTGGTACGATATTCGTCGCTATGAACATGAAAGGGCCGGATCGTGCCGCGGCAGGAATTCCCCGGTGGGCTGATCAGTTCCCCTATGTGAACGGCGGTCTTTTCTCCGGCAGCATGGAGGTGCCGCGCTTCAGCCGCATCGCGCGCTCATACCTTCTCCACATCGGCAATCTAGATTGGACGAAGATCAACCCTGACATCTTCGGATCGATGATTCAGGCCGTCGCGGAGGACGAGGAGCGCGGTGCGCTCGGAATGCACTACACCAGCGTGCCAAACATTTTGAAAGTGCTGAATCCGCTGTTCCTGGATGATTTGCGAGCACGGTTGGAAGAGGCGGGTGACAACTCGCGGATGCTCCTCAATCTGCGGAAGCGCATGTCGCGGATCAGGATCTTCGATCCGGCCTGTGGCTCAGGGAACTTCCTTGTTATCGCATACAAAGAGATGCGGGCGATCGAGGCTGAAATCAATCAGCGTCGTGACGAGAAGGATCAGCGTAGTGAAATCCCTCTAACGAATTTCCGAGGGATCGAGCTCCGCGACTTTCCGGCGGAAATAGCGCGTCTAGCGCTAATCATCGCCGAGTATCAGTGTGATGTTCTTTATCGCGGACAGAAGGAGGCGCTGGCCGAGTTTCTGCCGCTCGATGCGCAGAACTGGATTACCTGCGGCAACGCACTAAGAGTGGACTGGCTCAGTATATGCCCTCCGACAGGAACTGGGGTGCGGTTTCGGGCTGAGGATCTGTTCCAAACGCCGCTAGACCAGGCACAGATCGATTTCGAGAATGAGGGCGGCGAGACCTACATTTGCGGCAATCCGCAGTTCAAAGGCGCCAGAAAGCAAACGAAATCCCAAAAATCAGATATGGCATTGATTTTTGGAGGCCACAAAGATTTCCAAGATTGCGACTACGTCATCGCATGGTATTTGAAAGCGGCGGAATTCGCGAAATCGTGCGATGCCAATTTCGCCTTTGTTTCTACGAGCTCAGTTAGCGAGGGGGAGCAAGTTGCTCACCTTTGGTCTCGACTTTATGCCGATGATTTTCACATCATCTTTGCGCATCGCGGATTCAAGTGGAGAAACAATGCTTCCAACAACGCGGTTGTTCAGTGTGTAATCATCGGCATCGGAAGGAAAAAACCTCCTCGATGTGCCCTGTATGACGGTGAAACCAAGAGGGAGGTTGAATGCATCTCTCCCTATCTGATTGCCGGCTCGGAAACATACGTAACTACGAGAAGCTATCCCGTCTCTGCCGAGCTAGGAACTATGGTTTCTGGAAGCATGGCGCGCGACGCAGGCAATCTCATTCTCACGTATGATGAGGCCGCAAATTTACTAAAAAGTCAGCCCTCCGCGGCGCCGCTATTGCGCAGCCTGTCGGGCTCTCAGGAGCTAATACACGTCCGAAATCGGAAATGCCTGTGGATCGAAGATGCGGATTTGGAGTTGGCTGAATCGATTCCGGAGGTGTCTGAAAGGATTGAAAGGGTGAAGGCGTTTCGCCTTAACTCTTCAGCTAAAACAACTAGGGGTTATGCCGCTATCCCTCATAAATTCGCTCAACGGGCTCACAAAGATTCTCTGTCACTGGTTGTGGCGGCGACCTCTTCTGAGGAGCGCGAGTATATACCTGCCGACGTGATGGATGAGAACACCGTGATAACGAATCTGGCTTTCGTTATATATAAGCCATCGCTGTGGGAGTTTGCTTTAGTCGTATCAACGCTTCACATGAGTTGGATTGCGACCGTTTGCGGTAGATTGGAGACTCGCCTTCGGTATTCTTCTACGCTTGGCTGGAATACGTTTCCCGTCCCCACGCTTACCGAGAAGAACAAAGCCGACTTGGCGCGTTGTGCCGAGGATATCCTGTTGACGCGCGAGGCTCATTTCCCGGCAACGATCGCGGATCTTTATGACCGGACCGCGATGCCTGCCGATCTCCGCGAAGCGCACGATCGCAACGACGAGGTCTTGGAGCGTATCTATATCGGTCGGCGGTTTCGCAATGACACCGAGCGATTAGAAAAGTTATTCGAGCTCTATAGCAAAATGTCCGCAGGAGCGGGTGCGACGAAGAAACGGAGAGCGGGGGCCGGCGCGTGACAAAAGAACTGAAATCTGTCCCCTCCGTCTCGGTCTCCTATGCCCGTAACGGCAACTCGACCAAGGCCAACGCCCTCGGCATGCGGCCGATGCAGGAACGCGCCTATGAGAAGCGGGGCGAACAATACCTTCTCATCAAGTCGCCACCCGCGTCAGGCAAGAGCCGCGCGCTCATGTTCGTCGCCCTCGATAAGCTCTACAATCAGGGGCTCAAGCAGGCAGTCATCGTCGTGCCGGAAAAATCCATCGGCGCCAGCTTCAATGACGAGCCGCTGATGCAGTTTGGATTTTGGGCTGATTGGACCGTCGCCCCAAAATGGAACCTTTGCAACGCACCAGGGTCGGACAATGGCGGCAAGGTCAACTCGGTAGAGGCATTCCTGAAAAGCGACGACAAGGTGCTGGTCTGCACCCACGCCACCTTTCGCTTCGCAGTGGACAGGTTCGGGGTGGAAGCCTTCGACGATCGGCTGATCGCCGTGGACGAATTTCATCATGTCTCCGCTAACCCCGACAACAAGCTCGGCCTGCATCTCGGCCAGTTTATTGCCCGCGACCGCGTGCATGTCCTCGCGATGACCGGATCCTATTTCCGGGGCGACGCCGAAGCCGTGCTCGCTCCGCAGGACGAGTCGAAGTTCGATACCGTCACCTACACCTACTATGAGCAGCTCAACGGGTACGAATATCTGAAGCGGCTCGATATTGGCTATTTCTTTTATTCGGGTTCCTATGCCGAGGACATCGTCAACGTGCTCGATCCGGCCGAAAAGACGATCATTCACATCCCTTCTGTCAATTCGCGCGAGAGCACGAAGGACAAGATTAGGGAGGTCGAGCACATCATCGAGGAATTGGGCGAATGGCAGGGAACCGACCCCGCGACGGGCTTCCAGTTGGTCAAGACACCGGGAGGCCGTGTCCTCCGCATTGCCGACTTGGTTGATGACGACGCTGTCAAGCGGGACCGGGTTGCGGCCGCGCTGAAAGACCCGACGCAGAAGAACAATCGGGACCATGTGGACATCATCATCGCCCTCGGTATGGCGAAGGAAGGCTTTGATTGGATTTGGTGCGAGCACGCGCTGACGGTTGGCTATCGGTCGAGCCTTACCGAGATCGTACAGATCATCGGGCGCGCCACACGCGATGCGCCGGGCAAGACTCGCGCGCGCTTCACCAATCTGATTGCTGAGCCAGACGCCTCGGAGGAAGCCGTCACCGAGGCAGTCAACGACACCCTCAAGGCCATCGCGGCGAGCCTTCTCATGGAGCAGGTGCTTGCCCCTCGGTTCGAGTTCAAGCCGAAGAATCCTCAGAGTGGGCCGACGCCCGGCTTCGATTACGGTGAGGATGGCTACGATCCAGAAAAGACCAATGTCGGCTTCAACGAGGCGACGGGGCAGTTTGAGATCGAAATCAAGGGCCTTGTAGCGCCGAAGAGCGAGGAAGCACAGCGCATCTGCCAGCAGGACTTGAATGAAGTCATTGCCGCCTTCGTGCAGGACAAGACGACGATCGAGCGCGGACTTTTCGATCCAGAGTTGGTGCCGGAGGAATTGACGCAGCTCCGCATGGGCAAGATCATCAAGGACAAGTTCCCCGACCTGGACGAGGAAGATCAGGAGGCAGTGCGCCAGCACGCTGTCGCCGCGCTCAATCTCACGCAGAAGGCGAAGGAAGTCGCCTTGGGCGGAGTCGGGGATGACGGCGAGAAGAGTCCGAACACCGCCTTTGTCGACGGCGTCCGCAAGTTTGTGAATGTCCACGACCTCGACATCGACCTGATCGACCGGATCAATCCTTTCGGCGAAGCCTATGCCATCCTCGCCAAGACCATGAGCGAGGAGAGCCTGAAGCAGGTTGCGGCCGTGATCGGGGCCAAGCGCGTCAACCTGACAATCGAGGAAGCGCGCGAGCTTGCTAAGCGGGCATTGAGGTTCAAGCAGGAGCGTGGTCGGTTGCCCTCGATTACCTCGCCCGACGCCTGGGAAAAGCGCATGGCTGAGGGCGTGGCTTTCCTTCAACGCATGAAGGCGGAGGCAGTGCGTGGCTAAGGGATTTACCGACGAGGATGACGCCCTTCTCGAAGAGCTTGGCGTAGAGGTCGAGGGGAAGAAGGAGTCGAGCCGGACGCCGCGCGAAGAGCGCGTCATCGCTGGCTTCGAGGAGATTCAGCGTTTCGTCGAGCAACATGGTCGTACCCCGCAGCACGGGGAGGATCGCGACATCTTCGAGCGGTTATATGCCGTGCGCCTCGATCGCCTTCGTGAGCTTCCCGACTGCCGGGCCGTGATTAAACCTCTCGATCGTCTGGGGCTTGTCGCGAGTGCTGAGCCTGCCGCGGATAGCGCCCCAGACGAATTGAGCGATGACGAGCTTCTGGCGCAACTCGGGGTAGACACTGCGGAGCCGGCCGACATCACGGAGCTTCGTCACGTTCGATCAGCTGCGGAGAAGCGTGCGGCGGAGGAAATCGCCAACCGCCAGACATGCGACGATTTCGATATCTTCAGGCCGCTCTTCGAGCAGGTTCAGAAGGAACTGAGCTCTGGTCTTCGGCAGACTCGCCGCTTCGAGCGTAAGTCCGAAATCGTGCCTGGCCGATTCTATATTCTCGGTGGCCAGAAGGCCTATGTCGCGACGATGGAGCAGCCTGCCACCAACGAACACGGTAACATCGACGCCCGGCTTCGCGTGATCTTCGACAACGGGACAGAGAGCAATTTGCTGATGCGGTCCCTTCAGAAGGCACTTCAACAGGACCCTGCTGGTCGGCGTATTGTTGAGCCCTCGGCCGGCCCGCTATTCTCTGATCAGAACGAGGATGGGGACGAGGCAAGCGGCATCGTCTATGTGCTGCGCAGCCAATCCGATCATCCGGCCCTCGCGACTCATCGTGATGTCCTGCACAAGATTGGCGTAACAGGCGGCGACGTCGCGCGGCGCATCGCCAACGCCCGTCTCGATCCAACCTTCCTTATGGCGGATGTCGAGGTCGTCGCGACCTACGAGTTGTTCAACATCAACCGCGCCCGGCTTGAGAACCTGATCCACCGGATTTTTGGGCTCGCCCGCCTCGACGTTGAAATCAAAGACCGCTTCGGCATGCCAATCATTCCGAGGGAATGGTTTCTTGTGCCGCTTTTCGTGATCGATGAAGCGGTTGAGAGAATTAGAGACGGCACCATAACCGGTTACGTTTATGATCCAAAATCCGCACGTCTCATCCGAGGCGCTAAGCAACAAAGCTGAGAAAGGCACATCAAGGCTTGAATGTCGTCCGCGACCAACGGCGGGCGAGCGAGGAGACCGGGAGTTTGTAGCCGTCTCGTGACGGGCTAAATGATCGGCGTGCTGGTCATTTCAGACGGCGAGGCGAGGGGCGCTGCTTGCGACATATCGACGAATACATGTTTTATCCGGATAACGTGGCTGCCGCTCTGCGCTAAAGCGCCTTCCAGGACAGCTAGAGCTAGGGAATGCGCGGATTCGACCGTCAGACCAGCTGGCTCGCCATATGTCTTTCGAATTCGCGCATCCACTGCATCGACGACGGCAGAGGCCGGAAGGGCCAACACATAGCCAAGCATGAATCCCCAATCATGGCCGGTAGCGTACTGCCCTGTCGCGAAGCGATCGACGCCCTGAGTAACATAGCTTCCGTTAAGAGTAGGGTCGCCGGCCCGAACACGCTTGCATTCGACGGCCACGTAGGCGTCCTCATCTCCAAATTGATGCAGAAACTGCAAGGTGATGTCGATCCGACCTAGGATGGTCGGATCGTTGGTCGCCATGTCCTCAAGCTCATGTTCGCCCCGAACCTGAAGGTTCGTCAATCCAAGCGATTTCTTGACGCGGCGCACCGCCTTCCGAACGACCATCGTGGTTGGCACTTCGAGCATGCCAGGAGTGAGATGCGGCCTCGCTTCGTCGCATCCCCGGCAAAGAAGATCGAGGACTGTGGCAATCTGATCGCCGGATAGCGAGAACGCTGGAAGACCAAAAGGCGCGTCAGGCGTGAGCAACGGCATCCCCCCTCCGTAGCCAATGGTCGGCGAGGATGACGTCCGCATCGTTCAGGCCGGCGGTCCGACTCCAATTTCGGACCTCGCTTGGTTTCAAAATGAAGAGATCGCCTGATCCATACAGTCTGATTTGTCGTCGTTCATTGAGGTAAGGCGGTATCGCTGCATCGAGCTGACCTCGCAGCAATGCCGCCAACGCGTCGAGCTCGGCCGGATCTCCGTCCCGCACTACCGGCTCCCGCCCGGGGCCGCCGCTAGCCATAAGGAACCGGACCGCCGTGACGCCGGGGACTCCAGAAGCCAAGTCGCCTTTAGTTAGGCGTGCCGGATAGACGACCGCTTCTAGGTGCCGCTCGTTTCGAGCGCGCAGATAGGCGTCGACGGATTGCGCAACCTGACGGGCGTATGCTCGCAAAGCAGTAGCATTCGGGGGAGTGATGAGGCCGGCGCGCTCGCTTCGGTTCTCGAAGATGAGATAACGCGCGCGCTCGACACTATCGCGAGCTAGGGTTCGCTCGTCAGTATCTAGGTCATATACGTCGAACACCGCTTCATCGAGCGCGGTGAGGCAGGCTGAGCTTGACGGGTCAGCCGCAACTTTCTTTTCGGCTCTTATTAGCTCGGCAAGCAGTTCGCGATCGACTTCAGTTAGATCAGGAATCCGCAGAGACAGAAGGTCGTGCGGCTCAACGGTCGGGCGCTCCAACCCCCAGGTCGGCCCGCCGAAGGCAAACTGAAAGGCCGTGAGGCTCGAGTTAAGGATTCCGCTCAGCGCGAAAGCGTATTTCGCATCGGTGCCCACGAAGGAAACACCGTAAAAATTTTGCGTGAACAGCACATCGTCTTGACTGACGGCAGCGCTGTAGCGTCCGCGTTGTGCGCCGGATTCATTGCCAACCTTTGAGCAGAGCAAGAGCGGACCGCGAAATATGGACTCGCGCCGTGGTCGATGAAGCGTCTTGTGCGTGAATTTGTCGAGCGAATCCCAATCGAGACGGAACGCTGAGAATTTTTCAGGCGTGACAACCTTCAGACGGCGGTAAGCGGCGGGTGGCGTATTTGCGTCGCCTCGAACTTGGAAACCTTGGCCTCTATTGGCGATGGGATCGCGCTGGAGCGTGTTTAAGAGTGCGTCAAAGCGTGGAAACTCGTTCTCAAGTCGCTCGATCAGCCAGCCGTCCCGAACCGTGCCGAATGTTGCGGCTTTAAGGATCGGTGGCGCGGCGAGCACCCGCTTAAGCGGGATGGAACGGATTTCGCCTGGCCCGAGACCGAAAACGCCCGTGCGACGAAAATCGGGCGTCCAAGGAATAGATCCAACCAGCATGCGGTCGGATTGAGGTCCAAGCCCGCATCGAGCGAAAAAGAGTATTGCGGGACCGATTGCATCGGGGAAGAGGTCCTCCCGACGAAGGTAAGAGAGGTTGATTAGCGCGACGGGCGCGAGGCGTTCAAACAGATGATTCCGGGCCGCGACAGCGTGAACATCCTTAGAGAAGAACGGTGTCGCCTTCATTACCATGCCGACACGACCGTTTTCTCCGGCTAGGTCTGCCCCCAGTGACAGGAATGCTTGGTCAGGGCTCCGTCGCGGGCGAAGCGTGGACGTGTCTGAAGCGCGTCGTCTTTCGGCACCGCCGTCCTTTTTCACGAACGTCCATGGAGGGTTACCTACAACGGCGTCGAAGGGGCGGTTCACGATTTGAGTGGGCAAATTATCGCCGAGCGAATCCGCCTCGAATAGCGTGGTATCGATTAGACGATCGAATTTCAGATCGCGGATATTGCTGATCGGCTGTTCGTCCAGTTCGAGTGCGGCCAGATATAGGCTGAAGGCGGCGATACCAAGAGCTGCGCGGTTGATATCGATGCCGAATAGCTGCGTGTAGAGGATGTGGCGAACGAGTTCCCGGCTGGCCGGCTTCCCCTCTGCCGCGCGCCAGACTAGCCGCCGAAATGCTTCGACCAAAAATGCGCCTGACCCACAGGCCGGATCGATTACGGCAGCGTTTGCCGCCAAGCCCTCGAAGACCGGATCAAGCGCTAGATGGACGAGCTCGATGGGCGTGTAGTGGAGGCCCTGGGATCGCGCTTCGTCGGCGGCGCTCGTGCGCGCAAACTGTTGGTAGATCGAACTTATGAGATCAACAGGGATGGCGTTGAAGCGGAACCGGAATAGGCGCCCCTGTCCGAGACGCTCTGGTATAAGACTTCGCCCCTCCACGAAATCGCGAATGAGCTCTAAGTGCTTGGATGTCAGCTGTTCTCGCTCGGCCCCAGGGTCGTCCATTGGAAACAGGTCGCCGTTGAAGGTTGTCCGCAGCCAATCGAACAGAGCGAAGGCATTCGAAGGCGTCGAGAACATCGTACTCAGATCGGCAGGGACATTTTTTGGTAAAAAGGGTTGGGCGATCCCACGATCTAATAGGTACCAAGTGAAGATGCAGCGCCCGATAAACCGTTGCGCGATATCGCGTGCATGAGCCAAGGCGCTTTCAGTTTGCGGAACACTCAGGTCCGTAAGGCGATCCTCCAGCGCGGAGATCTCCGCGAGTAACTCTCGGTCGACGCGATGGCGTCGGTTGATGCTCGATCCGATGGCGCTCGACCAGAAAGCACCTGTCTCAGTGGCGACACGTCCACACTGGACGTCCAGCGCGCGAAGGCGCTCGCCTGACTGGAGCACGAAACGGTCGATGGCCTGCGGTGCATGCTTCGCTTGTCCGCCAGTTTGCTCTGGGGATGCGTAGCAATCGTAAAGCCGCACATCCGTAGGCGTGACGATCCACAAAAGCGGTGCGACGCCGACGTTCCACGCCGCCTCGTGCCACCGACGAAGATCCTCGTCGGAAGGTTCGGTGGCTCCAGCATCCTTGAAGATGCTCGTGGGTGCGCTTTGGGCCGAGAAGACTGCGTCTGCTTGCAAGCCGACCCGCTCGTCGAAGAACACTGCGCGCATCTTGGCTGCGCGCGGGTCGTCAGCTCGCACCAATCCAGGGGCCGCACGCCCGTTGGCATCGAGGTATCCGGTCGCCTCCAGCACCTGTTTATAAGCGGCGCTGGTCAAGCCAACCTCCGGCGCGGGGTCGATGCGGCTTCGCGAGCTTTTCCAGCTCTAGCGGCGTTCACACCAATGGTGGCCACGTCGATGGGGCGGCCGACGAACAGTTCTAGTTGCCCTGACGACTGGGTGGGATGGGGTAACGAGAAGCCGGCTGACAGGGCTTCGAGATGAGACTGCAGGCGGATGACGACGGCGTCTTCAGCCAACGGAGGGCCGTCCGCATCCTCCACAAGGGACCAACCACTGCCACCTCGGAGAATCAGTGATTTGCCCCAAAGCGCGATGAAGGATGTGCGCTGGAGCCCGGCTTTGAGACTGGTGAAGAGAGTCTGATGTGGCTGGAGCTCGAAATGAAAACGGTCACGGAGGAGGACGGCGACGCGAAGCAGCAGGATCGTCTGCCAGGTGAACTGGGCCGGCGAGCCCTTTCCCTTTGGCGGAAGGTCGGCCGGAATAAGGGCGCGGCGGCTCGTCCACTCTCGCAGTGTCACAGTCGAGAGCCCTGTAAGCAGCGTCGCAGTAGGTGTCGTTACAAACCGCATAGTTCCCCAGGAGATCGAGTCTCGTACCCGACTTATCGGGAGAACGGGTATCAGACTCGATCTCTGTCGTAAATGACGCGAAGGCCGGGATCGAGGAAACGAGGTGGGGCTGGGTTTCTCAGCGGACTTGGGAAAGCCGCGAGAACGCCTTGCCGGATGGCTAGGCGATCCCACGTTGCCTTGGCGCGTCAACGGGAGGGGCGTCGTCGCGCGGGGGCGATAGTGCAACAAGCTGTTGCACGACCCATGCCCAAGGGCGGATAGGGACGGCGTCAAGCTCATGCAGCCATCTTCACGCGCTTCTTGGCGAGCATCGCGCGGACGAACTTGTCCCATTTCGCCATGCCGGCGCGTTTCTCCGCCATGTAGTTCCAGCGGTCGTAATGCTTGGAGCTGACGTCCTGAAGCGCATGGTTCTGCAAGCGGTCACGAATCTCCTTCGGAATGCCGGCCTTGCCCGCCAGGGTCTTGAAGGTTCTCCGCAGATCGCGGTTTGTCACATAGGGGATCACGCCGCGGTCCCGCTGACGCCACATGAACGAATAAAGAGTGCCGTGGCTGACGGGCTTCGACGGGTCCTTTGCTGAAGGGAAGAACCAGCCGTATTCGTTGACGTTGACGGATGAGATCAGCTCCGCAGCCAGATCCGGCACCGGCACGGCATGGGGCTGGTCGTTCTTGGTCCTGGACCAGTCGATTATCTTCTCCTTGGCGTCCCACTGGTCGATGTGGAGGCTCGCGATCTCCTCGACCCGCTGCCCGGTCAGCATGAGGATTCGAACCGCGCGAGTATATGGCGGGTGGACAGGCGTATCGGGGCACTCCAGCCATCGATAGAGTTGGACGAACTCGTCCTCGTCGAGCCAGCGCGTGCCCTTGACCTTCGGTTCGGTCGGAATGCCCATCGCCGGATTGAAGGGGATACGGAAGCGTCGAGCGGATTGTTGCCGATAGTCGTTGTCCGACTTCATGCCCCAGCTAAAGGCGGCGTGGATGTAGGACCGCACATGGTCGGCCATCGACTTGGCTCCGCGTTCGTAGATCGGTCGGATCAGTTCGATGATCTCCTCTGACTCGATCTCGCGGGCGAGGCGGTTGCGCCCGAGAGTGTCCGCAATCTTGTTCAGCCCCTTTTCGGTTTCTTTCCAGGAGGGTTTGTCCGCAGCCTTGAGCGACGCGACATAGCCCTCAAACAGATCGGCCACGGTGCCAGGGCGCGTGTCGGTCGCGATCTTGATGCTTCGGCCCTTCTGAATCACGTCAGCAAAGTCGCGCTTGAAGATCTCTCGCGCCTGCGCGAGCGACATTGAAGGGTAGGCGCCGAGCTTCTTCTTGGTGCGCTTCCCATCGCGCCACTGCTGCGCCATCCAATCGGCAGTGACGCGCTTCGGCATGGGCTTGAGAACCAGAACGAGACGACCGGTGCCGCGCCCTTCGCCGTCGGCGAGGTTTTCTTGCTTCTGGCTCATCTCGACGCGCTTCAGTGCATGTCGGATCGCTGTGTCGGTCAGGCTTGGCATGGCGTTCCTCCTGGTCCCCAACTGGGATCGGTCGAGGAGAAACGGGGATCGTTTGCTGGGATCGGAAAGCCGCTTTCAACCCCTCTAACCGCCCCCAATTTGCCATAACCGCCCCCTGTACGCAATGCACAAAAATCGGCCATTTCATTGATGTTTCAGTGGTATCGTGCGTGATCCAGCGTGATCGAAATGGGGGTAGTGGGATGGTTGTGGACCAGAATGATGGCAGTAGCCGAGAGTTCGAGCGCACGCCTGACCACCTCGCGCGGGTAGACCGGCGTGTGGTCGACGGTGCCTGTCTGCTGCACCTCGTCGGCGATCAGCGCGTTCTTCTTGTCGAGGAACAGGATGCGGAACTGTTCGCGCTCCTCGAAGGCCATGGCCGACCGGCAATAGGCAAGAAGCTGTGTCCAGGACGCGAGGATCTCGCGACCCTGCACCTCGCCGCGCGCCATGCGCTGCGCGGTCGCCGCCACGACCTTGAGATCGAGCGCCACCGTTGGGCCGATGCCCTTGACCTCCTGCAAGAGGCCAACCGGGGCTCCGAGCACTTCGGCCAATGTGCCGAAGCGCGCCAGCAGCGCCTTGGCCGCCGGCTTGGTGTCGGCGCGAGGAATCAGGCGGAAGAGCAGCAGCTCCAGCAGTTCGTAGTCGGGCAGGGCGTCCGGACCCGCCGCGGCAAAACGCTCGCGCAGGCGGTCGCGATGGCCGAGGTAATGCGGCTTTTCGGCTGCCATCTTGGCTTTCGCCACCGGCCGCATCGGTGCTTCGGAGAAGAAACTCCGTTCGTCGTCGTCGCTCATGTTGCCCCCCATGCCGCCAACATTGCTCCGGCGCAGACATTAGAACCGTTCCGGCCTGGATTGAAACAGTTCTGTTCTCCGTGGCGAGGCGCCGCTCGACAGCTCCCGATGTCAGCTTCCAGCTACCTTTGCACCGGCAAGATGAAACCACGATTGCGCAACAAAACTTAACATCGCTTCGCGCATGCGGCCACTTTCATCTGACATGGTGACGGCATCGGAGGCGTATTGCCTCTCTATACTGGAGCACGCATGTTCGCCAAAATGGACTCTGGATCATTTGCCGGCCGGGCATCCCTTGCGGCCATGGCAATCCTGTTTTCGACGCATTCGGGGCGCGCGCTGGCGGCCGACGCCATTGCGGTCAATTCCGATGATTTTATCCCGCCGCCCGAGCCCTCCCGTTTCGGACGCATCGAACAGAAACTGGCCGACTGGCATGTCGTGCTTGGCGGTGGCGCCATCATCGTCCCCAAATACGAGGGCAGCGACGAGTTCAAGATCATGCCTGTGCCTTTCGTCACGGCGACATTCCTCGACACGGTGAGGATCGATCCGACAGGTGCCAACATCGCCGTCTATGAACAAGGACCGTTCGAATTCAGCGCGCGGCTTGGCTATGAAATGGGTCGCAAGGAAGACGATTCCGATCACCTGCGCGGCTTGGGGGATGTCGACATGGGCGCGACGGTCGGCGCAAAGGCGGCGGTGAAATTCGGCCCGGCCGAAATCTTCGCGCAGCTGGACAAGACCATCGGCGGCAGCGATGGGCTGGAGGGCAGGGTCGGGATCGAGGTAACCCGGCCTCTGTCCCAATCGTTGATGATCGGCGCCAGCGTAGCCGCCGTCTTTGCCGACGAAAATTACATGCAGGCCTATTTTGGCGTCACGCCCGAACAATCGGCTCGCTCGGGGCTGGCACGTTATGACGCCGGCGCCGGGTTGAAGCGCGCCGATTTTTCGATTTCCGCCACATATATGCTCAACCAGAACTGGATGATGCGCGGCGAAGCGGGGGTCGGCGTCCTCCTGGGAGACGCTGCCGACAGCCCTGTCGTCGTCGACAAGATCCAGCCTTCAGGGATGCTTCTGGTCGGATATCGGTTCTGACCCACGCAGGCACCAATGCAGGCTATGACAAACTCCAGCATGGCACCGCGAAGGCACCGAAGCGATCTGGACGCCGAATCCAGATCGGCCAGGCAAGGTTCGCATATCCTCATTGTCGAAGACGATTTCGAGATCGCACGCATGCTGGGTGAGACACTCACCGATAACGGCATGATCGTGGAAGTGGCCGAGAGCGGCGCCAAGATGGATGCCGCGCTTCGCAACCGGAAGTTTGATCTCATCGTGCTCGATGTGATGCTGCCGGGCGAAAACGGCCTCAACATCTGCCGCCGTCTTCGTGCCGAGACAAACATCCCAATCCTAATGTTGACGGCGCTTGGCGAGGAAATCGACCGTATCTTCGGGCTGGAAATCGGCGCCGATGATTATGTGACGAAACCCTTCAGCGCGCGCGAACTGACGGCCAGGATACGGGCGTTGCTGCGCCGCACGGCCTATGTTCCCGACGAGCGGGACCGCTCGAAGGTGCTTCGCTTCGACGGCTGGCTCCTCGACCCCATACGCCGGCGACTGCATGATCCCAACAATGCGCGGGTTGCGACCACGACGCATGAATTCGACCTGTTGCTTGCGTTCTGCCGCAATGCAGGCCGGGTTCTCACTCGCGAGGAACTTCTTGGCGTAACCCATGCCGGGCTCGCCGGGCCGATCGAGCGAAGCATCGACGTCCATATCAGCCGGATCCGCCGGAAGATCGAAAAGGACGCGCGCGATCCGGTACTTCTGAGGACCGTTCGGCTGGGTGGATATATCTTCACCGCGACGGTGGAGGAAGCATGAGGGCTTTCGTCCGCCGTTTTCTGCCCCAATCCGTGCGTGGGCAGTTTGCGGCAATCATTGTCATCGCGTTGGTTGTGATCCTGTCCCTCGGATCGGTCGTCGAAAATTTTATAGAGAACGTCGACCTTCCGGTCCTTGACGATGGCGCCAGACGGGCTGCCGTTGTTGCTGCCTTGTTGCGCGAAACGCCAACGGAAGCGCGTGGCGCAATTCTGGCTACGGCTAGGCGAGCTGGTTTTGATTTCACGGTGCTGCCCAAGGAACAGATACGCAGCATTCCATATTCTTATCTGCAATGGCGAAGTATCGAATGGCTCCTCCGTATCGACAGGGGGTCAATTGATGGACGCTGGATAAGGATCGGCGGCCGGTACGCGTTTGTCGTCGACCTGGACCGACGGGACGTCCTGGCTCATTTTGGCATGCCCGATTCTTTACTGACATCAGGCCTCGTCCGCGCCTTGTTCTATAGGTTCATGGCTTTCGTCGCCTTGCCCCTCCTGATCTGGCTGTTTGCGGTTTGGACCGTGACGGACCCGTTGAAGCGCATCTCGGCGGCAGTCGGTTCGGCCGAGATCGAGAATAGCGACCAACTCTTCATCGAACGCGGCTCCGTCGAAATGGTCGGGCTGGCGAGCGCGCTGAACAGGATGAGAACACGTATTCGGAAGATGATCGAAACCCGCACGCGCATGTTGCGCAGCGTCAGTCACGATCTGCGCACGCCTTTGACGCGGCTGCGGCTTCGCGCCGAGCGCATGGATGATGGACCCGTCCGAACCGCGATACTGTCCGATGTCCAGCACATCGAAGTCCTGATCGACGAGACCCTGACCTATCTGCGCAACGACGTTTCGACCGAGAAGGTGCAGCGCGCCGATATTGCCAGCGTTTTGCAAACGGTCTGCGCCGAATTCTCCGATGTCGGGTTTCCAGTCTCATATTCCGGGCCGGATCGGCTTTTGGGCTGGTGCAAGCCCAATGCACTGGCGCGAGCGATCGCTAACCTCTGCGACAACGGGGTCAAATTCGCCGGCAATGTCACGGTCGCACTGGCGGAGACCGACACGGCGGCACGCATCACGGTAGGCGACGACGGGCCGGGCATTCCGATGACTGTGCGCGCCCGTGTTTTCGAACCATTCTTCAAGGAAGATGTGTCACGCGGCGCTGCATCGAAGCATGGCTTCGGCCTGGGTCTCTCGATCGTTGCCGACATCGTCCAAGGTCACGGCGGCAGGATCGAATTGCAGGATAACCGGCCGAACGGATTGGTCGTTATCATCGACCTGCCGAATGCCGCAGGCGTCCAGCCGTCATAGACGGCCTCGTGCCGGCAAGACGACGCCCCGTTAAGCCGGCAGGCCGGGGCGATCGAGCTTTTTGGGTGACAGCGTGAAAATCTCACACCCTGCGTCGGTAACGCCGATCGTATGCTCGTATTGTGCCGACAGCGAGCGGTCGCGCGTCACCGCGGTCCAGCCGTCCGACAGAACCTTCACATGCGGCCGGCCAAGATTGATCATCGGCTCGATGGTGAAGATCATGCCGGGCCGCATCTCGACGCCTTCATTGGCGCTGCCATAGTGCAAGATGTTAGGCGCGTCATGGAAGAGCTGGCCGACGCCGTGGCCGCAGAAGTCGCGCACCACCGAGCAGCGCTCGCCCTCCGCATAGGTCTGGATGGCGGCGCCGATAGCGCCAGTGCGGGCACCGGGCCTGACCGCCGCGATGCCGCGCATCAGGCATTCATGCGTGACTTCGAGCAAGCGCTCGGCGGCGCGCTTGATCGTGCCGACCGGATACATGCGCGAGGAATCGCCGTGCCAGCCGTCGAGGATATAGGTGACGTCGATGTTGACGATGTCGCCATCCTTGAGCGGCTTGTTGTCGGGAATACCATGGCAGACGACATGATTGATCGAGGTGCAGGACGATTTCGTGTAGCCGCGATAGTTGAGTGTCGCCGGCAGCGCCCCGTGATCCATGCCGAATTCGAAGACGAAGCGATCGATGGTTTCGGTGGTGACGCCGGGCTCGACCATCGGCACCAGCTCGTCGAGGCAGCGTGCGGTGAGATCGCATGCCTTGCGCATGCCGGCAAAGCCGTCCTCGCCATAGAGGCGGATCTGGCCGGTGTTTCTGAGCGGAGCCGTGGCGGCGTCGAGGTAGGTGACCATTTTGTCCGTGTAGCCGGTAGGGCCCTGCATGAGAGCCGACGTGAAAATCCCCCCAGATTTGGCACTTGAGGGCGAAAGGTTCAAGGAAGAACTGCCTGATGCAGCCGTGCAGTTCGGGATATTCGCCTTGCATGGGCGATGTCTTGCCGGTTTTTGCCCGGTTTGCTTTCCTTTCTGACCATCGTGCGTTAGGGCGGGTGATGTTTTCCAGATCGCGCCCCCTCATGGCGGCCAGGCAAACCGGACGGCTTGAAGCGCCGCTGACGGCAGCCTGCTCATGCCTGATGGGCATGGTGCTGCTGGCGATGCTGTGCTTCGGCCAGCCGGTGGCGCCAGCCTTCGCGGATACTGCGCCGAGTGGTGCCAGCGTCGGTGTCGAGCGGTCGGGTGAGGTGGCGGCGCTGCTGCGTGTCACCGGCAAAGCGCAAGCGCTGGAAGTTCGCGTCGTCCGTCCGGTCTTGGTCAAGTTCACCGGCGGCCACCCTGCACTGCCGGTGCCCGAGGCCGTCTGTCTTTGGGTCGAACGGACGTCGCCGAGAGCATTTGTTTTGGGATACGGGGCAGCCTTGGTTCCCCGGGCGGGCACCAACCAGCCGCGCGCACCGCCCAGCATCGCCGCCTGAGCGGTCCAGAACCGCCCTTCACCTCACAGCTATCCCTTGTTCGCGTCGTGATTGTGCGGCGGCTTTTGGCCGTGCCGCGGTCGCGCGGCGCGTCATTTCCGGACTATTTCAATGCAACAACGCATCAAGACTTTCAAAACCCTGTCGCGTGCGGCCTCGGCCGCTGCTTTCCTCTGTGTCCAGGCGCTCATCTGCATCGGAACCATCTATTGGGCGGTTGCCGGGACGCTCGGCCTGTCGGCGATGGCGGCCCTTGTCCTCGGCGGCATCTTCGCCGTGCCGACGGCATTTGTACTGATCATCGCCATTCGCATGGCCTTCGACGCGGAGACCGATCCTGCGAACCAGTGAGCGCATGTCGCCCAAAGCATGTCCGCGGATGCGCGGTTGTTTTGGGCGACATGGCGGTTCAACGACCCAAGTGACGACACATTTCTGGGCCAAAAGCCGATCAAAGCAACTTTTGACGACGAACGGCGTTGCCCCGGTGACGTCAGTTCGGGAGACAGGAAATGGACAGACTGCAATTCGAGGTGCCGGTGCGCATCGCACCCGCGCCCGGCCTGCCAGTCGAGGAGATTTACGGGGTCGAACAGGCGCTGGATTTTCTCCAGGATTTGCCTGTGCGCCGTCAGGGTCCGATCTATCAGAAAGCGTTCAACGCCTGCTTTGGCGCCACGGTGGACGTGGTCAAGACCGAGGAGGCCTGCCGGGTGTTCATGGCGTTTTGCCGTGCGAGCGGACTGATGGCCAGGGACATGATGACGCCGCGCAAGCGCGACGGCGAGGCGAGAGCGCTCCGAGCCTGAGGACCGTCGCCCGTTTCGCCTGCCCCCCGATTGCGACCAACGAAGCGCGTTTGAACGCACACGGCGATGTCGCGAGCGTACCGTTGCGTCCCCGCACCAACGTCAGCGCCGTTAAGCTTCCGTTTCCACCTTCCCGGCTACGCCAATGCTTGTTGGCAATGGTTGATTCGTTGCGTCAGTCTCATGGTTCGGAAGATGTCCCCAGAAAAAATTCGTGCTTTCCCGATCGACCGTCAGGTATTCTTGGTTAGAGAGGTTGCCGCCAAGCTCGGCAACCTGCATGGCGAGACCGCCACCTCGTTCTGGAGGGCCAAGGCGTCGGAGTTGCTCGATCTCGTCGTCGGATCCGGCAGGGACAGAACGGCAGCCGGCGATGAAGTGCGCAGGTTCTTCCTGGCCGTACAGAGAGAGATGTCGGCCGGGACGGTTGCGGAAGCGATGCCAATTCTTTCTGCTTGAGGCAAATCTCGCACTCTGGCTTCTGTTAAATGCTCCAATAGCGGCCGCGTCTTGCTGGCGCCGGCCCCGCTCGCCGAGACACGCGACCATGAAAAAAGCCCGCACCGGTAAACCGGCGCGGGCAAGGAGTATCACGTCCAAAACGTGTCGATCAGCAATGAACCCCTTCTTTTGACAGCCAAATAGATCACCGTTCAAAAATGAACGGAACTTTTTAGGCATTCGTTCATATGTGCGTGCTTTCTAATTTATGCATGGCCTTCAGTAACTTCACCCGTGTACGGCTTGTAATGGACGCTATGCGCCGGAGCACGGGCGCAAATGTTGCCACCATTTTTGCGCTGACCTTGCCGATCGTCGTCGGCGCCGCGGGTTTCGGTGTCGAGACCTCCTATTGGTATTACAACAGCCTGAGGTTGCAGGCGACGGCCGACGCCGCCGCCTATGCCGGCGCGCTTGAACAGATTTCGGGTTCCGACAAGCCGACAATCGTCGCGGCCGCAACCCAGTCGGCAACGGCGAACGGGCTGGGCTCGGGCACGATCGTCGTCAATACGCCGCCAGCGTCCGGCCCGAATATGGCGAAGAAAGCGGTCGAGGTGATTGTCGACCAGAAGCTCGACCGGATGTTCACCCTGATCTTCACGCAGGCTCAGGTTCCGGAACAGGCGAGGGCGGTGGCGCTCATCACCGATGCCTCGAGTGCTTGCATGCTCGCGCTCGATCCATCCGCTTCGCAGGCGGTGCTGTTTTCCGGCAGCACCAGCGTTAAGCTCAACGGCTGCTCGGTCATGTCCAATTCGATCGCCTCGGACGCCATTAAGCTTCAGGGCTCTGCCGGCCTGCAGGCCGATTGCCTGATATCGGCGGGCGGTGTCTCTCTCAGCAATCCGGTCACGACCGTCTGCGCGGCCCCGATCACCCAGGCACTGCCTGCCGGTGATCCCTTCATCGACCTGCCTGCCCCGGCGGCCGCGAACCCCTGCCAGAACGACAACAAGGCGACGCTCAGTCCAGGCACTTATTGCAGCGGCATGAACCTAAAGGGCAATGTCACGCTTTCGCCCGGCGTCTATGTCGTCCAGGGCAGTTTCAAGATAAACGCCAACGCAGCCATCACCGGAAGCGGGGTGACCATCTTCATGTCGGGCAGCTCGACGGTCAGCATGAATGGCAATGCGTCCGTGAAGCTCAGCGCGGCGACTTCGGGCACCTACTCAGGCGTTCTGTTCTACGGCGACAGGACCGGTATCGCCGCATCCAGCACATTCAACGGCACAGCGGACTCGCTTTTGACCGGGGCCATCTACTTCCCCAAGCAGCAAGTGAACTATCTTGGCAACTTCTCGGGCAATGGCGGCTGCACCCGGGTCGTCGCCAATACGATCCAATGGTCCGGTAACTCAATCATCAATCAGGATTGCTCGAGCCTCGGAGTGCCCAACATTCCGGCCGCGCGGTCCGTAGCACTGGCCGAGTAAATTTCGTGGGGCGCCGATCGATGCCGATCCTTGGTGATGATTCAGGCGTTGCGGCGGTCGAGTTCGCGATGGTGCTGCCCATTCTGTGCCTGGTGCTGCTTGGCATTCTGGACGGCTGGTCCTATGCAACGAGTTCACTGTCGATGCGCGCCGGTGTGAAGACCGCCGCGAACCTGGTCATGAGCGGATCGACCAGTGATGAGGCGACCCAGGCCGTTGCGATTGCGAGCTGGGAAAGTCGGCCGGAGGACGGCCAAGTCACGCTAAGCCGCATCTACATGTGCGGGACGACGGTGGTCGATGCTTCCACCATGTGCAGTGGGCCGAAGGTGCCATCGATCTATGTCCAGATACAGGCATCGGCCACCTGGGTGCCGCCCGTTGCCTTCGGCGTCTTTGCCGCGTCCACCACCATCGGCCACCAGGAGATGATCCGTGTCCGCTAGGGCAAGCGCGTTCAGGCGGGACCGATCGGGCGGGGCCGGGCTGGAGTTTGCGCTGATCGCGCCTTTCCTGGTCATGCTGCTGTTCGGGATCTTCGCCTTCGGCTGGTCGATGCACTCGGTCTCCAGTGTTCGCTACACGCTGGAGACGTCAGCGCGCTCGCTGCAGCTTCAGAACACGCTGACTCAAGCCGACATCCAATCGATCGCCACGCAGAAATTGCTGGCCTTGGGTTTTAAGGACGTGAACGTCACGATCGCCATCGACCCGGCGAGCGGCGGCTTTCGCATGGCGCATCTGACCGCCGCCTATGCCTTCGTCATCGAGTTCCCTTACTTCAGCGCCTTCCCGATCAACTACGCGACCACCGTTACCGTGCCGCTGGTCGGCAGCGGCTAGTCCAGGCTGTGGAAGACAGCGATCGGCGAGAACGCGCGTTGGGGTTCTGCTTTACCTGTACGCCTTGAGCGCGATCAGACCACAGAGAATGGCTATCGCCGTCAGGATCAGCGCCCACGACACGACGTTATGTGATAGGCGCCTCCGGCGACCGCGCAGAGCCCGGTCTCGCCAGCGTTTAGCCTGATCAGCCCCTAGGTTTAGTTTAACGACGTCCTTCTCCCCAGAGAAGGATGCGACTCATACCGGCTTGTGTCCAGATCGGCGCCGCTTTTGGCGGTCACGTGACGCAAGCTTGGCACTCCGGCGAGCTTTTGAAGGCACAGGGCTATCTTATATATTCGTTAATGCTAATATAAAAGTGACGCTACGTCATGTCTGACCATCTGTCGTGTGCAATGTGGGGGTTCCAATGAGAGTGGCTATTTTTTGTGCGGCTGTCGTTTTCGCAGCGACCGGTGTCGCTGTTGCCAAGGAAAAGAAGGTGGCGGTCAGTGACGCCGCCGCCTTGTGCGCTGCCAACCCATCAGCCAAGAAGCCCGTTCCAAATCTGGACTGCAGTTTCACCGGAACCGCCAAACCGGAAGATAGCGGGGCAAAGGCAAAGCCGCGCCTGGGATACGATTCCGATCCGTGGATTGTAACGGGTTTTTGACTTCGCTTTGGGGGACGCCTGGGTTGAAGCGCTGAAGATGGATAGTCTTAACCGGCGGGCGCCCCGTTTTCAGTTAGGCTCCCGCACGCAATGCCGCCGCCGTTAAGGAGGAGGGAGCACATGGCCGCCTATCTGATCGCGGATGTAGACATAAAAGACGCCGCCG
Source organism: Mesorhizobium sp. (assembly GCA_004017275.1). Taxonomy (GTDB): domain Bacteria; phylum Pseudomonadota; class Alphaproteobacteria; order Rhizobiales; family Rhizobiaceae; genus Mesorhizobium. The sequence continues at coordinate 369,677 of SAKE01000003.1, read as the reverse complement.
TGTTCGAGGAATACCGGCGGGATGTGCCGGCCACCGAGGAGCGTTACGGTGGGCGATACCTAGGTCGTGGCGGTGCGACTAAGGTTTTGGAGGGTGATTGGGAGCCACACCGTTTGGTTATTATCGAATTCCCCGACATGGCGTCGTTGATGGGCTGGTACAATTCGCCGGAATACGCCCGCCTTATCGAAATTCGCAAGCGTTGCGCCAGCACCAGGATCATTGCGCTTGAGGGAATCGCAACGCCCACTATGTGACTGTGGTGGCTTCATAAATTGAGCAGTGTGGGGAACGCTGGCGTGGTCCTCCATGAGCCCGACTGCACCAATACCATATCGATGAAAAACCCGCCACGGGAGCGACCTGCGGCGGGCTCTTGGAGCGGCTACATCCCTGAGGAATCGACCACTTTGTAGGAGTATTGTGAACTGTGTGACCGCGTTGGCCTATGGTGTGATCGCGGAAGATCGCGATCGGATCGTGGAGGCCGATGGGCACAGAAACCCGTGGGAAGTTATCTGCGTCCAGAACACAGCCAGCAGAGGGGCCAAGAGAAAATTGGCCAAACGTTGGACAGGGAGGAAGGTTTTCCGCGTAGCGCTTGAAACATCTGGTACGCCCAAGGGGAATCGAACCCCTGTTACCGCCGTGAAAGGGCGGTGTCCTAACCGCTAGACGATGGGCGCGCTCAGACGAAGCGGCTTATACTGGCGTTGCGTGCAACCGGCAACCCGTCAGGTGCCACCTTGGACAACTTTTTTCCGGGCCTTTGGAATCAAGGATTTCGCTAGGTTCGGCAAGGTGCGGAATTCTGCCCCGCTGCGCTCGTCGCCTAAGGTCGCGGCACGGATCTCAGGCTCTTCGCGACGGCGTGTCGCTCCTGCTCGCCCTGGGACAACGAAGTTACTGCTAGCCGTCACCGCCGCTGCGCCGGCGGCAGCGCCAGTTCCAGTCGCGCTCGGGACCGACGTCGACGTGAACCGATTCTGTGTGGCAATAAGTGCCGACGCCGCCGCGGCCTTGCATGCTTCGGATGTAGCTCGCCAGCTCCCATTTCGAAACACCGGGGACCTGGATGTCGGCAGCGGCGCAATACATGTGCAGCGAATTCTTGGCGCCATTGGCGCGGCGGTTGCGGGCCGGGTCGCGATAGCCTGAGGTCACCGTCATCTTGCGGCCGTAGTGGCCTTCGATCGTCTTCAGCACGCGCACCAGCGACGGCTTCAGGCACGCCACATCGACGCTCTCGTTCTGCTTGAGCAGCCCGTTGGGCGCTAGCCGGGCCATGCCTGCGGCGGATGCGACCTGATAGGAGCCACCTATTGGCCCCTCATCCTCGTTGAGGTCGACGTCGCTTTCGTCGTCGAGGCCGGACTTGCGCTTGATTTCGAACAGCGCCGTCTGGCGCACGCCGGGCAAGGCATCGCTGCCCGTGATGTGGCCGGCGTCGCCACCGAGCGAAGCCAGTTGCACCGGTTTTGCCGCGGAGTTGGCCGAGGCCAGTGTTATGATCGGCTTTGCTGCTGCTGCTGGCGCCGCTTTTTCCTGCGCCGCGGGCTGCTCGCCCGACCGGGCGTTGTTGATGAGGGGGGCTGGTGTCGCCGAGGCGGGCGTTGCGCCAAACATCGAGGCCAGGAAGCCTTTTTTCTTTGGCGCTTCGGGCTGCGGCATCTCGCCAGCAGTCACGTAGACAGGATTGTTCATGACCGGAGCGGCCGCCGGCTTCGGCGCGTTGACGCCGGCATCGGCTGCTGCAATCTGTTGGGCGACCGCATCGCTCTGCTGCGCTGTCTGTGCCTGCTGCTGCAAGGACTGCGGCGTTTGTCCGACAATCGTTTCGGCGCCGGCTGGCGTGGTCAACGGAAAGGCGGCTTGCGGATTGGCCACCGGCACATAAGCGACCTTCTCGGGCAGCGCCGTATCGCTTGCCGTCATCACGGTCGTCTGCTCGGTCGTGACCTCGGACGAATCGGCGACAGCAGTCGGCTTGCCACTTGAGGCGGCATTCATATCCGATGCGGTGGCGTTGTAGCCGGGCATTCCGACCGACATTGTCGGGTCGCCAGCCGATGTGCAGGAGGCCAGAAGCAAGGAGCAGAGCGCTGCCACGATGGCGCGGCGTTCTCCCTTTGCGAGGCTCCATCCTGCTGATTTCAAAGTCGAATTCCCCCTCGATGCCCGGTCGGTATAGCCTTGGCGCGGCACGTATACGTCGCTGCCAAGGTGACCTTTGTCTCCGACCCGGAAACGAGACCTGTGTCAAATCCGCAAGCCTGGAAGTATTTTTGCAGTGATTGCCGAATTGCGACTGCTAGATGGTTGACGATACCATTTCGCCCGCTTTTACCGGCCCGTCAACTCACCAGACATTACAGTCCGTTACACACGCACCTTCACATAGGTACCCGGAGCATCCCCCAAGGTTTTCATATGCTTGCCGGGTTTGCGGGCCGGCACGCGGGTATTGTCCTTGGCCTCTATCCAGTCTTGCCAGTGCGGCCACCAGGATCCCGGATGGTCGGTGGCCCTGGCTATCCATTGGCTGAAGTCGCCCGTCGGTGCCCCCCCGGTCCAATACTGGTACTTGTTGGATGCCGGCGGGTTGACGACACCGGCAATATGGCCCGACCCGGCCATGACGTATTCGACCTTGCCGCCGAAATATTTCGAGCCGAGGAAGACCGAAAGCGCCGGCGCGATGTGATCCTCCTTGGAGGCAAGGTTGTAGACCGGGATGGTGATATCGCCGAGCGAGACGGTGTGGCCCGCCAGCTCCATCGTGCCTTGCGAAAGGTTGTTCTCGAGATAGCAGTTGCGCAGGTAGAAAGAGTGGTTGGCCGCGGCCATGCGGGTGGAATCGGCATTCCAGTAGAGCAGGTCGAAAGGCAGGGGATCCTTGCCGCGCATGTAATTGTTGACGACATAGGGCCAGATCAGGTCGCCGGAGCGCAGCATGTTGAAGGCGGTCGCCATCTTGGTGCCGTCGAGATAGCCCTTTTCGCTCATCGACTTTTCCACCGCGGCGACCTGCTCTTCGTCGACAAACACTTTCAGGTCGCCGGCATGGGTGAAGTCGACCTGCGTGGTGAAGAAGGTCGCAGACTTGATGCGGTCGTCACCTTCTTGCGCCATCAGCGCCAGCGCCGCCGCCAGGAGCGTGCCGCCGACGCAATAGCCGATTGCATTGACGTCGCGTTCGCCGGTGGCCTTTTCGACCGTGTCGAGGCCGTATTGCAGGCCCTCGCGAATATAGGCTTCCCAGCCCTTGGTGCCGTGGCGCTCGTCCGGGTTGATCCAGGAGATGACGAACACGGTATGGCCCTGTTCGATCGCCCAGCGGATGAAGGATTTCTGCGGGTTCAGATCAAGGATGTAGAACTTGTTGATCCATGGCGGGCAAATCAGCAGCGGCCGCTTGAGCACTGTCTCGGTCGCCGGGTCGTACTGGATGATCTCGGCGACATCACTGCGGCCGACCACCTTGCCGGGGGTGGTGGCGATGTTCCTGCCGATCTCGAAGGGCGAATAGTCGGCCTGGCGCAGCTTCAGGTCGCCCTTGCCGGCGGCGATGTCCTCGGCCAGCATCTTCATGCCGCGCACCAGGTTCTCGCCGTTCGAGGCGATAGTCTCGCGAAACAGTTCCGGGTTGGTTAGGATGAAATTCGACGGCGAGATGGCGTTGGACACCTGCTTGACGTAGAAGCCGGCCTTGTGGCGGGTGTGCTCGTCCAGGCCTTCGGCGTGCTCGACCAGATCGACCGCCCAGCGCGAGGTGACGAGATAAGCCTGCTTGAGAAAATCGAAGAAGGCATTGCGGCCCCATTCCGGGTCGAGGAAGCGCTTGTCGCCGCGCTCCGGCTTGACCGCGTCTTCAGTGTCTTCCGCAGCATTGCTGGTGCGCTGAATGGCGTTCGCCCAGACCGTCATATAGCCGGAGAACAACCGCGTCTGCGCTTCCAGCGCGCGCTGCGGATCGGAAAGCCAGTATTCGCTGAGCTTGGAAAAGGTCTTCACCATGTCGACCACAGGCTCGGCGACGTGATCGCGTACATCGCCCTTTTCGCGCGGCTCGGCCCAGGCGGAGGCCGCTTTGCCGGCTTGCTCGATCATGCGCGCCATATTCAGGGCGAAGCGTTCCGGGTCCTTCACCAGATATTGCTCGACGGTCGAAGGCTCGTCATCTTCCGCTTTGCCCGAATCGGGTGTTTTGGACATGGTTGGCGGGGTTCCTCCCGAGGCCTTTTCTTGACATATTAACATGGGACATCCGACCGGGTCCAATCTCGCTCTACCCCGGCTGCCAAGGAAACAATATGACGATTAATATTGGCGAGACTGTTTTTTTCGGCGCCGGACGTTTTTGCCGCATCGGCGCGGCAGTCGTCCTCATGGCGATTGCCGGGTGCTCGAGCACCAACGGCCCGACGCCCGTCGCGGCGGGCACGGGTCCGAAGGATACCGGCACCTTTCCGAACCTGAACATCAAGCCGCAAGTGGCGGCGGCGCAGTTCACCGAAGCCGAGAAGAACGCCAAGCTCGCGCAATTGAAGGCGGACGAGACGTCTCAGGCGGCAAAAGGCAGTGGTCCGGAGGTCGCCAATCAGGCGGCGCTGACGGATCTCGCCAAAAAGCATGGCGACGAAACGCTGAAGCAGATCGAAGCCAAATGCGACCCCGCCCTCGACCCTACCTGCAAATAAGTATATAGGGCGCGCCCAACACCTCCTTGCTGTCTGGAACTGCCATGGAAGAATTTCACAAGGTTCGCCGGCTTCCGCCTTACGTCTTCGAGCAGGTCAACCGGCTCAAGGCCAGCGCGCGTTCGCGCGGCGCCGACATCATCGACCTCGGCATGGGCAATCCGGACCTGCCGACACCCAAGGCCATCGTCGACAAACTGTGCGAGGTCGTGCGCGACCCGCGCACGCATCGCTATTCCTCGTCGCGCGGCATTCCGGGCCTGCGCCGTGCCCAGGCCGCCTACTATAGCAGGCGTTTCGGCGTGAAGCTCAACCCCGATACGCAAGTGGTGGCCACGCTTGGCTCGAAGGAAGGTTTCGCCAATATGGCGCAGGCAATCACCGCGCCCGGCGACGTGATCCTGTGCCCCAATCCGACCTATCCGATCCACGCTTTTGGTTTCATCATGTCGGGCGGCGTCATCCGCTCGCTGCAGGTAGAGCCGGACGACGGTTTCATCCCGGCGCTCGAACGCGGCGTCAAGCATTCGATCCCTAAGCCGCTGGCGCTGATCCTCAACTATCCGTCGAACCCGACGGCGCTGGTCGCCTCGCTCGATTTCTACAAGGATGTGGTGGCGTTCGCGAAGAAGAACGACATCATCATCCTGTCCGACCTTGCCTATTCGGAGATCTATTTCGACGGCAATCCGCCGCCGTCCGTGCTGCAGGTGCCGGGCGCGATCGACGTCTGCGTCGAATTCACCTCGATGTCGAAGACCTTCTCCATGCCGGGCTGGCGCATGGGCTTTGCCGTCGGCAACGAACGGCTGATCTCGGCGCTGACCAGGGTAAAATCCTATCTCGACTACGGCGCCTTCACGCCGATCCAGGTGGCGGCGGCACACGCGCTCAATGGCGACGGCGCCGACATCGCCGAAGTGCGCGACATCTATCACAAGCGCCGCGACGTGATGGTCGATGCCTTCGGCCGCGCCGGCTGGACCATTCCGGCACCGGCGGCATCGATGTTTGCCTGGGCGCCGATCCCGGAGCCGTTTAGGCATCTCGGCTCGCTCGAATTCTCCAAGCTGCTCATCGAACATGCCGACGTGGCGGTGGCGCCTGGCGTCGGCTTCGGTGAGCATGGCGACGAGTTCGTGCGCGTCGCTCTGGTCGAGAACGAGCACCGGATCCGGCAGGCGGCGCGCAACATCAAGCGCTTCCTGGCGACCAGCGCCAAGCAGCCCAACAATGTCGTGCCGCTTTCCGCTCACCGGTAAGCTTGCCGCAGACAATTTCGATCTGACTTGAGGGACGTCGCCGGACATGGCTGAAGCATTGCGTGTTGGAATTGCCGGTCTCGGCACGGTCGGCGCGTCGGTGGCGCGCGTGCTACGCGACAAGGCGGCGGAACTGACCCGGCAGTGCGGGCGCGACATCATCGTCACCGCCGTCTCGGCGCGCGACCAGAAGCGTGACCGCGGCGTCGATGTCAGTTCGGCAAAATGGTTCGACGATCCGGTCAAGATGGCCCAGACCGCCGAAATCGACATGTTCGTCGAACTGATCGGCGGCGACGAGGGTCCGGCCCGCGCATCGGTGAAGGCGGCACTCGAAACCGGCCGTCACGTCGTCACCGCCAACAAGGCGCTGCTGGCCAAGCACGGCGTGGCGCTGGCCGAGATCGCCGAGAAGAAAGGCGTGCTGCTCAACTACGAGGCGGCGGTGGCGGGCGGCATTCCCGTCATCAAGACGATGCGCGAGGCGATGGCCGGCAATTCGGTCACCCGCGTGTTCGGCATCCTCAACGGCACCTGCAACTATATCCTGACCCGCATGGAAGCCGAGGGCATCTCGTTCGACGCCTGCCTGAAAGACGCGCAGCGGCTGGGCTATGCCGAGGCCGATCCGACCTTCGACATCGAGGGCCATGACACCGCGCACAAGCTGTCGATCTTGACCAGCCTTGCCTTCGGTACCAGGATTGCCGCCAACGACATCTACATGGAAGGCATTTCCAACATAACCCAGGCCGACATCCGCGCGGCCGGCGATCTCGGCTACCGGATCAAGCTGCTTGGCGTCGCCCAGCGCACCGAGAGCGGCATCGAGCAGCGCGTGCACCCGACCATGGTGCCGACCGCCTCGGTCATCGCGCAGGTGCACGGCGTCACCAACGCGGTGGCGATCGAGACCGACATTCTCGGCGAACTGTTGCTGTCCGGCCCAGGTGCGGGCGGCAACGCCACTGCATCGGCCGTCATCGGCGACATCGCCGACATCGCCAAGAGCCGGCCTGGCTTCCAGCACGGTCCGGTCTTCGGCCTGCCGGCGAAGGAGCTGAAACCCTACAAGAAGGCGCAGATGCGCAGCCATGCCGGCGGCTACTTCATCCGGCTGACCGTGCATGATCGCATCGGCGTGTTTGCCGCTATTGCCAAGCGCATGGCCGACAATGACATTTCGCTGGAATCCATCGTCCAGCATGCAGTCAACGGCGAGGCGGCGGCACAGAAGACGGTGATCCTCGTCACTCACGAGACGACGGAGGCCGCCGTGCGCAAGGCCGTCGATGGCATCACAAAGGACGGCCATCTGACCGACAAGCCGCAGGTCATCCGCATCGAGCGGGCAGGGTAGCTTTTGTCCGATAGCCGCGCGGGACAAGAATTCCGCGGGCATTGAGGTCCGGTCTGGCGGCAGGCAACCGCTACGGACCGGAACGAATTCGTGTCGCCGCCGTTCTCTTGGTCAGCAACCAGAGGGAACCGCTTCATGGCCGATACCAACAAATCCGATACCCCAAACATCGACGATGTCCAGAAGACGCTGGAAAAGCAGATTGCCGAACTGCGCAAGGAGATCACCAAGATCAACAAGAGCATTTCGGCGCGGGGCGCGGAGATGCTCGATGATGCAAGCGAGCAGGCTTCCGAGTTCTACGACACGGCCGCGACCCGCGCATCGCGCACCGCCCAGCAGTTGCGCAGCCAGGCCCATGCTGTTTCGGAAGTCGCGCGTGAAAATCCCGGTACGACGACAGCCGTGGTCGGTGCGATCGGGCTGCTCGGCTTTCTGGCCGGCTTCGCTGTTGGCCAGTCGACGAACGATACGTCACGTCGCTGGTATTGACCGCGGCGCGATAGGGCCGGGTTTTCAGGCTCATTGTTCCCTGTTTCAGCACATGATTTTCAGGAGGGCACTATGGCTTCATCCGCGTTGATCAGCATCCTGATCACATTCCTCGTCATCATCCTCGTCCTCTATCTGGTTCAACGCCTGCCGCTCGACGGCCGGACAAGACAGATCGTGCAAGTCATCGTCATCATCATCGGCATCATTTCGCTGCTCAGATATCTCGCGGTTTTCTAACTGCGAAGAGGTCCAATTTTCACTTTTCAAGGCCGGCCCGGTTCATTGCGAGCAGGCTGGCCCTATTTCAAAAATGCGGTTTAATCGATTGATATTGCTGGATATTCGATAAATTGTTCGGCAGGTCTTGCCGTTGTCATGCTCGTTTGACAAAACAGGCGCGCCTCCGGCGGGAGGCGGCATACGAACGAGGAAATTGCCAGATGAATGTGGCCCAGAACATTGTCGCCGGTCTTGATCGGATACTCACCATAGAGTTGGTGCGTGTCACCGAACGGGCCGCGGTCGCGGCCGCCAGGCTGCGTGGGCGCGGTGACGAAAAGGCGGCCGACCAGGTCGCCGTGGATGCCATGCGCCAGGAGCTCAACCGGCTTGCCATCAAGGGCACGGTGGTGATCGGCGAGGGCGAGCGCGATGAAGCGCCTATGCTTTATATCGGCGAGGAGGTCGGTTCGGGCAAAGGCCCTGCTGTCGATATCGCGCTCGATCCGCTCGAAGGCACGACGATCTGCGCCAAAAACCTGCCCAATGCGCTCGCCGTCATCGCCATCGCCGAGAAAGGCAGCCTGCTGTTCGCGCCCGATGTCTACATGGACAAGATCGCCATAGGCCCGGGCTACGCCGACGGCATCATCGACATCGATGCCTCACCGGCCGACAACATCGCGAGCCTCGCCCGCGCCAAGGACGTCGCCGTGTCGGACATCACCGCTTGCATTCTCGACCGGCCACGTCATGCCAAGCTAATCGATGCCGTGCGCGCCACGGGCGCCGCGATCCGGCTGATCGGCGACGGCGATGTCGCCGGCGTCATCCACACCACGGACCCGGAAGAAACCGGCATCGACATCTATCTAGGCACCGGCGGCGCACCCGAGGGCGTGCTGGCCGCCGCCGCGCTACGTTGTACCGGCGGCCAGATGCAGGGCCGGCTGATCCTCGACACCCCGGAAAAGGTCGCTCGCGCGGCAAAGATGGGTATTTCCAATCCGAAGCGGATCTACCATGCGGAAGACATGGCGCGCGGCGACGTGCTGTTCGCGGCGACCGGCGTCACTGACGGCAACATGCTGGCCGGCGTCAAATTCGGCCGCAATTACATCACCACCCACACGATCGTGTTGCGCTCATCGTCGCGGACGGTGCGCGAGATCAAGGCACGCCATCAGGACCTGGATAAGTTCTGACGCTTGCTTGCGAAGCCAGCTTGCAATTGTTAGCCGTTCGGGCGCACCCGATGTTGGCTGCAAGGATTTGACGATGAAACCGTTCGACTGGCACGCGGATCCGATTTCGCGCGCCACCGCCATCACGGAGTCTTATCGCAACACCCAGAACGTGCGCCGCTTTCTCATCCGGGAATGTGGCGATGCGTTCAGGTTCGACCGGCCGTTCATGGCCTGGCTCAAGGACGGTGCGGAAAAGACAATGGGCGACGCGGCCGACGAATGGCTTCGGCGTCAGGGCTGAAAAGCGGAAAGCATCGCTTTCTTGAAATCTCCCGTGACGGCGCACGAACCGCTTGGCTTCGCCTGCCTTTTGCTGAACGCGCCACGCTTTAAGTTGTTGCTTATGCAGATCGTTGCCCCAAAACCGCTGCACACTTTAGCGCGACATGCACTATCCTGCGGCCACAAATGAGTTGGCAAACCGCATGACAGGCGAAAAACGCCTCTTCCTCGATGTCAGGCAGTCGGTATCCGGTGTTTCCTGGGAACACCGGCTGACCGAGCGGCAGGACATGATCGCGCTCGCCATCGCGCAAGGTCATGGCGTGCCCGACATCGTCGCGCGCGTGCTTGCCGGCCGTGGCGTCACCGCCGAGCAAACCGAGCGATTTCTCGACCCGACGATCCGCGACCTGCTGCCGGATCCGGCGTCGTTGACGGACATGGACAGGGCGGCGGCCCGCATCGCCGCCGCGGTGATGGCCAGGGAAAAGGTGGCGATCTTCGGCGACTATGATGTCGACGGCGCCGCCTCGTCGGCCTTGCTGAAACGGTTCTTCACGCATTTCTCGGTGCCGTCGGAAATCTATATCCCGGATCGCATTTTCGAAGGCTATGGCCCCAATCCCGACGCCATGCGCGAACTTGTTTCGCGCGGTGCGACGCTGATCGTCACCGTCGATTGCGGCACCAACAGCGCCGTTTCCATCGATGCCGCCAATGAGGCCGGGGCCGATGTCGTGGTGCTCGATCACCACCAGGTTGGCGGTGCCTTGCCGGCGGCAATCGCTGTCGTCAATCCCAACCGCGACGACGACCTTTCCGGGCAGGGCCATCTCTGTGCCGCCGGCGTGGTCTTTCTCGCCCTTGTGCAGACGGCGAGGGTTCTGCGTAACCGACTTGCCGACGCTCCGGTGCCGGACCTGCTTTCGCTGCTGGATATCGTGGCACTGGCCACCGTCTGTGACGTGGTGCCGCTCACCGGCGTCAACCGCGCCTTCGTCGTCAAGGGGCTGCAGATGGCGCGCCAGCAGAAGAACGAAGGGCTGGCGGCACTGGCGCGAGTGTCGCGCATTGGCGAACCGATCGGCACCTTCCACCTGGCCTATCTGATCGGCCCGCGCATCAATGCCGGCGGACGGATCGGCGATGCCGCACTCGGCAGCCGGCTGCTTGCGACCGACGACCCGGTCGAGGCACGCACCATTGCCGAGACGCTCGACCGGCTCAACCAGGAACGGCAGTTGATGGAGCAGGAGATGCTGGCGGCGGCGCGCGTCGAGGCCGACGCCGAGCTTGCCGGCGGCAACGGCCCGGCCATCGTCGTCACTGCCAGCAACAGCTGGCATCCGGGCATTGTCGGTCTGCTCGCTTCGCGATTGAAGGATCATGCCCGGCGACCGGCCTTCGCCATCGCCTTCAATGCCAACGGCACCGGGACCGGCTCGGGCCGTTCGGTGTCGGGTTTCGACCTCGGCAGGCTGGTGCGCGAGGCCGCCGTTGCCGGGCTGATCGTCAAGGGCGGCGGCCACGGCATGGCGGCTGGCATCACCGTGGAGCGGGAGAAGCTTGGCGAACTCAGGGCGTTTTTCGAAGAGCGGGCGGCAGCCGACGTGTTCCGCCTGCAGGGCGAGGAAAGCCTGGCCATAGACGGTGCGCTCGCCGCTGAAGGAGCGACACTCAGCCTGCTCGACGCGCTGGAAAAGGCTGGACCTTTCGGTGCCGGGCATCCAGCCCCCGTTTTCGCGCTGCCACGTCATCGGCTGGCAGACGCCAGGCCGGTCGGCACCAACCACATCCGCGTCGACTTACAGTCGGAGAGCGGCGGCCGCATCCAGGCGATCGCCTTTCGCGCCGTCGATACCGCACTTGGCGAATTCCTGTTCAAGAGCCGGGGCAAGACAATTCACGTCGCCGGTTCACTGTCAGGGAATTACTGGAACGGCAACCGCACGGTGCAATTTCGCGTCACCGATGCAGCGCGTGCGTAAAGCTCTTGTTTGAACATGTTCTTGCGGACCGCAGGCTTGCGCGGCAAGGTCATGTTGGATGCCTATGGTCGAATTTGCTTTCGAAACTCGCCCGGCGCCATTCCGGTCGTTTTGGAAAAAGTGCGACTGAACGAAGCGACATCCTGATAGCCCACCCGATAGCAGATTTCGGAAATGCTCAGCTTGGTTCCCTCGAGCAGCGACCTTGCCAATTCAAACCGTTTTTCCTTGATCCATTTTCCCGGCGTCGTCTTCAGTTCACTGGCCATCCTGCGAGACAGCGTTCGCGCAGACATGCCAAGGCCCGCCGCGAGAAAGCTCAAATCGATTTCCCGTATCTTGTTTTCCGAGAGCTCACGCAGTTTGTTCTCCAGCGGATTGGTCTCTTTGGGCAAGTCTTCGAGAGGAAACTCGTAAGGGCTCTGAAATTTGCGCGAAGGCGGAAGAACCAAAAGCTTTCGAACGATCCGCTCCTCCTTCGAGAAGCCGAGATCGACCAGCAGGGCTTTGGCGAGTTCCAGTCCCGAAAATCCGCCTCCGCAAGTGTAAAGGCGACCGTCGCGAACAAGCATGCGCGATGAGTCCCATTGAACGTGCGGAAATCGGCCGCTCACGTGGGACTTCAGCCACCAGGATATCGTCGCCCGCTTGCCGTCCAACAGGCCCGTATCGGCGAGCAGATAACATGCGCCGCAATGTGCCGCGATGAGCGCTTCCTGTTGTCGCGCGAGTGCGATCAGCGGTTTTGAGTATTCACTCTCCTCGTCGAGCGAGCGCAGAAGTTCGGGAATCTCGGCACCCGGCATGGCGATGAGAATCAACACATCCATTTTTCGGGACGGCAGCGGCTTCGTGGGGAAGGAAATTCCGGTCGCCGAAGTCGCAGGCGATGCCCTGGAAACGAACTCGTAGGAAAGAACCTGTGAAACGCTGACGTCATTTACCAGCTGAAACATTTCGACCAGCGTCGAGACAACCGCCGCATAGAAATCGAAAGGCAACCAGATCACAACGTGGATGGACTTTGCAGTCATTCGCAGGCCTCCCGGTGGCGTATTCGTGGATGGCAAGTTTAGCACAGTCTTTGTCAAAAATGCCAATTCCGAAACAAGCGCGGCGGCATGTTGATCTATGGGGTCGGGTTGGTGGCGATCACTCTTGCCTTGTCACCAGGCGGTTCATATTGGGCCGGCGCCGCCGCTCTTGTCGTGGCCAATGTCGATTTGGGCGGCGAGGCCGCTACCGCGTCGGATGTCGTCGACGGATTGCGCATGGCAGGATTGTTCGCCGCCGCCGCGGTTTTCGTCGGTGCGGTTCTGGCTCTGATGATCAAGCAGAATTCGGGCATAGCTCAGGATGCCGCCGTTTCTGCCGAAGCTGTCCGTTGATCGGTCTTCAGGACTTACGGCGCGTCGCGTCGAAACGAGTTCAGTGACGCGCCTCAGCTGTTTGTTTCTATCTATGTCGCCCAAAGCCGCAGTTCAGCCGGCAGGTGCGTAACGCATCAGCGTCACGCCCTGGGCAAGGCTTTTCGCGCCGAGCGGCTTCAACGTCAATGACAGGCCGGACTGGAAATACGGCTTGCCGCCGCCCAGCACGACCGGGTGCATGTAGAGCCGATATTCATCGACGAGCCCGGCTCTTGCCAGACTGGCGGCAAGATCGGCGCCGCCGAGGATGATGAGGCCATCGGTCTGCGACTTGAGAGATCTCACCGTCGTCTCGGCATCGCTATTCAGCTTGGCATTGTGCCCGACCTGGCGAAGTGTGGTCGAGAACACGATCTTCGGCGTCTCTCGCCATGCATGGGCAAAATCCCGCTCGACCTCGGTCGCGCCGGTCTCGCGATCCGGACTGTCCCAGAAGCGCATCATCTCGTACATCCGGCGTCCGGCAAGGACGACAGAGGTCTGTCTCATGATGTCGTTGAAATGCTGGTGCAACTCTGTCTCAGGTACAGGCAAGCCAATGTCCCCGTCTGGCCCGGCGATGTAGCCGTCCAAGGACGTCAGCATGGAATAAACAATTTTGGCCATCAGTGCCTCCATTCGATCTTTACAGACGACCATAACCAATTGCGTTATGCAATCGGTTTATCGCGAAGACGAATCGGGTGCGATACTTCGCGGGGCAGCATGGTTCCGGCACTGTGACGGAACGCACCAATCATGTGTTGAATGGGCAGATAGGCCTAGGCGAGAACGGACTGCAGCCGGGTCAGCTCGCCGATCTGCGCCATCGTCGCCTGATAGCCGAGATTGATCGCCTCGTCGGCGCGATGGAACTCGGTCAGCCCGATATGGCTTAGCTTCGGCTGCAGCGACATGTCTGGCGGATCGCCGGCAAGCCTGGCGCGTGAAATGCGATCCTGGATGATGTTGAAGGCCTCTACCATGACACCGGTGATGCCGAGCCGGGTCTGATGCGACTGGTGCTCGGGATCGACATGGCCGGGCCTCGGCGCGTCCTTTTCGATGACCAGTTCGCCGGCGCTGTGTTTTATCACCGCGGCGCGCCCGAACAGGTCGTAGTGAAGATTGACGGCCACCACGAGCGGCTGCTCATAGGCGCGGCAGACCGAAACCGGAACCGGGTTGACCAGTGCACCATCGACCAGCACCCGGCCGTTGCAATTCACCGGCTCGAACACGCCGGGCAGCGCGTAGGAGGCGCGCATGGCGGTGATCAACGAGCCGCTCGACAGCCAGATTTCGTGGCCGGTGCGGATTTCGGAGGTGACTGCGACGAATGGCTTGGCCAGATCTTCAAAACGAATACCGGTCATGTGCTCGCGCAGCCGAGCGTCGAGCTTCATGCCGCCGAACAGGCCGCTGCCGCGCAAATTGAGATCGAGAAGGCCGAAGATGCGTCGCTTGGTCAGGCTGCGGGCGAATTCTTCCAGCTCGTCCAGCTTGCCGGCGAGGTAGCAACCGCCGACCAGCGCGCCGATCGAGGTGCCGGCGATCATCGACACTTCGATGCCGGCTTCGTCGAGCGCGCGCAGCACACCGATATGCGCCCAGCCGCGGGCACAGCCGCCGCCCAAGGCGAGCGAAATGCCTGTTTTCCTCGGGGTTTCGGACGCGCCGCCTGACGAGGACACGCCGTTGGCCTCCCTGACATCTGGTCTGTTACGCAATGACGCCCACTCGAGCATCATGATCTCCCTTGTCCCACGACTACTATACGGGCGGGCCGTATCGAAATGATGAATCTGTGTCGCTGATGTCAGGTAGAAGGTTCAAGCTGATGGTTTCCGATACGTGTTTTCCGTATCGAACAGCGGCTTGCTGCCGTCATCGGCAAGCGTCCCCTTGCCGTCGACCACCCCCACCGTCCGATAAAAACATGAACGCCGACCAGTGTGACAAGTTGCGTCGTGGCCCAACACTTTGACGCGCAACCATATGGCGTCCTGGTCACAATCCGTGAGCATCTCGACGACGTGCTGGAAATTGCCTGACGTTTCCCCCTTTTTCCACAGCGCGTTGCGCGAGCGCGACCAGTAGTGGGCGATGCCTGTCTCCAGCGTCAGCGCCAGCGCTTGCGCATTCATATGCGCAACCATTAACGGCATGCTGTCTTCGGCGTCGGTGACAACGACGGTGACGAGCCCGGCCGAGTCGAAGCGCGGTGAAAACACCGCGCCTTCTTCCAGGGCTTTCTTGTCTGACGGAGCTTTCGGAAATTCCAATGATCAGACCCCGCCGCCGCGCACCATGGTGACGAAACGAACCTGCTCTTCGGGGGTGTCCTTGAAGACGCCGGTGAAGGTCGAGGTCAGCGTTGTGGAGCCCTGCTTGCGGATGCCGCGCATGGCCATGCACATGTGCTCGGCCTCGATCATGACGGCAACGCCGCGCGGATTGAGCACGTCCTGGATGACGCCGGCGATCTGCGCGGTCAGGGCCTCCTGGGTCTGCAGGCGATGGGCAAAGATATCGACCACGCGCGCAATCTTGGACAGGCCGACAACCTTGCCGTCCGGGAGATAGCCGACATGCGCCTTGCCGATGATCGGCACCATGTGGTGCTCGCAATGCGAATGGAATGTTATGTCCCTGACGATGACCAGGTCATCGTAGCCGGCGACCTCCTCGAAAGTGCGGCCGAGCTCTTCGGCCGGGCACATATCGTAGCCGCCGAACATTTCGCGAAAGGCCTTGGCTACCCGCTTTGGCGTGTCGGCTAGCCCTTCGCGGTCCGGATTGTCGCCGGTCCAGCGCAAAAGCGTGCGCACGGCGGCCTCGACTTCTGCTTCGCTCGGCCGGTCGGTAACCGGCTTCTCCATATAGGCTGACTGGGGCATGAGTTTCTTGATGACGGCATCCATAAAAGGCGTCTCCCGTAGTCCCTCTCGGCGGAGGAACGAGTTGAACGGACCGCGACCTTTCGGTGTCGGAAACGCGCCCCGTTTCCAGCCCCGCAAGTGGCGTGAACTTCCCGGCAAGGACACTGGCTTTCGTTGTCTTGTCGATACCGGACTGCCAGCATTATATAAGATCGTGACGAGCGAAAGGAAGACACGACAGCGGCAATCGCTGTTCGCTTGGCGGCGACGGATTGGAAAATAATGATAAACGACGTCTACAATGCGAAAATTCTCGGTTTTGCCGGAAATATCGCCCGCATCGGCCGCCTCGATCATCCCGACGCGACCGCCAAGGCGCATTCCAAGCTGTGCGGCTCGACGGTCACCGTCGATCTCAAGATGCGCGATGGCGTGGTCACCGATTTCGCCCATGACGTGAAGGCGTGCGCGCTCGGCCAGGCGTCGTCCTCAATCATGGCGCAGCATGTCGTCGGCGCCAGTGCCGAGGAATTGCGTGCGGTGCGCGATACCATGCTGAAGATGCTGAAGGAAAATGGCGCCCCGCCGGACGGCCGCTTCGCGGACCTCAGATATTTAGAACCGGTGCGCGACTACAAGGCGCGGCATGCCTCGACCATGCTGACTTTCGATGCCGTGGTCGACGCGATCGGCCAGATCGAGAAGCGCGCCGAAGAAGCGGCCTGACTTGGGATTTGGCCTTTCCATGGTGCGCGGGCTTCGCTTCCGGAGCCTGGTGTTCGCCTCCAGCCTTGCCGTTTCACTTGTGGCGAGCGGCAGTTCGAGCCGAGCTGACGCAGACATGGCAGCCCGGCGGGATATCGGCGACTACCTCATGAAAGCCATTCAGGTGTGTTGGAACATGCCTGCAAACACCAGAAGCGTTGCGCGCGTTCAGATCAGCCTGAACAAGGACGGGTCGCTCGCCGGCCCGCCAAAAATCGTCAGTCCTGTGACACCGCCGCTGGACAAGGTGGCCGAAGCCGCCGTTCGGGCAATCACGCGCTGCGCGCCATTTCCCGGGCTGACATCCTACGCGGCCCAATACGATATGTGGCGCGATGTCGTCATCACTTTCAATTCGGGAGAAGCCTCACCGGGCGAGCTTCCGGCCGTGGATGCGCTCGACAAACTCTTCGAAAAATACAGCAAGAAGACAAAGTAGCGGGAGCCCGGCCGGAGGGTTCAAGCCTGCGCTTCTAGCCCCCGCCTGCTTTCGGTGAACTCGCTTCTGAGCCAGTCGGCGAACGCGGCGGCCGGTTCCGACAGATCGCGCAGGCTTCTGGCCACCAGCCAATAGGCGCCTGATGCGACGTCGATGTCGAACGGCTTGATCAGCGTGCCGGATTTGATTTCCCCGCCGATCTGCAAGAGATCGCCCAGCGCCACGCCATGTCCGAGCAGGGCGGCCTGCTTTGAAAGCGACGCATCCGCCAGCATCGGACCGCGCGCGCGTATGGCGTCGGCTGGCACGCCGGCCGCCTCGAACCAGCGCGCCCAACCCTGACGGTTTTCCTCGTGCAAAAGCGTGTAGCGGCCAAGATCGATCGGTTTCTCGAGAGCAGGACCCAAGGCAAGCAGCGCCGGCGACAGAACCGGTGAATCGACTGTCGAGGCAAGCCGCTCCGCCTGGCTGCGCGGCCACGAAGTGGCATGCGCGCTGAAGCGCAAGGCGAGTTCGGGCTGATCGCTGCGGAACTCGATCAGCCTCGGGTCGACTTCGAGAGAGACGTCGATATCGGGCCGCAATTGGCGAAACCGATTGAGCCGGGGAACCAGCCACACGGATGCAAGCGACGGCTCGACACTGACGCGAACCACGGACTGCGCCGGCGTCGCCACCAGTTCTCCAAGCAAGGTGTCGATGGCGTCGAAACTTCTGACGAGCTGATCCAGCAGACGCCGGCCGGTGTCGGTCAGTTCGACACGGCGATGGTGACGTTCGAACAGGGGCTGGCGCAGGAAGGTTTCGAGTTCGCGGATCTGCCGGCTTATCGCCGCCTGCGAGACGAAAAGCTCCTCGGCGGCCCTGCTGAAGCTCAGATGCCGGCCCGCCGCCTCGAAGCTCCTCAATGCCGTCAGCGGCAGGCGTCCGCGCTTCATTTCGCATAACCCAGGATTATCCGAAGTGGAAATTATACTCGTTTGAAGGCGAAGGCCAGCGGCGGTCTAATCGCGTCAAAGGAGACACGACCATGATCCAGATCCTGAGCATCCTTGGCGATGTCATACGGATCGCAACGTTCCAATGGCGTGACGACATACGGCATGCAAAACGCCGCGACGAACCGGCCAGCCCTGGCCGCTGGGCGGCTTCGGTTGACAGGCAGCCGTTTCGCCGTTCCCGTCCGTGATGGTGGGGCCGCGCAGGGAGTGGGGGATTGCGTTCTCCAGTGGAAACTCACATCTATCGCCTGGGAAACGCGATACGGAGACTGTGGTGCGCGACCAGCATGGGCATGCGCATATTGCCGGGTCGCAAAAAGGCGGCCGCAACTGGCCCGGCCCGTGGCGCAAAACGCCAGGCCGTGTCCTTGGCACATCGCTCGTGCGCCTTTACCAGCTGACGCTGTCCGGCTTTGTCGGCAATTCCTGCCGGCATCTGCCGACCTGTTCGGAATATGCGCATGAGGCGATCGCCCGCCATGGCCTGTGGGCCGGCGGCTGGATGGGATTTTTCCGGGTGCTGCGCTGCGGGCCATTCGGCACGCATGGTATCGACCTTGTGCCGGAAGTGCTGGCCGAGTGCTATGTCTGGTTCACGCCGTGGCGGTACTGGCGGATCGGCAGCAAGCGTGGCGAAACGCGGGGGTGAGGGCGCCTGTCAGGTCCTGGCGGCACTGCGCGTTTACGATCTGGTAGGGTTAATACAAGCCTGCACAAAGACTGCGCATTTGAGACAAAATCGAGACAAGAGACCTCGCTAAGCCGCTCGCGAACCCCCTCTGGAGCGAGCATCAAATGCACAATTTCGACCGTCTTCCCTTCATCTTTGCCGGGGTCCTGTTCCTGCTCGCCTGGCTGCTGGGATTCCCGCTGCGCGCGCAGTCGGCGCCGGTTGGGGATGTGCAGTGCACGCTGATCGCCGATGCGGCGAGCGGCAAGACGCTTTACCAGGATGGGGTGTGCGACCAGCGGTTCAGTCCGGCCTCGACGTTCAAGGTGCCGCTGTCGCTGATCGGCTATGACAGCGGGATCCTGAGCGACCAGCACACACCGAGCTGGGACTACAAGCCGGAGTTCAAGGCGGTGAAGCGGGATCAGAAAACAGTCGATCCGGTGGTCTGGGAACGGGATTCGATTCTGTGGTTTTCCCGGGAAATCACCCGCCGGCTTGGGTCGCAGAGTTTTGCCGGCTATGTCTCGAAATTCGACTATGGCAACAACAACGTTTCCGGCAACCCCGGCAAGAATGACGGCCTGACCCAGTCCTGGGTCAACTCCTCGCTCAAGATCACGCCGGTCGAGCAGGTCGATTTCCTGCGCAAGCTGCTGGCCCGCAAGCTGCCGGTCTCGGCCAAGGCTTACGACATGACATCAGCCATCATCCCGACCTTCCAAGCCGGAGGCTGGACGGTGCAAGGCAAGACCGGCAGCACCAGGCTGCGCAACGACGCCGACAAGGTCCAGGACAAGCGCTCGCTCGGCTGGTTCGTCGGCTGGGCGAAAAAGGACAGCCGCCGGATCGTCTTCGCGCGGCTTGTCGTCGACACCAACCGCGCCGATATGCCCAAGGGCCTCAAGACCCGGGCCGCGTTCCTGAAGGATCTGCCGCTGTTGGTGAAATGAGTCTGATCTCTACGCAATTCTCGACTGCAAACTGCTGCACACTTTTCCTGGAATTGCTCAGGCGCTTCGGCGGGCACGGATGATATGGCCGCCGGAGTTGGCCGTTGGTCCCTTCGATACCCCGGACAAGCGAGCAGCGATATCGCTGCGCTCGAGGTCTTCGATCTCGTCGAAGCCAAGCTCGCGCAGGGACTTCGCCAGATCGGCGGGAACAAAGAAGCTGATCCATGGCTCCTCGACAGACGCGACGCGAGCGGCATGGAAGGCCAGGGCAGCTTGTCCCGCCGCATCGCGATTCTCAGCCGGTTCGCTGTAGTCGAACACGACTTCCGAGCCGGGGACGCCGGCTATCCAGGACAGCGTGTTGAAGATCGCTTCCTTCGTCAGATAGGGAACAACGCCCAGCCAGATGAAGACGCTCGGCTCGGTCGACTGCAAACCGGCCGCGACCAGTTCCGCGGACAAGCTCTGCCGCTCGAAATTGACCGGCACGAATCTGGTGGCGGGTGGCTCGGCAAGGCCGCTATTGGCGATGCATTTGCGTTTCCAGGCTTGGGTTGCCGGGTGATCGACTTCGAACACGCTGAGATCCGTATACGGATTGCGCAGCGAAAACGTATCGAGGCCCGCGCCAAGCACGACGAGTTGCCTGATGCCGCGACGGACCGCTGCCGCCAGCCAGTCCTCGGCGAACCGGGCGCGCGCGGTCACGAACAGGCGCATGCGCCGGTGGCGCTCGTCCTCCTGCTCAAGCTCTTGTGCCGCCGGCGCAGCTTCACCCAGAATCAGGATCGCGTAGGGATCGCGAAACAGCGCTGCCTGCGGTGAAAATTGGTGGAGGGCCCTCATGCGTGCGACGCCGAGGGCGGTTCGGCTGGGTGTAGCGTCTTCCATGTCGACAATTCCAGATGATTGCGGGGCTATTGGCAAGCCTGGGTGACGGGCCTGCGACATCTTGGCGATATTTCCTTGCGCTCACCAGTCAGCGCTCTTTACCTGGGGCGGCACTGCCTCTAAAACCCGCCCGCTGCCGGACGCCTCCGGCTTTTCCCTATGCATGTCGTAATCCCAAAACCGCCATACACTTTTGGGCGACATGCATTTTAACCACCCGCGCTCGTTTGCGGGACTGGATAGGAGATACCCGTGCTGAATTCCGTTTCCCTGACATTTCCCGATGGTTCCGTCCGCGAATACGACGCGGCGATGACCGGTGCCGGCCTGGCAGAATCGATCTCGAAGTCGCTGGCCAAGAAGGCCGTCGCCTACTCGATCGACGGCACCGTGCGCGACCTCAGCGATCCGCTCGGCAAGTCCGGCAAGGTCGAGATCGTCACCCGCGACGATCCGCGCGCGCTGGAACTGATCCGCCACGATGCTGCCCATGTGCTGGCGGAAGCCGTGCAGGAACTATGGCCGGGAACACAGGTGACCATCGGTCCGGTGATCGAGAACGGCTTCTATTATGATTTCGCCCGCAACGAGCCGTTCACGCCCGACGATTTCCCGGTGATCGAGAAGAAGATGCGCGAGATCATCGCGCGCAACAAGCCGTTCACCAAGGAAGTCTGGTCGCGCGATAAGGCGAAAAAAGTGTTTGCCGACAAGGGCGAGCGCTACAAGCTGGAATTGATCGATGCCATTCCCGAGGATCAGGATCTCAAGATCTACGCGCAGGGCGACTGGTTCGACCTCTGCCGTGGCCCGCACATGGCCTCGACCGGGCAGATCGGCAATGCCTTCAAGCTGATGAAGGTGGCCGGCGCCTATTGGCGCGGCGACTCGAACAACCCGATGCTGACGCGCATCTACGGCACGGCCTGGGCAGACCAGGCGCAGCTCGATGCCTACCAGACGATGCTGGAAGAAGCCGAGAAGCGCGACCACAGGAAACTCGGCCGCGAGATGGACCTGTTCCATTTTCAGGAAGAGGGACCAGGCGTCGTCTTCTGGCACGCCAAAGGCTGGAAGATGTTCCAGAATCTGGTCAACTACATGCGCCGCCGCCTTGACGAGCAGGGCTATCAGGAGGTCAACGCGCCCCAGGTGCTCGACAAGAGCCTGTGGGAGACCTCAGGCCACTGGGGTTGGTACCGCGACGCCATGTTCAAGGTGACGGTCGCCGGCGACGACACCGATGACGATCGCGTCTTCGCGCTGAAGCCGATGAATTGTCCGGGCCATGTGCAGATTTTCAAGCATGGGTTGAAGTCTTATCGCGATCTGCCCGTAAAACTTGCAGAATTTGGCAATGTACATCGCTACGAGCCATCGGGCGCGCTACACGGGCTGATGCGCGTGCGTGGCTTCACGCAGGACGATGCGCACATCTTCTGCACCGAGGAGCAATTGGCGGCGGAGTGCCTGCGCATCAACGACCTGATCCTGTCGACCTATGCCGATTTCGGCTTTGACGAGATCAGCGTCAAGCTGTCGACGCGGCCCGACAAGCGCGTCGGCACCGACGAAGCCTGGGATCACGCCGAGGCGATCATGGGCAGCGTGCTGGAGACGATCAGGACGCGGTCCGGCGATCGCATCAGGACCTCGATCAACCCGGGCGAGGGCGCCTTCTACGGGCCGAAGTTCGAGTATGTGCTGAAGGACGCCATCGGCCGCGAATGGCAGTGCGGCACGACGCAGGTGGACTTCAACCTGCCGGAACGTTTTGGCGCCTTCTACATCGGCTCGGATTCCGAAAAGAAGCAGCCGGTGATGGTGCATCGTGCCATCTGCGGCTCGATGGAGCGTTTCCTCGGCATCTTGATCGAGAATTACTCCGGCCATTTCCCGCTGTGGTTCGCGCCGTTGCAGGTGGTGGTGGCGACGATCACGTCGGATGCCGACGGCTATGCGACCGAAGTGGTGGCAAAGCTGAAGGCCGCCGGCCTGTTGGCGGAAGCGGATTTGCGCAACGAGAAGATCAACTACAAGGTCCGCGAGCACAGCCTGGCCAAGGTTCCGGTCATCCTCGTCTGCGGCAAGCGCGAGGCGGAAGAGCAGACCGTCAACATGCGCCGACTGGGTTCACGCGACCAGGAATCGCTTGGCCTTGACCAGGCGATCGCGCAATTGACCGAAGAAGCCATCACACCCGACCGCCGGCGCAAACGCGCGGCCTGATCTGCATAGTTTCGACCAAATGGCGGTGGAGCGATCCACCGCCATTTTCATATCCCTGTCACGCCGAGCTTGTAACGAGCCCATATGCTCAAGTTGAAATTGCGCGAACGACCCTTTCCCGAACTTTCCTATGCCAATCCGCGCCAGCCGGCGCTGACGCGCTGGTTCATTCACTCGGTCGAAGGCCTGTCGGGCCGCGACCGCTTCACGGCGCTCTATGATTTCTGGCGCCGCCAGGTCGTGCCGACAGACGAACGCGTGTTCAGCCGCATGCTCGACCTGATCGACGTCCGCGTGCGGACCCCAGATCAATGGCCGCCGGCGCAATTGCCGGATACACCGCTGGTGATCGTTGCCAATCACCCGTTCGGCATCGGTGACGGCATTGCCGTGCTGTCGCTGGCCGAGCAGCTCGGCCGTCCGTTCCGGGTGATGATCCACAGGGATCTGCTCAAGATCCGCGAGATGGAACCCTATTCGCTGCCGATCGACTTTTCCGAGACCAAGGACGCGCTGAAGAACAATATGGCCGTGCGCCATGAAGCGGTGCGGTTGCTGAAGGAAGGTGTCACCATCGTGGTGTTTCCGGCCGGCGGTGTCGCCACCGCGCCAAAAGGTTTTGGCCGGGCGCGCGACCTGCCGTGGAAGATGTTTCCGGCCCGTCTCATTCAGGAGGCAAAAGCGTCGGTCATCCCGATGCATTTTTCCGGCCAGAACGGCAGGCTGTTCCACCTGGTCAGCGGCCCGATGAACATGGCCGAGCGCGACGGTCGTGTGGCCAGGTTCGTCGGCAAGGCCTCACTGACCTTGCGCACGTCGCTGCTCATCCACGAATTCGCACGGCTGTCCGGCAAGGCGATCGAGGTGCGCGTCGGCGATGTGCTGAGCTGGAGCGAATTGGAGCCATTGCGCGACCGCAAGGCCTTGCTCGACCGCCTTTATCGCGGCGTATTCGATTTGGCGCCAGCTTTGCCGCGCCGCCGGCTTCCGTTCCTGCCGGCGCGGACCAAACTGGCGGCTTGAAGTCGGAAAGCGTGCCGCGGAAGCTCAGTCCGCGCCTTCTTCGGGATCTATCGCGGCGGCCTCGGTGGCCAGAACCTCGATCTCCTGATTCTGTCCGGCCACGACCGTAAAATCCTTCTGATAGATGCGGTCGCGGTTCTTGGCGATGATGGTGTAGTCGCCTTCGGCCAGCACCATCGAAGCGAAGGCGCCGACGGTTTCCTTGATGGGATCGCCGGATTCGTTGAGCAGCGACCAGGAGGTGTCTGCGATCGCCTCGCCACCGGTTTCGCGCACCAGCTTCATCGTGATCTCGGCGGCGTGGTGCTCGACGGTGGCTTCGGTCAGCTTGCCGGCCTCGACGCGGATATCGGAGCGGATGACCGCGTTAACCGCGCCATAGGTCGATACGATATGATAGATGCCGGCGTTGAGCCGCACGACGCTGTTGGGCTCGACATCGGGAATGATCAGCGCGCGGTCGCCATTGGTCTCGGCAGTGCCTTCATAGATCGAAAAGCGCAGCTTCTTGGGTGGAATGCGTACGCCGCCGGACAGAACGGCGTCGAGCTTGAGGCCGCCGGCATCGAGCACGAGGCTCTCGCGCTTGGCGTCCTTGCCGACAGTGATGCGCTTGGTGGCGCCGGCCCGGCCGTAGGAGGCATGAACCAGGTAGCTGCCAGGCTCGAGCTGGAAGACGGCGGTGCCACCATGGGCCGAGGCGACCATCGGCAATTTGCCGTTGACGGCTTGGGGCTTGAAGACTCGCCAGACGATGCCGCGGGTGATGTCGGAACCCTTGTCGGTCAATTGGGCGGAGAGCGTGATGGCGCCGCCGCCGCTCAGCGCCAGCGATGTCTCGCCTTTCGGCGTCGCGTAGCTCGAGATCCCCGGGAGCTTCAGGTCGCTGACACCGTCGACGTTCTGTGCCATGGCGAACGAAACCGGCGCCATCAACAGCAGGGCGCCGAGCCAGACCAGGAAAAGACGGACAGTCCCCTCAAACATGCCTTGCGTTGAAGCCCATGGCGGTGGCAATTTCAAGGCTTAAGAGTCCGATCGATACGACTCTTCGTCCGGCGTATCCCGCGCCAATGCCCGAGCCGCCCGAATTCCCGATGGTGCGCTTCAGCTCAAGACAGAATGTTCAGGAGACTTGCGCCCATGGCGTCGCCGATCATCGACTTCCTGCTGACCCGAAACTCCGCACCGATCCCCGATTTGAAGGAGCCGGCGCCGAGCGATGCGGAGATCGCAACGATGATCGTTGCCGCCTCCCGGGTGCCCGACCATGGTCGGTTGGAGCCCTGGCGCTTCATCCTCTACCGCGGCGAGGCCCGTGTCGAGATCGGCAGACAATTGGCAGCGCTTGCCGAGCAGCGGGAGGGTCCCTTGCCGGAAGGCCGCCGCAACCAGGAACTGGCGCGGTTCTCGCGCGCGCCGCTGGTGATCGGCGTCGTCTCGATCCCCAGGGAGAATCCAAAAATCCCGCAATGGGAAATGTTCCTGTCGGGCGGCATGGCGGCGATGAACCTGATGATTGCAGCCAATGCGCTGGGTTATGGCACCAACATGATCAGCAACTGGTATTCGGATGTGCCGGAGGGCAGGGCGCTGCTGGGGCTGGCGCCGCAGGAGCGGGTCATCGGCTTCATCCACATAGGCTCCTATACGGGTGCGACGCCGGAGCGGCCGCGGCCCGATCCGGCAAAGCTTTACGGCGATTATTCGGGGCCATGGGCGGGCTGAATGTTCTATGAGCCTTCAAAGGGCCACGGCCTGCCGCACGACCCTTCGAAGGCGATCGTGGCGCCGCGTCCGATCGGCTGGATTTCGACACTCAACAGGGCTGGCGAGATCAACCTCGCTCCGTACTCCTTCTTCAATGCCGTTTCGACGCGGCCGTTCATCGTCTGGTTCTCCTCAGAAGGCGAGAAGGACAGCGCCACCTTTGCGCAGGAGACCGGCGAGTTCGTCGCCAATCTGGTCAGCCGCGACCTCGCCGAGAAGATGAACCGCACGTCGGTCAACGCGCCGCGCGGCGTCAACGAATTCGTCTATGCCGATCTCGCCATGGCGCCGTCGCGCCTCGTCGCGCCGCCGCGCGTGGCGGCAGCGCCTGCCGCACTCGAATGTCGGGTGACGGAAGTCTTTCGGCCAAAGGCCTTGGATGGATCGCCGACAAGTGCAGTCGTCGTCGCCGGTGAAGTGGTCGGCGTGCACATCGACGACGCTTTCCTGACAGACGGCCTGTTCGACATCACCAAGGCCGGCAATGTCGCCCGCTTAGGCTATATGGACTATGCCAGCGTCGATGAGGTGTTTTCGATGCGCCGGCCACGCTGGGACAAGGACTGACCCTGGCTTCGGCCGCCGTCCGCCGCGTCGGCGGATTCCATAGCCGTGAGCACGCGAAAGCGATTCCCCTTAATTCGAACACACGCTAAGAGAGCGGCTTCGGCGATGCGTTGGGGTTGCGCATCGACCTTGGGGACATTGCGGGGCGCGGGCGACATGAAGAAACGAGACTCGCTGGGAACCCGGCTGCGCTACGGGTTCGACAAAAGCATGGCCGCCGGTCCGATCGCGCTGATCGGCTGGCTCGCTGTCGCTTCGCTGCTGATCATCATCGCCGCCGCCGCTTTCCTTGCGGTGACCCGCATTGCGCCGGAAGGCGGCGAGCCACTGAACTTTGTCGAGGCGTTCTGGGAATCGCTGATGCGCACGCTCGATTCCGGCACGATGGGCGGTGACACAGGCTGGGCCTTCCGCCTCGTCATGCTGTTTGTCACGCTTGCCGGCATCTTCGTCGTATCGGCCCTCATCGGCGTGCTCAGCGCCGGCGTCGACAGCAAGCTCGACGAACTGCGCAAGGGCCGTTCGCGAGTGCTGGAGACCGATCACACCATCATCCTCAACTGGTCGCCGTCGATCTTCGACGTCATCTCCGAACTCGTCATTGCCAATGCAAGCCGCCGCCGCCCGCGCATCGTCGTCATGGCCAATATGGACAAGGTCGAGATGGAGGACGAGATCGCGACCAAGGTCGGCAAACTGGGCAACACGCGTATCATCTGCCGCAGCGGCGACCCGACCGATCTCTACGATCTGGCCATCGTCAATCCGCAGACCTCGCGGTCGGTCATCGTGCTGTCGCCGGAGGGCGACGATCCGGATTCGCAGGTCATCAAGACGGTGCTGGCACTGGTCAACGACCCGAGCCGGCGCACCGACCCTTACAACATTGCCGCCGAAATTCGCGACGGCAAGAACGCCGAGGTCGCTCGCGTCGTCGGCGGAACCGAGGTGCAACTGGTGCTGGCCGACCAGCTGATCTCGCGCATCGTTGTGCATTCGAGCCGGCAGTCGGGTCTCAGCGGCGTCTATTCGGAGCTGCTCGATTTCGACGGCTGTGAAATCTACACGATCGAGCAGCCGGACCTCACCGGCAAGACCTTCGGCGAGGCGGTGATGGCGTACGAACACTGCTCGCTGATCGGACTTTGCGACCGCGACGGGTGTGTCAATCTCAACCCAGATTCGGACCTGGTGATCGGCAAGGACATGCGCGCCATTATCATCGCCGAGGACGATGCCGCGATAAAGCTGGGAAGCGCTGGGATCAAGATCGATGCGGCAGCGATCCTCGGCCCGCGATCCATCGAGGCGAAGCCGGAGCGCACGCTGATCCTCGGCTGGAACCGGCGCGGTCCGATCATCACCTATGAACTGTCGCGCTACGTTGCGCCTGGGTCGATCCTGACCATCGCCGCCGATACATCAGGCCTCGAGCAAGAAGTTGTCGAACTGCCGGTGGTCGGCGACAATCTGGCGGTTTCCTGCCGTGTCACCGACACGTCGAGCAGCACCGCGCTGGCAAGCCTGGACGTGCCTTCCTACGACCACGTGCTCGTCCTCGGCTACAGCGAAACCATGGCAGCGCAACCCGCCGATACGCGCACGCTGGTGACGCTGCTGCATCTGCGCAAGATCGCCGACGATGCCGGCATGCACATCTCGATCGTCAGCGAGATGATCGACGTGCGCAACCGAGAGCTTGCGGCAGTGACCAAGGCCGATGATTTCGTCGTCAGCAACAGGCTGGTCAGCCTGATGCTGGCGCAGGCGTCCGAAAATCAGCATCTCGCCGCGATCTTCGATGATCTGCTCGACGAGAAGGGTTCTGAAATCTACATGCGTCCGATCGCCGACTATGTCGCCATCGACCGGCCGTTGACCTTCTGGACGATCGCGGAATCGGCACGGTTGCGCGGCGAAATCGCCATAGGTTACCGGCGCATCCGCGCCGGAGAGGCCGACCAGCGGGCGCTGGGCGGCGTCACCGTCAACCCGCTGAAGTCGGAAGCGCTGGCCTATCTACCGGAGGACCGGATCATCGTGCTGGCGCGGGACTGAGGGCCTTGCCGGCATTCGTTCGCCTTCTGGCCGTCATGACGCTGCGCACATAGCCGGGCTCGCCAATCCGAATGCTTCCATCGGGCAGGCCCAGTATGCGGTCGAGAGCGATCTCGTAGAGCCTGACGCGTTTCTCCAGGGCTTCGATCGCGATCTCCATGTCGGCGTCGCTGCCGCCGGCAATGGCCTTGGCAACGACGTCATGCGTGGCCATGCCGAACTGCATGACAATGTCGGCGACACCCTCCGGATCGAATGTCCTGAAAGTGCCGTCTTCGATGCCTTGCCTGATGATCTTGACCAGCAGGGGTGAAAACGACGCGCTGGCGGCCAGATTGATGCGGTGGAAAAGCACCAGATTTTCAGGCCGGAACATCGTCTCGAAAAGAGCCCAGGCTTCCGGCGCGGTCTCGATCTTGGCCCGCCGCGACTGGCTGAGCAGGCCATTCAGGCGGCCAAGCGGGTCGAGGCCGGGATCGTGGAGTATGTCTTGGACCCCAGCCAGTGCCTGTCTTGCGAAGCGATCGGCCAATGCTTCCAGAAGGGCCTCTTTGGAGGGGAAGTAGTGATAGAAGGCGCCCTTCGAGATGCCGGCAGACGCAATCACGTCGTTGAGGCTCGCTTTGTCATAGCCCTGCGTCAGGAACAGGGTCTGGGCATGGTCCAGAAGTTCTTCTCGCCTGAGCTCTGGGTGCTTGATGACACGGGGCATGATGAACCTTCTGCACTTGACAGCTGCTCCCGTCCAGTCCGGACGGTCGGTAGCCAGGGCCACGAACTCGGGTTAACGGGGTACTTCGGAGCTTTCGCCGCATTGGCTGACGGAGCATTAACGAAAAACCCGCCTGTACGGCGGGTCACTGGCGCAAATCAGCACCATAGACAAAAATGTACCATAGCTGACGGCAGGGAGTCAAGAAAAAATTCCTATCGTGAAGGTTGCCCCGGCAACAAAGCTGCCGACACCGCCGAACTGGCCAGGTCTTTTGTAAGCTGAGTTCGGAGCCCTGGGTCGATAGTCCGCTTGAACCATAGACCGATGGTCGGTATGGTAGACCGATGGTCTACAATTGCCAATGCCGGTGAGGGCACATCGTGAAAGGTCAATCATGATCGCGAAATTGCTGCTTCAGACATTCATCTGGTTTGGCGTCATGGGCGCCTTGCTCTTCCTGTCGGCCGGCACGCTGCACTGGCCGGGGGCCTGGGTCTACCTGGTGGGGATGGTGGGGCTCAGTCTCACCTTGGGCGTGGCACTGGCGAGGCGCGATCCCGGCCTGATGAATGAGCGGCTGAGCTCTCCCATCCAGAAGAATCAGAACGCGGCCGACAAGGTCCTGCTGTCCATACTTCTGCTCGCCATCTTCGGTTCGCAGATATTCATGGGATTCGACGTCCGTTTCGGCTGGTCCGTGGTTCCCGTCTGGGTGCAGGTGGTCGGCGCACTGGTCCTGCTGCTGGGAATCTGGATCTGCTACCTGACGATGCTGGAGAACAGTTTCGCGGCGCCCGTGGTGAAGATCCAGGAAGAGCGCGGACAGCGTGTGATCTCCACGGGGCCTTACAGCTACGTCCGCCATCCGATGTATGCCGGCGCCATCCTCTTCTTCGCCGGTACGGCACTTCTGCTTGGTTCCTGGTGGGGGTTGGCATCGGTACTCGTGCTCGTCGTTCTCGTGGCCATCCGCACCTTCATCGAAGAGAAAACGCTTCGCACTGGGCTGCGTGGCTATGACGACTATGCAGCCCGTGTTCGCTACCGCCTGATTCCGTTGGTTTGGTAGCGGGCGCTCAGGCGGAAACACCTGCCGCCTTTGCCCGCGCCAGAAGCCGCTCGGCCAGCCGCAGATGCGGCCGGTCGAACATCTTGCCATCAATGCCAACGACGCCGGGATTTCCCGCCGCCGCGAACGCGGCAACGATTGCCGCCGATTGTCTCACGGCATCGGCCGACGGCGTGAAGGCGGCGTTGATGACCGGCACCTGATCGGGGTGGATCGCCATCTTGCCGGTGAAGCCATCGCGCTCGGCCTCGGTACATTCCGCTTCGAAGGCCGCCATGTCGCGAAAATTCGGAAAGACAGTGTCGATCGCCGCGACCTCCGCCGCACCAGCGGCGAGGATGGTCATGGTGCGAGCGTGACGGAACACGTCCGTGAAGCGGCCATGCTCGTCGCGGGCCGATCGCGCGCCGATCGCCGCCGACAGGTCTTCCGCGCCCCAGGTGAGGCCGGCAAGCCGCGCGCTTGTCCCGGCATAGGTCGCCGCCGCCAGCACGCCTGCCGGCGTTTCGGTGATGATCGGCAGGATCTTGATCGCGCCGTCGGCCAGGCCGTTTTCGGCCTCACGCACCCTGAGCTTTGCCGACAGGTGCTGCACATCCTGACCGCTGTTGGACTTGGGTAGCATGATGCCGTCGGGCCTTGCCGGCACCAACGCCGCCAGATCGTCATCCGTCAGCCCGGTCGTGAGGTCATTGACCCTGGCATAGATGACTGAGCTGGTTTGTGCCCTGCGCTCGACGATGAAGCGCGCCGCCATCTCGCGTGCCGCCGCCTTGTTGTGCGGCGCCACGGAATCCTCAAGGTCGACGATGACCACGTCGGCGCCGGCGCCAAAACCTTTTTCCAGTTTCTTCCGGGAATCGCCGGGGACGAACAGCAGCGAGCGCATTGGTCAGGCCGCCTTCTTCAGCATCATCGCTTGCCTCGTGCATTTGGCGACGAGATCGCCATGCTGGTTGTAGGCGCGGTGCTCGAATTCGACGATGCCTCGATCGGGTTTCGATTTCGATTCGCGCACCGAAATCACGGTGGTTTCGACACAGATGGTATCGCCATGGAAGACCGGGTGCGGAAACACGGTTTCCTTCATGCCGAGATTGGCGACCGTCGTGCCGACAGTGATGTCATTGACCGAAATGCCTATCATCAGCCCGAGCGTGAACAGCGAGTTGACCAGCGGCTTGCCCCATTCGCTCCTGGCGGCAAAATCGAAATCGATATGCAGGGGCTGCGGGTTCAGCGTCATCACCGAAAACAGCATGTTGTCGCTTTCGGTAACGGTCTTGCGCAACGTGTGCTGAAAGACATGGCCAACGACGAACTCTTCGAGATAAAGCCCGGCCATTTCTCACTCCTCCACTGTTTGACGGTTGATATGCGCTGCAAACCAAGCCCGCAAGCCAGTTAATGAACATGGTGAACCGTTCGTAAACCATTTCTGCCTACCGTCCTGACCGGGGCCAGAAACCTTCTGGCAAGGGGCGTAAGCAGACGGGCATGGTTGTTGTTTCGCATTTCCTGAAATGGATCTACACGGCCAGGGTGTCGGAGCGCGCCGCCGCGGCGAGTGCTCTGGCCCGGGCCTATATCAATTCCGAATTGCCTTTCGAGGACCGCTGCGCCGCCGAGGCGGCGCTGACGCTGTTGCTCGACGATGCCTCGTCGAAAGTGCGTCTGGCGATGGCCGAGGCGCTGTCTATGAGCCATCATGCACCACTGCAGATTATCAGCGTGCTGGCCTCCGACCAGCCGGAAGTCGCCGGCGTGGTGCTGGCACGCTCGCCGCTGCTCACCGACGCCGATCTGATCAACCGCGTGGCATCAAGTCCGAAGGTGACGCAAAAATTGATCGCCGACCGGCCGCTCGTCTCAATGGCGCTGTCGGCGGCCATCGCCGAGATCGGCGAGGCGGAGGCCTGTGCCGTGCTGCTCGCCAACAGCGGTGCCGACATCGCCTCGCTCAGCTTCCGCCGCATGGCCGAACGCCACGGCCATCTGCCCTTGGTGCGCGAGGCGCTGATATCGGACGCCCGCCTGCCTGCCGACTGCCGGCATATGCTGCTCGTCAAGCTCGGCGAGATGCTGAAAACGTCGCCGCTGGTGATGGCATTGATGGGCACGGCGCGAGCCGACCGCGTCATGCGTGACGCCTGCGTCAAGGCTTCGGTGACGCTGATCGAGCGCACGCGCCAGGAAGAACATGCAGCGCTGATCGAGCATCTCAGGCTGCGCGGCGATCTTACCGCGAGCTTCCTGATCCGCACCGTCGCGCATGGCAAGGTCGATTTCTTCGGCTCGGCGCTGGTCGCACTCAGCCAGCAGTCCGAACAAAGGGTGAGGGCGCTGCTGGCCGGCGGGCACGATGTGGCCTTGCAGGCGTTGTTCCGCAGTGCTGGCCTCGCCGCCGCCACCCACGCCATCATCCTGCGCGCGCTGAAGATCTGGCGTGAGGTCGCCAATGGCAAGCGTGTCGCCGGTGTGCAGGAGGTCAGCTGGCTGATGCTGAAAGAGGTGGGCGGGCAGTCCGCCGAGGGCGATCTCGCGGCCTTGGTCAAGTCGATCCATCTCGACGCGCTGCGCGAGAACGCGAGGGGCCATGCGCTGGCGATCGCCGCCGCTTAGCTTGGCCCTTCTGGAGGGCTGGCAGGTTTCGATGCCATTGCGTTGTCGGCGCGAAAAATTGGTATTATGTTTTGAGCATGCGCTATCCATCCTCAAAGCGTTTCACGGTGCCGGCCGAGATCAGACCGCTGATCGATGAAATCCGGGTTCGCCTGAACCCCGATTCTATCTGGCTGTTCGGCAGTCGAGCACGGGGCGACAATCGACCCGATAGCGACTGGGATATTCTTGTTGCCTTGCCGGATGATGCAGGGCCGGAACTGCTGGACCCGGTCATTGGTTGGGAAATCCAGCACGAAATCGGAATTCCAGCGACAATCCTGTCCACTACATCCAGGGCTTTGGCTGCAAGTTGGGATTCGCGAAATACGATCGCGTATGACGTCGCTCGGCACGGGCGCCGATTGGATGTCTGACCAGTGGACCATCGCCAGCGCGCTAAGGCCTGTTGTTCGCAAAAAAATCCGGGAAATCCTCCATCGCCGCGGCGATGATGCGCAGCGATGCCGCGATCTGCAGCAATTCGCCGGTACCGTTTCGCTGGGCGATGCTCGCCGCATATTGGCGGGCGACGGCGACGGTAGACGTCTGCGGATCACCGGGCGCGCGAAAGAGCAGTTCGCGGGCTAGTCCTCTCAGGAAGTTGGCGATCGACAGCGCGGTCTCGGACGGGAGGGCATGGCTTTGGCTTGCATCGCGCAGCCGCAGGACCTCCAGGCCGACGGTGACGGCGGCGACGCCGCCGCCCAGAACCGCATCGCCCTTCCGGCCGGCATTCTGCACCAGCGGCATCAACTGGTTGATGCGATCATAGGCGAGGCTCTCGAAGGCCGAACGCCTCGGCACGCGCTCGTGCAGGCAAAGGCGCGCCAGGTCCTCGCGCATGGCGCGCACGATACGGTTGGCGGCAAGCCACGGATCGGCGGGCAGCACGACGATGAAGACACCGATCGCCAGCAGGATGCCGACCAGGATCGACGCCGAACCGGCGAAGAAGGGTCCGGGATCGTAAGTCATGGCCTGATGTGGGCTGAGGAAGGCGAGGAAGTTGATGGCGAAGGCCGTCGCCACGCCGACATAGCGTGGATTGGCCATCGCCAGTGCCGTCGGCACCAGGATCGGCACGACAAACAGCATGAACCAGCCGAAGCCGGGCAGGGCAGGCAGCGCGATCTGGCCAACGAGAAAGGCAAAGGGCAGCGCCAGCAGCGTTCCCTTGAAAAAGCCCCAGGCGACCTGCACGGGGTCGGGGCGAGCGGCAAACAGGCTCGACACGACGGCAACGAGAATGACTGTCCCAGCCGCTTCCGACCATCTCGTCGTCAGCCAGAAAGCCGCGACCAGCAGTGTGGCAAGGGCGGCGCGCACCGCGTTGCGCGCTGCGCCGGGGTAATCGCGATGCACCACCAGCGCAGGCTGCCTGCTGCCGCGAACCGGGCGCGTGACCGGCGCACGCAAGGCGTCGAGGCCGCGCAGCACCTGCTTGAGCGCCTCGGCGAAATCGGCGGCGATGGTGAGACGGGTGATGGTGCCGACCCTGTCGTCGCCCTGGTCCGTCGAGGCATTGGGCATTTGCCGGGCGTTTCCGGCTATCACATCGAGCCGAGCCACCCACAGCGCGGTATCGTCCAATGCGCCGGGCTTTGTCGCCAGTTCGCTGACCAGCGACTGTAATTCCGACCGCACCGGAATGAGCGCCGCATTCTTCGGGGCGGCGTGCGAATGCAGCGCGCGTGCGGCCGACAGGGCCGAGAGCAACTGTCCTATGGTGCGCCGGACCGGATGGGCGCGCGGCGCGAAGCTCGGTGCTTCGAGCCTGGCATAGGCGCGCATCTCGCCAAGCGTCTGGGTGTCGGCGACCAGCTTTCGGTGCAAGCCGGACAGCGTTGCGGGATCGCCGCCGGAGAACGCTCCGCCGGCATATGTCGCGAGATCGAGGATGCAGCGTTTCAGGCGCGACACAATGGCGTCGCTGGCCAGTTTCGGCAGGATCAGCCGGCTGGTCAGGCCGGCACAGACGATGCCGAGCACGATCTCGGCACAGCGCGCCACCGCGAGGTCGACGACGAGGTGCGGTTGTCCGAAAGCGGGCAGGCCGATGATCATCGCGGTGTAGCCGGCAAGGGCGGCACCATAAGCTTCGGGATTGCGCAGCAGCGACGAGACGAAGGTACAGATGCCGATCCAGACGGCAAGCACCGTCACCAGAACCCAGGGGTTGGCGCCGAACACGGTGGTGATACCGATCGCGGCTATGCCGCCGACCAATGTGCCGAGCAGCCGGTAGAAGCCCTTCGCCAGCACCATGCCGGCAACAGGCTGAGCGACGATGAACACCGTCATCATGGCCCATTGCGGATGGTCGAGCTTCAGCGCGTAGGCGGCCAGAAGTGCGATCAGGCCGGCCGAGACGGTGCGCAGGGCGAAAATCCAGTCCGAGCGCGTCGGTTGCGTCAGCCCAGCCAAGCTCGTCTCGAAATAGCCTTTCAGCCGCGACCAGGTCACATGCTCGTCTCCGCAACTGGAGCTTGTTTTGGACCGGCTGGCGGCTAGATATCCAGCACTTCCGTCTCGGCGAACTCGGCGCGTTCCTGGATGAAGCGAAAGCGGGCTTCAGGCTTGGTGCCCATCAACGCATCGACGGCATCCTTGGTCGCGGTCTCGGCGTCGATCACATCGATCCTGAGCAGCGTGCGCTTCCTCGGATCCATCGTGGTTTCCTTGAGCTGCGCGGCCATCATCTCGCCCAGACCCTTAAAGCGGCCAAGCTCGACCTTGCCGCGCCCGGTGAACTCAGTGCGCAGGAGTTCATCCTTGTGCGCGTCGTCGCGGGCATAGGCTACCTTGCCGCCTTGCCTGATCGAGTAAAGCGGCGGCACGGCGAGATAAAGGTGGCCGCCACGCACCAGCGCCGGCATCTCCTGGTAGAAGAAGGTGATCAGCAACGAAGCGATGTGGGCGCCGTCGACATCGGCGTCGGTCATGATGATCACGCGGTCGTAACGCAGATCCTCGTCGCGGTATTTCGACCGCGTGCCGCAGCCGAGCGCCTGGATCAGGTCCGAGATCTGCTGGTTGGCGGCCAGCTTGTCGTTGCCGGCGCTGGCGACGTTGAGGATTTTTCCACGCAGCGGCAGCACCGCCTGGCTGGCGCGGTCCCGCGCCTGCTTGGCCGAGCCGCCGGCCGAATCACCTTCGACGATGAAGAGTTCAGCACCCGCGGCGGCATTTTGCGTGCAGTCGGCGAGCTTGCCCGGCAGCCGCAGCTTGCGCACCGCGCTCTTGCGCGACACTTCCTTTTCCTGGCGTCGGCGTACCCGTTCGTCGGCGCGTGCGATCACCCATTCGAGCAGCTTCGACGCTTCCTGAGGATTGTCGGCCAACCAATGGTCGAACGGGTCACGAATCGCGGTTTCGACGATTCGAATGGCCTCGATCGTCGCCAGCCTGTCCTTGGTCTGGCCGACGAATTCCGGCTCGCGGATGAACACCGACAGCATGCCCGCCGCCGAGATCATGACGTCTTCCGAGGTGACGATCGAGGCACGCTTGTTGCCGACGAGGTCGGCATAGGCGCGCAGGCCCCGCGTCAGCACGTTGCGGAAACCGGCTTCGTGAGTGCCGCCTTCGCCGGTCGGGATGGTGTTGCAATAGGAATTGATGAAGCCGTCGCCGCCGAACCAGGTCACCGCCCATTCGAGCGAGCCATGGCCGCCTTGCTTGTCGCTCTTGCCGGCGAAAATCTCGCGCGTCACCTGGAAGTCGTCGCCGAGCGATGCCTTGAGATAGTCCTTCAGGCCGCCGGGAAAATGGAATTCCGCCTTGGCTGGTGTTGGATCCTTTTCCTTGATTAGCGACGGATCGCAGGTCCAGCGGATTTCGACGCCGCCGAACAGATAGGCTTTCGAGCGCGTCATGCGGTAGAGCCGCGCCGGTTCGAATGCCGCGCCCTTGCCGAAAATCTGCTCGTCGGGGTGGAAGCGGATTTTTGTGCCGCGCCGGTTGTGGACCTCGCCCAACTGCTCGAGGCCGGTCACGGGAACGCCGCGCGAGAATTTCTGCCGATAGAGTTGCCGTCCCCGTGCGACCTCGACCTCGAGATGGTCCGACAGCGCATTGACCACTGACACGCCGACGCCATGCAGGCCGCCCGATGTCTCGTAGACCTTGGAGTCGAACTTGCCGCCAGAATGCAGCGTCGTCATGATCACTTCGAGTGCCGGCTTTTTGAACTTCGGATGCAGATCGACCGGAATGCCGCGGCCATTGTCGGTGACGGTGAGATAGCCATCGGCCGAGAGTTCGACATCGATGAAGGTGGCATGGCCGGCAACCGCTTCATCCATCGAATTGTCGATGACCTCGGCGAACAGATGGTGCATCGCCTTGTCGTCGGTGCCGCCGATATACATGCCTGGCCGGCGGCGCACCGGCTCCAGCCCTTCCAGAACCTCGATGTCGGCGGCGCTATAGCCCTCGCTGCCATCCCTGGTTGCGGCAGGACGCTTAGCGGCCTGCACCAGCGGATCCGCCGGGCGCGCCGGCGTGCGAACCGGCTGCGGCTGCTTGTCGATATTGCCGAAGAGATCGTTGTTGTCGTCCATGCCTGCCATAGGGTCCGGTGCTGCGAATCACGTCGCGATACTGCCACGCTTTTCAGCGCCAAGCGACCGAGGTTCCTGTTCCGTTCGGGGGTCTGGTCCCTCTTAGCCCAAAACCATTCGATAACCAAGGCGGTGGAAATAGGTCAAATGCCGCCGCGCAAGATTCCTGATTCTTTAACAATGACGCCTAGCGTGGCCCAACATAACAAGAAACTGCTGATATCAGGGGTTTAGGCGTGAGGGGCAAGGCAATATCGATGATCGGCATCGCCGCCGTTTTTGGCGCGATCTCGATCTTTGCCGCGGATTTCTGGGTCAAGAGCCAGGCCAAGGCCGATTCCGAAGAGAAGACGGCATCGATACCGGCGCCTGTTGTGCCCAAGGTGGAGTTCAAGACCATCGTGGTGGCGAATGCGCCGCTGCGTTACGGCATGGAACTCGACCGGGCGCAACTTAGCGAAATTCCGTGGTCGCAAGAGTCCGTGCCGCAGGGCGCCTTCACGACGATCAATGCGTTGCTTGCCAACGGCAGCCGCGTGGTGCTGTCGCCGATCGAGGTCAACGAACCGGTGCTGCTGACCAAGCTGTCCGGGCCTAACGGCCGCGCGACACTCTCCAACATGATGACGCCCGGAATGCGGGCGGTGACCATCCGCACCGACGAGATCGCCGGCGTCGGCGGCTTCGTCACGCCAGGCGACCGTGTCGATGTCGTGCTGACGCGCGATGCCGGCGAAATCCAGGAAGTGGCCAAGAATGCGCAGGGTGCGGCCGGTTCCACCATCACCTCCGAGATCGTTGTCGCCGATGCCAAGGTGCTGAGCGTCGGGCAGGGCGCCGACGAGCGCCAGACGACGCCGCAGATTTCCAATTCGGTGACCATCGAGGTGACGACCGACGGTGCGCAGAAAGTGGCGCTGGCCCGCACCGTCGGCACCTTGTCCCTGTCGCTTCGGTCCTCCAGCGAAGGCGGTGACGCCAAGAACGGTGTCACCACCATCTCCTCCTTCGGTGGCTCGGTCGCCTCGAACGTGCAGGCCGCTGGCAGTTCGTTGTTCGATGCTGTGGTGAAAGAGCCGGAGAAACCGAAGTTCAAGACGGTCATCGTGACGCGCGGCACAAAAGCCGAGGAATACCAGGTTCCTTCGCGGGACCAGAAATAGAAGCCAGTGGGGACTGGGTGAGGGACGGGACGATGTTCGGGCTGATCACATATCGGGTCATGGGACGGTTGCGCGGTTTGCGCAATGTGGCTGTCGCGGCTTCACTGGCTGCCGCCGCGATGCTGGCCTTCGGTAGCTCGGCGAGGGCCGACAACGAGATCGTTTATGTGTCGTCGACCAAAAATGCGTCGATCAAGGTTGCCAAGGGCAAGCCGAAGACAATCATGACCAGTGCTGCCTTCTACCAGATCGTCATCGGCGACCCGGAGATCGCCAACGTCAATCCGCTGACCGATAAATCTTTCTATGTGCTCGGCAACAATCTCGGCACCACCGGCATCGCGCTGTTCGACGAGAAGAAGCAGCTTGTCGGCACCGTCGACATCGAGGTGACGCTCGACACCGACCAACTGGCCAGCACCATTCGCGCCAGCGTGCCGGATGCCAGGATCAGGGTCGGTTCGGCCAATGGCCGTGTCGTGCTGTCGGGTGAGGCTGATGATGCCGTCGCCGCCGAAAAAGCAAACAAAATAGCAACGCGCTTTTCCGGCACCGAGGAGGTGATCAACTCGGTCAACATCTCGTCGTCGCAGCAAGTCCAGCTCAATGTCCGCTTCGTCGAGATCAACCGTCAGGCCAGCCAGGATCTGGGTGCCAAATACAGCGCCAACTTCGCCTACGGCCTTGGTGGGCGCGACGTCTCGATCGATCCCGGTACAGTGCCGGCGGCCGGCACCGGTGAGATCATCGGCCGGCTTCTGTCGAACGGCGTGTCGATCGATATCGCCATCAAGGCGTTGGAAGAACGGGGTCTCGCCCGTCGATTGGCTGAGCCGAACCTGATCGCCCGGTCCGGCCAGACGGCGAGCTTCCTCGCCGGCGGCGAATTCCCGATCCCGGTCTCCGAGGACAACGGCAAGATCTCGGTCAGTTACAAGAAATATGGCGTCAGCCTGGATTTCACGCCGACCGTCCTGAAGGACGGGCTGGTCAGCCTCGACATCGCGCCGGAAGTCTCCTCGATCGATGCGTCGGCCTCCTACAATATCGGCACGATCTCGGTTCCCGGCTTTATCGTGCGTCGGGCCAGGACGTCGGTCGACCTGAAGAACGGCCAGAGCTTCATGATCGCCGGATTGCTGCAGTCGCAAAACGACATCACCACGTCGCGCATTCCCGGCCTCGGCAAGATGCCGGTGCTTGGTGCGCTGTTTTCCTCGAAATCCTATCAGCGACGCGAGACCGACTTGGTCATCATCGTCACGCCCTATCTGGTCAAGCCGGTCGATCCGTCGAAGAAGCTCGTCGAGCCGACAGACGGCACGCAGCCGGCCAGCAACGCCGACTATTTTCTCAACAACACCGAGGAAGTGAAAAGCGCCGAGACGAGTCGCACTGTGGCGCTGGCCGACGGCCGGGTCACCCAACCTGCCGCGGCCGCTTCGGCTGGGCATTTCCTCGACCTGCCGAAGGACTGAAGTCATGCGCCTGGTCTTGAGATCGAGCATCGCCTTGCTGCTGGCCGGTTTTGCCGGCGGCTGCACCAGCGACGACTATGTGCGCAGCGAAGGGCCGACGAGCGGCGCCGGCGAGGCGCAGGCCGCCAACACCGTCATGCAGATGGTCGACCCCTGGAAATATGGGGTCCAGAACACCAGGCTTCTGGTGCCCGCCCAGCGCGAGAGTGCTGCGGCTGTCACGCCCGACCAGGCCGCCGATGCGAAGGCATCGCAGTCCAGCGCAAGCAACTGAATCAACGGGCAACTGATCCAACGGGCGACCTGACAGAATGGCAAACGGCATCAAGACCAGGAAGATCCTGCTGATATCGACCGACGGGACCTTTGTGCAGGACACGCGGACCGCATTTGCGGCCTCCGAGGTCATCCAGCTCTCGACAGTGGAGAAGAATGTCACCGAGCTGCGCGGCGAAATTCAGGAGGCCGACTTCGGCGCCATCATCGTCGACATGGATGCGGCAAGGCTGGAGGAGGTCGAGTCGCTGCAGCGCATCATGCGCCGGCTGGAGGACAAGGTGCCGGTTGTCGTGGTCACGCAGGAATTCAACGCGGCCGCGGTGCGCATCCTCGTGCAGCTCAAGGTCGCGGATTTCCTGGTGAAGCCGATCACCACCGCCGATCTCGTGCGCTCTGTGGTGCGGGCACTGCAGGGGCCTGGACGCGAGGAAAACACCGAGTCGCAGATTTACACCTTCATGCCTGCCGCGGGCGGTGTCGGTACCACGACGCTGGCGCTGCAGACCGCCTTCCAGTTGCATCACTCGGTCACGCGCGGCGCGTCGACCTGCGTCGTCGACCTCAATTTCCAGCAGGGCGCTTGTGCCGAATATCTCGACCTCGAACCGCGTTTCGACATCACCGAGATCGAGAACCAGCCCGAACGTCTCGACCGGCAATTGCTCGACGTGATGCTGTCCAAGCACGCAAGCGGGCTGTGCGTGCTGGCGGCGCCGACGCATCCCTCGGAGATGCGCTCGTTCAAGACCGATGTCGTGGTGCGCATGCTGGACCTCGTTTCGGCCTATTTCGACAATGTCGTCATCGACATGCCACGCACCTGGTTTCCGTGGACCGAGACGGTGCTGCTTGGTTCCAATAAGCTCTACATCGTCGCCGAAATGACGGTGCCGTGCCTGCGCCATACGCAGCGGCTGATCCAGGCGGTCTACGAGACGGCCGGCAAGGAAGTGAAGCCGAACGTCATCGTCAATCGTTTCGAGCAGAAGATGTTCGACAACGGCATCAAGCAGGCGGACGTCCAGGAAATCCTCGGCGAGCATTTCGTCGGCGGTATCGCCAACAACTACAGGCTGGTGCGCGAGGCGGTCGATCGCGGCGTGCCGCTGCACGAGATCGACCCCAACGCCAATGTCGTCAACGATCTGAAGAAGATCATCCTTCCGGAGGAAGCGGTCCCAACCCGAGCGAAATCGCGCTCGCTGTTTGGCATGGGCCGTGGATTGTTGAAGAGGAAGGCCGGATGACCAGCCGCTTTTCCACCTTGCAGAACCGCGATGCGCGTCCGCAGCGCGCCGCCGAGCCAACGCCGGTCGCCCATCATGCCGTCGTCATCCCGACGAACCGAAAGGTTTCGCCGGCAAAGCCGGAAGCATTGCCGGCAAAAAATGCCAACAAGGTGCTTGATGCGCGCGTGCGTATTCACCGGCTGCTGCTCGAGGAGATCAACCTCGTCGCGCTGGAGCGTTTGCCCAAGGATGAGATGCGCCGCCAAGTGCATGATTTCGTGTCGGAAAAGACCAAGCAGGAGCGGATGGCGATCAACACCGTCGAGCTTGACGCGCTGGTCGACGACATCGTCGACGAGATGGTCGGCCTCGGTCCGCTCGAGCCGCTGCTCAAGGACCCCGATATCAACGACATCCTGATCAACGGCCACCAGAACTGCTTTGTCGAAAAAAAGGGCAAGCTGCAGCCGGTCCACATTCCGTTCAAGGATGAGGCGCATTTGTTGCGCATCGTCAACAAGATCGTTGCCGCGGTTGGCCGTCGCGTCGACGAATCGCAGCCGATGGTCGATGCCCGCATGCTGGACGGATCGCGTTTCAACGCGGCGATCCGCCCGGTTGCGGTCGATGGGCCGCTGGTATCGATCCGCAAATTCTCCAAGAACAAGCTCGGCCTGCACAAACTGGTCGAATTCGGCGCCATCACGCAGAACATGGCCGAAGTGCTGGCAGCGGCCGTGCACGCCCGCAAGACGACGATCATTTCGGGCGGCACCGGTACCGGCAAGACGACCATGCTCAACGCGCTGTCGGCCTTCATTCCGGAAGATGAGCGACTGATCACCATCGAGGACGCGGCCGAGCTCCAGCTGCAGCAACCGCATGTCGCGCGCATGGAGACGCGGCCGGCCAACATCGAAGGCCATGGCGAGCTGAAGCAGCGCGACCTCGTCAAGAACGCCCTGCGCATGCGCCCCGACCGCGTCATCCTCGGCGAGTGCCGAGGCGAGGAGGCCTTCGACATGCTGCAGGCGATGAACACCGGCCATGAAGGGTCGATGGCGACCATCCATGCCAACACCCCGCGCGACGCCATTTCACGCCTTGAGCAGATGCTTGGCATGACCGGTATGCCGATGACGGTGCAGTCGATCCGCAGCCAGATCGCCAGCGCGCTCGACCTGATCGTCCAGCTGACGCGGCTGTCCGACGGCAAGCGCAAGGTGACCAGCGTCGCCGAGGTGACCGGCATGGAAGGCGACGTCATCCAGATGCAGGAGATCTTCCGCTTCGTGCGTACCGGCATGGAGGCCGACGGCAGGATACTCGGCCACTACGAGGCGACCGGCATCCGGCCGCGCTTCCTTGAGGATCTGCGCGCCATGGGCATCGAGTTCCCCGGACGATATTTCGAACCCGGCCGGCCGCAGGAGTAGCCAGGTGTTCGACGGGCTCAGCGCGATCTACGTCGTCTATGCCGCGGCAGCTCTGACCGGCATCCTGA
Organism: Mesorhizobium sp.; assembly: GCA_004017275.1. Classification (GTDB taxonomy): domain Bacteria; phylum Pseudomonadota; class Alphaproteobacteria; order Rhizobiales; family Rhizobiaceae; genus Mesorhizobium. The sequence goes on along the minus strand of SAKE01000003.1, from coordinate 326,861 downwards.
TCGCCGAGGCCTGCTACCTGCTTTATGCCGGCCGCAGCGACAAGCGCACCGCCATCAACCGGCGCATGAAGCTACAGGAAAACAAGATCAGCCAAGAGCAGGTGCTTGTCCAGCTGCGCAAGGAGCGCGGCCTTGACGCGGGCACGCCGCTATTTTCGCCAGACCGGTTCCGCGCCCTGCGAACCCAGTCGGGCATGATCATGCCGCTGCCGAAATTCCTGATGATCACCTGCGGCGTGGCATTCGCCATGGGTGTGGTCGCGATCTGGTATGGCTTGCCGCCGCTGATGGGACTTGTCCTGTTTGTGGTGCTTGTGCCGGTGCTGCCGGTGATGACGCTGCGTTTCAAACGCAAGCGTCGGCTGAAGCGCTTCGGCATGCAGCTGCCGGAGGCACTGGAACTGATCACGCGTGGCCTGAAGGCCGGCCATCCGGTGCCGGTGGCGATCGCCATGGTCGCGCGCGAAATGCCCGACCCGATCGGTACCGAGTTCGGCGTCATTGCCGACGAAGTGACCTATGGGTCGGATCTGGTTTCGGCGTTGAATTCGCTGTTCGATCGGGTCGGCCATGAGGACCTGCCGCTGTTCGTCACCGCCGTTTCGATCCAGAGCAGCTCGGGCGGCAATCTGCGCGAAATCCTTGATGGCCTGGCCCTGACGATCCGCGAGCGCGGCAAGCTGCGCCGCAAGGTGCGCGCCATTTCAACCGAAGGCCGCCTGTCGGCCTACATACTGACGGCGATACCGGCACTGCTGTTTGCCGCCATCATGGCGCTGATGCCGGGGTTCTACCGCGATGTCTGGGGTGAGCCGAAGACCTGGTACCTGATTGGCGGCTCTATCACCTGGCTGATGCTGGGCAACCTGGTGATGTTCAAGATGTCCAATTTCAAGTTCTGACATGCAAAGTTTCATCGAATTCCTCGCCTCGCTTGCGCCGACCTCGCTGATGCCGGTGGCCATCCTGCTGCTGGCCGCAGGGGCCGCCGCGGTCGCTTGGCCGATGGTGACGGCGAAGGGCGATCGCAACGAGGTCATGCGCCGGCTCAGGGTCGACAACGCTCCCGTGGCCGCAAAACCAGAGCCGGTGCAGAAGAAGAATACCGGCGTCGTGCGCGAGAAGGCGGTGAAGCGGGCGCAGGAATTTTACGCCAAAAGCGATCCGGAAAATGTCGCCCGACTGCGCATGAAGCTCATCCAGGCGGGATATATGGAGCCACGCGCTGTCGGCATGTTCTTCCTGATCCGGTTCACCGCGATGATCGGCACGGCAATCGGTGTTTTTGTGCTCAATCGGTGGATGGCCAGCCCTGACGCGACGATGGCCAGCCGCTGGACATTCGTCATCCTGTCGGGAGCGGCCGGCTATTTCCTGCCCGGCCTGGTGCTGAGCCAGAAAGTTCGGGAACACAGGCGGGAGTATCGCAACGGGTTTCCCGATTTCATGGACCTGATGATCGTCTGCTCGGATGCCGGCATGAGCATGGAGGCGGGCATAGAGCGCGTCTCGAAGGAACTTTCCAAGACCTATCCCGCGCTCAGCCAGAACCTGCAACTGGTGTCGCTGGAGCTGAGGGCCGGGCGCAGTCTCGACGATGCGCTGAAGGCGCTCGCCGACCGCCTCAGTCTGGACGAGGTGCGTTCCTTCGCCACGTTGCTGCAACAGTCCAAAGAACTCGGCACTAGCCTCTCGGGGGCGCTGCGCGTCTTTTCCGACGAAATGCGCCACAAGCGCATGTCGCTCGCCGAGGAGAAGGCGCATGCCTTGCCGGCCAAGATGTCGGTGCCGGTGGTGGTGTGCATCCTGCCCGTGGTGCTGATGATTGCCACCATTCCAATTATCGTCAAACTGACGGGTACACACTAGGGTACCCCTGAAATCAGCCCAAGCGAAGGGCTGATGACTGCCCGAACTCGCCTGCAACGTGAGAAGCCCATGCGAATGCTGTTGCGAACCCTCTTTCTTGGCCTGGCCGCCGTCTGCCTGTCGCCCGCCTGGGCTGCGGCCGACGAATGCGGCGATGCAGCCGCCTTGGTGCAGCAGGCCTATCCCAAGGCTCGAAAGAGCGCCGACGGTGCTTCCTTCACGCTCGAGCCCCATATCAGCATTCCCCTGACGCGACCGGATGCCGACACGCCATTTGGCCTGGTCTGCAAGATCTGGCCTGCCTATGACGACCTGCTGTTGGTGGCCGTTCCGCTGATCGACAGCACCCAATCCAGCGATGACGGGCATGTCGGCGATATCGAGCTTCTGGTCGTCGACAGGAACAGCCTGCAGGTGCGCCGGCGCCTGCTCCAGCCCGGGCTGATCACCGATGATGCCATCGCCATCCGCAAGATCGAATTCGATACCGGCCGCTATAGGTTGGCGCGTGGGGTCACGGCCTTCGGCCTGCGCATCGAAATCGCAAACCATTCGCAGGCCAATCCCTTCAGCGAAACCGACCTGCGGCTCTATGCGCCCGCTGGCGATGCCCTGCGCCTGGTGCTCGACGGTCTCGTCGTGGCCGGCAATGGCGGCGAAGGCGATGCCAGTTGCGCGGGATCCTTTCATTCGACTGAGGTCAGCCTGGCAATGAGCCCAGCGAGCCATCATGGCTATCGCGACATCGCCGTGGCCGAGCAGACCGATACCGATAACCCGTCTCCCGACAAGGACGGCGAGTGCCAGTCCCATCCCGGCAAGCCCGTGACGCGGAGCTACCGGCTGCGCTATGACGGTAGCCTCTATCCGGTTCCCGAAGCTCTCAAAGTCATGGGGCCGTGAAGAGGCGGCTCGCGTCCTTGCTGCAGGGGTTCTTCCGGGGAATCGTATTGCGGGCTCGGTGGTTAATGGTTGGTGCACTCGAAGCCTAATTTTGGGTGCGTTTCGGCACCGAAGTTTAATCGCCTTTCCTGTAATGTATTTTCTGAAGAACGACCCGGCAAATCGGGCGACGGGGCAGGGGCATGCGTCACACAACTTTCACCGCGGCGGCCGCCATGGCCGCCATACTTGTGGTAACCGGCTGCTCGACCAGCACCGTCGACACCACCAAGACTACCGCCATCCAACCGGCGGCAAAGGACATCGACACCTCCGATCTGGCGCAAGGCAAGGCACAGTTTCGCGATGCCAATTACGGCCTCGCCGAACAGCACTTCCGCAAGGCCGTCGAGTTGAAGGCCGACAATGCCGAGGCCTGGATGGGGCTCGCCGCTTCCTATGATGAGCTCGGCCGCTTTGACTTCGCCGACCGTGCCTACGGCCAGCTTTTGAGAGTCGCCGGCCGCAAGCCGCAAATCGTCAACAACATGGGCTATTCGCAGTTGCTGCGCGGCAATCGTAAGAAGGCCAAGGCGCTGCTGCTCGAAGCGAAGGCCGGCATGGCCGATCCCACCGTCGTCGACGCCAACCTCGCTCTCTTGAACAAGGGTTGATCTCGCATCCAAGGGTCCGGTTTCGGGACACGTCGGATCGACGTTTTGTAAACCCTATCCGCAGGTTGCATCGATAGATCGGCTGAAAACCCGTAGCCGAGGACTGCCGCTGACTTAGAATGCAGCGCAACCGCCGACGCTCGAGAGGCCCTTGCCCGATATGCTGGATTTCAGTTCGCTCCTGCTCGCAGCCGCGCTGTCGGGCATCTGCCTGAGCGTCACCATGTTTGCGATCTGGTTCACGGCGCCCAAGGCAGGCTTCGTCCTGACGGTGGCGTGCGGCATTCTGGTGCTCGTCGCGCATGTGATCCTGTTCTGGCGATACAGCAAGGATCCCGATCCGCTGCTTTGCCAGATCGTGCTTGCGCTGCTTAGCCTGGGGTTCCTGATCATCTGCGTTTCGGCCATGCAATATCTGGGCGTGCCCGGCTACAGACGCGCCGTTCTACCCGCGCTTGCCGCTATGGCTGTCTGTGCCGTCGCCACCTTTCTGGGCCTTGACGGTGTCGGCTTCATTGTCACCTACGCGACGGTGACGGCGCTGCTGTCGGCGATCGGCGCCATCTTCTGGATCAACGGCAGTCACGATCGCCGCATCCTGCTGGTGGTTTCGTTTCTGAGCGGCACCTGTGCGGTATCGTTTGCGCTCTGTGGCATGGTTCTGCTGGGCAAGGGGCAGTGGGTGCTCGCGACAGCGCCCGACAACTGGGCCGAACGGCTGAACACCGTGGTGGCGGTGGCCTGCATGACCGGGCTCGGCGCATTGACGCTTTCCCTCCACCATCTGCAAGCGCAGATCGAGCTGAAGGCCGAGACCATGACCGACCCGTTGACGGGGTTGATGAACCGGCGGGGATTGATGTCGTTCTACGGCGAACGGCGTTTCGGTCCGTTCATGGCGATCGTCATGTTCGACCTCGACCATTTCAAGCGAACGAACGATGTCTATGGCCACCCGGTCGGCGATCAGGTTCTCCGCCGCTTCGCCGCGGTCATCAAGAAATATGCCAGGACCGGGGTCGACGCCTTTCGCCTGGGCGGCGAGGAATTCGCAATTGTCATGTCGCGAATGACGGAAGAGCGGGCCTATGATCTCGCCAGCAAGATCGGCGTTGCCTTCGGCACAGAAATCGTTCCCACCCAGCGCGGCCCGCTGCGCAGCACGGTCAGCGGCGGCATCGGCTTTGGCGAGGCCGACGGCCGCAGCCTCGATGACGTGCTGGCCGAGGCCGACACAGCGCTCTATGCCGCCAAGCGCACCGGGCGAAATTGCGTCATCAGCCGCAGTCGAATGGGCAAGGCCGACCCAGTCGAGCCGGCCTTGCGCTCAGCGTAGTCCGAGAGGTTATTCGGCCGCTCCCAGATAATCCGACAGGGGCGGGCAGGAGCAGACCAGGTTGCGGTCGCCGGCGACATTGTCGATGCGCGACACCGGCGGCCAGTATTTGGCGGCCGTGTCGGCGTCGCCGGCCGGATAGGCCGCTTCCAGCCGCGAGTAGGGATGGGTCCACTGACCGGCCAGCACCTCGGCGGCGGTGTGCGGCGCGTTGACCAGCGGATTGTCGGCCAAAGGCCATTCGCCCCTGGCGACTTTCGCGGCCTCGCCGGCAATGGCGATCATCGCCTCGCAGAACCGGTCGAGTTCGCGCTTGGGCTCCGACTCGGTCGGCTCGACCATCAGCGTGCCGGCGACCGGGAACGACATGGTCGGCGCGTGGAAGCCGTAGTCGATCAGCCGCTTGGCGACGTCGTCGACGCTGATGCCGGCGCTCTCCTTCAGCACGCGGGTGTCGAGGATGCATTCGTGCGCGATGCGATCGTGCCTACCCTTGTAGAGAAGCGGGAAATACGGCGCGAGCCGTGTCGCCACGTAGTTGGCCGAGATGATGGCGGTCTCGGTCGCCTGCTTCAGTCCGGCGGCGCCCATCATGCGGATATACATCCAGGTGATCGGCAGGATCGAAGCGCTACCGAATGGTGCGGCCGACACGGCGTGCGCCGAACCCTCGCTGACATGGCCCGGCAGATAGGGCTTCAGATGCGCCTTGACGCCGATCGGGCCGACGCCTGGGCCACCGCCGCCATGTGGGATGCAGAAGGTCTTGTGCAGGTTCATGTGACAGACATCGGCGCCGATATCGGCGGGCCGCGCCAAGGCGACCAAGGCGTTGAGGTTGGCACCATCGAAATAGACCTGGCCGCCATGCTCGTGGATGAGGGCGCAGAGGTGGCGCGCACCTTCCTCGTAGACGCCATGCGTCGAGGGATAGGTGAACATCAGCGCCGCGAGATTGTTGGAGTGCTCGTTGGCCTTGGCCCTCATATCGTCCATGTCGATATTGCCATCCTCCAGGCAGCGCACGACGACAACGCTCATGCCGGCCATCGCCGCACTCGCCGGATTGGTGCCATGCGCGGAGGAAGGGATCAGGCAGACGGTGCGATGGCCTTCGCCGCGCGAGCGATGATAGGCGCGAATGGCGAGCAGGCCGGCATACTCGCCCTGGCTGCCGGCATTGGGTTGCAGGCTGACGGCGTCGAAGCCGGTGATCTCCGACAGCCATCCTTCCAGTTCGCCGATCATGGCGCGATAGCCGGCCGAATGGCTTGCCGGCGCGAAGGGATGCAAATTGGCGATTTCGGGCCAGCTTACCGGCATCATTTCCGCAGCCGCGTTGAGCTTCATGGTGCAGGATCCCAGCGGGATCATGCTGCGGTCGAGCGCCAGGTCCTTGTCGGCCAGCCGGCGCAGCAAACGCATCATCTCGGTTTCCGACTTGTTTTCGTGGAAGACCGGCTGGGTCAGAAACTCCTTGCCACGCGGCTTGCCGGGCACCGTGCTGTCGGCCGAGGGAGCGGCCTTGGCGCCGAACAGGGCCGCGATCGCATCGAGATCGGCATCGGTCGAGGTCTCGTCGAAGCTGATGCCGACATGGTCGGCATCGATGACGCGCAGCAGCCGGCCGGTCTTTTCAGCCGCAGTGGCGATTTGCGCCGCCTTGCCCCTGGTCTCCACCGTCACCGTATCGAAGCGGCTGGCGCCAACCACCGTCACGCCTGCCGCGCCGAGGCCGCTTGCCAGCCGATTGGCCAGCGTGTGGATGCGGCCGGCAATCGCCTGCAGCCCGGCGGGGCCATGCCAGATCGCATAGGCAGTCGCCATATTGGCGAGCAGCGCCTGCGCGGTGCAGATGTTCGAGGTCGCCTTGTCGCGGCGAATATGCTGCTCGCGCGTCTGCAAGGCAAGACGATAGCCGGGACGTCCCTTGCTGTCGGTCGACTGGCCGACAAGGCGGCCGGGCATCAGCCGCGTCAGCCTGTCGGAGACGGCGCAATAGGCCGCGTGCGGGCCGCCAAAGCCCATCGGTACACCAAAACGCTGCATCGGGCCTACGGCTATGTCGGCACCGAGTTTGGCCGGCGAGTCGGTCAGCGTCAGGCCGAGCGGGTCGGCGATGAAGACGACGATGGCGCCGGTCGCGCGCGCCTTGTCGATGGCCGCCTTGTGGTCGCCATAGATGCCAAACGTGTCCGGCCAGGAGACGAGCAAAGCGGCGGTGTTGTCATCGATCGTCTCGCCGTCGATCTCGATGCCGAGCGGCTCGGCGCGGGTGCGCACCACGTCCAGCGTCTGCGGATGCGGCGTGCCGGCCAGCGCTACCTTGGTCCGCTTGTCGCGGTGGTGGCGCAGCGCAATGCCGACGGCTTCGGCGACCGCGGTCGCTTCATCGAGCAAGGAGGCCGATGCCACCGGCAGGCCGGTCAGTTCAGCGACCAGGGTCTGGAAATTGAACAGCATTTCCAGCCGGCCCTGGCTGATCTCCGCCTGATAGGGCGTGTAGGCCGTGTACCAGGCCGGGTTCTCGAACAGGTTGCGCTGGATGACCGGCGGCACCAGAACGCCATGATAGCCGGCGCCGATGAAGCTCTTCAGCACGGTATTCTTGGCCATGGTCGCCGACAATTCGGTCAGCGCTTCAGCTTCGCTGGCCGGTGCGGGCAGGGTCAGCGGCAAGTCAAGGCGGATCGACTGCGGCACGGCCTGGCTGATCAGCGTCTCGACGGACGGAACGCCGATCACGGCAAGCATGGCTCTGACATCGTTGACGTTAGGACCGATGTGGCGGGCCGAGAAGGGAGTGAGTGCTGCGGTCATGTCAATAGGTCCTGATATCAGCCGATATGAGCTTTGTAGGCGGCCTCATCCATGAGACCCGCGAGTTGGCTTTCGTCGGCGAGCCTCATCTTCCACAGCCAGCCGGCCCCGGTTGCCGCCGAGTTGACCAGCGAAGGGTCCGACGACAGCGTGCCGTTGGCTTCTGTGATCTCGCCGTCGACCGGCGCATAGACATCGGAAGCCGCCTTGACGGATTCGACCACGACGGCGGTGTCGCCCTTGCTCAGCTTCTTCCCCGTTTCGGGCAGTTCGACGAAGACGAGATCGCCGAGCTGTTCCTGCGCGTAGTCGGTGATGCCGACGGTGGCGATGCTGCCCTCGACACGGAGCCATTCGTGATCGGCGGTGAAATAGGTCGTTGCCATGGAAATCATCCTTTGCGGTAGCGATGCGGTGTGAAGGGCAGGGAGCTGATATCGACTGGGATTTTCGTGCCGCGGACATCGGCGAAGACCCGTGTTCCGGACTTGGCCAATGGCGTCACGACATAGCCCATGGCGACCGGATGGCCGGCCGAAGGGCCGAAGCCGCCCGATGTGACATGGCCGGCCGGATTGCCGTCGGCGTCGAAGAGCGCGGCACCGCCGCGCACCGGCTGGCGGCCTTCCGGCTTCAGCCCAACCCGCTTTTGCGCAGGTCCCCGTTCCACGGCTGCGCGTAGCGCATCGGCGCCGATGAAAGCGCCGGAAGCGCGGATGTCCTTCGGGATCGCCCACATCAGACCGGCGCTGGCCGGGTCGGTTTCCGGCGTGATGTCCTGGCCATGCAGGCACAGGCCTGCTTCGAGCCGCAGGCTGTCGCGGGCGGCGAGCCCGATCCACAGCACGCGTTCATCGCCGAGCAGCTTCGCGACGAGGTCGCGCGCATCGGCCTCCGGCAGGCCGATCTCGAAACCGTCTTCGCCGGTATAGCCGGAGCGGCTCATGAACCAGTTGTTGCGCGGTTCGACACCATGCATGAACAGCAGCGAGCCGGTCTCGATGCCGGCACGGGAAAGAGCAGCCCAGGCCTCCGGACCCTGGATGGCGAGGAAGACGCGGTCGAGCGGCTCGACCCTGGCGTCGAAATCCGCGGCAAGCGCACGCAAATGCTTTTCGTCGGCGACGGCGTTGCCGGCATTGGCAACGACCATGAACCTGCTATCGCCAAGCCTGGTGACGATCAGATCGTCCAGAATGCCGCCGGCCTCATTGAGGAAAAAGGACAATTTGGATTGCGAGATGTCGAGCGCGCCGGCATCCAGCGGGCAGGCGCGGTTGAGCAGCGACACCGCTTCCGGGCCGCTGACCTCGAACAGTTTCATATGCGAGATGTCGAACAGGCCGGCCTGTTCGCGGGTGTGAAGATGTTCTTTCATGACGCCGGCCGGATAGGTCAGCGGCATCGACCAGCCGGCAAAGGCGCCAAAACGCGCGCCGGCGGCTACATGGATATCTTCGAGGGGAAGGTGTCTTGTGTCGTTGCCCGTCATGTCGTCTCCAGAGTCGCACGCAATCGGTCGCGAATGGCGACCTGTCCGTGCCCCTCTGTCTGAAGCCTGAGAGACTCGCGCAGCCGGAACTCTGTCAGCGGCGCTTACACCTTCGGCGCGGGGGCAAGCCCCGACTTTCCAGAGTGTCTTTCCCGTCTACGGTTCTTTTGCCTGAGAGATTTCGGGCGATTTCCCCTTCGGCGACAGCTCTCGCTGTTCTCTCCCGCAAACAGGTAGGACTCAGACCCTGAGTCCTCGACGCGCCATCCATAGCTTGTGCGCGACGGCTTGTCACCTGTCAGCGACATCTAAAAAGCGTCGCACGCGCGCTGCGCTTTGGCCCTCTGCTTTGATGCGTCACGTTCTCCCAAAGCCGCAGCACATTTTGGGCGACATGCATTGGCTGACAAGTCTTCGCTAACCACGCCGTTTGCCGGTTTTTCAAGACACTGCTGATATGTTGGCGGGTATGACGCTTTGGGGCCGGCGCTTGCTGGCGGCGACGGGGACGACAAATGGGCGAATTGATCATGAGCGCGCCGGTGGCGGGGCTGACCTCGAAAAGCCACATCGCCGCGGCGGACGTGGTGATGTTGCGCCATGAGGTGTTCGGCGATGGCGTGGTGACGCGCGGCGAGGCCGAGGCGCTGTTCGCGCTCGACGCCACGGCGAAGGACAAATGCCGGGAATGGCCGCCTTTCTTTATCGAGGCGGTCACCGACTACATCGTTCATCAGGAAAAGCCGTCAGGCTACATCTCGCAGGACAATGCCGACTGGCTGATCCGCACGATCTCGCGTGACGGCATGGTCGACAGCCGGACCGAGCTCGAATTGCTGGTCCACGTGCTGGAAGAGGCGAGATCGTCGCCGGGCCAGCTTTGCGTCTATGCGCTGCACCAGGTCGCCCATGCCGTCGTCGACGGCAAGGGGCCGCTGATGCACGGCGGTGCGCTGGTTCCCGGGCTGATCGCCAAGGCCGAGGTCGAGCTGCTGCGCCGTATCCTCCATGCCCATGGCGGCGACGGCAACATCGCCATTACGCGCGCCGAGGCCGAGGTGCTGTTCAAGATCAACGAACGAACTGCCCAGGCCAACAACGATCCGTCCTGGAACGATCTGTTCGTCAAGGCGATCGCCAATTTCGTCATGTGCTCGGCCGGCTATGAAGCGCCGACGCGCGATGTGGCGCTGCGCCATGATGCCTTCCTTGAACACGCCGATCCGGAAATCGGTGGCTTCTTCAGCCGCATGATCTCCGGCGGCCTTGCCGGTATCATGGAAGCCTATCGGTCCCCCGATGACATCGAGGCCGAGTGGGAAGCCAAGAACAGGGCGGCCGAGGCCCTGGCTCGCCGCGCCGAGACGATCGATGCCGGCGAAGCCGGCTGGCTGATCAAGCATATCGGGGCGGACCGGCCTCTCTACGAGAACGAACGCGCGCTGCTGACGCTGATCAAGCACGCTTCGCCGGAAATCCACCCGGCGCTGAGGCCGCTGCTCGACAAGGTTGCTTGAACAGCAAAGGGTTGCCCGATCAAATCTGGTCGACGTCGATGTATATCCGGGCGAGGCCTTCCCGAACGGTCGACATGGCATCGGCGACACTGATGTCGATATGGTCATGCATGAGCCTGGCGGCTCTGTCGGCATCGCGGGCTACCATCGCCTGGGCGATTTCGCTGTGTTCGGTGTAGGTCGTCGACAGTCGCCGGTGCTTCTCCACTTCGATCTTGCGGACGAAATGGATGCGCGTGTTGATGCCTTCGAGCATGCGCACCAGTTCTGGATTGCCTGATAGCCTGGCGATACGGATGTGGAATTCCTCGTCCCTGGCGGTCAGCTCGGCGCTGGAAAATGAGTCGGCGCGCGCCATGGTGAGCGTCCACCAGTCGACGAGCGCGGCGAGCTCCTCATGTGTCGCGCGCTGGATTGCCAGCCTGACGGAGCGCTCCTCGAGCACGGCCCGCACGTCGGAAAGATTGACGACCTCGTCGACATCGAAGCCACGGCAAAAGAAACCTCGATTGGTCTGGAAGGTGATGAGTTCCTCCGTGACCAGCCGCTGAAGCGCCTCCCGGATCGGGCTGCGGCTGACATTCAGCCTTGCGGCAAGCGCCACTTCGTTGATGCGTTCGTTCGGTTTGAAGCGATAGTCCATCGCCATCCGGCGGATCTCTTCATAGACACGCGGGCCGGTCTTGATCGGCTTGGATGCCAACGCCGCGCTGTTGTCCCGGTTGCTTTGCCTGGTCGGTCGGAGCATGGCGTCAGTCAAGCCTGTGCAGTGCTCGGTTCGGCGAACCGCGTCTGTGTGGGAAGGATACCGTCGAGGGCAATCGGCGCGGTCCGGCCGGCGATCAGATCGGCGACGATGCTGGCCGATCCATGCGCCATGGTCCAGCCGATATGACCGTGGCCGGTGTTCAGCCAGAGGTTTTTGATGTTGCGCAGGCCGAGGACCGGCAGATTGTCGGGCGTCATTGGTCTCAGGCAGGCCCGCATCTCGGCGCGATCATAGGCGATACCGTGCGGGAACAGCTCCTGCGTAACGCGCTTCATGAAGGCGAAATCCGAAGGCTTGTGGCTGCGATCGTAGCCCGCGAACTCTGCGGTGGCGGTGACGCGGAGGCGATCGCCCATCGGCGTGATGGCAACGAGATTGTGCTCATCGATAACGGGAAGCTTTGGGGCCAGGGCCTGGTCGACGATGGGAATGGTCAGGGAATATCCCTTGACCGGATAGATCGGCAGACCAAGGCCGACCTTGCGGGCGAGGATCGGGCTCTCGGCGCCCAGACACAGAACGTAGGTGTCGGCCAGAAACTCTCCCTTCTCGGTGACGACCCGGGTGATTGCGTCGTTCCTGCGTTCCATCCCGACGACCTTGGTGCCTGTCAGGATCTTGCCGCCCCTCGACACGACGATTGCCGCCAGCGCGCGCGTGAACTTGGCGGCATCGCCGGTTTCGTCGGTTGGACACACTATGCCGCCGGCAATGCTGTCGCGCGACGAAGCCAGCGCCGGCTCTTGGGCAACGATTTCCTGCGCGTCGACAATGCGGATCTCCTGGCCGTCGGCTTCCAGCAGGCGCATGTTGGCGACGCCCTTGTCGAGCGCCTGACGGCTGCGGTGGAAGTAAAGAATGCCGGCCGACGTCCTGTCGTACCGGATCGCTTCCTCCCTGACGACCGCCTGAAGGACCGATTGGGAATGGACCGCAAGCCGATGCTTGAGCAGGGTGTTGCGACGCGCCTTGGCGGCCGTGCATTCCCGGAGAAAGCGCAGCGACCAGGTGTAGAGATGCGGGTCGGCGGAAAGTTTGAAACGAAGCGCCTGGTCTTTCAGGAAAAGCGACTTCAGCAGGATTTTTGGCGCGGCCGGCGATGACCAGACGAAGGAGTGGCCAGGCGCGATCATGCCGGCATTTGCCCAGCTCGCGCCCTCGGCCACCTGCGGTGCCTGCTCAAGAACTGTGACAGTGTGGCCGTCCTTTTGCAGCTGATAGGCTGTGGTGATCCCGACAACGCCTCCGCCCAAGATCAATATGCGCATCGCTGTCCCGAATGGCTGTCGTTTCTATTGTCGACAATTCAATAGGAAGACGCCGATCCTTGTCAACGGCATATGGGCCGACGGCTGACAAGCGACCCGAACAGACACATGATTTGGCCGTTTCTCGGCTTCTATAACCCGCACAGAGCTCTTGACAGGTACGGCAATGTTGCCGTTTCTATTGTCGACAATTCGGACTGACATCAGGAAGGGGACGCACCTTGGACACCCCGATTATCCGCGCCGACGACACGCTTGTCCTCGACAAGGAACACATTCCCTTCAAGACCGATGACGGTATCGGCACTCGTGCCAATCTCGGCCTGCTCGTGCTGCGGACCGACCAGACCATCGAGGATGAATTCCGCTATGCGCTGCCTGCGCGCGACATCGCGCTGTACGAGGCCCGTCTTTACAGCGATGTGGAGATCACGCCGGAAAACCTGATGAAGATGTCGGCAGTGATCCCAGGAACGGTCGGCCTTTTGCCCGACGTCAAGTTCGATGTGATCGGCTTTGCCTGCACGTCGGGAGCACTTGTCATCGGCGAGGACAAGGTTGCCGCGCGTGTTCACGAGGTGCTGCCGGGCGTACAGGTGACCAACCCGGTGACGGCGGCGCGGGCGGCGCTGAAGGCCCTGGGAGTCTCGCGGATCGCGCTGCTCACCCCTTACCTGGCGAAAATCAATCATTCCCTGCGCGCATCACTGATGGCGCGGGGGATGGATATTCCGGTGATGGGCTCCTTCACGGAGGCGGACGACAATGTCGTTGCACGCATCACGCCAGCATCGGTCAAGCAGGCCATTTTGGAAATCGGCGCGTCGAGCGACTGTGAGGCCGTGTTCGTTTCCTGCACCAGCATGCGCGTTGCTAGGATCATCGAGGAGGTCGAGGAAGAGCTGAAGAAACCGGTCACCTCGAGCAATCATGCACTTGCCTGGCATATGCTGCGGCTCGGCGGGATCGGCGAGCAGATTGGCGGAAAAGGCGAGCTGTTTCGCCGCTCACTGTAGGCTAGCCATCTCTAGAGCCGCGGCATTTGCGGGGTCCGGTTAGATTCCGCCATACCAGTCGTAGCCATTGTCTTCCCAATAGCCGCCGCGGCCGCCGCCGACAGTGGCGAAGCCGTCGACCAGTTCGATTTTGTAGAGATATTTCGGCATCTTGTAGCCGAGCTGGCGCTCGACGCGGACGCGCAGCGGGGCGCCGTTCTCGACCGGCAGTGGCTTGCCATTCAGGCCATAGGCAAGGATCGTCTGCGGGTGACGGGCATCGATCAGGTCGATGCTGCCGTAATATTTGATGTCGCCGGACAGGCTGCGATCGATCGTGTCGAGGCAATGGAACATGACGTAGCGCGCCTGCGGCTTGACCACTGCCTGGTCCAGCACCAGCGACAGCGGCGTGCCGGTCCATTTGGCGATGCAGCTCCAGCCTTCGACGCAGTCATGGCGGGTGATCTGGGTGCGGCTCGGCATGTTCTGGAGCTGCTCGCGGGTCAGCGACAATGGCTTCTCGACCAGCCCTGAAACCTCCAGCCGCCAGTCGGCGAAGTTGTTGGCGAGCAGGCCTTTGTAGGTGTCGTCGTCGGGAGCGGTGACACCGTTCGGCCGCTGCGGCTGGCGGATATCGGCCTCGGTGAATTCCGGCGCCAGCGCGTCGCGGCCGGCAAGCAGGCGCTGTGTCCGGTAGGTCAGGCCATTGGCGTTTTCAAGGAAACTGCGCAGGCTGCTGCCGACGCTTAGCTGGCTGTCGAAGGCGTCGCAGCCTGACAGCATGATGCCGGAGGCGCCGAGGCTGGCACCGGTCAAGAATTTGCGGCGGCTGATCTGGAATTTCGCCATGTCAGGCACTCCTCTCGACGTTTTTGTCGTCCTGCGCGGGAGGATCGGTGCGGTACCAGCCGGTGATGATGGAACGCAATTCGTTGATCGGGCCGGCGGCGAGGATCATCAGGATATGGACGATGAAGAAGGCGACCAGCAGCACCATGACGGTGAAATGGATCGTGCGTGCCGTCTGCCGGCCACCGAGCAGGTCGTTGAGGAACGGCAGCACCGAATTCATGCTTGGCGACATCGCCAGGCCGGTGATGATCATCAGCGGCAACAGCACGAACAGCACGCCGCCATAGGCCATCTTCTGCAGCGTGTTGTATTCCCGCGTGTGGTGGAATTTGAGCCTGGCGTGGGCGATGATGTCCTGCGGCAGCCGCTTGAGATCGTCGAGGCGTGGCGCGAGATCGCGGCGCAGATGACCGTTCACAGTGCTGGCGACCAGCCACACGATCAAGGTCGTGGTCAGTATCCAAGCAAAGAAGAAATGGATGACGCGCGCGGTGCCGAGGTCATAATAGGACGGGATCGTGGCCCAGGAGGGAAAGGCGCGGGACGTCTCTTGGCCTGCCGGCCCCGACCAACCGAGCACGCCTGTGGTGTCGAAGCGACGCCCGAAGATCTCGGTGTAGCCACGTGGCCCGGTGTCGGTATTTTCCGCGCCGATGGCGAAGATGGTGTTGTTGTAGTCGAAGCCCGACTCTTTGCCGATATAGAGCTGCGGACGGGCGTTAAAGATCTGCAGGCCGGACAGCAGCATGAAGAACAGCGAGATGGCCCAGAGCCAATGCGTCAGCCGCGTCCAGCGCGACTGGCGATAGATCAGCGTCTTGTCGTTCGACGCCGAAGCGCCTGGATCGGCGGCGGATTGGCTTCTGGCAACGGATTCCATCGTGTTTCGACTCCCGGCCTCGCGGCGTGGCCCGCGCGTTCATTGTCCTCCTGATACGTCGCGATCCCAACCGATGTTTCATCCGATCACGGATTTGTTTACGAACCGCCCAGGGTGACGGCGAGATTGACGGCGGCGGCGACGATGACCGTGTTGAAGAAAAACGACAGGATCGAATGGACAAGCACGACACGACGCATATGCGTTGTCGAAATGTTGGTGTCGGCGGTCTGCGCCGTCATGCCGATAACCGTTGAGAAGTAGAGGAAATCCCAGCCTTCCGGCCGCTTGTCGCCCGGAAACAGCAGTCCGCCGACCGGAATCTTCTTCTTGGTCTCGGCGTCGACCGCATCGCCGTCCATCCAGTAGACATGCGCATAATGAAGCGCCGCCATGGCATGGATGGTGAACCAGCCAAGCGGGATCGACAGCAGCGCGAAGCCAAGCTCGATGGGATGGGCGCTGTCTTTCTGATTGATCAGTTGAAACAGCGAGAAGGTGGCAACGCCGACGACGACAAGCGTCACGGCGAAGATGACCAGCACCGGCTGGTCGGTGGCGCGCGCATTCTTGCTCAGATATCTGCCGGTGAACTTTGGCATCTGGGCGACGACAAGAATGATGTAGGTGGCAAAGAACGCGTTGGCGCCGATCGAATAGGCGAGCGAGGCGTGCAGCAGCAACGCCACGAGGAGCGCAAAAACGCCGAAGCAGGCCGATACCGCGAACAGCATATGGCGCTGTATGGGAGATTTCGTCGGAGTTTCGGCAGCCATGGCGGTTCCAACCCTGGATGGCGCTCGGTTACTGCTGCGGTGTGGCGGATTTCAGGGCGCGCCGCAAGATGCGGTCGAGTTCACCGAGAAAGCGCGAGCGGTCCTGCGGGGCAAAGCTGGCATTGTAGCCCTTGCTTTCGCCTGTCTCGCGCAAATGCTGCTTGAGATCGCGCATCGCCACCGCCATGCCGATCGTTTCCGGCGTGAAAGGACGCCCCGTGGGGCCAAGCACATGCGCGCCAAGCGCCACCGCACGAGCGGCCAGCGGAATGTCCGCGGTGATGACAATGTCGTTGGTCCGCGCATTGTCGACGATCCAGTCATCGGCGGCATCGGCGCCCTTGGACACCACGACATTGCGGATCATCGGATCGCGCGAAGGCCGCAGGCCACCGTTGGAGACGTAAGTGACGACGACGCCATGACGCTCGGCGACCTTTTCGACCTCGGCCTTGACCGGGCAGGCGTCTGCATCGACGAGAATGGCGGGTGAGGGCATTGTTTCTCCAGAACGAGCAGGGGCCGGAAACTTGTCCGGCCCCATACCTGAAATCTCACGACTGTCAGGCCGGCAAGGCGCCGGACTTCTTCGCCGTCCAGGTGGCGATGTAGTCCATCAGGCCTGGATTGAGGCAATCATAGGGTTCCAACCCGATCGACTTCAGTTGCGCGCGAATGCCGTCCATCCGCTTTGGATCGACGCCGGACTCGATGATCGACGAGACAAAGGCGGTAAAGCCCGGCGGCGACCAGCCATCCTCCTCGAAGCGCTCGGGATGGATGAAAGACAGGCCCTTGAACGCATGGTCGCGCTCGACCGGCCCGTGCATGTGGACACCGCAGCCGGTGCAGGCATGGCGTTGGATCAGCGCTGAGGGGTCGACCACCTTGAGCTTGTCGCCGTTCTCGGTGACGGTGACGTCGCCGGTGCCGGCCACGGCAACGACCGAGAACATCGCGCCTTCCGGCTTCCAGCATTTGGTGCAGCCGCAGGCGTGGTTGTGGGCGATCTGGCCCTTGACCTTCACCTTCACCGGCTTGCTCGTGCAGGCGCAGACCAGTGTGCCGCCGGCAAAACTTGCGCTTTCCCTGGGCAAGCCATTGTCGATTTTCGGATGCAGTTTCTCTGCCATTCTTTTCTCCTCCCAGTTGTGAACCACAGAGGTCGCAGGCCGGTTGGTCGGCGGCTTGTGGTCTTCCTCAGTAGACCACCACACTCCTGATTGATTTGCCCTCATGCATGAGATCGAAGCCTTTGTTGATGTCCTCGAGCTTCAGCGTGTGGGTGATCATCGGATCAATCTGGATCTTGCCGTCCATGTACCAGTCGACAATCTTCGGCACATCGGTGCGGCCGCGCGCGCCGCCGAAGGCGGTGCCCATCCAGGTCCGCCCGGTGACCAGCTGGAACGGCCGTGTGGAAATCTCCTGGCCGGCACCGGCAACGCCGATGACGACCGACTTGCCCCAGCCGCGATGCGAGGCTTCGAGCGCCTGACGCATCACCTTGGTGCTGCCGGTGCAGTCGAAGGTGTAGTCGGCGCCGCCGATCTGGTCGGCGCCGCGCTTGGTCATGTTGACGAGGTAAGGCACGACATCGCCGTCGATCTCCTTCGGATTGACGAAATGCGTCATGCCGAACCGCTCGCCCCAGGCCTTCTTGTCGTTGTTCAAATCGACGCCGATGATCATGTCGGCGCCGGCAAGCTTTAGCCCCTGGATGACATTGAGGCCGATGCCGCCGAGGCCGAAGACGACCGCAGTCGCGCCTTGCTCGACCTTGGCGGTGTTGATCACAGCACCGATGCCGGTGGTGACGCCGCAGCCGATGTAACAGATCTTGTCGAAGGGCGCGTCCGGGTTGACCTTGGCCAGCGCGATCTCGGGCAGCACGGTGAAGTTCGAAAAGGTCGAGCAGCCCATATAGTGAAAAATCTTGTCCTTGCCGATCGAGAAGCGCGACGAGCCGTCCGGCATCAACCCTTGCCCCTGCGTGGCGCGGATGGCCGTGCACAGATTGGTCTTTCTGGACAGGCAGGACGGGCACTGCCGGCATTCCGGCGTATACAGGGGGATGACGTGATCGCCCTTCTTGAGCGAGGTGACACCCTTGCCGACATCGACGACGACACCTGCGCCCTCATGGCCGAGGATCGCCGGAAACAGGCCTTCCGGATCGGCGCCCGAGAGCGTGAATTCGTCAGTGTGGCAGATGCCTGTCGCCTTGATCTCGACCAGCACTTCGCCCTCGCGCGGACCCTCAAGGTCGACCTCCATGATCTCCAGCGGCTTTCCGGCGGCGACAGCGACAGCGGCGCGGGTTTTCATCAGGCGTCCTCCAATGCGAATTTTTTTCCAAGGTTTCAGGTTTTGCCGACACGATCAACTGGAAGCTGGGGCCTGGACTGGGCCACAGCGATGAATTGGAATCGCAAATCGATTGAAAGGCAGTGATTTGCATGGTCGGCTTGACCCGGCAAGCATAGGCCATAAAAGGAACGGCCGACCGAGGGATGACATTCCGCATGTTCACCAAGATCCTGATCGCCAATCGCGGCGAGATTGCCTGCCGCGTCATCAAGACGGCGCGCAGGATGGGCATCGCCACGGTTGCCGTCTATTCCGATGCCGATCGCGACGCCGTGCATGTCGAGATGGCCGACGAGGCGGTGCATATCGGCCCTTCGCCCGCGGCGCAGAGCTATCTCGTCCCTGAAAAGATTATCGCCGCCTGCAAGGCGACGGGCGCTCAGGCGGTGCATCCCGGTTACGGTTTCCTGTCCGAGCGGGCGGCCTTCTGTGAGGCACTGGAAGCGGAGGGCATCGTCTTCATCGGCCCAAAACCCAAGGCGATCAGGGCAATGGGCGACAAGATCGAATCGAAGAAGTTCGCTAACGCGGCCAAGGTTTCGACAGTGCCGGGCTGGCTCGGTGTCATAGAGAATGCCGACCATGCCGAAAAGATCGCCCGCGAGATCGGCTATCCCGTGATGATCAAGGCTTCGGCCGGCGGTGGCGGCAAGGGTATGCGCATTGCCTGGGATCAGTCGGAAGTGCGTGACGGCTTCGACCGTGCGCGCTCGGAAGCGAAAAGCTCGTTCGGCGACGACCGCGTCTTCATCGAGAAATTCGTCGTCGATCCGCGCCATATCGAGATCCAGGTGCTGGCCGACGCGCATGGCAACGCGCTCTATCTCGGCGAGCGCGAATGCTCGATCCAGCGCCGCAACCAGAAGGTCGCCGAGGAGGCGCCGTCGCCATTCCTCGACGCCAAGACCAGGAAGGCCATGGGCGAGCAGTCGGTGGCGCTGGCCAAAGCGGTCGACTATCAGAGCGCCGGCACGGTCGAGTTCATCGTCGACAAGGACAAGAACTTCTATTTCCTTGAAATGAATACACGATTGCAGGTCGAGCACCCGGTGACGGAGCTCGTGACCGGCATCGATCTGGTCGAACAGATGATCCGCGTCGCCGCCGGCGAGAAGCTCGCAGTCAAGCAAAGCGACGTCAAGCTGAATGGCTGGGCGGTGGAAAGCCGGCTTTATGCCGAAGACCCTTACCGCAATTTCCTGCCTTCGATCGGCCGGCTGACGCGCTATCGGCCGCCGGAGGAAGGACAATTCGGCGATGTCGTCATCCGCAACGATACCGGCGTCACCGAGGGCTCCGAAATCTCGATGTTCTACGATCCGATGCTCGCCAAGCTATGCACCTGGGCGCCAACGCGTCTGGAAGCCGTCGATGCCATGTCGGAAGCGCTCGACAGTTTCGTGGTCGACGGCATCGAGCACAACATTCCGTTCCTTGCCGCGCTGATGCAGCATCCGCGCTGGCGGGAAGGGCGGATATCGACCGGTTTCATATCGGAGGAATATCCCGACGGCTTTGCGCCTGTCGTCCCGAACGACGATGAGAAAGCCGTGCTTGCTTCGATCGCGACTGCGGTGGAGCTGCTGCGCCGCGACCGGCTCGACCGGCTGGGTGGGCGGCTGGCGCCGCATTCGGGAGCGCTGAAGCGCGACTGGGTGGTGAAGATCGGCGATGGATATCTGTCGGCGTCGATCATCGAGGGCATGATTTCCATCCCGATGGAAATCGATCTGTCGATCGAGGGCGGCAAGGCGCTGACCGTTGCATCCGACTGGCGGCCGGGCGACCTGATCTGGCGCGGCACGGTCGGTGCGCGCAAGGTTACGGCTCAGATCAGGCCGGTTGCCAACGGCCTTCGCATCGCCTGGAAAGGCATGTCGGTGACAGCGCGCGCCATGCTGCCGCGCACCGCCGAACTGGAAAGGCTGATGCCCGAAAAGATAGCGCCGGACACTTCGAAACTGCTGCTTTGCCCGATGCCCGGCCTTGTCGTGTCGATTGCGGTTGCCGAAGGCCAGGAGGTCAAGGTCGGCGAGACGCTGGCGGTGGTCGAAGCGATGAAGATGGAAAACGTGCTGCGCGCCGAACGCGACCTTATCGTCTCCAAACTCAACGCCAAGCCGGGCGACAGCCTGGCTGTCGACGCTATAATCATGGAGTTTGCGTAAGGCTAGCTGGACAGGCAGCCTGTGATCAGCAGTGGTTTGTGCTGGACTGGCATCGCGCGGTCCCGGACAATACATCTCTATCGACTCAGGACCTTCACGCAGCACCATGGCCGACGAAAAACTTCCCCGCGATCCCCTGAAGCGCGAAGCCGCGATCGCGGCGGCGCGGCCGGAGGCGCCGGCGCGGCCCTTCGTCCATCTGCGCGTGCATTCGGCCTATTCGCTGCTGGAAGGCGCCTTGCAGATCGGCAAGGTGGTGGCTCATGCGGTCAAGGACGAAGCCCCGGCCATTGCCGTCACCGACACCAACAATCTGTTCGGCGCGCTGGAGTTCGCGCAGAAAGCGGTGAAGGACGGTATCCAGCCGATCATCGGCTGCCAGACTGCGCTCGCGTTTTCCGGCGAAAACAGCGACGGCCAGCGTGACCGCAGGCGGCAAGGCCCTGACATGCGGCCGGTCGTCCTGCTCGCCGCGACCGAGGCCGGCTATTCCAATCTGGTCAGGCTGGTTAGCCGCGTCTACCTCGAAACACCGCCGGGCGAGCCGGTGCACCTGACCACCGAAATGATGCAAGGCTACTGTGACGGGCTGATCTGCCTTAGCGGCGGGCCGCGCGGCCCGATCGGCATTGCGCTCAAGGAAGACCGCCGCGATCTGGCCGAGGCACGGCTTTTGACCCTCAAGGCGATGTTCGGCGACCGTCTTTATGTCGAGCTGGACCGGGTTTCCGGCTATGACCGCGCGATCGAGAAATCTACGATCGATCTGGCTTATGCCCATGAACTGCCTCTGGTCGCCACCAACGAGGCGTTCTTCTCGGCCCGCGACGACTATGACGCGCATGACGCGCTGATCGCCATCGCCGAGGGCTCGGTTGTCGCCGCCGACAACCGTCGCCGGCTATCATCGGACAATTTCCTGCGCAGCCAGGCCGATATGGCCAGGCTGTTCGCCGACCTGCCGGAAGCGATCGACAACACTGTCGAGATCGCGCTGCGCTGTTCCTACTACCCGAAGAACCGCAACCCGATCCTGCCGCGCTTCACCGGCGGCGATGTCGCCGACAATGAAGCCGCCGTTCAGGCGGAAGCCGACGAACTGGCCCGCCAGGCGCATGAGGGGCTCGACGCGCGGCTGGCCGCGCACGGCCCGACATCAGGCTACACGGTCGAGCAATATCGCGAGCGGTTGAATTTCGAGCTCGGCATCATCACCAAGATGAAGTTTCCCGGCTACTTCCTGATCGTTGCCGACTTCATCAAATGGGCCAAGGCGCAAGGGATCCCGGTCGGGCCGGGCCGCGGGTCGGGCGCTGGCTCGCTGGTCGCCTATTCGACGACCATTACCGACATCGATCCGTTGCGCTTCTCGCTTCTGTTCGAGCGCTTCCTCAATCCCGACCGCGTGTCGATGCCCGATTTCGACATCGACTTCTGCCAGGATCGGCGCGAGGAGGTCATCCGATACGTCCAGCAAAAATACGGCCGCGACCAGGTCGGCCAAATCATCACCTTCGGTACGCTGCAGGCGCGCGCCGTGCTTCGCGACGTCGGCCGTGTGCTGCAGATGCCCTATGGCCAGGTCGACAAGCTCTCCAAGATGGTGCCGCAGAATCCGGCCAATCCGGTCAAGCTCGCCGACGCCATCGCCAACGAGCCGCGCTTTGCCGAAGAGGCCGAGAGGGAGCCGATCGTCCAGACGCTGCTCGACATGGCGCAGAAGCTGGAAGGCCTCTACCGCCATGCCTCGACCCACGCCGCCGGCATCGTCATCGGCGACCGGCCGCTGTCGGAACTGGTGCCGATGTACCGCGATCCGCGCTCGGACATGCCGGTCACCCAGTTTAACATGAAATATGTCGAGCAGGCGGGGCTGGTGAAGTTCGACTTCCTCGGCCTGAAAACGCTGACCGTTCTGGAGACGGCGGTGAAGCTGATCCGTCGGCGCGGCATCGAGATCGACCTGGCGACGATCCCGCTCGATGATCCCGAGACCTACGCTATGCTGTCGCGCGGCGAGGTGGTCGGCGTGTTCCAGGTGGAAAGTGCCGGCATGCGCAAGGCGCTGATCGGCATGCGGCCGGACTGCATCGAGGACATCATCGCGCTGGTCGCACTCTACCGCCCAGGTCCGATGGAAAACATTCCGACCTACAACGCCAGAAAGCATGGCGAAGAGGAGATGGCCTCGATCCATCCCAAGATCGACCATCTGGTCAAGGAGACGCAAGGCGTCATCGTCTACCAGGAACAGGTGATGCAGATCGCGCAGGAGCTTGCCGGCTATTCGCTCGGCGAAGCCGATCTGCTGCGCCGCGCCATGGGCAAGAAGATCCGCGCCGAAATGGACAAGCAGCGCGAACGCTTCGTTTCCGGCGCGGTCGAGCGTGGCGTCGGCAAGCCGCAAGCCGACTTCATTTTCGACCTGTTGGCGAAGTTCGCCGACTACGGTTTCAACAAGTCACACGCCGCGGCCTATGCGGTGGTTTCTTACCAGACCGCCTATCTCAAGGCGCATTATCCGGTTGAGTTCCTGGCGGCGTCGATGACGCTCGACATGGGCAACACCGACAAGCTCGCCGATTTCCGCCAGGACGCGCTGCGCCTCGGCATCGAGGTTCTGGCGCCTTCGGTGATATCGAGCTTTCGGCCCTTCGAGGTCGGTGAGAACCGCATCTACTATTCGCTGGCCGCGCTCAAGGGCGTCGGCGACGCGGCGGTCGAGCATATTGTCACTGTCCGGGGCGAAAAACCGTTCAAGAATCTCGCCGATTTCTGCGAGCGGGTCGATCCCAAGATTGTTGGCAAACGCGTCTTCGAAAGCCTGATCATGGCCGGTGCGCTCGACTGCTTCGGTCACGACCGGGCCTCCATGATGGCCGGAGTCGAGCGGATGATGGGGCTGGCATCGCTGGCGCAGCAGAATGCCGTTTCCGGCCAGGCCGATATTTTCGGCGCCTCGCTCGGCGCCCAGTCGCAGGCACTCAATCTGCCGGCGACCGAGCCGTGGCTCGCCGCCGACAGGCTGCACCGCGAATTCCAGGTGGTTGGCTTCTATCTCTCGGCGCACCCGCTCGACGAGTACAAGGCGGCCCTGCAGAAGATGCGGGTGCAGAATTGGGCCGAGTTTTCGGCAGCCGTCAAGCGCGGCGCCGCCGCCGGCCGTCTGGCCGGCACGGTAACGTCCAAGCAGGAGCGCAAGACGCGCACCGGCAACAAGATGGGCGTTATCGCCTTTTCCGATACGTCAGGCCAGTACGAAGCCGTGCTGTTTTCCGAAGGGCTGGCGCAATATCGCGACCTGCTCGAGGCCGGCCGCTCCGTCGTTATCACCGTCGCGGCCGAGGACAGGCCGGAGGGCGTCAATCTGCGCATCAACTCGGTACAGTCGCTGGAGGACGAGGCAAGCCGCGTCCAGAAAGCATTGCGCATTTTCGTGCGCAACGCCGCGCCGATCAACACGCTGGCCGGCCAACTGACCGTTAGGGGCGAAGGCCAGGTCAGTTTCGTGCTGATCAAGGAAGAAGGCGAGGGGGAAATCGAGATCGAGTTGCCCAACCGCTACCGGATCTCGCCGCAAATCGCCTCGGCGATGCGCGCGGTGCCGGGCGTGGTCGAAGTGGAGCTGGTTTAAGCTACGCTCGTATTCACGTGATGCCAGCCTGCAAACGATGATCCAGGCGGAAATCGGATAAGCGTCGGCAAGCACATCGCGAATTGAGACTCCGGCTAGGCCTGGCATCCCTGTCCGATAGTGCCAGCGCGCCAGCTGAGGTTGAAGTTGCTGTGGTTTGAACCACATGCACCGGGCACGCTCGAAATAAATTCGCCGTTTCGAACCCAGCCCCAATCAGAGCCTCGGCGGTGCGGCCGCGGCCAGACAGGAATGCGCCGTCATGCCCAGCCGCGAACGCGTTGAAACCTTCCTCGAGGAAGTGGTCAAAGGCAGCCACGTCAAGGCGATCGCCGACTTCTACCATGACGATGCGACCATGCAGGAGAATCTCGGCGTCCCGCGTAGGGGCAGGGAAGCGCTGATGGCACGCGAGCAATCGGTTCTGGAACGGATCCAGAAGATGTATACGCATCCGGTCCAGATTTTTCTGGTCGACGGCGACAACGTCGCCATCCGTTGGACATTCGACAGGATCGACAAGGACGGCACTGTCCGGCGCCTGGAAGAGGTGGCGCTTCAGCAGTGGCGCGGTGACCGCATTGCCAAGGAGCAGTTCTTCTATGACACGGCCACCGCCTGGGGCCTTGTCGGACCCGACGGCAAAGTGGTGCAAAGCTGAGGGATTCCGGAACTTAAGCCACTGGACGGCCTTGGCTCTGGACGCTACGCAATCGTCATGAAAATGTCCGACAAGGACGGATTGCACGAAAATTCGGCGATGGCGCGGCTACGCGACAGGCTGCGCAAGCTTTATCACGGGCGCACGCCGGCGGCTTTCCGGTTCCAACTAGTGGCTGTCGTCATCGACCTCGCCATCATCGCCTTTTTCATCGCGACGCCGGTTCTTCAGGACAAGCCGTCATTCCTCTGGCTCGACTATGCAGTGGCGGCACTGGTCGCCGCAGACCTGGCTGCCCGCTTGCTTGCCTCCAAAAACATGCTGCGGCTGATGAAGCAGCCGACGTCGTGGGTCGACGTCTTCATCCTTTTGACATTGCTGATGCCGACCGCCTTGGCCAATCTCGCCTTCCTGCGCATCCTGCGGCTGTGGTCGCTGTCGCGCAGCGGTTCGCTCTGGCGGCATCTGGAGATGAGCGGCCTGCGGCCATGGCGCGAGGCGAGCCACGCGGTCATCAACCTTTTGACCTTCCTGTTCGTCATCACCGGCTTCGTCTACACTTTCTTCTTCCGCACCGGTGCGGGCCTCGAAAACTATATCGACGCGCTTTATTTCACCGTCGCCACGGTGACGACGACCGGCTTCGGCGACATCGTGCTGCCGGGCATGGCCGGCAAGCTGACGGCGATCATCACCATGATCATCGGCATATCGCTGTTCGTCAGGCTGGCTCAGACGATCTTCCGGCCGGCCAAGGTGTTCTTTCCCTGTCTGCAATGCGGCCTGCAACGGCATGAGCCGGACGCAGTGCATTGCAAGGCCTGCGGCCACCTTCTCAACATACCGGACGAGGGGAACTGACCAGCGCCGGCGCTATGACGCCGCAACCTCGGCCGGTTTTATCGGCCTGCGTTGAAGATTGAGCAGATTGCCCATCAGGATCAGCAGTGCTCCGCCGGCGGTGAAGGCGTCGATCTGCTCGCTGTAGAGCAGCCAGCCGATCAGCGCAGACAGCGGCACGCGCAGGAAATCCATCGGCGAAATGACGGTCGCGTCGGCATAACCAAGCGCGCGGGCCATGCAGAAATGCGACGACATTCCGGTGAAGGCGATCAGCACGATCCATGGCCACAGCGCCGGCGGCGGGTTGCGCCACTCATAAAGTGCCGGAACCAAGCCGACCACCGACTGGATGATCAGCATCCAGAAGATGATGCTCACGACGCTGTCCGTCCGGGTCAGCGACTTAACCGTGACCACCGAGATACCGAAGCAGACGGCGGCACCGAGCACGACGAGATGTCCCGGATCGACCGAGCCGACACCGGGGCGCACGATGATCACCACGCCGATCAGCCCCAGCACGATCGCTGCGAGCTTGGGCCGGTTCAGCCTTTCGCCGAGAAAAATCACCGCCAGGATAGCCGTCCAGATCGGTGTGGTGAATTCGATCGAGATCAGCACGGCCAGCGGGATCAACGTCAGGGCGTAGAGCCAGGCCGCTTGGCCGGTATAGTGGATGATGTTGCGGGCCATATGGGCGACGGGGCGCCGCGTGCGCATGGCGGCAAAGCCGCCACTCGTCACCACCAGCGGCAGAAGGATGAAAAAGCCGATCACCGAGCGCAGTTCCAGCACCTGGAAGACGTTGAGCTCGGCTGTGGTGGCGCGGCCGGCGACCGACATCGCCAGGAACGAGGCGATCGACAGCGCCATCCAGAAGGCGGCCTTGGGGATCGAGTGGGTGGGCATCATGCCGCTATGTCGCAGGCCGGAGCTTCCGCCGCAATCGCTAGCCGCTGCATTCCTACTGGGCCAGTCGCAGCGAGCTTGATGTTGCAAAACAGTCATGTGGCGGGCGGAACCTGATCCGGCAAGGGCCGTTGAGTCGCGATAGTCAGCCGTGCTTGCGGATCGTCCCGCCCTTTTCAAGATCGACAAGGAGAGCTTCGATGAGATCCTTCGCGCAATTCGCGCTTGCTGGTTGTCTGTTGGCCGCGGCTGGCTCGGCGCGTGCCGACGAGACCAAGTTTCTCCAGTCGTTCAAGGGCAATTTCGCAGGCAAAGGTATCGTCAAGGTGACCACCGACGCGCCGACGGTGAATGTGTCCTGTACGTTCAAGTCAAACGCGACCTCGACGTCACTGTCGCTCGATGGCAATTGCCGGGGGCTTGTTGTGGTGACGCGCGCCATCAGCGCGGACCTGAAGGCCAGCGGCGCCAAGTACAGCGGCACCTATGTCGGCTCTCGCACGGGGCCGGCACAGCTCAATGGCAGCCGCGCGGGCAACGCGATCAATCTCGGCATTCGCTGGGCCAAGGAGGTCAATGGCGACCGGAAAGCGCGGATGACGGTCGAGAAACGTGGCGAGAACGGCATGCGACTGACCGTCACCGACACGGATCCGGAAACCGGCAAGAGCGTGGTGACGAGCAGGATCGATCTGAGCCGGACCTGACATCGTTCTCAGCTCGGCCTGACCTGAATCTCAACACACCTGATATGCCTTGTCAGTCCTCCAGCGGCTCAGGCGGGTGGGCATCGCGACCCTTGCCGAATGTATAACCGGTTTCAACCGCCTTGCGGCCGAACTTGTCGCGCAGGGCATCGATGGCGCCTTCGGCCATGGCGCGCTTGCGCGATTGGATGTCGACCAGATCGGGCGGGTCGGCCTTGTCGTCGTCCGAGAGGTCGCTGACGCCGATGCCGAGTAGCCGATACTTCGTGCCGTCGGTTTCCTTGCGCAGAAGCTCCACCCCGGTCTGAAAGATGCGGTCGGCGAGCCGGGTCGGGTCGCCGAGCTGGCGATTGCGCGTGCGCAGCTTGAAATCCTGGGTCTTCAGCTTCAGCACCACGGTGCGCCCGGCAATACCTGACTTTTTCAGCCGCGCCGAGACCTTTTCCGAAAGCCCCCTCAGCACCGCAACCAGCTCGTCCAGCGACGCGATGTCGGTGTCGAAGGTGGTTTCGGCCGATACGCTCTTGGCGTCCTGGTCGGGATCGACGCGGCGGACGTCCTCGCCGCGCGAAAGGTGGTAGAGCCGGTCGCCCATCGTGCCGTAGCGGCGCATCAGATCGCCACGATCCATCTGCTGCAACTGGCCGATGGTGCGAATGCCGTCGCGCTCCAGCGTGGCGTTGAACGCCTTGCCGACGCCCCAGATCATGGTCACCGGCTGCGCCGCCAGGAAGCCGACCGCCTCGGCTTCGCCGATGACCGAGAAGCCGCGCGGCTTGCGAAAATCAGACGCTATCTTGGCGAGGAACTTGCAGTAGGACAGGCCTGCCGAAACGGTGATGCCGATCTCCTTCTCGACCGCCAGCGCAAAGCGTGCCAGCACCACCGCCGGCGGCAGGCCGTGCAGCCGTTCGGTGCCGGCGAGATCGAGAAATGCCTCGTCGATCGAGAGCGGCTCGACCAGCGGCGTCAGCGCCTGCATCATGGCGCGCACCTCGCGGCCGACGCGCACGTATTTTTCCATGTTGGGGCTGATGACGACCGCCTCGGGGCAGGCTTCGAGCGCCTTGAACATCGGCATGGCCGAGCGCACGCCCTGGATGCGGGCGATGTAGCATGCGGTGGAGACGACGCCGCGCTTGCCGCCGCCGATGATCAGCGGTTTGTCCTTGAGCGCCGGATTGTCGCGCTTCTCGATCGCTGCGTAGAAGGCGTCGCAATCGATGTGGGCGAGATGCAGTCGGTATAGCTCGGGATGACGCGCAAGCCGGGGGCTGCCACAGCGCTCGCAGCGGCGCGTCTCACCGCGCTGAAACGTCAGGCAGTCGCGGCAAAAACCGTGATCGGGATTGTTGACAGGGGCCGCCATCACTGCGAACATAAAGAGAACAGAAGCAATGGTACGACAGTGCAAGGCCAGCGACAAGGCTGGCCTGGGGAGAACGATGAGCACGACCATAGCGCCGCTGGCGCCCGAACTCTGGGCGGATTTCGAGGATCTCTTCGGCAAGCAGGGAGCCTGCTACGGCTGCTGGTGCACGCATTTCCGCCTGGCGCCGGCGGTGCGCCGCGAAAGTAGCCGCGAACGCAACAAGGATCACATCAAGGCGCGCATCGAAGCCGGCCCGCCGCCGGGCTTGTTGGCATTCGAAGACGGTCAGGCGGTCGGCTGGATGCAGATCGGGCCACGCGCCGACGTGCCCGAGTGGAACAATCAGGGCAGGGGGTCGGCACCGGTCGATCCCGCCGACGCAGTGGATCCCGCCGTCTGGGCGATCTCCTGCTTCTTCATCCGCAGCAAGGCGCGCGGCAGGGGTATCACGCATCGCCTTGTCGAAGGCGGCATCGACTTCGCCCGCAAGAATGGCGCCCGGCTGGTCGAGGCGTGCCCGATAGACCTGTCGCGCGATTCGCGTTCGATCGGCCTGTTCGTCGGCTCGTCGCGGGTTTTCGAGAAGGCCGGTTTCGCGCGGTTGGTGGAACGCAAGGCGGGCCGACCGTTGATGCGGCTGGTGCTTTGAAGGCTTTCCGCCTTGGTTGCGCTGTTGATCTCACCTTGCGATTGCAGCGGTAATTTCATACCAGACGGACGACATGTTCCTTCTAGGTCAAACGGAGAATTCGCGTGAACCGTGCCCTGCTATTCGTTTTCCTACTTGCGTTGAGCGCGCCTGCTTTCGGCCAGACCGTCGATAGCCAGGGTGCGAAGCAATTGTCCGATGACCTGTCCCGCTATGTCGGCAAACAGGCGATCGACAGAGGCATTTTGAAGGTTTCGCTCGAAGGCGACGCCTACAAGATTTTGTTTGATTTCAAGGCACTTGCCGCATCATTCCCGGACCAGAAGCTGCTGAAGTTCGATTTCGCGCCCTATGCGCTGAAGGTCAAGCCGCGCAGCGATCGATCCTGGGATGTCTCGATGGATTTTTCGCAGAGCGCCTCCTTCGAGTTCAATGGACCCGAGGGGCTGCAAAGCACGCAGTTTTCGATCAAGGACGGCAAGGGCTCGGGCGTCTACGATCCCAATCTGGCGGCCTTCACCAGCGGCACCAGCTCGATGACCGGCATGACGATGGCATCGAAAGATGCCAAGCAGCACATGGAAGCCAGCACGGGCGCCGGGACCGCGACCATCGCCGCGACCAAGTCCGCGACCGGCGGCGTCGATTTCACAACCTCGCAAAAGGTGTCGAGTTTTGTCGAAGCGATCAATTTCGACGATCCCGAGAGCGGGCTGAAATTCCCGGTCACCGTCAGGTCGCCGGAACTGTCGGTCGAAGCCAGCGGCAAGGGCATGCGGACCAAGCCGCTGCTCGATCTCCTGGCATTTGCCGTGGCCAATGAGGACGAGGCGACGCTGAAGGCCAACCAGGCACAGCTCAAATCGCTTCTGCTCGCCGCCTTGCCGCTTTGGGAGCGTGTCGAGGGAACCTATGGCTTCAAGGATTTCGCGGTGGAAAGCCCGGTCGGCAATTTCGGCGCCACGCAGCTCAGCACCGTGTTCGGCACCGACGGCGTCGCCCAAAACGGCACAGTCACCTACGGCATCAAGGCGTCGGGCCTGACCGTGCCGACGCAGCTTCTGCCGAGCTGGAGCGTGGGGCTGCTGCCCACCGATGTCGACCTGAACTTCGGCGGCGCCAATATCGACCTCGACAGCATGGCGAAGAAGGCGATCGAAGCCTTTGATCTCAATCAGAATCCGCCGCTTTCGGCCGAATTCGGCGAGCAGCTCAAAGCCGACTTCATGGCTAAGACGCCGAAGGTCGTGCTCGGCCACAGCACCGTGAAGAACAAGGACACGGAGATCGCGCTGGAAGGCGAGATGACGTTTCCCGGCGAGAAGCCCGAAGGAAACGTGACCATCGATGTCGCCGGCTTCGACAAGCTTGTCGAAGGCCTGCAGGAGGCGGCGAAGTCAGAACCGGAGGTGGCGCAATATGTGCCTGTCGCCCTCATGGCGAAAGGTTTTGGCAAGACGCTGCCCGATGGCCGGCTGGAATGGGCCGTCGATGCCAAGGCCGACGGCTCGGTCGCCGTCAATGGCGTCATGCTGAAGCCTGCGGATCCGGCCGTGGATGACAGCATCGACGACGATGACAGTGGAGACGATAGCGGCGGAGCAGGCGCGAAACTGAACCCTTGAGGTTCGGGCTTTAGAGCAATTCCAGGAAAAGTGTGAAACGGTTTTCCGTCTGGAATTGTGTCAAAACAAAGAGTTAGAGCAATTCGCCGTTTCCGTGAAACGGTGAACTGCTCTAGAGCCCCAGCGCCACTGCAATTTTCGGCGCGGCTTCGTGCCAGTCCTGTACGACGGCGACGTCGTCCGGCACCGGCGGCAGGAACGCACGCAACGAAGTGTCGGCCATCAGGTGGATGAGTTCGGCGTCGGCGACCGATTCCCGCACCGATGCCAGATTGCGCGGTTGATCGTCGACGAAGACGACCGGCCGGTTGGCCTTGCCGCGAAGCTTGGCTACTGCGGGTCCCTTGGCCATTTCGGTGGTCAGAAGCGGGTAGTTCATCCCGAGGGCATCGAGATGGGCGCGGCGCACGGCTCGGTGTCTGTGTGGCATAGCCGTAAGCAAGATGATTTCCGCCCGATCGCCGAGCCCTGCCAGGGCTTCCGCTGCACCTTCCGTAATGCACTGCCAGTCGGCCTGTGCGTCAAAGAAATCGCCCAGAAGTGCTGTGACTTCGGGCTGTTCGATCAGCCGGCCGCTCGCCGTTTCGGCGATGTTGCCGGTCAGCCGGAAGGAGGCCAACGTCAGGTCATAGCCGCGCGCCTTGAGAAAATTCGGAAACGGGCGGATGAATTCGAGCAAGACGTCGTCGACATCAAGCACCAGCAGCGGGCGGTCGTCAGCCACCAGTTCCTCGATCTGGCGCGCGGTTTCAGGATCATCGCTCATATCGAATGCTGATGGTTGTCGTCGCCCAGCGGCAGCGCCCGCAAGGCTTTGCCGACAGCAGCAGGCGGCGTGCCGGTTTCCTCGGCAAAGCGCATCAGTGTCGGCTCGTGGGCAAGGATGAACTGCAAGACGCCGGCCAGGAATCCCGGTTCGCTGGCGGCCTTGCGGATCGAATGGGCCTCTATGCCGGTGATTGCCAGAAAGCGCGGCAACAGCTCCGGATCGGAGGCGACGAAGCCCAGGGCCTTCACGGCAATCGCTTCCGCCTCTTCGCGCATTGACGCTGCGTTTGCCATCACTACCTTCGGTGTGGAATGAGTCTCTCCCGCAGTAATGGCAAGAGTTGCTTGCGGCAAGCCATTAGAGCGTGGCGCGCCCTTTGGACGCGCCGGGGCGAGGTGGAATTCGCGCTGCTTTTCATCCGCGGATTTCCGTTTCGTCAATCATATTGCCGTAAGGTGAAGCAGGGTTTGGTGCGTCTAGACATGGGCGCATGACGGTCGCCTTCGAGCGGAAGGGCGGCCGGGACGGGATATCGATGCCGAAGAAGGTTATGATCGTCGAGGACAATGAGCTCAACATGAAGCTCTTTCGGGACCTCATCGAGGCAAGCGGCTACGAGACAGTGCGTACCCGCAACGGTCTGGAAGCGCTCGATCTGGCGCGCCAGCACCGGCCGGATCTCATCCTCATGGACATCCAGTTGCCTGAAGTGTCGGGACTGGAGGTGACCAAATGGCTGAAGGAGGACGACGAGTTGCACGTCATCCCGGTCATCGCGGTGACCGCCTTCGCGATGAAGGGCGACGAGGAGCGCATCCGCCAGGGCGGCTGCGAGGCCTATATTTCGAAGCCGATCTCGGTGCCGCGTTTCATCGAAACCATCAAATCCTATCTGGGCGATGCGTAATGTACCCTTTCAGCCGAGCCGGAGCTTTGTGAAATGACTGCGCGGATTCTCGTCGTCGACGACATCCCTGCCAATGTGCGGCTGCTGGAAGTTCGCCTGCTGGCCGAATATTTCGAGGTGCTCACCGCCACCAACGGGCCGGATGCGATCGAGACCTGCGAAAACGGCAAGGTTGATGTCGTGCTGCTCGACGTGATGATGCCCGATATGGACGGTTTCGAGGTCTGCCGGCGGCTGAAGAGCGATCCGGCGACGTCGCACATTCCGGTGGTGATGATCACAGCGCTCGACCAGGTTTCCGATCGGGTGCGCGGGCTCGAGGCCGGCGCCGACGACTTCCTGACCAAGCCGGTCAACGATCTGCAGCTGATGACGCGCGTCAAGAGCCTGGTCCGCTTGAAGTCGCTGACCGACGAGTTGCGGCTGCGCGCCTCGACGACGCGCAATATCGGCATCGAAGAGCTTTTGAGCCGCAATTTTGCCTCCGAGGACACGACGCCGAAAGTGCTTTTGATCGACGAGCGCAAATCATCCGTCGAGCGCGTCCAGAAGATGCTGCGCGACCGCGCCGACCTTGATATCTCGAGCGATCCGCATGCCGGCTTCTTCCAGGCCGCCGAGACATCCTATGAATGCGTGATGATCTCGACCGCGTTCGCCGATTTCGATCCGCTGAGGCTCTGTTCGCAGTTACGCTCGCTCGATCGCACCCGCTTCGTGCCGATCATTCTTTTAGCGGAGGAGGGCGAGGAGGAGCGTATCATCCGTGGCCTCGAACTCGGCATCAACGACTATCTGATGCGGCCGATCGACCAGCAGGAACTGACGGCGCGGCTGCGCACCCAGGTGCGCCGCAAGCGCTACAATGATCAGCTGCGCGCCAGCGTCACCCAGACCATCGAAATGGCGGTGACCGATGGCCTGACCGGGCTGCACAACCGCCGCTATCTCGACAGCCACCTGCAGACGCTGTTCGATCGTGCCGTGGCACGGCGCCGGCCGCTGTCGGTGATGATCACCGACCTCGACCGTTTCAAGGCCATCAACGACGCGCACGGCCATGACGGCGGCGACGAGGTGCTGCGGGAATTTGCCCGACGGCTGCGCAAGAATGTCCGGGGTATCGACCTTGCCTGCCGTTTTGGCGGCGAGGAGTTCGTCGTGGTGATGCCGGACACCGAGGGCGCGGTGGCTGAGAAGGTGGCTGAACGCATTCGCGCTGAAATCGCCCAGGCGCCCTTTGCCATCGGCCAAGAGGGCAAGACCATCGAGGTCACCGTCAGTGTCGGCGTGTCGTCGGTGCTGAAGGGCGTGGATACGGTGGCGGCGCTGATGAAGCGTGCCGACCTCGCGCTCTACGAAGCCAAGAGCGGCGGCCGCAACCGTGTCGTCGCCAAGGCTGCGTAACCGGCCCAGCTCCGATTATCCAAGTCAACCCGACAGGGTTACCCGTTTACCTTAATCCAAGCGATTCGCGAGCCTTGGTTAAGAAACTGTTGATTTTCATAAGCTCTTGCGCAAATGTGCAAGCCAAGACGAAGCCGGCACGAGGATAGACAGCCGGCTCCGATCCTCAGGAATACCCCATGATGCTCAGGTCCGCCGCATCTCCTGGGTCCGTGGGGTCGGCCGGCCGGCGCTGGCACATAGTGGCCTCCTCGTACCGCTGCCAAACGCCGACCGGCCCCCTTTTCCAAAAGAACATCAGTCCTCCGTGCCAAGGCACGGAGGACTCTGCGTTTTTGCGCGTGAAATCCGGATATCGTTCTCTGGAAACGCCACAGCACATTGACCTGTGCGACAAGTTCGTCTTGTGGCAGCCATAGCAGGGAAAAATACCTACCCCCTCCATTTCATACATATGGCGCACCAGGGGCTTGCGGCAAGACCCGGCTCCTCCCGTAAAACCGTACGGAACACGGGAGTGACGATAAATGATTTCAGATCATGCGGTGGTGATCCCTGGGGGCGGTCCGACGGGATTGATGCTGGCGGGCGAACTGGCATTGGCAGGCGTCGACGTTGCCATTGTCGAACGACGGCCGGATCAGAAACTTGCCGGCCTGCGCGCCGGCGGCCTGCACGCCCGAACCATCGAAGTGCTCGATCAGCGTGGAATTGCGGATCGGTTCCTCTCGCAGGGCCAGTTAGGCCCGGCCGTGGGCTTTCACATGACCCGCCTGGACATCAGCGACTTCCCAACCCGGCACAACTATCTGTTGGCGCTGCGGCAAAATCACATCGAGCGCATCCTGGCCGACTGGGTCGGCGAATTAAAGGTGCCGATCCATCATGGCCACGAGGTTGCGGGGTTTACCCAGGACCACAGCGGCGTCGATGTCGAACTGTCCACCGGCCACCATCTGAGGACTACATATCTGGTCGGCTGCGACGGCGGCCGCAGCACCATTCGCAAGGCAGCTGGCATTGAGTTCGCCGGTTGGGATCCGACAATGAGCTGGATGATTGCCGAGGTCGAGATGTCGGAAGAGCCGGCATGGGGCTTTCGCAGCAACGCCTTCGGTATCCATGCGATGGGCAAGATCGAGGAAGGTGGCCGGGTCGGTGTCGTGCTGACCGAGAGGCAACTGACCATCGGAGGCGAACCGACGCTTCGCGATCTCAGCGAAGCACTCGTCGCGGTCTACGGCACCGATTACGGGGTCCGCAACCCGACTTGGCTTTCCCGGTTCACCGACATGACGCGACAGGCTGCCGCTTACCGCGACAGACGTGTCCTGCTGGCCGGCGATGCCGCGCATGTGCATCCTCCGATGGGCGGACAAGGCCTCAACATCGGTGTGCAGGATGCGGTCAACCTGGGATGGAAGCTGGCCCAAGTCATCAAGCAGATATCGCTGGACAACCTGCTCGACACTTATCACGCCGAGCGCCATCCGGTCGCCGCCCGCGTACTGCGCAACGCGATGGCACAGGTTGCGCTTCGTCGCATGGATGACCGCACCAAGGCACTGAACGACATCTTTACCGAGTTGCTTGGCATGGAAGAGCCTCGCAAACGGATCGCTGCGGAAATGTCCGGTCTGGCCGTCCATTACGACCTCGGTGAGGGGCATCCGCTGCTTGGGCGGCGAATGCCCGACCTCGATCTGGTTACCGCCAACGGGCCGTTGCGGCTCTTCACCTTGCTGCACGACGCGCGGCCGGTGCTCCTCAACCTCGGTGGACCCGGCAGGCCGGACATCGCGCCCTGGGCCGATCGGGTCCGGCAGATCGACGCCTTGTATGCCGGTGCCTGGGATCTCCCGGTGCTGGGGACGGTCGCCGCGCCCGACGCCGTCTTGATCCGGCCCGATGGATATGTGGCTTGGGTTGGGGTGGGAACCCAACAGGGACTGGTTGATGCGCTGACCACTTGGTTCGGGCCGCCGACCGCCAGTTAGCGGACACAATCGATGCGGCTCGCGCGACCGCCTGAAACGGCTTACGTCGCTACCTTCGACAGTTCTCCTGACAAGTGATTGACAGGAGTTTCCATCTATGCAGAAATTGGTTGGACCATTGGACCACTTGGAGTGGATATGGACCAGAACAGCCTGCCACCGATACAGACGACGGCGCGCGATGACGCCGTGCTGAAGGCGTTGGTGGGGTTTGTTCGCGCCGAAGCCTTGCAGCCGGGCGAGAGGCTTCCAACTGAGCGCATTCTGGCCGAGCGGCTTAAGGTCAGCCGCAATACGGTGCGCGAGGCGCTGACGCGCTGGGAAGGGCTCGGCCTCGTCGAGCGCCGGCAAGGCAGCGGCACCTATCTCAAGGCTGCCGTCTCCCCGGACATGCTGCACATGCCGCTGACGCTGGCCGGCGGCAATGATTTCACCAGCCTGATGCAGACACTGGAGATCCGCCGCGCGCTGGAAGCGGAGGCCGCAGCCCTTTGCGCCGAACGCGCCAGCCAAGCCGACATCGCCGAGATCGCGCGCAAGCTCGACATCATGGAGCAGGCGTTCCGCACGCGCGAGGGCATGTCGTCGGAAGAGGACTGGGAGTTCCACCAGGCCATCTACCGGGTCTCGGGCAATCCGCTGTTCGAGCAGATCATCGCCGCCATGCATGAGCTGTTCCACCGCTTCTGGGAGCATCCGCTCGGCGTGCGCGATTTCGGCCACGCCAGCTTTCCCTACCACCGCACCATCTACGAATGCATCGCCGCGCGCGACCCGCAGGGCGCCCGCGCCGAGGCGCTCAAGCTGATCGCCACCGTCGAGGACGATCTGAAGCGCGGAGCCGCCAAACTCAAACTTTCGAGCCAGACATGAACGAGCATCCAACCGGTTTCGATTACGACTATCTTGCCGAGGCAGCGACACTGCTGGCGCATGACGAGCCGTTTCCCGGCGGTGCCGTGGTTCCGCCGATCTACCAGACCTCATTGTTCACCTTCGCCAATTATGCCGAGATGGCCGACACCTTTGCCGGCAAACGAAAGCAGCCGATTTACTCGCGCGGCGACAATCCGACGGTGATGGAATTCGAAGCGCGCGTGGCCGCGCTTGAGGGCGCAGAAGCCGCGCGCGGCTTTTCCAGTGGCATGGCGGCGATCAGCGCCACGGTGCTTGCCTTTGTCGGTGCCGGCGAGCGCATCGTGGCGGTACGCAATTGCTACGGCGATGCCTATCGGCTGTTCGAGCGGCTGTTGCCGCGGCTCAACATCAAGGTCGACTATGTCGACGGCTCCGATCCGGATGCGGTGACGGCGGCACTTCCCGGCGCCAAGCTGCTGTACCTGGAAAGCCCGACCTCGATGATGTTCGAGCTGCAGGACATCGCGCATCTGACGCGGCTGGCCAAGGAGCAGGGCATCGTCACCACGATCGACAATTCCTGGGCGACGCCGGTGTTCCAGAAGCCGATCACGCATGGCGTCGATCTGGTGCTGCACTCGGCCTCGAAATATCTCGGCGGCCACAGCGACACCGTCGCGGGCGTGGTGGCGGGTTCCGCCGCTCATATCAAGCACATCAACGAGCAGACCTATTCCTATCTCGGCGGCAAGCTGTCGCCATTCGAGGCATGGCTGCTGCTGCGCGGACTGCGCACGCTGCCGCTGCGCCTGCCGCACCACATGAAGAGCGGCCTGACCATCGCCGAACGGCTGAAGGCGCATGCCAATGTCGAGCGCGTCAACCATCCCGTCTATTCGAACCATCCGGGCAAGGCGACGCTGGCCGGTTATGCCGGTCTGTTCTCCTTCGAGGTGACCGACGATATCGACATCCCAGTCTTCGTCGATGCGCTGAAATTTTTCCGCATCGGCGTCAGCTGGGGTGGGCATGAAAGCCTGGTCGTACCGGCCAAGGCGTCGCTGGAGCAGACGCCGGGCCTGAATTCGATGGCGCGCTTCGGCGTCAGCCCCCGAACCATCCGCTTCAATGTCGGATTGGAGAGTGTCGAAGACCTGTGGGCGGATGTCGCCCAAGCCTTCGAAAAAGCCAGAAAATAACAAGCGGGTTCAAAATGGGAGTCTTGAACATGAAAAAACTGACCTTCATGCTAGCCACCGTCGCGGGGCTGGCGATTTCCGCCGGAAACGCGCTGGCCGATTCGACCCTGAAAATGGTCGAAGTCATCACCAGCCCGCCACGCACCGAATTCCTGAAGAAGCAGATCGCCGAGTTCGAAACGGCCAATCCGGGCGTCAAGGTCGAGCTGATCTCGCTGCCCTGGGGCCAAGCCTTCGAAAAATTCCTGACCATGGTGCAGGCCGGCGATACGCCCGACGTGGTCGAGATGCCGGAGCGCTGGATGGGCCTCTATGCCAACAATGCCCAGCTCGAGGATCTCGGCCCCTACATGGCCAAATGGGACGACGCCAAGACGCTCGGCGACCGCGCCAAGCAGTTCGGCTCGACCGTCAACAACACCCAGTTCATGATCCCCTATGGCTACTATGTGAACGCGCTGTTCTGGAACAAGAAACTGTTCAAGGAGGCCGGCCTCGATGGTCCGCCGGCGACGCTTGATGATTTCATCGCCGATTCCAAGAAGATTTCCGCGATCCCGGGGAAGTACGGCTACTGCCTGCGCGGCGGGCCGGGCGCCTTCAACGGCATGCATATGTTCATGAACATCGCCGCCGGCAAGGGCGGCTACTTCAACGAGGACGGCACTTCGACCATCAACGACGAAGGTTCGGTCAAGGGCCTGCAGATGCTGGCCGACATGTACAAGGACGGCCTGGCGCCGAAGGATGCGGTGAGCTGGGGCTTCAACGAGACCGTCACCGGCTTCTATTCCGGCACCTGCGCCATGCTCAACCAGGATCCGGACGCGCTGTTGGGCATCGCCGACAAGATGAGCGCCGACGATTTCGCCGTGGCGCCATTGCCTGTCGGACCGAGCGGCAAGTCCTATCCGACGCTGGGCTATGCAGGCTGGGCGATGTTCGCCAACTCGCAGCACAAGGACGACGCCTGGAAGCTGATGTCGACGCTGCTTTCGCCGAAGGACAATCTGGAATGGGCCAAGGAAGTCGGCGTCGTCCCGATCCACAATGGCGCCGACCAGGATCCCCATTTCAAGACCGAGCAGTTCAAGGGCTGGTTCACGGAGCTCAGCGACAGCTCCAAATATGAAATGGTGACCCCGCCGACGCATCTGGAGAACCTCGGCAATTTCGTCGATCAGGTGGCGATCAAGAATTTCCAGGAAG
The DNA here is from genome assembly GCA_004017275.1 of Mesorhizobium sp. Classification (GTDB taxonomy): domain Bacteria; phylum Pseudomonadota; class Alphaproteobacteria; order Rhizobiales; family Rhizobiaceae; genus Mesorhizobium. Next base: position 287,444 of record SAKE01000003.1, on the reverse strand, counting down.
TGCTGCTCGGCCAAAAGACCGCCAAGGACGTCGCCGACCAATGGGCTGCCTTCCTGACCAAGGAACAGCAGGACTGGCTGGCGAAGAACAAGAAGTAGTTTTTCTTTCCTTCTCCCAGTTCACGGGGAGAAGGTGTCACGAAGTGACGGATGAGGGGCGGCGCCATACCTCGATAAGTTCGCGCTGCCCCTCATCTGCCTGCCCGTCCTCCGCTGCAGTTGCGGAGGGTGGACCGGGATCTTCTCCCCGTGAAACGGGGAGAAGGACGCTTGTCATCAGCCTCGACGCCGTTCCAGGAGCGCCCCTCAAGCCCATGACCTATGCCGTGTCCGAAATCCGATCCGCAGGCCAGCCGCGTCGCAAGCGGCTATCGCATGCCGCAATCGAGCCGTGGCTCTATCTCAGCCCGGCGATCATCCTGCTGGTGGTGGTGCTCTTGGTGCCGCTGGTCATCGGCATCAGCTACTCCTTCCGTAAATTCTCGGCGTTCAAGTCCGAATATGTCGGGCTCGGGCAGTATCAGGCAATGCTGTCGGATCAGGTTCTGGGGCAGGCGCTGGTCAACACGTTGTGGTGGACTGTCGCCAGCCTGTTTTTCCAGTTCTTCCTCGGCCTTGGCATGGCGCTGCTGCTCGACAAGCCGTTTCGCGGCCGCAAGGCCGTGCAGGCCCTGGTGTTCCTGCCCTGGGCGGTGCCGTCCTTCCTGTCGGGCCTAACCTGGGCCTGGCTGTTCAATCCGATCATCGGCCCATTGCCGCACTGGCTGTTTGCACTGGGGCTGAAAGCTGAGCCGACCAATGTGCTTTCCGATCCCTCAACCGCCATGTGGGGGCCGATCGTCGCCAATATCTGGTTCGGCATTCCGTTCTTCGCCATCACGCTTTTGGCGGCGCTGAAGTCGATCCCGTCGGAACTGCATGAGGCGGCGGCGATCGACGGCGCTTCGCCCTGGCAGCGCTTTACCCAGGTGACGCTGCCGTTCCTGGCGCCGACCATCGCCATCACCGTGATGTTGCGCACCATCTGGATCGCTACCTTCGCCGACCTGATCTTCGTCATGACCGAGGGCGGACCGGCCGGTTCGACCAACACGGTGCCGGTCTACATCTATGTCAGCGCCTTCAAATCGCTGGACAAGGGCTATGCCTCGGCGGTGGCCGTGCTGCTGTTGGTCCTGCTCATTGCCTATGCGATCGCACTGATCGGCATCCGCCGCACGCTGGTGAGGCACGTCTGATGATCGCAGGACGTTCAGCCTCGCAGCGCATCTTCGGCGGTATCGGCCTCTACACGGCCATTGCCGCTTACGTGATCTTCGCGCTGTTCCCGATCTACTGGACGCTGAAGATCTCGGTCACGCCGGAGCGGCTTCTCTATTCCGAAGGCATCACCTTCTGGCCGTCGCAGATGACGTTGCAGAACTTCGTCACCGTGCTGGAGGCGACTGATTTCCCGCGCTATTTCCTCAACAGCGTCATTGTCTCGGTGTCGACAGCGGCACTGGTGACCGTCATTGCGACGCTCGCCGGCTATGCCATGTCGCGCTTCACCTTTCGCGGCAAGGCAGCACTGGCGCTGATGTTGCTGCTCACGCAGACCTTTCCGCTGGTGATGGTCATTCCGCCGATCTACCGCGTGATGGGTCAGATCGGCCTGATCAACAGCCTGACTGGGCTGGTCATCATCTACACCGCCTTCAACACAGCGTTTGCCACCTTCCTGATGCAGTCGTTCTTCGACGGCATTCCGAAGGATCTCGAAGAGGCGGCGATGATCGACGGCTGCACGCGTGCACAGGCGATGCGCAAGGTGATCGTGCCGCTGACGCTGCCGGGCATGGGCGCCACGCTCGGCTTCGTCTTCACCGCCGCCTGGAGCGAGCTTCTGTTCGCACTGATGCTGATCTCCAGCGACGATCAGAAGACCTTCGCCGTCGGCCTGCTCACCTTCATCGGCAAGTTCGCCGTCGACTGGGGACAGATGATGGCGGCATCCATTCTGGCGCTGATCCCGGTCTGCATCTTCTTCGCCTTCTTGCAACGCTATCTCGTCACCGGCCTGACCGCCGGCGCCGTCAAAGGGTAGATCGATGGCCTCTGTTACGCTCGAAAAGGTCCGGAAGGATTATGGCGCGGTCCGCGTCCTGCACGCGGTCGACCTTGAAATCGCCGATGGCGAGTTCGTCGTCCTGGTCGGCCCTTCCGGCTGCGGCAAGTCCACGCTTTTGCGCATGATCGCCGGGCTGGAGGAGGCTTCCGGCGGCGAAATCCGCATCGGCGAGCGGCTGGTCAACGACGTCGCGCCGAAGGATCGCGACATCGCCATGGTGTTCCAGTCCTACGCGCTCTATCCGCATATGGACGTGTCGAAGAACATGGGCTTCAGCCTGCTCTTGAAGAAGGCGCAGAAGACGACGATCGACGCAAGGGTGGATGGCGCGGCCAAGCGGCTCGGACTCGACAGCTTCCTGCAGCGCCTGCCGCGGCAATTGTCCGGCGGCCAGCGCCAGCGCGTCGCCATGGGCCGGGCCATCGTGCGCGATCCCAAGGTGTTCCTGTTCGACGAGCCGCTGTCGAACCTCGACGCCAAGCTGCGCGTCCATATGCGCGCCGAGATCAAGGCGCTACACCAGCAACTGAAGACCACCTCGGTCTATGTCACCCATGACCAGATCGAGGCGATGACCATGGCCGACCGGATCGTCGTCATGCATGATGGGCTGATCCAGCAGGTTGGCGCCCCGCTCGATCTGTATGACCGACCGGCCAACATGTTCGTCGCCGGCTTCATCGGTTCACCCGGCATGAATTTCCTGCCGGCGACGGTTCGCAAGGGTGGTATGTCGGAGGCCGTGCTGGCCGATAGCCAGGCGCTGCGGCTGCCGGATGGCCTGCCGCTGAAGGACGGCGACGCCATCACCGTCGGCCTGCGGCCCGAGCATATCAAGTTGGCGGATGACGGTGCGCTGCAGGGCGAGGTGGGGGTGGTGGAGCCGCTCGGGCTTTCGACGCAGTTCTACGTCAAGCTGGCCGGCCAGCAGCTTTGCGTCTTTGCCATGGGCCGTGCCGGCGTAAAGCCCGGCGACGTGGTGCGGTTGGCGGCCGAACCAGATCAGCTGCATCTGTTCGATCCGAAAAGTGGTGATCGCATCGGCTGAAGGAACTCAGCCCGGACTGAGGGAACTCAGCCGGGGCTGAGCCCACTTGGGGCGCGAGCGAGCAGTTTGCTTCGGGGACCCACACAGGGCGCTGAAGCTGCTGCACGGCAGACCTGCGGAATAAGGACAGCCCATCGAGCCCGATATCGCACGGGATATATACGGGAACGCTACATCTCAATTGGATGAAATAGCGGAACGTCCAACAGACATTTCCGGAACCGAACGGGACCGCTCGGACCTTTGCGTGTAGAGCATAAGACCTTAGTCCCGCCGTCCAAAAAGAACGGAAGTCATTTTGCCACGAACTAGGGCCGCCGTCGGAGAGGTGAACACCGATGGCGGCACCTGCAATATGGGCGAGTTGGCTATGTGCGGGTATGGTGCGATCGCGGAGGGCGATTGTACACCGCTAACCGCGAGGGATTCTTCTGGGCAGCGGCGAGCTATCCATCGGGTTCTCGGCTGACTTGGTTGAGCGCCGATCTTTCAGCCACAGGGACTTTTTTCTTCTTGCCAGGATCTCGTCTCGATCGCTGTCTTCGGCGGTCAGTCCGCCATGCGTCGCGGCAATCGCGTAGTCGGCTCTGTTGGTTCGATAATCACCTTTTTGAATGGACATCGTTTTCTCCCGGTATCGAGGCATTCCCCCTTTTTTTTGCCCGACGCTGAAACTAACTGCCCATCCGTCCTGCGAGTCTACCAATTGGCGATTGTATTAAAACGATACACTCCGCAGGCGCGGTCCAGCGCGGGCTTTTTTATTGACCCTGTTGGGACCCTTGCTGCGGTGGTGCCGCAGCAGGCGGGCTCGGAGCCTGCGGTGCAGGTTTCGTGGAAGGTGCAGAGGGACTAGGTGCAGGCTGGGCTGCTTCCTCTTCTGTCAAAACCTGGTCAGTCCTGACCTTGATCTCATCGGCCGTCTGTTGGCTTATCAACCCGTTGCTGACGGCGAAGCCAGCAGCCAGAGCAACAAGCGCTGCAATGATTGCAGCTTTCAACTTTTTCGACATCCGTAGGCGCCTTGTTCATGACACCCTGCCAACCCGCGACCAAGGGTGCCGCAACCATGGCGAAGGGTCAATCCTTTGGGTGGAGTCTCAACGCAAATGCAATGAAATCAAGTGATTACAAACGAAAAACGCCGCCCTGTCGGACGGCGTTTCGGCATTGCAGAGGGAAACCCAGATTACTTGATCTTGGTTTCCTTGAATTCGACGTGCTTCTTGGCGACCGGGTCGTACTTGCGGAACGACAGCTTGTCCGTCTTGGTGCGGCTGTTCTTGCTGGTCACGTAGAAGAAACCGGTGTCAGCGGTCGACAGAAGCTTGATCTTGATGTTTGCGGCTTTGGCCATGATATCAGTCCGTTTGTTCGTGGGGTTTTGGCCGCTGGAGCACGGGGAAACACCCGGACGCGGGAAACTTGGCGCGACACATAAAGAACACGCCCGGAAAGTCAAGCCCGGCAAGCCTCGTGCGATCCGCCTGAGCCTGCTGTTGACCAAAAATCATGCGGTTTCGGCCGCCGATGCCGCAACCTTCTTCCAGTCTCCGGTCGTGTTCCACCAGCGATTCGGATTGGCGCGGTCGTCCAGGCCCTTGGAACGGCTGGCAAGAATCGGCTGAATGCGGATCACCGGCTCCTGGTAGGAGTGTGCCTGGAAAATCGCCTCGACGACGCGGGCGGCCAGCGCCTGGTCGTCCGGAAGTTCGAAGGAAACCTCGACCGTGCCGGGTCGCCTCCGCAATTCGGTTTCGGCGCCGGCGGCCGCACCGTCAAGCGGTCTGTAGCGTTCGATGCCGTGTGCTGACTGATAGGCATTGCGGTCATATTTGCCCATGGCCAGCGGCGCTATCGCGACCACCGCATCCATGATGCGGTCGACGTCGGCGGCTGGAGCCTGGAAAGTCACGAGCAGAAGCAGTGTCATTCGTAGCGATGTGGTTTCAAAGCCGCTGTCGATCATGGAAATGTCCTCGAGTGTTTTGGGGCACCCTAGCCCAGGGCTCCTGACACGGTTCTGTCAGCAGCCTGTCACCGTGCCATGCCAAATGCAGGGCTGGCAGCAGTCGCGCTACAGCAGGATCTTGCGAACCAACCGCATGGCGACCAGAGCAATATAGGCGGCGAAGAACAGGCCGAGCGACCAGCCGAAGCCGGACGGACCGAACGCATCCATGCCGATGCCGATCGCTTGCGGACCGAGCACCATGCCGACGCCGTAGCACAGCACGAAGGCGGCGTTGGCAGACGCCAACTCGTGGCCGGAAAGCTGCGAGCCGAGATGGGCAAGACCGATCGTGTACATGGCAGCGACGACGCCGCCCCAGACGAACAGAAGAGCCGCCATCAAATGCCAATTCTGGGAGAAGAAGGGCATGAAGACCGTGCCGGCAAGACCAACCATGGCGCAGGCGATCAGCAGATAGCGGCGGTCGCTGACGCGGTCGCTGATCATGCCGATGGGGATCTGCAAGAGCACGTTGCCGAGGCCGATCATGGTCAGGAGAAGGGCTGCGTCGGCTTCGGAATAGCCGATGCGGCTGCCGTAGATCGGGAACAGCGCAAAACCGCCGGTTTCCACCGCGCCGAACACCAGCACGGCAGCGGTGGCCGACGGCACCAGCCAGATGTAGCGCAGGAAATTGCTGGTCTCGCCGTCGGAGACGATGGTCGGGCTCTCGTTGCGCGCTGCCAGCACGGGTATGGCGGCCAGCGTCACCAATGCGATGATGACGCCGAACGGCCTGAAGCCGGAGCTGCCGAGATGGGCGAACAGCCACGGCCCGGCGGCAAAGCCGAGCGACAGAACCGTGGCGTAGATGCCAAGGACAAGGCCGCGCCGGTGCGGCGGCGCTGAAGTGCTGATCCAGAATTCAGACAGGATGAACAGCACAGTCAGCGCGATGTGCAGCACGATGCGCAGCGGAAACCACATCCAGAAATCGGGTGCGAAATGGAAGCCGACAAAGGCCAGTGCGCCGGCTGCGATCATGGCAATCATGGTCCAGGCGACGCCGAAGCGCATGGCTAGCGGTGTCGCCAGCGGCGCACCGGCGATCGAGGCAAGGCCGGCGACGGCGGTGTTGAGGCCGATCATCGAAGCCGAATGGCCGCGTGTTTCCAGGATGACGCTGAGCAGCGGCATGCCGAGACCGATGGCGATGCCGACGACGCTGATCGACGAGATCGCCGCCACCATCGGCAGCCAGTGTACGCGTTCGTCGCCCTGTTGTTGGGTATCGACCGTCATGGGATGTCTGAATACTCGATGTTTTACAGAATTTCGCGGGTGAAGCGGTTGCGGACAAGCCGGTAGAAAGGCACCGGACCGCCCGGACGCAACAGCGGATCATGGGCGAGGCGCTTTTCCAGCTCGTCCAGGATCATCCGGGTGATGTCGGGGATGTCGGCTTCCCTGGCCTTGGCAAGCGGCAGCCAGACCAGCTCTTCGAGTTCGTTGGTCGGACCGCCACCCGGCAGTTCGACCGCGACGTCGTCACGCCAGGCGCTGAAGAAGCGCGTGTCGAAGCGGCGCACCCGGTTGGGCGGCGTGATGGCACGCGCGACAAAGCGCAACATGTCCAGGGAGGGCTGCACGCCATGTTCGGCAAAGCCTTGCCAATCGGCCCTGGCGGTGGCGAAAGCACCCTTGCGGCCGATCAGCAGCCCGGCTTCCTCATAGGTCTCGCGGATGGCCGACAAGGCGATGGCACGGGCTCGCGCGGGGCTTGTGCGGCCCGGCCCGGCGATCAGCCTGGCTTCCTGCTCAGGGTGCAATGCGGCGGCGACCGGGATGCGGCTGTCGGCCGGATCGGTGCGGCCGCCAGGAAAAACGAACTTGCCCGGCATGAAGGCGTGGCCGGCATGGCGGCGGCCCATCAGAACCAGCACGTCGCCGCCCTTGCGGTCGAGCAGGATGAGGGTTGCCGCATCGCGCGGGCGAATTGGCTGGTCGCTATGGGCGGTCATGCTCCGCTCGATCTTGTCGACTTCCGCCTTGGTCATACCGTCCATGCGCAGGACCTAGCGGAAACTTCTGGCAAGCGAAAGTGGCCTTTCACGGTGGGTATGTTGCGCCACGCCGTATTCTTGGCTGCGGCTCAAGCTTCGGGATGCGGCTCGATCACGTCGTGTTCGCCGCCGAAGCCGTGCATATAGAAGGCCCATTGCAGTCCGATGACGGCACCCTTGACCGGCTGCAGCAGCGCGATCGACAGAAGGATGGTCAGCGGCACCCAGATGGCGATGTGCTGCCACGTCGACAAAGTCGACGTGGCCTCAATACCCATGAAGGCGCCGAGCACTATGTGGCCGACGATGACGATAACGAGATAGGCGGGCAGGTCGTCGGCGCGGTGGTGATGCAGTTCCTCGCCGCAGACACTGCATGTATCGACGGTCTTGGTAAAAGCGCGAAACAGCTTGCCTTCGCCGCAATGCGGGCAGCGGCCGAGCAGGCCGCGCTTTATCGCCGTCCACAGCGGGCGCGCGGCCCGGCCCGAGTGATGTTCTCCGCCGAAAACCTGTTCTTCCGTGGCTGTTGTCATCATCGTCTCCTGCCGCGCGAACCAGGTCGCGTTTGCGACGCGCGGGCGCGGCCCTTGGCCTTGTGAAACGACCGCTTGGAGCCCGGCAAAGGCTTCGGGTCGGTCAACATCTCGAAGCGCATCGCGCCGGCCATCGGTGCCACCTCGACGAGCCGGACCTCGACGCGGTCCGCGAGCTGGTAGCCTTTGCCCGAGCGTTCTCCGAACAGGGAGCGGGCCGTTTCGTCGTAGATATAGTAATCGCCGTTCAATGTTGACACCGGGATGAAACCATCCGCGCCGTACTGCGGCAATTGGACAAATAGTCCTGATTTGGTGACGCCGGAGATGCGGGCATCGAACCGGTCGTCGACGCGTTCGGCAAGATAGGCGGCGATCAGACGGTCGACAGTATCGCGCTCCGCAGCCATTGCGCGGCGTTCCGTGCCGGAGATCAGCACCGCGACATCTTCGAGCCGTGCTGCTTCGTCCTGCGTCAGGCCGCCCGGACCGAGGCCGAGTGCGGCAATAAGTCCGCGATGCACGATCAAATCGGCGTAGCGGCGGATCGGCGAGGTGAAATGGGCGTAGCGCCTCAGGTTGAGACCGAAATGGCCGATGTTCTTGGGCGAGTATTCGGCCTGGCTCTGCGAGCGCAGCACCACTTCGTTGACCAGGCCTTCATTGTCGGCGCCGCGCACGCGCTCCAAAATGCCGTTGAACTGGGCAGGCTGCATCTGCGCGCCACGCGCCAGCGACAGGCCAAGCGTCTGCAGGAACTCGCGCAGCGATTCCTGCTTGGCCAGCGACGGCGCGTCATGCACGCGGTAGACCAGTTCCTGCTTCTTCGCCTCCAATGTCTCGGCCGCGGCGACATTGGCCTGGATCATGAATTCTTCGATGAGCTTGTGGGCATCGAGCCGCTCCGGCACGATGACGCGATCGACGGTGCCGTCTGGCTTGAGCACGATCTTGCGCTCCGGCAGATCGAGTTCGAGCGGCTGGCGGCCGTCGCGGCCACGCTTGAGAATCGCATAGGCGTCCCACAGCGGCTTCAGTACCGTATCGAGGATCGGGCCGGTCCTGTCGTCCGGCACGCCGTCGATCGCCGCCTGGGCCTGTTGGTAAGCGAGTTTCGCCGCCGACTTCATCATGACGCGATGGAAGGTGTGCCTGAGCTTGCGGCCCTCGGCTGAAAAAACCATACGCACGGCCAGCGCCGGCCGGTCCTGGCCCTCGCGCAGCGAGCAGAGATCGTTGGAAATGCGCTCGGGCAGCATCGGCACGACGCGATCGGGGAAATAAACCGAATTACCGCGCTTCAGCGCCTCGCGGTCGAGTGCGGTGCCATAGCGCACATAGGCGGCGACGTCGGCGATCGCCACGGTGGCGACCACGCCGCCGGGGTTCTTCTCGTCGAGATCCGGCGTGGCGAAGACCGCATCGTCGTGGTCCTTGGCGTCGGCCGGATCGATGGTGACCAGCGGCAGGTCGCGCCAGTCCTCGCGGTGAGCAAGCGTCGCCGGCTTGACGGCTTCGGATTCGGCGATGACGTCGGCCGGAAAGATATGCGGAATGTCGTGCGCGTGGATGGCGATCATCGAGACCGCCTTTTCGCTGGTCAGCGAGCCCAGCACGTTGAGCACCTTGGCTCTCGGCAGCCCATAGCGGGAGGCCCGCGCCGGCTCGACCTCGACCAGGTCGCCGTTCTTGGCGCCGTTCTGGAATTCCTTGTCGACGATCAGTTCTGGCTGGCGGCGTTCTACGGGCTCGATGCGGAAGGTGCCGTCCTGTAGAATGCGAAAAATACCGAGCACGGCATCGGTGCGTTTTTCGAAAATCTTCATCACCCGCCCGGTATAGGCAGGGCCGCCCAGAGCGACGTTCGTGTCGTCGGCGGGAAAGGTCTTGGCCAGTACGCGGTCGCCAATGCCGGGCGCCGGTCCACCACCACTGCGCGACAGGCGGATGGAAACGATCGGTGGCGGCCCATTGGCCGTGTGTTCGGTAGGACGCGCCAACAGCACGCCATCGGCGTCACGGTCGAAAATATCGAGGACCGTGACATGGGGCAGGGCGCCGACGCGGGCCAGCCCCTTGCGCTCCTTGGTCAGGACGCCTTCGTCCTGCAAGTCGCGCAAAATATCCTTCAGCCAAATGCGGTCGTCGCCGCGCAACGCGAACGCCTTGGCGATGTCGCGTTTTCCGGCGCGATCGGGATTTTCGGCGATGTAGCGCAAGATTTCGTCACGCGAGGGCCGGTAGTCGTCCTTGACCTTGGCCCTGGTGTCGGCGGTGCGCGGATCGCCGTGGGTTCTGCCGGAGATCTTGCGCGCCACGCCGTCCTACCCTTTTTTCTTCGCGGCCGGCTTCTTCGCAGCCGCTTTCTTGGTTGCGGTTTTCTTGGTTGTTGTGGCCTTGGCCGTTGCCGCCTTGCGGAACGGTTTCTTGCCGCCGCCGCCCTTGGCTTCCTTCTCGGCAATCAGCGCCAGCGCATCCTCGATCGTCACCGACTGCGGATCCTTGCCCTTGGGCAGGGTGGCATTGACCTTGCCGAAATTCACGTAAGGCCCGTATTTGCCGTCGCGCACGACGATCTTGCCGCCGCCATCGGGATGGTCGCCAAGCTCCTTGAGCGCAGCGGCCGTGCCGCCATTGCGGCCGCCCTTGCCCTTCAACTGCTTCTCGGCGATCACCGATACCGCACGATTAAGGCCGATCGAGAACACGTCCTCGATGCTGTCGAGATTGGCGTAGGTACCGTCATGCAGCACGAATGGGCCGTAGCGACCGAGCCCGGCCGAGATCATCTTGGTCGTTTCCGGATGCTGGCCGACATCGCGCGGCAGCGACAGCAGCGCCAGCGCCTTCTCGTGGTCGATCGACTCGGCCGTCCAGCCCTTGGGCAGGCTGGAGCGCTTGGCTTCCTTGCCGTCGCCACGCTGCAGATAGGGGCCGAAGCGGCCGCTGCGCAGCGTGATTTCCTCTGACGTGTAGGGATCCTTGCCGATGACCTTGGTGCCGTCCTCGCCGCCGCCATTCTCGCCATTGGGGTTGGCGGCGTCGCCGAGCTGGCGGGTAAAGGAGCATTCGGGATAGTTCGAGCAACCGACAAAGGCGCCGAACTTACCCAGCTTCAGCGACAGATTGCCGGTGCCGCATTTCGGGCAGATGCGCGGGTTCGAACCGTCTTCGCGCGCGGGAAATACCAGCGGCGCCAGTTCTTCGTTCAGCGCATCGAGCACGTCGGTGACGCGCAGTTCCTTGATGTCGGCGACGGCACCGGAAAAATCCTTCCAGAAATCGCGCAGCACATCTTTCCAGGCAAGTTTGCCGTCGGAAATCTCGTCGAGCTTTTCCTCCAGCGATGCCGTGAAATCGTATTCGACATAGCGTTCGAAGAAGCTTTCGAGGAAAGCCGACAGCAGCCGGCCCTTGGCCTGCGGCACCAGCCGGCGCTTGTCGATGGTGACGTAGTCGCGGTCCTCGAGCGTCTTCAGGATCGCCGTATAGGTCGATGGGCGGCCGATGCCGAGCTCTTCCAGCTTCTTGATCAGCGACGCTTCGGAATAGCGCGGCGGCGGCTCGGTGGTGTGCTGCGTGGCGTTGATCGACTGACGGGCAAGCTGCTCGCCGGCGCGGATCTCGGGCAGACGACGGTTTTCCTCGTCTTCCGCGTCGTCGTCCTTCTGGTCGGTGTAAGCGGCGATGAAGCCGTCGAAGCGAACGACTGAGCCGACGGCGCGAAGCTCGGCGGTGCGGCCGCCGTTGACAGCCTCGATCTCGACGGTGGTGCGCTCGATTTCGGCAGGCTGCATCTGGCTGGCGATGGCACGCTTCCAGATCAGCTCATAGAGCCGCATCTGATCGGAATCGAGATATTGCCTGACCGATGCCGGGGTGCGCATGAAATCCGTCGGGCGGATCGCTTCGTGCGCTTCCTGGGCGTTCTTGGCCTTGGTCGTGTAAAAACGCGGCTTTTCCGGCAGGTATTTTGGGCCGAATTCCTTGGCGATGGCATCGCGCGCGGCGTCGATCGCCTCGGGCGCCATCTGCACGCCGTCGGTTCGCATATAGGTAATGAGGCCGGTGGTTTCGCCGCCGATCTCCATGCCTTCATAGAGGCGCTGCGCCACCTGCATGGTGCGGCTGGCCGAGAAGCCGAGGCCCGATGAGGCGGCTTGCTGCAGCGTCGAGGTGGTGAAGGGCGGGCCGGGATTGCGCTTGGTCGGCTTGGCTTCGACCGACACCGCCTTGAAGGTTGCGCCTTCGAGCATCGACTTGATGTCGTCGGCCTGCGCCTTGTTGGAAATGTCGAGCTTTTGCAGCTTCTTGCGATCGAAGGCGGTCAGCCGTGCTTCGAAATTCTCATTGCGCGGCGTGCCGAGGATTGCGGCGATCTGCCAGTATTCCTCGCGGATGAAGCGCTCGATCTCGGATTCCCGATCGCAGACCAGACGCAGTGCCACCGACTGGACGCGGCCGGCCGAGCGGGCGCCCGGCAGCTTGCGCCACAGCACTGGCGACAGCGTGAAGCCGACGAGATAGTCGAGTGCCCGACGAGCGAGATAGGCATCGACCAGCGGTGCATCGATCTGGCGCGGATTGGCCATTGCCTCCAGCACCGACGACTTGGTGATGGCATTGAAGACAACGCGGCTGACCGGCTTGTCCTTCAGCGCGCGCTTTTGCTTCAGCACTTCCAGCACATGCCAGGAAATCGCTTCGCCTTCGCGATCCGGATCGGTGGCGAGGATCAGGCCGTCGGCGTCCTTGACCGCCTTGGCGATGTCGGCAAGGCGCTTGCCCGAGGCGGTATCTACCGCCCAGGACATGGCGAAATCCTCATCCGGACGCACCGAGCCATCCTTGGCCGGCAAATCCCTGATATGGCCGAACGAGGCCAGAACCTTGTAGTTCTTGCCGAGGTATTTGTTGATTGTCTTCGCCTTGGCCGGCGATTCGACGACGACGACGTCCATGAGGTCTCATATCAGCTGTGGTGCGGCAGAAGAATTCCGCTGCGCGCGACGAAATCTCGTTCACTTTGTCGCTCACATGGCCGCGCTTTTGCATCCGGTCAAGGGGAAGCGCCCAAATTGCGGGGCTCTCCGCAGCAATACACTCTTAGAGTGTATGGAGAAATCACAGAATTTTGGGAAAGGGAGATGGTGGTCCCGAGTCGACGGAAACGACCCATTTTCATTTTTCGCCGAGTCGCGGAAAGCCGGCTGGTTGCGGCATAGGATCGACGCCCTCACGGATTGATCGATGCTGGCCGCCGGCGGCATGTAGCGATGCCCCGGCGACCAGCCCCTTGTCCCGCCAGCAGGCGGGACTGGGTATAGAGTGGCTAGTCGGCCTTGACGATGTGCCAAACCTCGCCGACGCCGTCGCCGTTCACGTCGCCGGGCTTCTTGTCTTTGATGAAGGTGTAGACCGGCTTGCCGTCATAGGCCCACATCTTGGTGCCGTCGGTGCGGTCGACGACGCTCCATTCGTCATCCGCCTTGGCGCCGGCTTCGGCCTTCAGCGGCGGCCAGTTGGTGGCGCATTTGTCGTAGCAATTGGTCTTGCCCTTCTCGTCCTTGTCATAGGTATAGAGCGTCATGCCGTTGGCGTCGGTGTAGATCTTGGTGCCATTGACGTCGGCTTCCTTCCACGCGTCGGCGGCGAAGGACGCGGCGGTGCTGAGCAAAAGCGCGGCCAGCCCTACGGTTATGGTTTTCATGGAAATCTCCCTGACTGATATCTGGAGACGCACGGGAAATCGCGGCCTCGCTGTATCAACGCCTGCGAGGCACCGTTTCTTCCCCGGCAGATGCCGGCAAGGATGATCTTGCCAACACAATGGTGATTGGTGGACAAGGCTGCGCATCGCTATATCGGCGCTACGGCATTGGAGTTTTTGGAATGGCATTGGACATCGGCTATGTCAGCGCGGTCGGAGCGGGAGCGATCTCGTTCCTGTCGCCTTGCGTGCTGCCGCTGGTGCCGCCCTACCTCTGCTATATGGCAGGCGTCTCGGTCGACGATTTCCGTGGCAATGCGGGTGCGACAGCCAGAGAAGGCGCACGTGGCGCGCTGCTCTATTCCTCGATCGCCTTCGTGCTCGGCTTCTCGACCGTCTTTGTCGCGCTCGGCGCCGGCGCCTCGACCATCGGCCGGCTGTTGCGTGTCTGGCAGGAGCCGCTGGCGATGGGCGCCGGCGTGCTGATCATCCTGATGGGCCTGAATTTCCTCGGCATCCTGCGCATTCCGTTGCTGTCGCGCGAGGCGCGCTTCCAGTCGCAGGGCAAGCCGGCAAGTGCAGTCGCGGCCTATGTCATGGGGCTGGCCTTCGCCTTCGGCTGGACGCCCTGCATTGGCCCGGTTCTGGGACCAATCCTGACGCTGGCCGGCGGCCGCGAGACGGTGGGCGAGGGGGCGCTGCTGCTCGCCGCCTATTCGCTCGGGCTGGGCATCCCATTCCTGATCGCAGCGCTGTTTTCGGGCGCCTTCATGCGCTTCCTCGGCAAATTCCGCGTCCATCTCGGCCGCGTCGAAAAGGCGATCGGCGCGCTGCTGGTCGTCGCCGGCGTGTTTTTCCTCACCGGTGGCGTGCAGACCGTGTCGTATTGGCTGCTGGAGAATTTCCCGGTTCTGGGGCGGCTGGGGTAGGCGCCCTACATGCGGACTGCATTGTGGACCCCGCTGATTGGGAGTCAGCTGCTCCACCACCTCACCGGAATTTAACCGCATTGGTGCAGCATGGCGCCACTGCTAGCATGCTTTGATTCCCAACCCTTTCATATGGTTGTCCATCCATGAGCCAGAGATCCTGCCTGTCCGTCATCCTCGCCGCCGGCGAAGGCACGCGCATGAAGAGTGCGCTGCCGAAGGTGCTGCACCAGATCGCCGGCCTGCCGATGGTCGCCCATGTGGTGAAGGCGGCCGAAGCCGCCGGCGCCGGCAGCCAGGCGCTGGTGATCGGCCATGGCGCTGACGAGATGCGCAAGGCCGCGGCAAAGTTCGCGCCAAAAGCCGCGACGTTCGTGCAGGAAAAGCGCCTTGGCACCGCACATGCCGTGCTTGCCGCACGCGAAGCGATATCAAAGGGTTATGACGATATTCTCGTCATGTTTGGCGACACGCCGCTGATCGACGCGGATGCGCTGACCGTGGCGCGGCTGAAACTGGCGGAAGGTGCTGCCGTGGTCGTGATCGGTTTCCGGCCGCCCAGTCCGACCGGCTATGGCCGGCTGATCGAAAAGGACGGCAAGCTGGTCGCCATCCGCGAGGAGAAGGACTGTTCCGAAGAGGAGAGGAAAATAACCTTCTGCAATGCCGGGATGATGGCGGTGGCCGGTGCCCACGCGCTGAAGCTGCTCGACGCGGTCGGCAACAAGAACGCCAAGGGCGAGTATTATCTGACCGACATTGTCGAGATCGCCGGTGCGCGGGGCCTCGATGTCGTCGCCACCGAAGCCAGTTTCGAAAGCGCGCTCGGCATCAACAACCGCGCCGAACTGGCGCAAGCCGAGGGCATCTGGCAGGCTCGTCGCCGCCATGAGGCAATGCTGTCGGGCGTGACGCTGATTGCGCCGGAGACCGTGTATTTCTCGCACGACACCGAGATCGGCGCCGACACCATCGTCGAGCCCAATGTCTGGTTCGGTCCAGGCGTGAAGATCGCCACGGGCGCCAAGATCCATGCCTTCAGCCATATCGAAGGCGCCGCCATTGCGTCGAATTGCGATGTCGGGCCGTACGCGCGGCTGCGGCCGGGTGCGGATCTCCGAAACAAGGCCAAGGTCGGCAATTTCTGCGAGGTCAAGCAGGCTGTTATCGAGGAGGGCGCCAAGGTCAACCATCTGACCTATATCGGCGATGCCCGCGTCGGCGCGGGGGCCAATATCGGCGCTGGCACCATCACCTGCAACTATGACGGCTATTCGAAATTCTTCACCGATATCGGCGAGGGCGCCTTTGTCGGCTCCAATTCCTCGCTGGTGGCGCCTGTCACCATCGGCAAGGGCGGCTACATCGCCTCGGGGAGCGTGATCACCGAAAGCGTGCCCGACGATGCGCTGGCCTTCGGCCGCGCCCGCCAGAAGACGATCCCGGGCAAGGGCAAGGAATTGCGGGAACGGTTTGCTTCTGCCGCGGCTGCGAAGAAAAAGTAAAACCCGCCCGCAAAAAACCGAACGATTGCAGTAACCGGATTGCAAGAGCGGTGTGTCATGGTGCATCGACAGGAATGAGCGTTCCGTTACACGGGACGAAATGCAAAGTGACTTTCACGGCAGGCCGGCCATCCCTAAATAGCGCTGGTTTTCCATGGGGAATCGGGGGCTTTCTGCATGTGCGGTATCGTTGGAATCGTCGGCCACTCGCAGGTTGCGCCGCTCATCGTCGATGCGCTGAAGCGGTTGGAGTATCGTGGCTATGACTCGGCCGGCGTCGCCACCATCGAGCATGGCGCGCTTGGCCGCCGCCGTGCGGAAGGCAAGCTGATCAACCTCGAGCGCCGGCTCAAGGACGAGCCGCTCGACGGCACGATCGGCATCGGCCACACACGCTGGGCAACACATGGCGTGCCCAACGAGACCAATGCGCATCCACATTTTTCCGACGGCGTCGCCATCGTCCACAACGGCATCATCGAGAATTTCGCCGAACTGCGCGACGAGCTGATCCGCGACGGCTATTCTTTTTCCTCGCAGACCGACACCGAGGTCGTCGCCCATCTGGTGGCACGCGAGCTGGCCAGGGGGCTGAAGCCGGTCGATGCCGCGCACCAGGCGCTGAAACGGCTGGAAGGCGCTTTCGCGCTGGCGATCATGTTTAGGGGTGACGAGGACCTGATCGTCGGCGCCCGCAACGGCCCGCCGCTCGCCGTCGGCCATGGCGACGGCGAGATGTTCCTGGGCTCCGATGCCATCGCGCTCGCCCCGTTCACCAATTCGATCACCTATCTCGAAGATGGCGACTGGGCGGTGGTGCGCCGCAACGGCGTCACCATCTTCGACATCGATGGCACAAAGGTCGACCGCAAACGCCAGCAGTCGCTGTCGACCAGCTTCATGGTCGACAAGGGCAACCGGCGCCATTTCATGGAGAAGGAAATCCATGAGCAGCCCGAGGTGATCTCGCACACTCTGGCGCATTATGTCGATTTCGTCTCCGGAGTGTCGAAACCGCTCGATCTGCCGTTCGATTTCGCCAAAATCGGACGGCTGGCGATCTCGGCCTGCGGCACGGCCTATCTGGCCGGGCTGATCGGCAAGTACTGGTTCGAGCGCTATGCACGGCTGCCGGTCGATATCGATGTCGCCTCCGAATTCCGCTATCGCGAGATGCCGCTGTCGAAGAACGATGCCGCCTTCTTCATTTCGCAATCGGGCGAGACCGCCGACACGCTGGCCTCGCTGCGCTATTGCCGCAAGGCGGGGATGACGATCGGCGCTATCGTCAACGTGCGCGAATCGACCATGGCGCGCGAATCCGACGTCGTGCTGCCGACGCTTGCCGGTCCTGAAATCGGCGTCGCCTCGACCAAGGCGTTCACCTGCCAGCTGTCGGTGCTGGCCTCGTTGGCAGTGCGCGCTGGCGTGGCGCGGGGTACGATCTCGAAAGAACAAGAGAAGGCCCTGGTGCGCGGGCTTTCGGAAGCGCCGCGCTATGCCAACCAGGTGCTCAAGCTCGAAGAGCAGATCGAACGGATCGCGCGCGAACTCTCGCACTACAAGAACGTGCTCTATCTCGGCCGCGACACCAATTTCCCGCTGGCCATGGAAGGCGCGCTGAAACTCAAGGAAATCTCCTACATCCACGCCGAGGGCTATGCTGCCGGCGAGCTGAAGCATGGGCCGATTGCGCTGATCGACGAGAACATGCCGGTCATCGTCATTGCGCCGTACGACCGCATTTTCGAGAAAACCGTGTCGAACATGCAGGAAGTGGCGGCACGCGGCGGCAAGATCATCCTGATCACCGACAGCAAGGGCGCGGCGCTGACGAGCGTCAAGACGATGGAGACGATCGTGCTGCCGGATGTGCCGGAAATCATCTCGCCGATCATCTACGCGCTGCCGATCCAGATGCTGGCCTATTTCGCCGCCGTGTTCATGGGCACCGACGTCGACCAGCCGCGCAATCTGGCGAAATCGGTGACGGTGGAATAGGTTTTGCCTCTCAATCGGGAGGTTGAGCCGAATGGCATCGAAGTTCGCACGTCCAGTTCATCCTGGAGAATTCCTGCGTGAAGAATATCTCGTCCCGCTCGGCATGAGTGCAGGCGCGCTGGCGAAAAAGCTTAACCTTCCGCGCACCCGTATCGAACGCATTGCCAAGGAAGAAATCGGCCTGACTCCCGATACGGCTCTTCGCCTCGCCAGATTTTTCAACACCACGCCCGAATTCTGGATGAATTTTCAGCAGGCTTTTGAGCTCGAAACCGAAGCCAAGAAGCTGGCACCGGAGCTTGAGAAGATTGAGCCGTTGGAAGCGGCGGCATAATCGGCTCTTTAAAAACTTCGCAGTTCCAAACTGGATGGCGGTTCACTAATGTTGCGTCGCAATAGCGGCCCCCGGTGAACCATGTCCGACGCTCCCAAGACTTCCGGCGTGACCCGGCTGAGGAACTATTTCCTCACGGGCTTCATTGTCTGCGCGCCGCTGGCGATCACCGCCTACATTGCCTGGTCTTTCATCGGTTGGGTCGATTCCTGGGTGAAACCCTATATTCCGGCACGTTATAGCCCGGATACGTACCTGTCGTTTCCGGTGCCAGGGTTCGGGTTGATCGTGGCGCTCATCCTGATCACGCTGATCGGCTTCCTGACGGCCAACATCGTCGGCCGCGCCATCGTCAATTTCGGCGAGCGGCTGCTTGGCCGCATGCCGCTGGTGCGCGGCATCTATGGCTCGCTGAAGCAGATTTTTGAGACCGTGCTGTCGAACAAGGGCGACATGTTCCGCCAGGTCGGGCTGGTCGAATATCCGCGCAAGGGCGTGTGGTCGCTGGTGTTTGTCGCCAGCGAGAAGGAAACCGAGATCAACCAGAAGCTCGACCAGGAAGGCGATCCGCTGATCGCCGTGTTCATGCCGTGCACGCCGAACCCGACCACTGGGTTCCTGATGTATGTGCCGAAGTCGGACATCGTGCTGCTCGACATGACGATCGAGGACGGCGCCAAGCTTATCGTCTCGGCAGGGCTGGTGGCACCCGAGGTCAAACAGATGGTTGTCGTGAATGGCGAGCCGATCGAAGGGATGCTCGCCAACCCGTCGGTTGCCGCCCTGGCTCAGCCGGCGCGCAAGAGCCGCACGGCCTCATCGCGGCCGAACAAATAGAGCAACAGGCGCAAGGCTTCGCCACGCTGCGATTGCAACTCCGGGTCGCGCGACAGGATCAGCCTGGCATCGTCGCGGGCGGCCTCCAGAAGGTCGGCATGCGCCTCGATGCGCGCGACCTGGAAACCCGGGGTGCCGGACTGGCGCGTGCCCAGCAATTCGCCCTCGCCGCGCAGCTTCAGATCTTCCTCGGCGATGAGAAAGCCGTCCTCGGTCTCGCGCATCACCGACAACCGGCGTTTCGCGGTTTCGCCGAGCGGGTCCTTGTAGAGCAGCACGCAGGAGGAGGGCTTGTCGCCGCGCCCGACCCGGCCGCGCAGCTGGTGCAGCTGGGCGAGGCCAAAGCGCTCGGCATGCTCAATGACCATGACGGTGGCGTCCGGCACGTCGACGCCGACCTCGATGACCGTGGTGGCGATCAGGATGCGGGTCTCGCCCTGCTTGAAGGCGCGCATCGCCTCGTCCTTGTCGGCACCCTTCATGCGGCCGTGGACAAGGCCGATGCGGTCGCCGAACAGCGGCTTCAGCGAGGCGAAACGGTCCTCGGCCGACATCAGCTTGATCTCTTCGGATTCCTCGACCAGCGGACAGATCCAGTAGATTTTTTGGCCGCCGGCGACGGCGTCCACCATGCGGTTGACCAGTTCGTCGAGCCGTTCGAGCGGCAGCGTGACGGTACGGATCGGCTGGCGGCCGGCCGGTTTTTCCGTCAGCTTCGACACGTCCATGTCGCCGAAGGCGGTCAGCACCAGCGTGCGCGGGATGGGGGTGGCGGTCATCACCAGCATGTCGGGCGCATCGCCCTTGGCGGTGATGGCAAGCCGCTGGTGGACGCCGAAGCGGTGCTGCTCGTCGATGACGGCGAAGACCAGGTCGTGGAAGGTAACCGTTTCCTGGAACAGCGCATGGGTGCCGATGACGATGTCGATCTCGCCGCTTGCCAGGCCGGCCAGCGTGTCGGTGCGTTCGCGGCCCTTCTCGCGGCCGGTCAGGATGGCGATGCGCAGCCCGACCTCGGCGGCGAGTGGCGCGATCGTCGCCAGATGCTGCCGTGCCAGGATTTCGGTCGGTGCCATTAAAGCCGCCTGGCCGCCGGCCTCGACGGCCCGCGCCATGGCCAGCAGCGCCACGACCGTCTTGCCGGAGCCGACATCGCCCTGCAGAAGCCGCAGCATGCGTTCGGGATCGACAAGGTCGGCATTGATTTCGGCCAACGCGAATTCCTGGCTTGATGTCAGCGAGTAGGGCAGTGCGGCCCGCAGTTTCTCGACGATGCGACCGTCGCCGACCAGGGGACGGCCGGACAGGCGGCGGACTTTTGCCCGCACCAGCGCCAGCGAGACCTGGCCCGCCAGCAACTCGTCATAGGCGAGGCGCCGCCAGGCAGCGCCATCGATGGAGACGTCGATCGGGTCGGCCGGATTGTGGATGCGGGCGAGCGCATCATCGAAGGCCGCAAAGGTGTGCCGGCGCATGAAGGCGCCGTCCTGCCATTCGGGAAATTCAGGCACACGCGCCAGCGCCTGGCCGATTGCCCGGCGCAGCACCTTGCCCGAGAGCCCAGCGGTGAGCGGATAGACCGGTTCGACCAGCGGCAGGTTTTCCGCCTCGCTGGCGAGCGCGATATGGTCGGGGTGGACCATGCTCGGGCGGCCGTTGAACCATTCCATGCGGCCCGAGACGACGACATGCTCGCCCTCAGGCATCGCCTTTTCGAGATAGGAGGCATGGGCATGAAAGAAGGTCAGCGCGATCTCACCGGTGTCGTCATGGGCGAAGACCCGGTAGGGCACCGTCCTGTTGCCGCGCGGCGGCGGTTGGTGGCGGTCGATGCGCACCTCAAGCGTGACGATCTGGCCTTCCGCGGATCCTGCGATACCCGGCCGGCTGCGGCGGTCGATGACGGTGTGCGGCAGCACGAACAGAAGGTCGCCCGCGCGGGCGGCGCGATCACCCAGATCGGCCGCGACGACCTTTTCGATCAAGGCGCCGACTTTCGGTCCGACGCCGGCAAGCGAGGTGATCGGGACAAACAAGGGATCGAGGATGGAGGGTCTCATTTTTTACCCTCCCCCTTGTGGGGAGGGTAAAAAATGAGACCCTCCATCCT
>SAKE01000003.1:0-266298 GCA_004017275.1 Mesorhizobium sp. | reverse complement strand
GATCCGCGAAGCGGAGCGGGGGGGGGGAGCCGGCGCGCCCATTTTCCAGGGAAAGCGGAGAACCAGCGTCGCACCCCCACCCCGTCTCACTCCCTTCGCTTTGCGAAGCGCGCTCGCCGACCCTCCCCACAAGGGGGAGGGTGAAGTGCCGGAGATGTCCGGCAGGACAGAGGGGATGCTCGCGCCGATACTGTCAGGAATGTTTGTCACACCGGGATGTTAGACGCCGACACGGCCGTTGCAAGGCTGACAGCCCCTTCTATCCACGCTATATGCGCCGCAGCAAGCAAGGATGCGGCATGATGACCGGAACGACGAGATCAAGCGAAGGGCTGGACGCCCGCCGCCGCAAGCTTCTGTTCCGCTCCTGGCATCGTGGCATGCGCGAGATGGACTTGATCCTCGGCACTTTCGCCGACGCCGAGATCGGCGCCTTGACCGGCGAGGAAATCGACCAATATGAGAGGCTCCTCGACATTCCCGACACCGAATTCCTGCCCATGGTCACTGGCGAACGCCCGGTGCCGGCGGACGTCGATTGTGCCGTCCTGAAAAAGATCCTGGCTTTCCGCCACTCGATGACATTCTGAACACAAGCAATTCCAGGAAAAGTGCGAAGCGGTTTTCCGTTCGGAGTTGCGACAAAACAAGACCGTGATTTCATGAGCCTCATCCCCACCATCGGTCTGCCGAAAGGCCGCGCCGGCCAGTTCATCGTCGACGGCGTCGCCGACGGCTACGAAGCCTTTGCGCTGGTGCAGGCGGCGCTGGAAATCGCGCCCGACAAGCCGGTGCTGTTCGTCGCGCGCGACGGCCAGCGCCTGCCGGCGATCATCGAGGCGCTGTCCTTCGCGGCGCCCGGCCTGCCGGTGCTGGAGCTGCCGGCCTGGGATTGTCTGCCCTATGACCGCGTCTCGCCCGGTTCGGACGCCGCCGCCAAGCGCCTCGATGCGCTGACCGCGATGATTGCACTGGCGAAGAAACCGCACCGCGCCGTCATCCTCACCACGGCCAATGCGCTGCTGCAGCGCATTCCGCCGGCCGAACTGGTCGAGGCACAGACTTTCCATGCCAGGCCAGGCAACCAGATCGACATGAACGCGCTGGTGTCGCGGCTCGAAACGTCCGGCTTCGAGCGCGTGCCGACCGTGCGCGGCATCGGCGAGTTCGCGGTGCGCGGCGGCATTCTCGACCTGTTCGCGCCCGGCTGGACCGAAGCGCTCAGGCTCGATTTCTTCGGCGACACGCTGGAATCGATCCGCGTCTTCGATGCCGCCACCCAGCGCACCACCGGGCAGCGCAAGTCGATGGCGCTGCAGGCGATGAGTGAGGTGGCGCTGACGCCGGAAACGATCAGCCGTTTCCGCCGATCCTACATCGAAGCCTTTGGCGCTCCCCAGCGCGACGACGGGCTCTATGCGGCGGTCAGCGAGGGCAGACGCTTTGCCGGCATGGAACACTGGCTGCCGTTCTTCTATGAGCGGCTGGAGACGGTGTTCGACTATCTGCCTGATACGCCTGTCGTCTTCGACCATCTGGCGCATGAGGCGCTGGCCGAGCGCCACACGCTGATCCTCGACCATTACGAGGCGCGTAAGAAGCAGGCCGACGGTGCATTGAAGGATGCCGTGCCCTACAAGCCAGTGGCGCCGGACCTGCTGTATCTCTCGCCGGATAACCTGATTGCCTCGCTCGGGCCGCGCGAAGCGATCGATTTTACGCCGTTCGACGCGCCTGACGCCGGCGCCAAGAAAGTCTATCACGCCGGTTCGCGCCACGGCCGCAGCTTCGTCGAGGAGCGCGCCGATCCGAACGCCAATGTGTTCGATGTCGTCGTCAAGCACATCGCCGATGAGCGCGCGGCGCGCCGCCGTGTCGTCATCGCCGGCTGGACCGAAGGCTCGCTCGACCGGCTTGGCCAGATCCTTGCCGAACACCATCTCGGCAACCTCAAGCAGGTGGCGACGCTGGCGGAAGTCGAAAAGCTCGAGCCGGGTCAGGCGGCCCTGGCGGTGCTGCCGCTCGAATCCGGCTTCGAGACCGAAAAACTGGTCGTCGTCGCCGAACAGGACATTTTGGGCGACCGGCTGATCCGACGCTCGAAACGCAAGAAGCGGGCTTCGGACTTCATTGCTGAAGCCTCGGCGCTGTCGGCCGGCGACATTGTCGTCCATGCCGACCATGGCATCGGCCGTTTCATCGGCCTGCGCACGATCGAAGCGGTCGGCGCGCCGCATGATTGCCTGGAAATCCACTATGCCGGCGACGACCGGCTGTTCCTGCCGGTCGAGAACATCGAGCTTCTGTCGCGCTACGGTTCTGACACAGCTGAGGCGACGCTGGACAAGCTTGGCGGCGGCGCCTGGCAATCGCGCAAAGCGCGGTTGAAGAAGCGCCTGCTCGACATGGCCGGGCAACTGATCCGCATCGCCGCCGAGCGGCAGATGCGCTCCGCACCGCCACTGGTGCCAGCCGAAGGCCTCTATGGCGAGTTCGCCGCCCGCTTCCCGTATGAGGAGACCGACGACCAGCAGACGGCGATCGACTCGGTGCGCGACGATCTCGCCGCCGGCAAGCCGATGGACCGGCTGATTTGCGGCGATGTCGGATTCGGCAAGACCGAAGTGGCACTGCGCGCCGCCTTCATCGCGGCGATGGAGGGTTTTCAGGTGGCGGTTGTGGTGCCGACAACGTTGTTGTCGCGCCAGCATTTCAAGACATTCTCGCAGCGCTTTTCCGGTCTGCCGATCCGTGTCGCCCAGGCATCGCGGCTGGTCGGCGCCAAGGAACTGGCCGAGACCAAGAAAGGCATCGCCGAGGGGCAGGTCGACATCGTCATTGGCACCCATGCGCTGCTCGGTTCCGCGATCTCGTTCAAGAACCTTGGCCTTTTGATCATCGATGAGGAGCAGCATTTTGGCGTCAAGCACAAGGAGCGGCTGAAGGATTTGAAGACCGACGTGCACGTGCTGACGCTGTCGGCGACGCCGATCCCGCGCACGCTGCAACTGGCGCTGACGGGGGTGCGCGAACTGTCGCTGATGGCCACGCCGCCGGTCGACCGAATGGCGGTGCGTACCTTCATCTCGCCCTTCGATCCGCTTGTCATTCGCGAGACGCTGCTGCGCGAGCGCTATCGCGGCGGGCATTCCTTCTATGTCGTCCCGCGCATCAGCGATTTGTCAGAAATCCATGATTTCCTGAAAGAATCCGTGCCTGAACTGAAGGTGGCGGTGGCCCATGGCCAGATGCCGCCGGGCGAACTCGACGACATCATGAACGCCTTCTACGACGGCCAGTACGACGTGCTGTTGTCGACGACCATTGTCGAATCCGGCCTCGATATTCCGACCGCCAACACGCTGATCATCCATCGCGCCGACATGTTCGGCCTGTCGCAGCTCTACCAGTTGCGCGGCCGCGTCGGGCGCTCGAAGGTGCGTGCCTATGCGCTGTTCACGCTGCCGGCCAACCGCAAGCTGACCGACACCGCTGAGCGCCGGCTGAAGGTGCTGCAATCGCTGGACACGCTGGGCGCCGGCTTCCAGCTCGCCAGTCACGACCTCGATATAAGAGGCGCCGGCAATCTTCTCGGCGAAGAGCAGTCAGGCCACATCAAGGAGGTCGGTTTCGAACTCTACCAGCAGATGCTGGAAGAGGCCGTCGCCGAGGTGAAGGATTCCGGCGAGGTCCAGGATGGCGGCTGGTCGCCGCAGATCGCCGTTGGCACGGCGGTGATGATCCCGGAAAGCTATGTTCCGGACCTGCAGCTCAGGCTGGCACTCTATCGCCGCCTCGGCGATCTCGAAAACACCGAGGAAATCGATGCTTTCGGCGCCGAGTTGATCGACCGCTTCGGCCCGCTGCCGGACGAGGTGAAGCATCTGTTGAAGATCGTCTTCATCAAGGCGCTGTGTCGCAAGGCCAATGTCGAGAAGCTGGATGCCGGCCCGAAGGGCGTCGTCATCCATTTCCGCAAGCGCGAATTCTCCAACCCGGTCGGGCTTGTCCGGTTCATCGGCGAGCAGGGCTCGCTGGCCAAGATCCGGCCAGACCACAGCGTCGTCTTCGTGCGCGACTGGCCGACGGCCGAGAAGCGGCTGGCGGGTTCGGCGGTGGTTATGACGCAGCTGGCGCGACTGGTGGAGAAGGCTGCCTAGCCGGTCCGGACCATTCGCCAGCGCTTGAATTCCGGTCTAGAATAGGAAATCGGCTTCGTGTATGGAGCCGCCAACCCCATTGGGGGCGGGAAATGGTGGGCAAGGGTGCTCGCCAGAAAGAGCGTTGGGTGCAGCGATGACGAAATGGTCGCCGAATTCGTGGAGAGCAAAGCCGATCAAGCAGGTTCCTGCCTATCCGGACCTTGCAGCGCTGAAGAGCACGGAAGCCCAGCTCGCCACCTTTCCACCGCTGGTTTTTGCCGGTGAGGCACGCAAGCTGAAGAAGCAGCTTGCTTCTGTCGCTGCCGGTGACGCATTCCTTCTCCAGGGCGGCGATTGCGCCGAGAGCTTTGCCGAGCATGGCGCGGACAACATCCGCGACTTCTTCCGCGTTTTCCTGCAGATGTCGGTGGTGCTCACCTTCGCCGGCGCGCAGCCGGTGGTGAAGGTCGGCCGCGTTGCCGGCCAGTTCGCCAAGCCGCGCTCGTCCGACAACGAGACCAAGGGCGAGGTGACGCTGCCCAGCTATCGCGGCGACATCATCAACGGCATCGAATTCGACCAGAAGTCACGCATTCCAGATCCTGCTCGCCAGGCAATGGCGTACCGCCAGTCGGCGGCGACGCTCAACCTTCTGCGCGCCTTCGCGCAGGGCGGATATGCCAGCCTGGAGAATGTGCATAGCTGGATGCTCGGCTTCGTGTCCGACAGCCCTCAGGGCGAAAAATATGAGTCGCTCGCCAATCGCATCACCGAGACGATGGACTTCATGAAGGCTGTCGGCATCACCTCGGAAACCAACTACGCGCTGCGCGAGACCGATTTCTACACCAGCCACGAGGCGCTGCTGCTCGGCTATGAGGAGGCGCTGACCCGCGTCGATTCGACGTCCGGCGACTGGTACGCCACCTCAGGCCACATGATCTGGATCGGCGACCGCACGCGCCAGCCAGACCACGCGCATGTCGAATATTGCCGCGGCATCAAGAACCCGCTCGGCCTGAAATGCGGCCCGTCGCTGACGCCGGACGGCTTGCTGGAACTGATCGATCTGCTCAACCCCGAGAACGAACCCGGCCGGCTGACGCTGATCGCACGCTTCGGTTCCGACAAGGTCGCCGATTATCTGCCGAAGCTTGTGCGCGCAGTGCAGAAGGAAGGCCGCAGCGTGGTGTGGTCGTCGGACCCGATGCATGGCAACACGATCGAGGCCGCCGGCTACAAGACGCGGCCATTCGACCGCATCCTGAAGGAGGTGCAGACCTTCTTCGAGGTGCATCGTGCCGAAGGCACGCATCCGGGCGGCATCCATGTCGAAATGACCGGCAAGAACGTCACCGAATGCACCGGTGGCGCGCGTGCCATCACCGCCGAGGAGTTGCAGGACCGCTACCACACCCATTGCGATCCGCGCCTTAACGCCGACCAGGCGATCGAGCTGGCCTTCCTGGTGTCGGACCTGTTGAAGAAGAGCCACCCGGTGCAGCACAAGCAGGCCGTCAACGGCTGATTTTCGCAGCGATCTGAATGAACCCACGAAAAAGGCGCCTGGGAAATCCGGCGCCTTTTCTGTTTTCAGCTCTGCTGTCAGTCCTTCTTGTAGAGCAGCCAGCTCTTGCCGGTCCGGCCAGCCATCGCCGAGTGTCTGGTGACGCGGTTGCGGCCGCTGACCTTCGAGCGGTAGAGCGCCCGGTCGGCCTTGGTGTAGAGATCCTCCGGTCCCTCGGCCTCGGATGCCATGCAGATGCCCATCGAGACGGTGACGGTGCCGTAATTGGTGCCGGTCTGGCTGCTGGTGAACGGCGTCTGCTCGATCAGCGCGCGAATGCGTTCGGCGACCTCGTAGGTGGCGTCCTCGCTGGCGCCCTCGATGATCAGCGCGAACTCCTCGCCACCGGTGCGGGCGACGAACATGTCGCCGCGAATGCTGGTCTGGAAGATGTCGGCGATGCTCTGGATGATCTTGTCGCCGACCGGATGGCCATAGCGGTCGTTGATGTCCTTGAAGCGGTCGATGTCGGCAAGGACCAGGGCGTTGAACAGGATACCCCTGTTACTGTTGTAGATCCTGGTGATTTCCTTGTCGAAGGCGCGGCGATTCCAGATCTGGGTCAAGGGATCAGTGTCGGCCAGCCGCTTGTATTCTTCGAGCTTCGCCTTGACGCTCTCGAGTTCAGCCGTCTTGTCGCTGAGCGTCGAGGCCACCTGCCTGCCGTGGTCGATCGTCGAATTGGTGGCAGTCGCCATGGCGTTGGCGATCTTCTGCAAAAGATCCTGAGACAGAAGGCTGCGGCCGCTGAGGCCGCTCGATGTCTCATCGAGGATCCTGCCGTATTTCTCGATGTGGCTGCGTTCGCTCCGCAACAGCGAAGCAACCTCCTCGAGTTCCCTGGCAATGACGTCTCTGGCATGCTCGACGATGCCCGGACCATGGTTGTGGGCAAAGAAAGTGCGCCCGACCTGATCCAGTTCATCCTGTGTCGGCCGGCTGCTCAGCGAAACGACGGCGAGGCTGAGTTCGCGATTGGTGCCGCTCAGTGCCTCGTAGAAAATCTCGTAGTTGCGCGGCAGGCTAAGCACGCCCAGCTGGCGCATTGTGGCAACAACACTGGCTGCGATGTCGGTGCTTCGTTCGGTCGGGAGAGCTGCCGGCTGCATTTTGATTCTTCCCCTCGGATCCCGCCACAGATTCTCGGGTTCCCTTTGTCGCCGACCTGGGGAATGCGACAGACAGTCTAGAACAACTTGCGAAGGCCGCGTCCCCACCCACGACCTTCGCTTGCCGTGACCATAAATGCGCCAGCGCTAAAGTTTCCTTAATTTGCAGAGATCCCACAGTTTTTCTCCACTTGCGGCTGTAAAAGCTTAAATTTGCGCGCCAACAATCGAAAACGACGCCGGTTTGGTGGCTTTGAATCCGAAATTCGCGCATCGCGCTCTTGAAAATGAAACCGAATTCCGGATGCGCCACGCCAGTACATGTCGCATTTGCTTGCGTGTGGTCGTCGCAAAGCTGGAATCCTGACGAGGATGCTGATGCCAGGCAGAGTTTCCTCAAGGAGGTCGAAATGAGCGACAATCACGCGGGATCGTGTCTGTGCGGAGCGGTTCGCTTCAAAACGCACGGAGCGTTGCGTGGCGTCGTCTATTGTCACTGCTCACAATGCCGCAAGCAGAGCGGACATTTCTATGCCGCGACCAATGTTGCCAACGCCGACATCGTGATCGAAGGCACGGAAAGCATCACCTGGTTCGAAGCGTCTGCCTTTGCCAGGCGCGGCTTTTGCAAGACGTGCGGGTCGGTACTGTTCTGGAAGCCGCGAGACCAGGACTACATTTCGGTCATGGCGGGGTCGTTCGACAGGCCGACAAGCCTCGGGGGTGAATGCCATATCTTTGTCGGCGACAAGGGCGACTATTATTCGATCGACGACGGGCTGCCGCAGTTTGAAAAGTCGACGCCGTCCATCCCTGTCGCGGAATGAATCTGGGACAAGTCGCCTTATTCCATTGATCTGGCCAGCCATTGCATTATCCCGTGCCGGTGATTCGCAAAGGGGTTTGGTATGCAGCGGCTGATCGACGCTTTTTTCAATTCGGTGCGGGCGTTTCGTAAACTGGCCGTCAGCGAGAAGGCTTTCCAGCAGGAGCTGATGCTGCTCGCGCTTGCCTTGCCGCTCGGCTGGTTCGTTTCGATCTCATGGCGCGGCTATGCCTTGCTGATCGGCGCGGTGCTGCTCTTGATCATGGTCGAAGTGCTGAACACCGGCATTGAGGCGGCATGCGACGCCTTCAGCCGCGAGTTCAATGTCGACATACAACTCGCCAAGGACTGCGGTTCGCTGGCGGTGCTGATATCGGTGCTCATCGTTGCCGGCGTATGGGGCATCGCCATCATCGAGCGGATCACCGGGCTACCGATCTAGCATCTCGGTTCCTATATGACGGTTTCCAAAGGAAACCATCATGCCTGAAGCCGCTAACTTTCTGCTTGTCGAACGCAAGGGCCTGCCGGACGATCTGCGCTGGCTGGTCGAAAAATATCCGCGTGAAAACTGGCAGAACCATGCCAACATCCATGGCGTCGCCAATATGTGGCTGCAGCGGCACGACATGTTCCGCGAACTCGGCGGCATGCTTACCAACGGCATTGGCGACTACCGCGAGGGCAGGCTGACGGCGCCCGACTTCGCGCGCTGGTTCGCGCCGCGCCTCAATCATTTTCTCGGCAATCTCGACGGTCACCACAATGTCGAGGACTATCAATATTTCCCCGTCTTCGCCAAAGCCGAGCCCCGTTTGAAGCGCGGCTTCGAGATCCTCGATGCCGACCATCACACCATCCATGAAGGGCTGGAGCGCAATGCCGAAGCGGCCAATGCGTTCATCAAGACGCTTCAGGAGAGCGAAGACAGACAGCGCTTCGCCGCCGACGCCTATGCCGACGAAAACAGCCGGCTGATCGCCATGTTGACCCGGCATCTTGCCGACGAGGAAGACCTGATCATCCCGCTGATCCTTGATCGGGGGGATCAGGCGCTCGGCGTCGATTGACGATCAGCTCTCCCTGGCGCCTTCCTTCCTGGCGATGTGACGGGCGACGAGCCATGCAAGCACGGTAACCGTCAGGCCGATACCGAGCCCGACCAGCAACCGCTCGTGGCGCATAAAAGCCTGGCCGATAAAGTGTTCGGCCCCCAGGCCAAAGACGTAACCAATGGTGCCGAACAGCACCGCCCAGATCGCCGATGAAAGCGCGTTGAGGATGACGAAGCGCGGCGCCGCGATGTTGGAAAGCCCGGCCGCGATGCCGCCGACCAGGCGCATGCCGTAGATATAGCGGTTGGACAGCACGAAGATGTCGGGATGGGTGTTGAGCAGATGGAAGGCGCGGCGAAAGCCGGGTCGCTTGCGCAATCTGACGACATAGCGATGGTCGGCAAAACGCCGTCCAAGGATGAAAAAGAAAATGTCGCCGACGAAGGCGCCCAGCGCGGCTGCGAGGACGGCATGCCACAGCACGAAGACATGCTGGTGAGCGAAGAAGCCGCCGAGAATGGCGGCACTTTCACCCTCCGCGATGCAACCGACCAAGACCGCAAGCAGCCCGTATTGTTCGATGAAGTGATGGATCGTGTCGGTCATGAAGGCGATTGCTGCGAAGACAGCCTTTCGTCGATCCGCTTGACCATCTCGGTCAGTTGCACGATCTCGTCGCGCATGCCGAGGATCTGGCCGTGGCGCAGTTCATCCAGCTTTTCGTGCAGCGCCATGATCTCGATCTCGGCTTTCAAATTGACCTCGTAGTCGTGCGCGGCGTCGATGCGGTCGCGTTCGGTCTGGCGGTTCTGCGCCATCATGATCACCGGCGCCTGCAAGGCTGCAACCATCGACAGAACGAGGTTCAGGAAGATGAACGGGTAGGGGTCGAAGGCGTCACGCGACAGCAGCCAGACATTGCCCGATGTCCAAAGGATCAGAAAGGCGATGAAGGACAGGATGAAGGACCATGAGCCGCCGATGCGGGCGATCGTGTCGGCGAGCCGGTCGCCGAACGTCTGGTGGAAGGCGACGGCCTTGTTGGTGTCGCGCGAGATGGTGGTGCGTTCGAGCGTCGATTGCAGCACCCGGCTTTCGAGCTGGCTGAGGCCGTCCGGCCGTCGCTTGAGCCAGCGGTTCGCCAGATCGTCGATCGTCTTGTTCATGGCCGTCTCCAGGGTCTTGGCTTGCCATTAGAGGTAGAGGCTGCCGGCTCGCACGGGAAGTGTTAGATTGATTCCGGATGCCGAGGGACCGATGGCCGATTTCAAGAAAATTCGCGCACGCGCCGCAAAACGCAAAGGCGGCGAGGAGGAACTGACGTCGCTGCTCGGCCCGGCGCCCGACAATGCCGCAGTGGCTGACATCACCGACGATCGCATTCTCTCTACCATGGCCGAGCGTGTCTTCGCCGCCGGTTTCGTATGGCGCGTCATCGAACAGAAATGGCCGGGCTTTGAAGAGGCGTTCCTGCGCTTCGAGCCGAAGCGGCTGTTGTTCCAGCCCGATGATTTCTGGCACGATCTGGCTTCCGACCAGCGCATCGTGCGCAATCCACAGAAGATCAAATCGGTCCGCGACAACGCCGCCTTCGTCGAGCGCGTGTCGAAGGAATATGGCGGCTTCGGCCAATTCCTCGCCAACTGGCCGGCTGATGACCAGGTCGGGCTGATGGCCTGGCTCGGAAAAAATGGCAGCCGGCTCGGCGGCAACACGGGCCAGTATTTCCTGCGCTGGCTGGGTTGGGATGCGTTCGTCATCTCGGGCGATATGGCCGCGGCTCTGCGCGACGCGGGCCTCGACATCGCCGAAAGCCCGACCTCGAAGAAGGACCTGGACAAGATCCAGAGGCAAATCAATCAATGGGCGGCGGAGACACGTCTGCCGCGCCGGCATATTTCACGCATCCTGGCGATGTCGATCGGGGAGAACCATTCTCCGCAAGCGTTGCGCGAATATATGGGCGACGACTGAGACCGGTCGTCTTGCCACGATCGGCATTCGTCGATCGGTCAAGACACGAATGACATTAGTCATTCGGTCCGGATTGGTCCAAACGAACGCCATTGCCCGGGCAATTTTGCCGGGCTAAGTCAGCAGGCATGACCAAGAAGCTCGACATCCTGCGCATCGCCGTCGCCCAGCTCAACCCGACTGTCGGCGACATTTCAGGCAATCTCGCCAAGGCGCGCGAGGCGAGGGCGGATGCCGCCCGCCAGGGCGCCGATCTTGTGCTCTATACCGAACTTTTCCTCGCCGGCTATCCGCCGGAGGATCTGGTGCTGAAGCCGGCCTTCCTGAAAGCCTGCGAAAAGGCGGCACAGGACTTTGCCGCCGATACTGCAGATGGCGGTCCGGGCGTCATCATCGGCACGCCGCTGAAGCGCAAGAGCGGCACGCACAATTCGATCATCTTCGCCGACGACGGTAAGATCATCGCCGAACGTTACAAGCTCGATCTTCCCAATTACGGCGAGTTCGACGAGAAGCGCGTCTTCCAGGCCGGACCCGAGATCCAGGGACCGGTCAATTTCCGCGGCGTGCGCATCGGGGTACCGATCTGCGAGGACATCTGGGGCGATGTCGACATCTGCGAATCGCTGGCCGAAAGCGGGGCGGAAATCCTGCTGGTGCCGAACGGCTCGCCTTACTACCGCGCCAAGATCGATGTCCGACACCAGGTCGTCATCCGCCAGGTCATCGAGTGCGGGCTGCCGATGATCTATGCCAACCAGCTTGGTGGCCAGGACGAGCTGATCTTCGACGGCGCGTCGTTTGCCATTGGCGCTGACAAGACGCTTGCCTTCCAGATGAGCCAGTTCGAGGAAGCGGTCGACATCACCACCTGGAAACGGCAAGGCGAAGGCTGGGTTTGTTCCGAAGGGCCGATGTCGAAAATCCCGGACCGGGAGGAGGCCGACTATCGCGCCTGCATGCTGGGCCTGCGCGACTACGTCAACAAGAACGGTTTCAAGAATGTCGTGCTTGGTCTGTCCGGCGGCATCGATTCGGCCATCTGCGCGGCGCTGGCCGTCGATGCGCTCGGCGAGGAACGCCTGCGCGCGGTGATGATGCCCTATCGCTACACCTCGAAGGACTCGCTGAAGGACGCCGAGGACTGCGCCCGCGCGCTCGGCTGCCGCTATGACATCGTGCCGATCTTCGAGCCGGTCGAAGGGTTCCTGCACACACTGACGCAGATGTTCGAAGGCACCAAGGAAGGTATTACTGAGGAGAATTTGCAGAGCCGCGCGCGCGGCACCATCCTGATGGCGATCTCCAACAAGTTCGGCTCGATGGTCGTCACCACCGGCAACAAGAGCGAGATGTCGGTCGGCTATGCCACGCTCTATGGCGACATGAATGGCGGCTTCAATCCGATCAAGGATCTTTACAAGATGCAGGTCTACGCGCTGTCGCGCTGGCGCAACAGCCATGTGCCGCCGGGCGCGCTGGGGCCTTCGGGCGAGGTGATCCCGAAGAACATCATCGACAAGGCACCGTCTGCGGAATTGCGCGAGAACCAGACCGACCAGGATTCGCTGCCGCCCTATCCGGTGCTGGACGATATCCTCGAATGCCTGGTCGAGAATGAAATGGGCGTCGACGACATCGTTGCGCGCGGCCATGACCGGGCGACGGTAACGCGCATCGAGCACCTGCTCTACATCGCCGAATACAAGCGCCGGCAGGCAGCACCCGGTGTGAAGATCACCAAAAAGAATTTTGGCCGCGACCGCCGCTATCCCATCACCAATCGTTTCAGGGATCGCAGCTAGACACTGAAAGCGTGTGGCGGCCGCGGCCGGAGATAGCCTTGCCCAACTGTGAAATCAGCTTCGACATGTCACGGATCGATTTCCGTGCGACATCGGACCTGTTGATGGCGAGCTATTGGGGTGCCGGGCGCAATGACGAAATCCATCGCCGCGCCTTTGCCAATTCGCTCTGCGTCGGCGCCTATATCGATGGCAGGCAAGTCGGCTTCGGCCGGGCGATCACGGACCGTACGGTATTCGCCTATCTCGCCGATATCATCATCTGGCCGGAGAATCGCGGGCAGGGCATAGGCAGCCGGCTCGTCCAGGCCCTGATTGACCATCCGGAAGTCAGGTCTGTTTTCCACTGGAGCCTGTCTACCAGCGACGCCCACGGTTTGTATGAAAAGCTCGGGTTCAAGCCATCGACCGATGGCCGCTACATGCGCTTGGATCGCATTCCTGAATGAGGCGCGCGGTTTGCCCCGTTGTTGCAAAATAATCGCAGTGGTTGGACCAGATACACTTTTGGCGTGAACTCGTCTTGGCGATGCATCGGGGCGTCTCTATAAGAACCTCTCCGCGATTCATTTGCGGGAGGTCCGAATGGCAGTATTTCACATGGTAATGCGAGGCCGCGAAGCTTAGGTCTCATCCGGCGCTCCGCGAAGGTTTGCCCTTCGTGCTGAAGCCGGATCGAGCACAGGCTTATGCCGATGCCGGTCGCCGCCCGAATACGGGCGAGAATATGCCACTCCGCTTTCTGGGCACTCATTGGCCCCTTGCGCGGCTTCTTCAATTTTCGACCTACCTGGGACCGGGCTCGTTTGCGCCCGAATGACATCATGGCTCGTTTCAAGATCGATTTGCGCGCGAGCGCCTTTCGCAGCGTTCTCGGTTTCACGTTCACCCACTGGCGGCGCCAGCCCTGGCGGCTTTCGCTCATCATGGGCGGCTTCCTGCTGTCGACGCTGGCCGACGTGTTGACGCCGCTCTATTCCGGCCGGCTGGTCGACGCCGTCGCCAGCAGCGCCGGCGCGGACGCGATTGCCTGGAATGCCGCGATGACGGCGTTTTCGATGCTGATGGCGCTGGCGCTGACCGGCGTTGTCTTGCGCAACCTTGCCTTCATGGGGATCGTCGAGCTGACGCTGAAGATGATGGCTGACATCGCCGCCGATGCCTTCCACCGCGTCCAGCGCTTCTCCACCGACTGGCACGCCAACAGCTTTGCCGGCTCGACCGTGCGCAAGGTGACGCGCGGCATGTGGGCGCTCGACCTGCTCAACGACACGATCCTGATCGCCTTGCTGCCGTCCGTCGTCATGCTGGTCGGCTCGACGCTGCTGCTCGGCTGGTTCTGGCCGCTGATGGGCGCGGTCGTTGCCGCCGGCTCGGTGTTGTTCATCATGGTGACGGCGATGCTGTCGCTTGGCTACGTCGCGCCGGCGGCAAGGCTCGCCAACACCTGGGACACGCGCCTCGGCGGCTCGCTGGCCGACGCGGTGAGCTGCAACGCCGTGGTCAAGGGCTTTGGCGCCGAGGAGCGCGAAGAGCGCCGCCTGGCCAGGGTCGTCGCCAAATGGCGTGCGCGCACGCGGCGCACCTGGGTGCGCGGCACCATCAACGGCACCACGCAAGGGGCGCTGCTGCTGGTCATGCGGGCCGCGGTGATCGGCCTGGCGCTGATGCTGTGGTCGTGGGGGCAGGCGAGCGCCGGCGATGTCGCCTTCGTGCTGACTTCGTTCTTCGTGCTGCAGGGCTATCTCAGGGACATCGGCACGCATATCCGCAATTTGCAACGCTCGATCAACGATATGGAGGAACTGGTCGATTTCCAGTCCGAACCGCTCGGCATCGAGGACCGGCCCGGCTCCAAGCCGATCCGGATCACTAAAGGGGCTATCCGCTTCGACAACGTCACTTTCCACTATGGCAGCCACCGATCG
Organism: Mesorhizobium sp.; assembly: GCA_004017275.1. GTDB lineage: Bacteria > Pseudomonadota > Alphaproteobacteria > Rhizobiales > Rhizobiaceae > Mesorhizobium. The sequence goes on along the minus strand of SAKE01000003.1, from coordinate 251,892 downwards.
GCGCTTTACCGCGACTTTTCGGTCGATATCGCGCCGGGTGAACGTGTCGGGCTGGTTGGTCATTCGGGTTCGGGCAAGACGACGTTCGTCAAGCTCATCCAGCGGCTCTATGACGTGAATGCGGGAAAAATCCTGGTTGACGGCCAGGACATTTCGCAAGTGGCGCAAGCGTCGCTGCGCGGGCAGATCGCCATCGTCCAGCAGGAGCCGATCCTGTTCCACCGGTCGCTGGCCGAAAACATCGCCTATGCTAGGCCGAGTGCGACGCAAGATGAGATCGAGCATGCCGCGAAGCTGGCGAGCGCGCACGATTTCATCACCAGCCTGCCGAAGGGCTACGGCACATTGGTCGGCGAACGCGGTGTGAAACTGTCGGGCGGCGAGCGTCAGCGCGTGGCGATCGCGCGCGCGTTCCTTGCCGATGCGCGCATCCTTATCCTCGACGAGGCGACATCGAGCCTCGATTCGGAATCGGAGGTGCTGATCCAGCAGGCGATGGAACGGCTGATGGTTGGCCGCACGACGCTGGTCATCGCGCACCGGCTTTCGACGGTGCGGGCGCTCGACAGGCTGCTGGTTTTCGATCGCGGCAACATCCTCGAGGAAGGTTCGCATGATGAACTGATCCGGCTGAAGGGCGGCATCTACCGCCGCCTGTTCGAACGCCAGGCGCTGGAACTGACCAAGGGACTCGTCAGCTGACAGAGGCGGCCTCCGGCTTCGGCCGGAGGCCGCCTCTGTCCGGCGCTGTGCCCAGCGAAGTGGAGCAGCGCACGCAATCGCAGGGCGCAGCCGAACCTGCCCATCAGCGGCGTGAGACATCCGAAGCCCCCGTGTGCTGGCCGACCAAATTTTGCCGGTGAGGTCCTGTTCCGGATGCTAAGTTCTGAGACCTCTGTTCATCATACTGACCGAGATATGTTGTTTCTACCATTGGTTGATATATATCCGATGGAGGCAACCCATGGGCGTTCTTCACGATGCATCTTTCTGCAAATGTCGAGGAAAAGGTGGCCGCGCCTTCAGTGCTGGACTCTCAGCACGGCTCGGTTCGGCCGCTCGCTGCCGAAGATCTCGAGCGTGTGGCCGCACTCTTCCTGACGAAGTTTCGCCCGCGGCGGCGTCACCTCCTCGATCGCGCGATCGCGGAGACGGCCGCGTATATGAGAGAGATCTATCTCGACCCTGCCGGCCAGTCCGGCGAAAGCAACGCTCTTGTCCAGGTCAACCGGCAGGGTCGTCTGGGCGGGTTCCTCGGTGTCCTGAAAGCCCGCTACGAGCTCAACGGAGCGGCATTGAATGCGGCGATCATCGGGCCGCTCATGGCCGACCCCGGCACCGATGACGGCTCGGCCGGACCGCAATTGCTGCGGGCCTTGCATCAAGGCGAATTCGATCTGCAGCTGACCGATTCGGCCAACCGGACATCTTTGGCCTTCGCGCGCCCGATGAAGTATCAACTCCTGCCGGTGCATTGTCTGGGATGGACATATGTTTTCCGGCCGGCGGCGATGGCCGCCGCCGCACTGCACCGTAAATGGCCCGGCCTACCTCACCTGGTACTCAATCCATGCGCGAGAGCATTCGATGCTCTTGCGAAAAAAAGGTTCGAGCCCACTCTCCAGCTTTCATCGTCGCATCGCATCCACCGTGAGCCGATCGATGCACTGCAATTTGCCGAGAAGCTGCCGACCCTCTTGTCTGGTTACTCCCTTCGGCCGAGCTGGAAGGATGGGGAGCTGCCACGGCTGCTTGCGCAGGCGGCCGAGAAGCGGGCCGACGGCCCCCTTCATTTCGGTGGGACCTACGATGAAACAGGCAAAATGCTCGGTTGTTATGCCTTCTACGGTCAAGCTGGCGACATGGCGAACCTGTTGCAAATTCAGGCGTCCGGGTCGCACTGGGGCGCGACGCTGGATGCTCTTGTCGCCGCCGCGTGGGAGATGGGCTGCGTGGGCATCACCGGTCAGACGCAGGGCAGATTCATACCTCACCTCTTTGGCTACAAGAATGTCTTCTTCCGCTATGCCGGGGGGACGATGGTCCGCTCGCGGATCGCCGAGGTCACGGAAGCGGTCCGCTCCGGCGACATCTTTATCGGTGGATTGATGGGCGACCGCTGGACCCGCCTCAGTTCCGATGATTTCGGCCGCTGATCGCCTTCAACCGCTACGAACTCGGATTAACGGGTTCCTTCGGAGCCTTCGCCGGCGCGTTGGCTGATGAGCATTAACGAAAAACCCGCCTGTGTGGCGGGTCACTGGCGCAAATCAGCACCATGGACAAATATGTACCATAGCTGACGGCAAGGAGTCAAGAAAAAATTCCTATCATGAAGAGCTGCCACACCGAACTGCCGAACTGGCTGTCGTCAGGTCTTTTGTCAACCTGAGTTCGGAGCCCTGCGCCGCCGGCCTGGTCGCCGCCTGAGGCGTCCACCGCCCGGTCTTTTCATTCCAGCCGCCATGTTCTATGTCTGCCGGGCAGCGCGGGGGCGCGTCTTGTCAATCGCAAAAGCATCCGGTACGCCCCGTTCATGACAGTTACCGTTCGTTTCGCCCCGTCGCCGACCGGCCGCATTCATATCGGCAATGCGCGTACCGCTCTGTTCAACTGGCTATTTGCCATCAACAACAAGGGCCGCTTCATCCAGCGCTTCGACGACACCGACATTGCCCGCTCGAAGCAGGAATTTTCCGACGCCATCCTCTACGACTTGCATTGGCTCGGCATTTTTCCCGACGCCACCGAGTACCAGTCGCGGCGCTTCGAGATCTATGACGCGGCGGTCGAGAGGCTGAAGACGGCAGGCGTACTCTATGCCTGCTACGAAACGCCGGAGGAACTCGATCTCAGGCGCAAGGTGCGCCGAACGCGCGGTCTGCCGCCGGTCTATGGCCGTGAGGCGCTGACGCTGACGCAAGAGCAGATCGCCGAATACCAAACCGATGGCCGCCGGCCGCACTGGCGTTTCCTCCTGCCCAATTTCTCAGGCGATCCGCAACAGCCAGAACGGACCGAGGTCCACTGGAACGACCTGGTGCGCGGCGAGGAAACCGTTGATCTCGCTTCGCTTTCCGATCCGGTCCTGATACGCGAGGATGGCACCTATCTCTACACGCTGCCTTCTGTCGTCGACGACATAGATATGGGGGTCAGCCATGTCATCCGTGGCGATGACCACGTCACCAACACAGGCGTGCAGATCGCCCTGTTCCAGGCGCTGGCTGCCGAGCCGCCAGTGTTCGGCCACCACAACCTCCTGACCACGGCGTCGGGCGAGGGCTTGTCGAAGCGCACCGGCGCGCTCTCCATCGAGAGCCTGCGCGAGGATGGCATCGAGCCAATGGCCGTCGCCTCATTGGCCGTGCTGGTCGGCACCTCGGAGAATGTCGCGGCGGTGCCTGATATGGGCGAACTCGCCGAACGCTTCGATCCGGCGGCGACATCGAAATCCGCTGCCAAATTCGACCCGGACGAACTGTTCGTGCTCAACCGGTCGCTGTTGCACCACATGCCGTTCACCGAGGCACAAGACCGGCTGATCGTGCTCGGCGTCTCGGGCGAGCAGGCCGAACCGTTCTGGCTGGCGGTGCGCGGCAATCTCGACAGGCTGGCCGATGCGATCAACTGGTGGCGTATTCTGCGCGAAGGACCGCAGGAGAGGCCGGAATTTTCCGACGACGACCGCGATTTTCTTCAACAGGCCTTCGACCTGCTGCCGGAGGAACCCTGGGCCGCGACGATCTGGAAAGACTGGACGGGCAAGATCAGGGAAGCGACCGGCCGCAAGGGCAAGGCGTTGTTCATGCCGCTGAGAACAGCCCTTACCGGACTGCCTTCGGGGCCGGAGCTTGCAGATCTATTGCCGCTGATGGGTCGGGAAGGAACGTTGGCCCGACGACCCTGACCTTGCGCTGTTCCGGTGGCAGCGCGGACACCGGGGACGTCACCGGCTTGGCGGAAAGCCGCTTGATCGCTTCGCGGTCGAGCCCACCTGCCAGATTGGCCAGAGTTTCCGGATCGGCACCCGGATCGGGCTTGGAAGCTGGCACTGGAATGAACGGTGCCGAGTCCGTTTCGGGCTGCGATTGCTGCGGATTTGGCGGATTGCCGGCGATGATCTGGAAACCCTGCGCGGCGGCGTTGCAGCCGCAAGCCGGCGGACGCGACATGTCGGGCTGCTTGTAGAGATAGGCGGTCGGCAATTCGCTGTAGGGCCGGCCGGTGACGGATGACGTCATCGAGGCCGAATCGTCGTCGATGCCGCGCGAGTAGAAAACCTGCATCTCGGTGCCGGGGCAGCTCGACTCGCAATTCTTCTGGTCGCGCTCGAAATCGCCTGCCGAGGCCGAGTTCGACATCGGGAAGAAGTAACCGTCGCAGGTGCGCACACAGGAGGTATGGAATTCACCGCCGACGCTCGGAAAGTCCGGCACGCCTGGCTGGTTGAGCACCCGGCGGACGCTGCGCTCCTCGCCGGGATCGTCAGGCTGGTCGAGGGTGTCCGGCGTATCGGGCTGCTGGCGGTTGCCGCCAAAAAGCTGGTCGAACAGGTTTGCGCTGCCGCCGTCGCGGCTCGCTTCCTGCCGGGGTGCGCGCCGAGGCGCAACGGTGTCGTCGCGGCAGCCATTGGCGTCAAGCGCCGCCAATATGCGTCCGCGATCGCGGCGCGAGCCGCCGCCGCCGGTAAGCCGCTCGCGTTTGCTTTGCAGCGCATCGAGATTGGCATTCATGCGGTCGATGGTGGCGTTGAGCCCGGCGCATTGATTGAGGTTGCGGCCAAACAGTGAAAAGCCGCAGCCGGCCCGGCTCGCCTGGCTGCGGGCTTTCGAAATCTGCTCATTCTGCCTGGCAATTGCCGAATCGTATTTCCGGATCAGCGCCGGACCGCCACCGCCGCCGCGCGAGGCCGCGGCAAGATCGGCTTCCAACTGGCGGCAAACCCGCGAGGCGGCCTGCGGTTGGGCTATCCCCCAGGTCCCGGACAACAGGAGGCCGAGCAGCACGGCAGCATGCGCCTGCGTCCACCCTCCGCTTGCCATCCGCCCAAACTCCGCCTGCCCAAACCCGCCTGTTGGCCCGCAAGGCTACCGTGTTCGCGGTTAACTGCAGTTTACCGCGAAATCCGTGTTTAGCCCAGATTGACGACCGCCTGAGCCTTGTGGGCGGCTTCGACCACGGCAAGTGCCGTCATGTTGACCACGCCGCGCGAGGTGACCGACGGCGTCAATATGTGCGCCGGCATGTCGGTGCCGAGCAGGATCGGCCCGACATGCAGCGCATCCATCATGGTTCGGAGCGCGGTCAGCGTGATGTTGGCCGAATCGAGGTTGGGGAACACCAGCAGATTGGCCTCACCCTTCAGCCTGGAGTGGGGGTAGACGCGCTGACGCAGATGCTCCGACAACGCGGAATCGGCATGCATCTCACCGTCGCACTCCAGTTCGGGGGCGATACGCGCCAGGATCGCCGCCGCTTGCCGCATCTTCAGCGCACTCGGCGAATCGCGCGAACCGAAATCGGAATGCGAGAGCAGCGCTGCCTTCGGCTCGATACCGAAGCGCTGGATTTCTTCCGCCGCCAGCACCGTCATCTCGGCGATCTCCTCGGCCGTCGGGTCCACCGAGACATGCGTGTCGGTCAGGAAGATGATGCCGCGCTGCGAGATCAGCATCGAGAGCGTCGACAGGTCGCGGTCCTTCACGCCGGTGCGCGGGCCGATGATCAGGGTGACATTGCGCAGATGCCGCTCGAAGCGGCCTTCGAGGCCGCAGACCATGGCATCGGCATCACCGCGCTTCAGCGCCAGGGCCGCGATCACCGTGTTGTCGGTGCGCACCATCGTGCGTGCAGCCTCCGTCGTCACGCCGCGCCGGCCAGCGAGTTCGATCAGCAGGTCGACATAGTGGCGATAGCGCGGATCGTCTTCCGGATTGATCAGGCCGAAATCGACGCCGGGCTTGATGCGCAGACCGTAGCGCTTCAGGCGCACCTCGATGACGTGCGGGCGGCCGATCAGGATCGGCTCGGCGATGCCTTCCTCGAGCACCACCTGGGCGGCCCGCAGCACACGCTCGTCTTCGCCGTCGGCATAGATGACGCGCTTGGCGGTCGACGCCTTGGCGGACGAGAACACCGGCTTCATCACCAGGCCGGAGCGGAAGACGAAGCGGTTCAGCTTGTCGATATAGGCGGCGAAGTCGGTAATCGGCCGCGTCGCGACACCGGTGTCGCAGGCTGCCTTGGCGACCGCCGGTGCGATGCGCAGGATGAGGCGCGGATCGAAGGGCGAGGGGATCAGGAACTCGGGTCCGAAGATCGGCGTCTCGCCGGAATAGGCGCGCGCTGCGACGTCCGAAGGCTCCTCGCGTGCGAGCGCTGCGATTGCCCGCACCGCCGCCATCTTCATCTCCTCATTGATGGCGCTGGCGCCGCAGTCGAGCGCACCGCGAAAAATGTAAGGAAAGCAAAGTACGTTGTTGACCTGATTGGGAAAATCGGAACGGCCAGTGCAGATCATCGCATCGGGACGGGCCGCACGCGCCGCCTCCGGCATGATCTCGGGATTGGGGTTGGCCAGCGCCAGGATCAGCGGTTTTGGTGCCATGTGTTGGAGCAGTTCCGGCTTCAGCACGCCTGCCGCCGACAGGCCAAGGAAGACATCGGCGCCTGAGATCACATCGGCCAGTGTGCGCGCATCGGTGTCCTTCACATAGGGGTCTTTCCAGCGGTCCATCTCGTCGGTGCGGCCTTTGTAGGCAACGCCGAAACGGTCGGTGACCCATATGTTTTCGACCCGCGCGCCAAGCGAGACCAGCAGGTTGAGGCAGGCAAGTGCGGCAGCGCCGGCACCTGAGGTGACGATCTTGATGTCCGATATGGTCTTGCCGGCGAATTCCAGCCCGTTGAGCACGGCAGCGGCGACGATGATGGCGGTGCCGTGCTGGTCGTCGTGAAACACCGGTATGCCCATGCGGGCCTTCAGCTGCTCCTCGACCTCGAAGCACTCCGGTGCCTTGATGTCCTCGAGGTTGATGCCGCCGAAGGTCGGCTCCAGCGCCGAGATCGTCTCGACCATGCGCTCGATGCCGGGTGCGTCGATCTCGATGTCGAAGACGTCGATGCCGGCGAACTTCTTGAACAGGACAGCCTTGCCTTCCATGACCGGTTTGGAGGCCAGCGGGCCGATATTGCCGAGGCCGAGCACGGCCGATCCGTTGGAGACGACACCGACCAGATTGGCGCGCGCCGTGTAGTCGGCGGCGGTCGCCGGATCGTCGCGGATCTCCAGGCATGGGGCGGCGACACCAGGCGAATAGGCGAGCGCGAGGTCGCGCTGATTGCCGAGCGGCTTGGTCGCCTGGATCTCGAGTTTTCCCGGCCTTGGGTGCTTGTGGAAGTAGAGGGCGGCTTCGTCGAGGTCCGAACGTGCCGTCTTTTTGGTCTCGCCTTCCATGCGGCTGCTCCCTCGAAATCTGCCTGGAGATTCCCTTTTAGCATGCAGCCGAGGTTTTTCGCGACGCTAATTGACGCGCCGGCAGCTTTACCCGGCGGCGCGTCGAAAGTCATGATCTATCAAATGCTTATGCTGATTTCATAGCAGATGAGTCCCGCCGTTGGGCAGGTGCGTCGATCAAAAAGCGCTGACGTAGAGACCGCCGTCGACCGGTATGTTCTGTCCGGTCAGATAGCCGGCGTGGACGGAGCACAGGAAGGCACAGATCTGGCCGAATTCCTCCGGCGTGCCGAGCCGCTTGGCCGGAACATCGGCGCTGATGCGCGTCTTGCGTGTGGCAGCCTCAGCAGGGTCCTCAACGGTACCGGCCTCATGCGGGCCGCGCAGCCGGTCGGTGTCGAGCTTGCCTGGCAGAAGACTGTTGATGGTGACGTTGCGGTCGATCACCGTTCTGGCCACGCCGGCAAGGAACGAGGTCAGGCCGGCCCGGGCGCCGGACGAGAGATCAAGGCCTGGAATGGGCACATAGACCGACAGCGAGGTGATGTTGACGATGCGGCCGAAGCCGCGTGCCGCCATGCCGTCGAGGACGGCCTGGACCAGCTCGATCGGCGTCACCATGTTCTGGGTGACGCCTTCGAGGATCTTTTCGCGATCAAGCGTACGGAAATCGCGAAGCGGCGGACCGCCATTGTTGTTGACGAGGATGTCCGGCTCGGGACAGGCGGCGAGCAGCGCCTTCTGCACCTCGGGCCTTGAGACGTCGCCGACGACTTCCGTCACCGTGACGCCATAGCGCTGGCGCAACTCCGCGGCGGTTTTCGCCACCAGTTCGGCGTTGCGCCCGTTGACGACGATGTCGCAGCCGGCTTCGGCCAGCGCCATGGCGCAACCGCGCCCCAGGCCTTTGCTCGAAGCGCAGACGATGGCCTTCTTTCCCCTGATGCCGAGATCCATGATGTTTTTCTCCTTGTAAGCCGGCGGCAAGCTAGTCCTTAGGCTGGACCAATCGCAACCGTCATACGGTTGTTGCATGAATCGGGGCATAGGCTCGCGAAAGCAACGGTGAAATCGCGATGTCCGGCCAAGAGCCCCGCACCTTCCGCAGCATGTTCATCTCCGACGTCCATCTGGGCTCGAAGGCGGCCAAGGCCGAATTCCTGATCGATTTCCTTCGATATCACGATGCCGATATCATCTATCTGGTCGGTGATATCGTCGACGGCTGGCGGTTGCGGCGGAGCTGGCACTGGCCGCAAAGCCACAATGATGTCGTGCAGAAATTGCTGCGCAAGGCGCGCAAGGGCGCCAACATCACCTACATCGCCGGCAACCATGACGAGTTCGCGCGCCAGTTCCAGGGCGTGCATTTCGGCGGCATCGTCGTCGCCGACCGCGCCATCCACGAGACCGCCGACGGCAAGCGCCTGCTCGTCATCCATGGCGACCAGTTCGACACCGTCGTCCACAATGCGCGCTGGCTCGCCTATCTCGGCGACCACGCCTATGACGCGGCGATGCTGGTCAACCGCGTGGTGACGCGGCTGCGCCAACTGCTCGGCCTGCCATATTGGTCGTTCTCTTCCTGGGCCAAGGTCAACGTCAAGAAGGCGGTGAACTTCATCGGCTCGTTCCAGACCATGCTTGCGGAAGAGGCGCGCCGTTCGCATGTCGATGGCGTCATTTGCGGCCACATCCATCATGCCGTCATCGAGAATTTTGGCGATGTCCAGTACATCAACACCGGCGACTGGGTGGAAAGCTGCACGGCGGTGGTCGAGCATTTCGACGGCCGGATGGAAATCCTGACCTGGGCACAAGTGTTGCCCGAAGCGCCGGACGAGCCTTTTATCCCATTGCTCATCGAAGACCGGGTAGGGCAGGCGGCATAGGCCGAAGTTCGTTTCGGCTCAGGGATCAATCGATTAGTCCAACCGGTTCCGCCCGGTTTTCACCCATGTTAAGGGATCGATACGCGTTGCCGTCCGGCCGAGTGCAGCGTGATTGGATCGATTCATGTCCCTGCCGCCGCTTTCGCCCGAACAACTCGTCAAGCCGCGCCGTTTCGAACTGCGCATGAGCCTCATCTTCGCCACGCTGTTCGTGCCGCTCGGAACACATGTGCCTTATTTTCCGCTGTGGCTGCAGGGCGAGGGTTTTCATGCCGAGCAGATCGCCGTCATTCTGGCTGCGCCGATGTTCCTGCGCGTGGTGACGACGCCGCTGCTGACCGCACTGGCCGACCGGGCCAGGGACCGCGCCGATGTCTACGTCGCGCTGGTGGCTGCGTCGCTGCTTTTGTCGGCAGGTTATTTCCTGACGCCGACCTATGCCATGGTGCTGGCGGTATCGTTGGTGCTGACCATTGTCTGGACGCCGCATTCGCCGATTGCCGATTCGCTGGCGCTTTCGGGGGTGCGCCGCTTCGGGTCGAACTATACCAGCATGCGCAAATGGGGCTCGATCTCCTATCTTCTCGCCAATGTCGCGGGCGGCTTCATTCTGTCGGCATCAGGCTCGCGGGCCGTTCCGGTCATCATTCTCGTGGCGTTTGTCGCGGCCCTTGCCGCCGGCCTGGCAGCACCCCGTCTTGGCCGACCGCGGCGCGCCTCACCGCTATCGGCCACCGACATCCAGCATTCGGCACCGAAGCTTCTCAACCCGTATTTCCTGTATTTCTCCATCGGCGTCGGCGTCATCACGGCCAGCCACGCATTCCTCTACGGCTTCGTCTCCATCTACTGGAAATCGATCGGCATCAGCGATTCGGTTGTCGGCCTCTTATGGGCCTGGGGCGTGGTGTCGGAAGTCGGCATGTTCATGATGTTCACCCGCTTTTTCGACCGGTTCTCCGTCGTGTCGATCATGGTGATGGCGGGGATCGGCTCGATCGTGCGTTGGGTCGCCTTTCCGCTGGTCTGGCCGCTCGGCCTCGGCATTCCCGGCTTCTTCGGTGTCCAGTCTCTGCACTCGGTCTCGGTGGCGCTGGTGCTGATTGGCCTGCAGAAGATGATCGGCGAAACGGTCTCCGAGGAGCGGACCGGTGCCGCGCAAGGCATCGCCTATTTCTCCAACGGCTTCTTCATGGCAGTGGTGACACTGGCGTCCGGTCCGCTTTACGACCGCTTCGGCGTCGACGGCTTCTTTGCCATGATCCCGATCGCCTTGATTGGACTGGTGCTGATCGGGCTTGCGGCGCGCTCAGCCCCAGAGCGCCGCATCAGGCGGTGACACCAGCGATCCCTGGTAGACAAGGCCAGGCACGCGGTCGCGGGCAAGCAGCAGGGGACCGTCAAGGTCGACGAAATCGGCATCCTGGGCGAGCAGCACCGCCGGTGCCATCGCCAGCGACGTGCCGACCATGCAGCCGACCATCACGCCGAACCCCAGTTCGCGGGCGCGATCGCGCAGCACCAATGCCGCGGTCAGCCCGCCCGACTTGTCGAGCTTGATGTTGACGGCGTCGTAGAGGCCGATAAGCGAGGCTAGGTTCTTTGCCTCGTGCACGCTTTCATCGGCGCAGATCGGCACGGGATGCGCGATATGGCGCAGGATTTCGTCTTGGCCGGCCGGCAGCGGCTGTTCGATCAGTGCGATGCCTTGCTCGGCGGCAAAGGCGAGGTTCGCAACGATGTTGTCGTCGATCCAGCCCTCATTGGCGTCGAGGATGAGGCGGCTGCCGGGTGCCGCTTGCCTGACGGCGCGGATGCGGTCGATGTCGTTATCGCCGCCGATCTTGACCTTGAGCAGCGGCCGCGCCGCATTGGCGTGGGCTTGCGCCGCCATCGCATCCGGCTCGCCCAGCGACAGCGTGTAGGCGGTTTCGAGCGGCCGCGGTGAAGCGGCACAAACGCTGGATGCCACCGGCTTACCGCTCAGCTTGGCCTCCAGATCCCACAGCGCGCAGTCAATGGCGTTGCGGGCGGCTCCGGCCGGCATGGCTTCGAGCAAAGAGCTGCGGCTGATGTCGCCGGCGATCCGGTCGCGCATGGCCTCGATCGCCTCGCGCACGCCGTCCATGGTCTCGCCATAGCGCTTGTAGGGAACGCATTCGCCACGGCCAATGTGGCCGCCTTCGCTGACCGTGCAGGAGATCACTTCGGCTTCGGTCTTGGAACCGCGCGAAATGGTGAAGGTTCCGGCGATCGGAAAACGCTCGGCCTCGACCGAAATGACACGCGCCATATTTTTCTGCTCCTGCTATGCGACAAGCGTTGTCGGCAAATCGACAGGTCAGACCCGTCAGGCTAAACAGGATGCCATGTTGACCATCGGCAAGCGCGACGCAAGCGGCACGACCGCAGGGGAGGCTGACCACGAACCGCGCGTGGCGATCGGCGAGGAAGACGGCGTTCTCGGCTGCGCCTTCTCCGGCACCTGGACGACACGAACCGTCGCGGCGATCGACGCCGAGATGCGCAAGATCGAAAAACGAAGCGGTTTCAAGACTTTGGCGCTCGATGTTTCCAAGATCGAGAAGATGGACACCGCCGGCGCCTGGTTGATCGACCGGCTGGTCAGCGCCTTTGAGAAGAAGGGCGTCGAGATCCAGTTGCAGGGCCAGAGCGAGATCGCTTCGATCCTGCTCGATGCGGTTGGCGAGGCCGTTCGGCGCGAACCCGAATCCGGCGCCGCCGGCGCGCCCAATATCGTCATCCGCGCGCTGGAGGCGGTCGGCCGGCGCGTCTACGAGATGCGCGACGACTTCCTTGCCTCGATGAACATCCTCGGCGCCACCATCCGCGGCGCGCAGATGAAGCTCGGCCGTGGCCACGCCGTCAACCCGGCGGCGATCTTCAACCAGATCGACCGCATGGGCGTCGGCGCCATTCCGGTGGTGGTGCTGATGTCGGCGATCGTCGGCGCCATCGTTGCCCAGCAAGGCGCCTATCAGCTCAGCTATTTCGGCGCCGATATCTTCGTCGTCGACCTTGTCGGCGTGCTGATCCTGCGCGAGCTTGGCGTGCTGATGACGGCGATCATGATCGCCGGCCGCTCCGGCAGTGCGATCACCGCCGAGATCGGTTCGATGAAGATGCGCGAGGAGGTCGACGCACTGAAGGTCATCGGGCTCAACCCGATCGGCGTCCTGGTGTTTCCGCGGCTGGTGGCGCTGGTCATCGCCTTGCCGTGCCTGACCATCATCGCCAATTTCGCGGCGCTCGGCGGCGGCATACTGGCTGCCTGGCTCTATTCCGACATCCCGCCCGCCGCCTTCATCGACCGGTTGCGCGTCGCCATCGATCTCAGCACCATCTTTGCCGGCCTGATCAAGGCGCCGTTCATGGCCATGATCATCGGCACGATTGCCTCGGTCGAAGGCATGAAGGTCGGCGGCAGCGCCGAATCGCTTGGCCAGCATGTTACCGCGTCGGTGGTGAAGTCGATCTTTGTCGTCATCATCCTCGACGGACTTTTCGCCATGTTCTACGCAGCGATCGAGTTCTGAGATGAAGCTGCGAAACAGGAAAAAGGCAGTTGCATTGGCCGACGACACGGGTGAGGGCGACATCGTGCTTTCCGCGCACGACATCAGCGTTTCCTTCGCCGACAAGCTTATCCTCGACAAGCTGTCGCTCGACATAAGGCGCGGCGAGATTCTCGGCTTTGTCGGTGCCTCGGGCGCCGGCAAGTCTGTTTTGCTGCGCACCATTCTGGGCCTGACACGCAAGCAATCGGGTACGATCAAGCTGTTCGGCGTCGATATCGAGAAGGCTGACGATGCCGAGCGTTTGCGCATCGATATGCGGCTTGGCGTGCTGTTCCAGCATGGCGCCCTGTTTTCGGCGCTGACGGTGCTGGAAAACGTCCAGGTGCCGATGCGCGAGTATCTCGACCTGCCGCGAAAGCTGATGGACGAACTGGCGATGCTCAAAGTCGAGTTGGTCGGGCTGCCGCCGGACGCGGCGCAGAAATTCCCGTCCGAACTGTCCGGCGGCATGATCAAGCGCGCCGCGCTGGCCCGGGCGCTGGCGCTCGACCCCGACATCGTCTTCCTCGACGAGCCGACATCGGGCCTCGATCCGATCAGCGCGGCGGAGTTCGACGAGCTGGTCGTCAAGCTGCGCGATACGATGGACCTGACCGTCTATATGGTGACGCACGACCTCGACACACTTTTCACCGCTTGCGACCGGGTGGCTGTGCTTGGCAAGAAGAAAGTGCTGGTCGAAGGCACCATCGACGACATGCTGAAGAGTGAGGAGCCGTGGGTAAAATCCTATTTCCGCGGAAAACGCGCCCGGCAACTTGATCTTGCGGCGCGCGCATAGCCATAAGTGGGACAATGGAAACCAGAGCCAATTACGTCATTGTCGGCATTTTCACGCTGGCTGCGATCCTGGCGGCGTTTGCCTTCGTCTACTGGACGGCGGCGATCGGCGACAAGGGCGAGACGACGTTGCTGCGCGTGCGCATTCCAGGCTCGGCGTCCGGGCTTGGCCGCGGCAGTTTCGTGCTGTTCAACGGCGTCAAGGTCGGTGACGTCAGGCGCGTCTATATCGACGTCGACAACCCGACAGTCGCCATCGCCGACACCGAGATCGACCGCCTGACGCCGATCACCAAGTCGACGCAGGCCGATATCGGTCTTGCCGGCCTCACCGGACAGGCCAACATCGAGCTCAAGGGCGCCGATCCCAAGGAGGTAAAACTTCTCGACCAGGCGGAAAAGGAAGGCAAGGTCGCCGAGATCGTCGCCAACCCCTCTGCGGTGACCAACCTCTTGCAGACGGCCCAAAACATCTTCACCCGCGCCGACAAGGTGCTGACGGAACTCGAAGGCTTCACCAGGGACGTTCGCGGGCCGCTGACGCAGACCGTGCAGAACGTTCAGACGTTCTCCGATGCGCTGGCCAAGAATTCGGACGGCATCGACAAGTTCCTGTCCGCCGCCAGCACGCTGGCGGATGAGCTGAAAGGCGTTTCCGGCAAGCTCGACGGAACGCTGAAGGCAGCCGAAGGCCTTCTCAACGCCGTCGACAAGGACAAGATCAAGAGCATCGTCGCCAATGTCGATGCCGTGACCGGTAACCTCAAGGAGACGTCGAAGCAGCTCGACGGCGTGATCAAGAACGTCGATACCGCGGTTGTGTCGGTCAACGATTTCGCCAAGCGGACGCAAGGCACGCTGGCCAAGGTCGACGGCGTGCTCGACGGTATCGATCCCGCACAGGTGCGCTCCGCACTCGCCAACATCCAAAAGGCCAGCGAGAGCGCCGACAAGGCCGCAGCCGACATCGCGGAGGTGACCCACAAGTTCGCCAACCGGGCCGACGACATCGACCAGACGATCAAGGACGCCAAACAACTCGCGCAACGGCTCAACGACGCCTCGGTGCGGGTCGATGGCATCCTCGCCCGGGTCGATCACTTGCTCGGTTCCGGGCAAGCCGATGGCGTGATGGCGGATGCCAGGGCGACGCTGAAGTCGTTCAAGCAGGTTGCCGACACGCTGAATACCCGGCTTGGCGTCATCACCGACAATTTTGCGCGCTTCTCGGGCCAGGGGCTGTCTAATGTCGAGGCGCTGGTGCAGGACAGCCGCCGTTCGATCAGCCGCATCGAGGAGGCGGTAACCGATCTCAGCCGCAATCCGCAGCGCATCCTGACGGGCGGCGAAGGAGAGGTCCGTCAGTTTGACGGCAGGGCGCGGCGTTGACTTCGGCGTTGGCGCGCCCCAGAAACATGAGCCGCGAAAGCGGGTTGATCTTACGCTCCGGGGACAACGGGGATCGCGCGTGAAGTCTGTATGGGTGAAAACGGGCGGGGTGACATCGGCTGCGGCACTGCTTGCCCTTACGCTGGCCGGCTGCGCGGCGTTGGGTGGCAAGCCGGCGCCGCTCGATACGTTCGAATTGTCGGCGCCGTCGGTCGACGCGCGTGGCCACAGCCGCCGCCAGATCCTGATCGCGCAGCCGTCGGCGCTCAAGGCGCTCGACAGCCAGAACATCGTCATCAAGCCATCGGACCGCTCGATCCAGTATCTCAAGGGCGCTCAATGGGCCGACCGGCTGCCGTTGATCGTGCAGGCGCGGTTGGCCGAGACCTTCCAGCGTTCGGGCAGCTTCGCCGGCGTCGGCAAGCCGGGCGAGGGCCTGGCGATCGATTACCAGGTCATTGTCGAGGTCCGGTCCTTCGAAGTGCGCGTCGACGGTGGCGAACATGCCGAGGTCGACCTGTTCGTGCGTATTCTCAACGACCGTAATGGCGAGGTTCGCGCGTCCAAGAGCTTCACCGCATCCGCGCCCGTTTCGGGCAGCGGCAATCCTGGCTATGTCAGCGCGCTCGACAAGGCGTTCGGCGATGCCGCCGGGCAGATCGTGCGCTGGACGGATTCGGTGATCTGAACGCGAGGCGCGCCGGAATCCCAGCAAGCTCTCTCTTCCTAGAAGCGGTCGAAGGTGTCCGGCCGGAGCTTTCCAGTCTTCATCAGGTGCTGCAGGGTGTAGGTCACGGATAGCGCGTCATCGAGCGCGTCGTGCCCCTGCAATGGCGGGTGCTCGACGCCATAGTAGTCCGCGAGCTTGTTGCTCGGCGTTCTCGCCAGGTCCTCGATCGGCATTCCAGCCGCGATCAGCAGCTTGACGGCGTTGTCAAACCGGGTGGCCGGGATCGAAGGCTGAATGCCCGCGACATAGCAACTGATGGCGATCATGTTCAATTCGTCCTTGCCCCAGGACCAGAACCGCGCGCCACCGGAAAAGCGATCGACGTCCGCGAGAGCTTCCCCCAGGGTGACCGCTTCGGCCTCCAGGTCTTCCTCGGTGATGCCGGTCAGCTTGGTGAAGAACGGGTCGAGGGCGTATCTCTGACCAAACCGGTCAACCGGTCTGATATAGGCCCTGTGTGTGCCAAGCAGTGGAAAATCGTCCTCGAGTCCAAGCTTGACGGCGCCGATCTGCGCGATCACCGGGTCTGGATCATGGGCCGCGCACCAGAATCTGCGTTGCGAGCCCTCAAGGCAAAGAAACTCGCAGTCGAATATGATTGCCGTCTTCACGATCACACCCTTTGAGGGCAGCGGTACTGTTGGTGGATTTTAGTGCTGTCGGGAATCGACTTTGGACGGATTCCCGAACGCGTCCATCGGCTGGCAAATTGCGGGCAGGTTCAGCGCGTGCCGGAGGTTTAGGCAGTCACAGGCGGGATTTTGGCCCCGCCTGTTCAATTCCTGTCCTACTGCAGGCGGCCGCTGGCGTGGGCCAGCATGGTGTAGACCTTGCCGGTATCGGACGTCAGGTAGGTCTGCGCCATGATGTTGTCGCGGTCGTTGCGCGAGACATCCTTGAGCAGCTTCTCGAAATCGTCGCAGTAGCGGTCGACGGCGGCGCGGAACTCGGCCTCCGCCTGATACTTGCGACGGATCTCGTCGAACGTCTGCTGGCCCTTCAGCGTGTAGAGCCGCCGCGTGAACACGTCACGCTCGCCGCGCCGGTAGCGGTTCCACAACTCGATCGAAGCCTCGTGGTCGATCGCCCGCGCGATGTCGACGGAGAGCGAGTTCAGCGATTCTACGACATGCAGGGGCGAGCGCTGGGCAGGGGCGGCGCGCGGCGTTTCCGCGGGCGTTGCCGGCCTGGCGTCCTCTTCGCGCGACGCCCCGGTCAGCAGATCGCGCACCCAGCCGCCCTGCGGTGTACGGGCGCTGGCATCACCACGCGGGCGCGGTGTCGCATCGGCAGGACGCTCAAGGTCGAGCGTGCCGCGCAGCGCAGGACCGCCCAACGGCGCTTGAGGTGTGCGCAGCTCCGGCTGCGGTGCCGGGGCGCGACGCTGCGGCTCGGCGGCGCGTGCGGCCGGCGCTTGCGGCGCCGGGCGCAGGCTGCGGGGCTCGGACCCGTCACCGCCGCGGCCTGACTTCGCAACGATGTCCGAAAGCTCCTTCAGGGCGTTGATCTGTTCGGAAACGGCGCGGCGGATGGCCGAGGTCGATTCCTTTGCCTCTTCCGGCATCTCGATGACGCCCTTCTTGAGCTCGGCGCGGGTGAGGTCGAGTTCGCTCTTGATCGAGCCCGCAGTGCGCCGCATCTCCTCGGTCGCATCGGCGAAGCGCTTGGTTGCCGAATCGACGACGTCGGTGATGGCGTTGCGGATCTTGTCGGCCGATTCCATCGTCTTGCCTTCGGCGTTCTGCAGCGTCTGGCCGACGAGATTTTCGAAAGAGCGCATGACCCTTTCGAGATCTTCCGACTTCTTGACCAGGCCGACGGCGAGATCCTCGAGCGACGACTGCCGTTCGAGCGTGTGCTCGAGATTGCTCTGGGCCGAGCTCAACAGGTCCGAAGCGCTGGACAGCAGGCGGCTGTGTTCGTCGAACTTTGTGGCGATCGACGCGACCTCGCGCAAGGTGGACGACGACAGTTCCGTCAGCCTTGTCGTGTTCGAATCGACCAGCCGTGCCGAGCTGGCGAAAGTCTGCGCGGCTTTCTCCGTGGTGGCGGCGAAGCTTTGCGTGCTGCCGCTCAGGCGTTCATCGACCTGGCCGAGATTGACCGCGGCCTGGTCGATCAGCTGACCGAGCTGCGAGCTGGATTTGGTCATGCGGCCAATGAGGTCGGCGACGCTGTCGGACAGCGACGAGCGGGCTCCCTCGACCGCCGACAAGGTCTCGGCGGTGCGGTTGGCGAGCGCGTCGACAAGTGCGGCATTCTCGCTGCGCAGCTTCTCGGTGGCGCGTTCGGTGACCTCTTCCATGCTCTTTTGCAATTCCGAGCCGCCCTGGGCGAAACGCTCGACCAAAGGCCGTGCGGTTTCGTCGAGGATCTTCGACATTTCTGCCGAACGCGCCGCGAGCATGGTGTTGAGTTCGCGGGTGTTGGCGCCGATCGTCTTGGCGGCGTCGTTGGTGCTCTGACCGATATGCTGGCCAACCGCGGTGAAGGTCTCGGCGATCACATTGGCGCGCGAGACGAGTTGCGCCTCGGCATTCGACACCTGCTCGTTGAGCTTCCGGCCCATCGTCTCGGCCGTGTAGGCGAGGCGGTTCTCGACGCCTGAGACCTGCTCTTCGACACGCGCGGCCGCGGACGCCGTGCTCGATGCAAGCCGCTCGTCGGCGCCGGCAAGCGCCTGCTCGATTTCGCGGGCATGCACGGCCATTTCCTGGCCGGTCCGCCTTGCGCGTTCGGCGACCCTTTGCTCGGTATCGGCAAAGGCACCGACGATGGTTTCGGCATGTTCGCCGATCGTGGTGGTGCTGCTGGCGATGCGCGATACCAGACGCTGATCGGCATCGTCGAAGATGCGGCCGATTTCGGAGGCGCGGCTCGACAGCGCTTCCGAACCTTCGGCGATGCGTGAGACCAATTGCCGGTCGGCGTCATCGAAGATGCGGCCAAGGTCCGATGCACGCGCGGCAAGCGCTTCGGCCGATTCGCCGATACGCACGCCGAGCCGCTGGTCGGCGCCTTCGAAGTTGCGCAGGATGTCGCCGGCGCGAGCGGCGAGCGACTGGGCCGTCTCGATGGCGCGGGCGACCAGCTTCTGGTCGGCGGCATCGAACGTGCCTGCAATCTCGCTTGCACGAGCTGCCAGATGGTCGGCGGTGTCCTGAGCCCGGGCGGTCAGCTGATCGGCGGTTTCCTGGGCGCGGGCGGCGAGCTTCTGGTCCGCCGCTTCGAAGGTGCCGGCGATCTGACTTGCGCGAGCAGCCAGCTGATCGGCGGTTTCATGGGCGCGGGCCAGCAGCGAGCTGGACGTATCGTCCGCACGGGCAAGCAAGGCGTTCGACGTATCTTCAGCGCGGGCGTGGAGGCGACGATCAGCATCCTCGAAGGTGCGGGCGATGTCTTCGGCCCGCGCCAGCAGGGCGGCGGAAGTCTGTTCGGCGCGCTCGGCGATCTTGCGGTCGGCGTCACTGAACGCGGCACCGGCCTGCTCATGCAGCGTGCTGGTGACTTCCAGCACCTTTTCGCGCAACGCGCCAGCAACGAAGACCGCACTCTTCTCGAGCACGGCGCGGACATTGTCGACGCCTGTCGAGAGTGCACGCTCCATGGTGCCGGCGCGCTCCTCGATGATGCCGGTCTGACGGCCGAACGCCTGCTCGATCTTCTCGACATCTGCAGCGATAGACGCAGAGATATCGGTGCTTCTTGCAGCGATCTGGTCGATATGGCCCGACAGCGAGCGGTCGACATCCCTGCGGGTCTCGGCCAGCCTGCCGAGATCGTCTTCCAGGGCGCGGGTCAGCATATCGCGGCCTTCGGCCAGCTTGCCGACATGCCCGGCGATGACGTTGTCGATATCGCCGCGGCTTTCGGTCAGCTTGTGCAAATCCGCCTCGAGGGCGCGTTTGAGAATGTCGCGACCCTCGGCCAGTTTTTCCACCTGGCCAGCGACCAGCCCGTCAATGCTGGAGCGGCTCTCGGCCAGCTTGGCCAGATCGTCTTCAAGCGCCTTCGACAGGGTCGAGCGCTCCTGGACAAGCCTTTCCGCGTGGCTGTTGACGAGGCCGCCGACATTTTCGAGGTCGGCTTCGAGCGCCTTTGACAGCGTCGAACGGTCCTGGGCAAGCCTCTCGGAATGGCTGCTGACGAGGCCGTTGACGCTTTCGAGGTCAGACTCGAGCGCCCGTGCGAACTGCGCACGGTCATCGACCAGCTTCTGCGACTGGTCGGCAACGGTGTTCTTGATCGCATTGAGGTCGGCTTCCAGGGCACGCCGCAGGATGTCGCGGCCTTCCGCCAGCTTCTCGACCTGACCGGCAACCAGGCCGTCGATGCTGGAGCGACTGTCGGCCAGCTTGGCGAGGTCGTCCTCGAGCGCCCTCGACAGCGTCGAACGGTCCTGAACCAGCTTGTTCATGTGGTCGGCGATGACGCTGTTCACATTCTGCAGGTCGGCTTCCAGGAGCCGCGAAAGTTGCCCGCGATCCTCGGCCAGCTTCTCCGACTGGCTCGATATGACGCCCTTGATCGTGTTCAGATCGGATTCCAGCGCGCGTTTGAGAATGTCGCGACCTTCGGCCAGCTTCTCGACCTGGCCAGCGACGAGGCCGTCGATGCTCGAGCGGCTCTCGGCCAGCTTGGCAAGGTCGGCTTCAAGTGTCTGTGACAGCAGGCTGCGGTCTTCGGACAGCCGTCCCGAATGGCCTTCGATCAGGTTGCGTATGCCGGACAGGTCGCTGTCGAGCGAATGCGAAAGCTGCGTGCGGTCTTCCGCCAGCTTGGCGGAATGGGTCTCGATGAGGCTCTTGATGCCGAGAATGTCGTTTTCCAGTGCCTTGGCGAGCACGGCGCGGCCCTCGGCGATCTTTTCCACCTGACCGGCGACCAGACCGTCGATGTCGGCGCGGCTGTCGGACAGCTTGCCGAGATCGGCTTCCAAGGCGCGCGACAGAATGTTGCGGCCCTCGGCAAGTTTTCCAACATGTCCGGCAACCATTTCATCAATGATCGTACGGGCTTGCACCAGCTTCCCTGAGTCTTCATTCAAGGCAGTGGAGAGCCTGTTGCGGCCTTCTTCCAGCCTTTCGAGATGACTGCCGAGCGACGCGTCGATGGCCGCCCGCGATTCATTGACCTTGCGCAGATCCTCTTCGAGGGCGCGCGAGATCAGGCTGCGGCCTTCGGCCAGCTTCTGCACCTGGTTGGTCACCGCCGCATCGATGCCGGCGCGGCCTTCGGCAAATTTCGCCAGGTCGGCCTGCATGGCCGCGGCCATGCGCTCGCGGCTTTCGGACAGTTTTCTGCTGTGGTTCTCGACGGCTTCCTCGATGCCGACGCGGGCGTCGGCGAGCCGCTGGATATCGCTGTCGAACGAACGCGAGACGACATGGCGGGCGGCTTCCATGCGCCCGGCGAAGTCGCTGGCGCGGGCTTCGAGCATGGAGGAGGTCGAGGTGACGATGTCGGCCATGTCGGCGCCGATCTGGGTCTTGCCCTGATCGATCATCGCCGACAGCGTGTCCTTGCTCTCGGCAAAAGTGTGTGCGATTTCGCGGGCGCGCTCGACCAGCGTTTCGTTGATCTGGCGGGCGCGTGCCTCGAGTGCCGCATTGAGCTTCTGCGTTCCGGTGTCGAGTGCCTCGGCGCGGGTCTGGAACTCGCTGATGAGCGCCTGGCCGCGTTCGGCGAGCGTCCGCTCGATGCCGTTGAGGCTGGCCTCGAATTCGGAATTGAGGGTCCGCGCGGCACCGCCAAGCAGGGACACCATGCCGGTGGTGCGATCGTCGAGCAGATCGGTCAACGACCGTGTCAGGCCGTCCGTGGTGTCCGTCAGCTTGGCAATGCGGGTGTCGAGAAGGCTGGCGAAGGCTTCGCCCGAGGTCGACAGGCGGTCGGTGATCGAATCGAGCCGGCCTTCCACCGAATCGAAGATCGACATCGAGCTTTCATTGATGCGGTCGATGAGCGTGTCGCCGGAATTGTTGATGGTCATCGACAGTTTGGTCGACGCATTGAGGATGCTGTCGCGGATGATGTCGGAGGCGGCGCCGATTTCATCCTTCAGCGTCTCGTGCGCGCCGGTGATCGAGGCGCGGACGCGCTCGGCATGGCTGACGACGGCTTCGCGTTCGCTGCCGAGCCCGTCGACCAGCGAACGAATGCGGGATTCATTCTCGGAATAGGAGCGTTCGATCTGGTTGACTTCGCTGTGGACCAGCGTCTCCAGCTCGACGGCGCGGGCAAGCGTGCGTTCGATGCCTTCGCCCATGGCCGCAACCTCGCGGCGAACGGCCTGGCCGATCATCATGACGCGATCCTGGGCTAGGTTCTCCGGCTCGGTCAGGCGGAAGGCCACTTCGGTCATCGACTGAGCGGCGATGCGCATTTCCTGGGCGCGGCGAATCATGGCCGCGAAGGCCCAGAACAGGATGACGGGCACGATTGCCGCGACGGCGAGGCCGATCAGCTCCGGACGGGCAAGGAACTGGTCGATCGTGCGAATACTCCAGATGCTCGGTCCGAAAAGGAGATTGGCCAATCCGCCGGCGCCGGCAAACCAGGCGAGCGAAACGAAGGCAACGACCCAGTAAATGGTGTTCGAAGCACGCCTGTTGAGGCCGTGCAGGAGCGTCTTGTAGTCCTTTTGCCGATCATCATTTGCCGGCGCGAAACCCGCGGGCTGGGCGCCATTGCGTGTCTCCACTGGGCGCAACTCGGCAGGCTTGGCCTTTGGCGCGGGTTTTGCGGCCTGGCTCTGATCGACTACGGGCTCCGATTTGTGATTGCGTCCCTCACGGGCCAATTCGTCGGCGGCCTGGGATATCTGCGCTTCCAGATCCTCCATCGAAGCCGCGATGTCGAGGTCGCCGCTGCCGATATCGTTGCTGAGATCGAAATCGAGCGCCTTTTCCAGTTCCCTGGCCACGTCGTTGTCGAGAGTTCTCGTCGTTGGTTTCTTTGCCATGCCTTCGCTACCCTGTACTAGCTGCCGCGGGCTTATAATTCTGTTTGTCTTACCACGCGCAGGAGGCTGAAAATGGACCCCTCGTATCGTAATGACACAGGGGGGTAAAGAAAACATGCATTCCGCGGGATACGTAAAACTTTAAATATAAGGTTAACGGAAGCGTGATTTCGGCGCCGCTTTCGCAACATTTTTCCCGGCCATTCATTAACCCGTTGTCCACTGGATTCGCCTAGGTTTTCGGGCGATCGAAGAAAACGGAGTTCGAGTTCATGCGTGGCGAAAGCGGCATTGCCTTCTCAATGCCCGGGGGCGACGTATCCGGACCAAGGCGGTCACGGCCGGTCGATTTGGCACACCTCGCCCGCCAGACGATGGGCGACCGCAGCCTCGAGCAAGAGGTGCTGGCGCTGTTTGTACAACAGGCGCTGTCGGTGCGCGACAGAATAGTCGACGCCGACATCAAGGACCGGCTTCTGCTCGCCCACGGCCTGAAGGGCTCGGCACGGGGCGTGGGCGCGTTTGCCATTGCCGATTGCGTCACCGAGATCGAGCGCCAGCCGGAAGACAGCCAGACGCTCAAGCGGCTTGGCACTCTGATCGACGAAGTGCGCGATTTCATCGCCGCGATAAGTCGCTGAATCCGACGCTGAAACCGGTTTGCGGAAAAACGTCACCGAGCGGCGCTTTCGCGCGGCAGTTGACTTGCTCGCCGGAGTGATTATCTCGGCTGGAACTCCCTTCAGGTGACAAATGACCAAGCTGACTTTCATCGCCCATGACGGCACGCATTTCGACATGGACGCCGAGAACGGCTCGACGGTCATGGAGAACGCGATCCGCAACGCCGTGCCCGGGATCGAGGCGGAATGCGGCGGCGCCTGCGCCTGCGCGACCTGTCACGTCTATGTCGACGAAGCATGGACGGCTGAAGTCGGCGAGCCTGAAGCGATGGAAGAGGACATGCTGGACTTCGCCTACGACGTCCAGCCGAACTCGCGGCTGTCATGCCAGATCAAGGTACGCGATGCGCTTGACGGCCTGGTTGTCCGTGTGCCGGCCCGTCAGGGATAAGCGCAGTATCTTTGCCAACTGATTTTTACCGCTGCGGCTTGGCAGCGGAGCAATGGTCATGCAGTGTCCTGCTGTTTTCGCAGCGAGGCACAGGCATGACCGACATCATCAGGACAGACGTGCTTATTGTCGGGGCAGGGCCGGTCGGCCTGTTTGCCGTGTTCGAACTCGGCCTGTTCGACATGAAGTGCCACCTGATCGACATCCTCGACCGGCCCGGCGGCCAGTGCGCGGAACTCTATCCGGAAAAGCCGATCTACGACATTCCCGGCTGGCCTTCGATCTCGGCGCAGGGGCTGGTCGACAAACTGCTTGAGCAGATCGCGCCGTTCAAACCTGACTTCACTTACAACCGCATGGTTTCCAGCCTGGAAAAACTGGAGGACGGCAGTTTTCGCGTCATCACCGACGAAAATGAGGTGTTCGAGGCCAAGGTGGTGGTGATTGCCGCCGGCGGCGGCTCCTTCCAGCCTAAGCGCCCGCCGATCCCGGGCATCGAGCCCTATGAAGGCAAGAGCGTCTTCTATTCGGTGCGCCGGATGGAGGATTTTCGCGGCCAAGACCTCGTCATTGTCGGCGGCGGCGACTCGGCGCTCGACTGGACGCTCAACCTGCAACCGGTGGCAAAGAGCGTGACGCTGGTGCACCGGCGGCCCGAGTTCCGTGCGGCGCCTGACAGCGTCAACAAGATGTATGCCATGCAGGAGATGAAGCAGCTCGAATTCCAGGTCGGGCAGGTGACCGGATTGACCGGCGCCGACGGCCAGCTGTCATCGGCCACCATCAAGGGGCCGGATGGCGATGTCGAGGTGCCTTGTACGCGCATGCTGCCGTTCTTCGGCCTGACCATGAAGCTCGGGCCGATCGCGGAGTGGGGGCTCAATCTTCACGAGAACCTCATTCCGGTCGATACCGAGAAGTTCCAGACATCGGTGCCTGGCATCTTCGCCGTCGGCGACATCAACTGGTATCCGGGCAAGCTGAAGCTGATCCTGTCGGGCTTCCACGAGGTGGCGCTGATGGCGCAGGCCGCCAAGCGCATCATCAGCCCCGGCGAGCGTATCGTGTTCCAGTACACGACCTCGTCGACCAGCCTGCAGAAGAAGCTCGGCGTGGTGGAAGCTTCCTGAAGCGCGTCGCTTTGAATCGAATGCAGCCGACGCGCTTTACGTCTTTTGTCAGTCGGCCAGCACCGGAGCCTCGGGACGGCCGCGCAGCGGCTTTTCCGGCATCAGCACGAGCGCGACGAGCGCCATGACCAGCATCGCGGCCGCGGTGAAGAAGATCATGACGAATGCCTGGGCCTCGACGGCGGCGCTGGCCGCCTGGGTGCCTTCTCGGGCCAGCGGCAGGCCATAGCCGAGCGCGACCGCACCAAGGATGGCCACGCCAAGCGCGCTGCCCAAAGAGCGAAGGAAGGTCAGTACGCCGGTGGCGACGCCGAGATGGGCCTGGTCGACGGCATTTTGAACCGCCACGGTGGCAACCGGAAATGTCGTGCCGCTGCCCAGGCCGATGCAGGTCGTCAGGATCTCGACGATCAGCAGCGAAGCATGCCCCGCCACCAGGCTGAGCACGCCGAGGCACAGGATAGCGAATGCCACCCCGACCATTGCGATCCGCTTGTAGTGAACGAAACGCTGGATCGTGCGGCCGCTGATTGTCGCGCCGGCGACGGTACCGAGCATGAGCCCAAGCATGGCGGTTCCCGATTCACTGGCCGAAAGCCCCAGGATGGACTGCAAGTAAACCGGCAGGTAGACCGCGAGCCCGATATTGGCGGCCTGCAGCAGGAACAACGACAACGTGCCGGCAAGGACGATCGCGTTGCCAAGCACTTCGAGCGAGATCAGCGGTTCGGCCGCGCGGAGCAGCCGCAACGCAAAGGCGCTCCAGATGACCGTCGAACAGGCGAGCAGTCCGAGGATTTCGCGTGACAGCCACGGATATTCGCTGCCACCCCAGTTCAACGCCAGCAACAGCAAGGCGGTGGCCGCGACGAGCAGCAATGCGC
Organism: Mesorhizobium sp.; assembly: GCA_004017275.1. GTDB lineage: Bacteria > Pseudomonadota > Alphaproteobacteria > Rhizobiales > Rhizobiaceae > Mesorhizobium. Next base: position 225,991 of record SAKE01000003.1, on the reverse strand, counting down.
CGAGGCTATCGATGCGATGATGTTTCGCCGCGATCGGCAGCTTTCTCAGCGGCTTGTTGATGATGGCCATGGCGACGAGACCAAGCGGGATGTTGATCCAGAAGATCAGCGACCAGTGGAGATGCTCGGCGAAGGTGCCGCCCAAAAGCGGACCTGCGATGCTGGCGACCGCCCAGGTTCCCGCGATCCAGGCCGAGTAGCGCGCACGCTCGCGCGGCGGAACGAGATCGCCGATCACGGTCTGCGCCAGCGCAAACAAGCCGCCACCACCGGCGCCCTGGATCGCGCGGCCGACGATCAGAACCAGCATGTTGGGCGCCATGGCGCTGACCAGGGATCCGGCAAGGAAGATGAGGATTGCTGCGTAAATCGTTGGCCTGCGGCCATAAACGTCCGATATCTTGCCATAGAGCGGCGCCATCGCGGTGGCGGTCAACAGGTAACCGGTCACGATCCAGGGCAGATATTCGGCATGGCCGAGCAGGCGCGCCATCGTCGGCATCGCCGGCGCGACGATGGTCTGGTCAAGCGCGGCCAGAAGCATCGACAACAGCACGCCGCCGATGATGGCATTCTTTTCGCTCTCGCTGAGAGGCGCGTCGGTCTTCACCGCCGTCTGACTATCGACAGTCTGGTCCATGATCGCTCATCCGTAAGCTTGCGACCCACCGGCGCTGCTCAGCCGTTCCGGTCCTTGACCGTCTTGATCGCAGTGGCGTTTTTAGCTCGCGCCTGGCGAGCCTGACATATGTCGTTCCATATAGGCCGATTTCGACAGGGGCTCGAAAATTTTTCGAAGCTGGCACCATGCTTCGGCGAATTTGGCTTTCGCCAGTTCGAGCGCGTTCAGGCCGGCGGCAGTTGGCCGTTCCCGATGCGCTCCATGCGGTAGTGCAGCAGCCGCAGGATGCGGCTTTCGAAATTGACGCTTTCGACACGGTCGAACTGAAGCTGGGCGCGATCGTGTTTGGCCAGAACGGTCGCGGTGATCGCGGCGGCCTTGGCCTTGGCGGCGTCGCAGTTCTTTTGCGGGTAGGTGGCTTTCAGCGCCTCTTCCAGCTCGCGGCCATGATTCTTGGCGATCTCGACGTGGCGCTCCTCATGACGCTTGATGTCGGCGGACAGCGTGTTCCAGAACAGCCTGACATCGGCATCGGCCTTACGCGGGCGGCGCCACTCGGGAAGGATCACCTTCACTTTGACGGTCACCACAGCGTCGGCGATCCGGCAGGAAGTCGACGTCCGCGCATAGCTGACACGGGTGGTGAAGGCCATCTGCGTGGCTCCAGGGTGCCGCATACCGGTGCTTTTCACCTGCGGTCCGCGTTTGGAAAGCTGTGCCTCGATGTCGTCGAGCGTGCTGCCGCCGATGGCGAAATAACTGTATGTCTTGACGAGATTGGCCGCACCCGCCGGGAGCGAGGCCACCGCGAGCAGCAGCGCGCAAACCAAGGATTGTTTCATGCCAGGCATGGATCGTTTCATCATGTTGCCTCTTCGGCCACCTTGCTTTACGGCCGTTGCCGGCGCAACGGAATTGATCCACTAGAGATCACACATGGTTGATGAACTCCATGGTTGATAAGCAATGACGGCCAGGCGATGGCAGTTGGCGCATGGGCGCTATCTCGACCTTGGCGATAAGGCCGTGGTCGTCGGCATCCTCAATGTCACGCCCGACAGTTTTTCCGACGGCGGTCTGTTCGTGGCCCCCGACAAGGCGCTGGCCCAGGCACACCGCATCGTTGGGGAAGGGGCACTGGTCGTCGACGTCGGCGGAGAATCGACCCGCCCAGGTGCCGCCGCGGTATCGGCCAGCCAGGAACAGGCCCGCATCCTGCCGGTGATCGAAGCCCTGTCGAGCAGCGGTGAGGTGCTGATTTCGGTCGACACCTATCGTGCCGACACAGCCCGACTTGCAGTTGCCGCCGGTGCGCATATCGTCAACGATGTCTGGGGTTTGCAGCGCGAGCCCGATATTGCGCGTGTCGCCGCCGATACCGGCGCCGGGCTGGTCATCATGCATACCGGGCGGGATCGCCAGAAGCTGCCGGACGTGATTGCCGATCAGTTGGCGTTCCTGCGAAAATCGCTGGAGATTGCCCGCCAGAACGGCGTCGCCGACGATCATATCGTGCTCGATCCCGGTTTCGGATTCGCCAAGGAGACGGCGGAGGAAAATCTCGACCTGATGGCGCGCTTTTCGGAATTGCATGCACTCGGCTTGCCGCTGATGGCCGGTACGTCGCGAAAACGCTTCATCGGCGCGGTCACCGGCCGTGATGCGGCCGACAGAGGTGTCGGAACGGCGGCGACCAGCGTCATCCTGCGGCTCAAGGGTGCCGATCTGTTTCGCGTCCACGATGTCGCATTCAACGTGGACGCATTGGCGCTCGCGGATGCTATGCTGGCGCGTCAGACGGACCGGACGAGAAACTGAGCGATGTATGTCATCCGCATGAAGAACTGCGCTTTCTTTGCCCGGCACGGCGTGCTGGACGAGGAGGAAAGGCTCGGCCAGCGCTTCTATGTCGATGCCGCTCTTACCGTCGATCCCGGCCGGGCGCTTATCGAGGATTCCATTGAGGACACCGTCAACTACGGCATTGCGTTCACTGTGATCGAAAAGATCATCACCGGGCAGCGCCGTTTTCTGATCGAGTCCCTGGCGCTCGAAGTGGCGCGGGCGCTGACGGCGCGTTTTCCGCAGATCAAGAAAGCCGAGATCACGGTGCGCAAGCCGAACGCCCCGGTGCCGGGCGTGCTCGATTACGTCGAGGTGACCGTTGTCTGGCCCGAATAGTACCGTTTATCTCAGCCTTGGCGGCAATCTTGGCGATCCCGCGAAATCCATGGGCGCGGCGCTGCGCATGCTGGATGCCGATGCGGATACGCGTGTCACCGGCGTCTCCTCGCTCTATCGCACGCCGCCCTGGGGTAAGCTCGATCAGCCGGACTTTCTCAATGCGGCCGCCGAAATTTCCACCGGACTTGCTCCGCGCGCCTTGCTCGACCTCTGCCTCGATGCCGAGCGCAAATTGAAGCGGGTGCGCGAGGAGCGCTGGGGGCCGCGGCTGATCGATATCGACATTCTGGTGTTCGGCGACCGCGTCATTCACGAGACCGGGCTGGAAGTGCCGCATCCGCGCATGTTGGAGCGCGCCTTCGTGCTGGCGCCGCTGGCCGAGATCGCGCCCGGCCTGATTGTCGATGGCCGCAGCATCACGGACCGACTGGTCGCCGTAGACAGCTCTGGCATCGAGCGGTTGTCGTCCGGCCGGGAATGGTGGCTGGCCTAGGTGCGTTGATAGTTCCTGCGGTGCTCTCGGAACCCACCGTTTTCGACTCGGCCTGACCTAATCTCAACACACCTTGGAGCGGGGCGGCAGCGTGGTCTTTAACCCGAGAATCCGCCGCCATCCAGGAACGCCTGTTCCTGCGCTGTGGTCTCGCGGCCGAGCATTCGGTTTCGATGCGGAAAGCGGCCGAAATTCTGAATAATATCGCGGTGTTCAACAGCGTACTTCAGGTAGGGTTCGGCCCTGGCCTGCGTAAGCTCGACCGATATGTGTTGGTCGGTGAGCAGTTCCGAATGCTCGTACGGCAGATAGAGGAAGACGCGGAGTTCTTCCTCGAGCATCAGATCATGACCGGCCGCGATCGCCCTCTCTGCGAAATATCTTGCGAGCGGGTCGGTTGCGTACATGTGGCCGGTGCCGCGAAAACAGTTCCGCGGAAACTGGTCGAGCAGGATCATCAGCGCCAGCGCGCCTTCGGCATGCTCCAGCCAGCCGTCGCATTCACGCCGCGCCGCGGCATAGTGCAGATCGAGAAAGCGGTTGCGGAAGTCGGCATCGAATGCCTCGTTCTTCTCGAACCAGGCATCCTCGCCGACATCGCGCCAGAATCTGGTGACCGATAGGGCTCTGCTGTCCAATTCCATGCCTAATTCCTCGTTCAATCCGCGGGTTCGGATTTGTGCAGCACGCCGGCCGTCTCTTCATTGAGTGCCTGGCCGGCGCGGCGCGGCGTAGACAGCGGCGTCGGAATGGGTGTGCCGATATTGCCCTTCAGGAAGCGCTGGCCGGCGCGGACGCCTTCGGCGAGCTGCGTTTCGAAACGGGCGGTATCGCGGCGCCGCACGTCCTCGATCACCTCAGCCACGTCTTCCGGATCCACACCGAGCGATTCCAGGGCGGACCCACCAAAGACCAGCGCCGATTCGAAGGTTTCGCGAAGCTGGTAGTCGACGCCGGCGCGAATGAGCTGCAGAGCGGTGCCGCGGTCGAAAGCCCGCGCCAACACCGTGAGCAACGGGAATTCGGCCTTGATCAGCTGGGCGATGCGGACGGCGGCATCGGCCTTGTCGACGCAGATCAGCACGGCGCGCGCCCGGCCGGCGCCGGCGGCATGCAGGATATCGAGCCGGGTGCCGTCGCCATAGTAGACCTTGAAACCGAAATCGGCCGCTGCCTGGATCATCTCCACCTCATTGTCGATGATCGAGACGTCGATGCCGCGCAGCAACAGCGGTTGGCTGGCGATCTGGCCGAAGCGGCCGAAACCGATGATCAGCACACTGCCGGTCAGGCCATCGGCGACATCGACGCCGTCGAGCGACTGCTCGTCGCGCGGCGTCAGATAGCGCAGCGCGATGATCGCCAGCGGTGTCAGCACCATGGAGATGATGACGATTGCCGTCAGCGTCGCATTGGCCTGGCCGTCGATGATGCCGACAGCGGCGGCCGCCGAGTAAAGGACAAAGGCGAATTCACCGCCTTGCGCCATGAAGACCGCGCGCTCCAGCGCCTCGCGGTGGCCTGACTTCAGGATGCGGGCGACGATGTAGATGCCGAACGCCTTCATCACCATGTAGGCGACGACATAGATGGCAATCAGCCGCCAGTTCGCGGCGACCACATGCAGGTCGAGCGACATGCCGACAGCAAGGAAGAACAGGCCGAGCAGGATGCCGCGGAACGGTTCGATGTCGGCTTCGAGCTGATGGCGGAAGGTCGATTCCGACAAAAGCACGCCAGCCAGGAAGGCTCCCATCGCCATCGACAGGCCGCTAAGCTGCATGGCGAGCGCGGACCCTAGAACGACCAGGAGCGCCGCCGCCGTCATCACCTCGCGGGCGCGAGCGTCCGCCAGGATGCGAAAGAACGGATTGAGCAGATAGCGGCCGGCCACCACCAGGCCGACGATCGCGGCGAGTCCGATGCCGACCTCGGTCAGCCGCTCCGACAGGCTGGTGTCGGCTCCGCCGGGCGCCAGGAACGCGATCAGGGCCAGCAGCGGCACGATGGCCAGATCCTCAAGCAGCAGGACAGATACGATGCGCTGGCCTTTCGGGGCGGCGATTTCGCCGCGCTCCTCGAGAAGCTGCATGACGATCGCCGTCGAGGTCAGCACGAAGCCGGCTCCGGCGACGAAGGATTGTGCGATCGGAAAGCCTCCCGCCACGCCAACCCCGGTTAGCAGAAGCGCGCAGACGCCGACCTGCAGCGCGCCGAGGCCAAATATTTCGCGGCGCAGACCCCACAGCCGCGACGGCTGCATTTCGAGCCCGATGATGAACAGGAACATCACCACGCCGAGTTCGGCGACATGAAGAATGGCTTCCGATTCGGAAAAGACGCCGAGGCCGAATGGGCCGATGACCACGCCGGCTGCCAGATAGCCGAGGATCGAGCCGAGGCCCATGCGCTTGAAGATCGGAACGGCGACGACGCCGGCCGCAAGCAGCGCCACCACCTGAACCAGATCGCTGCCCGATGCCTCTACCGCCATATTGTCATTCCGCTCGTTCGAGGGCCGATTCGTTCATTTAGATTACTACAGCATCTTCTTGGGCTCATAATCTCAGTTTGTCCTCATTAAACCTATGATCTGGAAGCGTTTTTGTCGCCGCCCCAAAGGACTGCCAGACACGCGCTGGCGCATTCCTGCGTTTAAGTATGGCGCGCGCTGAAAGTGGCCGGAAAGGCGATTGTGTAGAACAAGTCGGGGCAATCGCCTCAGGTCTCCGCTTGCCCGCCGGACGTTCGGTGTCTATAACTATGAAATGCCTGACTATTCGTCCCAACCGTCTTCGGCGCCACATATTCCGATGGATGCGCTCAGCGAAGTCCTACAAGACTTTCGCTTGAGTGGCGTCAACTATGGCCGCTGCGAGCTCCGACATCCATGGAGCATCGCCTTCCCGGAACAACCGCTGCTTCGTTTTCACTTTGTCGGTCAGGGTCCATGCTGGATCCATACCGAAGCGCAAGGCTGGCAGGAGTTGCGCGATGGCGATCTGGTGCTGCTGCCGCAAGGCATCGCCCATCGGCTGGCCAGCGCGCCGGACGTTGCAGGCGGCTCGCTCGATGATTGCCAGGTGACCAAGTTGGGAAGCAACGTCTGCGAAGTGGTACGGGAAGGCACGGGCGCGACAAGCACCCTTTTCTGCGGGTCCATGGCCTTGGGCGCCTGTGCGCTTAACCCATTGATCACGTTGATGCCCCCTATCATCAAGGGTTGCGACGTGGCCGGCAATGACCCGGTCGTTGGTCCTTTGCTGGCGGCTATGACCGCGGAGGCCGCGCAACCGCAGATGGGCAGCGCCACCATCTTGTCGCGTATGGCGGACTTGCTGACAGCCCGGCTCATTCGCTGCTGGGTCAATTGCACGGGAGCCTCGACCACCGGTTGGCTCGCAGCCATCCGCGACCCTCATATTGGCCGCGCTCTGGCAGCCATGCACCGAGACCCCGGCCATAACTGGACGCTGGAAAGCCTCGCCGGCCTGGCAGGCCAATCGCGCTCGATTTTCGCCGAACGCTTCAGCGCTGTATTGGGGGAGGGTGCTGCACGCTATCTCGCCCGTCTGCGCATGCAGCTTGCCCGCGAGTTGTTGGGGCAAAACGGCTTGTCGGTGGCCGAGGTCGCTACCCGTTTGGGCTATGATTCCGAGGCATCCTTCGCTCGCGCGTTCAAGCGCATCACCAGTGTCTCGCCGGGCGTTGTGCGTCGCACAATTCCCGGACGAATAGACATGAATTTCGGACTTTGAGGTACATATCATCCGAAGGGGCTCGTCTATGAAGACCTCCAAACTTTGGAGATCTTTCCGTGACAGACACAACATTACAGCTTGAAGACGCGGCGATAGACGTCGATGCCGGTGCGCCAGCCACGTGGAGCGCGGGCACCTGGTTCGCGGTCATTTCATTGGCGGCCACCAGCTTTGCCCTGGTGTCGGCCGAATTCCTGCCCGCAGGTCTGCTGACGCCAATGGCACGCGATCTCGGCATCAGCGAGGGGACGGCCGGACAGGTCGTCACCGCCACCGCTTCCGTCGGCGCCGTGACGGCCATGTTGAGCAATGTTCTCATCGGCCGACTGAACCGCAAGACGGTGCTGGTTGGCCTCAGCGCCTTGGCAGTCGGTTCCAATGTTCTTGCAGCGCTGGCGCCCAATTTCTGGCTGTTGTTGCTGGGCCGGGCCGGGCTGGGAATCGCTCTCAGCGCTTTCTGGGCACTTTCGGTCGCCGTCGTGGCGAGGCTGGTTGGCGCCAACGCGACGGGGCGGGGCATGGCTATCGTCACCCTCGGCGTCTCGCTCGCAACCATTGCCGCACCGTCGATGGGCGCGTTGATCAGCGACTGGCTGGGTTGGCGCAGCGCCATGGCCATGACAGCGGGGTTGGCCTTGCTTGCCATGCTGCTACAAGTGCTTAGCCTGCCGACCTTGCCTGCAACAGCAAGCAATAGTCTTGCAGACGTCCTTCGGCTGACACGGCGGCGTGGCATTCAACTGGGTATGCTTGCTATCCTGTTGCTGATGACGGGGCATTTTGCCGGCTCGGTTTATGTGCGTCCTTTCCTCGAACACGTGACGCTCCTTGCAACCGGGCCAATTGCCCTGGCGTTGCTAGGATTTGGCATCGCCGCTGTGATCGGCAATATTGCCGGTGGCCGCATGGCCGACGCCAATATCCGCGTGGCTCTCGTGGCTACCGCCGCATTGATGGCGTTTGCGGCGCTGGCATTGGTTCTCTGGGGCGTGCACATTGGCGTTGCCTTTGGCTTCGCTACGCTGTGGGGTTTCGCCTTCGGCATGGCGCCGGTGGTGCTGCCGACAAATTTGTCTCGCGCAGCGCCTGACGCGCTGGAAGCAGCGGGCAGCCTGATGGTCGCCTCTTTCCAGATCGCCATCACCGTCGGCGCGGTTGTCGGCGGCTATGTCGTGGACACCTATGGCCCTACAGCGCCTTTGACTCTGACTGCTATCCTTGCCGCATCGACAGCCGTCTTGGCGCTGCTGCAGCCACGCAGCTGAACTTTCATGCCGCCGACACAATAGCCTGAATCCTGCCGCTGGCGATGTTGCAGGCGCGATACACAAGTTGACACCGGCAACACGTTGCATCTTGCCGCAATCGAAGGCTAAGGACGCTCGGCTTCGGCCATTGGAGGGTGATCGACGATCAAGTCGCGCCCTTTTTGAGGAGATGACTGACATGAAGAAGTTTTTGTTTGTTGCCGTCGGCCTGGCGGTGCTTGCCGGTTCGGCTTGCTCGAAGGCGCCCGAGTGCACGGCGGAGATCGCGACCAAGAAAGCGCAGGACATGGCTACCGCGCTGCAGGAAGCGATCACCAAGGACCCGTCCAAGGCGGCTGATCTGACGGCCAAGGTCCAGGCGGTGACAACCAAGTATCAGGGCGCCACGACGTTGGCCGACGCCTGCAAGGCCTATGACGAAGTGACGGCCGCGATCAAGGGCTAACGCCCTGATTCGAACGGTTAAATGGGCGGTGACCATTAGGTCGCCGCCTTTTTCTATGAATTGTTCAGTTCGGCGCGATGGAGCCGACTTCGACGGCATCGACGCGCTTCAGGCTCATGCCGATCACCGGCACCAACTGGTCGTCGACGCGCACCGCAATGGTCACCGTCATCGAATTGTCGTCGGGGATGCGGGCCTGCATGACGCCGCGCAGCTGGTTGCGGTTGATGGTGAAGACCACCTTGCGGGCATCGACCACATTGCCGCCGATGATGTCGAGGCCGGAACCGGTCGCGCCACCCATGAAGCTGCCCTTGTAGCCCTCGCGGCCCTTGCGCTCGATCTTGGCTGACATCTGCTGGGTGAACATGCCGACCCGGCAGCCGCCGTCGAGTGTCATGCCGACCTTGCCGTCGGGCGTCGAGCCGGTAAAACTGCAGTTGAATTTGGTACCCTTGTACTTGCCGGCGACGATCTCGCCCGGACCAATCCATTTGCCTTCGGCCGACTGGAAGAATTGCTTGTCCGGTTCCGCCGCGGAGGCAGCTCCGGCAACACCGACAGCTGTTGCGATCACGGTCGCCAGGGGCAGGACGCTGGAGAGGAATACGCTTTTCATCGACGACACCCGGCAACAAAGAGGCTGTTTGGAACCCGTCTGACCATGAACAAGATTGGTTAATGCTTCGTCACTACGGGGCTGCCGCAAAGCAGTTCGGTAACAATTCCGAAGGTCCAAACGCTCCTGCCGGCTCACTTGCCGGACGGGGTTGTTTCAGCGTCTTTCCTGGTTGCAAACGATGTCAGCGCCGAGAGGAAATCGCCCAGCCCGGGACGCTTCGCGGCGCTGAAGGGCAGGGGGCGCGCCGTCTCCATCGCGGCGATGCCGATGCGCGCCGTCATCATGCCGTTGACGACGCCCTCGCCAAGCTTGGCCGAAAGGCGCGCCGCCAGTCCGTGGCCGACGATCTGCTGGACGAAACTGTCACCGACCGCGATCGAGCCGGTAACCGCCAGATGCGCCAGCACGCTGCGCGCCAGGCGGAAGAAACCCAGCGTTCCCGGCCGTCCGCCGTAGAGTTCCGACAGGCGGCGAATGAGACGCCCGGCCTCGAACACGACATAGGCGACATCGACCAGCGCACGCGGGCTGACCGCCGTCACCAGCGAGACGCGTTTGGCGGCCTCGAGAATCATCACCTTGGCCTTGGTATCGAGGGGGCCGAGAATTTCGGCTTCGGCCAGGCGCACCAGATTGCCGCCGTCGATGATTTCGCCGCGCAGTTCGGCCAGCGAGCGCCGGCCGGCCGCGGTCTCGGGTTTGGCCGCGACAAAGGCCGACAGCTCGTCGACGACCGATCGTGCTGCCTTCGGATCGTCACGCGCGATCGCGTCGAGCGCCCGCTTCTGCAGCTTTTCGACCTCCGCGAGGCGCGCGATCGCCAGGAATTCGCGAATCAGGATCACAACAAGCGCCAGCACGGCGACGGCTGCCATGCCGGCGGCCAGCCAGCCCAGCCATTCGGCGCGCGCAAAGAGGTCGCGTATGAGCTGGTCGGTCCACAGGCCGACAGCCAGCGAAACCAGCACGCCAAAGGCCCCGAAGAAGATGCTGCCGAGCAGCGAGCGTTTCCTGGGGGCGATGGCCGGTGGCGGTTCCGCGGCAATGATGTCGGGCTCGTCGAAGACATCGACTTCCGCCGGGATGACCATCGCGACATCGGTCTTCATCGCGCGCGGTTTGCGCTGGGCATCGGCCTGGGGGCGCGATTCTGGAGGCGCTTGTCTCGACGTGGCTTCCGGCTCGATGCGGAATGCCGCCGGCTTGCGGGGCGCGGTCATGCCAAATGATCTCCGATCAGGAACTGCAAGGCACGGTCGAGCCTGATATGCGGCAGCGACAGCGTGACACCTTCGGCCGTGCGTTCGAGCTTTGGTGGACGGAAACGGACGAAGCGGATTGCCGGATCCGCGGCGTCCTGCTTGTGATCGGGTCCGGAAATATCGAATACCGCATCAATTTTCTCCGGTAAATCACCGGGAAATATGGCTGTTTCCGTCTTTCCATCAAAGATTTCACCGTTGATCCTCTCGCCGGCGATCGGTGTGCCGATAATGACGGGAAGCGTTTCTCGACCCTGTTTGACGGTGCCTTCGCGAGTCGCGCGGACCGCCGCCATAGCGACCACATCGACATCGGCGCCGGTGAAATTCGCCCGTCCCACGGCGCGGTCGGCAAGCCGCCGCACGATCGCCTGCAGGCGGTCATGGCTTTCGTGATGCAGATGGTCGGCTTTGGTTGCGGCGACCAGGATGCGGTCGATGCGCCGCGAAAACAGGTCGGTGAGGAAGCTGCCCCGGCCGGGCCGGAAACAGCTGAGGATCTCGGTCACCGCGCGCTCCAGGTCGGCCATGGCGCCGGGACCCGCGTTCAGCGCCTGCATGGCGTCGATCAGCACGATCTGGCGATCGAGGCGGGTGATGTGTTCGCGGAAGAAGGGTTTGACGACATGCGTCTTGTAGGCCTCGTAGCGCCTGTCCATCATGGCGTGCAGCGACCCTGCGCGCGGACGCTTGTCGCCGACCCCAACCAGGGGCGCAAAAGTCAGTGCGGGCGAGCCTTCGAGATCGCCAGGCATCAGGAAGCGGCCGGGCGGCAAGGTCGAAAGCGCCCGCTCGTCGAGCTTGCAGGCCTTGAGATAGGCGGCGAAGCTCTCGGCCAGGCGGCGCGCCGTCATCTCATCGGCATCGGCATTCGGGGCGATCCCGGCCGACAGCGCCCGCCAGGCCTGCGACAGGTCCTCGCGCACCGGCAGAACCGCCATTTCGAAGGCTTCGTGCGAAAACTCGGCGAAGGATTTGCCGAGCAGCGGCAGATCGAGCAGCCACTCGCCGGGATAATCGACGATATCGACCGACAGTCTGCCCGAGGAGAACATGCGGCTCCAGCCGGAGGCCGATTCATATTCGATGGTCAGCCGCAATTCGGAAATGGCGCGCGTTGAATCGGGCCAGGCGCGGTCGTTGACCAGGGCAGCGATGTGATCCTCGTACTGGAAGCGCGGCACAGCGTCATCCGGCTGCTGCTCGAGGAAGGCGCGGGCGATGCGCCCCGATTTCTGCGCCTCGAACAGCGGCAGGCGCCCGCCATGGATCAAATTGTGGACAAGGGCGGATATGAACACCGTCTTGCCGGCGCGGGACAATCCGGTCACGCCGAGGCGCAGCGATGGGGAAAAAAGCCCGGTGGCGCGGCCTGACAGCGTGTCGAGGGCAATTCTCGCCTCGTCGGTGAAGGTGGTCAGCGATGATGCCAAAATATGCTCTCTCGGGCTTCGGTTCGTCCGATATAGGCTCTGCAACCAGGCTTTGAAATGGCTTCAGAGATCGGCCGGTGTCAGGAATGCTTCGAGATAGCCGGTGCCTTGGGCAGCCTTGGCAAGATCGCCTTCAAAGCGGACGACCGCAAGGCCCGCGGTCGGGAACCCATGATTGAGCGTCGCCCGCGCCGTCTCGTCGCCGTCGCCCGAAACCGCCATGGCGAGATCTTCCATCATCGGGTTGTGGCCAATGACCAGCAATGAACCCGATCCGCCATTGTTCTGGATGAGGTGGAGATAACCTGCTGCATCCGCGCTGTAGAGCGTGTCGAAAAACAGGACCCGGCCAGTATCGGTCTGGCCGGCCAGACCTTCCAGCGTCTCCCTGGCGCGTTTGGCATTGGAGCACAGCGTCAGATCCGGAACATAGCGGCGGGCGCGCATGGCGGCGCCCATTATTTCGGCGTCGGCGCGACCGGATGCATCGAGCGGGCGATCGAAATCGCGCATGCCAGGCAGTGCCCAGCCGGCCTTTGCATGTCGCAACAGATAAAGCTTGCTCACCCAACCTCCGAACGCCGAAGCCTTCCAGGATTAGCCACGAGAACGCGTTGCGCACAATGGCCCTGTGTTCTTCGAAGCTGCGAATCATCCGTGCTGCGGTGCCGCAAAAGGCGCTTGTGCATCCGCCTGAAAATCATGGTCGATGTTCGGAAAGCATGCTGGACGGATCCAAAGTGCCGCAGCGTAGTTTGGTATGAAAACGACCGTTCGCTGCAGCAAAGGCGTGCGCCGGCGCACATTAACAATTGCGTGAGACAACGGCCGATTGCGCTTGTGCAGGCGTCGGACCGCGAATATATAGGCGCCAAATTTGGGGCAGTTTGGGTGAGTCGAATGAACGACATCGTTACCGCCGATTACGTACCCTCCGAAGACGAGCCGTTCATGAACGAGCGGCAGAAATCCTACTTCCGCTCAAAGCTCGTCACTTGGAAGAATGACATATTGCGCGAAGCGCGCGAAACACTGGAAATCCTGCAACAAGAAAACGCCAATCACCCCGATCTGGCCGATCGCGCCTCTTCGGAAACCGACCGCGCCATCGAACTCAGGGCCAGAGACCGTCAGCGCAAGCTCATTGCAAAGATCGATTCCGCCCTGCAGCGCATCGACGAAGGCACTTACGGCTATTGCGAGGAGACCGGCGAGCCGATCGCTCTGAAGCGCCTCGATGCGCGTCCGATCGCGACGTTGTCGATCGAAGCGCAGGAGCGGCACGAGCGCCGCGAAAAAGTCTACCGCGACGACTGAAGTCAAAACCGCCGGCGCACGCCGTCATCGGCAATGTTGCTTTTGAAATGGCCGGTTTTCCGGCCATTTTCATTGACGCGGCACCCGCCGCTGCTCATCTCTTTTGGCTGGAGAGTTCACCGAGAAGCTTGGTCATTTCATCGTCGAGCGACTGCGGCGCCGGTTTGGCCGCCGGGCCGCTCGAACGCGGCTGGTCGAGCGACACTTCGAGTTCCCTCATCAGCGTGTCGTCGATGCTGTCCTGTCTTGGCGGCGGCGGTGGTGGTGCGTGCCGAACGACATTGGCGTTGGCGGAGCCGTAGGCGGGCAGCGGCGTCACATTGGTCGACTGGTAGCTTTGCGTCGCCGGCCTCGGTGCAGGTGCCGGCGCTGGCGGTGTTGGGCGCGGACGAGCTGGCGGCGCCGTGTTCACCGGCTGCGGAGCTGGCGCCTGTCTCGTCGGCGGTGGAGCGGGCTGCGGCGGACGCGGCCTTGCTGCCGGGGCCGCAGCGGCCGGGACCGGCTGCAATCCGCCATCTCCGGTCAACGCAGGACGACGCAGCGCCGAAAGCCGGATGTCGCGTTCCACAACGACATCGGTCGGGCCGCCGATCAGAAGCAGGTGCTCGATGTCGTCGCGGCGTATCAGCACCAATCGACGATGGCTGTCGACGGCGGTGGCATCCATGACGGCCAGCCGCGTCTTGCGGTTCCTGCCGCCGGCGACGAAGGTTCCAAACGTCAGATTGCGCACGAGCTTGACGATGATGAGAACGATGACCAGCAGGACAAGCGCTGCAAACGTCCACAACAGTGCTGCGGCATAACCGGGACCCGCCACGCTATCCAGCCATTGCATTGGTTTCCCCTGATTGCCCTTGGAAGTGACGAGACACTAGACCGTTGCGGCGGGCCACCGCAAGTTGCGTTTCACGCTGGTGAACAGCTTGAAAAACTCCGAAGGCCACAAGACATCATTTTTATCCGACATTTGCCGCCCAGGCCTTTTCCGGACTAGGAGAATGTGATTCAACCCGCTAGGGGCGGGTGTCGGAACACCGGAATTCACGAGCAGGGGGCACATGGCCAAGGAAGCGCGCGGCGATTTCTATCCGGTACCGATCGTCGACCAGAATACGCGACCGGGCGCTGTCACCCGGCTCATCATTTTCATCGTCGTTCTGACGGGGGCGGCGATCGTTTTCGGCCTTTTCCGCGAGCGCCTCGGCGATCCTTTCCTGCTCGGCATGCTCGGCGTGCTGGCGATGATCGGCGTCGGCTTCCTGTTCGCGACGGCGATCGGCTTCGTGCAGGTCACGCCACGCTCGACAGGCGACGAACTGTCGAAATCCTTCGTCGATTCGATGTCGCAGGGCCTTCTTGTCACCGACACCAAGGGCCGCGTCGTCTACGCCAATCGCGCCTATGCCGATATGACCGGAGCATCGTCCGCGGCCGACCTGAAGACGGTCGAGGGGTTGCTCTCGGATGTCCCCGAAGCCTCTGTGACGATCTATCGCCTGGCGTCCGGCCTGCGCGACGGCCAGCCGGGCGACGGCGAGTTTCGCCTCGCGCAGTCCATTCGGCCCGGTGCCGAGCCCGGCGCCCGTTGGTACCGGGCACGCGCCCGCGCCTTCAACGTTCCGGGCCAGCGGTTGCCGATGCTGGCGTGGCAGCTTGCAGACATCTCGCAGGAACGGGCCGAACAGGAACGTTTCTTCCTCGATCTGCAGAAGGCGATCGATCACCTCGACCATGCGCCGGCCGGTTTCTTTTCGGCCGACCAGGAAGGCCGCGTCACCTACATCAACGCCACGCTCGCCGAATGGCTGGGCATCGACCTCACCAGCTTCACGCCCGGTGCCGTCTCCCTGGCTGAAATCGTGGCCGGCGACGGCATGGCGCTGGTCCGCTCGGTCAAGGCCGACCCCGGCACGACACGCAATGCGGTCATCGACCTCGATTTGACGACGATGACGGGCGAGGCGCTGCCGGTGCGCTTCATGCATCGCGTTTCTGCCAGCCGCGAAGGCCTCAACGGGCCGACGCGCACAATCGTGCTCAACCGCACGCAAGGCGAGGACGCCTCGGCCGATTTGCGGGCTTCGGAAGTGCGCTTCACCCGCTTCTTCAACTCGACACCGATGGCAATAGCCGGCGTCGACCATAACGGGCGCATCCTGCGCACCAATGCGCCGTTCCTGTCGCTGTTTTCTTCCGTCGTCGACCGCGACGCCGTCGATCGCCGTGTACGGCTCGACACAGTGATCCATGAACGCGACCGGCCGGCTTTTGCGGCTGCCTTCGAGAAAGCGCAGCAGCGGCAGGCCGATATCGAGCCGATCGACACGCTTTTGCCCGGCAATGACGAACGGCACATCCGGTTCTACGTCAACGCGGTCGCCGACGGCACGGGCGGCGAGGGCGCCGAGGAGTCTGCTATCGTCTACGCCGTCGAGACGACGGAGCAGAAAGCGCTCGAAGGGCAGATGGCGCAGAGCCAGAAGATGCAGGCTGTCGGGCAGCTTGCCGGCGGTATCGCGCATGATTTCAACAATGTGCTGACCGCTATCATCATGGCGTCCGACCTTTTGTTGACCAACCACCGCCCGTCGGACCCATCCTTCCCGGACATCATGAACATCAAGCAGAACGCCAACCGGGCGGCTTCGCTGGTGCGGCAATTGCTGGCCTTCTCGCGCAAGCAGACGCTGCGGCCGGAAGTGCTCAACCTGACCGACGTGCTCGCCGATCTCAGGATGCTGCTTGCCCGCCTTGTCGGCAACGACATCAAGCTGAAGGTCGACCATGGCCGCGATTTGTGGCCGGTCAAGGTCGATATCGGGCAGTTCGAACAGGTGGTGGTCAATCTTGCGGTCAACGCGCGCGACGCGATGCCGGCGGGCGGCGATCTCACCGTGCGCACCCGCAATGTGACCGCCGAGGAGTGCAAGGCCTTTTCCTATCGCGAGCTCACTCCGGCGGACTACGTCGTGGTCGAAGTCGAGGACACCGGCAGCGGTATCGCGCCGGAGGTGCTGAAGAAGATTTTCGAGCCCTTCTTCACCACCAAGGAAGTCGGCAAGGGCACCGGCCTTGGCCTGTCGATGGTCTACGGCATCATCAAGCAGACCGGCGGCTTCATTTTCTGCGACTCAGAGGTCGGCAAGGGATCGACTTTCCGCATTTTCCTGCCCCGTCATATCGCGGAAGCGAAAAAAGCAGGCGAACCCGACGATGTGCCGGCGGCACCAGCGAAGGTCGCCGATGCGGCCAAGGATCTGTCGGGCTCGGCCACGGTGCTGCTCGTCGAGGACGAGGACGCCGTGCGCATGGGCGGCATGCGGGCGCTGACCTCGCGCGGCTACACCGTGCATGAGGCATCGTCGGGCGTCGAGGCACTGGAAGTGTTCGAGGCGCTGGGCGGCAAGGTCGACATCGTGGTTTCGGATGTGGTGATGCCGGAAATGGATGGACCGACGCTGCTTGGTGAATTGCGCAAGCGCCAGCCGGACATCAAGTTCGTCTTCGTGTCCGGCTATGCCGAGGACGCATTCGCCAGAAACCTGCCGGCGGATGCGCATTTCGGCTTCCTGCCAAAGCCGTTCTCGCTCAAGCAACTGGCGACCATCGTCAAGGATGTGCTGGAATCTTAGAAACTCCTGATGTTCTTCCTTGCACAATGCCGTGACACCGCCATGATTGCGGGTGAAACGACAGGCCGGCTCGGGGGAGCAGCGGTTGACGCCACACAACGAAGCAGACGAGGGTGCCTACGCCGACACGGTGCTGCTGCCGGGTGATCCGCAGCGCGCCGAATGGATGGCGCAAACATTCCTGGAAGCACCGCGCTGCGTCAATCGCCGACGTGGCGCGCTTGGCTTCACCGGGCTGTTTGGCGGCAAACCCATCAGCATTCAGGCGACGGGCATCGGCGTCTCGTCGTTTCTGATTTATGCGCATGAATTGCTGGACCACTATGGCGCCCGGACGTTGATCCGCACCGGCACCTGCGGCAGCCTGACCGCAAAGGCAAAACTGCGCAGCCTTGTCATCTCGCAATCGGCACAGGCGGAAAGCGCCCAGAGCGGTCAGGTTTTCGGCCTTTATGGACCCGCCGGCCCGGATCCGGTGCTCCTCGCATCGGCGCTGGCCAAGGCGGTGGAATTCGGCATCGACCATAGCGCCGGCCTGACGGTGTGCAGCGATATCTTCTATCATCCGCGAGGGCGCGTCCGCTTTGCCGATGCGCAGGCAGCTGGCGCCCTGGCGGTGGATATGGAAACCAGCGCACTCTATCGCATCGCCTCGCATTTCGGGGCGCGTGCGCTGTCGATGTGCGTCGTGGTCGACAACATCGAGACCGGCGAACAGACCGACTATTCCGAGCGCCAGGCGCTGTTCACCGACATGAGCCGGCTGGCGCTCGCGGTCGCAGCGGAGAGCTAGAGTACGGGTCTACTGGGTCAGTTCCTTGCGCATGGCTGCCACATCGTCGGACGAGGCGGAACGCGTAGCACGCGTTCCGCCTTTTTGTCAGGCGCCGACCGGCTGCCCGTCCTTGCGGCGGATGGCGACCACGGAAGGGCGCGGCAACTGGCCATCCCTGAAGTCGGGCCACAGCGTCTGGACCTTGTCGAGCGTCTCGGCATCTTCGGCCGGATGCTGGACCGACAGGAACAAGGTCGTGCCGTCCGGCGTGAAGCAGGGGCCGGTCGCCTCGGCGCCATGCGGGCAGGTAAACAGCAGTTTCGGCAGGCCGCGCGCCGGACCTTCGGTATCGACACCATAGACGCCGTCCGGCAGGTCGAAATCATTGGCGCCGTCGGTCGCTACCCAGAGCCGGCCGGCCGGATCGAAGGTAATGTTGTCGGGACAGACGAACCAGCCATTGTCTGACGTGTCCGGGTGGAAGGTGGCACCGACTTTGGCGTCCTTCGGGTTGCCGCACAGCACGAACAGATCCCAGGCATATTTGTCGGCCGTGTGGTCGGCGTCTGCGCCGCGTCCGCCGGGCGGGATCAGTTCGACAATGTGGCCCCAGAGGTTTTCCGGCCGCGTGTTGGCCGGGTTGACCTTCGACTGGTCGCGCTTCTTGTTCTTGGTCATCACCGCATAGACGCGGCCGGTCACCGGATTGGTCTCGATGTCCTCGGGCCGGTCCATCGGCGTCGCCCCCAGCGCATCCGCCGCCAGCCGTGTCTTCAGCAGCACTTCGGCCTGGTCGGCAAAGCCGTTCTCGGCGGTGAGCTTGCCCTGGCCGTGAACCAGCGGCAGCCAGGTCATGGAGCCGTCGGCGTCGTAGCGGGCGACCGAAAGCACGCCGTCATCCAACAGGCTGTTACCGGAGCCCGGTCTGGCTGGATCGTAGGCCTTGTTCGAGACGAAGCGGTACATGTATTCGAAATAGTCGTCGTCGCCCATGTAGACGACGACGCGGCCATCCTTGTTGAGGACGACCGTGGATGCTTCGTGCGACATGCGCCCAAGGGCGGTGCGCTTCACCGGCTTGGAAGCCGGATCGTAGGGGTCGATCTCGACCACCCAGTCGAACCGGTTGGCCTCATTCGGCTCCTTGTCGAGATTGAAGCGATCATGGAAACGGCCACGGCCATAGATGTCGGAGCCGTCGAAGCCGTAGCGGTCGAGAATGTCGGCGGTCGGCGCCTTCTTCGGGTCGCCGCCGAACAGGTCGGAAACGCCTTCCTCGCAGGTCAGAACCGTGCCCCATGGGGTGAAGCCGCCGCTGCAATTGTAGCTGGTGCCGAGCACCTTCGTGCCGGTCGCGTCGGCAGATGTTTTCATCAGTGCGTGGCCGGCGACCGGGCCGGAAACGGTCATCTCGGTGTTTGCCGTGATGCGGCGGTTGAGCGGGCTGTCTTCGACGATGCCCCACTTGCCGTCCTTCAACTGCACTTCAACGATCGAGTGGCCCATGGCGGCCATGCCGAGGTCGACTTGTTCCTTGCTCATCGTCTTGCCGGCGTCATCCTCGGTCATGCCGGGAAACATGACGTTGGGCGAAATGTACTCGTTGTTGACGCAAAGCAGGCCGTGGTCGGAATTCACGGAGCCTTTCGGCAACGGCAGGAAGGCGATGTAGTCGCAATTGTAGCCAAAGCGCTTTTCCTGCTCGTCGGCGACTACCTTGTTGCCATCGAATTCCGGAAGGCCGGCGACAAGCGGGTCGCCCCAGCGTGCGACGATCGTGGTCTCATAGCCTTCGGCGGCGGCGTGGGTCTTGTCGTAGACGCGCTTCAGCTCGGGAAAGCCGAGCGTGGAAAGCGCTGCCGCGGCATGTGTTTCACCGGCAAATAACGAACCGACGAAGCTGCCGCCGGCAATCAGCGCGCCGGATGCAAGGCTGCCTTTCAGGAGAGTCCGGCGCGACACGCGCTCGGCGATGACGTCGCGAATGACAGGGGAGGATGAAGACGGTGCGTTGGCCATGGTGTCTGCCTCTCAAGGTGGATGGTGACGGCGCACCGCTGCCTATCCAGTTTCGGCAACATCCAGATGACATAAGAGACGGGCGGGCTGCGGAGCGGAGACCATTGCCCAGGGAATGGACCTACTGACTGCTTCCCGGGTGCAGCCTACTGGCTGCTTCCCGGGTGCAGCCTACTGGCTGCTTCCCCGTGTGCAGGTCGAGGCGGTGAACGCGCCATCTGGCTGCTTCATGATGATGTCGAAGGAGGGCGCGGTTCCACTGTCCAGCGTTGCCTGGGTCAGCGACAGCGAATTGCCGCCAGCGGTATAGCCACCCAATGGCCCAAGCCAAGAGATCACGCCGTTTGCGTCCATTTGGTAGCTGTAGCCCTGTTGCGCGGTGCTGAAGGCGCCGATGCCGGTGTAGACCGGGCCGCTGTAGACATTCCCCTTGATGGTGATGTCGCCGAGGTTGAGGAACATGCCAAGCAGGTACACTTCGCAATGATAAGCGCCATCAGGCATCTTGCCGTCGCTGAAATCGGCTCGTGCGGCCCCGGTCGCCGCCGCCAGAAGCAGTATGCCGATGAAAATGCGTGAAATGCCTGAAACCATGAGGTCGCTCGTTTAAGGAGCGAGCTTGCCCTATTTCTGCACCGCGCCGCAACATCGGTCGCCTGCGGCATGCTTGTTGAGATCAAATTCTAGGCATCGGCCAAAAATGAGCGAAAATTAGGCAATAGTGCCCTGCGCTGCGCAAATTTCTCTCAATCGATTTCTGACCGGCTCGCTTTGTTTTGTAAGCGTCATATTCCAAGACGCTGATATCTCTGAATTATTCGTTCTTCTTTGGCTCCGCCAAAGCGGTTGGCATGGGGGTTGCATTGTAGTGTTGCGGTGCAATCAACCAGCTTGGGAGTCTGTAATATGAGGGGCAATTTCTCGAAAATAACAAAAATGTTCTCGGCGAGCGTGGTTGCCGCCGGCCTGTTGATCTCGGCACCCGCCAGGGCTGCCGACGACACGATCAAGGTCGGCATTCTCCATTCTCTGTCGGGGACCATGGCGATTTCGGAGACGACACTGAAGGACGCCATGCTGATGCTCATCGACGAGCAGAACGCCAAAGGCGGCCTGCTCGGCAAGAAGCTGGAGGCGGTCGTCGTCGATCCTGCTTCCAACTGGCCGCTGTTCGCCGAAAAGGCGCGCGAGCTGATCTCCAAGGACAAGGTCGCGGCGGTGTTCGGCTGCTGGACCTCGGTGTCGCGCAAATCGGTGCTGCCGGTGTTCTCGGAGCTCGACAACATCCTGTTCTATCCCGTCCAGTATGAGGGCGAGGAAAGCGAGCGCAACGTGTTCTACACGGGTGCCGCGCCGAACCAGCAGGCCATCCCTGCCGTCGACTATCTGATGAGCGAGGACGGCGGCTCGGTGAAGCGCTGGGTGCTCGAAGGCACCGATTACGTCTATCCGCGCACCACCAACAAGATCCTGGAAGCCTATCTGAAGGCCAAGGGCGTGGCTGCGGAAGACATCATGGTCAACTACACGCCGTTCGGCTTCGCCGATTGGCAGACCGAGGTTTCGGCGATCAAGAAGTTCGGTTCGGCCGGCAAGAAGACCGCCGTCGTCTCGACCGTCAACGGCGACGCCAACGTGCCGTTCTACAAAGAACTCGGCAACCAGGGCATCAAGGCCGAGGACATCCCGGTTATGGCCTTCTCCGTCGGCGAGGAAGAACTTGCCGGTCTCGACACCGCGCCGCTTGTCGGCCATCTCGCCGCCTGGAACTATTTCGAGAGCATCGATACGCCCGAGAACAAGAAGTTCATCGCCGACTGGCACAAGTTCATCAAGAACGACAAGCGCACCACCAACGACCCGATGGAAGCCCATTACATCGGCTTCAACATGTGGGTGAAGGCGGTCGAGAAGGCCGGCACCACCGATCCGGACAAGGTTATCGACGCCATGGTCGGCGTGTCGGTGCCGAACCTGACCGGCGGCTATTCGACGATGATGCCGAACCACCACATCACCAAGCCGGTGCTGATCGGCGAAATCCAGGCCGACGGCCAGTTCGAGACGGTCTCGCGCACGCCGGGCCTGGTGATGGGCGACGAATGGTCCGACTATTTGCCGGACTCCAAGGACCTGATCTCCGATTGGCGCGCGCCTCTGTCCTGCGGCAACTTTAATGTCGCCACCGGCAAGTGCGGCGGCAAGGGCACGAACTGATCCCTCCCAGGGCTGACCTAGTCAGACCGCGCGCGTCCGGACGGCTTCCTCCGCCGTCCGGACGCCCACTTCAACCTTCAAGGCTTACCAGAAACCGATGAACCTGTTTCGTACGATTGGTTTGATGCTGTTGTTCCTGCTGGCGACAATGTCGTCATCGGGCGCCGGCGAAACCGATCTGCGCGGCATCATCGCCAAATTCGCCACGGCCAAGGGCTTTTCCGAGATCGGAGCCGTCGTCCACGAACTGGCGGCCGCCGGCGATCCGGCGGTCGAGCGGCCGCTTGCGGCACTTGCCGACGGCAACCTCTATGTCCGTAAGGCCGATTCCCTGGTGTTTGCCGGCAAGGAAGCGGGCGAGAGCGTTCAGCTTTTCGACCCGTTGAGCGGCGAGGCATCGGGCGAGGCGGCCAAGGACGACATCACCAAGATCAAGGTCAACAACACGCTGCGCCGCGTCATCCGCGATGCGTTGGGCACGCTGACGCTCGGCGCCAAGGATCCGGCTGTCCGCATTGCCGCCGCCGACACCATGTTCAAGACGCCCGACGCCGCAAACATCGGACCACTCGATACGGCGATCGCCAGTGAGACCGTGGCCAGCGTCAGGGCTCTGCTCGAACAGGCCCGCGCCGCCTCCGTGCTGGTTTCCGATCGGCCGGATGCCGACAAGCTCGCCGCAATCGCCCTGATCGGCGCGCGGGGCGACCGCGATGCGGTTTCGCTGCTCGCTGCGGTTGAAGCGAATTCTTCGGATGCGGTCAAACAAGCGGCGACGGCCGCAATCGCCAACATCAATTCGACACTGGCCTTCTGGGATGCCGGGCAGAACATCTGGTACGGCATTTCGCTGGGCTCGGTGCTGCTGTTGGCGGCAATCGGCCTTGCCATCACCTTCGGCGTCATGGGCGTCATCAACATGGCGCATGGCGAGATGGTCATGCTCGGCGCCTATACGACCTTCGTCGTCCAGCAGGTGATCCGCACTTCCTTTCCCGGCCTGTTCGACTGGTCGCTGGTCATCGCGCTGCCGCTCGCCTTCCTCGTCTCGGCTCTGGTTGGTTTGATCATCGAGCGCGGCGTCATCCGCTTCCTCTATGGCCGGCCGCTTGAAACGCTGCTGGCGACATGGGGCGTTTCGCTCATCCTGCAGCAAGCGGTGCGTTCGATCTTCGGGCCGACCAACCAGGAGGTCGGCAACCCATCCTGGATGTCGGGCTCGTTCAATGTCGGACAGCTTGCGATCACCTGGAACCGGCTGTGGATCCTGGTTTTCGCGCTCACCGTGTTCGCGGTGCTGCTCTATGTGATGAAGCGCACGCCCTGGGGCCTGCAGATGCGCGCCGTCACCGCCAACCGGCGCATGGCCGCCTCGATGGGCATCAGGACGCCATGGGTCGACGCGCTGACCTTTGCGCTGGGGTCCGGCATTGCCGGCATAGCCGGCGTCGCGCTTAGCCAGATCGACAATGTCTCGCCCAATCTCGGACGCGGCTACATCATCGACAGTTTCATGGTCGTCGTCTTCGGCGGCGTCGGCAACCTGTGGGGCACGCTGGTCGGCGCCTTCTCGCTCGGCATCGTCAACAAGTTCCTCGAGCCCTATGCCGGTGCCGTACTCGGCAAGATCGTCGTGCTGGTGCTGATCATCCTGTTCATCCAGAAGCGCCCGCGCGGCCTGTTCGCGCTCAAGGGCAGGGCGGTGGAAGCATGATCGCCGGACGCTTCTTTGCCGCGGGTGCGGACCGCCGCGTCGCCATCACGATCTTCATCCTGCTGGCGGTGGCCGTCATCGTGCCGCTGCTCAGTCTTGCGGTGTCGCCCACCAGCGCCTTCTACGTGCCGCCCTACATCGTCGCGCTGACCGGCAAATATCTCTGCTACGCGCTGCTCGCCTTGGCGCTCGACCTGGTTTGGGGCTATTGCGGCATTCTCTCGCTCGGCCACGGCGCCTTCTTCGCGCTCGGCGGCTATGCGATGGGCATGTATCTGATGCGCCAGATCGGCTCGCGCGGCGTTTACGGCAACCCGATCCTGCCCGACTTCATGGTGTTCCTGAACTACAAGGAATTGCCATGGTTCTGGTATGGTTTTGACAATTTCTGGTTCGCCGCGATCATGGTGCTCGCAGTGCCTGGCCTGCTCGCCTTCGTCTTCGGCTGGTTCGCCTTTCGCAGCCGTGTCACCGGCGTCTATCTCTCGATCATCACGCAGGCGATGACCTACGCGCTGCTGCTTGCGTTTTTCCGCAACGACATGGGTTTCGGCGGCAACAACGGCCTGACCGATTTCAAGGACATTCTGGGCTTCAACGTACAGGCCGACGCGACGCGTTCGGCGCTGTTCGCCGCCAGTGCGGTGACGCTCGCACTCGCGGTCTTTGTCACCTGGGCGATCGTCGGTTCCAAATACGGCAAGCTCTTGATGGCGGTGCGCGATGCCGAGAGCCGCACGCGCTTCCTCGGCTGGCGGGCGGAGAACGTCAAGCTGTTCGCATTCACGGTGTCTGCCGTCATGGCCGGCATTGCCGGCGCGCTCTACGTGCCGCAGGTCGGCATCATCAATCCGGGCGAATTCGAACCCTCGAATTCGATCGAGGTGGTGATCTGGGCGGCTGTGGGCGGGCGCGGCACCATCGTCGGGCCGATCATCGGTGCGTTGCTGGTCAATGCCGGCAAATCCTGGTTCACCGGCGTGCTGCCGGAGTTCTGGCTGTTTGCATTGGGGGGGCTGTTCGTCGCCGTCACGCTCCTGCTGCCCAAGGGCATCATCGGCATGTGGGATTCCTGGCGCGGCAACGCCAGGGCGTTGCGAGCCGCTTCGATTGCCGAGGAAGCCGGCACCGATGCCGACATTGCGCCGCCGGCAAAAATCGTTCGCAGCGCGGCGAGAAAGCCCGGCGACTGGTCCGCATCCAGCCCCGAACCGCAGCCGGCGGAGTGAGCGACGATGAGCAAGTCGAACACCATCCTCTATCTCGACGGCGTCTCGGTCTCCTTCGACGGTTTTCGCGCCATCAACAATCTGTCGCTGGTGCTCGACAAGGGCGAGATGCGCGCCATCATCGGCCCCAACGGCGCCGGCAAGACGACGATGATGGACATCGTCACCGGCAAGACGCGGCCCGACGAGGGCGAGGTATTCTTCGACGGCCAGGTCGATCTCACCAAGCACGATGAAGCCGAGATCGCCATGATGGGCATCGGCCGCAAATTCCAGAAGCCGACCGTCTTCGAAAGCCACACGATCGAGGAAAACCTTATGCTGGCGCTAAAGGGTCCGCGGTCGATCTTCCCGGCGCTGTTTCACCGCCGCTCAGCCGCTGAGACGCGGCAGATCGATGATATCCTCGGCATCATCCGGCTCGGTGACAAGCGCGACGAATTGGCGGCCAATCTCAGCCATGGGCAAAAGCAGTGGCTCGAGATCGGTATGCTGCTGGCGCAGGATCCGAAGCTGCTTCTGGTCGACGAGCCGGTCGCCGGCATGACCGATGCCGAGACCGAGGAAACCGCACGACTGCTCAAGGACATTGCGCGCGACCATTCGGTCATCGTCGTCGAGCACGACATGCATTTCGTGCGCGAGCTGGGCGTCAAGGTCACCTGCCTGCATGAGGGCTCGGTGCTCTCGGAAGGCACACTCGATTTCGTGTCGGCCGACGAGCGTGTCGTCGAAGTCTATCTGGGGAGATGAGCATGGTCTGGCGGGTTCAATTCCATCACTTCGATCTGTCGTTTCTCAAGTTCTGGAGACGGGACTGACATGCTCGAAGTTTCCAATGTCACGCTGCACTACGGCGCCGCCCAGGCGCTGCGCGGCGTGTCGCTGAAGGCGGGCGCCGGCAAGATCACCTGCGTGCTCGGCCGCAACGGCGTCGGCAAGACCAGTTTGATGAGATCGATCGTCGGCCACCACCGGCTGACGAGCGGAAGCGTTGCCTTCGAGGGGAAGGCGCTCGACCGGAGCGCGGCGTATGACCGCGCCCGGTCGGGCATCGCATTCGTGCCGCAGGGCAGGGAGATTTTTCCGCTGCTCACCGTGCGGGAAAACCTGGAATCAGGCTTTGCGCCGCTGAAGCGCGGCGACCGCAACATTCCGGCGCATGTCTTCGAATTGTTCCCGGTGCTCAAGCAGATGCTTGGCCGTCGCGGCGGTGACCTTTCCGGCGGCCAGCAGCAGCAGCTTGCGATCGGCAGGGCGCTGGTAATGCGGCCGAAACTGCTGGTGCTCGACGAGCCGACGGAAGGCATCCAGCCGTCGATCATCAAGGATATCGGCCGCGCCATCCGCTATCTGCGCGACCAGGCCGGCATTGCCGTGCTTTTGGTCGAACAATATCTCGATTTCTGCCGCGAACTCGCCGACGAGGTCAACATCATGGATCGGGGACTGATCGTCCATACCGGTCCGGCGGAAGATCTCGACAGGGCGGATGTCAGGAAGTTCCTGACGGTGTAGAATCGTCGCTGAACTTCAGTTGACGGTCCGAAGTCATTGGCAAGTCCAATATTTCTCCGATCCAGCCATCTGCGTCACTGGCGTACCATGGGCTGCGTGCTAGTCTTTCCCAGGGCTTTTGTGAGTCGGCCGCTTCCGTATCAGTCTGGTTCATCGCAGATCGAGGGCGCGGCTAGCACCGGGCAAGTTTCACGCAAGCAAAGCTTCCTAGCTTCCCTCCTGCGATCTCTGTCGTTCAAACGCGTTTGGGCACACAGGCCAAGGGACAGCCATGGAACGTTACGTCGAGGACTACCAGAAGCGGCGGCTTACCGAACGTGTCGACATCATCGCCGCCATCAACATCTTGAGGTCACAGGGCTGCGAATACGACGACCTGATCGAGGAAATCACCAAGGTCTTCTATGTCGACCTGGATGCCTTCAATGAAATCGTCATGGCGGCATAAGGGCCGCCTTCGCTCATCCCGATCGTAGCTACGGCATCGATGTGCGCGGTCAGCTTGCGCGCCGGAATGGAGAGGCGGTGACGCGGTTGCGGCCGCCGCGTTTGGCGGCGTAGAGCGCCTTGTCGGCGGCGCTGAGCACCTTGTCGAAGCTGAGGCCCTCCTTGGTGCCGAAGGCAAATCCGGCACTGACCGTGCACGTTAACGAGCCCGTCTCGGTTTCGATGCGTCGCGCCGCGAAAGCTGCCCGTATGGTCTCGGCGGTGGCCTCCACCGTTTCAGGCAAGGTCCGCTTCAGCACCAGCGCGAATTCCTCGCCGCCCATGCGCGCGGCGACGTCGGCCGGGCGAAGATTGCCGGCGAGGTCCCTGGCGAACATCCTCAGCACTTCATCGCCGGCGGCATGGCCGAATTCGTCGTTGATGGCCTTGAAGCTGTCAAGGTCGAAGACAACCACTGACGTGAAAGCACCGAACGGGGTATCGCCATGCAGGTCGAACAGCGCGCGCCGGTTGAGCAGGCCGGTCAGCGGGTCGGTCAACGCGTTGCGGTGGTGATGCCTGGCCAGACGTCCCTGATTGAGTGCCAGTGAAAGCGCTCCGATGCCGGTCATGCTGGCGATGACGATGATGAGGCTCAGTTCCTCGGCCCAGTTGCTGGGCGCATGTCCAAGGATCAGCTTTCCATCCCAGGCAAGAACCATGGCGCACAGGGCGAAGGATGTGGCCGTGGCCGAATAGAGCGCGGTGATGCCGATCGTCAGGGCAGGGGCCTCGTCGCGGCCTTTCCAGTATTCGAGCGCCGTTGCGAACAGAAGCAACGCAGCGAAGGCGTTTTCGAACATGAAGCCCAGTCCGTCATAGCCAAGAGCCATGGCAGGCAATGTCACAGCCAGCGAAATGGCGCTGCCAAGCACCGTGCGCGGAATTGGCGATTCACCGCTCCTGAACTGATAGGCGGCACCCAGCATGGTCGAAAAACCAAGCAGGAGCAGGGCGAGGGCTGCCATGCCCAGCAGGCGCCCAGGCATGTCGATATAGGCGTCGTAGGCAAAGATATCGCCGACCACGAACACCAGGCTGATCGCCCATGTCAGCAGGAATTTCTCCGAGCGGGCGGTCAGCCACATGCCGAACAATGTCAGGCTCAGACAGGCAGCGGAAAAGCCGACAGCCAGCAGAAGTGAAGTGTAGTCGAGCGACATGCCCCTCGTCCTTGCCCCAAATCTGTGACTTGGCCTGCCTGGATTCATGCAGCAAGGAGGTATCGATAAGGTTACGACGGCGATGAAGATGCCGTAATTCTTGAGTTATTGGGTTAGAGGATCACCACCGACAACAGCAGAATGACGCCGATCGCCATCATCAGCAGACCCGGCCAATTCTGTGACAGGCCGAGGAAGCCTAATCCGCGCCGTCGTGGCTCAAGCGTCGGGCCGGACGTTGCGAGATTCGGCATCCGGCGGTCCGAAGCTGCGGGCGTCGGATCACTGAGTTTCCCACGCCTGAGAACGGCGTCCGCCATGTACACAACGCCGGCGATGGTGAGCAACGCCCCGATGAGGATGATCGCCATCTTTCCTCGCTTTCTTCCGGTTCTCCCAATGCCAATGTCCGCTGGTTAGGCGCCTGGCCATCTGTGGAAACCGGTCTTCGGCGAACAATGAGCCTATCGCATCCACGCGAAAGCACTGGCCCAGTCGCCGCTAGTGAGGCAAAACGGTCAACCTGCCCCGCAGGTTCCGGCGCCGCAGGCTCGCTGCTCTAATCCGTCACGCGCTTCATCAGCGCCATCGCTCCGAACGGCGCGCGGACCTTGCCCTCGGTGATGAAGTAGACGAACACGTCGCGCGGCTTGACCGGTGCGTCGGTGGCGGGATCGGCGCGTCGGAGGTCGGCCGGCACCTTGCCTTCCGCCCAGACTTTTGCCCGCGCGGCCCATTCATCGAGGCCTTTTGGCGTGTAGCAGTCGGGATTGTCGTCGCTGCCGGTCTGCAGCCGGGCATAGATGAAATCACCGGTGACGTCGGCGATATCAGGATATTTGGCATGGTCGGCATAGACGATCGCCGCCTTGTATTTGCGCGCTAACGCGGCGAATTCCGGCACGACAAAACTGTCGTTGCGCACTTCGAGCGCATGCCGCAGCGCAACCCCGTCCTGCTTTTGCGGCAGCAATTTCAAAAAAGCTTCGAAATCATCCGGATCGAATTTCTTGGTCGGCGCGAACTGCCACAGGATAGGCCCGAGCTTTTCGCCGAGCGCCGCCACGCCCGAGCTGAGGAAGCGCATCATCGATTCACCGGCCTCGCCCAGCACGCGCCGGTTGGTGACGAAGCGGTTGCCCTTCAGCGAGTACACAAAGCCGTCGGGTGCCTCGCCGGCCCATTTGACGAAGGTTGGCTCCTTGAAGCTGGAATAATAGGTGCCGTTGACCTCGATGCTCGGCACCTGTCGAGTGGCGTAGTTGAGCTGCTTGGCCTTGGGAAGCTTGTCGGGATAGAAGGACGTATCCCAGGGCTCGAACGTCCAGCCGCCCATGCCGGCGCGGATTGTTCCCGATGTGCTCATTGTCATCCTCCCAAGTTCAGAAAAATCAGGCCGTCTCATGGACTGGTTTTGCCATGTCGACGAGCACCCATCCTGGCCGGTAGGGATTGGGCCGGCGACCCGTTTCGTGGAAACCATAGGCCAGATAGAGCGCGATGTTCCGCTCCATCCTGGCGTTGGTGTAGAGCCGCACTTCGGGCAGGCCCCACAGGCGCGTCTGTTCGTCCGCCTGGTTGAGCAGCGCAATGCCGAAGCCCTTGCCTTGAAAGCCGGGGGCGACGGCGACGGAAAAGATCATCGCGTGGTCGTCATGCCGCTCCAGTGTGAGAAGCCCGGCAAGTTGGTTGCTGCTTTCCAGCAGCCAGACCTCGCCGCGCGCGATGCGTGGCGCATAATCCTCGGTGACCGGGATCGGCGGTGTGCCAAACAGCGCGGTGTAGAGTGCATAGGCCGCGTCGGTCAGCGAGACGACAATTTGGAGATCACCGGCAAGCGCTTTTCGGATTGTCATTCAAAAGCTCTCCAGGTGCCTACCGGTCCGCTCACTCCGCCGCTTCGCGCTTGCCTCCGGGGCGCCGTTCCAGCAGTTCCTTGAGGAACTGGCCGGTGTAGCTTCGCTTCTCGCGCACGATGGCTTCTGGCGTGCCGGAGGCGACCAGTTCGCCGCCGCCGTCGCCGCCCTCGGGGCCGAGATCGAGCACCCAGTCGGCGGTTTTTATCACCTCGAGATTGTGCTCGATGACCACGACCGTGTTGCCTTGGTCGACCAGTTCGTGCAGCACTTCCAACAGCTTGGCGACATCGTGGAAGTGCAGGCCGGTTGTCGGCTCGTCGAGGATGTAAAGCGTCTTGCCGGTCGCTTTGCGCGACAGTTCCTTGGCCAGCTTGATGCGCTGCGCCTCGCCGCCGGACAGCGTCGTCGCCTGCTGGCCGATATGGATGTAGCCGAGACCGACCTGCTTCAGCGTGTCGAGCTTGTCGCGCACGCCGGGCACGGCGGCAAAGAAGTCGACACCTTCCTCGACCGTCATGTCGAGCACGTCGGCGATCGACTTGCCCTTGAACACGACGTCGAGCGTTTCCCTGTTGTAGCGCTTGCCGTGGCAGACGTCGCAAGTGACGTAGACGTCGGGGAGGAAGTGCATCTCGATCTTGATGACGCCATCGCCCTGGCAGGCTTCGCAGCGGCCGCCCTTGACGTTGAAGGAGAAGCGCCCGGGCTGGTAGCCGCGCGCCTTGGCCTCGGGCAGGCCGGCGAACCAGTCGCGGATCGGCGTGAAGGCGCCGGTATAGGTGGCGGGATTCGAACGCGGTGTGCGGCCGATCGGCGACTGGTCGATGTCGATGACCTTGTCGAGGAATTCGAGGCCCTCGATGCGGTCATGATCGGCCGGGTGTTCGCGCGAACCCATGATGCGTCGCGAGGCCGCCTTGAACAGCGTCTCGATCAGGAAGGTCGACTTGCCGCCGCCCGACACGCCGGTGACGGCTGTGAAGGTGCCGAGCGGGATTTCGGCGGTGACGTTCTTCAGATTGTTGCCGCGCGCGCCGACGATCTTCAGCCGCCGATTCTTCTTGGCCTCGCGGCGCACGCCGGGCGTCGCCACTTCGAGCGCGCCCGACAGATATTTGCCGGTGATCGAGTTCGGGTTGGCCATCACCTGCTGCGGCGTGCCCTGGGCGATGATCTCGCCGCCATGGATGCCGGCGGCCGGCCCCATGTCGACGACATAGTCGGCATGCAGGATGGCGTCCTCGTCATGCTCGACGACGATCACCGTGTTGCCGATGTCGCGCAGGTGCTTCAGCGTATCGAGCAGGCGCGCATTGTCGCGCTGGTGCAGGCCGATCGACGGCTCGTCCAGCACATAGAGCACGCCGGTGAGGCCGGAGCCGATCTGCGATGCCAGCCGGATGCGCTGGCTCTCGCCGCCCGACAGCGTGCCGGAATTGCGCGACAGCGTCAGGTAGTCGAGCCCGACATCATTGAGGAAGCGCAGCCGCTCGCGGATTTCCTTGAGCACCCGCACCGCGATCTCGTTCTGCTTGTCGTTGAGCTGCGCCGGCAGGTCGGTGAACCATTTGTCGGCGTTGCGGATCGACTGTTCGGTGACTTCGCCGATATGCTTGCCGGCAATCTTGACCGCCAGCGACTCCGGTTTCAGCCGATAACCCTTGCAGGCCGGGCAGGGCGTGGCCGACATGAAGCGCTCGATCTCCTCGCGCATCCAGGCGGATTCGGTCTCTTTCCAGCGCCGCTCGAGATTGGGGATGACGCCTTCGAAAGTCTTGGTGGTCTTGTAGGAGCGCAGGCCGTCATCATACTGGAAGGTGATTTCGCGCTCGCCGGTGCCGCGCAGGATCGCTTCCTTGGCCTCTTCGGTCAGATCCCGGAACTTGTCGCCGAGCTTGAAGCCATAGGCCTTGCCCAGCGCTTCGAGCGTCTGCACGTAATAGGGAGAGGTCGACTTGGCCCATGGGCTGACGGCGCCGTCGCGCAGCGAGACGTTTTCGTCCGGGACGATCAGATTGCCGTCGATGGCGCGCTGGCTGCCGAGGCCGTCGCAGGTCGGGCAGGCGCCGAACGGGTTGTTGAACGAGAACAGCCGCGGTTCGATTTCCGGAATGGTGAAGCCGGAGACCGGGCAGGCGAATTTTTCCGAGAACAGGATGCGCTCATGCGTCTCGTTCTTCGACTTGTTGACCGAATCCTCGCCGGTCTGGCTGGAATCGAGCGGTTTGTCGGCGAATTCGGCGACCGCCAGCCCATCGGCCAGCTTCAGCGCGGTTTCAATGGAATCGGCAAGCCGCGTCGCCAGATCGCCGCGCACGACGATACGGTCGACGACGACGTCAAGGTCATGCTTGTACTTCTTATCCAGCGCCGGCACGTCGGATATCTCGTAGAAGACGCCATCGACCTTGACGCGCTGAAAGCCCTTCTTTTGCAGTTCCAGCAACTCCTTGCGGTACTCGCCTTTGCGGCCGCGCACCATCGGCGCCAGGATGAACAGGCGCGTGCCTTCCTCGACCGCCAGCACGCGGTCGACCATTTGCGAAACCGTCTGGCTTTCGATCGGCAAGCCGGTGGCCGGCGAATAGGGGATGCCGACGCGTGCAAAGAGAAGCCGCATGTAGTCGTAGATCTCGGTGACGGTGCCGACCGTCGAACGCGGGTTCTTCGAGGTGGTCTTCTGCTCGATGGAGATGGCCGGCGACAGCCCGTCGATCTGGTCGACATCAGGCTTCTGCATCATTTCGAGGAATTGCCGGGCGTAAGCCGAAAGGCTTTCGACATAGCGGCGCTGGCCTTCGGCATAGATCGTGTCGAAGGCAAGCGATGATTTGCCGGAACCCGACAGGCCGGTCATGACAATCAGGCTGTCACGCGGCAGGTCGAGATCGACATTCTTCAGATTGTGTTCGCGCGCCCCGCGAATGGAAAGATATTTATGGTCGGCCATCGCCGGTCGCCGCCTCAGAATCTGGAATTTCCTGGAATGGCGGGTTTTCCCGGCCATCCCCTATGTAGGTAGTTTTGCCGCCACGTCGAGAGACGCCACAATTCCCGACAAAAGCGTTTAAGCGTCTTTCGCGTGAACGGGCAAGCGGAAAGAACAAAGGCCGAACACGCTCCTGACAAAGCTGTGCAAAAACTGACCTGTACGTAACCTCCCAGCGATCACGTTTTTCCGTAACCGGCTATTGATGGTTGACGCCACCGGCTGAGGGGAGCAGTCTCTGGAAGTCAACGAAGCCGGCCGTCTTTCGATGGCCTCGCCACCCAATGGTGGCCTGCGAGACGCCGCAGGTATTTGCGATTTGCGCTTCGAATTGACAAAAATCGCAACGGACACAGGAGCGGAGCTATGACGCCACCGGATTGTCCCCTAGGGTTCCAGTTGTCACTGGAGCCGTGGCAGGCATAAGTGCCAGGGTTTAGCGTTTGCGCCACCCGACAAACCGTGACCTGCCATATCCCGTAAAAATCAGAGACCGCTAGTCGGATCGTCGGCTGAATGCCGCGAAGCATCCGAAATCAAACGCCGGCAGTACACTCCCGGCAAGATTGGGTTTGAGATCCAAAAACGCCCCGTCCGTAGCGCAAAGCACGGCGGGGCCGTTTTTATGTGCGGTTGGTTGGGCAGGTGGACCCTACCGGCTGGAAGGCTTGATCCCGCCGGCGCCGACATCGACGGTGATGCTGCCGGAAATCCTGACATCCGTATCGCCGATCTTGAACGTGCCGTTGCCGTTGCTGGGGAATCCATTGTCGGGTTCGGGCTCGGGAGCCGGCTTGGCGATGCGATAGTCGCCGGCCACGCCGGGCAGGGTGCCTTTCCGCGCCGGTGCCGAGCTGTCGTCGGCGAGTGCCGCGCCGCTCACGAGGCCGGCCAAGGCGAGCACCACGACGGCGATGGCGCGGTGCAATGGTCTGGACGGATGCGTGTCGATCATCCCAGGACTATAGTGACGCGCCGGCAACGGGACCAGACCGGCTTCCTCAAATCTTCGACAACCGGCCGGACTCCGATCCTGGCCTTGGCCTCACGCCGCCTTCTTTCGCGTGTCGAAGACGTGGTCGACGATGCCCCAGGCCTGGGCCTCGCGGGCCGTCATGAAGTGGTCGCGGTCCAGCGTGCGTTCGACCTCTTGATAGGTGCGGCCGCAATGCTGCGCGTAAAGTTCGGTCATATGCCGTTTCGTCTGGCCGATGCGCTCGGCATGGCGCTGGATGTCGGAGGCCTGGCCCTGGAACCCGCCCAGCGGCTGATGCAGCAGGATGGTGGCGTTCGGCAGCGAGATGCGACGCCCCGGCGTGCCCGCCATCAGCAGGAACGAGGCCATCGAGGCGGCAAAGCCCATGCATACGGTCGAGACCGGGCAGCTGATGTATTGCATCGTGTCGTAGATGGCGAAGCCGCTGGTCACCACGCCGCCTGGCGAGTTGATGTAGAGCGAGATCTCCTTGTCGGGATTGTCCGATTCCAGCGACAAAAGCTGCGCGCAGACCAGCGCCGAGATGTCGTCGTTGATCTCGCCATTGATGAAGACGATGCGCTCGCGCAGCAGCCGCGAAAAGATGTCGAAGGCGCGTTCGCCGCGGCTCGATTGCTCGATCACCATCGGCACCAGATTGGCAACACCGCTCATTGTGTCTCTCCGTCTGTTTTGTTTTCAGGCCGCGCGCAACAGGAGGCGAGGCGTGTTTGCGGCGATTGGCTTAGGTGACCTGTTTGCATCGAGCGAAAGCCGGCAGCCGGCGCCTGCCATGGCGACGGCAGGCATGGCCTTGCGGGCAAAGCCGTCATGGACGATGCGCAGATGTGTGCCGCCGGAAACGGTGCGGGCAAGCGTGAAGGTGACGGTACTGTCGAGCGGATCCTGCCGCGCGGCGTCGCCCGGCTGCTCCCGCCAGGAATAGCGCAGCAGCTTCTCGGGTTCGGCGTCGAGGATTTCGCATTCGATCGGCGTGTCCGGCCCAGCGAAGGCAAAACGGTTGCCGATCTCGGGGCTGATGTTATTGGGCATCATCCAGGCGGCGAGCAGCTCCGGTACGGTCAAGGCCCGCCATACCTTTTCCGGCGGTTCGACCAGGTCGTACTCGAACTCGATCGCGTCCGGAGAGACTTCGTGATGGCTGTCGTCGGCCATTGATCCCCTGTCCTTCATTGGTCCATGTCCTTCAAAACCGTCTTCAGCCTTTCGATGCGATCCGGCCAGAAGGTCCGGTAGCGTTCGATCCAGGAAAGCAAGGGGGCGAGCCCTTGCGGATCGGCACGGTAAAAGGCATTGCGGCCCGCGCGGCGCTCGACCACCAGGCCGGCGCCACGCAGGACGGCCAAATGCTGCGACACGGCCGGCTGCGATACCGTCATCCCGGTGCGCAATTCCGATACGCTCATCTCGCCGGCGGCGAGCCGCTCAAAGACGGCGCGGCGCGTCGGGTCGGCAAGAGCGCGAAAAATCTCTGCTTCGATCATGGTGAAAGCATAAGTCGATACTTATTGATTTGGCAAGCGCTGTTTTACGAGACTGTCGGAAGCCAGCGCCTCACTGCCCCGGCAGGTCCGTTAAACGTCGCCTCGAAGATTGGCGACGCAAGCACGGCATGGATGTGAAGCGTCCCGGTGCCGACGTTCTTGAACCCGTGTTTCCTGTTCGCGGGAACAACGAGAGACTGGCCCGATGTCAGGACGTCGCGCTCATCGTCGATCCGCATCTCGGCCCTGCCAGCGATAACGGTCAGCACTTCCTCGACAGGATGCCAATGCGTTGGGGCGCCGACCGTGGGCTCGACCCATTGCTCAAATATGCAAAGTTGCGACGCACCGTTGCTGGCCGATACATGCATACGCGTTTCCACACCTGCTCGCCATTGTTCGCGCTGCTGGTCCTCATGTGCGACGGACTTCATTTGATTGCCCCCCGACCCATTCCCCGATTTCATGGAAATTTCAAACCGGAACACTACCTCTTGCTGACAAACATTGACAGAACGGCCCTTCCGCCTTAGAACGAAAAGGGAACAAAAAGTTTGTGGGAAAAGCCAGCCTTGGCAGGCGGCGATTGTCCGCAGCCTGTAAGGTGCTGCGACAAAAATTTGTTTCGGATGAGCGCGGAGAAATATCATGGCGGGTAGCGTCAACAAGGTCATTCTGGTCGGCAACCTCGGTGCGGACCCGGAAATCCGTCGCCTGAATTCGGGCGAGCCGGTCGTCAACATCCGCATTGCGACGTCGGAAAGCTGGCGCGACAAGAATTCCGGGGAGCGCAAGGAAAAGACCGAGTGGCACAACGTCGTCATCTTCAATGAGGGCATCGCCAAGGTGGCGGAGCAGTATCTGAAGAAGGGCATGAAGGTCTATGTCGAGGGCCAGCTGCAGACGCGCAAATGGCAGGATCAGACCGGCGCCGACAAGTACACGACGGAAGTCGTGCTGCAGAAATTCCGCGGCGAGCTGCAGATGCTCGACGCGCGCGGGCAAGGTGAAGGCGGCCAGGTCGGCGGCTATACCGGTGGCAGCAGCCGTGGTTCCGATTTCGGCCAGTCCAGCCCGAGCGAAGGCTTCAATCGCGGTGGCGGCGGCAACGCGCCGAGGGGCGGCGGTGGCGGCGGCTCGTCGCGCGAACTGGACGACGAAATCCCGTTCTGAGGACAATCGATTGTAGCGAGGGGCGCAACGACCGGAGAGGGAGCAATGTCGCTGGACCCGCTGCTTGCCGCACCTTCTCCGATACCCTGGCATGCCTTTGCGGCTTTTGCCGCACTGGCGATAGGGGCCACCCAGCTGGCACTGCCGAAGGGAACGCCGCGTCATCGCATCGCTGGCTATGTCTGGGCCGGGCTGATGCTGGTCATCGCGGTCTCGAGTTTCTGGATTCATCAGATCCGCCTCATCGGCCCTTTCAGCCCGATCCATCTCCTGTCGATCCTGGTGCTGGTCACCGTGCCGCTGGCGGTGTGGCATGCCCACAATCACTGTGTCGCCAGGCACAGCAAGGTGATGATTGCGCTCTATGTTTTCGCGCTGGTCGGCGCCGGCATCTTCACGCTGCTGCCCGGCAGGGTCATGCACGACGTCGTCTTTGGCGTCGCGCGAGCCAGGCCGTAATCCCGTCCGGTTCCAGAGGCGGATGCCCCCAAGTGGAAGGAAATATCAGGTGAAAGCACGTGTAAAATGGGTCGAGGAGCGCACCTTCGTCGGCGAGTCCGGCAGCGGTCACAAGGTCGTGCTCGGAACCGCACCCGGACCGGAAGGCAAGACGCCGGGGCCGAGCCCGATGGAACTGGTGCTGATCGGCACCGGCGGCTGTTCGGCCTATGACGTGGTGCACATCCTCGAAAAAGGCCGTGAGGCGGTCGAGGACTGTGTCGTCGAGCTCGACGCAGACCGGGCCGAAACCGAGCCGAGAGTGTTCACCCGTATCCATATGCATTTCGTCGTTAAGGGCAGGGCGCTCTCCAGCGACAAGGTGAAACGCGCGATAGACCTTTCGATCGAGAAATACTGTTCCGCTTCCGCCATGCTGGCCAAGACGGCTACCATTACGCACGATTTCGAGGTCATCGACACCACGGTTAAGTAGGGCCGGCTCGGCTGCCCTGGTCGCCCTACCCCACCATCAGCGCCTTGATGCCATCCGCCACGAACTGCACGGCCAATGCCGCCAGGATGACGCCGAGCAGCCGGGTCAGGATCGAGCGGCCGGTCTGGCCGAGGATGCGGTCGATGCGTTCCGACAGCACGAACACCAGATAGGTGATGGCGAGGCAGACGAAGATGATGCCAACCAGGGCCGCCTGAGCCGCGAAGCCTTCAAACGAGCCGGACAGCAGCACCGTCGCCGAGATTGCGCCAGGGCCGGCGATCAGCGGGATCGCCAGCGGGAAGGCGGCGATGTTGTGGATCATGTCCTTGGTGATGGCGACGTCGCCGATCTTCTCCTTGCGGTCCTGCCGGCGCTCGAACACCATTTCGAAGGCGATGAAGAACAGCAGGAAGCCGCCGGCGACACGGAAGGCCGGCAGCGTGATGCCGAACACCGAAAGGATCGAGGCTCCGGCGACCGCAAACAGCGCCATCACCAGGAAGCCGATGATCGAGGCGCGGACGGAAACTTGCTGGCGCTCTTCGCGGTTCATGCCTCGTGTCACGGCAAGGAACAGCGGCGCCAGGCCGGGCGGGTCGATGGTCACGAGAATGGTGACGAAGGCATTGAACAGGCTGTCGAAACTCGGCATCGCTGACCCTCCCGCCGGGCCGAGCCCGTACCAGCATATTGGTAGAGTAAAGCCCGGTCGGTGGGAACTGTCAGCGGGAAAGTGGTTTCGTGTGACTAGAATTCTTGATGTCGGTGGGACAGCGCCCCCTCTGTCCGGCAGGACAGAGGGGGGCGCGAAGGATCGCGACGCTTTATTCTGGGCTGCTGCATTCCTCGGTGATCAAACTGCTCGGCGTGCCAGGAACTCGACCTCCAGCCGCCATGTCGCGCCATTATCGAGCGAGCGCTCGCCAAGCCAGCGGAAGGAATTCTCGGTGATGCGAGAAAAGCTCCAGCGCACCGAACTGCCGGTGCCATCGGCGCCCACTTGCACGATCGTGTCGCCCTCAGCACGGCCGAGCTGGCGGCTAAAATACTGGTTGCGCGGATCGCTCCAGAAGACGTGCCAGGCATCCGCCCCGGGATCATAGACGCGCAGCGTCGTGCCATAAAAAGTCCATTTGCCGAGCGAAGGCTGGGGTCCAGCGTCCCGCGCGGGCAGGATCCAGACGTCCTGGATCGCCCGGCCTTCGAGCACCCAGCCGAAATGCACCTCACCACGACCGGTCAGCACCGTGCCGTCCTCGAGATGGCGCGAGGCGTCGAAAGTCCAGGCGCCGACGAAGCGCCCGTAGAGGTTCAGCTTTTCAGAGAGCCCGTCGATGGAACCGGGGCTGTGCAGAGCTTCGGCAAACGAAGATTGGTCGAACATGGTTGTGGTCTCTTCTTGTCAGGAGACCGTGAAGAGTAGGCGGTGACGGGGTTCTGGGCTTGGGAAAAATTGCTATATTTCGGCCATGACGACGATCACGCATAGTCTCGCATCTGGAGCCGGCTGGCATGTAACGGACGTGATCTGCACGGCCGGCTCCGACGATCGGCCGTTCGAAGAAGCGCATCAGGATTTCTGCGTTGCCGCGGTCACCAGCGGGACGTTCCGCTACCGCACCCAACAAGGAACGGCGATGCTGGCACCCGGCGCGCTCCTGCTTGGCAATCCCGGCACATGTTACGAATGCGGGCACGAACATGGCAGCGGCGATCGTTGCCTCTCGTTCCATTTCGGGCCGGCCTACATGGAACGGATCGTGGCTGGCGTGCCCGGCGCCAGGAAACTGGCCTTCGCAGCGCCGCGGCTGCCGCCTTTGCCGGTCCTGGCGCCACTGCTGGCCGAGGCGGAAACCGCGCGCGACATGGCCGACAACGGCGCCTTCGAGGAACTTTCCCTGCGCATGGCCGGTGCTGCCGTGGGCACGGTCTCTGGCGCTACGCATGTCAGGCGCGCGCCGAGCCGTCGCGATCAGAAGCGGGTGGCCGAGGCCGTGCGGCGGATCGAACTGGATGCCGACGGGCCGGTCTCGCTCACCGAGCTCGCCGATGAGACTGCGACCAGCCCGTATCATTTCCTGCGCATCTTCCGGCAGGTCGCGGGCATGACGCCTTATCAATTCCTGCTCAAGACGCGGCTGCATAGGGCGGCGGTGCGGCTGCGCATGTCGGACGATGCGGTCTCGGCGATCGCCTTCGAGGCCGGCTTCAACGATCTGTCGACGTTCAATCGCCGGTTCCGGCGTGTGATGGGTGAGACGCCCGGTCACTATCGTGCCCGCCGTGGCGCACCGATCGTTCCGGCCTCGTGAATCGGCCCAGCGCTCGCAAAGGCGGCCACGTGGGCTTTTGCCTCGGCGACGGCGAAAACCGCCGTGGCCATATCGTCGCAATCAGTGGTATCCATTTGAAATTACCACAAAAAATGACACTGGAAAACTGCTGCGAAGGTTGGAGTTTCAGCCTTGTTTCCTATATAAGCACCAAGTGATTCCTGATTAGATTGTGATCCGATTTGACCGACCAGAAGACACCGCGCGGCGCCGACGGCGGCCCCACCGGCATCGAGCCGATATCCATCGTCGAGGAGATGCAGCGTTCCTATCTCGATTACGCCATGAGCGTGATTGTCAGCCGTGCGCTGCCGGATGTGCGCGACGGTCTGAAGCCGGTGCATCGCCGCATTCTGTTCGCCTCGCATGAGAGCGGCTACCATTGGAACCGCAAATATGTGAAGTCGGCGCGCCCGGTCGCCGACGTGATGGGTAAATACCATCCGCATGGCGACGCCTCCATCTACGACGCCTTGGTGCGTATGGCGCAGGACTGGTCGCTGCGCGTACCGCTGATCGACGGTCAGGGCAATTTCGGCTCCATCGACGGCGATCCGCCAGCCGCGATGCGCTACACCGAATCGAGGCTGACCAAGGTCGCGCACGAGCTTTTGGAGGATATCGACAAGGACACCGTCGATTTCCAGGACACGTATGATGCCTCCGGCAGCGAACCGAAGGTTCTGCCGGCACGGTTTCCCAACCTTCTGGTCAACGGCTCGGGCGGCATCGCGGTCGGCATGGCGACCAACATTCCGCCGCACAATCTGAGCGAAGTCTGCAACGGCGCGATCGCCATCATCGACAATCCGGCGATCGACCTGCCGGCGCTGATGGAGATCATTCCGGGACCGGATTTCCCGACCGGCGGCATCGTGCTTGGCCGTTCCGGCATCTATAGCGCCTATTCGACCGGCCGCGGCTCCATCGTCATGCGCGGCAAGGTCAACATCGAACAGCGCGGCAACGACCGCGAGTCGATCATCATCACCGAAGTTCCCTACCAGGTGAACAAGTCGTCGATGATCGAGAAGATGGCCGAACTGGTGCGCGACAAGCGCATCGAGGGCATTTCCGACATTCGGGACGAGAGCGACCGCCAGGGCTACCGGGTTGTCATCGAGCTGAAGCGCGATGCCGTCGCCGACGTCATCCTCAACCAGCTCTATCGCTTCACGCCGCTGCAGACCTCATTCGGCGCCAATATGGTGGC
Organism: Mesorhizobium sp.; assembly: GCA_004017275.1. GTDB lineage: Bacteria > Pseudomonadota > Alphaproteobacteria > Rhizobiales > Rhizobiaceae > Mesorhizobium. The sequence continues at coordinate 184,843 of SAKE01000003.1, read as the reverse complement.
GTTGAACGGCGGCAAGCCGGAACTGATGAACCTGACCGACATGCTGAAGGCGTTCGTAGCCTTCCGCGAGGAGGTGATCACAAGGCGGACGAAATTCCTGTTGCGCAAGGCGCGTGATCGCGCCCATGTGCTGGTCGGTCTGGCCATCGCGGTCGCCAACATCGACGAGATCATCAAGCTGATCCGCACCGCGCCGGATCCGCAGACGGCGCGCGAACAGTTGATGGAGCGGCGCTGGCCCTCCGGCGACGTCGAGTCGCTGATCCTGTTGATCGACGATCCGCGCCACCGGATCAACGAGGACGGCACCTACAATCTGTCCGAGGAGCAGGCGCGCGCCATCCTTGAACTGCGCCTGCAGCGCCTGACCGCGCTCGGTCGCGACGAGATCGCCGACGAGTTGAATACGATCGGCGCCGAAATCATCGATTACCTGGACATTTTGTCGTCCCGCGCGCGCGTCCAGCAGATCGTCAAGGACGAGCTTGCCGCTGTGCGCGACGAGTTCGGCACGCCGCGCCGCACCGAGCTTTCCGAGGGCGGTTCGGACATGGAAGACGAGGACCTGATCCAGCGCGAGGACATGGTCGTGACGGTGAGCCATTCCGGCTACATCAAGCGCGTGCCGTTGTCGCTCTACCGGGCGCAGCGCCGCGGCGGCAAGGGCCGCTCCGGCATGTCGACCAAGGAAGAGGATTTCGTCACCCGGCTGTTCGTCGCCAACACGCATACGCCGGTGCTGTTCTTCTCCTCGCGCGGCATCGTCTACAAGGAAAAGGTCTGGCGGCTGCCGATCGGCAATCCGCAGTCACGCGGCAAAGCGCTGATCAACATGCTGCCGCTGGAGCAGGGCGAGCGCATCACCACCATCATGCCGCTGCCCGAGGACGAGACGAGTTGGGGCGAGCTTGACGTGATGTTCGCCACCACGCGCGGCACCGTGCGCCGCAACAAGCTCTCCGACTTCGTCCAGGTCAACCGCAACGGCAAGATTGCCATGAAGCTGGAGGAGGAAGGCGACGAGATCCTCGGCGTCGAGACCTGCACCGACAATGACGATGTGCTGTTGACCGCCAGTTCCGGCCAATGCATCCGCTTTTCGGTCGGCGACGTGCGTGTCTTCCAGAGCCGCAATTCTGTCGGCGTGCGCGGCATAACCATGGCTGAGACCGACCGCATCATCTCGATGTCGGTGATCGAGCATGTCGATGCTTCACCGGCGGAACGCGCCGCTTACCTGAAGCGCGCGGCGGCGGAGCGGCGGCTTGCCACCGAGACGGCCGGCGAAGAAGAAGAGATCGCGCTGACCAATGAGGAGATCGGCGAGGAGACGGAGCTTTCCGACAGCCGTTACGAAGAGCTCAAGGCGCATGAGCAGTACGTGCTGACGGTGACCGAATTCGGCTACGGCAAGCGCTCTTCGTCCTATGATTTCCGACTGACCGGACGCGGCGGCAAGGGCATCCGTGCCACCGATGTGTCGAAGGTAGCCGAGATCGGCAGGCTGGTGGCGACGTTCCCGGTCGGCAATGATGACCAGATCATGCTGGTGTCGGATGGCGGCACGGTCATCCGAGTGCCGGTCAACGGCATCCGTTTCGCCAGCCGCGCCACCAAGGGCGTGACCATCTTCAACACGGCTGAAGGTGAAAAGGTGGTTTCGGTCGAGCGGATTTCGGAACCGCAATCGGACGAGGAAATCGATGAGAGCGTCGAGGGCGGTGCCGAGACCGACCCGGCGTCAGACGTTGCTCCGGATGGCGGGGAATAAGTCGGCGCCCGTTTTGACATAGCAACGCCGGCCCATCGGCCGGCGCGGCAGCAAGTTCAATACTATCAGTAGTGACGATACGGCTTGCGGGGGCCGAAGCCTTCGAAGCGCTTGATGCTTGCCTTGATACGGACGCGCTGCGCCTCCTGATGCAGCCCAAATACGGTGGCGATCAGCATGGCGATGGTCATTGCGGTGGCGAGCATGTAGATCAGCATGTGCGTGTTCTCCTGCGCCTTACAACGGATAGATGGGACTTTGGTTTCATCTTATTAAGGTGCAACCTAGTGAACGCTGCGTGAAGGCTTTGTGATCAGCGTGTTCATCTGTCGTTCATGTGCCGGAAAAGGTTCACGGCCGGCGCACCAATCGGATTTGCCTTTGCGAGAGAGGCTCGCTAGAAGCACCAGCAATGACTGAACGCATCGCCCTCTATGCCGGCTCCTTCGACCCGCTGACCAACGGCCATCTCGACGTGCTGAAGGCGTCGTTGACGGTGGCCGACATCGTTTATGCCGCGATCGGCATCCATCCGGGCAAGCAGCCGCTGTTTTCCTTCGAGGAACGGGTGCAATTGATCGAGACCGCCAGCAAGGCGGAATTCGGCCGCGACGGTGCCCGCATCAAGGTTGTCGCCTTCGATGGGCTGGTCATCGACGCGGCCAGGAAGCAGGGCGCCTCGATCATGATCCGTGGCCTGCGCGACGGCACCGACCTCGACTACGAGATGCAGATGGCCGGCATGAACGAGACCATGGCGCCTGAGTTGCAGACGGTTTTTCTGCCCGCCAGCCCTTCGGTACGCACCATTACCGCCACACTTGTCCGCCAGATTGCCTCGATGGGAGGCGACATCCGCCCCTTCGTGCCGGCGGCGGTTGCCGGTGCGCTCACCGCCAAATTCAAGAAATAAGACCCCGGAGACAGATATGCAGCTGAAAAAGCTCGCCTCGTTCCTCGTCGTGCTTGCCAGTCTTGTGACCGCATCGGTCTCGGCCTTCGCTGCCGACTCGGAAAACACCATGATCATCACGCTGAAGGACGGCGACGTCACCATTGCGCTGCGGCCTGATCTCGCACCCAAGCATGTCGAGCAGATCAAGAAGCTGGTGCGCCAGGGTGCCTATGACAACGTCGCTTTCCACCGTGTCATCGACGGCTTCATGGCGCAGACCGGCGACGTCAAGTTCGGCAACATGAAGAAGGGTTTTAGCGCCGAGGCTGTCGGCACCGGCGGTTCCGATCTGCCCGACTTGCCGGCCGAATTCTCGCAGACCGAGCGCTACACGCGCGGCGTGGTCGGCATGGCCCGCTCGCAGGACCCCAACTCCGCCAATTCGCAGTTCTTCATCATGTTCGCGCCGGCGCCGCCGCTCGATGGCCAGTACACCATCGTCGGCAATGTCGTCGGCGGCATGGAGCTGGTGGACCACATCAAGAAGGGCGACCAGGCGGACAACGGCACGGTCACCGATCCCGACCGCATGGTCAAGGTGCGCATCGCCGCAGACAAGTAAAATTGTCAAATAACTCTGTTTTCTCAAAAGGATATCCGACATGGCCGAAATCAAGGACCGCGAAAACGCGCTCATTATGGAAACGACCAAGGGCAAGGTCGTCATCGAACTTTTCCCTGACCTGGCACCCGGCCATGTCGCCCGCATCAAGGAACTGGCTCGTGAAGGCGCCTATGACGGCGTGGTCTTCCACCGCGTCATCGAGGGCTTCATGGCGCAGACCGGCGATATCAAGTTCGGCAATTCCAGCAAGCCTTCCTTCGCGCCGTCGCGCGCGGGCATGGGTGGCTCGGAAAAGCCGGATCTGAAGGCCGAATTTTCCAACGCCAACCATGCCCGTGGCACCTGTTCGATGGCCCGTTCGCAGAATCCGAACTCGGCCAATTCGCAGTTCTTCATCTGTTTCGACGACGCAGCCTTCCTCAACCGTCAGTACACCGTCTGGGGCCAGGTCATCGAAGGCATGGACAATGTCGACAAGATCAAGCGCGGCGAGCCGGTGCAGGATCCCGACAAGATCGTGTCGCTGAAGGTCGCGGCCGACGTCAAGTAAGGGTAAACGACAATGATGGGCGTCGTCTGGTCGCTTCTCGGCATCCTATCCGGCGCCTTCATTGCCATTCAGGCGCCGATCAATTCGCAGCTGGCGCGCGGCCTGGGTCTCCCGGTCGCGGCGGCTGCGTTTTCATTCCTGTCGGGTGCGATCGTGCTCGGCATCATCTCCGTTGCGGTGGTGAAACTGCAAGGCCTCTCGCTCGACTGGAAGGCGCCGGCGCCCTGGGTGTTCGTCGCCGGCGGCATGCTCGGCGGTTTCTATGTCACGCTGTCGACGATTCTCACGCCACGCATCGGCGCCGCCGCTCTGATGGCGTTTCTGGTCGCTGGCCAGCTGCTGGCCGGCATGCTCATCGACCGCGTCGGCTTCCTGGGCGTCGCAGTGCGTGAAATCTCGCTCGGCCGCGTCGCCGGCGCGGTGCTGCTCTTGGCCGGGGCGCTGCTCGTCCGGCTCTACTGATGCGTGTCGATCTCTTTGACTTCGATCTGCCGGAGGAGCGCATCGCGCTGCGCCCGGCAGAGCCGCGCGACAGCGCCAGGATGCTTGTGGTCAAGCCGGGCGAAGGGCTCGACGACCGCAGGGTTGGCGACCTGCCGTCCTTGCTCAGGGCCGGCGACGTGCTGGTTTTCAACGACACCAAGGTCATTCCGGCGCAGCTCAAAGGTATCAGGCGGCGCGGCGAGGCACGGGCGCAGGTCGAAGCCACGCTGCATATGCGCATGGCGCCGGACCGTTGGCTGGCCTTCATGCGGCCGGGCAAGCGCATCGCTGCAGGCGACCGCATCCATTTCGGTCATGACGGCAATTCCTGTTTCCTCGGCCAGCTTGACGCCACGGTGATCGAGAAGGGCGAGGGCGGCGAAGCACTGCTTGGCTTCGACCTGTCGGGACCTTTCCTCGACGAGGCGCTGCACGCGGTCGGCCACATTCCGCTGCCGCCCTATATCGCCTCGAAGCGCGACGACGACGAACGCGACCGAGCCGACTACCAGACCATCTATGCCCGCGAGGAAGGCGCCGTCGCGGCACCGACGGCGGGCCTGCATTTCACGCCGGAGCTGTTTGCAACGCTTGACGCCAAGGGCATCGAACGCCGCTTCGTCACCTTGCATGTCGGCGCCGGCACGTTCCTGCCGGTCAAGGCTGACGACACCGCCGACCACAAGATGCATGCCGAGACCGGTTCGGTCAGCGCGGAAACAGCGGATGCGCTCAATGCGGCCAGGGCAAAGGGGGGGCGCATCGTCGCCGTCGGCACGACCTCGCTGCGCCTGCTGGAGAGTGCGGCGCGTGAGGACGGCACTCTGCTTGCCTGGTCCGGCCCGACCGACATCTTCATCACGCCCGGCTATCGTTTTCGCACCGCCGACATGCTGATGACCAACTTCCATCTGCCGCGCTCGACGTTGTTCATGCTGGTTTCGGCCTTCAGCGGTCTTGAGACGATGCGTGCGGCCTATGCACATGCGATCGAGAACCGATACAGGTTCTATTCCTATGGCGACGCAAGCCTGCTTTATCGAGCGGAGACGAGCGATGGACGATGATCTGCTGACCTTTGACCGCGATGCGCTGATCGCGGAAGTGAAAAACCTGCGTGCTGGCATTCGCCAGCACCGCGATTCAACCGGCCATGAATTGTGCTGGCATCACCCCGATTTGTGGGACCTTTTGCCGGAGAAGACCGAGTCGTCGATCGCCGTGCCGCCCTGGCCGAAATTCATGCGCGGCTGCATCCACTATCGCCAGTCGCTCGACAAGCAGGCACCGGACGCCCCGGTGCACGACAAGGAATTCAATGCCTAAGCCGTTCAGCTTCAAGGTTCTGGCGACTGACGGCAGAGCGCGGCGCGGCGTGATCGACATGCCGCGCGGCGAAATCCGCACGCCGGCCTTCATGCCGGTCGGAACCGGCGGCACGGTCAAGACCATGTACATGGACCAGGTGCGCGGCGTCGGCGCCGACATCATCCTGGGCAATACCTATCATCTGATGCTGCGGCCCGGCGCCGAGCGCGTGGCGCGGCTCGGCGGCTTGCATGAATTCGCCCGCTGGCCGTATCCGATCCTGACCGACAGTGGCGGCTTCCAGGTGATGTCGCTGTCGAAGCTGAGAAAGCTGACCGAGAAGGGCGTCACCTTCCGCTCGCATATCGACGGCGCCGCCTATGAGATGTCGCCGGAACGCTCGATAGAGATCCAGGGATTGCTCGATTCCGACATCCAGATGCAGCTCGACGAATGCACGGCGCTGCCGGCCGAGATAAAGGAGATCGAGCGCGCGATGGAGCTGTCGCTGCGCTGGGCCGAACGCTGCAAGATGGCGTTCGGCGACCAGCCGGGCAAGGCGATGTTCGGCATCGTGCAAGGCGGCGACAATGCGGCACTTAGAGTGCGATCGGCGCAAGCGCTGAGCGCGATGGAGTTGAAAGGCTATGCGGTCGGTGGCCTTGCCGTTGGCGAGCCGCAGGCGGTGATGCTGGAGATGCTCGACATCACCTGTCCGGAACTGCCTGAGGACAAACCGCGCTATCTCATGGGCGTCGGCACGCCCGACGATATCCTGAAATCAGTGGCGCGCGGCATCGACATGTTCGATTGCGTGATGCCGACACGGGCCGGCCGGCATGGTCTTGCCTATACAAGGCGCGGCAAGGTCAATCTGCGCAACGCCCGCCATGCCGACGATCCACGTCCTCTGGACGAGGAAAGCGACTGCCCGGCCGCCCGGGATTACTCTCGCGCCTATCTGCACCATCTGGTGCGCTCGCAAGAGGCGCTCGGCGCGATGCTTTTGACCTGGAACAATCTTTCCTACTATCAAAAGCTGATGCAGGACATTCGCGCCGCGATCGAGACCGGAACCTTCGAGACGCGCGGCGCCGAGATCACCGAGGGTTGGGCCAAAGGTGACCTGCCCGTGAACAGTAGACTGTCACAGAACTCTTTCTAAACGGAATTAGGGGTAATTCTCCCGGGCTGTATTTCAGGCGAGGGACGAGAAACTGGTCCTCTCAACAAATGCCTCTACCGGAGGTTCTAAAGTAGAATCCTCCAATGTGATTGCCGATAGCTCGCCACCGGCAACGCTCCAGCGATGGAGCGTGGGCCTGTCGTTCGTTATTTTTGCGATCACGGTGGCCGGTCTCGTATTGCGGTTGCTGGGTGCGCGTGGCGATCTCTGGTTGGACGAGATCTGGAGCTTTGTCCTGCTTGAGCCGATTACCTCGGTCGACCAGATATTCTGGCACATAAATCACGACAACAATCATTTCCTGAACTCGATCTACCTATACCTCGTGGGTCCCGATGTTTCGCCAGTGCTGCAGCGTGGCCTGTCGATAGCTCTCGGAGCTGCCACCATCGTGACGGCCGGCGTGGCGGCGGCTGCGCGCGGACGGTCCACGGCTGTTGCAACGGCCCTGCTGTTTGCGACGAGCTATCCGATGGTCCATTACGGCTCCGAGGCGAGAGGCTATGCCGGCCTGGTGCTGTTCACGGTCCTTTCGGTCACATTTCTGGAGCGCCGGCTTGACCAGCGTGACTCGGGCATCGCTTTCGCGGTGATGGTCCTGCTCGGCTTTCTGTCCCATCTCACCATGATGGAGACCATAGCCGTGCTTGTAGTCTGGACCGGCTGGCTGGTCTGGCGGCGCACCGGCAGTCTCGGCACGACTAACACCGAGGTCGGGCTGATTTTTACGTCATCCTTCATGGCCGTACTGCCGCTCGCTGCCTGCGTGCTCGTCGGCAGGCTGTTGTTCGGCTTCCGTGTCGGCGGCGCTTCGCCGTTCTCTGTGCAGGCTTTCGCGACAGGATATGGCGGAATGATCCGCTACCTCTTCGGTCTCCCATCTTGGATTGGTGACTGGGTTTGCATTGTTGCCGCTTGCGGTCTTGTCTGCGCTTGCGCATGCATCTGGCGCGATCGTCGTGCCAGCCTCTACGTTATCGGTGTCGTAGGGTTGCCCTTCCTCATGGCGGCCGCCCACCTGCCCAATCTCGAGTTCCCACGCTATTTTCTCGTCAGCGCGACATTCTTGCTGCTTTGGTGCGGCGAGCTTCTCGGCCGGGTTTTCGATTCCGGAGGCCGATACCGGTTGCTGGCAGTGACGGGCCTCGTGGCAATCCTGATCGGCAATGCGTCGTCGCTGCTTCAATTCTATCAATATGGCCGTGGTTCCTATTCCATGATGGTGGCGTGGGTGACGCAAGATGGCGACACCACTTATGCAAGTAATCATGATTTCCACACCGGCATGGTCGTCGACCACTTTGCCCGGCAGACAGGGCACCGCGCGTCGCTGGTCAAGGACTACAGGATATGCTCGGATCATCCAGCATGGTTGATCCTCGAGGACACCGCCGACACGCAATTTCCCGACATCCAGCCGGCCGATTGCGCGGTCAAATATGTACGCACCGACGTCACGGCAAATTGGGGTCTTTCGGGCCTTCGCTGGGCACTTTACCGGCGGCAAGATTGAACCGCCTGACAGCTCGCCTGTCTCAAGTGCTGAGCGAATTCGACGCACGCAAGCTGCAGCCGGTGATCTGGAACGTGCCGTCCGGCTGTTGCTGGAGCGTGTAGACAGCCTCGTAGTCCTTACCGTCGGGGCCGACGATCAGCACCTGCTGGACGATCGACCCCGGCGCCGTCTCCTCGACCTTGCCGAAGGAATAGGTCTGCGGCTTGCGCACCGGCGGGTAGCCGTTGGTCACCATGTTCATGAAGGCATCGACGGTCGGGAAGATCCGTTTCACATTCGGAGCGGCGAAGCTGTAGGCCTTGGCACCGTCATTGGCGATGAGTGCCTTCAGTTGACCGTCGATGACAGATTGTCCTGCCTTGATCTCGGCATCGCCGGCAAAGGCCGACGACATGAAGATGAATGGAACGACTGCGAATGCGAAAAAAGCGCGACGCATGGCCTGTCTCCGTAGCCCCTCGAAATAGCGTCCCTCGAAAATAGCGCTGTCTGAAGAAGCATCATAACATACGCTTGGCAGCGCATCGCGGTTTCAGCGATTGCGAATATTCGCCAGCGATCGGGCGGCAGGCCGCATGCCGGTTGCAGAGCCGCGTGAGGCCGTAGCCCGGGCTCGGGCCGGCTGAGTGCGGATTCCAGCGCTTGAAAGCCCGCCTCCAGTCTGCCAGAAGGGCCGCTTGGACTTGGACGTTTAGCGGGACGAAGCCATGAAGGCGTTTTTCGTGCAGATCAAATGCGAGTTGGGCAAATCCTATGAGGTTGCCAGCGCGCTTGCCGATGCCGAGATCGCCTCGGAAATCTATTCCACGGCCGGCAATTACGACCTGCTCGCCAAATTCTATGTCGATGACGAGGAAGACGTCGGCCACTTCGTCAACGAGAAGGTGCAGATTCTCCCCGGCATCAAGGACACGTTCACCGTCGTCACGTTCCGAGCTTTCTAGCCGGGAAACGTATTTGCCCGGGCACGAGGCAAAGCCTGACCAAGGTCATATTTCGGCTGCCTCAATTTTAGGCAGGCGCAACGTACTGATCGCCCGTATCTCCCAAATCACCGATTGCGCTTGATTTTCTCCGGCGACGCCAGTGAAATGGAGTCACAGGGGAGTATGCGATTGGCAGCGTTCGATGAAATGCTTCCGGAAGTCTCCGGATTGAGAAGACCATATTCGGCTTATGATCGCTGGCTGAAGGAGCAGGATCCGGCCAGGTTGACCGAGAAGATGCAGGACGCCGAACGCGTCTTCCGCAAGACCGGCATTACCTTCGCCGTCTATGGCGAGCAGGAAGCCTCCGAGCGGCTGATCCCGTTCGATATCGTTCCACGCATCATTTCAGGCAATGAATGGCGGCGCCTCACGCAAGGCATCGAGCAGCGCGTGCAGGCGCTGAACGCGTTCCTCGACGACATCTACCATCGCCAGGAGATCCTGCGCGCAGGTCGCGTTCCCCGGGAACTAATCGCCAGGAACGAGGCGTTTCTGCCCGAAATGATCGGCGTGCGTCCGCCGGCCGGCGTCTATACCCACATCATCGGCGTCGATATTGTCCGGATCTCGGAGGACGAATTCTATGTGCTGGAGGACAATGCGCGCACGCCGTCTGGCGTCTCCTACATGCTGGAGAACCGCGAGACGATGATGCAGCTGTTCCCCGAACTGTTCCAGAAGATCAAGGTGCGGCCGGTGGAGAACTACCCGCAACTTCTACGCCAGTCGCTGGCGGCGGTGCGGCCGCAAAGCACCAAGGGCGCGCCGACCATCGCGGTGCTGACGCCCGGCAGCTTCAACTCCGCCTATTTCGAACACGCCTTCCTCGCTGACCAGATGGGTGTGCAACTGGTCGAGGGCCAGGATCTGCGCGTCGTCGACGGCCATGTCGCGATGCGCACGACCGAAGGCTACAAGCAGATCGATGTGCTCTACCGCCGCGTCGACGATTCCTTCCTCGACCCTCTGACCTTCCGGCCGGATTCGGCACTTGGCATACCCGGCATCATGGATGTCTATCGCGCCGGCAACATCACCATCGCCAATGCGCCGGGCACCGGCATCGCCGACGATAAGGCGATCTATTCCTACATGCCCGAGATCATCGAATTCTACACCGGCCGCAAGGCGATCCTCGGCAACATTCCGACCTGGCGCTGCTCGGAGCCGGACAGTCTGAAATACGTGCTCGAACACATCGACGAGCTGGTGATCAAGGAAGTGCACGGTTCCGGCGGCTACGGCATGCTGGTCGGGCCGGCTGCGACCAAGAAGGAATGCGAGACCTTTGCCAAGAAACTGGCGGCCAAGCCCTCCAATTACATCGCCCAGCCGACGCTGGCGCTGTCGACATGCCCGATTCTGACGGAGAAGGGGTTGGCGCCGCGCCATGTCGATCTCAGGCCCTATGTGCTGGTCTCCGACCGCATCCAGATCGTGCCCGGCGGGCTAACCCGCGTCGCGCTCAAGGAGGGTTCGCTGGTGGTCAATTCCTCGCAGGGTGGCGGGACGAAGGATACGTGGGTGTTGGATGATTGAGTGAGTGAATAGGGAAGTAGGCAGTAGGCAGTAGTGAAAGTAGAGGGGAAGCGCATGCCATATTCAATTGAGATTCAAAGACGTACTACTCACTACACCCTATTCCCTACTCACTAGCCCGAAGGGCCTTTTCCATGCTTCTCGGCCGAACCGCCAATGGGCTCTACTGGATGAACCGCTATATCGAGCGGGCTGAGAATATGGCCCGGCTGGTCGATGCCGGCTTGCGCATGGCGCTAACTCGTACCCAGAGCGCCTCGGAAGAGTGGAATTCGGTGTTGCTCAGCGCTGGTTCTGACGCCACCTTCAGCCAGAAATATTCTGACTATACCGCCGCTAATGTCGCCGACTTTCTTTTGCGCGACACGTCGAACCCGTCGAGCACGATGTCGTCGATCGAGACGGCCCGCAACAATGCCCGCATGGTGCGCACGGCGTTGACGCGTGAGACCTGGGAAAGCATAAACGAAGCTTGGATGTCGCTGAAGCGGATGCTGGCAAGGCCGATCGACGAGCGCGACCTGCCCACCGTGCTCGACGCGATCAAGCGCGAGACGGCGCTGATCCGGGGCTCGTTCTATGGCACCATGCTGCGCAACGAGATCTTCGATTTCTCGCAGCTCGGCACCTATGTCGAGCGCGCCGATAACACGGCGCGCATCCTCGACGTGAAATACTATGTGCTCCTGCCGTCGATCTCCTGGGTTGGCTCGACGCTCGATAACTATCAGTGGGAATCGATCCTGCGTTCGGTGTCGGCGCATCGCTCTTATCGCTGGGTCTACGACGCCGACTACAAGCCGGCCAATATTGCCGACTATCTGATCCTCAATGTCCGCATGCCGCGTTCGCTGACTTTCTGCTATCGCTTCCTGTCGGAGCACCTAAAATTCCTCGGCGACGATTACGGCGAACGCCATGCCTGCCATGCGACGGCCGACAAGACGCAGGCCATGCTGAGAGCCGGATCGATCAAGGACATATTCGACGCCGGCCTGCATGAATTCCTGGCCAGTTTCATTCGCGACAACACCAAGCTCGGCGACGAAATCGCACAAGATTATCGGTTCAATTGAGCATGGTCCCGAAAAGTGGAAGCCGGTTTTCTCAGACAAACGAAACCGTTTGTCCGGAGATCATGCTCACAAACGGAATAGAAGCATGCGGCTGAAGATCACCCACCGGACCGAATACCGCTACGATACGCCGGTGCACTATCTGTTGCAGCGGCTGCGGCTGCTTCCGGTCAGCGGATCGACGCAGACCGTTCTGTCCTGGGCGCTGGCCATCGAAGGCGCGCGCGAAGAGGTTCGCTTTGTCGACCATTTCGGCAACGACACAAGGCTGTTGAGCGTCGAGGGCGAGCGCAACTTCATCACGGTGGAAGCGTCAGGCGAGGTGGTGACGCGCGACACTGCCGGCGTCTCGGGACCGCACCAGGGTTTTACGCCACTCTGGCTGTACAGCCATGAAACACCTTTGACGGCGATCGGCAGCGGTGTGCGCGAACTCGCTGCATCGGTCGGCAAGGGCACCGATATCGAAAGGCTGCACCGGCTGATGGCTGTCATCGGCGAGCGCGTCATCTACACGCCCGGCACCACCAATGCGGCGACGCCTGCCGAGGAAGCCTTGGCGCTGAAAACCGGTGTCTGCCAGGATCATACGCATATCTTTGCCGCCGCAGCGCGGGCCATGGGTTTTCCAGCCCGCTATGTCAGCGGCTATCTGATGCTGGATGCAACGGTTGAACAGGCCGCAAGCCATGCCTGGGCCGAGGTGCATGTTTCGGGTCTCGGCTGGGTTGCCTTCGATGCCGCCAACGGCATCTCGCCTGACGAGCGCTATGTAAAAGTGGCAACGGGCCGCGACTACCGCGACGCCACGCCGGTGTCGGGAATTCGGCTGGGACAAGCGGAAGAACAGCTTGCGGTCACCGTCACGGTGGAGCAGTAATCCGCCAGGATTGCCGCTGGAGCAATTCCAGGAAAAGTGTGAAACGGTTTTCCCGGGAAAAGCGCATAGCGCTTTCCCTTGGGAATTGCGCAAACACAGAAAGATAGAGCGGTTCTGCGTTTCCGTGAAACGATGAATCGCTCTAGAAGAGATTCCATGACCTATTGCGTCGGCCTGAAGATTGATCGCGGGCTCGTGTTCATGTCGGACACGCGCACCAATGCCGGCATGGATTCCATTTCCACCTTCCGCAAGATGCATGTCTGGGAGCAGCCGGGCGAACGCGTCATCGTTTTGATGTCGGCCGGCAATTTGGCGACGACGCAGGCCGTAGTCAGCCTGCTTGATGAACGCACCAAGGCAATTGCCGACCGTCACGCCACGCTTCTGGAGACGCCGTCGATGTATCAGACGGTGCGGATGGTCGGCGATACGGTCAAGGAGGTCATCGCCAGTTCGTCACCCGCGGGCGAGAAGGCGGATTCCTATTTCAATGCCTCGTTCATCCTCGGCGGCCAGATCAAGGGCAGCGAGCCGCGGCTGTTCATGATCTATCCCGAAGGCAATTTCATCGAATCGACCGACGACACGCCGTTCTTCCAGATCGGCGAGACCAAATACGGCAAGCCGATCATCATCCGTGCCTATGAAAAGACGATGAGCCTTGCGGAGACGGTGAAGCTGCTCTTGGTGTCGTTCGATTCGACATTGAAGTCGAACCTGTCCGTCGGCTTGCCGCTCGACCTACTCTTCCTGGAGAAGGACGCCTTCAAGGTCGGGTTGAAGAAGCGGATCGGTCAGGACGACCAGTATTACCGCACGATCTCGGACGGTTGGTCGAGTGCATTGAAGACGGCTTTTGCCAGTCTGCCGGATTTCCCTGGCTGAGGCATGCCGCATTCGCCGGCGGTTGCAAATGTTTCACGTGTTAATTAGTAAAGAGACCAGCCGCGACGGATGGCGGCGTAAGATCATGTCTGGAGGACAGGATGAACAATGATGAGTTCCGGCAATGGTCGCGGCGCGTCGCCGACTGGGGCGCCGATTACCGCAGCACGCTGCGCGACCGTCCGGTGCGGCCGCTGGTCGAGCCGGGCGACATCTTCAGAAGCATAGAGGCGTCACCGCCCGAAGACGCCGAACCGATGGACCGGATCTTCGCCGACTTCGAAGAGAAGATTCTACCGGGGATGACTCATTGGCAGCATCCGCGCTTTTTCGCCTATTTCCCGGCCAATGCGGCGCCGGTCTCGGTGGTGGCGGAATATCTGGTTTCGGCGATGGCCGCGCAATGCATGCTCTGGCAAACATCGCCGGCAGCGACCGAACTCGAAACGCGCACCGTCGACTGGATGCGCCAGGCGCTCGGTCTGCCCGAAGGGTTTTCCGGGGTGATCCAGGATTCGGCCTCGTCGGCGACACTGGCCGCGGTGCTGACCATGCGCGAACGGGCACTCGACTGGCAAGGCAACAAACAAGGCCTGGCAGGGCAGGCGCGGCTGCGCATCTATTCCTCCGATCAGGTGCACACGTCGATCGACCGGGCGATCTGGGTGTCAGGCATCGGCGAGGACAACCTCGTGCGCATCCCGGTCGGCGGCCGCTTTCGCGCCATGGATACGGCGGCGCTCGAGGCGGCAATCATCGCGGACCGGGAAGCCGGCATGCTGCCGGCCGGCATCATCGCTTGCGTCGGCGGCACCAGCACCGGCGGCACCGACGACATTGCGGCGGTTGTAGAGGTTGCGCAGCGGCATGGACTGTATCTGCATGTCGATGCCGCATGGGCGGGATCGGCGATGATCTGTCCGGAATATCGGCATTTCTGGGCAGGCGTTGAAGGCGCCGATTCGATCGTTTTCAATCCGCACAAATGGCTGGGCGCCCAGTTCGACTGCTCGATCCAGTTCCTGCGCGACCCCGAAAGCCATGTGAAGACGCTGGCCATCAAGCCGGATTATCTGAAGACGCACGGTCATGACGGCATCATCAACTATTCCGAATGGTCGGTGCCGCTTGGCAGGCGGTTTCGCGCGCTGAAATTGTGGTTCCTGCTGCGCGCTCATGGGCTGGAAAGCCTGCGCACGATGATCCGCAATCATGTCGCGTGGAGCGAAGGGCTTGCCGCGCGGCTGGCAAGGGAGCCGGATTTCGAAATTGTCAGCGAGCCGATGCTGTCGTTGTTCTCGTTCCGGCACAAGACCACAGGTGATGCCGATGCGGACGAGCACAATCTGCGGCTGGTCAATACGATCAACGACGATGGCCGCATCTACCTGACGCAGACGAGGGTCGATGGACTGATAGCAATCCGTTTCCAGGTCGGCCAGTTCGAGGCGACCGCCGCCGATGTCGATATGGCCTTCACCGCCATCACGGAAGTCGCGCGCGGTGTGGCCTGATCAGGCACAATCTGGTTTGCGTTCGCATTTGCCTTGGTAATCACATGCATTTCATTAGCCGGCTTATGCCTTTTCATTGGTTTCGTTTTCGACTATAGACAAGAAAAACGAAAACGGGAGGTTGCCCTATGTATCTGTCGCCACGCCATGCCGAAATCATCCAGATGGCCAAGGATCATGGTCGCGTGCTGGTCGAGGATCTGGCCACCCATTTCAATGTGACGCCACAGACCATACGCAAGGACCTCAACGACCTCTGCGATCAGCGCCTGCTTTCGCGCATCCATGGCGGCGCCTTGTTCCCGTCCGGCATCGAGAACATGGAGTATGAGGCGCGGCGCAAGATCGCGGCCGACGAGAAGGAGGCGATCGGACGCGCGGCCGCCAGGCTGATCCCCGACAACGCCTCGCTGTTCATCAACATAGGCACCACGACCGAGTCGGTCAGCAAAGCGCTGCTCGATCATAACGGACTCATGGTCATCACCAATAACATCAATGTTGCCAATAGGATGCGGATATATCCCTCGATCGAGGTGGTGATCGCTGGCGGGGTCGTGCGCGGTTCCGATGGCGGTGTGGTCGGCGAGGCGGCGGTCGACTTCATCAGGCAGTTCAAGGTCGACTATGCGGTGATCGGAGCATCCGCCATCGACCATGACGGCGCCTTGCTCGACTTCGACTTTCGCGAGGTCAAGGTGGCGCAGGCGATCATCGCCAATGCAAGGCATGTCATCCTGGTTTCCGACCAGACCAAATTCGAGCGAACCGCACCGGTGCGCATCGGTCATCTGTCGCAGGTCAACACCTTCATCACCGACCGTTGCGACATCCCGTCGGTGCGCAAGATCTGCCAGGAGGCCGAGGTTCAACTGATCGAGACGTCGCTCACCTAGGCGGTTTTGGACCGATGTCACGCCCTCGTGATATTTCGTTTGACATTCGTTATCATTTCGAAATAATTCCGAGACGGTTTCGTAAAAGCCCAAAAATGGTGCAATGCGAAATCGCTGGAGGAATTTGTGGACGCATCTCCGATCCGTGACATTTTCGTCATAGGTGGCGGCATCAATGGCTGCGGTATCGCCCGTGATGCCGCTGGGCGTGGCTTTTCCGTCTTTCTCGCCGAGATGAACGACCTTGCCAGCGGGACCTCCTCGGGCTCGACCAAATTGATCCATGGCGGCCTGCGCTACCTCGAATTCTATGAATTCCGGCTGGTGCGCGAGGCGCTTATGGAACGCGAGGTTCTGTGGAAGAACGCGCCGCATATCATCTGGCCGATGCGCTTCGTGCTGCCTTATGCCAAGGGCCTGCGTCCGGCCTGGCTGATCAGGCTCGGTCTCTTCCTCTACGACCACATTGGCGGCCGCAAATTGCTGCCCGCGACCCGGACGCTGGACATGGCCAGGGATCCGGCCGGCAAACCTTTGAAGCCCTTGTTCAAAAAGGCCTTCGAGTATTCGGATGGCTGGGTCAACGATGCGCGCCTGGTGGCGCTGAACGCGCGTGATGCCGCCGATCGCGGCGCGACGATCCGCACCCGTACGAAAGTGGTTGCCGCGCGCCGCGAAAACGGATTGTGGACGATCAAGATCGAAAACCTGCGGACCGGCGAAACCGAGGAGGTCAAGGCGCGGCTGCTGGTCAATGCCGCCGGACCCTGGGTCGATCATGTGCTTTCCGGCGTCGTCGGTCTCAACGACGTGCACAATGTCCGCCTCGTGCAGGGCAGCCACATCGTCATCGCCAGGAAGTTCGACGATCCGCGCGCCTATTTCTTCCAGAACAGGGATGGCCGCATCATCTTCGCCATTCCCTACGAGGAAGAGTTTACGCTGATCGGCACCACCGACCAGGACTATCCCGGCGATCCGCATGACGTGAAGATCAGCGACACCGAGATCGATTACCTCTGCGCGGCGGCAAGCGAATATTTTGCGCAACCGGTCAAGCGGTCGGACATCGTCTGGACCTATTCGGCCGTCCGCCCGCTCTATGATGACGGCGCCTCCAAGGCGCAGGAAGCGACACGCGACTATGTGCTCAAGGCCGATGGCGGCGAGGGCGCTGCCCCGATCGTCAACGCCTTTGGCGGCAAGATCACCACCTATCGCCGGCTGTCGGAATCGATGCTGGAAAAGATCGAGGGTTTTCTAGGCAAGCGCGGCAAGCCGTGGACGGCAAACGCGCCGCTGCCGGGCGGCGATTTCCCGGCCCCCGGTTTCGATGCCGAAGTGGCGAAACTGAAAACCGCCTATCCGTTCCTCGATGCGCGCCTGGCCCGCCGGCTGACCCGACTCTACGGCACCCGCGCAAGGATGCTGTTGGGGTTGGCCAAATCGAATGCCGATCTGGGCCGTAACTTCGGCGCCGATCTTTTTGAGGCCGAGGTGCGCTATCTCGTTCAAAACGAATGGGCGGTCACATCAGAAGATGTATTGTGGCGCCGGACCAAGCGAGGTCTGCATCTCAGCCGTGAGCAGGTGGCATCGCTCGACGAATTCATGCGCGGCATAAGCCGGCGGCATGTCGCGGCTGCCGAATGAAGAGGGTTTGAGCTGATGCGCAAGGCCTGGGAGGAGGCGTCATGCTGGAACTGAGAAACGTCACCAAGACGGTCGGTGCGGCCGAGCATATAAGCGACGTGTCGCTGACGCTCCAGCACGGCTCGCTCAACGTTCTGCTTGGACCGACGCTCTCCGGCAAGACCAGTCTGATGCGGTTGATGGCCGGCCTCGATGTGCCGACTTCCGGTTCGATCTGGTTCGATGGCCAGAACGTCACCGGCGTGCCGGTGCAGAAGCGCAAGATCGCCATGGTCTACCAGCAGTTCATCAACTATCCGGCGATGACCGTCTATGAGAACATCGCCTCGCCGCTCAGGGTGGCGGGAACCGATCAGGCGAAGATCGACAAGGAAGTGCGCCATGCCGCGGCTCTGCTCAAGCTGACACCCTATCTCGACCGCACGCCGCTCAGCCTGTCCGGCGGCCAGCAGCAGCGCACCGCATTGGCCCGCGCCATCGTCAAGAATGCCAGCCTGGTGCTGCTCGACGAGCCGCTCGCCAATCTCGATTACAAACTGCGCGAGGAATTGCGCGCCGAGCTGCCGAGGATTTTCGCCGCTGCCGGCACCATCTTTGTCTACGCCACGACCGAGCCGCACGAAGCGCTGCTGCTCGGCGGCAATACGGCGACACTTTCGGAAGGGCGCATCACCCAGTTTGGGCCGACCATCGACGTCTTCCGCAAGCCGGCCGACCTGGTGACGGCCCGGACGTTTTCCGATCCACCGCTTAACACCATAGTGCTTGCCAAGAAAGGCCGGAATTTCCTGCTGGAGGGGGGCGTGAACCTGCCGGTGCCGGCCGAACTCTCCGGCATTGCCGACGCCATGTATACGATTGGCTTTCAGCCGCATCATCTGTCTCTCGATCGGCCCGATGCCGCCGCCGTGTCGGTGCGCGCCAAGGTGACGATCACCGAGATCACCGGCTCGGAAAGCTTCATCCATCTCGATTTCGCCGACGCGCGCTGGGTGATGCTGACCCACGGCATCCGCCATTTCGAGCCCGACGAGGTGGTCGAGGTGTTCATCGATCCGCGCCACATCATGGTTTTCGACGAGCACGGCCGCGCCGTCAGCGCGCCGAAGCTGGCGGCATAGGAGGGCGATATGGCGCGCATCGACGTCAATCATGTCAGGCATTCCTATCTGCCGAACCCGCGCACTGATGCCGATTTCGCGCTCAGGGAAGTGCATCATACGTTCGAGGATGGCGGCGCCTATGCGCTGCTCGGCCCGTCCGGTTGTGGCAAGACCACGCTGCTCAACATCATTTCAGGCCTGCTTCATCCCTCGCATGGCCAGCTGCTGTTCAACGGCAAGGACGTGACCAATTTGTCGACGCAGGAACGCAACATCGCGCAGGTGTTCCAGTTCCCGGTCATCTACGACACCATGACTGTCTACGACAATCTGGCCTTCCCGCTGCGCAACCGCGGTGTGCCGGAAGCCGATGTCGACCGCAAAGTGTGCGAGACGCTGGAGATGATCGATCTGGCGTCCTGGGCGAAAAAGAAGGCGAGGGGGCTGACCGCCGATCAGAAGCAGAAGATCTCGCTCGGCCGCGGGCTGGTGCGCTCGGATGTCAACGCGATCCTGTTCGACGAACCGCTGACCGTCATCGACCCGCATATGAAGTGGGTGCTTCGCTCGCAGCTGAAGCAGCTGCATCGCCGCTTCGGCTACACCATGGTCTATGTCACGCACGACCAGACCGAAGCGCTGACCTTCGCCGACCAGGTCGTGGTCATGTATGATGGCGGCATCGTGCAGATCGGCACGCCGGCCGAATTGTTCGAACGCCCGCGCCATACCTTCGTCGGCTATTTCATCGGCTCGCCAGGCATGAACGTCATGCCGGTGGCAATCGACGGCAGGACCGCGACGCTCGGCTCGCAGCGCATCGAACTGCCGGGCGCGCCAAAGGCAGGCAGCGGCGCCGTCGAGCTTGGCATCCGTCCCGAATATGTCCGTCTGGGCCGCGACGGCATGGCCGTGCAGGTCAGCAAGGTCGAGGATCTGGGCCGCCACAAGGTGGTGCGTGCCAAGCTCGAAGGCCGCGACATCGCTGCCGTGATCGGTGAGGACGAGACCCTGCCCGCCGATCCGAAGATGCGGTTCGACCCGGTCGGCATCAACATCTATGCCGATTCCTGGCGTGTCGAGATGGAGGCCTAGATGGAAAAGACCTGGAACAACAAGGCCTGGTTCATGGTGCTGCCGGTTCTCCTGCTGGTGGCGTTCTCGGCGGTGATCCCGCTGATGACGGTGGTCAACTATTCGGTACAGGACACGTTCGGAAACAACGTCTTCTTCTGGAACGGCTCGGACTGGTACACCGAAATCCTGGAGTCGGAACGCTTCTGGCTGTCGATGGTCCGCAACCTGATCTTTTCCGCAACCATCCTCGCCATCGAGATTCCGCTCGGCATCTTCATCGCTCTCAACATGCCCAAGAAAGGCTGGGGCGTTCCGGTCTGCCTGGTGCTGATGGCTCTGCCGCTGCTGATCCCGTGGAACGTCGTCGGCACGATTTGGCAGGTGTTCGGCCGCATCGACATTGGCCTGCTGGGCTACACGCTGTCGTCGCTCGGCTTCGATTACAACTACGTCAACGATCCGACCGACGCCTGGGTGACGGTCATCCTGATGGACGTATGGCACTGGACAAGCCTCGTCGTTCTGCTCTGCTACGCCGGACTGGTCTCGATCCCCGATGCCTTCTACCAGGCGGCCAAGATCGACGGCGCATCGCGCTGGGCAGTGTTCCGCTATATCCAGCTGCCGAAGATGAACCGTGTGCTTCTGATTGCAGTGCTTCTTCGCTTCATGGACAGCTTCATGATCTACACCGAGCCGTTCGTCGTCACTGGCGGAGGCCCCGGCAATTCGACGACGTTCCTGTCGATAGACCTGGTCAAGATAGCCATCGGCCAGTTCGATCTCGGGCCGGCAGCCGCCATGTCGATCATCTACTTCCTGATCATCCTTTTGCTGTCTTGGGTGTTCTACACCGTCATGACCAATGTCGATGCGGAGCGCTGAGATGAGCGGCGCCAACGAAGGAACGACGAGGCAGGACCGAGTGCGCGAGACGGCGGTTTCGGACGGGCTCGCTAGCACATTGTCGCAGGACCAGCTTGCGCGGCTGATGCGCCGGCGCGGCGAAGAATCCCGGTTTTGGTGGTTGGTGCCAACGATCTACATCATCTTTCTGATGCTGCCGATCTATTGGCTGGTCAATATGAGCTTCAAGACCAATCAGGAGATTCTGGGCGCCTTTTCGCTGTGGCCGAAGAGCCCGACCCTGGCCAACTACATGGTGATCTTCACCGACCCGTCCTGGTACAAGGGCTACATCAATTCGATCATCTATGTCGTCATGAACATGGTGATCTCGGTTTCGGTGGCGCTGCCGGCGGCCTACGCTTTCTCGCGCTACCGCTTCCTCGGCGACAAGCACCTCTTCTTCTGGCTCTTGACCAACCGCATGGCGCCGCCGGCGGTGTTCGCGCTGCCTTTCTTCCAGCTCTATTCGGCCTTCGGCCTGATCGACACGCATATTGCGGTGGCGCTGGCGCACTGCCTGTTCAACGTGCCGCTGGCGGTGTGGATCCTCGAGGGTTTCATGTCCGGCGTGCCGAAGGAAATCGACGAGACCGCCTATATCGACGGCTATTCCTTCCCGCGCTTCTTCCTCAGGATATTCATGCCGCTGATCGCCAGCGGCGTCGGCGTGGCCTGCTTCTTCTGCTTCATGTTCTCATGGGTCGAGCTGCTGATCGCGCGCACCTTGACCACGACCGCCGCCAAGCCGATCGCCGCGATCATGACGCGCACGGTCTCGGCCTCGGGGCTCGACTGGGGCGTGCTCGCCGCCGCCGGCGTGCTCACCATCCTTCCAGGCGCGCTCGTGATCTGGTTCGTCCGCAACTATATCGCCAAGGGCTTCGCCCTGGGGAGGGTTTGACCATGAATCTCACCTGGATGGCGTGGACGCTGCCGACGGCGATCTTTTTCATCACGATCCTGGTGCTGCTCTGTGGCATGGCGGTCTGGGAATACGCCTCGCCTGGCGGCAATCCCCGGGTCGGCGTCCTGCGCTTCGAGACGACGCGCGGCGACCGCCTCTTTGTTTCGCTGCTCGGCAGCGCCTTTATCCATCTCGCTTGGCTGGGTCTTGTCGGACCCAGCCTGTGGTGGGCTCTCGCTCTCTCCGTAGTCTACGCCGTCGGCGTGTTCCGCTACGTATAGAGGGGGAAACTGTTGGAGCGGCCGCGTGCCGACGGCCGCTCCAGATCGTACTTGAAACTGAAAAGTGGAGGAAACGAAATGCGAAGGCAATTTTTAACATCAACGACTGCGCTTGTCCTGCTCTGGGGAGCAGGCCAGGCCTACGCCGGAATGGATGAAGCCAAGACCTTCCTCGATACCGAAATCAAGGACTTGTCGACGCTCGATCGCGGCGCCCAGGAAGCCGAAATGCAATGGTTCATCGATGCGGCGAAGCCTTTCGCAGGCATGGATATCAAGGTGGTCTCCGAGACCATCGATACGCATAGCTATGAGTCCAAGGTTTTGGCGCCCGCCTTCACCGCGATCACCGGCATCAAGATCACCCACGATCTGATCGGCGAAGGCGATGTCGTCGAAAAGCTGCAGACGCAGATGCAGTCGGGTGAGAATATCTACGACGCCTACGTCAACGACTCCGATCTGATCGGCACCCACTGGCGCTACCAGCAGGCGCGCAGCCTGACCGACTGGATGGCCAACGAGGGCAAGGACGTCACCAATCCGAACCTCGACCTGCCGGATTTCATCGGCACCAAGTTCACGACCGCGCCTGACGGCAAGCTCTATCAGCTGCCCGACCAGCAGTTCGCGAACCTCTACTGGTTCCGCTACGATTGGTTCAACGACGAGAAGAACAAGGCCGACTTCAAGGCCAAGTACGGCTATGACCTCGGCGTACCAGTCAACTGGTCGGCCTATGAGGACATCGCCGAGTTCTTCACCGGCCGCGAGATCGACGGCAAGAAGGTCTATGGCCACATGGACTACGGCAAGAAGGATCCGTCGCTCGGTTGGCGGTTCACCGATGCCTGGCTGTCCATGGCCGGCAATGGCGACAAGGGCCTACCGAACGGTCTTCCGGTCGACGAATGGGGCATCAAGGTCAACGAGAAGTCGCAGCCGGTCGGTTCGTGCGTCGCGCGCGGCGGCGACACCAACGGCCCGGCTGCCGTGTATTCGATCCAGAAGTACCTGGATTGGTTGAAGGCCTATGCGCCGCCGGAAGCCCAGGGCATGACGTTCGGCGAATCCGGCCCCGTCCCGTCGCAGGGCATGGTCGCGCAGCAGATGTTCACCTACACTGCCTTCACGGCCTCCTTCGTCAAGGAAGGGCTGCCGGTCGTGAACGCGGACGGCACCCCGAAATGGCGCTTTGCTCCCTCGCCGCATGGCGTCTACTGGAAGGACGGCATGAAGCTCGGCTACCAGGACGTCGGTTCATGGACGCTTCTCAAGTCTACGCCTGACGATCGCGCCAAGGCCGCTTGGCTCTATGCGCAGTTCGTCGTGTCGAAGACGGTCGACGTGAAGAAGAGCCATGTCGGCTTGACGCTGATCCGCGAGTCGACGATCCAGGACAAGAGCTTCACGGAACGCGCTCCGAAGCTCGGCGGCCTGATAGAGTTCTACCGCTCGCCAGCCCGCGTTCAGTGGTCGCCGACCGGTACGAACGTGCCGGACTATCCGAAGCTGGCACAGCTCTGGTGGCAGGCGATCGGCGATGCGTCGTCGGGTGCCAAGACGGCGCAGGAGGCGATGGACTCGCTTTGCTCCGAGCAGGAAAAAGTCATGGAACGCCTGGAAAAGGCCGGCATCCAGGGCGATATCGGCCCGAAGATGGCCGAAGAGCATGATCTCGCCTACTGGAACGCCGACGCGGTCAAGAAAGGCAATCTCGCTCCTCAGTTGAAGATCGAGAACGAGAAGGAAAAGCCGATCACCATCAACTACGACGAACTGGTGAAGAGCTGGCAGAAGTAACCTGGTGTTGGCGTTCGCGCCTGCATCATGAGAATAGGGGGAGGCGGCATCTTGCCGTCTCCCCTGTTTGTGTAAAAGACTAAGCGGGGAGGCAGAATGACCGGATACATCCTTGCCATCGACCAGGGTACCACATCGACCCGGGCAATCCTGTTCGACGGCCAGATGAAGGTCGCTGGCAGCGGACAGAAGGAGTTCACCCAGCATTATCCTGCCTCCGGCTGGGTCGAGCATGATCCCGAGGATATCTGGGTGAGCGTGGTGTCGACCGTGAAGGCGGCGCTGAAAACGGCCGGCCGGCACGCTTCCGAGGTGGCCGCGCTCGGCATCACCAACCAGCGCGAAACTGTCGTCATCTGGGATAGGACGACCGGCAAGCCTATCCACAATGCCATCGTCTGGCAGGACCGGCGCACCGCGCCGCTGTGCCAGAAATTGAAGAAGCAGGGGCTGGAGAAGACATTCGCCAAAAAGACCGGCCTGCTGCTCGATCCGTATTTTTCCGGCACCAAGATCGCCTGGATGCTGGACAAGGTGAAGGGCGCCAGAAGGCGTGCCGAGAAGGGCGAGTTGCTCGCCGGCACCATCGACAGCTTTCTGATCTGGCGTCTGACCGGCGGTAAGGTCCACGCCACCGATGCCACCAACGCCTCGCGGACGCTGGTCTACAACATCGAGAAAAACGCCTGGGACGACGAACTGCTGTCGATACTGAACATCCCGGCAAAAATCCTTCCCGAGGTAAAAGACTGCGCCGATGACTATGGAATCACGGAGAAAAACCTCTTTGGCGCCGAGATAAAGATCCTCGGCGTTGCCGGCGACCAGCACGCGGCGACCATCGGCCAGGCCTGCTTTGAGCCGGGCATGATGAAATCCACCTACGGCACCGGCTGCTTTGCGCTGCTCAACACCGGCAGCGACCTGGTGCGCTCGAAGAACCGGCTTTTGACCACCATAGCCTACAGGCTGAACGGCAAGACGACTTACGCGCTGGAAGGCTCGATCTTCATTGCCGGCGCCGCGGTCCAATGGCTGCGCGACGGCATCAAGGTGATCGGCAAGGCCGAACACAGTGGAAAGCTGGCGGCGGAAGCCGATCCGACCCAAAACGTCTACCTGGTGCCCGCCTTCGTCGGGCTCGGCGCACCGCATTGGGATGCCGAAGCACGCGGCGCCATCTTTGGGCTGACGCGCAATTCCGGTGCGGCCGAGTTTGCCCGCGCGGCACTCGAATCCGTCGCCTACCAGACGCGCGACCTGCTCGACGCCATGCGCAAGGATTGGAAGGGCGCTTCGGCCAAGACCGTGCTTCGGGTCGACGGCGGCATGGTGGCGTCGGACTGGACCATGCAGCGGCTGGCCGACATTCTCGATGCCCCAGTCGACCGTCCGACCATTCTGGAGACGACGGCGCTCGGTGCCGCATGGCTG
This sequence comes from Mesorhizobium sp., assembly GCA_004017275.1. GTDB lineage: Bacteria > Pseudomonadota > Alphaproteobacteria > Rhizobiales > Rhizobiaceae > Mesorhizobium. The sequence continues at coordinate 159,563 of SAKE01000003.1, read as the reverse complement.
GCCGGCTCGAAGGCCGGCGTGTGGCCGGATGCGAAGAAATTTGCGAAGAGCTGGGCGTTGGAGCGGAGATTCCAGCCGGATATGGATGGTTCCGTGCGCGTAACCAAGCTCGCTGGCTGGCGCGATGCTGTGCGCAGGACACTGAGTGTGCAATAACTAGCCATCAGGGTCTTGGGACGAGAGAAATGAAGCCCGATTGGTATCCAGCTTGGCGCGAAGAAGCCATCAAACAACTGAAGGTCAAGAATGACCGCTTGGAGAAAGACTTCCGCTTCGGTCACTGGTCTCGCTACGACTATGACATAGAGACCAGAAGACTTCTGTTTGCCAAAGACGGGAACGTCAAAGTGACGGCAGAGGTCCAGATCGCCGGTTCGACGAGCGCCAAATCGCAGACTTGGCTCTGGGCTTGGGCAAATTCAAACTGGCCCGACGATGTCATGATCGACGCAAAGCTGGTTCGATCCTTCGGCGAGACGAACAGCATCGACGAACTGGCCCAGTCTTACGTTCGGGATGCGGACGATGACCTGGAAGTGCTTGGTTGGGAACTGGGCGCTGTGGCAGTTCGAGTTTGCGATGCCCTTGGAGCCTATCACTCACCGAGCGCGGAAGGCGATGCGCGTTATTACATCATCAAAAGCATCAGTTGGGCGGAGTGACCGAAAAGAAAGGCCCGCGCCACTTCTGGCATGGGCCTTCAATGCAGCACTATCAACTATTTCCACTCACCCAAATCAGTAAGGCGAGCGGCACTCCCTGCGGGGGCCGTAGTTTGGTTGGAACGTATTGTCCGAAGCGCGGTAGCTGCGGTAGTGGTCGTAGCACCACTGCACATGCGCGTTGCCTTCATAGACACGATTGTTTTCGTTGTTGATGATGGCGCCGGTGATTAGCGCGCCGGTCGCGAAGGCGGCGAGCGGGAACCAGTAATCGCCATGGCGGCGATAGCCGCGACGATACTCGCGATAGCCGCGATGGCCGTTCCAATACATGTCACCATTGCGGGAAAAAGTGCGGTTGCGCGAGAAACTGCGATTGTAGCGGTTCTTGCGCCACTCCTGATACTGGACTGTCTGCACATCCGGTACCGCGACCTGGGATTGCGGCACATAGTTCGGTTGGGCGTTGACCGGCACCGTCTCCGCCGCAACGAATGTGGCCGAAAGAGTAGCCGCCAGCAGGCTCGTTGTGATTCTGTTCATTGGTCTTCTCCTCGATGGTTTGGCGGACGTCCCTGTGCCGAGAAAACGAGCGGCGCATACAATTGTTCCCCAGACTGGATGCCGCTGTCGGGCAGAAATGGCAGCGTTCTTTGGCTGTTTTCCCACCGACGGCGCGGTGGGCAAGTGTCGCGACAGGGGCGAAGCCGCCCGTGTTTGCGAACCCTCTTTTTCCGGTTGACCGGTCGAGGCACTCTCCCTATGTTCCGCGCAATTTCGAGGGTGGCCTTTCGCGCCCGCGGGAGCGCGTAGCTCAGCCGGTAGAGCAACTGACTTTTAATCAGTAGGTCATGGGTTCGAATCCCATCGCGCTCACCATAACTTTAACGTTAAATATCAGTCACTTAGAGCTTTAAACTTTAGCAACAAAGCATCAACTGTGCGACTTTTCGCGGTCCGTGCGACTTTCTCCAAAATCTCGCATGGGCAACAATGCGACAAGATCGTGCGACTTCGGACCGTTGATTCTGTAAGTTTGATTTTGTTAAGTTGCTGACGAACTTTTGCCCGAATCCGTCAGCGCTTCCAGAAATGGCGGTGCGGTGCGAGCAGTTCGTCCTCGATTTCGGGGAAGGGGCCAAAGACCTCGATCTTTTTCTGGCCGGAGTCCAGTACGGTACGCGAAGAGAGGCTCATCGTCGGATTCTCCGCGTGATCCCCGGTGAGCGCCAGGAGCTTGGTCTCATCGCACCCGTAGACCAGCCGCCCGATATTGGCCCAATACATTGTGCCGGCGCACATCGCGCACGGCTCGAAGGTCGAGACCAGCGTGCATTGCCACAGGAACTCCGGCTCGTAGGCGGCCGCGGCGCGCCGGGCGATCTCGGTCTCGGCATGGCGCACCGTATCGAGATTGCCCTGCCGCATCAGCACCCGATCGTCCGGCCCGATCAGCACGCAACCGAACGGATGGTGCCCATGCGCCGCCGTGTCGCGCGCGACGTCGTCGGCGGATCGAAGGTGGGCGAGCATCTGATCGCGGGTCATGGCAACTCCTATCAGGCCTACATCCGCCCGATGAGCGGCGCTGAGCCGAGATTGCTGCCAAGGGACGCGAGTGGCAAGAGCCAACCTTCACTCGAGATCTTTGCGTCGGGGTGTCAGACCTTTGCCCTACAACCGCCGACCGGTCTTGGCGTCGAACAGATGAGCGCAAGTGCGGTCGATCTCGATCCGCATCTGCGCGCCTTGCTTCAGCGCAAGCCGTTCCCGGAAAAGGCAGGAGATTTCTTCGCCGGCGCAGTCGACCTTGGCGAAGATTTCCGAACCAGTGGCTTCCAGAAGCACGATCGTGCCGGCAATACCCTGAGAAGTCGTTGCTCGGATATGTTCGGGACGGATGCCATAGATGAGTTCGCCCGTGGGAATTTTTGCCAGGTTGATGTCTTCCGGCAGCGGCAAGGTCAGCCCGCCGGTGCTGCGGAAAACGCCTTCCTCGACGCGGCCTGCGATGAAGTTCATGGCCGGCGAGCCGATGAAGCCGGCAACGAACAGATTGGCCGGACGGTCATAGAGATCGAGCGGCGCGCCGATCTGCTCGACAAGACCGTCGTGCAGCACGACGATCTTGTCGGCCATGGTCATGGCCTCGATCTGGTCATGCGTGACATAGATGGTGGTGGTGCCCAGCCGCTGGTGCAGTGCCTTGATCTCGCCCCGCATCTGGACGCGCAATTTGGCGTCGAGATTGCTGAGCGGCTCGTCGAACAGGAAGACCTGCGGGTCGCGCACGATGGCGCGGCCCATGGCGACGCGCTGGCGCTGGCCGCCGGAAAGCTGGCGCGGATAGCGGTCGAGCAGCTTGTCGAGACCCAGGATGCTGGCGGCCCTGCCGACGCGGCTGGCGGTGTCGGCCGGATCGGCTTTCTTGATCTTCAGGGCAAAGCCCATATTGTCGGCCACCGTCATATGCGGATAGAGCGCGTAGTTCTGGAACACCATGGCGATGTTGCGGTCGCGCGCCCGCAGATTGTTGACGGTGCGATCGCCAATGGCGATCTTGCCGCCCGAGATCGTTTCAAGTCCGGCAATCATGCGCAGCAGCGTCGATTTTCCGCAGCCCGATGGGCCGACCAGGATGACGAATTCGCCATCGGCGATATCGACGCTGACATCGTGAATGATCTTGGCGGTTCCGAAAGCCTTCTGCACGTTGTTGATTGTGACCGATGCCATTGGGTTTTCCTCGAAAAAAGTGTGATGTCGGACTGAGCTCTCTCAGCCGCCCTTGACGGCGCCTGCGGTTAATCCAGCGACGATCTGCCTTTGTGCGAACATGGTCAGGACCAGCACCGGCAGCGTCACCACCAGTGCCGCGGCCGCGAGCGGCCCCCAGCTTACCTGCTCATAGGAGAGCATGTTGTAGACGGCGACCGGCAGCGTGCGCGTTTCGCGGCTGGCGAGCACCACGCCGAAGACGAAATTGTTCCATGAGAAGATGACCGACAGGATAAAGGCGACCACGATGCCTGGCTTAGCGATGGGCAAAGCGACCAGCCGGAACACCTGCCAGGAGCTGGCGCCGTCGATGTTAGCCGCCTCTTCCAGTTCCATCGGGGTGGTCTCGAAATAGCCGATCATCACCCAGACCACGATCGGCACGGTCACCACCAGATGGATGATGATCTGCGGCCACAGCGTGCCGAGAATGCCGACCCATTGGAACAGCAGGAACAGCGGAATGAGATAGGAAAGCCCCGGCGTCATGCGGGCGATCATGATGACGACCGCCGATCGCTCCGCCTTGAGCCGCGCGATGCCATAGCCGGCCGGCACGCCGATCAGCAGCGCCAAAAGCGTCGCCGTGCCGGTCACCAGAACCGAATTCCAGAGATAGAGCAGGAAATTGTTCTCCTCGAACACTTTTGCATAGTTCGACCAGGCGAGGTGCTCGGGGATCAGGATCGGCGGGTAGGCACCGTTGTCGATTTCGAATTTCAGCGACAGCGAGATCATCCAGAGGAAGAACAGAATCGCCGGCGAGACGAAGACCAGAGCCGCGAAAAACAGCCCGATCCGGTTGAGCAGCCGTGAACTCATCTATTTGCCCTCCACGCCGATCCACTGGGAGCGCTGGCGCAACATCAAGAGGATGAAGGACAGGGCGACGATGACGATGAAGAACACCACGGCCATGGCCGAGCCATAGCCGATGTCGTAGTAGGAGAAGGCGGTGTTGTAGAGATAGATGTTGATGGTCTCCGACGCCGTGCCCGGTCCACCCTGGGTCATGGCGTAGATGATGTCGAAACTCTTCAGCGCATCGATGGTGCGGATGATCACCGCGATCATCAGGAACGGCGCGATCATCGGCAGAGTGAGATAGCGGAATTGCTGCCAGGCATTGGCACCGTCGATCTCGGCGCTCTCGAACGGCTCGCGCGGCACGGACGCCAGGCCGCCCAGCACGATCAGCATGACCAGCGGTGTCCACTGCCACGTCTCGACCGCAACCAGCGACGGGATGACCGTGTTGGCGTTGAAGATCCATTCCTGCGCCGGGATGCCGACCAGCGACAGAAGGTAGTTGAGGACGCCGAGCTGGGGGTGGAACATCATGGTCCAGACCAGCGCCACGGCGACGGGCGTTGCCATCATCGGCATCACGAAGACGCCGCGCAGCAGGCCACGCAGCGGAAACCTGGCGTCGAAGATCAGGGCGGCGACGGTGCCGAGCAGCATCGGCGCGGCAACCGAAAGGAAGGTGTAGCTCAAAGTATGGAGAAGCGATTCCCAGAAGCGTTGGTCGTAGGCCAGCCGCAGATAATTCTCCATCCCGGCAAAGCTTCGCGACTGGCCGAGCGTCCAGCGGTTGACGCTCATCCACAGCGTGAAAGCCCAGGGGAATACGATCACTGCGCCGACGACGACGAGCGCCGGGACGACGAAAGGCCAGTAGTTGGGAGCCAGCCGGATCGTCTGGCTCCCTTCGATGGCTTGCGTCGTCACCCCGGTGCGTTCTGGGGTGGTGGCGGACATCAGCCTTGCTCGCTCCTGTCGAGGACCGGCTGGAATTGTTCGGTCGCCTTCTTCAGCTCCTCGGCCGGATCGGCGCCGGCGATCAAATTGGTCAGCGCCACGCCATAGATGTCGCGGAACTCGGTGACCGGGATGATGACCGGCAGCGACAGCCGGCTGACATTGCCGGAACCGACCACCGCATCGAGCCAGCTCGCCGGCATGGTGACGCCTTCGCGCACCTTGGGATCTTCAAGCACCGATTTGCGGAACGGCACGCCGGCGCCTGCCTGCAGCAGGCGCGCGCCCATGGCCGGCGACACGGCCCACTGGCAGAACAGATAGGCGGCCTCCTTCTTCTCGCTGGCGGCCGTCACGCCGATGCCGTCGCCGAAGGTGCCAGCCGCGTGCGCCTTGGGGCCTTTGGGCATGACACCATAGCCGACCTTGCCGACCACCCGCGATTTTTCCGGATTTTCCATCGGCGGGGCAAAGCCGACGCCATCGAACCACATGCCGATCTTGCCTTGCAGGAAGGCGGACTGCGCCTCGGCCCAGTTGAAGCCGGTGACGCCTGGAGGGGCGGATTTGGTCATCAGCCGCTGGTAGAGGCCGGCGGCCTCGATCGCCTCGGGCGACGTCGTACGCAGCTTTCCCTGAGCATCGAGTGGCGTCATGTCATAGCCGAGCATGAGCGAGGTCCACACCGGCGTATTGGCGTTCTTGATGCCGCGCGCGACGAAACCGTAGGTGTTGGTCGACGGGTCGGTCAGCGCCTCGGCGGCCGCCACCAGTTGCTCGAAGGTTTCGGGATATTTGAGGCCCTTGGCCTCGAACAGCTCCTTGTTCCAGTAGACGATCCAGTAGTCGACCGAGAAGGGCAGCGAGCGCAGCACGCCCTTGCCGTCCTTGGCGAACAGCATGCCGGCATCGGCGAAATCGTTTTCGACCAACCCTGGATCGGTAAGGGCTGGGTCGGTGAGATAGCCTGATATGTCGGCCAGCCAGCCGCCTTTTTCGAACTGCCGCTTCTGCACATGGTAGCTCAGATGCACGACGTCGAAGCTCGGCTTGCCGGAGCTCAGCTCGATCACCGTCTTCTGGCGCTGCTGCTGTTCGGGCGTTGCCTCGGCATTGACCTTGATGCCGGTCAGTTCTTCGAACTCGGCGAGATATTTTATCAGGGTGTCGCTGCGCGGGCTTTTCACCAGATTGACGTCAAGCGTCGTGCCGGCAAAGCGCTTCCAGTCGACGGCGGCGGCAAAGCCCGGGCGAACGCCCGCAAGGCCGGCGGCGGCAAGTGCCGCGGTTCCCTGGAGCAGTTGCCTCCTGGTTGGGTTGAACAGATTGGACGACATTTCTTCCTCCCGGTTGCTGTCGTTGTCGAATGCGTCGCGACCGCGACACGGCTCATGCTTCCTCAGATTTGCAGCGCCAGCCGGCGCGCCTTGTCGATGTGCAGGCTGATCGCCTCGACCGCCTTTTGCGAGTCGCGGCTCTCCATGGCTTCGATGACCGCAAGATGCTCACGCATGACCGGCACGACGCGCCCGTCGATGCGGAAGCGCTCCTGATGGATCAGCCGGATCTTCACTGAATTGACCAGATAGGCCTTGGCGATGATCTCGTTGCCTAGCGCATCGATGAAAGTGTCGTGCATCGCCCAGTCGATGCTCTGCGCCCTGGCTTCCATTTCAGGCGTCGGCGCCTGCGAAAGGGCTTGAGCCAGCATCTCCTCATGTTCGCGCCGAAGGCGGGCAAGTTCGTCATCGGAAGCGCTGGCGGTGAACAGCGCTACCGCTTCGCGTTCCATGAACAGTCGGAACTGAAAAGCCTCGCGGATCAGGCTGATGTCGATATGGGCGATCTGCATGCCGCGCTGCGGGATCGTCGTCAGAAGCCCTTCGGCCTCGAGACGCGGCACGATTTCGCGAATGGCGCCGAGCGGCAGTCCGGTGAAGGCAACCAGCTCGCGCTGCGACACGAACTGGCCCGGCAGCAGATCGCGGGCCAGCAAATGCCGCGTGAAGCTGGCATAGGCTTTTTCCCTAAGGGTGGTCGGTTCGCTGCCGTCTTCCATTTCAGCGCGTATCCCTTTGCCGGTCAGGCTGATTCCCTGGCAAACAGCCTGTCATAGGCTTCGGCAAGCTCTTGGCGCCCGTGCGAAGCGATCGGCTCCAGCGGCGGTCGGACCGCCAGCCAGCGGTCGTCGCCGATCTTGCGCGCCACCATGACCTTCACCGCCGGCGTGACCGGATATTTGAGCAATTCGAGCACGAAACGCTCGACGCGGGTATCATCACGTCCATCCTCGGCCATGGCGCGGACTTCGCCGGTAACGAAATTGGCCATGCCGGAGATGGCGCCTTGTGCCCCAATTCTCACCGCCCGTGCCAGATGCCGCTCGTCACCGATCAGGATCACCAGATCGCCATGGGCGCTAAGCAGCGCCTCGCTATAGTCCCAGTCCCCGCCGGAATCCTTGACCCCCGCGACCGCGTCCGGAAAAGCGGTCCGCAACCGGCCGATCAGGTCAAGTGAGAGCTGCACCATGGTGACCGACGGGATGTTGTAGAGCAGAACGCCACGGGCGAGGGGGCCAAGCGCGGCAAAGACGGCGGAAAACCAGCCGAAAAGGCCATCCTCGCCAACATTCTTGAAGTAGCTCGGCGGCGCCAGCAGAATGTTGCGGGCGCCGCGCTGTAACGCATGCCGGGCTTGCTCGGCGGCGTCTTCGGCCGCATCGACCAGCACGCCGGCAACAAGCTGATGCGGCAAAATACCGGCAGCCAGCATGGCTTCGGTCACCGACCGCCGCTCCCCGGTGCCCACCGAAGCGCCTTCGCCGGTGGTGCCGAAAAGCGTAACACTGGTGCATCCCTCCGCCAGGCAACGCCTGGCCTGGGCGACCATGAGGGCGGTGGCGATCTGCCCGGAGGCATCAAAAGGCGTGGCAAGGGCGGCTGAAAGGCCAAAGCGTGATGTCACCGGAAGTCTCCGAAAGAAGTTCGAAGGCAGTGATATCTCACTAACATGTCAGTTGTAAATCGGGTTGGTGCGAATTTTCTGGCCTGCATGGCGAATCTTCTTGCCGGGAAGCGAACAGCGTCACACCGGAGGTGTCGGTCAGACGGAAGAATCCCCGAAAACCAGCGAAACATTGCCGCCGGCATGACGCTCGAGCCGACCGGCGAGGTCGAGTTCCAACAGCACCATGAAGACCTGGGCCGGGTGCAGGCGGGTGTGGCGAATGATTTCGTCGACCGGCACCGGCGTCGGTCCGAGCGCCTCGATGACGCGGGCGCGGTCGCTTTCGCCAGGCGGTGGTGTGGCCGAGAAGTCGGGCGGCTCGTCGAACGGCGGCACATCGGGCGCTCGCATGCCGGTCAGCGGGGCGATCGCCCTGGCAATGTCTGATGCCTCGGTGACCAGGGTGGCGCCATCCTTGAGCAGGCCGTTGCAGCCTGCGGCGCGTGGATCGAGCGGCGAGCCCGGCACGGCGAAGACCAGCCGGCCCATTTCGCCGGCAAGCCTGGCGCTGATCAGTGATCCCGAGCGTTGCGCTGCCTCGACCACCACCAGCCCAAGGGCAGCGCCGGCGACAAGGCGGTTGCGGCGCGGGAAATCCTGGGCGCGCGGCTGCCAGCCGAAGGGCATTTCCGAAATGATGGCGCCGCGCTCGGCAATCTCGTCGCACAGACCGGCATTTTCAGGCGGGTAGGGCAGGTCGAGACCTCCGGCCAGCACGCCGATCGTGCCGGTCGCAAGACTGCCCTGGTGCGCTGCCGTGTCGATGCCGCGGGCCAGGCCGGAGACGATTGCGTAGCCGTCGCGGCCAAGATCGGCCGCCAGCATGCGCGCCATCTTGATACCGGCCAGCGACGCGTTGCGCGCGCCGACGATGGCGACCCCCGACAGCCGGAAGACAGCGGCATTGCCCTTGACCGCCAGCAGCGGCGGCGGATGGTCCATGCTGCGCAAGAGCGGCGGATAGTCTGTTTCACCGATGCCGACAAAGCGGGCGCCGGCCTTTCTGGCTGTTTCCAGTTCGGCCTCGGCTTCGGCAATGGAAGGGATGCGGGCAATGCGATTGGCGCCGCCCGAAATCATCAGTTCCGGCAGCATTTCCAGGGCCACCTCGGCCGAACCGAAGCGATTGATCAGGTCGCGAAAGGAGGCAGGGCCGACATTCTGGGTGCGGATCAGTCGTAGCCAGCTCAGCCGCTGCCGGTCGCTGAGGCGCGGCCCGGCGGTCGGCTCGCTCATCCCTTGGCTCCTATCTTGCCCTCGGTGCCGGCACGCAGGCGCGCAATGTTTTCCCGGTGCTTGATGAAGACGATGATGCTCATCACAACGAACAGGGCAGCATTCTGCGGCGTGCTCAGAACATAGAGCGCGATAGGCGCGACAACGGCTGCTGTCAGCGCCGCAAGCGAGGAATAACGGAAGAGGAATGCCATCACCAGCCAGACGACGGCGAAGATCAGCGCCACCTGCCAGGCAAGGCCGATCAGCACACCGAGATAGGTCGCGACGCCCTTGCCGCCCTTGAAGCCCAGCCACACCGGGAAGAGATGGCCGAGAAAGGCCCCGAGACCGGCCCAGATCGCCAATTCAGGCGCAAAGTGGCCTGCTATCAGCACGGCGGCTGTGCCCTTCAGCGCATCGAGCAGCAGCGTCGCGGCGGCGAGGCCCTTATTGCCGGTGCGCAGAACATTGGTGGCGCCGATGTTGCCGGAGCCGATCTTGCGCACATCGCCAAGGCCGGCCGCGCGGGTGAGCAGAAGCCCGAAGGGAATCGAGCCCAGTAAATAGCCGAACACAAGCGCTGGGATGAGGCTGTAAGTCATTGTTTCCCCCGCATTCCCCCCAGTTTGGCCGGATCAGGCGCGGTGCGCGGTGGCCGGCTCAGACGGAGAACACTGTGCGGCCCGCCACCAGCGTTTGCAAGACCTTGCCTTGTAGCCGGGCGCCTTCGAAACAGGTGTTTTTCGAGCGCGAACGAATGCCGCTTTCGCTGACGATCCAGGGTTCGTCGAGGTCGACCAATGCAAGATCGGCGACAGCACCCGGCTTCAGCGTGCCGCCGGGCAGTCCGAACAGTCTTGCTGGAGCGGTGGACAAGGTCTCGATCAACCTCAGCAACGGCACATCGCCATTGTGGTAGAGCCGCAATGCGGCGCCGAGAAGCGTCTCTAACCCGATAGCGCCGGCTGCCGCATCGGCGAAGGGCAGGCGCTTGGTGTCGACGTCCTGCGGATCGTGCGATGAGACGATGATGTCGATCGTACCGTCCCTGACCGCCTCGATCATCGTCAGCCGGTCCTCCTCGGCACGTAATGGCGGCGTCAGGCGGAAGAAGGTGCGGTATTCGCCGACATCGTTTTCATTGAGCGACAGATTGTGGATCGCAACGCCTGACGTCACCGTCGCGCCATCGGCTTTGGCACGCGTCACGGCATTCGCCGCCATCGCCGTCGAGATCTTTGCCGCGTGATACGAACCACGCGTCAGCCGTGCCAGCGCAAGGTCGCGTTCCAGCGGGATGGATTCGGCTTCGCGCGGAATGCCGGAAAGGCCGAGCCAGCTGGCATAGAGGCCCTCGTTCATCACGCCGGACGAACCGAGGTCGGCATCCTGCGTTTCATGCACGATGGTGGCGCCGAAGTCGCGCGCATAGGTCAGCGCGCGGCGCATCATCAGAGCGCTCGATATGGTGTGGCGACCATCGGTGAAGGCGACGGCGCCGGCTTCGCGCAGCAGGCCGAACTCGGTCATCTCGCGCCCGTCGAGGCCCTTGGTGATTGCCGCCGCCGGAAAGACGTTGACGATCGCCGTATCCTTGGCGGTGCGCAGCACGAACTCGACCAGCGCGACATTGTCGATCACCGGATCGGTATCGGGCATCATGACGATCGAGGTGACGCCGCCGACTGCCGCCGCGACACTCGCCGACGCAATGGTTTCGCGATGCTCGCCGCCCGGTTCGCCGATGAAGACGCGGCCATCGATCAGGCCTGGAACGATCGCCTTGCCGGTGCAGTCGATGACGGTGGCGCCCTCGGGCACCCCCTGGTTATGCGCCGCCTTGCCGGCGGCAACGATCTTGCGGCCCTCGACGATGACGGTGCCGACTTCGTCGACACCGCGTGAGGGATCGACGATACGGGCGCGCTCAAAAACCGTCGTACTCATGCGCCGCGGCCCTCATGATTGCGGCGCGGGTCAAGCAGCGCTTCCATGACGGCCATACGCACGGCAACGCCCATCTCAACCTGTTCCTGGATGACACTTTGCGGACCGTCGGCGATTTCCGAGGCGATCTCGACGCCGCGGTTCATCGGCCCGGGGTGCATCACCAGCGCGTCGTCCTTGGCCGCCTTCAGTTTCTCGGCATCGAGGCCGAAATAGCGGAAATATTCGCGTACCGAAGGCACGAAGGCGCCTTCCATGCGCTCGCGCTGCAGGCGCAGCATCATGACCACGTCGGCATTCTTGAGGCCCTCGGCCATCGAGCGGGTGACGATGACGCCCATTTTCTCGATGCCGGTGGGCAGCAGCGTCGACGGCGCGACGACGCGCACCTGTGCGCCAAGCGCGTTGAGCAGCATGATGTTCGAGCGCGCCACGCGCGAATGCAGGATGTCGCCGCAGATGGCCACGATCAGCTTCGACAGGGACCCCTTGGCGCGGCGGATGGTCAGCGCGTCGAGCAGCGCCTGTGTCGGGTGCTCATGCGCGCCGTCGCCGGCATTGACGACGGAGCAGCCGACCTTCTGCGCCAGCAATGCCGCCGCACCGGCCGACTGGTGGCGGATGATCAATATGTCGGGACGCATCGCGTTCAGCGTCATCGCCGTGTCGATGAGCGTCTCGCCCTTCTTCACCGAGGAGCTCGCCACCGACATGTTCATGACATCGGCGCCCAGCCGCTTTCCGGCAAGCTCGAACGACGACTGCGTGCGCGTCGAGGCCTCATAGAAGAGGTTGATCTGGGTGCGGCCGCGCAGCGTCGAGGTTTTTTTCTCGGACTGCCGCGAGATCGCGACCGCTCGGTCCGCCCGGTCGAGCAAAAGCTCGATGTCGGCGGGGGAAAGATCGCGGATGCCCAGAAGATGGCGGTGAGGATAGGGGGACGAGGCGTCGGTCATCTCAAGGCGCTGCTATAGGGTGGAGTTTTTGCGGCCGCAAGCGTCTGCTTTGCATTGCAGCCGTTCTCCCCGGTATTTTCGTCGCGCGCGCCGCATGGCTTGGCTATATCTAGCCGACAGCCTCGGATTCGTGGCTTTCTACCGATAGAAGGATTGGGCGTGACCGACGACGTGACGAACCAGCCGCCGCCGCTGACGGGCGGCAACGCCTGGCGGGGCGATCCGTTGCTGATCCAGCTCGCGGAGCGTTTTTCCGACCCGGTACGCCGGGAACTCGATGGGCTCGGCCGTTTCGTGCTGACGCAGGAGGCGCAGGAACTGGCGCGCCTCGCCAATGTCGAGACACCGAAGCTCAGGACGCATGATCGCCAGGGACGGCGCATCGATGTGATCGAGTTCCATCCTGCCTATCACGCCTTGATGCGCCGTTCGGTGGCCAACGGGCTGCATTCCTCTGTGTGGGAAAACGGCGATGCCGAGATCGGCCGCCGCCATCAGGTCCGTGCCGCCCGGTTTTACCTCACCGCAGAGCTCGAGACCGGGCATCTGTGCCCGATCACCATGACCAACGCTTCGCTCGCCGCCTTGATGGCCAGCCCAAAGCTGTTTCGCGAATGGGCGCCGCGCGTGACGACGCGCAAATACGACCAGAGCCAGAAGCCGCCGGTGGAGAAGACCGGGCTGACGCTCGGCATGGGCATGACCGAAAAACAGGGCGGCACCGATGTGCGCGCCAATGTGACGAGGGCCGAACGCGCTGGCAGCGGGTTTTATCGCCTGACCGGACACAAATGGTTCATGTCGGCGCCGATGTCGGATGCCTTCCTGGTGCTGGCGCAGGCGCCGGAGGGATTGTCGTGCTTTCTCGTGCCGCGCGTTCTTGGCGACGGCTCGGGCAACGGCTTCCGCTTCCAGCGGCTGAAGGACAAACTCGGCAACCGATCCAACGCGTCCTCCGAAGTGGAATTCGTCAACGCCATCGGCGAGATGGTCGGCGAACCGGGCGCCGGCGTGAAAACGATCATGGACATGGTCACCCTGACCCGGCTCGATTGTGCCATCGCATCCTCGGCGATCATGCGCGCTGGCCTGGCCGAGGCCGTTCATCACGCTCGCCATCGCCAGGTGTTCGGTTCAACCTTGATCGAACAGCCGCTGATGCAGCGCGTGCTGGCCGACATGGCGCTGGATGTGGCCGCCGCCACCGCGCTGTCGTTCCGGCTGGCACGATCCTTCGACGAGGCGGCAAGCGACCGCGGCGAGGCAGCGTTTGCCCGCGCCATGACGCCGGTCGTCAAATACTGGGTCTGCAAGATCGCGCCGCCGCTGCTCTACGAGGCGATGGAGTGTCTCGGCGGCAATGGCTATGTCGAGGAGGCACCGCTCGCCCGCTACTATCGCGAGGCCCCGGTCAACGCGATCTGGGAAGGCTCGGGCAATGTCATGGCGCTCGACGTGCTGCGCGTGCTTGGCCGTGCGCCCGGCCTATTCGAGGATGTGCTGGCCGGCATCGACCGCGATCTCGGCGCCGGCGGACGCGGCACGATCGGCGTGCTGAAGGCGGCGATGCAGGTCGCGGCAACTGATGAGGGCTCGGCCCGTCTGCTCACTGAACAGCTGGCGCTGTCGGCCGCGGCGGCGGAGTTGCGCAGGCTGGGGGCAGGGCGGATCGCCGACGCGTTCGTCGAGACGCGTTTGGCCGGCCAATGGCGCAACACCTATGGCATGCTCGATTCGCGCCACGATGCGCGCATGATCATCGACACGCTCTATCCGCCGGTGAATTGAATGGCGCGGGCATCGCAAAAACCGGCGCCACCCACAGTTTTGACACGTTAGTGGGCATCCTAAGGCGCATGGCTAATCGCCATTAACCTTAACAAATGGTTTCCGTTGCGGTGACGGGCGGCAAGGCCCACTGTCCCGGCGCAAGCAGGGAATGGTTCAGATTGGCCGTCTCTTGCTTTGCGAAGCAGGAACACCGATGCGACAGGTACTGACCTCTTTTCTGGCATTGCACTGGGCGATCGTTTTCGCCCTGCTTGCGCTCATCTGCATCGATGGAAACCGTGGTGTGGCGGCGGCGCTCGGCGTGCTGGGTGCCACAATCGAGGGCACCCGCTTCGTCGACCTCGACAACGTCGTTGTCGTGGCGCCGCTTGCCACCGCATTGCTTGTCGTTGCGGTTCTGTTTTTCTGGGCTTTCGTCGAAGCCCTGGTCAACGACGCGACCAGCCCGGGCGCCGACAGCGTTGCCCGCATCGCCTTCATCTGCGCGTCCGGTGTGTTGTCGCTGATCGTCATCGGTGGCGCAGCGCAAGGCATCAACGGACTGTTCATGGTTGTCGCGGTGCAACTGGCCGCACTTCTGGCGTCCTATGTCGCCATGCTCGCCGAGCGCCGGTCCGCGATTGCGGCATCTGCTTCGGGCGAAGGCGAAGTCCACGCCGTTGCGCACGGCATGGCAAAGGCCGCGGCCCACAATTCGCTGCTTTCCCTCATATCGGGCCGTACAGGTTCTAATCCCGGGGGAGGCCGCTGATGCGTTACATCTTCGCATTGTGGGCGGCTCCGATGGCGCTGTTCTGGGGCTGGTTCTACCTGTCCCTCAACGACATGAATTTCGGCTATGTCATGCTCAGCCGGCGGCTGCACGACTTCGTCTTCGAGCTCTATGGCCAGATGCTCGGTATCGATCCGGCGACTATCCCCGGCATGGTAGCAAAGGCCTGCGTCTTCGACGGGTTTCTGCTGATGGCGCTGTGGGCGTTTCGCCGTCGCCGCGAGATCACAGGCTGGGTCAGACGGCGCTGGGCGGGTCCGGTTCCGTTCGAGCGGATGCATGGAGCGACTGAAGCCGGTCCAAAACTCCCTGCAGAATAAACGCGGCTGCCGCCGAATCGATCTTACCGGCGCGTTTGCGGCGCGAGAAATCCATCTCGATCAGCGTCCTTTCGGCCGCGACCGTTGATAGCCTTTCATCCCAGAGCACGAAGGGCAGGTCGCTTATCTGCGCCATGTTGCGGACGAAGGCGCGCGATTTCTGCGCACGCGGCCCCTCCGAACCGTCCATATTGATCGGCAGCCCGATCACCACCGCGCCGGCATTCTCCTTTTGCAGCAAAGCGAGCAGCACGGCGGCATCGAGCGAGAATTTCCTTCGCATGATGACCGGACGCGGATGGGCAAAGGAAAACCTCTGGTCCGAGACCGCGACGCCGATCGTCTTGTCGCCGAGGTCAAGCCCGGCCAGCGTCTTGCCGCCGGCCAGCCGCGCCGGCAATTCCTCTATCGTGATAATGCCCACCGGCCGTCCTTTCACCGCCATGTGTTCGCTCAAACGCACGACGGACACAGTAACCCTTTGATCTCCGGGCTGTCGGCGTTCTATCCTCTGGCAAGCCAAAAATCGAGGAATGCATTCATGAAACTGACCTGGTACGGCCACTCGGCCTTTCGCATCGAAACGGCTGACGCCAGGATCCTCATCGATCCTTATCTGATCGGCAATCCGTCCTGGACGGGCGGCTGGGAGGGACCAGCCGAGGGGATCACACATGTGCTGCTGACGCATGGCCACAGCGACCACATCAGCGGCGCGCTGGAAGTGCTCGGCAAAAGCGGTGCTCAGCTGGTCGCCAATTTCGAAATCTGTATGTACTTGGTCGGCAAGGGCGCCAGCGACAAGAAGATCAACCCGGGCAACATCGGCGGCACCGTCGACTGCGGCGGCTTCACCACGACTTTCGTCCAGGCGCTGCATTCATCCTCATTCCCGGGCGATGGCGGCCAGAACACCTATCTCGGCAATCCGGGCGGCCTCGTCCTGCATTTCCCGGAAGACAAAACGCTCTATCACATGGGCGACACCGACATCTTCTCCGACATGGCGCTGATCAACGAGTTGCATGAACCGAAGATCGGCATCGTGCCGATCGGCGACCGCTTCACCATGGGCGGTGCGGTGGCGGCACTTGCCTGTCGCCGCTTCTTCAAGTTCGACACCGTGGTTCCCTGTCACTTCGGCACCTTTCCGATGATCGATCCGACCGCCGACAAGTTCGAGGCCGGCCTGGAAGGATCCGGTGTAAAGGTGGCGTTGCCGAAAATCGGTGAGACGATTACGATCTAGGCCCGGCTAAAATGAAATGAAACCATGGCTTTGAGGCAATCTTTTTGCGTGTCCATACTGGTCGCGGCGTCGCCCGCGCTGGCCGCGGATGAATTCATCGAAGGCGTCTACCTTCAGTCCGAGGAGCTTTGCAAACAGGCCAAGAAGGACACGTTGCAAACGCTGATCGACGCCGGCAACATCGTGCTTTCGGCGTCCGGCCTGCAAGGCGTTGAATACAATTGCGAGTTTCTGCAAATCAGCAAGGCAACGGCTTCGCCGAGCTGGGCGGTGACGGCCATCTGCCAGGAACCGGGTTATGTCTTTCCCGATGTCCTCTCGGTGACGCAAATGAATTCGAAGCAAGTCGATCTCGTGTCGGTCCGGCCGGCTGGCGACGAAAGCGAGGCGAGCGGCAACAGCGGCAGCTACTATTTGTGCGAGGGCGTTGCCCTGCCGTAGACAGCATCCCGCCCGTGGGTGGATTGCCGAAGAGCCGGGCCACCACCACGGCCTGGTTCCTCGCACGATGCATGTTGCGCAGCGCGCGCGGCGCCGCTATAGCCCGAACTGGTTTTCCCCGAGGCAGAAACATGTCCGTAGATCTTCAGACAGTGAAGCGCGTCGCGCATCTCGCCCGCATCGCGGTGAGCGAAGAAGATGCCGAACGCATGACCGGCGAACTGAATGCTATTCTGGGCTTCGTCGAACAGCTCAACGAGGTCGATGTTTCCGGCGTCGAGCCGATGACCTCGGTGACGCCGATGGAGATGAAGAAGCGTAGGGATGTCGTCGCCGACGGTGGCAAGGCAGCCGACATCGTCGCCAACGCGCCGGCGACCGAAGAGAATTTCTTCCTCGTGCCGAAGGTCGTGGAGTAGCCGGCCGATGGCAATCGAGATCGCCATTGAAACGCCACTGCAGGACGATGTGCGCGGGCTGGTCAAGGAACTCAACGAGACCTTGCTCGAACTGACGCCTCCGGAGCATTGCTACCATCTGACGGTCGAGCAGATGGCCGGTGAGGACACGACCGTTTTCATCGCCCGCGATAATGGCCTGGCCATCGGCTGCGGTGCGCTGAAGCGCCATGACGGCGCCATTGGCGAGGTCAAGCGCATGTACACGCGGCCGTCGCATCGTGGGCAGAAGATCGGTGCGAAAATCGTCGAGCGGGTTGAGGCGCTGGCGCGCAATGAGGGGCTGAAACGCCTGGTGCTGGAGACAGGCGATCGTCATCCCGCGGCGTGGACCGTCTACGAACGCGCCGGGTTCTCGCGCTGCGGCCCGGTGCTGGATTATCCCGATTCCGAGTGGTCGGTGTTTTACGAAAAGAGCCTTTGATGAGCGATCTGACCCAGCTGACGATTTCACAGGCGCGCGCCAAGCTGCGTGGCAAGGAAATCACCGCGACCGAGATCACCGAGGCGTATCTTTCGGCCATCGATCGCGCCAATCCCGCGCTCAATGCCTATGTCGCGGTGACCGGCGACAAGGCACGCGACATGGCCAAGGCGTCCGACGCAAGGCTGGTCAAGGGCGAGGGCGGTGCGCTGGAAGGCATCCCGCTCGGCATCAAGGACCTGTTCGGCACCGAAGGCATCCATACGCAGGCCTGTAGCCATGTGCTCGACGGGTTCAAGCCGCGCTACGAATCGACCGTCACATCAAATCTGTGGGCCGACGGCGCCGTTATGCTGGGCAAGCTCAACATGGATGAGTTCGCCATGGGCTCGTCCAACGAGACGTCCTATTATGGCCCGGTCATCAATCCGTGGCGGCGTTCGCGCCTCGACACGATGGTGATGCCGACGACGCATCAGGGCGATGGCGGCTTCGTCTCGGCCGGCGGCACGAGGACCGCGCGAAGCCTGGACAATGCGCAGCTGGTGCCGGGCGGTTCTTCCGGCGGTTCGGCCACGGCAGTCTCCGCTTTCCTGTGTGCCGGCGCCACCGCGACGGATACTGGCGGCTCGATCCGCCAGCCGGCCGCCTTTACCGGCACGGTCGGCATCAAGCCGACTTATGGTCGCTGTTCGCGCTGGGGCATCGTCGCCTTCGCCTCGTCGCTCGACCAGGCCGGCCCGATCGCGCGCGACGTGCGCGATGCCGCGATCCTGCTGAAGTCGATGGCGTCCGTCGATCCGAAGGACACGACGTCGGTCGACCGGCCGGTACCTGACTATGAGGCCGCGGTCGGCAAGCCGATCAAGGGCATGAAGGTCGGCATCCCCAGGGAATACCGCGTCGACGGCATGCCCGAGGAGATCGAGGCGCTGTGGCAAAAGGGCATTGCCTGGCTGAAGGACGCCGGCGCCGAGATCGTCGACATTTCCCTGCCGCACACCAAATACGCGCTGCCGGCCTACTACATCGTTGCGCCCGCCGAAGCGTCGTCCAATCTCGCCCGCTATGACGGCGTTCGCTACGGCTTGCGCGTGCCGGGCAAGGATATCGTCGACATGTATGAGAAGACCCGCGCCGCCGGCTTTGGCCGCGAGGTCAAGCGCCGCATCATGATCGGCACCTATGTGCTGTCGGCCGGCTATTACGACGCCTACTATCTGCAGGCGCAGAAGGTGCGCAATCTGATCAAGCGGGATTTCGAGACTGTTTTCGCCGCCGGCGTCGACGTCATCCTGACCCCGGCAACGCCGTCCGCCGCCTTCGGCATCGCCGACGAGGACATGGCTGCCGATCCGGTCAAGATGTACCTCAACGACATATTCACGGTCACGGTGAACATGGCCGGCCTGCCAGGCATTGCCGTGCCTGCCGGGCTCGACGCCAAGGGCCTGCCGCTCGGGCTGCAACTGATCGGCCGGCCGTTCGACGAGGAAACCCTGTTCCAGACCGCTGCCGTCATCGAACAGGCTGCGGGGACGTTCCAGCCGGAGAAGTGGTGGTAGCATGCCGCCCCCGTCTCGCATTTCCATCGTCGAGACGGGAGACGAACTGCTGATAACCAACCCACCACGCACCTCGGATTTCAGGACGGGCTTCGTCCTGATTGGGGCCGCGATCGTTGCCTACACCGGCTACATGGGATTGACCGACACGTCGCCCGCAACCGTCGCGAGCGGCCCCCTCGGGTTGCTCTCGTTCGCGGCGATCATTGCCCTCTTCACCTATTTCCTCGGCAAGGATTTCATCTGGCTGGTATTCGGCAAGGAAACCCTGCGGCTAACCAACGCCGCAGCCGTGCGCGACGTCAGGGGTTTTTTGCGAAATCGTCCGTCATTGCCTTTGAAAGGGCACCTTCAGATCGAAATCCTCGACCATACCTATCCAACGGATGAAGCGGGTCTGTCGGAGTCATCAGGTTGACCAACACTAACGGCGTCCTTGTTTTCGGCAGGGAGTTAAGCCGGTCCGAGGCCGAGGCTGTGACGAGTGCCGTCGAGCACTTCATCGGTCGTGAGAATTCGAGCCGACGATAGGCAGCCAATGTTCTTCTACCTTTCCAAGATCTTCTGGTTCTTCATCCAGCCGCTCAATCTGGCGATCTTCCTGCTGCTGGCGGGACTGCTCGCGGCCACGATCGGCCGCCGGTGGCTGGCGGCCACCGGCAGCGTGCTGGCATTTCTGATCCTTGCGCTGTCGGCCTGGACGTCGCTCGGCGCCATGATGCTCAATCCGCTGGAAGAGCGCTTTACGCGCCCGCCGCTGCCGGAAAAGGTCGATGGCATCGTCGTGCTCGGCGGCGGCTTCGAGGGCGCCATCAATCTGGTGCGCGGCGGCTATGAGCTGAACAGCGGCGGCGATCGGATGGTCGAGACCGCGATTCTGGCCCGGCGTTTTCCAACCGCCAAGGTGATCGTCTCCGGCGGCACCGGCGAGCTCTTTCTCGACGGCGAGGGCGATGCGGCCACGGCGCCCCGTTTGTTTACCGCGCTTGGCGTGACGGCCGATCGCCTGATCCTCGAAAACAAATCCCGCAACACCTATGAGAATGCCGTCTTCACCAAGGAGCTGGCAACGCCGAAGCCCGGCGAGACGTGGCTGCTGGTGACCTCGGCCTTCCATATGCCGCGTGCCAAGGCACTGTTCGACAAGGCCGGCTTTGCGACCGTTCCCTGGCCGGTCGACTACCGCACTTCGGGGCGGGAAGGCATCGGCTTGTTCCGCGACAACCCAGCCGATTCGCTGCAGGCAACCACGATGGCCATCCGTGAATGGATCGGGCTTATCGCCTACTGGCTGTCGGGGCGGATCGATCAGCCTTTTCCAGGCCCTGGCGGCTGACCAATCACCGCCTGCCTGGCCGCCGAGAAGAACTGGCGCCGCACCAGCACGGCCAGCAGCAGTAGCGTCGAGAGCACGAACACCATGGGGTCGACGAACCAGCCGAGGTAGCCGATTGAGAAGAACACGCCGCGCAGGCCGGAGTTGAAGTGCTTTCCGGCGAGCATGTTCATCTGTGCCGCACGCCACACCGCCGTTTCGGTGACCGGATTGCGTGACGCTTCGCCATGCGGGATCGGCACGGCGCCGATCAGGATCGTGCAATAGTTGAACAGCCGGTACGCCCAGCCGAATTTGAAGAACGAAAACGCCAGGATCAGCACCAACCCGAACACCTTTATCTGGAAGGCCGCGCGCGACGGGGCGCCACCCAGGGGCAGGTCGCTGAGCACTTCAAGAACCCGGTCGGACGCGCCGAGCAAGGCAAAGCAGCCACCGATCGCGATCAGCGAACTGGAGGCAAAGAAGGCAGTGCCTTGCTGCAGGCCGCTCATGATGGCGGTGTCGACGATGCGGATTTCGCGCTCGGCCATGGTCCGCATCCAGGCTTGCCGCTGTGTATTCATAGCCGTGGTCAGCGACACGCGGCTGGTCAACTTGCCGTCGGAGGCAAGCGTGTGCAGCAGCCACGCGGCGAGGAAGAAAGCCAGCGCCGCGAGATCGGCCATCGAAAGATCGAGGGAATCGCCCATGGCCTGAATTTATCACATTCAGCGCGATCGCTTCGATGTCCGCTTACAGCGATTCTCACCGATGTCGCTGCCGGAGCAAACAAGGTCGGCAGGCGATGCGCCGCTATGTCCAAAAGAGCGGAAACATCCTGGGAATTCCTATATGTAGTCCTCGACGTGACTCCAGGAGACCACGCAGCGTGTTCCTTTCGGTTTTCGACCTGTTCAAGATCGGCATCGGACCCTCGAGCTCCCATACGATGGGACCGATGACCGCCGCTGCGCGCTTTCTCGACGAGGTCGCAGGAAATGACTGGCCGCGTCCGGCGGGCGTCAAGGTCGATCGGCTCGGCGCCAGCCTGCACGGTTCACTCGCCTATACCGGCATCGGCCATGGTTCGGATCGTGCCGTGGTGCTCGGCCTTGCCGGTCAGACGCCGCAGACAGTCGATCCCGATCAGGCCGACGGCATTGCCAGCCGTATCGCAGCCGAGAAGCGCATTTCGCCGCCAGGCCATCCGTCCTATCGCTTCGATCCGGCTGTCGATCTGGTGCTGGATCGCAAGACGCCGCTCACCGGCCACGCCAACGGCATGGCGTTCTACGCTTATGATGCTGGCGGCCGCCTGCTGCTCAAGCGCATCTATTATTCGATCGGCGGCGGCTTCGTGGTTTCCGAAGAAGAGCTGCAGCGGATGAAAGCCAAGGGGTCGGTGACGACGGAGGGCAAGAAAGTGCCTTACCCCTTCAAGAACGCGGTCGAGATGCTGGCCATGGCCGGCAAGAGCGGCCTTTCCATCGCCGACATGAAACGCGTCAACGAGGAGACGCAGATGTCGCGCGAGGAGCTCGACGCCGGCCTCGACGGCATCTGGAGCGCCATGAAGGGCTGCATCGACCGTGGCCTGTCGCAGGATGGCATCATGCCGGGCGGGCTGAAGGTGCGTCGCCGGGCGCGCATGCTGCATGACAAGCTGCAGGAACAGTGGCAGCAGAACAAGCCAAATCCGTTGCTCGCCAATGACTGGCTGTCGATTTACGCGATGGCGGTCAACGAGGAAAATGCCGCGGGCGGCCGCGTCGTCACCGCGCCGACCAATGGCGCTGCCGGCACGCTGCCGGCGGTGCTGCGCTACTGGCTGCACTTCCATCCCGAGGCTGATCAGCCGAGCATTCGCGATTTCCTGCTGACGGCCGCTGCCGTCGGCGGCATCATCAAGACCAACGCCTCGATCTCCGGCGCCGAGGTCGGCTGCCAGGGCGAGGTCGGGTCGGCGTCGGCAATGGCGGCGGCCGGCCTGTGCGCGGTCATGGGCGGCACGCCCGAGCAGGTCGAGAATGCCGCCGAGATAGCGCTCGAACACCATCTCGGCATGACCTGCGATCCGGTCGGCGGGCTGGTGCAGGTGCCGTGCATCGAGCGCAATGCGTTGGGCGCGGTCAAGGCGGTGACGGCCGCTTCACTGGCTATCAAGGGCGACGGCATCCATTTCGTCCCGCTCGATGCCGCCATCGAGACGATGCGCCAGACCGGCCTCGACATGAACGAGAAGTACAAGGAAACCAGCCTTGGCGGGCTAGCCGTCAATGTCGTGGAGTGCTGAGAGCCCGTTTGGAAATCCACTCCGGCGGCCATCTGGCGGCGTTTTCTGCGCTTCCGGTGCTCACGGATCTGAATGTCCGCTGCGCTCCGGTTCTCGAAACCACCACCATATGACTCGCCGGAGCGAATTTCGAAACGGGCTCTTTGGTGCAGGCTTGATATTCGGATACTGGCACTGTGGAGAAGTCGATCAGGCCGTTGACGCATCGGCGCTCCGTACTAAACCTTAAGCGATGGCACTTAATCTCCTAAAACTCTGCGTCGGCTGCGACAGCGTCGAGGATCTCGAAGAGTGGATCGCCTTCCGCCTCGACGAGAGGCGCCGCGCCGGGGAGCCGGCCGAGCATTGGCACACGACGCGCATGGTGCCGACGCGCGGCGCCGAAATCATCGATGGCGGTTCACTCTACTGGGTGATCAAGGGCAATGTGCAGTGCCGCCAACTGATCACCGAGATCCGGCCGTTCACCGATGACGAAGGCATCGGCCGCTGCCACCTGATGCTCGACCCGCAAGTCGTGCGCACCGACTGGCAGCCGCGCCGGGCCTTTCAGGGCTGGCGCTATCTGAAGCCGACGGACGCGCCGCTTGATCTCGGCAATGGCAAGGCCGGGTTGATCGAGATGCCGCCGAAACTCCGGCGCGAGCTTGCCGATCTCGGCTTGCTCTGATCCAAGCTTCTGGCCCTCAATGTTGGCTTGGGCAGGACTTGCAAGCGATGGAACAACGCCACATCTTCTTTTCATGAACGACAAGAAGCAGCCCGTGCCCGCAAGGGCCAATCCTGCGCCGGTCAAACCTCAATCCAATGCAGGCGAGATCGAAGCCTTTCTTCGTCAGGCAAGGACGCTGGCCGCGTCGGCGACCGGTTCGGGCAGGCTGATCCTTTCGCTCGACGCGACGATGAGCCGCCAGCCGACCTGGGATCTGGCTTGTGAACTGCAGGGCCAGATGTTCGATGCCGTCGGCAAGGCCGGAATCCTCAGCGTCCAACTGGTCTATTTCCGTGGCCTGGGCGAGTGCCGTTCGTCCGCTTTCGTGACCGATACCAACGCCTTGAAGCAGCTGATGACGCGAATCCAATGCCGCAGCGGCCACACCCAGATCGGCAAGGTGCTGGCGCATGCGCTGAAACAGACGGCGGCCGCCAAAGTCAATGCGCTGGTCTATATCGGCGATGCGATGGAAGAGAACATCGACGACCTGGCCGAACAGGCCGGCAGCCTCGGCCTGCATGGCGTTCCGGTCTTCGTCTTCCAGGAAGGTCATGATTCGGGCGCAGAAAAAGCGTTTAAGGAAATCGCGCGTTTGTCCAAAGGGGCTTGGTTCCGATTTGATCGGCGGGCGGCCGCGACCCTGGCGGGATTGCTTTCGGCGGTTGCTGTGTTTGCAACCGGCGGGCTGAAGGCGCTCGAGGCCAGGGGCAGGCCGGAAGACCGGATGATGATCGAACATCTGCGGGATGGCGGGAATTGATGGGCGCAGTTATCTTATTTGCTGCATTGCTTCTGGTGGTTCTCGGCGCGGTGACCATCTTTCTGCGCGCCGATCCAGGAAAACTGGCAAGCGGGATGCGCACGCTCGGGCCGGTTCTTTTGGCATTGGTCGGCGTCGCTGTACTTGTGGTCGGGCGCGAAGCCGTCGCCGGCATCATACTGGCGGCGGCATTTGCCTGGTACGGTTCGGTGCGAATGAAGCACCAGACAGCCAGACCGGCGTCGGGCAAGCGTTCGACGGTGCGTACCGCGGCATTGGAAATGGAGCTTGATCACGCTACGGGCGGACTGGAGGGCCTTGTGCTGGCCGGCCGCCACGAAGGCAAGATGCTTGGCGCGATGGGATTGGCGGAGTTGCAGCATCTCTACCGTGAACTCTCCGGCGATCCGGAGAGCCGGCAGCTGCTAGAGACGTATCTTGACGGCAGATTTCCCGTCTGGCGCAAAAACACTGAGACGAACGGTGGCGAAGGGCTGGGTGTTGCGCCAGGTCCGGGCGCCATGACTAAGGAGGAGGCCTACAAGGTCCTTGGTCTTGAAGCGGGGGCCGCCGCGGCGGATGTCCGCAAGGCGCACCGCCGCCTGATGCAGCGCCTGCACCCCGATATCGGCGGCACGTCTTTCCTGGCGGCGCGAATTAACGAAGCCAAGGACGTCTTGCTCTCCAATCACAACTAGTCTCCTTCGACGCAGAATTTTTCCGGGAGATGACTTCCACGCCGTCCTATTGTTGGACGGCGTAGCACTCGATGTTCTTCTTCTTCAAAGCGGTGCAGGCCTTCCAGGCGGCAGTCTTCGAACCGAAACCGCCGAAGCGGGCGCGGTAATAGGTGACGCCGTCCTTGTCGAAGGCAACGGTGAAGCCGGACGCGTCGGCCAGCGCCTTGGGTGCCTGCTTGGTGGTCTTGTCGAGGAAGGCCTGGGCTTCGGACTGTTTTGGCGAAGAGGCGACTTGAATCGCCCAGCCCGACGGCACCGACGCTGTGTTGACCGGATCGACGGCCGCCGCCGGCGTCGGCTCGGCGTAGGCCGCCACCACCTGGGCGGTGGCAATTTGAGGCGCCGATACGATGACGGTCTTGACCTTCCTGGTCTTGACGATAGGGGCTGCCTCTTCGGCCTGCGCGGTGTCGTCTTCCGCGACAGTGGCGTCCTCGGCAACGGTGGCATCGTCCTGCGCCACCACCGGCTTGTCATCCGGCGTTGGCGCGTCATGCTTGGGCAGGAGCACCTTGGCAAGCGCGGTGATCGGGTTGTCGCCGCCGGCCTTGGCGACCAGATCGCCGCCGCCGCGGGTCGATGCCCTCGGCAAATAGGTGTTGATCAAGGTGGCCATCTGGTTGTCGCGGCTGCCGCCGGAGGTGCCGCCCATGACGACGCCGACGATGCGGCGATTGCCGTCGGAAACCGACGAGACGAGGTTGAAGCCGGAGGCGCGGGTGTAGCCCGTCTTGATGCCGTCGACGCCCTTGATACGCCCGAGCAGACGGTTGTGGCCGTTGATGCGCTGACGTCCGTAGAGAAAGGAGCGCTGCGAGAAATAGCCGTAATACTGCGGGAAATGCTCCCGAAGTGCGATGCCGAGCGTCGCCATGTCGCGCGCGGTGGTGAACTGGCCGGGGTCGGGCAGGCCGTTGGCGTTGCGAAACACGGTGCCATTCATGCCCAGTGCACGCGCCTTGGCGGTCATCATGCGAGCGAAAGTGGCTTCATTGCCGCCGAGCATTTCGCCCAGCGCGGTTGCCGAGTCGTTCGCCGATTTGGTGACCATCGACAAGATCGCTGTCTCGACCGTAACCGAGCCGCCTGCCTTCACGCCGAGCTTCGTCGGCGGCTCGGCCGCGGCGCGGGCCGAAAATACGACCTGCGAATTCCTGCTGATCTTACCCTTCGCCAGCGCTTCGAAGGTCAGATAAAGCGTCATCATCTTGGTCAGTGAAGCCGGATAGCGCCTGCCGTTGGCGTCAGCGGAGTAGAGCACCTTGCCAGTCTTGGCGTCCACGACAATGGCCGCCTGCCTGGCCGCCAGCGACGAGGCGACATCGCCACAAACGAATGCCATCGCCATGGCGATGACCATTATCGTTTTGAGAGGAGAGGTGGATTTGGATACGATGCCCAACAACGCCTGACGCACTGGTATTTCCCTTGAATTTTTCGTTGCGTTGGAGGCCGCAAAGGGTCCTGCCTCGCTTTCAGTCAAGCTACCGGGGCAGCGTTACCAATCCGTTTATGGTAACCGCCGCGTTCACCATTTTCTTCGGGCTTGAAGCTCTCTTTATTTGATTTTTAGCCATTGGCTGCGCAGGCGGGCTCGGCGACGCCGGCGAAATATTGACTTTTGTGCGGCGCACAATATATTATCTCGCATTGCACAAGGGCGCCCCCGAAGAAGGACGCCTCAACCGTCAAGGGAATCGTGAAATGACCCAGACCTATGAGGACTTCAGCAAATACGGCAAAGAGTTCGCCGACACCGGATTGAAGAGCTTTGCGTCGCTCTCCAAGGGCGCGCAGGCGATCGCCACCGAGGCTGGCGAATACACCAAGAAGAGTTTTGAGGCCGGCAGCGCCACTGTGGAGAAGCTGTTTTCGGCCAAGTCGCTGGAAAAGGCGATCGAGATCCAGTCGGATTACGCCAAGCAGTCTTATGAGGCGTTCGTCGCCGAGGCCACCAAGATTGGCGACCTCTATGCCGAACTCGCCAAGGAAGCCTACAGGCCGTTCGAATCGATCGTTGCCAAGGCGAAGTAATTTCACCCGGGCGACGTAATTTCGCCCGACGTGACCCAGATCCGGCCCTTTGGGTCCGGGAAAAAGCCCGGTTGCGGAAACGCGGCCGGGTTTTTTATGTCAATTTCCGCTTCGGGGCCTCGCGCGCCTTCACGATTGCGAAAATCGTCCAAGTTTGGTCACCTAGCCATATTGTCAGCTAAACAGAAGGGCTTAAAATCGTCCATCGAACACCTACATGTCGAACTCGCATGGGGATTCGAAAGAGGCAGGAATACGTGACGATCGGTTTGACTGCCACGGGACACGTGGTGCGGATGCAAAACGGCGGCGGCGACGGCAATGAGGCCGGCCGTGGGACGGCTGTCATCACGCGCACCAAAACCAAGACCAAGAAGCCCAGTCTTTATCGGGTCCTCATCCTCAACGACGACTACACGCCCATGGAGTTCGTGGTTCACGTGCTGGAGCGTTTTTTCCAGAAGGACCGCGAAGCCGCCACACGCATCATGCTTCATGTTCACAATCATGGAGTGGGCGAGTGCGGGGTCTATACATTCGAGGTGGCCGAGACCAAAGTGTCCCAGGTCATGGATTTCGCCCGACAGAATCAGCATCCGCTGCAATGCGTGATGGAGAAGAAGTGAGGTAACATGCCGGCTTTCTCCCAAGGCCTGGAAAAGGCGCTTCACCAGGCGCTGACGCTCGCCAATGAGCGGCACCATGAATACGCAACTCTTGAACATTTGCTGCTCGCGCTCATCGACGACACCGAGGCGGCCGCCGTCATGCGCGCCTGCAATGTCGACCTCGATGAATTGAAGCACACAGTGCTCACTTATATCGACACCGAGCTCGACAACCTCGTCACCGGTTACGACGAGGACTCCAAGCCGACAGCCGGTTTCCAGCGCGTCATCCAGCGCGCGGTGATCCATGTGCAGTCGTCGGGCCGCGAGGAAGTGTCGGGCGCCAACGTGCTCGTCGCCATCTTTGCCGAGCGCGAGAGCCACGCCGCCTATTTCCTGCAGGAACAGCAGATGACCCGCTACGACGCGGTCAACTACATTTCGCACGGCATTGCCAAGCGTCCGGGCGCGTCGGAGACACGCTCGCCGCGTGGTGCCGATGACGAGCAGGGCGGCCAGAACGGCGCCGAGCCGCAAGAGGAAGGTGGCAAGAAGAAGCAGCAGCAGGATGCGCTGACGGCTTATTGCGTCAACCTCAACAACAAGGCCAAGGCCGGCAAGATCGACCCGCTGATCGGCCGCGAGTCCGAGATCAACCGCACCATCCAGGTGCTGTGCCGCCGCTCCAAGAACAACCCGCTGTATGTCGGCGATCCCGGCGTCGGCAAGACGGCGATCGCCGAGGGCCTGGCCAAGCGCATCGTCGAGGGCGACGTTCCCGAAGTGCTGCACAACGCCACCATCTTCGCGCTCGACATGGGCACGCTGCTGGCCGGCACCCGCTATCGCGGTGATTTCGAGGAACGGCTGAAGCAGGTCGTCAAGGAGCTCGAGGATTATCCAGGTGCCGTGCTGTTCATCGACGAGATCCATACGGTGATCGGGGCAGGGGCTACTTCAGGCGGCGCCATGGACGCGTCGAACCTGTTGAAGCCGGCGCTGTCGTCGGGTGCGATCCGCTGCATCGGCTCGACCACCTACAAGGAATTCCGCCAGTTCTTCGAGAAGGACCGTGCCTTGGTGCGGCGCTTCCAGAAGATCGACGTCAACGAGCCGACCATCGAGGACGCCATCGAGATCATGAAGGGCCTGAAGCCCTATTATGAGGAGTTCCACAAAGTGAAGTTCACCAACGAGGCGATCAAGGCCTCGGTGGAGCTGTCGGCGCGCTACATCAACGACCGCAAGCTGCCAGACAAGGCGATCGACGTGATCGACGAGACCGGCGCCTCGCAGATGCTGGTGCCCGAAGCGAAGCGCAAGAAGACCATTGGTATCAAGGAGATCGAAGCGACGATCGCCACCATGGCCCGCATTCCGCCGAAGACGGTTTCTGCCGATGACGAGAAGGTGCTGCAGGGTCTCGATATCGAGCTGAAGCGCGTCGTCTATGGTCAGGACACCGCCATCACCGCGCTGACCTCGGCGATCAAGCTGGCGCGCGCAGGCCTGCGCGAACCGGAGAAGCCGATCGGCTCCTATCTGTTCTCCGGCCCGACCGGCGTCGGCAAGACCGAAGTGGCCAAGCAGTTGGCCGCATCTCTCGGCGTCGAGCTGATCCGCTTCGACATGTCGGAATATATGGAACGCCACACCGTTTCGCGGCTGATCGGCGCGCCTCCCGGCTACGTCGGCTTCGACCAGGGCGGTCTTTTGACCGATGGCGTCGACCAGCATCCGCACTGCGTGCTGTTGCTCGACGAGGTCGAGAAGGCGCATCCGGACCTGTTCAACATCCTGTTGCAGGTGATGGACCACGGCAAGCTGACGGACCACAACGGCAAGCAGATAGACTTCCGCAATGTGATCCTGATCATGACCACCAATGCGGGTGCATCGGATGCACAGCGCGCGGCGATCGGCTTTGGTTCGACCAAGCGCGAAGGCGACGATGTCGAGGCGATCAACCGGCTGTTCACGCCGGAGTTCCGCAACCGTCTCGATGCGATCATCCCGTTCGGCTCGCTGCCGGTGCCGGTCATCCATCAGGTGGTGCAGAAGTTCGTCATGCAGCTCGAGGCCCAGCTTTCCGAGCGTGGCGTCACCTTCGACCTGTCGGCGGATGCGATCGCCTGGCTGGCTGACAAGGGCTATGATGAGCGCATGGGAGCGAGGCCGCTCGGCCGCGTCATCCAGGAGCACATCAAGAAGCCGTTGGCCGACGAGGTGCTGTTCGGCAAGCTCAAGAAGGGCGGCACGGTGCGCGTTACCGTCGAGAAGAAGGAAACCGGCGAGACCGGCCTGAAGCTCGAATCGCTCGCCGACGAGGCGCCGGTGAAGCCGAAGAAGGAAGAGCCGGAAGAAACGCCGAAGTCCAGAAAGGCCGTCGCGAAAAAGCCCGCGGCCAAGAAGCTGGCGGCGCCGAAGTCCGAGGCCAAGGGCAAGGACGGCGGAAAGCGCAGCCTGGTGCCGCAGCTGCCTAGAAAGAACTGACCTTGACGAAAGTCGAAAAAGCCCCGGCAACGGGGCTTTTTCCATTGGAAACGAGGGCAAGCATGATCGGCCGGATCATCATTCTCAACGGTGCGCCGCGATCGGGAAAATCAAGCATCGCCCGGGTTATTCAGGAGAGCTTCGGTGGCGTCTGGATCAATCTCGGCGTCGACGTTTACGAGCAGGCCACGCCACCGCGCTATCGGCCTGGAATAGGCTTGCGGCCGGGCGGCGAGCGTCCGGACCTAGAGGCCCTCGTGCCCGGATTATACGCCGCGCTCTACGAATCGATCGCCGCCCACAGCCGGCTGGGACTGAATGTCGTGGCGGATGTCGGCCATCACGATGCCTATTCGAAGCCACTCGATTGCCTCGCCGATTGCGCTCGCCGGCTCGCCGGCCTGCGGTGCTGCTTGTCGGTATTCGCTGCCCCATCGAAGTCATCATGGAGAGGCGTGCCGCCAGCGCGGTGGAAAAAGGATATGTGACCGGCTCGCCGGACGATCCGGTGCCGTTGCCCGTGCGTCTGTGGCAGGAAGAGGTGCACCGGCCAGGCGTGTACGATCTGGAAGTCGACACCTCGCTTTTGAGCCCCGCGCAATGCGCGGATACGATTCGCCGACGGCTGAAGCAAGGCATCGCTCGGTCGAGCGCAATCGAGCAACTGGCCCAGACTCGGCCGGCTAAACTGTCTTCCAGTTCGTAGGCGATTGCAGCGTCAGCTTTGCAGCGCCGTCCGTATCTTTTCGGCGTTTTCGGCCAGCACTTCTGGCTTTTCCATCTGCCCCGTGTGCGGCTTCAGGGGAATGCCCTCGAAGCGCGGGATGACATGCACATGCAGATGATAGACAGTCTGCCCCGAGGCCGGCTCATTGAACTGCATGACGGTGACGCCATCGGCGCCGAAGGCCTTTTTCACCGCCAGCGCCACTTTCTGAACGACGCTGAGGAGATGGCCGAAAATTGACGGATCGGCGTCGAGCAGGTTGCGCGACGACGCTTTCGGCACCACCAGCGTATGGCCCGGCCCTTGCGGCATCACATCCATGAAGGCGACGACGGCTTCATCTTCGTAGACGCGTTGCGAGGGAATTTCGCCGCGCAGGATCTTGGCGAAAATGTTGTCGGTATCGTAGGCGGCCTCAGTCATGCGAACGCTCCGGATTGTGCCTTTTCGTGTAGCGAAGCCGTCGAAATTCGGCAAGACGATCGTCGCCCCGACCAGCAGGAGCCGGCAGCTACTCCTCGATATCCTTGCGGAACGGGGTGTGCTCTTCCAGATATTCGCTCATCCGCTCCACCTCGTGCCGTTCGCGCCTGAGATAATCGGCAACGGCGTTGCGCAAGCCTGGATGGGCGATGTAGTGAGCGGAATGCATGGTCACCGGCCGGTAGCCGCGCGCCAGCTTGTGCTCACCCTGCGCGCCCGCCTCCACCACCCTCAGCTTGCGCTCGATGGCGAAGTCGATCGCCTGGTGATAGCAGACCTCGAAATGCAGGAAAGGATGGTCCTCGATGCAGCCCCAGTTGCGGCCATAGAGTGCGTCGGAGCCGATGAAATTGATCGCGCCGGCAATATAGCGCCCGTTGCGTTTGGCCATCACCAGCAGGATGTCGTCGGCCATGCGCTCGCCGATCAGCGAAAAGAATTGGCGGTTGAGATAGGGCCGGCCCCATTTGCGGCTGCCGGTGTCCATGTAGAAGGCAAAGAAATCGTCCCAGGCCTTTTCGGTGAGGTCCTTACCGGTCAGCCAGTCGATCGAAATGCCGTCAGCGAGCGCTTCGCGCCTTTCCTTCTTCATCGCCTTTCGCTTGCGCGAGGCAAGGGTGGCGAGGAAGTCGTCATAGGTTGCAAAACCTTCGTTGAAGAAATGGAATTGCTGGTCGGTGCGGTGCAGGAAACCTGCCGCTTCCAGAACCTCCACGTCGCTCTCTTGCGCGAAGGTGACATGCGCGGAGGAGACACCAAGCTTTTGCGTGACCGCCTTCAGGCCCGCTGCCAAACCGGCCTTCACCGTTGCGCTGTCCTCGCCCTTGCTGACCAGCAGGCGAGGGCCGGTAACCGGGGAGAAAGGCACAGCGCATTGCAGCTTTGGATAGTAACGGCCGCCGGCGCGCTCGAAGGCATCCGACCAGCCATGATCGAACACATATTCGCCCTGGCTGTGCGATTTGAGATAACAGGGCACTGCGCCCAGCAATCTGCCTCGCCCATCCTCCAGCCTGAGATGGTGGCCCTGCCAGCCGGTGCGCCGCACGGCGCATCCGGAATCCTCGAGCGCGCTCAGGAAAGCGAATGAAACCAAAGGATTGTAGCTGGTTTCTGCATCGCCACGCGTGGTTCCGGCAAAGCCGCTCCATTCATCGCAGGTGAAGGCGCCGATGCCGGCGGCGACGCGGATCGAATAGTCCGCATTTGCTGTCTGTCCGTCGCCCTCGTCGCCTTGATCCATGAGGCTTATTTAAGCTCCGTCGGGCCAGGTGCAAGTCACGTTTCAGACACTCGACTTCAGGCGATTTCGACCATATCGGGTTCGAACCCCTCGAACGTCATCTGATCGGCATATCTAAAGGTCAGGTCGACCGCCGGCTGGTCATGCACCGTCCAGGTGATAACGGGCATTTTCAGCTTTTCACGCACGAAGCTGACAAAGGGGTTCGGCAGGTCGCCCGCGGCATAGGAGGTGAAGGCGATCTTATGCGCCAGCATGGCGAAATGCGCCTCGATCAACCTCACGTCCTTGCCGTAGGCGGTGAGACCCCCTGGGATACCCGGCGCGTCTTTCGGAAAATCGCGGACCAGCCAGTGGTCGAACGACATGATCGCGGCTTTGCCCTTGTAGCGCTTGAGCATCTTGCCGACGCTTGCCACCAAGCCTTCGTCATAGCCGGGCACGCCTTTCAGTTCGACGACCAGTGGCACGCGACCGTCGATCAGGTCGAGCGCTTCCTGCAGCGTCGGCACATGGTCCGCCGTGCCACCGATCTTGAGCGCTGCCAGTTCCGCCGCGGTGCGTTGCCAGACGAAACCGTCCTGGCCGGTCAGGCGCTTGAGATCGCCATCATGGATGATGACGGGAACGCGGTCGGACGACAGATGCACGTCGCATTCGATGGCATAGCCGCGCTCGGCTGCCGCCGCGAAAGCGGAAAGCGTGTTTTCCCAGCGCGTCTTGTTCATGTCGTGAAAGCCGCGATGGGCGACGGGCCGGGCAGTCAGCCAGGATAGGTCGGTCATGATTGTCTCCCGGCTCACTCGACTTCGAAGATGGCTTCGATTTCGACCGCGGCATTAAGCGGCAGGCAGGCGGTGCCGACGGCGGAACGGGCATGCTTGCCGCGCTCGCCAAGGGCTGCGACCAGGAAATCGGAGGCGCCGTTGGCAACCAGATGCTGCTCGACAAACTCAGGTGTCGAGGCAACGAAAACGGTAATCTTCACCAGGCGGCGGATCTTCTCGATGTCGCCGAGCGCGGCCTTGGCCTGTGCCAGGATGTTGATCGCGCAGTATTTTGCCGCGTCCTTGCCGCCTGCCGTGTCGACGTCGCGGCCGAGCAGCCCGCTCGCCTGCAGCTTGCCATCCTTGAGCGGCAATTGCCCGGCTGTGAACAGCAGATCGCCGGTCCTGCAATAGGGCACGTAGTTGGCGGCGGGGGCGGCGGCGACAGGAAGCGTCACGCCCAGATCGCTTAGCCGCTTTTCGATTGTTTCACTCATGGTATTTCCCTATTGCTTGGTGACGCCGCGCCGGCCGGGCCGAAATTGCTATTTTTGCCTCGCTTCCGCCACGACTTTTTTTAAGCTGGACCATCTTTCCCTGCGGCCTGCCATCAGCCGCGATGATCGGAGTACCTCATGCGCGCAACGCGCCTTGCATTCCATGCCGTTCTGTTGTCGGCGGTCTTCTCGATAGGACCAGCCTTTGCCGCGCCGGCGCTGCAAGCCCACCGCGCCGTTTACGATCTTACCCTGAAAAAGGCTTCCGATCAGTCCGGCATCACAGGCATATCCGGCCGCATGGTCTATGAGTTCAACGGCTCAGCCTGCGAAGGCTATACGGTGAAATTCCGCTTCGTCACCCAGATCGTCACCGCCGACGGCACGAAGCTGACGGACCAGCAGACGACAACTTTCGAGGACGCCGAAGGCAAGACCTTTTCGTTCGTGACGAAATCCTTCTCCGACCAGAATCTTGACAAGGAGGTCAAAGGCATAGCCACGAAAGAGGCCAAGGGCCTGAAGGTCGATATCGACAAGCCTGAAAAGAACAGCGTCGAGCTGGCGACAACCCAATTCCCGACCCAGCATCTGGTCGAACTGATCGGCAAGGCCGAAAAGGGCGAGAACTTCTACGAAACCAACCTGTTCGACGGTTCGGAAGACGCCAACAAGGTGATGACGACCACCGTCGTCGTCGGCAAGAAGACGGATGCCGACAAGGCCGACCCGGAAGCTCCAGCCCTGGCGAAGCTCGCCACCGACAAATACTGGCCGGTCGACATCGCCTATTTCGGCGATACCGACAAGACAGGCGAAGAGGTGCCGGAATATCGCATCAGCTTCAAACTGCACGAGAACGGCATCACCCGCGACCTGGTCATGGACTACAACGACTTCTCGATGACCGGAAAGCTGGTCAATCTTACGCTGTTCGACCAGTCGAAAACCTGCCCGGCGAAATAGGGCTACGGCTGACCGGTTGATTAACCACGACATGGCGTTGTCGTGGCGAACGACTTGAACGCGCCGCAATCGTCTCGCAACCTCCTCCCAGCGCCCGGGCGCAAGGGGGAGCAGCTTGAGCAAGATCGATGTGTTCGTGGCGCCGAGGCCCAACCCGACACTGATCAGGGCCATGACATCCGTCAACCGGATCGTCATGCTGCGCGGCATTCCCGGATTTCGCGATCTGTTGCCGTTCAACCGCCTGGCCGGTTTGCGCGGGGTCGCCAATGTTCGCCATATCGACTTTCCCCACACCGATCTCGAGCGGCTGAACGCCAGTTGCGGGGCGGGGAAGGCGACTTTCATCACGCCCAACCATCCAGAGTTCTTCACCGACTGGATGATCGACAAGGAGATCGTGTCGCAGGTCAGCCCGCTCACTGCTTCCTGGGCGACGAACGGTGTCGTCAACGGCCTCGGCCGGCTGATGCAGAAATTCTGGCTGGCCAACAATCTGATCGCCCAGATTCCCGGCAACAGCGGGGCAGCCAAGGAACACTCCGTCACCTGGGCCTTGAAAGGCCGTGGCGTGCTGCTGCATCCCGAAGGCGGCGTCGGCTGGCATGCCAACATCGTTGCGCCGTTGCTGCCGGGTGCCGTCGAGATGGGGCTCGAGGCCCTCAAACGCGGTCGGGCCACGGATCCGGATTTCAAGGTCTGGATCGCGCCGGTCGTCTGGAAGCTTGCCTTCACCAGGAATGTCGAAGCGGCACTGGCGAAGGAATGCGCCTATGTCGAGAAAAGCCTGAAAATAGAACGCGAGGCGACCGACACACTGCCGCAGCGCGTCCGCCATATCTATGTGACGCTGCTGGCCCGCGATGAGGCGGCCTGGGACAGGCCATCCGATCAAGGCGCGTCCTATGCCGAGCGCCAGCAGGCGTTGGTTACCGAACTCCGCCGCCGGCTCGGCAAAAGCATTTCATCTGACGCCGACGTCACCGACACCGCCGAGCTTTTGCGTCGGTCGCGTCGTTGGCAGCGCGAAAACACCGGCGATGCCGATGGGCAAAAGCAGATCCGCAAGCTCGCCGACACCATTCAGAGACTGCAACGCGTCGGGTCCTGGGCCTCGGCCAACCCGCGCATCACTCAGGAAGAAATCGCAGAACATCTGAAGCGGATCCGCAACGACTATTGCCGGGGCGGACTGCGCGACACGATGAACCGGTTCATCCCGCAACCGGCCGGACCGCGTTGCGCCCATATCCGGGTGCCGGAGCCACTCGGCCTGCATGAGCATACGGGCTCGATCGACGATGCGGTTGCCGAGTTGCATCGTCGCATGCAGGAAACCGTCACCCGCACCGTGGCTGAAATCGAGGCCGGCGGCGGCTTCATTTTCTATCCGAATCCCTTCTATCATCGCTAGACGAGTGCCGGTCGGCGCGAGATGAAGGAATACGGCAAGCCTCATGGCGGTCTATGTCGATGCAGCGATCTGGAATTGGGCTGGCCATCGCTGGTGCCATCTGTTGGCCGACGACACCGACGAACTGCATCGCTTCGCCGCAGATCTGGCGATCAAGCGTTCATCCTATCAGGGGCCGCCCAAGACATCGGCGCCGCATTATGACATAACCGGCTTCGAGCGCGATCGTGCGGTGCGGCTCGGCGCCGTTGAATGCAGCCGCGAGGAGATCGTCGCGGTCTTCCGGCGGGTGCGAGTGCCGAACGGCAAGATAAAGCGCTGACGGCTGCGCGCGGATCGTCGCACGCCGCACCACAGATCCCGCGGCGCTTGCGTTTGTCGCGCATCCCCTCTATATGCGCGCTCATTCCACACACGGACTTTGGTGTCTGCCCGGGAGAAATCCGGCTGAAACCTCCGGTGGCGTTCGAGGACAAAGTCCAAAAATGCCTGTGTCCGTGGAGGCTAACCGGAAAGGAACTTTGAATGGCACTGCCTGATTTCAGCATGCGCCAGCTTTTGGAAGCTGGCATTCACTTCGGCCACCAGACCCACCGCTGGAACCCGAAGATGGCGCCTTACATCTATGGCGCTCGCAACAACATCCACATCATCGACCTGTCGCAGACGGTGCCTTTGCTGCACCAGGCGCTGAAGCAGGTTTCCGACACGGTTGCCAAGGGCGGCCGCGTGCTGTTCGTCGGCACCAAGCGCCAGGCGTCCGACATCGTCGCCGATGCGGCACAGCGTTCGGCCCAGTACTATGTCAATTCGCGTTGGCTCGGCGGCATGCTGACCAACTGGAAGACGATCTCGAATTCGATCCAGCGCCTGCGCAAGCTCGACGAGATGCTGGCCGGCGAGGCGCAAGGGTTGACCAAGAAGGAACGCCTGAACCTTGACCGCGAGCGCGAGAAGCTCGACAAGGCGCTGGGCGGCATCAAGGACATGGGCTCGACACCCGACCTGATGTTCGTCATCGACACCAACAAGGAAGCGATCGCCATCCTCGAGGCCAAGCGTCTCGGCATCCCGGTCGTCGCCATCATCGATTCGAACTGCGATCCGGACAAGATCGACTTCCCGATCCCCGGCAATGACGACGCGGCCCGCGCCATCCAGCTCTATTGCGACCTGATCGCCAAGGCTGCGATCGACGGCATCGCCCGTCAGCAGGGCGCGCTCGGCGTCGACATCGGTGCTTCGGTCGAAGCTCCGGTCGAGCCGGCGCTCGAGCCGGCTCCGGCTCCGGCATCGGAAGCCCCTGAAGCTTGATAATCGAAGGCCAGTTACGGCCTTCATCTTTCTCATATTCTGGCACGGCAAACAGACGCACCATCGAATATCGATGGTGCGTCGGTGCATTTAAAACAAAGAGGCGACAATGAGCATTTCGGCTGCACAGGTCAAAGAACTCCGCGACTTGACCGGCGCGGGCATGATGGATTGCAAGGCGGCGTTGACCGAAACCAACGGCAACATGGAAGAGGCCGTCGACTGGCTGCGCAAGAAGGGTATTTCCAAGGCCGACAAGAAGGCTGGACGTACTGCTGCGGAAGGCCTGATCGGCGTTGATTCCGGCGTTCGCGAAGCGGCCGTCGTAGAAGTCAATTCCGAGACCGACTTCGTTGCCCGCAATGCCGCGTTCCAGGAAATCGTCGCCAACGTTGCCAAGGTTGCTCTGGCCTATGGGACGACAGAGGCTGTGGCCGCTGCAAAGTATCCGGGTTCGGACAAGTCGGTTGCCGACACCATCAAGGACGCTGTCGGCACCATTGGTGAAAACATGGGCTTCCGCCGTTCGGCCAAGCTGACCGTTCCGCATGGCGCAGTTGCTACCTATGTCCACAACGCAGTGGCCGATGGCCTTGGCAAGCTTGGTGTTTTGGTTGCGATCGAGACCACGGGCAACGAGCATGCGGCTAACGCCTTTGCTCGACAGGTCGCCATGCATGTCGCGGCCACCAGCCCGATGGCGCTGACCACCGAGGAATTGGATCCGGCGGCTATCGAGCGCGAGAAGGCGATCTTCTCCGACCAGGCGCGTCAGTCCGGCAAGCCGGAAGCGATCATCGAGAAGATGGTCGAAGGCCGTCTGCGCAAATTCTACGAAGAGGTTGTGCTGCTGAAGCAGGCTTTCGTGCTCAATCCCGACATCACCGTCGAGAAGGCGCTGAAGGATGCCGAGAAGGAGATCGGCGCGCCGGCCAAGATCACCGCCTATTTGCGCTTTGCGCTGGGCGAGGGCATCGAGAAGGAAGAGACCGATTTCGCAGCGGAAGTCGCGGCCGCGGTCAAGAAATAGCCCCCTCGGGGGCTAACAAACTCAGGCAACTCGGCCGGGTGTCCGCAGGGACGCCCGGCCGATTTCTTGTGCGGTGTCGATGAAGGCCCTGAGCTTCGGCGCCATCGCCGCCCGGCGCGGAAAATAGAGGAATAGCCCCGGCTCCTCGATTGCCGACTGCGGCAGCACCTGGACGAGGCGGCCGGCGGCAAGATCGGCGCGCGCCAGCGGCTCGAACATATAGGCGAGCCCGACGCCTGCAAGCGCAAGATCGATTGCCGCGAGCGAATCCGTCACGACAACGCTGCCCCGCGTCTCCATGGCGATGTCCTTGCCATCCTCGACCAGATCCCAGCGATAGAGTGCGCCGGAGCGGACGAGCCGGTAGCCAATACAATTGTGGTTCGCCAGGTCGGCAACGCTGCCGGGGCGGCCGTGCCTTCCGATATAGGAGGGCGAGGCAACGATAACGGCGGAGAATGGCGGCGTCAGCCGGACCGCAACCATGTCCTGGGCGATCATCTCGCCAAGCCGAATGCCGGCATCGAAACCTTCGCCGACGATATCAACCAGACCCTGGTCAGCGAAGATTTCGACCGTAACCTCCGGATAGCGCTCGGCCATCGCCGTGACGACCGGTGTCACCGCCAATGGTATCGCGATGTTGGAGGCGTTGATCCTGAGCAGGCCAGACGGCCTGCCTTTGACGCTGCGGATGCGGTCCATCCGCTCGGCAATATCCTGGAGGGCAGGAGCCGCCGTTTCCACCAGCGCCTTGCCGACCTCGGTGAGCGAAACGCTGCGCGTCGTGCGGGCGAACAGGGGCTGACCGATCCGCTCTTCGACAATGCGCACCGCATGGCTGACCGCCGAAGGGCTCATGCCGAGTTCGGCGGCGGCAAGCGCAAAGCCGCCACGCCGGGCAACGGCGACCACGACAGGGAGATGGCTGAGCAGATCGCGATCCATTCATGAATGATATCGCATGGTCTTTGCGAACAATGCAATCTTATCGATGGCCGGCGCGCTGGCCCACATTGTCGCCAACAGATCGGCGGCGGGCCGAGCAAAGGAGAAGAGCCATGAATGCACTAGGGTATGCCACCTTCGCGGCGGGTATTACGCTGGCGCCGGTCGATGCCAGCGGGGCCGAACCGTCCCGCGAAATGGCGCTCGCCGATGAGCGCGCCGTCATCCGCATCGCCGATGCCATCGACCGTGCCGTCGACGCCCAGGACTGGAAGCTTGCACGCAGCTATTTTGCGGACCGGGTCACCGCCGACTTCAGCAGTCTCTCCGGACAGCCTGCAGCCAACATTGCCTCTGACGATCTGATCGGCGCTTGGGCGGCGAACCTTCGGGGTAGCAAGACCAGCCTGCATCTGCGCACCAACCACCAGGTCACCATCGACTCCGACGCCGCGACCGTCTCCTCCAACGGCTATGCCTGGAACCGGATGGAAGGCAATGGCGACCCGCTTTGGGAGGTCTGGGGCACCTATGAACATCACCTGACGCGTTCCGCCGGCGGCTGGAAGGTCGATGGCTTCACGTTCCGCATGACTCATGAGCGCGGCAATCCCTGGGTCAAGACGACCCCGGGCCAGTGACACGAGGCATCTATCACCAGGCATTGGAAGACGATCATGACCATGACTTACTACACTCTTGGCAACAGCGGTCTCAGGGTCACCCGGCTGGCACTGGGCACGATGACTTTCGGAAAGGAGTGGGGTTGGGGAGCCGACAGGGA
Source organism: Mesorhizobium sp. (assembly GCA_004017275.1). Taxonomy (GTDB): domain Bacteria; phylum Pseudomonadota; class Alphaproteobacteria; order Rhizobiales; family Rhizobiaceae; genus Mesorhizobium. The sequence goes on along the minus strand of SAKE01000003.1, from coordinate 119,078 downwards.
CACGGCGCGGGCAATTTTCGACGCCTATGTCGAGGCGGGCGGCAATTTCTTTGACACGGCCGACCTTTACACCGGCGGCACGGCCGAAGCCTGGCTTGGTGAATTCATCGCCGAGCGCGGGCTGCGCGACACGGCTGTAATCGCCAGCAAGTTCAGCATGAACATGCAGCCCGGCAATCCGAATGCTGGCGGCAACGGCCGCAAGAACATCATGCGGGCCGTCGATGCTTCGCTTAAACGGTTGGGGACCGACTATATCGATCTCTACCTCATGCATATCTGGGACAGGCTGACGCCCGCCGAAGAGGTCATGCGCACGCTGGACGACCTGGTTCGCATGGGTAAGGTTCGCCATGTGGGTCTGTCCGATGTGCCGGCCTGGTACGCTGGCCGGGCACAGGCGATCGCCGAGTTGCGCGGATATGAGCCGGTTTCGGCGCTACAGCTCGAATATTCGTTGACCGAACGCGCGATCGAGAACGAATTCGTGCCATTCGGCACGCGCCATGGTGCCGGTATAATGGTCTGGAGCCCGCTGGCCAGCGGTTTGCTGAGCGGAAAATATCGACCCGTCCAGGCCGGAAACGCCGGCCGGCTCGACGGATTTCGCAATTCGACGCATCCGGGTTTCCAAAAATTCACGGAGCGCAACTGGGCTATCGTGGCCGAACTCGAGAAGGTCGCGTCCGAGCTCTGCCGCAGCATGCCCCAGGTCGCGCTCAACTGGGCGGCGACGCAGCCGGGAATCGCAACCGTCATCCTCGGTGCAACGACGCTCAGCCAAATGCAGGACAATCTTGGCGCGCTGGATTTCGAGATTCCCGCAGCGCATCGCGACCGGCTGGAGGCAGTCAGCAGAACTCCGGCGCCATTTCCCTATTCCTATTTCGGCTCGCAGATACAGGGGCGCGTTACCGGCGGCGCGACAACCAGCGACAAGCCCTCCAGTTACGCGTCGCCGGTGCTCATCGAAGGCGAGTCGGTCAGCGTGTCCACCAACTGATCGACAGGCAGGACACCTACGAATTTGCCATTTGGGCGCCGCGTGACATCGCGGCGCCCTTCGTGTATCGGAACGCCATTGTTTCGGGTGGCGCCTGCGCGAGAGCAGCCACCCGGAACGCGCCACATGCAAATGAAGAGGCCCAGATGACGGTGAAGCCCCTCTACCGACGTGTCTTGCTGAAAGCGTCGGGCGAAGCATTGATGGGCGAGCAGCATTTCGGCATCGATGTTTCGGTCGTCGATCGCATTGCCAGCGACATCGCCGAGGCGCGTGCACTGGGCATCGAGGTCGGCGTCGTCATCGGCGGCGGCAACATTTTTCGCGGCGTGGCCGTTGCCTCCAAGGGCGGCGACCGTGTCACCGGCGACCACATGGGTATGCTCGCCACGGTCATCAATTCGCTGGCGTTGCGCACCTCATTGAACAAGATCGGCGTCGACGCCGTGGTGCTTTCGGCGATCGCCATGCCCGAACTTTGCGAGAGCTTTTCGCAGCGCCAGGCGACGGCCTACATGAACCAGGGCAAGGTGGTGATCTTCGCCGGCGGCACCGGCAATCCGTTCTTCACCACTGATTCGGCCGCAGCCCTTCGCGCGGCTGAAATCGGCGCCGACGCGCTGTTCAAGGGCACCCAGGTCGACGGCGTCTACTCGGCGGATCCCAAAAAGGACCCGAATGCGACGCGTTTCGAGCGCATCAGCCATGGCGAAGTGATAAAACGCGGCCTTTCCATCATGGATACGGCAGCGATTGCACTTGCGCGCGAAAACAACATTCCGATAATCGTTTATTCGATCCACGAAAAAGGTGGTTTCGGCGATATTCTAAGGGGCGGCGGCCGCTGCACGGTCGTCGCGGACGATTGATCGGGTGCCTGATCCCGAAAAGGGAAAGTCGGTTTTCGAAAATCAGGCTCGAACACGACCCGAAGCAGTGAACCCGCGTTAGACGGGTCGAGGAGATTAAAATGAGTGGTGAGTACGACGATCTCAAGCGGCGCATGGATGGGGCGATCGCCGCGTTCAAGCATGATCTTGCCTCGCTGCGGACCGGCCGCGCCTCCAGCAATCTGCTCGATGCGATCCAGGTGCAGGCCTATGGCACCACCATGCCGATCAATCAGGTCGCCAACGTCTCGGTGCCGGAGCCGCGCATGATCTCGGTATCGGTCTGGGACAAGTCGATGGTCGGTGCGGTCGACCGCGCCATCCGCGAATCCAATCTTGGTTTCAACCCGATCGTCGACGGTACCAACCTCAGGATTCCGCTGCCGGAACTCAACGAACAGCGCCGCAAGGAACTGGTCAAGATCTCGCACACCTACGCCGAGAACGCCCGGGTTGCCGCGCGCCATGTGCGCCGTGACGGCATGGACTTCCTGAAGAAGGCGGAGAAGGACGGCGACATCAGCGAGGACGATCAGCGCAAGCGCTCCGACCAGGTCCAGAAACTTACCGACGACACGATCAGCACTATCGACCACCTGCTTTCCGAAAAGGAAGCTGAAATCATGCAGGTTTAGGGTCTTGGCCACAGGCTGATCCGAAAGCGAGAATATGGCAACGCCCGCGCATGTCGCGATCATCATGGACGGAAATGGACGCTGGGCCAAGGCGCGCGGCATGCCGCGTCTTGCTGGCCATCGAGCCGGCGTCGAGGCGCTGCGCAAGGCGGTGCGCGCGGCACCCGGGCTCGGCATCTCCTACCTGACCGTCTACGCCTTCTCGTCGGAGAACTGGTCGCGGCCGAAGTCCGAGGTCAGCGACCTGATGGGCCTCCTGAAAATGTTCATCCGCCGTGACCTGGCCGAACTGCACCAGAGCGGCGTGCGGGTCAGAATCATCGGCGACAGGGCAGGGCTGCAGTCCGACATCAGGGGGCTGCTCGACGAGGCCGAATCGCTGACCGCCGCGAATGAATCGCTGACGCTGGTGATCGCCTTCAACTATGGCGGACGCGACGAGATCGTTCGCACGGCGCGCAAGCTTGCCGCAGCCGTGGCGCGTGGCGAACTTGAGAGCGAAGCGATATCAGCCGAAAGCTTCGCCGGCGCTCTCGACACGCAAGGCATTCCCGACCCGGAACTTGTCATCCGCACCAGCGGCGAACTCAGGCTGTCGAACTTCCTTCTGTGGCAGGCTGCCTACAGCGAGCTCGTCTTCCTGCCTTGCTACTGGCCCGACTTTAGCCGCGAGCACCTTGCCGAGGCCTTGCGCGAGTTTGCCAGCCGCGAACGCCGTTTCGGCGGACTTGGGGGCCAGGACGTCGCTTCGCGACCGGCCGCGGGATGAGCAATCTCCGGCTGCGCGTCATTTCGGCGATCGTGCTTGCCATCATCACCCTTGGCTTGACCTGGCTCGGCGGCCTACCGTTCCGGCTGCTGTGTGCCGTGATCGTGGCAGCGATCTTCTATGAATGGACCCGCATGTCGCGCCCGGCCGGCGCCACGGGTCTGGGTTTCCTGCCGGAAGCGCTGCTAGTGGTCTTCATAGGCGCCTTGATTGCCGGCCTCGCTGCATCCTGGCTGCTGCCGCTTGTCGTGGTCATGGTCGCCGCAACGGCGCTTACAGCCTCGGTTCGCAAGGCCGGACCATGGGATGCGAGCGGCCTTGCCTATGCCGCGGTTTCAGGCCTGTCGCTCGCTTTGCTGCGCGACGGCGACCGTTCAGGACTGGTCGCCATCTTGTTCCTGTTCGCGGTCGTCTGGGCCACCGATATTTTTGCGTACTTCGTTGGCCGTGCGGTTGGGGGGGCGAAACTGGCGCCGTCGATCTCGCCCGGCAAGACGCGCAGCGGCGCGCTCGGAGGCGCTGTCGGCGGTGTCATCGCGGGGCTGATTCTGGCCGCTGCTGCTGGTGTCGGCAATCTGGCACTGGTCGGTCTGGTGGCGTTGGTGCTTTCAATTGTCGCCCAGGCCGGCGACCTGTTTGAATCGTGGGTCAAGCGCCGCCATGGCCACAAGGATTCGGGTGCGATCATCCCGGGTCATGGCGGCGTCATGGATCGTGTCGACGGGCTTGTCGCGGCGGCTTTCGCCCTATACGTCATCGGCTGGATTTCGGCGACCGCCGATCATCCGGCGCAGGGTCTGTTTCCCGTTTGAGTGGTGTCATTTCAGGTCCGATGCTTGGTGCGCCTTGGATTCGCCCTGATTGATGTCACAGTCACGGCAAATCTGCGCCGTGGAAGAATTTGAGGGTTTGTCTTGAACGAGATTCTTCACGCGCTTTTCAGCACACAGGGCTTTGTCCTGGGCACGCTCGTGCCGTTCCTGTTTGTGCTGACCGTGGTCGTGTTCGTCCATGAAATGGGCCATTACCTTGTCGGGCGCTGGTGCGGCATCGGTGTCAGGGCCTTCTCCATCGGATTCGGCCCGGAACTCTTCGGCTTCAACGACAGCCACGGCACGCGCTGGAAACTGTGCGCGATACCGCTTGGCGGCTATGTCAAATTCGTCGGCGACATGAACGCCACCTCGAGCCAGCCCACGTCGGAAGAGCTTGAAACGCTCACCGAGGACGAGCGCAAGGTCGCCTTTCACACGCAGCCGATCTGGAAGCGCGCGGCGACGGTGGTGGCCGGGCCGCTGTTCAATTTCCTGCTGACGATCGTCGTCTTTGCCGTGCTGTTCACCGCCTATGGCCGCTATGTCGCCGAGCCCATGGTGGCCGAGGTGACCGCCGACAGCCCGGCGGCGAAGGCCGGCATCCTTCCCGGCGACCGATTCGTCAGCGTCGATGGCGCCAAGGTCGAGACCTTTGGCGACGTCCAGCGCCTGGTTTCGGGCCGCGCCGGCGATATCATCACCTTCGTCATGCTGCGCGACGGCAAGGAGGTCACGGTGACCGCGGCGCCGCGGCTGATGGAACAGGAAGACGCGCTCGGCAACAAGGTCAAGGTCGCCGTGATCGGCGTCGTCAACAACAAGGAACTCGGCCAGCCGCGGCTCGTCACCTACACGCCTGTCGGGGCGGTTGCAGCGGCTGTCGAGGAAACCGGGCATGTCATCCAGCGCACCGGACAGTTCCTGCAACGCTTTGTCGTCGGGCGTGAAGACAAGTGTCAGCTGGGCGGCCCGGTGAAGATTGCCGACATGGCCGGCAGGGCGGCGAAACTCGGATTCGAATGGCTCGTGCAGCTGGTTGCGTTGCTGTCGGTCGGCATCGGAATTCTGAACCTTTTGCCGATTCCCCCCCTCGACGGCGGCCATCTCTTGTTCTACGGGGTGGAGGCCGTCATCCGCCGTCCGGTGTCGGAACGGATGATGGAAATGGCCTATCGGGCCGGGTTGCTTCTGGTGCTGTGCTTCATGGGGTTCGTTTTTTGGAACGATCTGTTTGGGTGCTGAAATCATGAAGAAATTTGGCTTCTGCATGGACGATGTTGAGACGCCGTTTACCATGCACGGGGATATGAGTGACGCGAAAGCCACGCCGCAGGGTTAAGTAAATACAAATTAACCAGAAGCCTTGCGTGTAGGGAAAATCCGGTTAATACGGTAGGGGAAATTACCGCACGTCCGGTTTTCTCGCCGTGGGGACTACGAGAAAAGGTTATTAAGCCCGATGAAGGCAGCATCCAAGTTTCTGAGCGCCGCTTCCGCGGTGACCCTGTCCGCGGCTCTTGTCGTGCCAGGCGCGCTCGCAGTGCAGTTCGTTGCCACATCGGCGGCTGAAGCCGCTGTCGTCAGCAGAGTCGAAGTGAGCGGCAACCAGCGTATCGACGCTGAGACCATCCGCAATTACATCACCATCAAGCCGGGCAAGGCCTTCTCCAGCTCAGATATCGATAGTGCGGTCAAGGCGCTGTTCGGCACCGGCCTGTTCTCGGATGTGCAGATCAACCAGGTCGGCTCGACGCTGGTGGTCAAGGTTGCCGAGTACCAGGTCGTCAACCAGGTGCTGTTCCAGAACAACAAGAAGCTCAAGGACAATGCGCTGGCGATGGCGGTGCAGCTGAAGCCGCGCGGAACGTTCTCGCAGGCGACGCTCGATGCCGACGTGGAATCGGTCAAGGCTGCCTACAGGCGCATCGGTCGCGACGACGTGACCGTGACCACGCAGGTCATGCAACTCGGCGACAACCGCGTAAACGTTGTCTTCAACATTACCGAAGGCGATCGTACGCAGATCGCGGCGATCAATTTCGTCGGCAACAGCGCCTATTCGAGCCGGCGCCTGTCGGATGTCATCAACACCAAGCGTTCGACCTGGCTTTCCTTCGTCCTGCGCGACGACGTCTACGACGACGACAAGCTGCGCGCCGACCAGGAGCTGCTGCGCCGCTTCTATTACAATCACGGCTACGCAGATTTCCAAGTCGTATCCGCTGTCGGCGAACTCGACAGTGCGACGAACAAGTACACGGTCACCATCACCGTTCAGGAAGGCGACCGCTACACATTCGGTGATGTCAGCGTCGAGAGCACGATCCCGGAAGTCGACGGCAAGTCGCTGGAATCGGTGATCGAGACCCGCAAGGGTGACGTCTATAACGCCAAGAATGTCGAGGATTCCATTATCGCGCTGACCGAGAAGGTGGCCGGTTCCGGTTATGCCTTCGCGCAGGTGACGCCGCGCGGCGACCGCAATTTCGAGAACCACACGATTTCGGTGGTCTATACGATCGACCAGGGCACCAAGGCCTATATCGAGCGCATCGAGATCCGCGGCAACGACCGCACGCGTGACTATGTCATTCGCCGCGAGTTCGACGTCAGTGAAGGCGACGCTTTCAACCAAGTGCTCATCCAGCGCGCGAAGAAGCGCCTGGAAGACCTCAATTACTTTGACAAAGTCGATATCTCGACTGTGCCGGGCTCCCAGCCCGACCAGGTCGTGCTGGTGGTCGACGTGGTCGAGAAGTCGACCGGCGAGTTCTCCGTCGGTGCCGGTTATTCGACCGGTGGCGACACGTCCGGTCCATCCGTCGAAGGATCGATCACCGAGCGCAACTTCCTCGGCCGCGGCCAGTTCATCAAGGTCTCTGCAGGCGGCGGCAAGAATTCGCGCGACTACAGCATTTCGTTTACAGAGCCATATTTCCTCGGACGGCGGATCGCCGCCGGCTTCGACGTCTTCAAGCAGACGAGAAATTACGATCACTACGACAGCGACACAATCGGCGCGACGGTGCGCTTCGGCCTGCCGATCACTAACAACATCACGACCCAGCTGGCTTACAATATTTCGCAAGAGAAATATAAGCTGGATGATGGCTGCGTGACCGGTGGCGTTTATGATCCCCTTAAGTGCAATGTTTCCGACGCTATTCTAGATGGCATCGAGCAGAGCCCATGGATCAAGTCTTCGGTCAGCCTGGGATTGGTCTACAACACCATCGACGACATGAAGAACCCGCATGAGGGTATCTACGCCAACACGACCGTGGAGGTCGCGGGTCTCGGTGGCGACGCCAAGTTCGTCAAGATCACGGGGCGAGGCAGCATCTACCAGACGCTGTCGGAGCAGTATGATCTGGTTGGGCTTATTTCGGGCGGCGCCGGTCATGTCGAAGGCTACGGCGGCGGCGATCTGCGCGTGTTTGATCACTTCCAGAGCAGCGACCGTATGATTCGCGGCTTCGCCTATGGCGGCATCGGTCCGGTCGACGATGACCACGCTGGCGACCATCTGGGCGGCACGACCTATTTCAATGCCTCGGCGGAAGCCCAGTTCCCGCTGCCGGTCATTCCAGAGAGCTTCGGCCTGCGCGGCGCGGTGTTCGCAGATGCGGCCACGCTTTACGGCAGCAAGGTTGCCAACGACTTGGTTGACCAGTCGTCGGTCGGCATGAAGCTGCGCGCCTCGGTCGGTGTCGGCCTGATGTGGGCTTCGCCGTTCGGTCCGATCCGTATCGACTATGCGATCCCGGTCAAGAAGGAAGCGAGCGACGACGTGCAGGAATTCAACTTCGGCATATCGACCCGCTTCTGATCGGCGGTTAACGATGCTCCCGGATCTTTCGGGTCCGGGGGAAATGTTCCGACCTAGCTGGATATAGCTTCTGGAATGACCGATCCGGTGTTCTTCGCGCCATCACGCCGATATACGGCGGGCGAAGTCGCGAATCTGACCGGCTCGGTGCTTGTTGATTCCGGCCAGTCCGATATTTCGATCGAAGCGCTCGCGCCGGCCAGCGAAGGCGGCGAGAATGCGCTCGTCTTTGTCGACGGCAAGCGTAATTCCGCGCTGATGCCGTCGCTGCGCGCGGCCGCGGTCCTGTGCCCGGCGGAATTTGCCGGCAAGGCGCCGGCCAGCGTCGCCGTGCTGGTCCATCCGCGTCCGCAACAGGCCTTCGCGCTGGTCGGACGTCTGCTGTTTCCGAGGGCGGCGACGCCAGGGCCGATGACCAGTGAAACCGGCGTCTCGCCGCATGCCCATGTCGATGCGACCGCGCATGTCGAAGCCGGTGCCGTCATCGAGGCAGGTGCTGTCATCGGGCCGGGTGCTTCGATCGGCAGCGGCACCGTCATCGCACCCAACGCGGTCATCGGGCAATCCTGCCAGATCGGCCGCGACGGCTATGTCGGTCCTGGGGCCAGCATCCAATATGCCTTGATCGGCAACCGCGTCATCATCCATGGCGGCGCCAGGATCGGCCAGGATGGTTTTGGCTTCGTCGGCGGTGCCAAGGGCCCTGAACGCGTGCCGCAGATCGGCCGTGTCGTCATTCAGGACGACGTCGAGATCGGCTCCAACACCACCGTCGATCGCGGCGCCATGTCCGATACGATCATCGGCCAAGGCACCAAGATCGACAATCTCGTGCAGATCGCCCATAACGTGCGCATCGGCCGCAATTGCATAATAGCCGGGCTTTCGGGTATTTCGGGTTCCGTTGTGGTGGGTGACAATGTCACCATGGGTGGCGGCGTCGGCCTTGCGGATCATCTGACCATCGGGACAGGGGCCAAGCTTGCCGCCAGAAGTGGATTTATGAGCAATGTCCCCGCAGGCGAGATCTGGGGCGGTTATCCGGCGCAGCCGATGGCGGAAGCGATGCGGGAGATAGCCATGCTGCGCAGGCTCGCCAGGACCCGCAAACAGGGCGAGGGAGGCAATGGCTGACATGATCGCGTCGACGACGCTGGAAGCGGTCGACATTATGGGGCTGATGAAGCTCCTGCCGCACCGCTATCCGTTCCTGATGATCGATCGCATCGTCGACATCGATGGCGACGAGTCCGCTGTCGGCATCAAGAACGTGACCATAAACGAGCCGCATTTTCAGGGTCATTTCCCCGAGCAGCCGGTCATGCCGGGTGTGCTCATCGTCGAGGCGATGGCGCAGACCGCCGGCGCCATCTGCATCCGCAGCCTGGGCACCGAAAAGCCGTCGCTGGTCTATTTCCTGACCATCGACAACGCCAAATTCCGCAAACCGGTCGTTCCCGGCGACCAGTTGAAAATCTATGTCAAGAAAATCAAGAAACGCGGCAACCTGCTCAAATTCGCTTGTGAAGCCATGGTCGACGGCGCCAAGGCGGCCGAAGCCGAGATTTCAGCCATGATGGTCACCAGCGACTGACGATCGAATGCTTATGAAAATCAAGACATCCATCCATGCTTCCTCCGTTGTGGAGGAAGGCGCCCAAATCGGCCAAGGCGTGCGCATCGGACCGTTTTGCCACGTCGGCGCCGATGCGGTGATCGGCGACGGCGTCGAACTGGTCAGCCATGTCTCGGTGATGGGCGCGACATCGATCGGTGCCTCGACCAAGGTCTACCCGATGGCGACATTGGGCGCGCCGCCGCAGAACACCAAGCACAAGGGCGGCCGCACCACCCTGGTCATCGGCAAGAACTGCACGATCCGCGAAGGCGTGACGATGCATGTCGGCACCGATTCCAGCCGCGGCGAGACGACGGTCGGCGACAATGGCAATTTCCTTGCCTACGCCCATATCGCCCATGATTGCGTCGTCGGCAACAACGCCACGTTCGCCAATGGCGCGACACTGGGTGGCCACTGCGAGGTCGGCAACAACGTCTATATCGGCGGCCTGACGGCTGTGCATCAGTTCGTCCGCATCGGCGACAACGCCTTTCTGGGCGGTTGCTCCGCGATCGTCGGCGATGTCATTCCCTATGCCATCGCGGTCGGCAACCGCGCCAGTCTGCGCGGCCTCAACATCATCGGCCTGAAGCGCTCCGGCCTGCCGAGGTCCGAAATCCTTGTGCTGCGCAAAGCTTACAGGATGATCTTCGATCGTTCCCGCACCGTTGGCGAGAACATCGAATTCGCCAAGGCGGAGTTCGCGTCGTCGCCGACCGCCATGAAGATCATCGATTTCATCACCAGTCGCGGCAAGCGGCACTACGCTGTGCCGTCGCTCAAGGGCAGCGATGGCGACGATGTCGATGACGAAGACTGAGACGGCGGCAGCGCGTCTTGATCTTCCGCCGGGCTCCAGGGTCGGCATTATTGCCGGTGGCGGCAGCCTGCCGGTCGAAGTCGCGGCCGGGTCAGCCGAACAAGGTTATCCGCCCTTTGTCATCCTGATGGAAGGCGAGGCCGACCGCATGGCGGAGCTCTCCTGCTATGAGCATGAAAGCCTCGCCCTGGAAGGGATCGGCTCGCTGGTCCCATTGCTGCGGCGGCACCGGATTACCCATCTGGTGCTTGCCGGCGAGATCAAGCGCAGACCGCGATTGCTTGCGCTGCGTCCCAGTCTGAGCCTGCTCGCGGTAATCCCTTTGGTCGTCATGGCGCTGGCGCGTGGCGACGATGGCCTGCTGAAGGTCTTGGCGAAAGGCCTCGAAGCGCGTGGAATAAAGGTCGTCGGCGCCCACGAAATCGTGCCGAACCTCGTCGCCGCCGAAGGCGTGCTGACCAAGGCCGAGCCGCGGAAATTGGACTGGCGCGATATCGAGGCAGGCCTTGCAGCAGCAAAGGCCATCGGGGCGCTGGATATCGGCCAGGCGGCGATCGCCGTCGGTGGCCGGACGATCGCGCTGGAAGGCATCGAGGGGACGGCCGGACTGCTCGACCGTGCGAAGCTGCTGCGCGGCCACGGCCGTATTGCGGGCAAGACCCGCGGCGTCCTGGTCAAATGCGCCAAGCCAGGTCAGGAACTGCGCGCGGATCTTCCTTCCATCGGTCCGCAGACAATCGAAGCCGTGCATGCGGCCGGGCTTGCCGGGATTGCCGTCGAGGCGGGACGTTCGCTGGTTCTCGAAGGCCCCGAAACCATCGCACGCGCCAACGCACACGGCCTGTTCGTCATTGGCTTGCCTGCCGCGGAGCCGCGCAATGGCTGACAGGCTCTTGAAGATCGCAATCGTTGCCGGCGAGGAGTCCGGCGATCTTCTCGGCGCCGACATCGTGCGTGCGCTCAGGCAAGCTACCGGGCGCGAGGTACAACTCGTCGGCCTTGGCGGCCGCCATTTGCAAGCGCTGGGACTGGTTCCGCCATTCGATGCCGGCGAGGTCGCCCTCATGGGCTTCAGCGCCGTCCTGCGCGACCTGCCGCGCCTGATGCGGCGGATCAACCAACTGGCCAAAACGGTTGCGGACGAGAAGCCGGATTGCCTCGTCACCATCGACAGCCCGGACTTTTCGCTTCGCGTCGCTAAAAAGGTGCGCGCGGCTAATCCGTCGATCCCGATCATCCACTATGTCTGCCCGAGCGTCTGGGCGTGGCGGCCGGGCAGGGCGGTGGCGATGAAGCCCTATGTCGATCATATCCTGTGCATCCTGCCGTTCGAGGTGAAGGAACTCGAGCGGCTGGGCGGCCCGCCCGGCACTTATGTCGGGCACCGCCTGACGCATGATGCGGGTGTACTCGCCGCGGCCAAGGCGCAGGATCTGCCGCGCGACCTTTCTCCTGACCGCATCAAGACCCTGCTCGTTCTGCCCGGTTCGCGGCGCGGCGAGGTGCGGCGCCTGCTCGACCCGTTCGGCGAGACGGTGTCGATGCTGCGCGCGCGCGGACATCGCCTGCGCCTGCTGCTGCCGACGGTTCCGCATGTCGCCGACCTCGTCAAATCCTCGGTCAGCCGCTGGGATGAAAAGCCTGAGATCATCATCGATCCTCAACGCAAATGGCAGGCCTTCGGCAAGGCCGATGCGGCGCTCATCGCATCCGGAACCGTATCGCTCGAACTGGCACTGGCCGGCGTGCCGATGATTTCCTGCTATAGGCTCGACCCGGTCGCGCGCGTCGTGGCGTCGTATCTCGTTTCAGTCTGGTCGGCGCTGCTGCCCAATCTGATCTCGGATCGAGCCTTGATTCCGGAATTCTACAACGAGTACGTCAGGCCGAACAATCTGGCCCGGCAATTGGAAGCACTGTTCGCCGACAGCGGCATGCGCGCCTGGCAGAAGGAGGGCTTTGCAGAGATCACGCGGCGTATGACGACAGACAAACCCTCCGGCGAGATCGCGGCTCAGGTGGTGATGCGATATGTCAAGAGAGTGAGTAGTCAGTAGTCAGTAGGGATGGTCGACTTCACTACTCACTACTCACTACTCACTACTCACTACTCACTACTCACTACTCACTACTCACTACTCACTACTTCCTGCTTACCGCTTTGCGATCGGCACGTAGTCGCGCTCAGGCGCGCCGGTATAGAGCTGGCGCGGGCGGCCAATCTTCTGGCGCGGATCCTCGATCATTTCTTTCCACTGCGCGATCCAGCCGACGGTGCGGGCGACCGCGAACAGCACGGTGAACATGGTGGTGGGGAAGCCCAGCGCCTTCAACGTGATGCCGGAATAGAAGTCGACGTTCGGGTAGAGCTTCTTCTCGATGAAATAGGAATCGGTCAGCGCGATCTTTTCCAGTTCCATGGCGATGTCGAGCAAGGGATCGTCCTTGATGCCGAGCTCGCCCAGAACCTCGTGCGCGGTCTTCTGCATGATCTTGGCGCGCGGATCGTAGTTCTTGTAGACGCGATGGCCAAAGCCCATCAGCCGGAACGGATCGTCCTTGTCCTTGGCGCGGGCGATGAATTCCGGGATGTGGTCGACATGGCCGATCTCGCCCAGCATGTTGAGCGCGGCCTCATTGGCGCCGCCATGCGCCGGACCCCACAGGCAGGCTATGCCGGCTGCAATGCAGGCGAACGGATTGGCGCCCGAAGAGCCGGCGAGACGAACGGTCGAGGTCGAGGCATTCTGCTCGTGATCGGCGTGCAGGATGAAGATGCGCTCCATGGCGCGCGCCAGCACCGGGTTGATCTTGTATTCCTCGCACGGCACCGCAAAGCACATATGCAGGAAGTTGGCGGCGAAGTTCAGCTCGTTCTTCGGGTAAATGAAGGGCTGGCCGATGTGGTATTTATAGGCCATCGCCGCGATCGTCGGCATCTTGGCGATCAGCCGCATGGACGCCACCATGCGCTGGTAGGGGTCGGAGATGTCGGTGGAGTCGTGGTAGAAGGCCGACAGCGCGCCGACCACGCCGCACATCACCGCCATCGGGTGCGCGTCGCGGCGGAAGCCGGTAAAGAAGCGCGACATCTGCTCGTGCACCATGGTGTGGCGCGTCACGCGGTAGTCGAAATCGTCCTTCTGGGCCTTGGTCGGCAGTTCGCCATAGAGCAGGAGGTAGCAAACCTCGAGGAAGTCGCCGTGTTCGGCCAGCTGGTCGATCGGATAGCCGCGGTGCAAGAGGATGCCGGCGTCGCCGTCGATGAAGGTGATTTCCGACTCGCAGCTTGCGGTCGAGGTGAAGCCGGGATCGTAGGTGAACGCGCCGGTGGTCGAGTAGAGCGAGGCAATGTCGATGACATCTGGCCCGACCGAGCCGCTTCGCACCTTGAATTCATGCGTCTTGCCGGCGAATTCAAGCGTTGCCGTGGCCCCCTGGGTCTTGCCGCCCAAATCCAGTTTTTTCGCAGCTTCCGTCATTGCAAACTCCTTCTTGTTTCCTCATGCCGGCAAAGGCAAAATTCTGCAAAGCGACACGTCGAAAATCACCGCAATGCGCGTATTCGCCACCGCATTTTAGGAGGTGCGTGCCAGATTGGGCCAGGGCCTAATGTTGCACTGCGAAACCCGCCTTTCAATGCCAATCTTCTTGGGCCAGTTTGCCCCTAATCGATTTGATCTGCTATGCGCGCCAGGCTTTCCTCGCGGCCGAGCACCGCGAGCACGTCGAACACGCCCGGCGACGTGCTTTTGCCGGTCAGAGCGGCGCGCAAAGGCTGGGCCACGGCGCCTAGCTTGTGGCCACCGGCTACTGCGACCTCGCGGATCGCGGCCTCCGCTGCAGCGGCTGTCCACTCACCTGAAAGCCCGTTCAAAGCTTCGTGAGCGCCGCGCAGGATCTTGCGCGCATCGTCATTGAGCAGAAGGGCCGCCTTGTCGTCGACCGGCAGCGGTCGCGCGGCAAACAGGAAGGCCGCGCCGTCGACGAGCTCGACCAGCGTCTTGGCGCGCTCCTTCAGGCCCGGAAGGGCTGCCAGCAACTGCGCCTTGTTGCGGTCATTCAGCTGCGCGGCCATTGTCGGGCCGCCCTCGAGATAGGGCAGGGTGGCGATAAAGACATCGAACAGTTCGGCATCGCTCATGCGGCGCATATGGACGCCGTTGATCGCCTCCAGCTTGGCGAAATCGAAGCGAGCCGCGCCCTTGTTGACGTCGCCGATGTCGAACCAGGAAATCATGTCCTTGATCGACATGATCTCGTCGTCGCCATGGCTCCAGCCGAGGCGCGCCAGGTAGTTCAGCAACGCCTCCGGCAGGTAGCCCATGGCGCGATAAGCCTCGACGCCGAGCGCGCCGTGCCGCTTCGACAGCTTGGCGCCGTCGGCGCCGTGGATCAGCGGGATATGCGACATGGACGGCACGCCCCAGCCCATGGCGTCGTAGATCACGGTCTGGCGAGCGGCGTTGGTAAGGTGATCGTCACCGCGGATGATATGGGTGACGCCCATGTCATGATCGTCGACGACGACGGCATGCATGTAGGTCGGATTGCCGTCCGAACGCAGGATGATGAAATCGTCGAGATCCTTGTTGGGAAAGCGTACCTCGCCCTGGACACGGTCATGCACCACCGTCTCGCCCTCGGTCGGTGCCTTGATGCGGATGGCGCCCTTGGCGCCTGCAGGCGCCTCTGAGGGGGCGCGGCCACGCCAGCGGCCGTCATAGCGGGGCGGCAGGCCCTTGGCTCTGGCGGCCTCGCGCATGGCCTCCAGCTCGGCCGGCGTGGCATAGCAATAATAGGCCTTGCCCATGCGCACCAACTCCTCAGCCACCTCGCGGTGGCGCGGCGCACGCTCGAACTGCGACACCGGCTCGCCGTCCCAGATCAATCCGAGCCAGGAAAGCCCGTCGAGAATGGCCCCAGTGGCAGCATCCGTCGAACGCTCGCGATCGGTGTCCTCGATGCGCAGCAACATCGTGCCGCCGGTGTGCTTTGCATACAGCCAGTTGAACAGCGCCGTGCGCGCTCCGCCTATGTGCAGATAGCCGGTGGGCGAGGGGGCAAAACGGGTGACGACCTTGTCGGACATGGAACTCTCGGAAAACCATCTGAAGCGGGGTGCGGTTGCGCGGACTTTCGCGCGCCCGGCGTTCATGTAGCATAGGGTGTCGAGGGCGCAAGGGGCAGACCCGATGACTGGACGAGGCCGGGGCTCGGATCAGGGCGAGGACGCTGTCATTGGCGTCAGCGAGCGGTCCCTGTTTGCGATGCCGCTGCCGGTCCCACTGCCGCCACCATCGCCCCTGGTGCCGGACCCCGGCAAGGCGCCTTTGCAAGCGGATGTCTCCGCCCCTGGTCCGGTCGCCGAAACCGGCAGGATCTTGCGCGTGCGCCGGCAGATCGGCCGGACGTCACTGCCTCGCCTGCGCCACCACGTGGCCACGGCAGCAAGCCTGGAACTCGACCGGGGCATCGCTTTCCTGCTGGTGCCGGTCTGCCTGGCGATCGGAGCGATCGGTTACTTTTCGCTGGCGGCGGAGCCCGGCTTTGCGAAACCTATCGCGGTCGTCGCCCTGGCGGGCCTTTGTGCGCTAGTCTCGCGTTCCTGGGCGAAAACCCATCTGTGCTTCATGGCCGCGCTGCTGTGCGCGCTCGGCCTGCTCGCCGCAAAGGTCGAGACGTGGCGGGCGGGGACGCAGATGCTGGGTTCGGAAATCTCGACGCAGGTGACCGGCCGGGTGGTCTCGATCGACCGGATGGAGAGCGGCCGTATCCGGCTGACCATCGACGTGGCGTCGACCGCAAGGCCGAAACTGCGCTATGCGCCGAAGCGGGTGCGGCTTTCGGCACGAAAGATCCCGGCAGACATAACCGCCGGCTCCCTCATCACCGGATATGCCAAGCTGTTGCCGCCGACCGGGCCGGTGCGGCCGGACAGCTACGATTTCTCCTTCGACAGCTATTTCGCCGGCATCGGCGGCAGCGGATTCTTTCTCGGCAATCCAAAACTGGTCATCACCGATAATGATCACATGCCGCTGCCGGCCCGCCTTTCGTCAGGAATAGAAAAGGCCCGTGAAGCCATCGCCGACCATATCAGGGGCGTTGTCGGTGGCGCCGAAGGCGAGATCGCAGCCGCGCTGATCGTCGGCGTGCGCGCCGGCATTCCCGATGACATCAACGAAGCAATGCGGCGGACCGGCATCTATCACGTCATTTCCATTTCCGGACTGCACATGGCGTTGGTCGCAGGCACCATCATGGGTTTGCTGCGCGGCGCCTTCGCCCTGTTTCCGGATTTTTCCGCGCGCCGGCCGGTCAAGAAATATGCCGCCGCCGCCGCACTGCTTTCGATCGCCGCCTACCTCGTCATCTCAGGCGTCGTCGTCGCGGCCGAGCGTAGCTTCATCATGCTGGCGGTGATGCTGATTGCCGTGCTGTTCGATCGGGCGGCGCTGACGATGCGCAATCTGGCGATCTCGGCAATCGCCGTCATTGTGGTGTCGCCGCATGAGGTGGTCGGCCCGAGTTTCCAGATGTCCTTCGCCGCGACTGCGGCGCTGGTCGGTGCCTATGCCGGCTGGTCGGATCATCGCGCGGGGAAAACCAGGCCGCCGCCGCCAAAGCGATCGCTGCCCGGTTTCCTGACGCGAAAATTCCTGCTGGCGGCAGGCGGCCTTTCCATGACTTCCATCATCGCCGGCGGCGCGACGGCGCTGTTTGCCATCTGGCACTTTCAGCGTGTGTCGCCGCTCAGCCTGTTCGCCAATCTGGCCATCATGCCGATCGTGTCGCTGGTCATCATGCCTTTCGCCGTCCTCAGTGCGCTGGCAATGCCTTTCGGCGTTGATGGCCCCTTTCTTTATGTGATGGGCAAAGGCCTGACGGCGATGATCGCCATGTCCGGATGGATCTCCGAGCGTTCGCCTGTCGATGGGGTCGGATTGATTTCCCAGCAGTCCGTCCTGCTGGTAGCGATTGCCCTGGTCATTGCGACGATGGCGACGACATGGCTGCGGCTCGCAGCCATCCCGGTCGCGCTTGCCGGCCTGTTGACCGTCTCGGACACACGCACGCCCGACGTGCTGATCTCTGAGGACGCCAGGCTGGTGGCGCTGCCGATCGGTGGCGGCGAGCTCGCCGTCAGCCGCGCACGGCCGAACGAATTCACGGTCGACAACTGGAAACGTGCGCTGACATCCGAAACCATCATCGTGCCGGAGGTGTTTGACCGGGGCGACGGACAATTCGAGATCGCGGATGTCATAGAATTGCCGCCGGGATCGCCGTTCTATTGCACCTCAGGTGTTTGTCTGGCCAAGCATCCGTCCGGTGCGATCATTGCCTATGTTGAAGACCGGAAAGACACATGGAAGGCCTGCGGCTTTGCCGAGCTGATCGTCGTCAATGACGCCACCGCCTATGACGCCTGTCACAACCCGCTGGTTCTCGTCGTCACCAAGCGGCAACTGGCTCGCAAAGGCAGTGCCGCGATCTTCTTCGATCGCCAATCGGCAACCACGCCGGCGACGATCAGCTTCGCGGTGGACAGCCCGTATCGGCCCTGGCACGCGCAACGCAAATTCTCGCGCGAGGCGAGGGGCCTGCCACCCTTCAAGAAACCCGAGAAGCCAGTGGTCAGCCCGCAGCCGCCTCAGTAGCGGCGGATAAGGCCGACGAGTTTACCTTGCACCTTGACTCTGTCCGGCCCGAAAATCCGTGTCTCGTAGGCCGGATTGGCGGCTTCCAGCGCAATCGAGGCACCCTTGCGGCGGAACCGCTTCAGCGTCGCTTCCTCTTGATCCACCAGCGCCACGATGATTTCGCCGGGGCTCGCCGTGTCGGCGTTGCGGATGATGACGGTGTCGCCGTCGAAGATGCCGGCCTCGATCATCGAGTCGCCCCTGACTTCCAGCGCATAGTGCTCGCCACCCATGATCATGTCCGGCGGCACCGAGATCGAATGCGTCTGATGCTGGATGGCATCGATCGGCACGCCGGCGGCGATGCGACCCATGACCGGGATCGACACGGCGGAGACCACATCGTCGTCATTGCCGGGTGAGGGCATCCGCGAGGGCGCCGGCTTGAGCTGCCGGCCAAGGCCACCCTGACCGAGACTGCCCTGGATGACGCTTGGCGAAAACTTCTTTGCCGCGTTGAGGCCGGGCGCGATCGAATCCGGCAGCCGCAACACTTCCAACGCGCGCGCCCGGTTGGGCAGCCGGCGAATGAAGCCGCGCTCCTCCAGCGCCGTTATCAGCCGGTGAATTCCGGATTTGGAGGCAAGATCGAGCGCTTCCTTCATCTCGTCGAAGGACGGCGGAATGCCACTTTCCTTCAGGCGTTCATGGATGAACATCAGCAGTTCATGTTGCTTGCGCGTCAGCATGGTGACCCCCGGGTTACCTGAAATCAGAATCGAAAAACAAACCCAGAACAAACACTATCTGTTCCAGTTGTGTTCTGCAACTGTTTAAAGTTTAATGAATTTATTAAGGGGACTGAAATTATTCGGCGTTTGCCGACGAGCCGCACGCACGATTGGGTGCCGCCGCAATGCGCTTGGCGGCATTGAAATTATTATGGTTAATAGGCTGTGGCCCATCCTCCGCCCGGGCTTGGCATCAACCGCCGATTGACCTGCGGCCGGGAGCACTTTCAGCCTTTCGGGCGTTCGTTTGCCGTGAACGAAACGAAGCCAAAATGCCAACCTGCACACAGCGCGGCACCCGGCGGGGAACGCATTTGTAAGCTGGAAATTCGTCATCCGGCCAGGAGGTGAGGCAGCGACAACAGATCGTCAAGACGGCGCGTCAGGTAACGGCTTCCTTGACGGCGAAACGCTGGTCCTTCCATGCATCTGTGCGCAGAATGTCTTCCAGCACTTCAACCGCCAGCCACACGTCCTTGTAGCCGACATAGAGCGGCGTAAAGCCGAAACGGATGGTCGACGGCGCACGGAAGTCGCCGATCACGCCGCGCTCGATCAGCGCCCGCATGATTTGATAGCCATGATCGTGAAGGAACGACACCTGGCTGCCGCGCCTGGTCGCGTCGCGGGTGCTTTCCAGGGTGAGGCCAAAGGCGCCGCACTTCGCTTCGACGAGTTGGATGAACAGTTCGGTCAGCGCGACGCTCTTCTTTCGCAATGCCGCCATGTCGACGTCGTCCCAGACGGCAAGCGCACCCTTGAGCGCCCGCATCGACAGGACTGGCTGGGTGCCGCACAGAAAGCGGCGGATACCGGTGCCGGCAACATAACCCCGTTCGAAGGCAAAGGGCCGCGCATGCCCCCACCAGCCGGTGAGTGGTTGGCTGATCTCGTCGTGGTGACGCTGCGCGGCGTAGATGAAGGCCGGCGCACCCGGACCGCCATTGAGGTACTTATAGGTGCAGCCGATGGCGAAATCGGCATTTGCATGGTCGAGTTCGACGGGCAGGGCGCCCGCGGTATGGCAAAGGTCCCAGATGATCAACGCTCCGGCTGCATGAGCCTTGCGCGTCAGCGCCGCCATGTCGCGCAGTTCACCTGATTTGTAGTTGACGTGATTGACCAGCACCACCGCGACGTTTTCATCGATCAGCTCTTCGATGGTTGGTGCGTCGACGCCGGCAAGGCGCAACAAGACGCCATCTCGGGTCGAGGCCACGCCTTCGGCGATGTACAGGTCGGTAGGAAAACTGTCACCCTCGGCGACGATGGCCGATCGACCGGGCCGCATCTCCAGCGCCGCATGCAGCACCTTGTAGATGTTGGTCGACGTCGTGTCGCAGACGACGGTCTGGCCGGCCGCGGCTCCGATCAGGCGTCCGAGCTGGTCACCGAGTTCGATCGGCATCTCGAACCATCCGGCTGTATTCCAGGCCCGGATGAGATCGTGGCTCCATTCCTGGGTCGCCGCCTGTTGCAGCTCGCCGAGGACGGCATGTGAGGCCGCTCCCAGTGAATTGCCGTCGAGATAGATCACCCCCTCCGGCAGAATGAAACGATCGCGCATGGCGCGCAGCGGATCCGTGGCATCCATCGCTTCGATTGCAGCGAGATCGGGAATTCCACTCATGGTCGGTCGGTCCTCGGTTGTTCGCGAAGGATTCCCGCCACGAGCGCGTCCTCCTCACTGTGCCTGTCCCATTTCGATATGTCAGAGCCGGGTGCGGACGGTCCACAACTCCGGGAACAGCACGACCTCGAGCATCTTCTTCAGATACGAAGCACCCGACGTGCCGCCGGTGCCGCGTTTCAGCCCGATGATGCGCTCGACCGTGGTGACGTGGTTGAAGCGCCAGCGGCGGAAATAATCCTCGAAGTCGACCAGTTTCTCGGCCAGTTCGTAGAACATCCAGTAGCGCTGCGGGTCACGGTAGATGGTCTGCCAGGCGACCAGGACCGCTTCATTCTCGGTTCGCGTCTCACGCCAGTCCATGCGCCCGGCATCGGCACCGATGTCGAATCCATTACGGGCAAGCAGCAGCAGTGCCTCATCGTAGAGCGAGGGCTCGGCCAGGATCGCCTCCAGCTTCCCGCTGAGGTCCGGCCGGTGCTTGTGCGGCCCGAGCATGGCGAGGTTACGGTTGCCGGCCATGAATTCGATGGCGCGATACTGCCAGGACTGAAAACCCGAGGACTGGCCGAGTGCGTCGCGGAACTCGGTGTATTCGCTGGGCGTCATCGTCCGCAGCACATCCCAGGCATTGTTCAACTGCTCGAAAATGCGTGCGACGCGCGACAGCATCTTGAAGCTCGGCTCAAGCCGGTCGGCGCGGATCGAGCGGATCGCGGCGCCGATCTCGTGCAGAGCGAGCTTCATCCACAGCTCCGAGGTCTGATGCTGGATGATGAACAGCATCTCGTCATGCGCGGAAGACAGCGGCGTCTGCGCCTCCAGCACTTTCTCCAGGTGCAGATAGTCGCTGTAGGACATGCGCTCCTTGAACGACATCTGTGCGCCTTCGGACGCCGGATCGTATGGCTCGCTCAATTGATCTTCTCCGTGCGCAGCCGAAAGCGCTGGATCTTGCCGGTCTGGGTTTTGGGCAGAGCGGCGATGAATTTTACCGATCGCGGATATTTGTAGGGCGCGATCGTTGCCTTGACGTGGTCCTGCAGGCGCTTGGTGGTCAATGCGTCTGGCGCCACGCCCTGCACCAGCACGACATGCGCCTCGACGATCTGGCCGCGCTCGCCATCGTCGGCGCCGATGACAGCGCATTCGGCGACGTCGGGATGCGACAGAAGTGCGGCCTCGACCTCGGGTCCGGCAATGTTGTAGCCGGCGCTGACGATCATGTCGTCGGAACGCGCGGCGAAATGGAAGAAACCGTCCTCGTCCTGGGTGAATGTGTCGCCGGTGAGGTTCCAGCCATCGCGAACGTAGTCCTTCTGCCTGTCGTCGGCCAAGTAGCGGCAGCCGGTCGGGCCGCGCACCGCCAGCCTGCCGGTCGCACCGCGCGGTACCTCACGCATGTCGTCGTCGACGATGCGCGCCTCGTAGCCGCCCACTGGCTTGCCGGTCGACGCCGGCTTCATGTCATCGAATCGGTTGGAGATGAAGATGTGCAGCATTTCGGTGGCGCCGATGCCGTCGAGGATCGGCTTGCCGGTCTTTTGCATCCACTCTTCGAAAACTGGTGCGGGCAAGGTCTCGCCGGCCGAAACGGCAACGCGCAGCGACGACAAATCGGCCCCTTCATCCATGGCCTTCAGCATGGCGCGATAGGCGGTCGGCGCCGTGAAGGAGATCGTCGCTTTGTAGGTCTCGATGATGTGGATCATGTTGGGCGGCGTCGCCTGTTCCAGCAGCGTCGCCGCGGCGCCGAAGCGGAGCGGGAAGATGGCGAGCCCGCCAAGGCCGAATGTGAAGGCGAGCGGCGGCGAGCCGACGAAGATGTCGTCCGGCGTCACCTCCAGGATTTCGCGCGCATAAGAGTCCGCGATGATAAGGAGGTCGCGGTGGAAATGCATCGTCGCCTTCGGCACGCCGGTCGTGCCCGAGGTGAAGCCGAGCAGGGCGACGTCGTCGCGGCCGGTGTCGACGGCGCTGAATATCACCGGCTTGTCGAGAGCGGCACGATCGAGTTCGGCATCGTGGTTGGCGGTCCCGTCGAAGCCGATGACCTGTTTCAAGAACGCGCTGCCCTTGGCGCAGGCGGTCATCTCGTCCATCAGCCTGGTGTCGCACAGCGCGACTGTGATTTCCGCCTTGTCGACGATCTTGGCAAGTTCGCCGGCGCGCAGCATCGGCATGGTGTTGACGACCACGGCGCCGACCTTGGTGGCAGCCAGCCAGCAGGCGACCATTGCGGGGTTGTTGGCCGAGCGGATCAACACCCGGTTGCCCGGCTTGACGCCATAATTCTCGACCAGCGCGTGGGCCAGCCTGTTCGTCCAGTCGGACAGTTCCTTGTAGGTGCGGCGGCGGCCATTGCCGATTAGCGCGGTGTGGTCACCCAGGCCCTTCTCGACCAGCCTGTCGGTCAGTTCGACACCGGCGTTGAGGCGTTCGGGATAATCAAAACCGTCGAGCAGGATATCGGGCCATTGCTCCGGCGGCGGCAGATGATCGCGCGTGAACGTATCGATATGCGCTGAAGGCCCAAGCATGTCGCCGCTATCCCTATCTGCTGGATGGCCAGTGCGCGAGGCACCTGACCGGTGATCTGAAGGTCCTGCTTTTTGAGGAGGCTGCGTGCCGCCAGTTGCACCTCGCTCGATGCCACCCGAAACGGGATGAGCATTTACAGGTTTGGGCAGCACAGCAGACCTCCCATTGTCGGCTGTTCATTAGCGCAGGATCGCACCAGTCGAAATTTGTTTCAAGCCTAAAATGTTTTTGCCCTGTAGCATTGACGCATGGCGCGGCGGTGGCCATTGCTAGCGGAGAAGGGATGCCGTTTTGGGAGGGCACAGATGTTCGAACGTCACATCGTCGATTGGGATGATGCCTATGCCAACGGCGCGAACATCGCCGGCAGTGATCGCTGGCCGGCCGCGTGGGCGGAACCAGCCCAAGCATTCCGTGATGCGCTCTCGGCAGAGGGTCGGGCACGGCTCGACATCGCCTATGGCGAAGGACCGCGCAATCGGCTCGATCTTTTCTTTCCCGATGCCGCGCCCAAGGGGCTGGTCGTGGTTATCCATGGCGGGTACTGGCTGGAGACCGACAAGAGCCTGTGGTCGCACCTTGCCAATGGCGCGGTCAGCAGCGGTTTTGCCGTGGCGATGCCGTCCTACACGCTGTGCCCGGACATACGCATCGCTGGCATAGTCCGGGAGGTTGGCGCGGCGATCGGCAAGGCGGCGGCGGTGGTCGACGGGCCACTGATGCTGACCGGACATTCGGCTGGCGGTCATCTGGCAACCCGAATGGTGACGACGACCACGCCGCTGGCTGCCGATGTGGCGCGGCGCATACGCCATGTCGTCTCGATTTCAGGCCTCCACGATTTGCGTCCGATCATGCGCACGGGGATGAACAAGGCATTGGCAATCGACGACGATGAGGCGCTGGCTGAAAGTCCGGCGCTGCTGTGCCCGATGGAAGGGGCTCGCATCACCTGCTGGGCTGGTGGCGGTGAGCGCGCCGAATTCCTGCGCCAGAATGCCCTGCTCGCCAACATCTGGACCGGCCTCGGCGCCACCACCAGCGCTGTAGTCGAGCCCGACCGGCATCATTTCAGCATCGTAGACGGCCTTGCCGATCCGGCACATCCGCTGACCCGGACCTTGATCTCGGAATAACGCCGAGATCATTTTCTCGTCTGTTATGAAGAGCTTGTTTGGGATTCCTGGCGCAGCATCAAAACACTGCAAACCTCGCCCGCGGCTGCTGCGGGGGCAAACGGCGCCCGCACGATCAGCCCGTTGGCGTCGGCCAGCATTCTCAGCATCGAGGAATCCTGGATGCCGAACGGTGTCGCCACCAGCGCGCCGTTATCTTCGCTGACCACGGCCCGGACGTAGTCCTGGCGCAGATCATTGGCAGGCATTGCGGCGCCCAATCGCGCCGAGCGTATGTCCTGGCGATGATCGCGGCCGCCTAGCTGCGCCAGCAGCGGCTTCAGGAACAGCTGCGAGCAAACCAGGCTTGCCACCGGGTTGCCGGGCAGGCCGATGCACCTGATATCGCCGAGGCGGCCGAACATCAGCGGCTTGCCGGGGCGCATGGCGATCTTCCAGAAGCCGAGCGTCATGCCTTCGCCGGTCAGCACGTCGTGGATCAGGTCATGATCGCCGACCGAGGCGCCGCCAAGCGTCACGATAACGTCCGCACCTGCCGCGACCGCTTTTTGCACCAGTTCAGCGATGGCTTCCTTGCGATCGGCGGCAATGCCGAGATCGAGCGCACGGGCGCCGACCGATTGTGCTGTCGCGGCGACGCCATAGGCATTCGACGAGATGATCTGGTCCGGGCCGAGATCGCTGCCCGGCGGCAGCAATTCATCGCCGGTGGCGATGATGGCGACCAGCGGCCGTTTCACCACGTTGACCCGGGGGTGGTTGGCCGATGCTGCCAGCGACAGCGCCGCCGGGTCGAGCACGCGGCCTTTTTCCAGCAGCACGTCGCCTGTTGAAAAATCGAGGCCGATGCGGCGGATGTTGCGTCCTTTTGCGGTGGGTTCGATCACTTCGATGTCGCCATTGCCGAGGTCGCGGACATTCTCCTGGATGACGACGGTGTCGGCGCCCTCGGGCAGCGGCGCGCCGGTAAAGATGCGCACCGCCTGCGCCTTGCCGACCGCACCGCTGAAGCCGCGCCCTGCCGGCGCCATGCCGATCACCGAAAGGCGCGACGGTGCGGACGCCACGTCGGCGGCACGGGCCGCATAGCCGTCCATGGCCGAAGCATTGAAAGGTGGCTGTGTGCGCAGTGCGACGACCGGTTCTGCCAGCACACGGTCCACGGCCTCGAAGAGCGGAACGCCTTCACCGGCCAATGGCGCAGCGCCTTCCAGCAGGCGGTCGAGCGCCTCGGCGACCGGAACCAACGCCATCAGGCGCTCGCCTTGTAGTCGCCCGACTTGCCGCCGGTCTTTTCGACCAGCCGGATGCCGGAGATGACCATGGCGCGGTCCACCGCCTTGGCCATGTCGTAGATGGTCAGGCAAGCGACCGAAGCGGCGGTCAGCGCTTCCATCTCGACGCCCGTCTTGCCGGTGACGCGGGCGAGCGCGGTGACCTTCAAGCCGGGCAAAGCATGGTCTGGCTCGATGTCGACGGAAACCTTCGTCAGCAGCAGCGGATGGCAGAGCGGGATCAGTTCATGCGTCTTCTTCGCCGCCATGATGCCGGCAATGCGCGCGGTGCCGAGCACATCGCCTTTCTTGGCGTCGCCGGCGAGGATCATCTCCAGTGTCTCAGGCTGCATCGCGACAAAGCCCTCGGCGATCGCCGTGCGCGTCGTCTCCGCCTTGTCGCCGACATCGACCATGTTGGCCTCGCCCTGCGCGCCAAGATGGGTGAGGCCTGATGTCATCGTCAGATGGCCTCGGCTGGCGCCTTGCCTGTCAGAAGCAGGCGGGTCGCGGTGGTGACGTCCTGTTGCCGCATCAGGCTCTCGCCGACGAGAAAAGTGCCGATGTCGTTCTTTTGCAGCCTGAGGCAGTCGTCATGCGAGAAAATGCCACTCTCGCTGACCAGCAGGCGATCGGCCGGCACCATCGTCGCCAGCCGCTCCGAGGTATCGAGGCTGGTCTCGAATGTGCGCAGATTGCGGTTGTTGATGCCGATCAGCCGCGACGACAGCTTTAGCGCGCGCTGCGCCTCGGCCTCGTCATGCACTTCTATCAGCGCATCCATGCCGAGTTCGAATGCCATCGCTTCAAGCTCGCTCGCCAGTGCGTCGTCGACGCTCGCCATGATGATCAGGATGGCATCCGCCCCCCAGGCGCGGGCTTCGTAGACCTGATAGGGATCGAACAGGAAATCCTTGCGCAGAGCGGGCAGGGCGACGGCGGCTCGCGCCCTGGTGAGAAATTCCGGCGCGCCCTGGAAAGACGGCGCATCGGTCAGCACAGAAAGACAGGCGGCGCCGCCTTTGGCATAGGCCCGCGCCAGCGCCGGCGGATCGAAATCGGCGCGGATCAGACCCTTGGAGGGGCTTGCCTTCTTGATCTCGGCGATCAGCGCGAAGGCGCCGGATTCGCGCTTCGCTTCGAGTGCGGCAAGAAAGCCGCGCGGTGCGTCCGCATCCTTCGCTCGCGCCTTGATTTCGGCGAGCGGCACGCGTGCCTTCGCCGCCGCGATCTCGTCGCGCTTGTAGGTCTCGATCTTGCGAAGAATGTCAGACACGCTCTATCCGTTCGAAATCTCGACCAGCCTGTCGAGCACTTGCAGGGCTCGGCCGCTGTCGATGGCTTGCGCCGCCGTCACGATGCCGTCGCCAAGCGTCGTCGCCTTGCCCGCCACCACCAGTCCGGCGCCGGCATTCATCAGCACGGTGTCGCGATAGGCGCCGGCAGCGCCACCCAGCATAGCGCGCAATGCCTCCGCGTTGTAGGCCGCGTCGCCGCCGCGCAACTCATCCTTGCTGTGGCGCGCCAGCCCAACCTCTTCCGGCGTCAGTGTGAAGCTGCGGATTTCACCACCAACCAGTTCGGCGACCTGCGTTTCGCCAGTGGTGGTGATCTCGTCATAGCCGTCGCCATGGACAACCCAGGCATGCTCGGCGCCAAGCGCGTTCAGCGTTTCGGCCACCGGCAGGATCCATTCCGGCAGGAACACACCGACCATCTGCCTGACGACGCCGGCCGGATTGGAGAGCGGCCCGAGCAGGTTGAAGATGGTGCGGGTGCCGAGCTCGACGCGGGTCGGGCCAACGTGCTTCATCGCCGGATGGTGCGCGGGCGCGAACATGAATCCGACGCCCGCCTGATGGATGCAATGGCCTATCGATTCGGGAGAGATGTCGATCTTGACCCCGAGCGCGACGAGCACGTCGGCGGAACCGGTCAGCGACGACAGACCGCGATTGCCGTGCTTGGCGACCGGCACACCGCTTCCGGCAATGACGAAGGCCGATGCCGTCGAAATGTTGACGCTGTGGGAATTGTCACCGCCGGTGCCGACGATATCGATGGCGCCGTCGGGCGCGTCCACGCGCAGCATCTTGGCGCGCATGGTGGCGACGGCGCCGGAAATCTCGCTCACCGTCTCGCCACGCACGCGCAGCGCCATCAGGAAGCCCCCGATCTGGCCGGGCGTTGCGTCGCCTGACATGATGATGTCGAAGGCCTCGCGCGCTTCCTCGAAGGAAAGAGCGGTTCCGGTCGCAACCTTGGCGATATGGGTTTTCAGCGCGCTCATCTTGTCGAGGCTTGGGCGACTGCGGCCGGGTCGATGCGAACGTCGTACTGCGTCTGCAACTGCGCCACCAACTGGTCGAGCAGATCGTCGGACATGCCGGAGGTGAAAGATTTCTGTGCGTCATCCGGCACCGAGCTGGCATCGGCCCCGGCCGGCTCGAACACTTCGGCGACCTTGTACAGGATCTGCCCGTCGCCGGTGGGCGAGGGGATCAGGCCGGTACCGCCTTCGCCGACGCCGAACATCGCAGCCGCACCCTCCTTGCCGAAATCGACGTCGTCGGCCTCGCGCTTGACGCCGCGCTTGGTCTGCTTTTCCAATTTCAGCTCGCCAGCGATGACGTCGAGCGTGGCGCCGGCCTTAAGTCGCTTTTCCAGCTCATCAGCCTTGGCGGCAAGCCGCTTGGTTGTTTCCGCCGCCGTCCAGTCGGCGACGACTTTTGGGCGAACCTCGTCCAGTGTCCGGTCGCGAGCCGGCGTAATGGAAGCCACCTCATAGAAGACGAAGCCGTTGTCGGCAGTGGTCAAGGCATCGTTCTCCGTGCCGGGTTCAGCGTCGAAAACCGCCTTGATCAGTTCCGGCGATTGCGGCAGGTCCTTGACGATGCTTGCATCGGGCCGCAGCCCGCTGCGATCGATGGCGTCGATGGTGACGACCTTCAGCTTCAGCTTGGTGGCGGCGTCGGCCAGCGAACCGCCGGCGGCGCGGGTGTCTTCGTAATTGTCTCGCACGTCCAGAAGGATGCGGCTTGCCTCACCCAGCGCCAGGTCCTTGCGGATCTGGTCGGACACTTCTGCCAGCGGTTTCACCACCTCGGGCTTGATCTCGGTGACGCGCAGCAGCACCGGACCGAAGGCACCCTGCACGACCTGGCTGACTTCATTGGCATTGAGCGCGAAGGCCGCGTCGGCGACCGCCTTGTCGGCGATCTTGTCCTTGGCCAGCGTGCCGAGCAGCGTGTCGGCCGGGGTCTTGCCTTCCGCCGTGACGAGTTTGTCGAAGGTGGCGCCGGCCTTTAGCGAATCGAGCGCGGCCTTGGCAGCATCCGGCGTCTTGAAGACAAGCTGCTCGATGGTGCGCAATTCCGGCGTGGTGTAGCGCGCCTTGTTCTTGTTGTAGTCGTCGCTGACCTGGCTGTCGGTGACGGCGGTCGTATCCATGATGTCGACCGGTTCGAGGCGGACATATGAGAATTTGCGGTATTCGGGCGCCGCGTATGTCTTCTTATTGGCTTCGAAATAGGCCGAAAGTACGCTGTCGGAGGGTGGCTCGACCGGCTCGACCAGTGCCTTGGGCAGTGTCAGATAGTCGATGGTGCGATCTTCGCCGCGATAGAGCGCGACCGCCTTGAAGAAAGTGTCCGGGACCTTCAGGCCATCCGAGACCGCTTCAACGATCTGCTGGCGCACCGCCACCTGGGCACGGTTCTTCAGATAATCCTCGGGCCGCATGCCAATCTGCTGCAGCATATATTCGAACGTTCTGCGGTCGAACTGGCCGCCCGGACCCTTGAAGGCCGGGTCTTCGCGCGTCAGCTCGGCCAGCCGGTCCTTGGAAAGTCCGAGGCCCAGCTTGCGCGCCTGTTCGTCGAGAACGGCGCCCGAAACGAGCTGGGCCAGCACCTGGTTGTCGACGCCGAGCGCCTTTGCCTGTTCGTGGCTGAGACGTTGGCCGAACTGCTGCGACATGGCCGCGAGCTGGCGATTATAGGCGAGACGGTATTCGTTGATCGACACTTTGGTGCCGCCTGCGGTTATGACCGAATCATGGCCTGCGAGACCGCCCATCAGCCGTCCGGAAACGCCCCAGACCAAAAAGCTGAGCACCAGCAGCACCAACAGCCCCTTTGCGACCCAGGTGCCTGCCGCGCTTCTCAATATACCAAGCATTTTTACTTCCGATTTATGCGCATTTTCGCATGCGCCGAGTTTGAAACAAGCGCAATAGCGCCCTTCCGGTCCACTGTCGATTGCTTTGTGGCCTGATTTTGGTAGTGAGGGCCAGAGCCCGATATCGCCCGGAGAAGCAAACCCATGACGCCAGGAATTCGCCCGCTTGTCGCCGGCAACTGGAAAATGAACGGCACCAGTGCCTCGCTCAACGAACTCAGGATGATCGGCAACGGTTTCATGAGCGGGCTCGATGCGGAGACCGAAGCGCTGGTCTGTGTTCCCGCGACCCTGCTTGCCCATGCCGCGGAGATACTGTCGCGCACGCCGGTGCATGCCGGCGGTGAGGATTGCCACACCAAGGAAAGCGGCGCTTACACCGGCTGTATATCGGCGGAAATGCTGAAAGATGTGGGCGCAAGCCATGTCATCGTCGGCCATTCCGAATGTCGCGAGCAACGGGGCGAGGATGACGCGACGGTCCAGGCCAAGGCTTCCGCCGCCTGGCGTGCCGGGCTCGTGGCCATCATTTGTATTGGCGAGACGCAGCAGCAGCGCGAAGCGGGCGCCACGCTGGACGTGCTGTCGCGGCAGGTCGACGGCTCGGTGCCACCAAGCGCCACCCCGTCCAACACCATCATTGCTTATGAACCGGTATGGGCGATCGGCACCGGCCTGACGCCGACCGTCGCCGATGTGGCCGAAGCACACGCACATATCCGCGAAAAGCTGTCGGAAAAGCTCGGCAGCGTCGCGGCGAAGGTACGCATTCTCTATGGCGGCTCGGTCAAGCCCTCAAACGCGGTCGAACTGCTCGGCGTCAGGAATGTCGACGGCGCGCTGGTCGGCGGCGCCAGCCTGAAAGCGGCGGATTTTCTCGGTATCGCCGAGGCTTATTGCAACATCGGTTGAAGATGTTCGCCACGCTGGACGGGCTCCCGGCGCTGGAAATCGTTGCAATGAAGGCGTTGCTTCCCATATTCCGGCCACGGGCTTGGAAATGCCATCAAAGCATTGTATTGAGCCGCCTCCAATTCACCGGTCGTATCCGCGGCCGGGCAAGGCCTTGCCAGGATAAACTATGGAAACCGTACTGATCGTCATCCATCTCATGGTCGTGCTCGCCCTTGTCGGCGTGGTGCTGCTGCAGCGTTCCGAAGGCGGCGGCCTCGGCATCGGTGGCGGCTCCGGCTTCATGACCGCACGCGGCGCTGCCAATGCGCTGACGCGCGCGACGGCGATCCTGGCGGCCGCCTTCTTCGCAACGTCGCTGACATTGTCGATCGTCGCCCGCTATGGCGAGAAGCCGATCGACATCCTTGATCGCGTGCCGGCGACCTCGGACGGCGCCGGCAAGGGCGTGCTCAACCAATTGCCCGGCACGACCACGCCGGCGCCCGCAGGCGGCACCACGCCGACGCCGCCGTCGGGCAACGACGCCGCGGCTCCGGCGACTGCCCCGGCCACGGCGCCTGCCGCCGGTTCGACGCCGCCGGCGACCAACGGCACTGCCCCTGCCGCGCCAGCGACCCCACAGGTCCCGAACCAGTAGTCTTCGGCGCCTGAAGCCGCGATCTGTGCTCGTTTGAACACAGTCGCGGCAAATGCAGCACAATCACGAAGATTCGACGGCGTGAGGCGCGGCCTCACGCTTGAGGCGTCCGCGCTTATTCGACTATAGATTGCGCGCGGCATTTCCGGCGCCCTTGGGGGGCGCTGGGCGACGCCGTGGGCAACAAGCATAGAACGATCGGATCTTCGCCATGCAGCTTCGCAGCTTCATTTTCCTGGGACTTTGCGCCGCACTCGGCATGAGTTCCCCAGCCTTCGCCGGCGCGCCGGCAAATATGGCCGCACCTTCAGTTGAGAAAACCGGCGCCATCAATGTCGCCGTCAAGAGTGATGCGTCGCAATTGAAGCTTCTCAAGAAGAAGAAAAACCCGACCCCGGACGACCTCGCCCAGATCAAGAAGATCGAGGCCAAGATCGTTGCCGACAAGGAAGCCGCCAAAGCCAAGGCGCTCGAAGCCAGGAAACTGGCGATGCGTGAGGCGGCCAAGGCCAAGGCCGACGCTGAACGGCAGGCGTTCCTGGCCAAGAGGGGCAAGAGCGCGCCGGCAGCCGAGGTGGCCGATGCCAAGCCAGCCAAGAAGCTGGTGGCCAAGATCATCGAGCCAATCGAACCGATCGCGCCGATCCAGTCGGCCGAGCAGCTTCCGGCGGAGGCGATGAACGTCGCCTTGACCGGCAACAATGGCGAACTGCGCAGCGAGGTCATCGGCCAGAAGCAACCAAGCAGCGGCGGTCTGTTCGCCGGTCTCTTCGGCGGCACCTCGTCCGGGTCTTCGATAAGCTATCTCCCCGAGACGCGCGCCCTCGACCAGGTTCTCGCCAAGAGGGAAGCCAAGAAGCAGTTCAAGGTGAAGCCGGAATTCGTGCCGCAGGACGTGGAATTCAGCGGTTACGCTGCCGGCACCATCGTCATCGACACCAGCGCGCGGCGTCTTTACCTCGTCGAATCGTCCTCCACCGCGCGCCGCTACGCCATTGCGGTCGGCCGCGAAGGCCTGCAGTTCAAGGGCACGGTTGCGGTCGGCGACAAGCAGGAATGGCCGCGCTGGATCCCGACGCTGGACATGCAGAAGCGCGAGCCGAAGCATTACGGCCAGTACAAGGACGGCATGCCAGGGGGTGGCCAGAATCCGCTCGGCGCACGCGCCATCTATCTCTATGACGGCAAGAAGGACACGCATCTGCGCATCCACGGCACCATCGCGCCGCAGTCGATCGGAACCAGCGCCTCGAATGGCTGCTTCCGCATGATCAACGAGCACGTTATGGACCTCTACAGCCGCGTCAGGGTTGGCACCAAGGTCGTCATCATCTGACGTTTTCGTCATCCTGCCGAAAGGGCCGGCTCAGCCGGCCCTTTTGTTTTGCCCTGTCCATACCCGAGCGCCTTCTTGGGAAAAAACCTTCGCGGTGGTTTTTTCTCTGGCGGAATCAATCCGGCCGCGTTAAGCGATGACTCCCATGGCGCGATATGTATTCATCACAGGCGGCGTGGTTTCCTCACTTGGAAAAGGCATTGCCGCAGCGGCCCTTGGGGCTCTCCTGCAGGCGCGAGGATATCGCGCACGCATCAAAAAACTCGATCCTTACCTCAATGTCGATCCGGGCACGATGTCGCCGTACCAGCATGGCGAGGTTTTCGTCACCGATGATGGTGCGGAAACCGATCTTGATCTTGGCCATTACGAGCGCTTCACGGGTCGCTCCGCCAATCAGCAGGACAACATCACCACCGGCCGCATCTACAAGAACATTATCGAGCGCGAGCGGCGCGGCGACTATCTCGGCGCAACCGTGCAGGTCATCCCGCATGTCACCGACGAGATCAAGAATTTCGTCCTCAACGGCAATGACGACTATGATTTCGTGCTGTGTGAGATCGGCGGCACGGTCGGCGACATCGAGGCGATGCCGTTCCTCGAGGCTATACGCCAGCTCGGCAACGACCTGCCGCGCAACAACGCCGTCTACGTGCATCTGACGCTGATGCCCTACATCCCGACGGCCGGCGAGCTGAAGACCAAGCCGACCCAGCATTCGGTCAAGGAACTGCGCGGCATCGGCATCGCGCCCGACATCCTGCTGGTCCGCGCCGATCGCGCCATTCCCAAGGAAGAGCGCAGAAAACTGTCGCTGTTCTGCAACGTGCGCGAAAGTGCCGTGATCCAGGCGCTCGACGTGCCGCATATCTACGATGTGCCGATGGCCTATCACAAGGAAGGGCTTGATTCGGAAGTGCTGGCCGCCTTCGGCATCGATCCGGCGCCGAAGCCTCGCATGGAGCCCTGGCAGGCGGTGTCCAACCGCATCCACAATCCGGAAGGCGAAGTGACTATCGCCGTTGTCGGCAAATATACCGGCCTCAAGGATGCCTATAAATCGCTGATCGAGGCGCTGTCGCATGGTGGCCTCGCCAACCACGTCAAGGTCAAGCTCGACTGGATCGAATCGGAGATCTTCGAAAAGGAGGACCCGACGCCCTGGCTGGAAAAGGTGCATGGCATCCTGGTTCCCGGCGGCTTTGGCGAGCGCGGTTCCGAAGGCAAGATCCTGGCGGCGAAATTCGCGCGAGAGCGCAAGGTGCCGTATTTCGGCATCTGCTTCGGCATGCAGATGGCCTGCATCGAGGCGGCGCGGTCGCTGGCCGGCGTCGAGCATGCGTCTTCGACCGAGTTCGGTCCGACCGAGGAACCGGTCGTTGGCCTGATGACCGAATGGCTGAAAGGCAACATGCTGGAGAAGCGCCGGGAAACCGGCGATCTCGGCGGCACGATGCGGCTCGGCGCCTATCAGGCCGAACTCGCCAAAGGATCCAAGATCGCCGAGATCTATGGCGACACGCAGATTTCCGAGCGCCACCGCCACCGCTATGAGGTCAATGTCGACTACAAGGAGCGGCTCGAGGACTGCGGCTTGGTGTTTGCCGGCATGTCGCCCGACGGCGTGCTGCCGGAAACGGTCGAATATCCAGACCATCCCTGGTTCATCGGCGTGCAGTATCACCCCGAACTGAAAAGCCGGCCGCTCGACCCGCATCCGCTGTTCGCCAGTTTCATCGAGGCGGCGGTGGAGCAGAGCCGGCTGGTGTAGGCCCGCCGGACTATGCAGACCTATGTGGCGCTGCTTTACAGCATTGTCCTGGGCGAGGGGCGTCGGGTCGTCATGGCCGATCTCAAGGCCATGGCGGAACAACTCGGGCTGAACAATCCGCGCACGCTGGTGGCGACCGGCAATCTGGTGTTCGAGGCGCCGGCGACTGATATCGCCGATCTGGAACAGCGGCTGGAAGTTGCCTTTGAAAAGACCTTCGGTCGCCATGTCGATATCATCGTGCGTGGTGCCGAGGACTGGCTGAAGCTTGCCGCCGGCAATCCGTTTCCAGACGAATCGAAGGAGACCGCGGATCAGGTGGCGGTGCGCGTGATGCGCCAGCCGGTGCCAGACGAAGCCGTCTCGGCGCTCAGATCCTATGTCGGCAAGGATGAAAAAATGCAGGCCGTAAGCGGCGACATCTGGATTGTCTTCTCCCGCGCCACACCCAGTTCACGGCTTCTGACGGCAACCAGCCACAAGCGTCTGGGCACCGGTACGTCACGCAACTGGAACACAGTGCGCAAACTGGCCGAGATGGTCGGCGCATAGTATCTGGGGCGGCATTGCGCCGCCCCAGACAATGCCCGTCAGGCTTTCGCGATCTTGGCGCCTGCACCCAAGGCGGCGGTGCGCAGCACGTAATAGATGATGCCGGCGATCGCCACTCCGAAGAACCAGCCATAGACGCCCCACCAGGACGGCAGCCAGTTGGTGAAATTCGGCAGGATCGACGAGAAGATGGCGCCGATGCCGGCAGCAATGAAGGCATTGACGTGCCAGCCCCCCTGGAAGCGAAACTCGCCGTCCTCGCGATACAGCGCTTCGACGTCGACCTCGCTCTTCCGGATCAGATAGTAGTCGACCATCATCACGCCGAAGATCGGCCCCATCGTCGCGCCGATGACGTTGACGAAGGAAGCGGCACTGCCTTCCCACGGTGCGAAAGGATAGAGCACGAGTGCGATCACGGCCGCGATATAGCCGCCCTTCTTGAAGTCGATCTGCCTGGGAAAGACATTGGAGAAGTCGAAGGCCGGCGACACGAAATTGGCGACAACGTTGATGCCCAGCGTTGCGACGGCGAAGGTCAGGGCCGCAAGAGCCGCCAGGAACCAGCTGTCGAATTTCGCCGAGATCTGGTCGGGATGCAGCAGCACTTCGCCATAGACGTCAAAGGCGGCAATGGTGGTGACGCCGGCGACGAGCGAGAACAGGATCAGGTTGATCGGCAAGCCCCAGATGTTGCCCTTGCGCAGCGATGCCTTGTCCGGCGCGTAACGGGCGAAATCGCAGAAGTTGAGATAAAGCGCGGAAAAGTAGGTGACCCAGATCGCCGCCACCGCAAACAGCGACGTCCACGATCCCGGCGTTCCCGGCACGCCCGCATCCTTGGTCTTGTCCAGCAGCACGTCCATAGGGATGTCGCTGGTGAAGGCAAATCTCCCGGATTTGACACAGAGATAGATCGCCAGGATCAGCATCATCACCCACACCGCGGGACCGGCCCAATCCTGGAAGCGGCGCACCGTTTCCATGCCGTTCTGGATGATCAGCAGTTGCAGCGCCCAGATGACCACGAAGCAGATCACCTCCAGGCCGGTATGGCCGAGGAAATGCGTGTTGGCGTTGAAATCGGCAAACCATTGCGAGCGGATCAAAAGCGCCACGATGGCACCGGAGGCGGCGGCAGTCTGTGCGCCGTACCAGAAGCAGGCGACCACTGCGCGCACCAGTGCCGGTATGTTGGCGCCCCAGATGCCGAAAGAGGCGCGGGCAAGCACTGGGTAGGGCACGCCAGTCTTCACGCCGGCATAGCCGACCATGTTCATGAGCGCATAGATGATCAGCGAGCCGATGCCGATGGCGATGATGAAGTTGACGAAGCCGCCGCAGAACAAAAACAGGCTGGCAGCGAGGTAGTAGCCCCAGAGGCTATGGACGTCCGACGTCCAGACGTTGAAGATCGAGAATGGTCCCCAGTTTCGAACTTTGGCCGGAGCCAGATCCTCGTTGTACAGATCAGGTGAAGCGCCTTCTATGGTCACTGCAATATCCTCCCCTTGATTGGCCACGCGCCTCCACGCGATGACCGTGCAGGTTAAGCCTGACGCGGGGGAACCGGCAACCGATCCATTTGCCGGCTTTGGCCTTAAAGATATTCAATGCGAACCGCGATTATCGAGGGGTCGCAATGGTGGGCCGCCTCTGCACCTGGGGGTCGATGATTCGAAATTCGACGTTGGGATTTCAATCTGAAGCAGTGGCTTCCGACACGCCCGACATCCGCCGGCAACGGCGGTCCATCTAAGCGATGGCCATCACCCGCTTGTGGTCGGCGACTTCGGCGAGCAGCCAATCCTGAAACAGGCCGGTGCCTGGCTTGTTGCCGATGCTTCGACGCTGATGCAGGTAGATCCCGGCCGGGTAGGTGTGGCGGGCACGAAACGGGGCGACGAGTTTACCTTGCTGCAGAAAATCCTGCGCCATCATGGTGTCTGCAAGTGCTATTCCAGCGCCGTTGATCGCCTCGCGCATGATCAGCGTGCAATCATCCAGAGTCGTGCTGGATTTTGGCGTCGTTTCCAGCACGCCTTCCTGCTCCAGCCAACGCTTCCATCTCATGGTCTCGCATTCATGGATCAGGCGGTGATTGACCAGATCGGCCGGCGATCGGAGCGGCACCGGACCTTCCAGCAGCGAAGGAGCACAGACGGGCGTCAGCAGCAGGGGGATCAGCAGCGTCAAAGCCGGGCCGGCCTTGTAGACGAACTCGTCGACAATGGCCAAATCGAAGTTGGCGCGCTTGCCTGAAGTGGAGATCTCCAGATCCACCGACGGATGCAACCGGCGAAAGTTTGGCAACCGGTCCGCCAGCCAAAGGTTCAGAACGGTGGGCACGCACAAGACCCGGACACGTTGGATCTTGCCGTGGCGCGAGCCCACGGAGAGGCTGACGTCATCGGTGGCGCGCCAAATG
Source organism: Mesorhizobium sp. (assembly GCA_004017275.1). Taxonomy (GTDB): domain Bacteria; phylum Pseudomonadota; class Alphaproteobacteria; order Rhizobiales; family Rhizobiaceae; genus Mesorhizobium. The sequence goes on along the minus strand of SAKE01000003.1, from coordinate 81,857 downwards.
GCCTCGAACGCCTCGGAGAGGCTGCGCGCATAGTAAGAGCCCCTGATGGTCGGCGTTATCTGGCGAAAGCCACGCTCGAACAGGTCCTGGCCAAGGTTCCTTTCAAGAGCTCGGATGTGGCGGCTGACAGCCGAGGGCGTCAGATGCAACTCTTCTGCCGCGTCCTTGACGCTGCCGAGGCGCGCGGCGGCCTCGAAAGCGCGCATGCCATTGAGTGAGGGTAGGGCCATTGGCCGATCATGAGTTGTCAGTTGAGTTTTTGTCAATCGACATGGGCAAAATTCGCGTTTGATCGCCTGCCCGGTTAGGGGATACCCAAAGGCAAGAGCAATTAAGTCGTCTCAAGAAAACGACTATTTGGGGACATCGGCACCATACCACCTGCGGCAGAGACCGGCTTGACCAGTCTCCACCGAGGAAGAGCGAAGCTTTGCTCGGTGTCACTGCCATTGGAGAGATCACCAGCCTATGCCTCAATCGCCAGCGCCGGTCTTCGAAACCGCGGACGATATTTCCGGGGAAACCTCCGTCGTCGTGATTTTGCAACCCGCCCAAGCCGGCTTTGGTCCGCGGGCAGCGGCCCTGGATGACGAGATGAGCGGGATACTGTCCCGTGCCTGCTCCGACCCGGCCGCCTTGACCGAATCCGGCATCTGCATCGATCTGATTGCCCCGCAAGCAGTATCGACCAAGCGCGTGATCGTCCTGGCCTTGGGCAAAGCTGAAGCCGTAACCACCCTGTCATTGGCGCGCGCCGGCGGCTTGCTGGCGGCGCATCTGGAGGGCAAGGGCGAATGCGCGGCCACGCTGGTCCTCGATCCCATCGCCGGCGTCGAGCTGTCCGGCGCCGAAATCCTGGCGCGCGTCGCGCTTGGCATGCGGCTGCGACGCTATCGTTTCGACATGCGCAATCGACGGCAGGGCGCGGGAGCGGATCGAACTTTGCGGGTGAAACTTGTCGGAGCCGGCGGCCCGGATCTGACCGCAGCGCTGGTGCGGATCAATGCCGTCGCTGATGGCGTCGAATATGCACGGACCCTGGTCAACCTGCCGCCGAACCATCTCCACCCCGATAATTTCCACGATCATCTGGAACCGCTGCGTGAAGCCGGCATCGACATCGAAATGCTCGATGCCGCGCAGCTTAAAGAACTCGGCATGAATGCGCTCCTGGCCGTCGGGTCGGGCTCGGCACGGCCGCCACGGGTCGCTGTCCTGCGCTACCGCGGCAAGGGTGCTCCCGCCCAACCGCTGGCTTTCGTCGGCAAGGGCGTCTGTTTCGATTCGGGTGGCCTCTGCATCAAGGGCGGATCGCAGATGTTCGATATGAAGGCCGACATGGGCGGGGCGGCGGCTGTGGTCGGCCTGCTGATAGCGCTCGCCCGGCAAGGCAGCCCCGTACACGTTGTCGGCATTCTCGGCATCGCCGAGAACATGCCGTCCGGCACAGCGCTCAAACCACGCGACATCATCACGACGGCCTCGGGACAGACCGTGGAAGTGTTCGACACCGATGCGGAAGGACGCCTGCTTCTGGCCGACTGCCTGCACTATGCGGCCACACGCTTCAACCCGTCGGTGATCGTCGATCTGGCGACGCTGACCTATTCGGTGACGCGTGGCCTGGGATCGATATTCGCCGGCCTGTTCAGCACCGACGATGCCATTGCGTCACAGATGATCGCGGCTGGAGAAACGGTTGGCGAGCGGTTCTGGCGGCTGCCGCTCGACCGGGCCTACGATGAGGGTCTGCAGTCGCCTTTCGCGGATCTGCGGCATCATGCCAAGGACATGGAAGACGGCGACGCTCCCTATGCCGCGGCCTTCCTGCGCCATTTCACGGAAGATCGCCCCTGGGTGCATCTCGACATCGCCAGCAAGGAACTGACCGACACCGATAGGCCCCTCGGCAGGCAAGGCGCCACGGCATTTGGCGTGCAGATGCTGGAAGAGTGGGTGCAGGTGACCCGCAACATGAGTTAGGCGCCGCCGTCACGGACAAATACAAGATGCCTTCAACCGCACTGGGAACTGGAATGTCATCTGAGATCATCGGCATGGAAGGACGGGCAGCTTTCGGTGCCTACGAGACCTGGTATCGAATCTCCGGCGAACTTGGTGGCGAAAAGGCGCCTGTGGTGATCCTGCATGGCGGGCCGGGCGTCGCCCACAATTATGTAGATGCCTACAAGCTCCTTGCCCGAAGAGATCGCGCCGTCATCCACTACGACCAATTGGGCTGCGGCAATTCCACCCTGCTGCCCGGGAAAGGCGCCGACTTCTGGACACCCCGGCTGTTCATCGACGAGCTTGAAAACCTGGTCGACCATCTCGGCATTCGGACAGGCTTCCACGTGCTCGGCCAGAGCTGGGGCGGTATGCTGGGCGCCGAATACGCGGTAACGCGGCCGCAGGGTCTGAAGTCGCTGACCATCGCCAACTCGCCGGCTTCCATGAAGCTGTGGGTCGAAGAGGCCAACCGGTTGCGCGCCGACCTGCCTGGGGATGTGCAGGAGACACTGACCCGGCACGAGCAGGCCGGCACGACGGACGATGCGGCCTACCAGGCGGCGACGATGGTGTTCTACGAGCGGCATGTCTGCCGGGTCGTGCCTTTCCCGCCCGAAGTCACCGAGAGTTTCGCCCAGGTCGTGCGCAATCCGACAGTCTATCATCTGATGAATGGGCCGAACGAGTTCCATGTCATCGGAACGCTGAAGAATTGGAGCATCGTCGAGCGCCTGCCGGCCATCGATGTGCCCACATTGATCATCTCCGGACGTCACGACGAGGCCACGCCCGCGACCGTGCAGCCTTACAAGGACGGCATCAAAGGATCGCACTGGGAGATATTCGAGCATTCCAGCCACATGCCGCATGTCGAAGAGCAAGATGCGTGCATGCGGGTGGTGGGAGACTTCCTGGACCACAACGACAATTGAAAAAAAGGGGAATCAAGACATGAAGGAACTGCTTCTGGCGGCAACAGCCGCGGCATTGCTGGCCGGTACATGGCTGGCCCCGGCACAGGCCGAGTACCTAAAGGAGCACCGCGGCGGCACCATCCGCCTGCTGGCCCGCTCCGCGGCGGGAACGCTCGATCCTCATATCAATTACACGGACCAGGGCTGGCAAATGTACCAGCCGATCTATGACGGCCTGGTGGCCTTCCGCAAGGCCGAGGGCATGGATGGCTTCACCGTCGTTCCCGATTTGGCCGAGACGCTGCCGCAGGTCAGCAATGACGGCAAGACTTTCACCTTCAAGCTGCGCAAGGGCATCAAGTTCTCCAGCGGCCAGGAGCTTGGCGTGAAAGACGTCGTCGCTTCCTTCCAGCGCATCTTCAAGGTTTCCGGGCCGACCTCCGGCACCTTCTATGCCGGCATTGTCGGTGCCGACAAATGCCTGGCCGACACCAAGAACTGCACGCTGGAAGGCGGCGTTGTCGGTGACGAAGCGGCCGGCACCATCACCATCAACATCGCCAAGCCGGATGCCGAGCTGCTCTACAAGCTTGCCTTGCCGCATGCCGTGGTCCTGCCGGCGGACACGCCCGCGGAAGACATGGGTTCCAAGCCCATCCCCAGCACCGGTGCCTACATGATCTCCGCCTTCGATCCCAACAAGGGCATGACGGTATCGCGCAACCCCAATTTCAAGCAGTGGAGCGAGGACGCCCAGCCGGACGGCTATCCGGATGTGGTGCAATATGATTTCGGCCTGTCCGAAGAGGCAGCCGTCACCGCGATCCAGAACGGCGAAGCGGACTGGATGTTCGACGCGCTGCCGAGTGACCGCCTGGGCGAACTTGGCAGCAAGTCCATGGACCAGCTGCACATCTCGCCGCTTTCGGCGTGGTGGTACGCGCCGCTGAACAACCGTCTCGCACCCTTCGACAACGAAAAAGCCCGCCAGGCCGTTGCCTATGCGATCGACCGCAATACGCTGGTCAAGCTGTTCGGCGGCAAGGTGCTGGCCTCGCCGGTGTGCCAGGTCCTGCCTCCGGATTTCCCCGGCCATGAAGACTATTGCCCCTTCACCAAGAATCCGGGCGCCAAATGGTCGGCACCCGATCTCGACAAGGCAAAGCAGCTCGTCGAGGACTCCGGTACCAAGGGCCAAAAGGTGACCATCATCACCGAGGACACCGCCATTTCGCGGTCCATCGGCGTCTATCTGCAGAGCGTGCTGACCAGCATCGGCTATGTTGCCGACGTCAAGCCGATCTCGCCCAACATCCAGTTCACCTACATCCAGAACACCAACAACAAAGTGCAGATGTCCGTCACCCAATGGTACAAGGACTATCCTGCGGCTTCGGACTTCCTAAACATCCTGTTCAGCTGTGCCTCGTTCCGTGAAGGTTCGGATGCCTCGATCAATATCGCCGGCTTCTGCGACAAGGAAATCGACGCCAAGATGCAAAAGGCATTGGACCTCGGTGTCACCGATCAAGCAGCCGCCGACAAATTGTGGGCCGAAATCGACAGGCAAGTCACGGACAAGGCGCCGGCCGTCGGTCTCTTCACGCCGAAGCGGCTCGACTTCGTCAGCAAACGCCTCGGCAATTTCAAGTTCAACCGGCAGTTCAACTGGATGATCACCCAGTCCTGGGTGCAGTAACGAACTGCGGAGGGGCACGTCCGTGTCGAACGTAGCTGTCGCCGCGCCGCGCAAGACGCGAGGGCCCTGGGCCGTCGCGCTTGCGAAGCTGGCAATGGACAGGGCTGCCATGGCATCCCTGGCCGTGTTCCTCCTCATCGTCCTTGCCTGTCTCAGTGCGCCTCTCTATGCGAAATGGGCAGGCGTCGACCCATTCGCCTCGACGCTCGACGCTGTCATCCAGATCGACGGCGTCGACGTTCCGGTGATGGAACAGTCAACTGAGGGGCTCGGGCTTGGCTACACACCGCTCGGTCCGACCTGGCGGCTCGGCAATTACTTCCTCGGCGCCGACAGCCAGGGGCGCGATGTCATGGCCAGGATGCTCTATGGCGGGCTCAGCTCGCTGCTGATCTCCGCAGCAGCCACCATCTTCACCTTGATCCTGGGCACGGCGGCGGGATTGGTCGCCGGCTATTTCGGCGGCGTCACCGACACGGTGCTGTCGCGCTTCCTCGACATATTGTGGGCATTCCCGATCTATCTCCTGGCGATTTCGCTCTCCATCGTCACCATCGCCCATGGCATCACGATCGGACCGATCCAGATCGAGTCCGGTAGTCTTTGGCTGCCGGTCATCATCATCGGCATCGTCTACGTGCCCTATGTGGCGCGCCCGATACGCGGGCAGGTTCTGTCGCTGCGTCACAGCGAATTCGTGCTCGCCGCGGTCAATCTGGGCGTACCGGGATGGCGCATCCTGTGGCGCGACATCCTGCCCAACATCACCACCACGCTCATCGTCTTCGTGCCGCTGATGATGGCGCTGAACATGCTTACGGAATCGGCACTCTCCTTCCTTTCGATCGGCGTGCAGCCGCCCGCCGCGAGCTGGGGCACGATCATCCAGGACGGACAGGCACTGCTTTACACCAGGCCACTGGTGGCGCTGGTGCCGGGCCTGGCGATCGCGGTGTCCGTCATGGCGCTCAATGTCTTCGGCGACGGCCTGCGCGACGCGCTCGACCCGCGCTCCAAGGTTCGGCTGGGGCGCGACTGATGATCTACGCAATCCTGCGCCGTTTCGGTCAGATGCTGTTCGTGATGTTCGGCATCTCGGTCATCGTCTTCCTGATTTTCTTCGCCACGCCGGGCGCCGACCCGGCGGCGCGCATCGCCGGGCGCAATGCATCGCCCGAAGTGCTGGAAGCGGTGCGCCACAGCTTCGGCTTCGACCGCCCGCTCTACGTGCAATATGTGAAGATGATGGAGAAAATCTTCGTCACGGGCGACCTGACCTCTTTCGTCAATCGTGGCTGGAAGGTTGTGCCGGCGGTCATGGATTCGATCCCGGTCACGCTCTCGCTGGTGTTCGGGGCGGCGATCCTGTGGGTGGTCGTTTCCATCATCATCGGCATCGTCGCTGCCGCCACGCGCGGCAGCTGGCTGGACAAGCTGCTGATGGCATTGGGGCTGCTCGGCATTTCCATGCCGGTCTACTGGCTGGGCGAGGTGATGAACCTGATCACCCAGAGCCGCTACCACGACAGCTGGGCGTTCTCCTGGGTGCCGCCGCTCGGCTACAAGAATTTCTCCGACGATCCGAGAGGCTGGTTGCTGACCCTGGTCATTCCGTGGATCACGCTGTCCATTCTCTACATCGGCATTTATGGGCGCGTGTTGCGCGCGGCAATCATCGAATCCCTGCAGGAGGACTACATCCGCACGGCCCGGGCCAAGGGCCTGTCGGAGACCCGCATCCTGCTGCGCCATGCCTTGCGCACGTCGCTCATCGCCTTCGTTACTCTGTTCGGCCTGGACTTCGGCGCTCTGGTCGGAGGCTCGGCCCTGCTGACGGAAGTAGTGTTCGGGCTGCACGGCATCGGCAAGCTCACCTATGACGCGCTGCAGAACCTCGATCTGCCGATGATCATGGCAACGGTGATGTACGCTTCGATGTTCGTGGTCATCGCCAATGCGGTCGTCGATTTCGTCTACATCCTTCTCGATCCGCGCCTGAGGACATCATGATACTGTCGGTGCGCGACCTCAGAGTATCCTTCCGCACCAATGACGGCATGGTGCGGGCCATCGATGGCGTTTCCTTCGACCTCGAGGAGAGCGAGATCCTCGGCGTCGTCGGTGAATCCGGTTCCGGCAAAACGGTGTCGCTGCTGGCCGTCATGGGCCTCATCACCGATCCCAACGCCACCATCGAAGGCTCGATCCGCTACAAGGGCCGTGAGCTCGTGGGACTGCCCGCGCGCGAACTCAGGCGGCTGCGCGGCAACGAGATCGCGATGATCTTCCAGGATCCGATGACCGCGCTGACGCCTGTCTACACGATCGGCTGGCAGATCGCCGAACAGATCCGCGCGCATCGCAAAATCAGCAAATCCAAGGCGATGGATCGCGTGGAAGAACTGCTGGCCGAGGTGAATTTTCCAAACCCGCACGAGGCGATGTCGCGCTACCCGCACCAGCTTTCGGGCGGCATGCGGCAGCGGGCGGTGATCGCAATGGCTTTGTCCTGCAATCCAGCACTGCTGGTGGCGGACGAGCCGACCACGGCGCTCGACGTCACGGTGCAGGCCGGCATTCTCGACCTTGTCCGCAAGCTGCGTGCGACGCATAAGTCGGCGGTCGTCTTCATAACGCATGACATGGGTGTGGTCTCCGAACTCGCCGACCGGGTCATGGTCATGTATGCCGGCCGCGTGGTGGAACGCGGCAGCCGGACGGAACTGTTTTCCGACCCGCGACACCCCTATACACGCGCGCTGCTCGGTTCGATCCCGCCGCTGACCGGAGAAAAACCGCGGCGCCTGCCGGCCATTCCCGGTTCGCCGCCGTCGTTGCTGCGATTGCCGCCGGGCTGTGCGTTCGGTCCGCGATGCCCGGTTCACTACGAGCCCTGCAAGGCCGGCAAGCCCGACCTCGGGAGCGGCGCCCACGCCGCGGCATGCTTTCGGGTGGCGCAGGCATGAGCGGACCGATGATTGACAAAGACCGCCCAATCCTCGAGACACGTTCGCTGGGAAAACGCTTCTCGATCGGCAGCCGTTTTTCCGCCGAAGGCAAGCGAACCGTTCATGCGGTCGACAATGTTTCGCTGACCGTTCGCCGCGGCGAGACTGTCGGGCTGGTTGGTGAATCAGGATGCGGCAAGTCCACGCTGGCGCGCTGCCTGGTAAGGCTCTACGACATTTCCGACGGCAAACTTCTGTTCGAAGGTGACGATATCACCTCGAAGTCGCTGTCCGAACTCAGGCCGCTGCGGCGCCGCCTGCAAATGGTTTTCCAGGACCCGTCGGCCTCGCTCAATCCGCGCCGTCGCGTCGGCGACCTGGTGGCCGAACCGCTGCGCATCCATGGCAGGCTCTCGTCGAGCGAGGTCGCCAAACGCGTGGCGGAACTCTTCGACCTCGTCGGATTGCTGCCGGATCATGTCATGCGGTTTCCGCACGAATTTTCCGGCGGACAGCGCCAGCGCGTCGGCATCGCGCGGGCCATTGCACTGAACCCCGATCTCGTGGTGTTGGACGAACCCGTCTCCGCGCTCGACGTGTCCGTGCAGGCGCAAATCGTCAATCTGCTCGCCGATCTGCAGGAAAAGCTGCGACTCACCTACATCTTCATCGCCCACGACCTGTCCGTCGTGCGCCAGGTGTCGACCCGCATCGCGGTCATGTATCTCGGCTCGATCGTCGAAGAAGGGCCGGCGGAGGAAGTGTTTGCAACACCATCCCATCCCTACAGCCAGGCGCTGATCTCGGCGGTTCCCGTCGTAGAATCCACGCCCAACGGGACGCGCAGGCGCATCATCCTCACCGGCGACGTACCGAGCCCGCTCAACCCTCCATCCGGGTGCCGTTTCCACCCTCGATGCCCGATCGCAGCGGAGCGCTGCCGTTCGGAGCGGCCGCAGCTGAGGGAATACGAACCCGGTCGCAAAGTCGCCTGCCACTTCCCGACGATGTAGGCGACAGTAACCACCGCACGGGTGATCGGATTCGCCTGACAGATTTCTAAAAGATTCCATTTTCTGCGTGGAACCAACTGGCGGATGGCGCGTTTCATGGGGTTCGATCGAGCGCATCGCGGTCGACCGGGAGGAAGCGATGGACCAGTTGCATTTCTTTTCGTCCGTGCGAATTTCGCGCGGGCAGGGGCATCCTGTCGAAGAAATCGACAGTGTTGCCGAGGCCATGATGTTCTTGCGGAAATGGCCGACGGGACGGCGCGGCCCGGTCTATCAGTGCGCGCTGAACTGCTGCTCGGCCGCTTTGTCGGGCCAGATGTCGGCCGAGGAAGCAAGGAAGGCGTTCACAGGCTTCGCCCGCATCACGCGCCTTCTCGACGAAGATGATATGGCGTTGCCTGTGGGTAGTGAAAACAAGACAGGTGTGTACGCCCTGCGGCGGTAGACGCCTCGTCTAGCGGCTACACTACCCGAAATGAACGCATGTCCATGCCCCTGCTGACCATCCTGCCGATGCCTGGTCGTCCTAGGTGAGCGCATTTGCAGGATAGTCAGCAGGGTCGTCAGCATCGGGAGATTTCACGCCAAGGCGACGGGGGCCGCGAGGGGACTCAGCCCGTGAACGCTTCGAATGTATCCTTCGCGGTCAACATCGCCTGGCCCTTGAACGAGATCGTGAAATCACCAAGCTGGTACTGGCCTTGGTCATTCCTGACCAGAATGTCGCCATCAACCTTGTTGAAGCCACTCTCGATGCTTTTGACGATCCTGTCGACGTAACGCAGGTTGCTCTTGACGGAGAGAATATCGTTCTTGGCCAGCTGCTGCGCGAGACGTTGGAGCTTCGGGTCGTCGCCGATACTTTGCAGCCGCGCTTCAACGGCCTCGGGGCTGGTGCGCGCCAACGCCGCGTTCAGAACCGACAATGCCTTCTGCAGGCTGGACAATGCATCGGAAGTCATCTCGCTTGCGTTGGCGTAGCTCAGGCTTTGGTTGCTGATCGCCTTGTTGGTCTGTGCCTGCGGGATGCGGTCGGCGGCAGCCTCCATCTCGTCCTGGACGGCCCACATATAGTCATGCTCTTCCATTGCCATCACCGTTTCCTGCGTCTCGCCGGCAGGGATGAAATAGCGCGCAACGGTGGAGTCCTTGTGCTGGCGATCCGCCTCGACCATCGAGCTGATGAAGCGCGTATACTCAGCATAAAGCTGGCCATAACTGGCCTTGCCAGCCTGCATATAGGGGTCGTCCACCGTCGTCGTGGAAGCCGCGCCGGTGGACGAAGTCGCCGGCACGTCCGCCTTGGAGGTCCGGCCGAAGCCGCTGAACGGATCGTATTCGATACCGTCCTCGTTGCCGGTCGCGCCCGGACGAATGACCGGGGCCTCGGTCCGCAGCGCTGTGCCCGCTTTGACGAACGTCGGCTGGCTGGCGCCGGCAAAACCGCTCCTGGCCGACATCAGCTTCTGTATCGTATCGGTGAGCTTCGAGGTGATCTGCATCGAGCGATCCTTGAATTTCACATGCCATGCGTACGATTCACAGAATGAAGCACTGCTTTAAGCAATGGTTGAAGGTGAGTGCCGGGCAAAAATAGTTATCCTGGCACCAAAAGCGCTTGTCCAATATAATTCAGCAACAAATAATATAGTTGGTTAAGTCACGAAGGCGACGAACCTTTGAAGTCCGATTCTTTGGCCACTGGAGGCGCGGGCTGGGCAGAGGTGACGTTGCGGGTAGGAAAATGCCGCGAAATCGCTTATGTGAGCGGCAATTCGAACCTTTAGCAGCGCCAAAGTCACAAGAAATGCTGGAAAACAATTACAAGAGCGTCCGGCTTTCGGTCGCACCGATGATGGATGGGGCGGAGAAGTAAGTAAAATCAAATAGTTATGGGAGACCATGTGCAAAAACTGCGCACGAAAGTTCTGCTTCTCTTCTTTTTTCGTTCCCACGACGCAACCGCCGACAGCTCTTTTTGGAGCCTCTTGTGCCGACGAAATCTACCGCTCCCAGCGTGGTAACGGCGGATCGCACATTGCGGCGGCCTTTGCACGCTGAGGCGCGATGAGCGTTTGAAGCGCCTTGCGGAGCTTCGATCCACCAATGATCCTGCCGCCATGGTGGATCGCAACGACAGAGATTTCCGCGTCAGGCCGGGACGCGTCCGAAGTGGTAGCACTCGAGTCAATCCGCACTCGCTGCCGTTCGCGGCGCAGGTGAAGATCGCCGTCCGTAAGGCCGGCTTGCAATCCGGCCAGGACCGGTGGTGCGGCGGGGAGCAAAGGCGCCGGCCGGTTCAACACCCGGGGCCGCGGCGCCGGCGTCGCGGCGGGCCTGTCACGCGACGGTGGCTTAGGCCGGGAAGGGGGTGGTGGCCGCTTCCGGGCGCGGCGGGTGATGGTCAAGGCACGCGTGGTCAAATTTGTCTCATCGCGTGGCGCACGCGGCCCGAAGCTGCGTGCCGTCTCAACCAGGGCGGTCGATGCGCATTTGCGCTATCTCGAGCGCTGACGGGGTTGCGCGCGACGGCGAGAAGGGCAGGGTCTATTCCACACTCGAGGACGGTCGTGACCGCGACGAGGGCAGGGCGTTCGTCGAGCGCTGCCGTAGCGACCGGCATCAGTTCCGCTTCATCGTCGCGCCAGAGGATGCTGTCGAGATGGAGGACCTGCGCTCCTTCACCCGCGATCTCATGCGACAGATCGAAAGCGATCTTGGAACCCGGTTCGACTGGATCGCCGTCGACCACCACAACACCGGTCATCCTCATACCCATGTCTTGGTGCGTGGCGTCACCGATCAGGACAAGATGCTCAACATCGCCGGCGACTATATCGCCAAAGGCATCCGGCATCGCGCCGGCGAACTGGTGACGCTGGAACTCGGTCCGCAGACCGACATCGACATCGCCCAAAAGCTGAGAGCCGAGGTGGAGGCAGAACGGCTGACCCGCCTCGACCGGATGCTGCTGGCGGAACAGGAAGAGCGGGGCAGCGTCGACCTCAGGCCCGGCGCAAGCGAGAGCCACATGCTGCGTGCCAATCGCCATCTCCTGATCGATCGGACAAAGCGTCTAGAGCAGTACGGCCTCGCCTCGGAGACCGAACCCGGACGCTGGACGATTGCCGACGATGCGGAGCGCGTCCTGCGCGATCTCGGCACGCGCAACGATATCATCAAGACCATGCACCAGGCACTCGCCGACCATGGCATCGCGGAGGAGCGTGGCCCCAGCCAGTATGTCACCCATGGCAAGGACATCACCGAGCCGGTGATAGGACGGGTGCTGGCCAAGGGGCTCGCCGCGGACGGACTGGATGGCGGGCTCTATGTCGTCATCGATGGCGTCGACGGTCGCACCATCACGTCGAGACCCGAGACGACACCAAGCTCGATGAAGTCAGGCGCGGCCACATCGTTGCCCTTGAGCCGGTGTCGACTGGCATCTACCGGCCGAGCGAGAACCTCAACGCAGCACGGCCGCGCATCGAGCGCATCAATGGCGATCCCGATGCTGTCATCCGCTCTCATGTGCGCCGGCTGGAAGCGCTGCGGCGCGCCGGTATCGTCGAGCGGGATGCCGACCGCTGGAAGATACCCAAGGACCTCGCCGAACAAGGTGCTGCCTATGACGCTCGCAACCGGGGCAGGGATTTTACGGTCCGTACTCTCTCCTTCCTCGACCTCGAGAACCAGGTGACGAGCAATGGCGCGACCTGGCTCGATCGGGAACTGGCCTCGGCAAACCGGACACCGCTCGCGAAGGTCGGATATGGCCGGGACGTCAGTGACGCCGTGGAACGGCGCCGGCAGAGCCTCGTCGACATGGGCCATGCAACGCGCCTCGACGATGGACGCATCCGGGCGTCAAAGGACCTGCTCCAACGCCTGGAACAGGCCGAAGTCGCCCGCGTCGGCCGTATGGTGGCGGCCGAGCGCGGGCTGAGCTTTGTAAAGGCTCAGACTGGAGAGCATGTCAGCGGCCGGTTGGTCGGAGCGGCCAATCTCGCCTCCGGCCGTTTTGCCATGATTGACGACGGTGTCGGCTTCCTGCTCGTGCCTTGGCAGCCAGCGCTCGAAAGGCGCATCGGCCAGCACATTATTGGATGGCCCGCGACAGCGGCGGTATCGAGTGGAGTTTTGGCAGAAAGCGCGGCATGGGACTTTGAGCCTGGGCTATCAGGCAAGCCGTCGGAACCGGTCGTCCGCGCCTGGGCGATTGCCTTCACTAACCCCAGAAGTCTATTTAACAACGCGAACGGCAGCTTTGCGCCCAAAGTCGGACCTAGAGACCAGCTTTGCCTATTCTGAAAGCCGACGTTCAGGCGACCGCTCCGGAGGTCGCGGTCACGCCGCAAGCAATCATATGATTCTTGCGATCGAATGGCTACTTTGGCCGGTTCTAACGAACGTCCGCGGTAGTCCGCCTATCGGCTCGACGGGCATTGCGCGCTAAATGCAATGCAACAGCGGTTGTACAAAAGGTGACACCGGCGCTGATAAAGAAGACAACGCTCAAACCTGCTCGATCGGCAGCCCATCCCAACGCCGGGCCTCCTAGAGCCATCGCGACATCCAGAAAGGCCGTGTAGATGCCCATCGCCAAGCCGCGGCTTTCCGGCGATGTGCCACCAACCGCCTCCACGCCAAGCCCGGGGTCCCCCAGGGAGTAGCCCAGGCCCGCCAGCGCGGCTCCGGAGGAAGCAAGCAAACTGCTTCGTGCCAACCCCATGACCAGAAGCCCGGCTGACTGCACGAGCACAAACAGCAGGGCGATCTTTGCACCGCCGTATCTGTCAGGCAAATGACCGCAGACGATACGCGCTACATGCGTTCCTGAACAGCTCGCTATCATCGCTGCGGTCGGACGCGACCACAACGATCAGCTTCGGTTTGACCAGGCAGGATATGTGCCCACGCCTCTCGTCCTTCACCGGATTTCTATGGGAACTGATCGCTGCATCCGTTGTTATGGAATCGAAGGGACATCGCCTTTTGTTATTAGGAGATGACGGATGAGACGCCTTCTTATCGCTACTGCCATGATGGCTCTTTCCACGGGCCTTGTCTTCGCCGGGTCGACCAGCACCACTTCGAGCGGTTCCTCCTCCTCAACCACAACGATGCCGACAGATAAGAACACGGACTCGACAACGACGAAGTCGACCAACCCTAACTCTGCGAAGGACTGCGCACCTGGCCAGCAGACAGGAAGTGCGAAGCAGGCCGCACCTGGTCAGCAGGATACCAGTGCGAAGTCCGCAGCCCCAGGACAGGCGAAAACGACCGCGGAAGGCTGCTAGCCTAGGTGCCCGCGAGTTGCGCCTAATGCGTTTGTCGTATGATCACTCATCCCCGCTGGCTCCGGTCGGCGGGGTTTTGCGTTTTTATTCGTCCAGCGCTTTTTCGGCGGCTCTGTTCCCCGCAAGGAACCGATAACGTGTGACCGGCGGGAGGGCTCCTTTACGCCTTTGAAGTTGGAAACGACCAGCCCGAAACCAGCCTTGGGCCTAGCGGTTTGTGCCCCGGCTCTTCATGCCAGATGACCTGCCGCAGATCACGCATGTCGACTTTCTGCCCGCAGTAGGGGCAATTATAAAAATGGTCGCGTTCGTCCGCCACAGGGGCGCCGTGCCGCTTGCCTGGGATCGGGGAGCCAAGATCCGATATCTTCGTCATAGCTACCAAACTTTCAATTCGTCTAAAATGTTCCGGAACTATTTTAGAGCATGCTAATTGACTCGCGGCCTTGCGAGTCAGTTCATGCGTTTGAAGTTCGTCCCGCCCTTGATGCCTACCTTGGTGGAGAAACCTCCGGAAGGCGATGGATGGATTCACGAGGTCAAATTCGACGGCTACCGCTCGCAGCTCATCATCGACGACGACGGGACCCGGATCTACACTCGCAACGGCCACGACTGGACGGCAAAGTATCGCGATCTGGTGAAAGAGGCGGCGAACCTCGGCGCCGAGAGCGCCATCGTCGACGGCGAAATCATCGTGATCGACGACGTAGGTCTGTCCGATTTCGGCGAACTGCGCAATGCGATCACGCGCCGGCAGCATGACCTCTATTTCGTCGCCTTCGACCTGCTCCACCTCAACGGCCACGACCTGCGCGACATGCCGTTGGAAGACCGCCGCGAGATCCTGCAAGCGATGATCCCGGCCGGTGGCCGCATCCAGTTCTGCGAGGCGTTGCCGGGGACCGGCGATGCCGTCTACCACCTTGCCTGCGAGACGAATCTCGAGGGCATCGTCTCGAAACGCAAGACCAGCGTCTACCGCAGCGGTCCGACAATGAACTGGCGCAAGATCAAGTGCTATGTGGTGAAGCGGATGGAGATCATCGGCGCCCAGCGCGAGCGCGGCAAATCGGCCAAGGTGCTGATGGCGGAAAACGGCCGCTACATGGGCAGCGCCGACGTCGTTTTCAAACATGACAAACGCCGGGCGCTATGGGACCGTGTTCAAGGCAAGATCGGCGCCCCGCCGCCGAAGGGTCTGAAAAAAGACAAGTCCGAATGGCTCAAACCCGGCCTCATCGGCTTGGTCAAAACCCTCAAAGGCGAGGAGCTGTTGCGCCACGCGACGCTGAGGGATTTCTGGGAGGAGTCCTGAAGGTAGGTTCCCCACAGCCACTAGGTCGATGAGGTCCGGCTTCGGAACAGAACGGCGTGACTGACGTTTGTCCCGATATCGGCACGTCTAGGAGAAGCGGCATGGTGGCGCCACGCGCGGTCTGGAAGGGCTTTCTGAGGGTCGGTTCTGTGACATGTGGGGTGAAGATCGTTGGTGCCACGAGCGAGGCATCCAAGATCCATTTCAAGATTTTGAACCGCCAAGACGGCTTACCGGTGAAAAGCGCCTATGTCGATGAAGAGACCGGCGATGTTGTCGGAGCCGAGGATCAGATCAAAGGCTACGAGGCTGACAAGGGCGATTTCATCCACGTCGAGCCGGACGAGATAAAAAAGCTGAAACTGACATCGGAGCATACACTCGATATTGATTCCTTTGTTCCGGTAGCCGAGATCGATACCCGCTATCTCGAAAAACCATATTACCTGATCCCGGCAGACGGCGCTTCCCTGGAGGCCTTTGCCATCCTGCGCGATGCGATGGCTAAGAAGCGCGTTGCAGCACGCTCCTGCGTCGTACTTTATCAGCGCGGGCGCGAAGTGTTGATACAGCCCCTTGAAAAAGGAATGCTGCTGACCGAGCTGCGCACCCACAATGAGATGACTTCGGAAGACAGCGTCTTCGACGAAGTGAAAAGCCCAAAATACGATTCGGATTTGCTTGAAATCGCGGGGCTCCTTATCGACAAGAAGGTGACGAAGTTCGATCCCTCGAAATTTGAGGACACCTACGAGGATGCGTTGATTGCCATGATCGACGCCAAGCGCAAAGGCAAAAGCCCCCCGAAACCGGCGCCGAAACCCGAGGAGAACGTGGTCGACCTGGCCTCGGTTCTTCGAAAGAGCCTTGCCAAGGAAGGCATCAACCAAGACCGGACAAAGGCCAAGAGCCGCAAATCAGCATAGTTAGAGATAGCGATCACCATCACCGCGGTGTTCGAAGCAAAACCAGTGCGATTCCCTGCGGGGCCTGGCGAAGCCCCAGCCAGCGACCTTGCCGCAACCCTCGCGTTCGCATGTGTGACCCAGCACTTTGGCGTGCTCGCGCGGCGCCGGCGTCATGCCTTCCGCAAGCCTCAACGGTTCGTCGCTCATAGGAGTGCAATCGGCTCTATCATTCCTGCATTGTCGTTGGGCTGCTTGTTGATGGCGGCTGCATTGACCTCCCTGCCGACACGATAGAATTGCAGGCTGCCGTCGATGTCGTGGCTGAGTATGTCCTTCAAGTTGCCAGCCGGCGTCTTGGAGTCGAGCCAGGCGTCGTAATAGGCTGGATCCATCATGATCGGTTGGCGGTCGTGGATCTGATTGATGGGTGCCGCAGATGGCTCGGTTATGATCGTGCAGCTGGTCACGTCCAAGTTCGAATTATAGGCCCAGAGGCCAGCGAACGAGAACGGTGCATGGCCAGGCTGGAAAATGTGCCATGGGTCTTTCTTGCCGTCAGCGGGCGAAATCGTCCACTCGTAATAGCCATCAGCCGGAATGAGGCAGCGTTTCGATTTGAAGGCATCCCGGAATGCCGGCGTTGTGTCTACGCCTTCGATGCGAGCGTTGAACATGGTGCCCTTTGGCATTTCCTTGGCCCAGAAGGGAACCAGCCACCATCGCCCGGTTCGAAGCCTGTGGTTGCCATCGTGGGCAGCCGTGATGAAGGGCACCTCATCTGTAGGCGCGATGTTGTAGCGAGGGGCATCGTTCCGGCCAACCTCGGCCGGCGCCGTCAGCCGGTAGAGCCGGTGGATTTCCGACCAAGATAGATATCGGGTGTAGCGTCCGCACATAGTTTTGCCCCTAGTGGCGCAGGATCTCGGGAACGCTGAGAGGCCCGAGATCAAGAATCCGCTCGTAGCTGCCGGTGCGGCGCCACACGCCCAGTGCCTTGCCGCTCTCCCGGTCGCGCTTCGGATCGAACATCACCCCGCCGAAGTGGACAAGGAACGCCTGGGCGGTCGTGGTGTCTGCGAAGCAGTGGAGCCTCCAGTTTTCATACTCGCCGCCCGGCCAGATCGCCTGCACTTGGCGCGTCATGTGGGGCAGCCCCTGTTCATCGCAGAACTTCTTGATCAAAGCGAAGTTCCGGTCGACACACAGATCGTCCGGTAAGGCGACCTGAAACGGCCATTCGCGGTCGATCCTTGCCGGTGTCGGGCCGCCGCTGCGCGTTACCACGACTGCTCGGAAAAACTGTCAGCCTGAAGGCGCATAGCTGCCAGTGTCAGAGCAATTGCCGTGTTGGCTGGAGGCCGATCCATGTAAAGCCGTCCATCGAGCGAATGCCATGCGGCCACGCTCCTATCATCATCGTCTTCATCGCGCTCCGGATCGATGATGCGAGCATCGCAGGGATCTTGCTCGATCTCGACTGTCCAGCCCTGAAGGGACTTCTGGGTAATTTGAGCTACCTCGGCCAGATTGCTGGTCAGGTAGGGCAAGCCCAATTTGGCCGCCTCCTCTGGAGTGCCCGGTTCATTGACCCAGCCCATTACATAGCAGATGTCGATGTCGAGCTGACGATCGGGGCCGGCGGCAGTTTCAAGGCGCTCTATGACGGCGGGATAAAGCTTCTGTCGTTCCGGCCATGTTGTCGGGTTGAGTGTTTTAACCTTCGGCTCGCCCGGCCCGACAGCCAAGGCGCGATGTCGAACGACCCTTTCCTCGGGCCATCCTGCGCAGCAAGCTTCGCAAGCGGCGCGCTCGGCCAGGAACCAAACGCTTGCCGCCGCTTGTTTTTCCTCACTCGGCGCCTCGCCCTCTGGAAATCCCTTCATATCCCACAGCTCTATTGCGAGCATGCCGGTCATGGCATCGTCGTAGGAAATTCCAGAGCCTTCAAAAACTGCCTCCGCAGCGGCGATCCCGCGAGAAAGTTCTTCGGGGGTTGCGTTCTCAATGACCAAGCGAAGTGGCATCTCTGCCTCCTGTTGTTGTCAAGGCGCACAGTGAACAAAAAGAGAACGCAAGAGTCAAGATGCTATTGACGGAGAGGAATATGTTCCTCATTTCAGGGTATGCCTGAGCCCTACGCGCCGAAGAACCGCGACTTTCCGCTATCCAAGCTGAACGACACCATGCGCTTGGTGCGTGTGCGCTGCCACTACTGCAAGCGGCTGCACAATTACGCGCCTTCCGATCTCATCCAGATCTTCGGCGACGTCGATGTCGACTCCCTCGCTTTCAGGATCAAATGTGAGAACGGCAAGGACCACGGCAGGCTCGATGTCGAGGCCTTTGTGCCGACCGGGCGGGAAGCGGTCGGCTTGCGCATCCGCCGCCTCGTGGCAATCAAGATCAACCGCGTGCCGATATGGCGCGAAGATCCAGCGTAGGCCTCCATGGGGCGGGCTTTTAGGACATCGTTCGCGTGGTTGAGAAGCTGCATTGGCGCTGAAAAAAGCAGGTCGGCAAAAGGAATCGGCGATACCGGGAACAGA
The DNA here is from genome assembly GCA_004017275.1 of Mesorhizobium sp. Classification (GTDB taxonomy): domain Bacteria; phylum Pseudomonadota; class Alphaproteobacteria; order Rhizobiales; family Rhizobiaceae; genus Mesorhizobium. The sequence continues at coordinate 63,195 of SAKE01000003.1, read as the reverse complement.
GTTCAAAAACGAGCGTTCTCCTTTTCAGGTCACGAGTGGGTCGATGACCTAAAGGGAGGTTACCAAAATGAACATCAAGATGCTTGCGATGGGCGCTATTACGCTCGCGATAATGACTGGTTCGGCACTGGCTGGCAGCACGTCCGCGCTAGACGATCCGGCAAAGATGTCGCCGTTCTTCACAGATGCCGGCATGAAAACATTGAAGTCGGAAGCGGATTTCAAGACCGCATGGGCGGCCATGAAACCCGATGAACAAAAGGCAGTGTTGAAAGACTGCGGCGACACAACGATTAACAAGGCGCATGCGGATTTCTGCGCGATGGCGAAGATGATGGGTGGCTGAATTAACGCAGTGTGGCGCGGGAATGACAGGACCACGGTGTTGTTCCCTGCCTAACCGGTAGCTGCCACCCGTTACCGGTGTTCCCGTAGCGATGGCCCGTCCTTTAGGTGCGGGCCTTTTTTTGCAGCTAGGCGTCGAAATCGGCCCGCGCCTTGGCAAAGGGGCGTGAGTTTTTCCATGTGACGAAGGATCTTGAGTTCGAAGAGCCCGTGGCGAGGAGATTCGCATTTGGAACTCGGATTGGGCTTTGGAGTTTACAAGACGGACCTTTTGGAGGTGGCTCTTCATGAGGATTACAGTTTCACCAGACCCCTGCAACGTTGCGGCGACGGCCGACGCGATTTTGAGAGAGGCGAATGGTGAGGCTCCCCTTTTCCGTCACACTGGCAATTTTCCTAATCCGACAGAAAACCGGATCGATGCGATCGGATGCCGATTTGGAGGCTCTTATCGCAAAAATGGCTGCAGTTCGAGGCGTCCCCATAGTGATGGATAGGGAAGTCTGATCAATTCACGCCCCGGGTGAACGCCGCGGTGCTCGCTGGGCGGGCACCGCGCCACCAAGCGACAGATTTGCTTTTAAGGGCTGGCTAGCCCTATTGCGCCCTCTGTTTCTTGGCATGGGTGGCAATGGCTCATTGGAAAGCCAACGCGGCAGCCTCGCGTGCGGTCCGCGACGGTCCCTTGGCGAAAAACACGGCGCCCGCAATTGGGATCGTCAGGCCACGAACGAGGCAACCCTTCATATGGCTGATTTTCAGAATGTTTGGCGACGCCGCACTTCGCGGCGGTTTTCGGGACCGCTGTCGGCTGGAGCTAGGGCGCGAGACAAGGTGGGCAATACACCCCTGCTGCTTCGTTAAAAACGTACAGTGAATCCATATTGAAGCCGCCCCAGAGCGGATTAAAATCCCAATGTCACCGGCGAAGGTCGTGGGCATCGGTGATTGAGAGTTCGTTGTGCTCCCGCCCCTGTTGGGAGGTTGGCATCATGAACCAGCCAGTAATTTCGGTATCGTCTTTCGACTCCGACATCCTGCGTAGCGCCTTCATAAAATCCGTCATCGAAGATAACGTTCCTGAAGACAGATGGCGGACGCTTGCCGCCGACTTTATCCGGGACCTCACCGGGAGCGATGACGTCGATCCCGACTTGCTGGAATGGATTGTGCGAAAGTAACGGCTAGGGTTTGCTGTTCATTATCCGGGCTTCTCGCAAGAGCGATGACCAGTTGAGGCCAAGGAGGGCGATAAGCTCAGTTGCTTGGGCAACGGTAATGCCGGTTTCACTGACCAGCAGGCGGACAGCAAAGCCTATGTCTGTTTTCTGCGGCATGCCTGACTTGTCGATCATTGGGATGTCCCTCAGTGCGGCCAAACGCGCGCGACGGACAATGGTTCCGCGCTAATTCTCCTGGCGGAAATCGTGCAATGAGGCATGCCGCAGGTCCTCGATGCTTCACGCGCCCGATCAGCCTTGGTTTAACCCATTGTGTCGCCGGCCGCTTCATTCGCTGTGCCGTCGGTAGACGGTCTCCCGGCTCGAAGTCGAGCGAAAGATAGAGTCGCTTTGCCACCCGGGTTGCATTGAGGCGCGAGCTTTAACGTGGCCTTAGATCGCGAGTGCGCTTTCTACGCTCATTACTTCTCGCATTTTTTCGAGCAACTCTGAGTTCGGAAAGTGTAGGCTGCCACCAGCCCCTGGAAAGTTCGCTCGACCCGGCGGCATGACGAGCAGGCCATGTCTTGATGAGTTCCGCCAGCGTCGCCGAGCGCCAAGATGCCCAGATGTAGTCGCCGCTCGCTCTCACATGCGGATAAACAACAGACCATTCGGATGGCTCTACCAGCTCACCAGATACCTCAGTAAAGACGACAATGCCGTATTGCTCGGTGGCTAAGGCACGCCCGACGGACGGCAGGTCTTCGGCCAATAGCGGATACCGATGGCGGCGGCGTTCGGTAGTCCGCAATCGAGTGGCTTTCCCTGCGTCGGAAATCCGCTCCGCCTCCCGTCGTCGCTTCCTTGCCTCTGGTTCGGCCTCTTGGGCGGTCTTTTCGATTTTCGGCCAGCGGCGCCGTAGTTCTTCATAGGATCTGAAAGGGACACACCACGCGTGCAGTTCATCGTCCCAACTGGCCCAGGGGATTTCGCGCAGTTCCTTCAAAATGGTCCTAGAATAGGGCGTCCGAATGCGCAGATCGTCCGCCACCTCGAGATAAGGGCTTGAGATCGGATCGAATGTGAAGGCGTCACGCCCCTTGTTGTCTGCGTGGATTGCAACCAAGCCGGCTTCATGCGCCAGCCAGCGATCAATCCGCCGCGCCGCTGTCTTTCCAGGTACAAACCAGCTTTTACTCTCGTCGCTCCATCTCGCTCGCGGAAAAATCTGGCGAAACCGCTCGACTGTCATTCGGTCGTAAGGAAACGTGACGTCGGCACCGGAGATGTCTCGCGCCCGAGGCTCAGCAAAATGATCATCTGGTTCTTCCACCTCACAACCTCCGGCCAGCGCATCGACTACAGCAAAACCGTGCAGCGGCAGACATGCGTCCGATACCCTTGCGCCGCTGAAGCCGGATCCTTGGCTTTCCGTCTAATGCCACTAACCCCTAAAGCTGGGACTCGATCGGAAGATGGCGGACCAGGGCCGCTAGGAGGCGGCGGAAAATCCCGGCTTCGGGCTCGTGGGTATAAATTTGGAGCCTGCCTTCGTCGCACCCATGCCAATGCAGCACATTGTCTTTCAGCTCGAGCCGATAGCTCGCTTCGGGTGATATCTCTGATTGGAATCGTTGCCGGAGTTCCGCGACCAGTTTCTCATCGTCGAAAAGAACTCCCATTTCCGCGTTCAACGACACAGACCGTGGATCGAAATTGAAGGAGCCGACGAAACCGGTCTTATCGTCAACGCTGAACGCTTTGGTGTGCAGACTGGCGCCCCTAGACCCAAATACCGAGATCGCCGGCTGTCGTCTGAAGGGCTGAAGCTCGAACAGCTTGACACCATTCCGCAGCAACCGCTTGCGATACTTCGCATACGCCCCATGCGCTGCAGCGACATCCGTGGCTGCCAGAGAATTGGTCAAAACCGCGACCCCCACCCCGTTGCCGACGAGGTCGGATAAGATCGCATAACCCTTTTTGCCTGGGATGAAATAGGGAGAGACAATTTCCAGGCGACTGCGCGCCGAGCGAACGATGGGAAGCAACTCCTTCATTAGCCAACTGCGACGTCTCCAGCCACGAACCTTCTCCGGCGGGTCGGAGATCACCCGAACGCGTTCCATCCAATGGACGTCGTCGCTGGCCGCGACGAACTCTGCGATGGACCCTCGATCTTCGAGCCCGTTCAAAAGCTTAGACCCGGTTACCGCATCGCTTCCTTCAAACAAATGAGCATGCGCTATGTCCGCAGCCGATCCAAGCGCGCCAATTGGCTTTGCCTCCCGGCAGGCCCAGAAAGTCTCGAATATTTTAGCAGTTTGCTGCACAGCGGGACCGAGGAGAAGCACATCGAGGTCGCGGAAATTGGTTTCTGCCGCATCGAAATAGGCGTCGCCAATGTTGCGTCCTCCGACAATGGCAATGTTGTCGTCGGCGATCCACGCCTTGTTGTGCATTCTCCGGGTCAATGCGAAAAGCCGCAGCAGAACTTCCACACTGCGCACGATGCCGCGTGCTCTGATGCCGCTCGGGTTGAACAACTTCAGCTCGATGTTCGGGTGACTGCTCATCGCCAGATAGGCGGAATCGCTCTTGCGCGGGTTGACGTCATCAAGGAGCATCCGCACTTGGACTCCCCGCTGAGCGGCCCGCAAGACTTCCTGCAGGAGCAAGCGGCCGGTGTGGTCGTCATGCCAAAGGTAGTACATGAGGTCGAGGGTGCGAACAGCGCTCCTTGCCGCCAAAACCCGCGCGGCAAAAGCATCATAGTTGTCCGAGATCAGCAGCAGGCCGCTCCTGCCCGCTTTGATGTTGTCATCCGCTGGTCGCGCGATGAGGACGTCCATGAATTGTTGCCTTCGGTCGGTGGTCCTTGCTTAAAATCTTAGCAAGAACCCCTCAGAGGTGATCTGGTTGCATGCGGGACAGTGGGCCTACGCGGATAGCAGCCGCGGCCGTACCCAAACGAGCTCAGTGCCCTGTCTTCTCGTCAGGCGCGGCGACCGGTTTGCTTTCTGGAGAGCCGCGCTCTCTCAGCCAGATAGCCAAGAGCACCAGAGCACCGGTCGACAGAAACTCGCTCTGCCAATTCTGGAAGCTCTCGAACCAGAACTGCCCTGAGGATAGATGGCTGAGAATGGTCTCGCCCGGCTGATTGTGTTGGGCAGCCTGCTCCGCGGCATGGCGTGTGCTTTGCCACAGATGCATCACGAACGTAGCCATGAAAATGATCAGCGAGGCCATACCGAGCGAATGCGAGTAGAGCCGGGCTACCCAGCCGCCTCGCCTTACGGCCCACGGGGCGTTGGGGTCGCGCCGATGCAGGGCTGGGTCTTCATCCTCTGGCGCATCTTTGTCAGGATCTTTCGATTCAGCTGAACCCCGCTGCACGAGATAGGCCGTCAGAAACACGTATGCCCATTTCTCCAGAACTCACTTTCCCAGTTCTCGAATACGCTCTCGAGACTTCGCCCGATCCAAGGAATGAGGCGAAAGATCGATCGGCAAGGCCATGCATTACCCGATCCTGCTGGTCAGCAGGATAGCCCGCGATCGATTGCCCGATGAGGCACCCCAAGAAAACGCCGAATACGGCGACCAAGTCGCGTCGAGACGGCGAGCACTATTTCACATTCGTGCGGCGCGCAGCATCGAACCCATTGGCACTGCCGGTAAAACGCGCGGATCTGGAGGACAACATCTGGCAGTCACGGCAGGTTGGGGCATCGCCCGCCAAATACGAAGAGGCCCTGCGCATTCTTGATAAGCGGTTCTCGGGGCGTTAGCGAGCCGAGGCCCTCACCTCGGCCAAATTTCAAATGTCCGCAGGCAATCTATTCCGTGACATGGGGCGTGTGCCGCTTGTCCTCTGCGGGTTCCACATCAATGCGCGCCTTTTCCGGATCGAATGCGCCGTGATGTGCAATGGCCCGCGCGATCTCTTTTGACAGGAACGATGTCGGACCAAAGCCTCGTAACCAAGGCGAAAACGTCCGAAAGCCAGCTTCATGGAGGACCGGCGAAACGCGCGCGTAAGTGGTGGCGTCGTCGGGCCAGCCATGCAGCAAGACAACGGGCACACCGTCCTGTGGTCCGTCATTCAGATAGGCGACGTGCAGCAGAGGCGTATCGCAATGTAAGACGGAGTTCATTTGCTCTGCGGCACGACAACTGGCTGGTCACCACCAGTCGTCGATTTGGCTCTGGCGTCCTGGTCAACCTGCGGATTCTTGTTGACTGTGTCGGTATTGGCTTTCGTCGGCTCGGTGCTCTTGTCACAGGCGGCAAGTGCAAGACCAGTTACTACGACCAGCAATGACAACGTTCTCATTGTCGAAACCTCCTCTTGATATCGACAAACGAAGCTCCGGCGTAATGGTTGCCTGGCTGGGCGGCCAATACACGGTGATCGAGTACTCGCGTCTGCCGCTGCTTTGCCTTGGCCTTTCCTTCGGAGAGTAAAGCTGCCCCCTTAGGAGATTCCGCCGCGCTTCGCAAATTCAGCAGGAGTCGGTGTTGACCGCGGTTGCTTTGCCGTACGCTGCTGCGAGGTGCTAAGTCCAACCCTCGGAGACCACACACTCGTGTTGGGGGCTTGGCTGGCAGACATCGGCATCGCCGCGCTCGCCCTGGCGGCAAGCAACTGAATCACCGCTACCCTTGAACTGGCGTTTCCGAAGTGTCGGGACGAGTCTCAAATATTATTTGGATAGGGGAACTCCCGGCTTCTCTCCGGGTTAGAAAATGCCCGTAGCGGGTCATTTCAAACTAGGAGGACACAACGATGGCAACCACCAAGAAGGCAAGTGCCAGGACCAAGGGCCTTGAGGATCTGTTACTCGATGGGCTCAAGGATATCTACTACGCTGAGAAGAAAATTCTGAAGGCTTTGCCGAAGATGGCCAAGAATGCCGATGACGCGCAGGTCACCGCGGCCTTCGAGAAGCACCTGGCGGAAACCGAGGGCCAGGTAGAACGGCTCGAGGAGGTTTTCGAAATCCTCGGCGCGCCCGTGCGCGGCAAAACCTGCCCCGCCATCGACGGCATTCTCGAGGAAGGATCGGAAATACTCGATGAGTATAAGGGATCGACGTCACTGGATGCCGGGCTCGTCGGCGCCGCGCAGGCCGTCGAGCACTACGAGATCGCTCGCTACGGCACGCTGATTGCCTGGGCCACGACCCTCGGCAAGGATGATGTCGTTGAATTGCTCAACGCGACCCTCGAGGAAGAAAAAGCTACCGACCAGGCACTGACGTCACTGGGCGAAGGCGGTGTGAACGACCGGGCGGCCGAACTGCAAGCAGCTTGAATTGCGGCCGGTTTTCCATGGCCCCGGCGTGGCCGCCGGGGCCTTTTTCTTGCAGGCTGGACCGCTACGCGGTGAGAATCCGTACGATCGAGCGGGCTTCAACGCATTGGTGGCCATGCCAACAAGCGTTGCACCTCTTGGGCTATGAAGCCCCTCATTAAGTCGGTCGCGACATCAGTAGCTTCACACTGACCCCGATGGGAGGATCAGGAAGGCGCAGGGACCGCGCTGCAAACAAACGCTGGTTGGAAACCTCTCATTTTTTCAAAATCTGTTCGAACCCGCACTGCCTGGGGGCCTTGTCGGGGCGCCATCGCAAGAATTTGGTGCCATGCCGAAAGCGATCGCCGGTGACGTGATCGAAACGCACTTCCGCCACCAGTTCGGGACGAACGGGCTCCCACTGTCCGCTTCTTTCGGTGCTCCAACGACTTGGACCACCCGGCGCTTTGCCTGTAAAGCCAGGCGCCGATCGCAAAGCTTCGAGTTCACGGGTAAGCTTTGCCCTATCGTCCCGAGCGATCGTCGAGGTGAACCCCACGTGATCGAGTTTGCCCTGGTCGTTGTAGAGACCAAGCAGCAGTGAACCGACCTCGGGTGTCTTCGCTAGATAGCGGAATCCGCCGACGACGCAATCCGCGGTGCGTAGGCGTTTGACCTTGACCATCACGCGCTCGCCAGGTCGATATTCCTCATGGAGACGTTTGGCGATAACACCGTCCGTTGAACCCAGACCAGAGTCGCCAAGCCATTTCGTTGCGGTCGCCAAGTTTTGCGTGCAGCGTGACAGCTCAAGATCGGTGCGTCCAGCTGACGCCACGAATGCTTCCAGCGCTTCGCGCCGTGCAGACAGAGGTTGATGCATCAGGCTGGCGCCGGCGCTGGCCAGAATATCAAAGAGGATCAATCTGGCGGGGGTTTCGACCGACAGCTTTCGAATCCTGCTTTCAGCAGGATGCAGTCGCATCTGCAACGCGTCAAAAGAAGGCGAGCCATCAACTTCGATGACGATCTCACCATCGACTACGAATTCTCTCGCCTTCAGCTCTCGCAACATGGACACAACCTCCGGAAAATATCGACCGAGCGGCTTGCCCGATTTTGCTCGCAAGTCCACACCGCCGTCGCCTTTGAAGGCCAGGCAGCGAAACCCGTCCCATTTGGGCTCGTACTGCCATTGGCCGATGTCACTCGGCAAAGTGTCGGCAAGCTTTGCCTCCATCGGCGCGGTGCCCAACGGCAGTCGAAAAGACGGATTCACATCTTTCGAAGTCATGCGGCAAGCTTTGCTGAATCCATCCCGTTGTGGTTGGCCCAGGCGACGGTCTTTTTCATGACTTCACCATCAAACTTAAGGCGAAGATCGTAGTGCAGCCGCGTGGTCGCATGTTTCTGAATGAAAAACCGAAGTCGGCTAGATTTCGCGATCGAGCGTTCGCCGCTGGGTTCTTTCGTCTTGGTGAAATCCCGCTTGGCCCTATAGGTGGAAAGCTCGCCCTTTGTCATGGAAATGCCTCGGCTGATGACGCAACGCGCGTCTCAACGCCGTGGGCGAGATTTGGTTCGCTCAGCGCCAAATGACGACGGCGGGGGCGCGGTCGATATGAATAGCGTCGCACACCGGCCGGCTCGCCGGGAAATTCACGGCGAGAAGGCCTATCGGCGGGTTAGCCCACCATCAGCGTCCGCCGATACAGAGTTGGATGACCGGGATATAGCCGTATAGAGCCTCGGCAGTCCCCGGTCCGGCCTCCCGGTCGGGCCAATTCGCAGAGGGTGGTGGGCATTCTTCAATTAGCCCGCGCCAAGGAGGGACCGATGACGCGGGCCAGCCGATGTTTCACATCAACCTGCGGCGGAGCCACGGCTCCGACGCGTGAATTCAACCATTTGGCACGGCTAATGTTCCCCAATTCCTGGTGCAAGGGCGAATCCAAGTCGTGGAAATAAAGCCCAACGCCAGATAGGACGCCGCGGAGGGTCCATGGCTGGAAAGTCGTCCGAGATTTCAGGAATTCCTCGCCCTCGCTAATGTCTCAACTGTCCAGTTGAGGAGCGAAGTTGCTTCGCCGCAGCAATTAGCTTGGCGCGGCTGCCTCCATACCTGTTAATCAGCTCGTGAACTTGGGTTGTGGTAATGCCGTTCTGCCGTGCAAGGTGCCTAACAACATAAGCTTCGCTGCCCGAAATTCGGTCCCGGTCGCGAGGATAAAGGTTTGCGGCGTCAGCCCTCATGCTTAGTCTCCTGTGGTCGCTATCTTCGCCAACGCAAGAGTTGCGATTTAGTTTCCGCTCATGTGCACGTTGACGGTCCGCCTGGTGCGCAAAAGCTGGGAGCATCTGCGGTTGCATTTTCCCCGCCGATGGAACTTTCGGCCGGCGTTAATCTTCCTTTGGCGAAGACGGCCTTGGCCCTCGATGTCGCCGGCGAGGTTTATATAAAGAGGTGTTCCCGGATGCCCTCCACCTCAATACGCAAAACCGAATATGATCCTGACAAGCGAGTTCTGTCTGTGTGGTTTGTGGCCAGCGGCAATCGGTATGAGTTTGAGGGCGTGCCGCCGGAAACCTTTGCCGCGTTCCGATCCGCTTTTGCCAAGGGCCGCTATTTCAACGAACACATTCGCAATCGCTTTCGATACCGACTGGCCGACAACAATTCTGGATGATCTGCTCGAGTGGTGAAGCACCACTTCGCCGGTTTGCGGCTTGGTATTCGGCCATTCAAGGTGAGGCTCGGACCGGAACCATGGCCTCCTCGCTTGGAGGACTCCAGCCGGGCAAGTCTGTTCGACGCCATGCGAACCAATTTGAACCCGGCTCGGGCTTCCAATGTTTCTCTTTGATCGGAGTCGCTACCGCACCTCATCTCGAAGGGCCGTCGTCGTGCGCGCAACGGGCGTCCAGTCAGTGATCGCATCGGCATCGACGGTGATCAAACCGCCAGCCTTGAGGGTGACCTTTTGGGATTCTGCATCGATTCGACTGACCTTTCCTCTGAGCTCCAGTTCGTCGCCCGGTTCGGTCCTCTTTGGTGCTGGCATCGAATGGGGAAAGGCATAGGACGGAATGCTAACGCTTGCTCGCGCACCATCCAGCATTCTAAGCACGGTCACGGTTATCGCAACTTCGTCGCCTATGCTGAAGTCCGTAACTTTCCAAGCCATAATGAGACTCTGGGGCGGAAACCCTGGTCGTCAAGGGACTGCTAATATTCCGTCGGTGAACTGCAACAAAAAGCTTATCCGCCCGTTTTCACACGCCAGGTTACACTGGCTACTCCAGACCTACTCCCGCCGGCGAAAGGTCGGCGGGTCTTTTGATAGCGCGGACAAGGTTTCTCCAGTCTATGTGAGGTCCGATTTGCCGGGCTCGCGCCAACGGGGTCGATCGTCGACGGCTTCGCTGCCCGCTATAAGGTGCTGGAAAATGGCGGGCGCGTCATTGCCGATGACGATACCCGCGATCGCCACCACGATCAGAAGGATCTGCGCCAGCGAAGTTGTGGCAACTCAACTCGGCCGCGCAGCTCGCGCTTTCGGCGGAGTTCGCGGGCGTGATGGGACCCTAGAGCGCCGATCCGCTCAAGGCGACGATCTAGACCGCCGCGCATCGCGGATCCAGCGCACTGGCCACCCTCATCGGACTGGTGGCGCTCCTCATCACGGCTTCAGGCGTCTTAGGCGAGATGCAGCAGTCGCTGGACGAGATGTGGAAGGTCAAGCCAGACGGCATGTCGCTCTCGCGCCTGGTGCGGGCGAGGGCGGCGAACCTCGGTCTTAGGCAGCTCTCGGTTTCCTGCTTCTGGTGTCGCTCGCTGCGAGCGCGGCCATCTCGGCGCTGAGCGAAACTGCGGTTTGGCGGGCTGATCATCAGCGTCGTCAACCCCCTCGTCTCTTTCGCCCTGATCGCGCTGCTCTCCGCCGCGATCTACAAGGTCCTGCCGGACGCACCGTGAAATGGCGCGACGTCGCCGTTGGCTCGGCGGCACTGCGTTGCTGTTCACCATCGGCGCCGCCGGCGCGCTGATGGTCATGCTGGTCTGGGTCTACTACCCGGCCCAGATCTCTTCGGCGCCGAGATCACCCGCGCCTATTCGGTGCGGAGCGGCAGACGGCCGAATCTTGCGGCGGTGGTGGCGGCCGCCAGTAATACGGAGAATAGGCCGGTTCATCCAAGCCAGGCGCGTCGGCGGGCGAAGTTGCCACATGGATCGTCGTCAGCAGTCTTATCACCGCGCTTGTCTCCGAATTCCGGCAGCGGAGGCGCTGAGTCCCAGCCGCTTAACTTTAGGCCATCGTTTAAGGTGGAACTAATACACCGCTTTGAAGTTTGGCTTTCCAGCGGCACCGACTTTTAGAGGCCGGAGTCGGCAAATTATCCGATTAGCCCGCGCTCCTGCCAGCAGGGCGCGAAGGCGAAGCCATCGGCATATAGCAACAAATAAATCAGACCTTATTTCTGAATTTCTATCAATAAACCTCTGGAACAAAAGCCAGCTTTAGGAATTGGTATCTCGTCTCAGAAATATAGGAGGTTCAAATGGGACGCGGTATATTGCTTTGGCTTCTCGGAGTTCCAATTCCGATCATCATCCTGCTCTGGTTGTTCGCACGGTAGGGAGCCTCACATGAACTCCGCAGTTACTGAGGCGGAAGATTCCGGCAAAAAGGAATCTTCGTTATCCGCCGTGAGCTGGGGTCCGATCATCGCGGGTGCTTTTGCGGCATCGACCCTGACAGTGGTCCTGATGTTGGTCGGCTCCGGACTTGGGCTGACCATGGTTTCACCTTGGACCGGCGCAAGCGCATCGGCGGTTACTTTCGTGGTTTCGGCCGCAATTTGGCTCGTCGTCGTACAGTGGCTGTCGGCCGGATTGGGTGGCTATCTCACCGGCCGCCTACGGGCAAAATGGGTCGGCATTCACGACGATGAAGTCACCTTCCGCGATACCGCGCACGGATTCCTTGCTTGGGCGCTGGCAACGCTGCTTGTCGTAGGTGTTTTTGGCTCCGCCTTGTCGGCGACGATCGGCGCCGGCGTGCAGGCCGCGTCCAACGTTGCGTCGGGTGCGGCGGCGGGTGCTACGTCCGCGGCCGCGAGTGCAGCGACCGGTCTAACCGAGAACAACAGCGTTGGCTATTTCGTCGATACCCTGTTTCGTCCGGCCGATGCCGCCGCGACGACGGCCGGGCAGAACGACGCCGCCGCCACCGCCCAGGCATCGCGCATCTTGGTGGCGAGCGCCGCCAGAGGTGAAGTCTCGGCCGGCGATAAGGCCTATCTTGCGAAACTGGTCGGATCCCGCACTGGGCTTTCGGAGGCCGATGCCGCCAAGCGCGTAGATACCGTGCTCGCGGCTGTCGACGATGCTAAGAACAAGGCGAAGGCGGCTGCGGATGCAGCCAGGAAGGCAAGTGCCACTTTCGCGCTTGTCGGCGCTTTGTCAATGATCGTGGGCGCTTTCATCGCCAGCGTTGCCGCAGCGCTCGGCGGCAAGCAGCGCGACGAAGACGAGGCACTGTTCGTTCGCGGCTGACAGCCTCATTCGTAATCTTGCCGCCCCTGAGCGGTTTGGTTTGTTTGAAAAACCGAACCGCTCACCTTGTTCCAGCCCGCGCTCGAGCTGGCGGTCCTGTCGATACTCCTCGCACTTTTGGATCTCGTATGAAGAGGAAGCCAGCGGCAGGACGTGCCGTGATCGAGGTGGTGGCGTCTCCGCTCAACCTCTTTCCTTGGCTTTGACGCAGCGAGCGCGGAATTCGTCGACTCGGCTTCCGTGAGAATGCTCGGTAACGATGAAGCCGTTCTTGGCACGGGCCGAACGGATCAACTCGTCGACCTTGGCCTGGACGGCGCCGTCGCGGTTCTGCGTATTCTGGTGATTGTGGTGCCGGTGTTGATGACGAGTTGCCAGGTGCCTGAGTAGTGGAATGAGCGACTAGCCAGCAGATTTCAAGAAGGCTTCCGTGCTTAGGGCATGCGTGGCCTCACATTCCAATGCGTCCGTAAGGTTGGTGCCGCCGGCGTGAAACCACAAGCCGTCATGGTCAATATCGACCGCGCGAGATCGGCCGCAACTGCCGCTGCTGGCGAGCCGCGGCCGGCCATCAGTCAATCCAGGACCCCTCGCATCTGCTTCGGGCTTCCAGAGAGATCACCGGAGGCCGAGGAAGCTCAATATGGCTATTATGATGACTATTGCTCCTATGAGCCAGATAAGATTGTTCATGGTCGCTCTCCCTATGTTGAGCAACGCCCGCGTCACACCGGCGCGAGCGGATTTCGACCTCACTGATTGACAATGATGCGCTGCTTGTCGCGGTTCTGAGCGTAGGTGCCCTTGTCGTAGGCCGTTTGTGCCTCCAGCTGGTCCTTGGTGAAATTCGTGTAGAGATAGCGGTTGCCGTTTTTGTCGGTCATGAACTTGAGGTTCTCCATACCGACGGCGACCTTCTTTTCGCCAATGCCGAGAAAGCCGCCGACGTCCACGATGATGGCATCGACCTTCTTGTCGCCGGTCAGGATGACGTCGCCGATTTCGCCGACCTTCGCATCGTCCGCCCCATAGACATTGGTGCCGATCAGATTTGCCGCGCTGATCTTGTCGGACGGCATCGCGGTCAGCGTTGACTTGTCGATAGAGGCCGTCGCAGCTTGGTCCGTCTTGGCAGCAGCCATTTGATTGGCTGTGCTGGTAGCAGGTTGGGTGTTGGCGGTATCATAGGCCTTCGTGTCGAAGTTAGGCTGAGCCTGAAGCTCTTCCTTCGTGGTTTTGGCGACGAGCCAGCGCTCGCCTTTCTTGTCGACCCATTCGATCTTGCTGAAATCATAGGCGACATTCTTCTCACCGACACCGAGGAATCCCCCGACCCCGATGACGATCAATTTGGCTTTGCCGTCCTTGTCGAGGACAACGTCGTTGACGTCCCCGATCTTCGTCGCGTCATCGGCCGTGCTGTCATAGACAGATGCGCCCATAATCTTGGACACAAGGCTTCCATCGGTCACGGGCGCGACGACCGCGGCTTGGGAAGCGGGCTTGGTCTTGTCCTCGGCGTAAGCCTGTGCGGTGCAGAGCGCTGTCGACAACAGCGCGGTGGTCGCCGCGGTCACCAATATTTTCCGGATCATCGTAGATTTCCTTATGGGTTGCCTGGTTGATGGACTGCCGTTGGTTTGCCGGCGTCACTTTCGAGCAACGGCAACGATTGCCTTACGTTCCGCGCCTGGGCCCATGGTCCCAGTCGGAATAGACCGAAGTCCCAGGCGGACGCTCAGGCGGCCTGTCGGAGCGGCCTTGAGCGCACTGCCTTGCCTGGCAAGCGATCCTGCACGCATGTCAAAATCAGCGCATTTTACGGAGTAGAGCGGCCAGACCCAGAAAGAGAGGATTTCCCAGAGAGAACCGTAAGGACGCGCTAATGTTTCGCTACCGAATGGCCAGACTGAACCTACTAACGGCGGCCCCGCTTGTCCGGCCTTACGCGCAGTTGGTGAACTCAGGTTCCGGTCGTCGCAGCCGGACGGCGCGGCCCTCATGGCAATGGATGATTTCAGATCCTAAGCAGGCATGGCTGATCAGGGCCAAACGCTTCACCAGCTCGGCAACGTCAAGCGCAGCCTTCCGTTAGGCAATCGACCGAAAGGCCCGTGCCGGCCTCTAGCTTCTTGCCGAGCGTGTCTTCGGCGAATGGAAATTTCGTAGTCATGGCGCCGGCGCCTGGCAGGGCCTCGCTGAATTGAACATGGCCGGCGCCAGGGATCAGGGCTTGGAGGACTTCTCGCCGATCCTTCAGCGCCATATCGCGCAGATCGTGGCCGTTGGGGTGGAGAAGATCGAACGCGACTAGATAAGGTCTTGCGGTCGTCTGGTGATGGCCGACCGCAGCGCGCGGAAGGTGGACAGTCCGGCCTCATTGGGGATGATCACTTCACCCTCGATGATGAAGCTTTCCGCATCGAGTGCCCTGGTCTCCTCAGCAAGCGGCCGATATTTCAACGGTCTACGCCGGTCTTGGTGTAGAGCCGGATGCCATCGGCATCCTTGACCATTTGGGTGCGGTAGCCGTCGAATTTGATCGTGGCTCCATTCGTCGCCCCTGGGCGGCTGTTCAACCAGCTCGGGCTCCATCGGACGAATGAAGGACAGCCGGGCGCCGCCGGCAGGCTTACGCATCGGAACCCCACGCAACTCGAATTTGATTCAATATCGCAGATCCATAAGCGTCCCATTTAGCTGTGCGTAAAAAGCGAGACGGAACGTTCCGCTTCGTTCGCTGTTCCTTCTAACCGGAGGAGCAACCATGACGGACGACGACAAGACCAAGCGAGATTTTCGTGATCGCGACCGCGTCGCAGGTGACGAGGAATACGAGGTGGGGTATCTCGCCAGCAAGTTCGGGCTCACAATTCCTGAAGTCCGGAAACTCATCAAAGAGCACGGCAACGACCGGGAGGTGCTAGAGCGCAAAGCCAAGGTGCTGGGCGCACGGTGACAAAGCTTTCTGATCTAGGCCCATTGGTCACCGGCAGGCGCAATGGCGACCCTCTTGAGAACGAAGCCGATTATTTTTACCTGTTTCCGATCTGTGGGCAGCCGGTCGACATGCGGGATCTCAGGCAAGTGATGTGGCACGACAGGCCCGTGCACGGAATCGCTTCGGCGATACCGGAACCGGTTGCGGATGTGACTGTTGAAGTAGCGGCCTTTGGCGAAGGCCGATCGCAACGCGGCGAAGGTCTCTCTGGCGGGACGTCCCCAAATTCATAGAGTTTGTCCCTGGGGACGAACCACACCGAGAGTATCCGACTGTCCGGGTCGTACTCAATTCTGCATATCAGGGTCGACGGCATGACAGTAAACCATTCGGCAGCCGACGTGTTCCTATTTGTCAGGCCAGTATGCCGCCCGCCTGCCAGCAGAGATCGATAGCCGTTGATGGTTATTTGAGCGCGCGCGAGGTGCATTTCCAATGCATGGCGACGGTTTCCTGCAGGCATGTTCTTGCCTTGTCCGCCATAGAAGCGGCCGTCCGCGACGCGACCTCCGAGGCGGCTTACTTTCCCCGCAGAACGACATCACCCCGGACGACTCCGGATAATGCGTGAATCGCTACCAACCTTGGCGGGCGTACCACTCATCGATGTCGCGGCGGACGCGGTCCTTCTCGATGCCGTAGCGTTCCTGGATCTTGCCTTCGAGTTGGTCGCGTTTTCCCGCGATGCGGTCGAGGTCGTCGTCGGTGAGCTTGCCCCACTGTTCCTTCACCTTGCCCTTGACCTGCTTCCAGTTTCCTTCGACGCGGTTCCAATCCATGGTGCGGACCTCCTTCGTTTACATACGGACTAACGGCGGCACCAGCCCGGAGTTCCTGACATGGCGAGGAAACATTTAGACGCTGCTGATATTCCTGTTGCACGGCGCGCATTCCCCGCCCCCGCGAAGGGGGCGCTGCGGATTGGGAATCCAGAGCCCGGTCCAGCCCGCTCCGGTCACTCCCCGCCGGAGCGGGCATCTCCTTGAGAGATCGACCATTTGCCAGGCGGGTGGCATTATGGCCCGTTAGGTTGGCTAGGATGGCTGGCCGCAAAGGCCGCAGACCATGTTGACCGAAGAGGAACTGGAGAACTGGCGCTTCGAAAAACGCATGCCGAGCCGTTCCGCCGCCGTGCGCGAGCTCCTGCGCCGGGGGCTCGCGGAGAAGGGTTTCTTGACCGCCGAGACCGGCATGAAGTCGCAGGAGTTCGGTGTGCTGGGTGCCGAGTGGGACAAGGCCGAAAATCCCGACCGTTCCGAGGCTTAGGCGCTTGCCGTGATTCCCAGCCGCGCAGCTGTGAGCTTTCTCAGGCGAGGGCGTGGCGAGCTTTGATACGATGCGAAAGCGGAAGGACGGCTCCGCTGGTTGCTGTTTCAGTCAGGGGTTTCGCGATCAGGAACTCTTCCGGCGATATTATCGGCGCACGATCGCCCGCGACATCACCGCCGCCAAGGAAGGCGAGCGCCGCATCCGGCTGCTGATGTGCGAGGTCAACCACCGCGTGAAGACCAGTTCGCGGCGATCCTGTCGATTGTGAGGGAAACCAACAAACGCATCGCCAATCCCAGAGAGTTCGAGGAGATGATTCCGCATCATGGCGGTGTCGCGCTCGCACGACCTTCTGGTTACGTCGGAGTGGGCATGCGCCAGCCTGTTCGAAAAGCCTGCAACAAAGTCTGCCGTCGATCATTGATCTCTGCCAGTCCACGCTGGCTATTCCAGACCTCGCCGGCATCGGCCGGCGGATTCTTTTTCGTTGCCTTGAATTCGCGAGTTGGCAATGCGGTCTTTCTCTTCTCCGGTCTATGTGAGGACCGACCGACTGGGCTTATGCTATGGTGTTGATCACGTTCAAAAAGCCGCCGAGCAGCTCCGCAAATGGTCAAAACGTGGCCCTAGGTGGCACAAGGCGATGATCCTTTGCCAGTCTGCCTTGGAGGGCGATCCAATCGACCCGCAGATAATACGAAAAGCTTTCCAAGCTGCGGCTAAGGAGGCCGACATGTTGTTCCCTTCCGATTAGGGCCCCGCCCAGCTCGAGATCTATTTGTCGGAAATATTCCAGGAACCAAGTTTTTTCAGCTGCCTTCAACCGCTACCGATTTGGTATCCGCGCTCAGCCAGCGTCTCCTTCGTCAGGAAGGACAGGCGCGGGGTTGGCGATCTGCCTATTTAGAGCGCGCAGTCACCGCATCGGAAAGTCGATCCGCTGCAGCGGAAGCACAGCGGGGCCATTCAGAACAGTCCCATCCGGGCCGAAATGTGATCCATGGCAAGAGCAGTCCCAACATTGCTCTGTCGAATTCCAGGCGACTTCGCACCCCGCGTGCGTGCACCCGGCGGCATGCAGGTGGACGTTACCCGCCATGTCGCGACAGGCGGCGATCTTGCGCATTCCATCCCGCAAAATTCCACCTTGACCGTGAGAGAGCTCATCGAGCGACTTCAACTCGCCAGGCAGCAAGTACCCGGCAAGATTTGTCACCGCCGAGGCGTTTTCTCGAATATAATTGACCACGCCGAAAGGCGTTTTGCGTGAAGGTTCGTAAACCTCGCTCCAGGGATTGGATTCGCCGAGGATCAGATCCTTCAAAAGAAGTCCGGCAAGCGCGCCATGCGTGATGCCTTGTCCGGAGTCGCCAGTGACGACATAGACCGATGTGCTGCCGGGGTTGAGACCGATGAAGGCGCAATAATCGATCGTGTCGAGAACTTGTCCAGACCATCGCGTTACCTCTTTGCCCAAAGTTGGCACTAGCGAGCGTATCCATGCCTCGATCGCTTCGAACCGGATGTCGCCGTCGTCAGCCTCGCCCGATTTGTGGTCGGCTCCCCCTACAATAAGATAGTCCACCGAGCCGGGGCCTGGGTTTATCCGGACGTAGTGATAGGGATCGCCAGTGTCCCAGAAGAGCGCATCTGGAAGATCGCCATGAGGCAGAGTGAAGGCCATGGCGTACGTTCGATATGGCGACATCTTTGTGTGCAAGCGAAAACGATTGTTGATTGGCGAATTGGTGGCAACGACGGCGTGTGATGCCGCGATCGATCCGCCGTTCTCAGTAGAGACGCGCACCCCACCTTCCGCCAGTTCCTCAAGCGCCACCACGGTGCTGTTGGCAAAGATAAGACCGCCCCTCTCGCGTATAGCCGCGGCAAGTCCTCGAAGATACCGCAGCGGGTGGAAGGTTGCCTGGTTCGGATAGCGAAGAACGGGCGCCTTTTCGAAGCCTTTGAGCGGCACACCGGTCACGAGTTTAGCAGCTGCACCTATCTTTCGCGCGGCATCGAACTCCTCCTGGCGCTGATTGAGGGCGTTTTTCGGCCGAATACCCATCGCGGGAAAGAGGAAAGCATCCAGCCGGCGGAAATTACAATCGATGCCCAGCTCGCCGACGATCTCCTCAAGACGGGCGACCGCCGCTTCCTGGCTCTGCTGGAAAAGTCGAGCCATCTCTTCACCGCGAATGTTGATTAGTGCACCCAGCCCGTCGTCACAAATCGGCGCGAGATGCGCTGTCGTTCGCGACGTCATGCCAGCGGCAATGGGGCCGCGATCAATCACGACAACGGTCTCGCCTATGGCGGTCAGTTCGTAGGCCACGGACAGTCCCGCAATTCCGGATCCGATGATTATCGTGTCGCAACTCTGTGTCCCCGAGAAAATTGGAGCGGCGGGATCGACTTCCACGTTCATCCAGAGAGACCGGGTATATTCGCCCTGCGCGTTCATGCTCTAACTCTCGATCCTCCGATACTCAGCGAGCAGCTTTTTGATTGACTTTCCGCTGGGCGATCGTGGTTAGCTTCTTGTCGGCCGCTTTTTCCTCAGTGAGGGTTGTAGCCAAAAGCTTCGCGACCGCGTCTTTGCCGGTCTGTTCAGCCCAGGCGATTAGCGTTCCATATCGGGCAATCTCATAGTGCTCGACGGCCTGTGCTGCGGTGATGAGCGCGGCATCGAGCACCTCCTTCTCACCAACTTCTCCTACGATCTCCTTCGCCTCCTTGATGATGCCGTCGATCGCTGGGCAAGCGGTTCCTTTCGGCGATTCCCCAATCAGCTCGAAAGCTTGTTCGAGGCGTTGAATCTGTTTCTCGGTCTCTTCGAGATGGCTCTTGAAAGCCGCAGTCAAGTCGCGGTTTGTCGCTTTCTCGACCATATTGGGCAGCGCTTTCAGGATCTGCTCCTCAGCATAGTAGATGTCCTGCAACACATGTAGGAACAGATCGTCCATCGTCTTGATATCGTGAAAAGTCCCATCGAGGCGCTCCTGACAATTTGGGCGACAAGCTCCAGAACAACGCGGGGCAATAGCGTCTGTTCCAAATGGGCTAGGGTCGCGATCGGCGCCTCGTCCTAAATCAGTGTGGGGCAAGGTCCCACAATCGGGCGAATGACGCTGCGAATGTTTTCGCAACACATTGAAAGAGGGTCGCACTGACGACTCCTGCGTTCTTTTTTTAGCCGTTGCCGAACCGTTTCCGGGAACAATGCTGCTGAATTTCAGTTTTTGCCTGGCCATTTGGCACATGCGCCGATCTGGCCTCGGCGAAGTTGCATCCCCCGTGCTCAGCATAACAGGCGACATAAATGGCGAAGAGGCGGAAACCAGGGACACGATCGACGACTTCTGATCGGCGGCGACATATGTCAACGGCCTGGTGGTTGGCATGCGCCACCGCAGGTTTCGGTGTTATTCTATTCGCCGGTACGACGGGCGCTATCCGCAGTGATACTTCGCGAGAAACCGCCGTCTCGCAGCAAGTCGGCGGCGATGTCGAGCGTGCTGTTCCGGCAATGATCCGCAACGGGTGCGGCGGATGCCATGAAATTCCCGGTGTGCCCGGCGCTCATGGGAGTGTCGGCCCGTCCTTGAGCGGTGTTGCAGAACGGGCCTATATTGCCGGACGCGGCGGCCGGACTTCTACCGATGCGATGATGCGCTGGATCAGCAGGGCACGGGACGTCGATCCGAAAACGGCCATGCCGAACACCAACCTGTCGCCCCAGGAGGCGC
Source organism: Mesorhizobium sp. (assembly GCA_004017275.1). Lineage (GTDB taxonomy): Bacteria > Pseudomonadota > Alphaproteobacteria > Rhizobiales > Rhizobiaceae > Mesorhizobium. The sequence goes on along the minus strand of SAKE01000003.1, from coordinate 42,812 downwards.
GCGACATCACTGCGTATCTCTATGCGCGGACATGAAATCGGAAAGACGCGCTGCAGGGCGAGAACGTCTTGCCAGCAGAAGGAGCAAGCCGAGCGATAAACCGGCACCGGTCATCACCAATGCCTGGCCGGCCAGGAGGGTGACCGTCTGTTCTGTTGTCGAGCCTGCCCGCATCTGGCGCACGTCGGCTGCCGTCACGCTGAGTTCCGGATTTCCGAAATGGGCAGTCACATAGTTGGCAAGGCTCGCTACCTGGCCATCATCCAGCCAATCTGCGAATGCAGCCATCGATTTGCGACCTGCTACGTCGCCCGCCTTGACGCCGGTAAGGATTGTCATGACGACATTCGCTGAAGTGGCCGCGCCCAGGGTGCTGTTGTGGGGCAGCGTGGCATAGGAAGAGTCAGGCGACCCGCTACCATTCAATCCATGGCAACCCGAACACAGGGATCCGTAAAGATCCCCCGCGGTGTGGGTGCTCCCTTGCGCCACGTTGCCGGGTTCGGCAGCGCTGGCCGTAATCGTCCCGCTCGATGAGAAACGGGGCTGCTGCTCGTCTCCGGATTGGGGCGGGACGTCCCTGAGATAGGCGACGATGGCGCGGATGTCGTCATCCGAAAGATGTTGCAGGCTGTTCGTCACCGTTTCCGCCATTGGACCGCTGGCAAAAGCCTTTCCAGCCACAGCGCCTGTCTTGAGAAAGCGAGATAGCTCGTCGTCGCTCCAGCCGCCGATGCCCGCCGTCTTGTCGCCGGTGATGTTAAAGGCCCGCCAGATGCCCGCGGCACCGCCGGCGAGCTTGTGATCGTCATCCTCGCCGAATGTCACATTCCTCGGTGTGTGGCAGGCACCGCAGTGGCCGAGCACATCTACCAGATAGGCCCCCCGGTTCCAGGCCTCGGTTCGACTTCGATCCAGCGTGAAGCTGCCGGGACGGTAGTTCGCGAGTTTCCACAGCCTGAGCGCCCAGCGCTGGTTGAATGGGAACGGCAGGGTATTTCGCGGCCGTGGCTGAATGATCGGCGTTTGCGCAAGGAGATAGGTCCTAATCGCGAGCACGTCGTCGCGGCTCATTCTAGCGAAGCTGTCGTACGGCATGGCCGGATAAAGATCGGTCCCGTCGCGCCTTACGCCCTCCCGGACGGCTCGCACGAATTCGTCTTCGGAATAGCCCCCAATGCCTGTGTCATGCTCCGGCGTGATGTTGGTGGAATAGACATCGCCGAAGGGCGTCGGCACACGGTAGCCGCCGGCAAACAGTCGACTTGGGTTGGAGGTGTGACACCCGACGCAGTCGGCGGCTCGGGCAAGATATTCACCCTTCTGGATTTCATTTGCTGACAGTTCGCCGCAAAGGGCCAACAATGGCAGGCTGGCAGCGATGGGCCGGAGGACGGAGGCTGCGAAAGCCTGAAGCATGGCAGAACCGGAGCCGAGGAGCCCGCCGTACAGCATAGGGCGGCGCGGGCTCAGGCCGGTGGCCACGGTTTCCGGCCCTCGCGCGGGCCAGTGCGACTGCCGTTGGCAGCAGATCGGCGGCCGCTGGCATCCCGGCACACTCACAGTTCGCACCCACTGAAGATCAGCCCGGCCGCCATTTGCGCGAGCATGGCGAGTGCAAACAGCGCTCCGATACCGACCGAGGTTCCGGCGAGAAAGCGCCTCGCGCGCGCCTGCAGAGGCGGGCTTGTGCCGTAGCTGGCGTGGCGGAGCGCGCGCCAAGACAGCAGGGTACCTGCCAACGCGGCGGCGGCAGCCAACAGCGAGAACAGCGCCGTGGGACGAAAGCCGGCATGGCACTGCCAGTCGGCAATCGCATAATCGAGCTGCAGCGACACTGCCCAAGCGGTTGGCCCGCTGGCAAAGCCGGCCCAGGAAATGCCATTGCGGATCGCCGGCATCACATCCTCGGCGTCCAATAGATGACAAGATAGAGCACCACCCACGAGGCGACTACGAAGTCCCAGTAGAACACATTGTCTGACACGTCGCTGAGGCGGCGGCCGGCCTTGCCCTTTTGCGTGAACATCAGGACAGCGAGTACGATCGTGTCTCCGACGTCGGTGAGAAGATGTGATGTGTGCAGCGAGAGGAGGAACCAAACGATCGAACCGTAGGCGTTTTGGTCCCACGAGATGTGAAGCGCGGGAAATTCCCAGATACGCACGATCAGGGGAACAATCCCGGCGATCGTCATTATGACCATACCGCCGCGGACCTTTTGAAGGTTGTGCTGTCTAGCCCAGCGGTCGACTATATGATTGGGCACAATGCTAGCGAGCAGAATGATCAATATTGCCGTGCCCGGCGCGAGATCAGGTGCGGGTGCCGCAATCGGCCAGTGCTGGGCCAGAACAGCCAGGTAGAAATAGGTGCCAATCGCCAGAGCGAAACCGGCCGCTTCAAGGGCAATGAAGGCGAGTGTTCCCCACCACATCGGGCTCGCCGCGCCGAAGTCATATGTGGGGAGGTGGCTGACGTCGACGACAGGGCGTTTTTTCATTCCTCGTCCTCCGGTTCGCCCTTCGGCCAGAACCAGCAGATGAAGCCGATTGAGACCGGTATCGCACCCCACACAACAGCCCATGGTGTGTAGATTGAGGCGAAGAATGTACCGCCTACGGCGATCGCTGAGAGTAGAGGCCAGATCGAGTTGTCAGCCGATGGCACGCGCAATTGCGGCACGGCGTCCGCAACCGTGCCGCCCACCACTTCGCGTGCATCGACGCGCAAACCCTCGATAACTGGGAGTGTGTCGGGCTCTGCCCAAAGTGGATCGCGATGAGTCACCACCGGCAAGTGCGGAAAATTATAGGACGGCGGCGGCGACGTCGCAGCCCATTCGAGCGTGCTCGCACCCCACGGATTGTCGCCGGCGAGGTGGCCGTTCCGAAGGCTGAGTAGCATGTTCAGGAAGAAGAGCGCGAAGCCGGCGAACAGAACCAGTGAGGAAAGACTAATGAAGAGGTTCACGCTGCCCCACCCGCTTTCCAGCGGATAGGTGTAGACACGGCGCGGCATGCCCTGCAGCCCGAGGATGTGCATCGGGAAGAAGGTGAGGTTGAAGCCGACGAATATAAACCAGAAATTCCAGTGGCCGAGCCGCTCCGAAAGCAAGCGGCCGGTGACCTTGGGAAACCAGTAGTAGACGGCACCGAGTAGGGGAAAGACAGCGCCGCCGACAAGCACATAATGGAAGTGCGCGACCACAAAATAGGTGTCGTGAACCTGCAGGTCGAGCGGCACCGAGGCGACCATGACTCCCGTCAGGCCGCCGATGACGAAGGTGAAGATGAAGCCGAGCACGAAAAGGAGCGGTGTGGCAAAGATGGGCTTGCCACCCCAGATCGTCGCAATCCAGCAGAATATCTGGATGCCGCTCGGGATGGCGATCATCATCGAGGAGGCGGTGAAGAAGCTTTCGCCAAGCTGCGGCAGACCCGTGGCGAACATGTGATGCACCCACAGTCCAAAAGAGAGGAAGCCGATTGCAATCAGCGACAACACGATCCCGAGATAGCCGAAGACGGGGCGGCGGACGAAGGTGGGCAGAATCGCCGAGACAAAGCCGGTCGCTGGAATAAATATGATATAAACCTCGGGGTGACCGAAGAACCAGAACAGATGCTGCCAGAGCAGCACATCGCCTCCCGCGGCTGAATCGAAGAACTTGGTGGCGACAAGCCGGTCGAGGATCAACATTGTGCTCGAGACCATCACGGCCGGCATGGCGAACAGGATGACAAAGGCTGTGACCAGCACCGACCATACATAGAGCGGGATGCGATCGAGCGTCATACCGGGGGCGCGCTGTTTGAATACCGTCGCAATGATCTCGACGGCAACCGCTAGAGCCGATACTTCCGTGTAGGTCACCATCTGCGCCCAGAAGTCCGGGCGCTTGCCAATGCCATAATCCGGTCCGGCGAGCGGAACGTAGGAAAACCAGCCGGCATCGGCGCCTGTATTGAAGGCGAATGCTATCCAAATCATCATCCCGCCTGAAACGTAGATCCAGTAGCTAAAGGCATTGAGGCGGGGGAAGGCCACGTTGCGCGTGCCAATCATCAACGGTACCAGGTATACGGCGAACGCCTCCATTACCGGCACGGCGAACAGAAACATCATCGTCGTGCCATGCATGGTGAAGAGCTGATTGTACAAGTCTGGGCCTATCCGGCCAGCCTCGGGCGCGGCGAGCTGAAAGCGCATGGCGAGTGCCGACAGACCCGCAAAAATGAAAAACAAGAAAGCCGTCACCACATAGCGCCGGCCGATCAGCTTATGATCGACCGTGGCCAGCCAGCCATACAGCCCTTTTGGTGTCTGCCAGGCATGTGCGAGAAAAGCGCGCAGCCTCGCCTCGTCGATGCTGGTGTCTCGAATGCCTTTCGGCCCCCCTTCCTGTATTCGCTCTGCCTTCTTTTGCCGAATGCCACTCATTCAAGGCTTCCAAGATAGGTAGCAACCGCATTGAGATCGTCGGCGCTAAGGGCAATGCGCGGCATCTTCGCGCCAGGCTTTATCGATTGCGGATCGGCAATCCACGCAGCAAGGGCGCCTGGCGTCATGGCAAGCGTATCGGCGGCCAGTGAGCGGCGGCCACCCACATGGGTCAGGTCAGGTCCGACCGTTCCGCTGGCAAGTGTGCCCCTGATGGCATGGCAGAGCGCGCAGCCGGTCCCGAGAAAAGCCGCCTGGCCGCGGCGTTCTTCATCGGCGATGGGCGTGACGGCGTCGCTATCTTGCCGGGATCGCCAGGCGTCAAACGCTTTGCGGCTTTCAGCGACAACAGTGATCGCCATATGAGCATGCTGGTAGCCGCAGAACTCGGCGCACTGACCGCGATATATGCCGGGCTTGTCGGCGATGAGGCTCAGTTCGCTCGGCCGACCCGGGATAAGGTCCCTTTTTCCTGCAAGGCTTGGAACCCAGAAGCTGTGAATGACATCCAGCGAATCGAGTTTGACCTTCACGGACTCGCCGACCGGAATATGGATCTCATTCGCCGTGACGATCGCGTGCGACGAATCGATTTTGGGATAGCGTATCTCCCACCACCATTGATGACCTGTGACACGGACGATGACCGTCTCGCTTCCGCTCAGCGAAGCGATCGACTTGCCAGCAAAAAAGCTTCCTATCGTCAACGCAATGAGAACCACCACTGTCGCAGCCGTGGCGATTCCGACAGCACGGATCAGCCGGCTTTCTTGATCTGAATCGATCTGCAGCGGTGATCGCGACGCCTCCGCCAAGTGGCGTCGGAAAAGCGCCATTGCCAGGACGAGCATGACAAGAAGCCACGTCGTTACGGCAACCGCGCCGAAGGTCCAGATGAGATCAAATATCTTTCGGGCGTTCGCACCATGCGCACGAAGCATCGATTGCCAGTCGCTGCATCCCGTCAGAAACAATGTCGACGCAGCAGTTGCTGCTTTCCGGCCCTTTCCCGAAAGGGTGGCGACAAAGTTGCTGGACGAGATCTGAAAGGCGGTGAGGATTGAGGATCGTCTCCGCTTCCGACGGCAGATTAGCGAATTGATGCACCTTGCCATGACGAATCTACCATCAAGCTGAGGGCATAACGCGGCCGGTTGTAAAAGGATGCTCAGCGCCGTCGTTTCTGGTTTCGAAATCGGTGCGAAGTCGTGCCGGCAACACATGACGCCTAAAGGCATGCTTGAAAACCCAGCTAAATGATCCTCTGGGGGGCGGTGGATATGTGCCCTTTTAAGTGCAGGGCAGGGGAAACGACTCAACAGCGTATATCAGAGAGATATTCGCTACGGGCAGCCCATTCTCAGCGACGCTAATATTTCAGCCGCCTTGAGCAAGGCGCCTGGAGGAGATCTGAACGTGATCTATACTTCAAAGGAGACCACTAAGGCCTGGGGTCTTTCAGGGAACAACTCTGACTGGTACCGATTTCCCTGCCGGAACATGAGCTTTCTTTGCCCGATGCCAGAGTGGAACTAACGGATTGAGTTCCGGATAGTAGCCGGCACAGTTCCCCTCGGGAATCGAATAGGGTGTGACCCGTAAACCGCGCACGCGCCGCTCCACACCATCATCGGCATGGGTTTCGAGATCGATTTCCTGCCCCGCACTTAACCCGAACCGCTGGATGTCCGCCTCATTCATGAGCAGCACCATGCGGGTTCCGTAGATGCCGCGCAGCCTATCGTCATAGCCGTAGACGGTGGTGTTGAACTGGTCATTGGAGCGAACTGTAATCAGCGTCAGCACATTGTCACCCGAGAGATCGATATCGGGATTTGCCTCGAGCATCGACGGCAACTTGAAATTGGCTTTCTTGTTCGGTGTCTCCCACACGCGTTTCGACGCCTTGATATCACGATGAAAGCCGCCGGGGTCGAGAAACCGTGTGTTGAAATCGCGGAAGTGTTGAGGATAACACCGTTCAATCTCCTTGCGGATACGCGAATAATCAGCAACCCATTGGTCCCATGGGATGGAACTTTTGTTCGGCACCGTGGCCTTGGCAAGTTCGGCGACGATCTTGGGCTCCGAAAGCAGGTTTGGCGACGCGGGAGGCCGCGATCCAAAGGAGCCGTGGATGCATGCGGTCGAATCTTCTATCGAGATGGTCTGGTCGCCGCGTGCCTGGTGATCTCTTTCCAGCCGCGACAGGCAGGGGAGAAGATAGGTGACGGCTCCCGGGATGAGATGGCTGCGGTTGAGCTTGGTTGCGATCTCGACATGAATGCTCAATCCACACCAAGCCTTCTCGACCAGGCCGGTTTCTGGCACTGCGCGAACGAAGTTGCCTCCCAGTCCGATGAAGCCATTAACCCATCCCCCGATAACGCCTTCGCAGGTCTCGACCGTGTCGAGGCCTTTCTCGCGCGGTGGCTCAAAGGCGTAGAACTCGGCGAATTTATCCAAGGGAGCGAGTTCGGGTTTTTCAGTTATGCCGACAGTGCGCTGGCCTTGAACATTTGAATGGCCGCGCAGCGGCGAAATGCCGGCGCCGGGTTTGCCCATATTGCCGCGCATCAACAGCAGGTTGCATAGCATCTGGACATTCTCGGTGCCATGCCGGTGCTGCGTCAGGCCCATGCCGTAATTTCCGATTACAGCACTGGAAAGGCTGTAGATTTCCGCGACATGCTCCAGATCCGCCTGAGCGATACCGGAGTGTCTGACGATATCGTTCCAGCTGGCGTTGCGCAGATACGATTCGAATTCGGCAAAGCCGTGGGTGTGCTCGGCAATGAAATCGACGTCCAGGACGCGCTGACTTGCGCGCTCACACGCAGCATCGTCGAGCGCAAGCACCGCCTTGGCGATACCCGTCATGGCTGCGATGTCGCCGCCGCAACGAACCTGGAAGAAGTCGCTGGACATCTTGGTTCCAGGTCCCGGCGATAACATGTCGACAGGGTTTTGCGGATTCTTGAACCGCTTGAGACCTTGCTCGGGCAAAGGATTGAAAGTGAACACTGGCACCTGTCTTTGGCGTGCCTCCTGCAATGGATGAAGCAGCCGCGGCGCCGTGACGCCGGTATTATGGCCGAAGAAGAACATCATGTCCGTTTTCGAGAAGTCCTCGAGTTGAACGGTCCCAACCGGGGAGCCGATCGACTCGGGAAGGCCGACCGAGGTCGATTCGTGGCACATGTTCGACGAATCCGGCAGGTTGGATGAACCGTAGATGCGTGCGAAAAGCTGATACATGAAGGAGGCCTCCAGCGAGGCACGGCCGGAGGTGTAGAAGACAACGGATTTCGGATTGAGCCGCTGGAGCTCGACGGCGATCTCGCGGAATGCACTTTCCCAGGCAACCGGTTCATACCGGTCGGTGACTGGATTGTAGCGCATGGGATCCGTCAGCCTGCCCTGCCTTTCCAAATCCCTGTCCGGCCAATCGAGCAGCTCGGCGACCTTGTGCTGTGCGAAGAAATCTGGCCCGCAGCGCAGTTTCGTCTGATCCCACATCGTGGCCTTAGCGCCGTTTTCACAGAACTCGAAAGGCCTCGGATGAGCCGGTTTCGCCCATGAGCAGGACACGCACATATAGCCGTCAGCCTTATTCTGCTTGAGCAGAGTGCTCCATATTCCCGAGATCAACAGGCCTTCGCTGCGCGCGTGACGCGCCAGGGAACGAAGCGACCCCCAGCCCCCGGTCGGGTGTTCGTATTTCTTTATTTCTATGTGATCGGTCACGGCAGGTTTCATGGCGGGCCACCCTTGCAAGAGAAAAAAATAGAACCCCGCCGGCGACCGATTGTTCCCGTCGGGCCGGCCAAGCCACGGAGCCGCCTGTGAGCAAAGCGGACGACGGAATACTCCTTCGCGCTGCGGAACATTTTCCCCAGTCATCGATTGAAAGACGAGCCGGAGAATTCGGCCGGGAGTGGATCGCGCATCTGGTCTGACTCGACAAAACGCGTCGGTTCAGTCGCGAGATTCAATTATCGCGCGTGGGTAAGCAGATGGGATTGTTCTCTGTCAGCAAGAGCAATCAGGGTGCCAGCAACTCGACAATTAGTAGTGCAAACACCACAAAATTCATCGTCTCTATACTTAATTTCCTGTGCTTTGTCCTGATATCGGCTGTGTTGTCGGCGTGTTCTTCGTCGGAGGACCACAGCCAATTGAGAACCGCGGCTTCCGCAGCGGAAACGGCATCGATGGCCCTGGACGCCTGGCTCGCGGGGGCGGCTCCTCAAAATTATACGTCACGCACGCTGCAATCGATCGGCCGGAAGCTCTCCGGTGCCGAAACCCAAATCCAATCAGCCGATTCACCTGAGGTTCCCGACCGAGCCGGCCTGATCACGGTCATCAGTCGCCTGGCGGCCGCGATAGCGAACGCGGAGGCGGGATTACAGGAGAACAACCCCGCGAGAGTAGAGCGGGCGCAGCGCGATGTGCGAAACGCTATTGCCGCCCTGGCCGCCACCTATACAAAATCCTTTAGCCCGCACCCATGAAGAAGGTCCTCGAAATATCGTTGGGTGTTGTCACCAGCGTTGGTGGTTTTCTCGAAGTCGGTTCACTGACGACAGCCGTTCAAGCCGGTGCGGCATTCCATTTCCAGCTGATCTGGGCGATCGTTCTGGGGACGATCTGCATCATCTTCCTCGTCGAGATGGCAGGCCGCTTCGCTGCCGTGAGCCATCATACCATCGCCGACGGAATTCGGGAACGATTTGGCTTCAACGCCTTCCTCTGGCCGCTGCTGGCAGTACTTCTGGTCAATCTCCTGGTCATGTCGGCTGAGATCGGCGGCGTTGCCATTGCGCTCGAACTTGCCACCGGAATCGGCTTCCAATGGTGGGCGCTTCTGGTGGCATTGCTGGCCTGGGTGTTTCTCTGGAAAGGCACGTTCGGCTTTATCGAAAAAGGCGTTTCGATTCTCGGGCTGGTCACGCTGTGTTTTGTGGTCGGCGCGGTAATGCTTAAGCCTGATTGGGGTCAGGTCGCGGCGGGGGCTATTCCCACTGTGCCAAACCATGACGCGGCCAATTACTGGTTCATGGCCGTCAGCATTCTTGGGGCGTCAATTTCGCCTTATCTCTTCATGTTTTACTCGTCGGGAGCGATCGAGGATCGGTGGGACGAAAGCTATCTCGGGACCAATCGCGCCATTGCGGCAATGGGTATGAGCTTTGGCGGCACGATTTCCGTCAGCGTGCTGATCGTCGCCGCGCTTGTGCTTGCCCCACACGGCATAGACCAGGTGGATGACTACCATCAGTTGCCGCTGATCCTGATCCCGATATTCGGCTTCTGGGGCTTTGTCCTGTTCATTGCTTCGCTCGGTATAGCTTGCTTCGGTGCTGTGCTCGAAGTTGGACTGCAGCAGGCCTATCTCTTGGCCCAAGGTTTCGGCTGGACCTGGGGCGAGGACCAGAAACCGCGAGACAATCCTGGCTTCAGCACGGTTTACACGGCGGCGTTGTTTCTCAGCGCCCTACCAATTGCGGCCGGCCTTGACCCGCTGAAGCTCACGATCTTCTCAATGGCGCTGACGGCTGCCAGCCTGCCTCTCAGCGTGATTCCCTTCCTCTTCCTGATGAACGACAAGCGCTATGTCGGCAAGCATCGCAATGGGATGGTATCGAATGCCGCGGTCATCTTTGTTATCGCGCTTGGCTTCATGCTGGCAATTGTGGCGATCCCCTTGCAAATATTCGGAGGCACGTAATGGATATGGTCCGCGACATTTTGGACAAGCAAGTGATCGACCGCGAGCAGGTCAAGATCGGAAAGGTCGATGGCCTAGTGGCGGAACTGAGGCCAGGCAAGCCACCAAGGATCGTAGCGATCGAACTAGGATCGATTGCGCTGGCACGCCGACTAGGTGCACGACCCGGAGGCTGGATGGCGAAACTGTCGGCAAGGCTGGGCGGCAAACGCCACGGCGAGCCGCATCGGATTGCCTGGAACAAGGTGCGCGAGATCGGCATCGATATCGAGTTCGACATCGACGTCCGCGAGACGACGATCTTCGATTGGCAAAACTGGCTGCGCGACCACCTCGTCGGCCGCATCCCGGGAGCGGGCTGATGGCCACAACCATCAATCTCGAGCGGCTGGTTGGCCGATGCGTGTTGTCGCCACGCGGCAAAAGCATCGGCTACATCGAGGAGATTCGCGCCGAAAAGGACGGGCACGATCTTGTCATTACTGAATTCCATATTGGTATCTACGCCGCATTCGAGCGACTTTCCGCTTTCGCGATAGGCGCGGCGGTGCTCGATGCATTTCGGTTACGCCGTGACGGTGGCTTTTATCGAATTCCTTGGGACAAGATCGATATATCCAACCCCATAAAGCCGAGGCTTTTGTGTCCGATGGACGACCTTGCCCGCATGAAAGGGTACCCTGGACAGTCGCAAGATCAGAAGAAGTCCCGCAAAAGCCGGGCAAAACGCTAGCGCACGAGGCTTGCCGCAACGAAAACCGCCGCTGCAATGAAAACCAACGCGGCAATCACCAGCAATGGCCAGTTGCTGTCGGGCCGGGCTTCGACTTCATCCTCCATCGGTCGCATGGCGTCGGCGTAGCTGGCTTCGTTCTTGAATCGCGGAGCGTTCTCCGGAGGCTGATGTCCAGCGAGGTTTGGCGCATCTGCCGCTTCTGCGTCGGTACTGAGAGGCGCGGCAGCAGGGTCAAATCCCGGAGTCTTGTCAGGTCCAGCCTGAGCATGGGCATTTTCTGCCGGCGTTCGACGTCGCGGTGTTGCCATGGACGGCTCCTTTGCATCCAAACTTCGGTTCGGCCCCGCGGTTCCAATCTCCTGCGAATATTTGAACCCGAGCCTATGGACTTGCCGGAACATGGCTTTGGCGGGGGCGTTGAATCGTCGGACCTGAGGGGAGGGCTCGCTGTTTGAAAGATTAGCCGAATGTATCCCTTTGCTTCCTTCCATGATCTAGCTGCTGGCAGAGGCGACGGCCTTCGCCCCGAGCTTGTCCGAATGCTGAAGATACGCGCCGCTCTGGCAGCGTCAGATGTGCTGCAGCTTAACGCTAGGCGCGCGGACGGCTTCGAACAAGCAGGGCCAAATCCCGTTGGAGATATCGAAAGCGCGCTTCCGGATTGGGTTTTGCGTTATCCCGCCAAAGTCAAGGCGAAACATCCGTCGAAACGCCGACGCCGATCTCGATGACGCGAAGCGGTGTCTGCGTAAGCGGTGTTTCCGGGCCACCTTTCGGGCAGTGATCGCGATTGTGAGGTTGCCGATCCTGTTTTGGGATCGGAGATAGGCTTGTGTCTGGACTTGACCTTACGCTTTACCCGGAGCGGCAGTCTCGGCGTTTTGAGGTGATCAACGGTGCTGGCGGCCGGCGTCACTGATCGATGGATGATAAGGCGCGGATCGTCGCAGAGAGGCTGGAACCGAATCCAATTATTTCCGAAGTCGCCCGGCGTTATGGTCTCAGGCCACAGCAGGTGTTCGCCCGGCGGCGCGAAGCGCGCAAACAGGCCGCTTCGGTGCTGCAGGAATCCCCCGCCTACTGCCGGCGGTGGAGACGGCGCCGCCTCCGGAACCCGCGGCGACGGGTCCAGCGCGCAGCCGCGGAAGCGGAAGGCGACCCGCGGCGTTGGCGTGATCGAGCTTAAGATCGACGGCATCGCGATGTGGGTCCGCCGGGGAGCAGACGCCAGGACGGTTGCAGCGATCCGTGAGCTCAAGGCAAACGTCGTGATCGGGCCGACGGGCGCCGTCAAGCTCATGGTGGCGACGAGGCCGGTGGACTTCCGCAAGGGTGCCGAGGTGGCTGGCTGTGTTGGTGCGCGAGACGATGGGCGCCGATCCGTTCAGTGGCGCAGTCTATGTGTTCAAGCTGATCTTTTGGGATGGCACCGGCGTCTGCCTCTATGCGAAGCGGCTGGAGGATAGCAGTTCCGTTGGCCGAAAGTGCGGGATGGCGCAGGCTTTTCCGGAATCCTGCAGGTCGACGGATATGGTGGCTATCGGGTGCTCGCCGACAAGAGCGGCGCAACGCTCGCTTTGTGCTGGGCACAGGTGCGCCGGTGCTTCTACGAACTCGCCGCAGCCGGCCCAGCGCCGACGCGAGCGAGGCGCTTCGGCGCATCGCAGAACTCTATCGCGTCGAGGATGACATCCGCGGCCGGCCGGCAGACGCACGTCGTGCCGCGCGCCAGGAAAGGAGCTGGCCGATCCTGGCCGATCTCGAACCCTGGGCTGCGGGAAAAGCTCGGCCTAATCAGCCAGAAGAGTAAACGGTGTCGCTGCCGCACCTTAACCAAGATGCTTCTGGCAGTTTCGATGATCGCCGCCATGACAGGACGGCTGCTTCGCGCCTTCAAGTCAGTCGTTAGGGCGTCCGGCTTGCCGATCCGCAAGCTGCCGGTCGGCTACAGAGTCTCAGCGCCGCCAGTGAGCCGTTCAGGCGGCTAGCGTCTTCCCGCAATATTCGAGTGCTTCCCATCCCATTCACGATGCGTTCAGGGCTTCAGGCGAGTTGAGCGAGGATATTGTCGACGACGCTTGGGACCGTACCCGCCGTGTCGATATGGATGCCAACGGGAAGATATTCCCGGGTATGATGGTAGCGCAGCACCAGCCGCCGCTCGGCCGGATCAAAACCTGGCTCATTCGGTCGCCCATCTAATCGTCGGTTCAACGTCTCAACGTCTACGTCGAGCACAAAGACCTTGTCGAATAAGTCCAAGAATTTATGGAAATTGCGCGAGCCGCCACAGAAGAAGGTGGCAGGATGGGCGGTGTCGGCAGCAATGGCCCGGACCTTGTCGACGGGCCAAATCCAGTGCTCGTATCCCCAAACGATGCGATCCTCGCCTTCGGGTGGCCCTGGCAGTGTCTTGCCTGTTTCGGGGTCGCCGACATAGGCCAAGACCCGGTCACCATGGACGACATGGTGACCCCGCCGCTCCAGTTCGGTAGCGACAGACGTTTTTCCAGTGCCGGAACCGCCTTCGATCAGATAGTTCTTGATTCCCATAGGCGCCGTTTATCATGTCGTTCAATCCGGCGAGAAGAGATCTCTGCCTGAGGACGCTCAACCGACCGCTTCACCTCAGGGCAGCAATCGGTCTTTCGGATTAGCGGCGAATGTCTGGCTGATACGCGCCACCATGCCGACCGTAGAGCCCGCGGTGGCGTCTTCCGAAAGCAGACGTCGCTCAAGCCACGCTTTGAGGGCATCGATGCGCCAAAACGAGCCTCGCATGCACGGCGCAAGCTGGTCGAGATCACCCGCGCTAGCTCAGCGCCGATTGCGGAGGAAGGTGTGAAGCGGATCGGTGAACTCTATCGCATCGAAGCCGAGTTGCGTGGCCTCAACCCTGACGCTCGTCTTGCAGGAAGGCAGGAGCGATCAGCACCGCTAATCACTGACATACGCACGTGGCTCACGCATCATCGCACCCGCGTCGCTGGCAAATCGCCGCTTGGCGAGGCTCTGGGCTATATCGCTAAATACCGGGACGGCCTTTGTGCCTTCCTAACCGACGGGCGGTCATCGATCTGTTGCTGTTGGGGTGGCCGTTGACAATCCTGGTGAGGACATCAGCGAGATAGACGAGCGACTCGACACTGTTGAGTTTGCAGGTTTCGATCAGCGACGCGACCGCCCAACAATAGGCGAGCCGGATGTCTGGGCCGACGTGATCGGGTGCGATCAACCGGTTATATCCAGCGTGGCCATCCACCTGAAGAACGCCCGTGAACCCTTGTAATATTCGCTGGGCGCGACCGCCCCAGTATTCGGCGCCGCCGTCTTAGCCTGCGAAGAGGGCGTTCTTGCGGTTGAGCGCGATCGGACGGATGGAGCGTTCGACCGTGTTGCTTTCGATCTCCGACGCAGCCGGCGTCAAGAAAGCCCTGCTGCCTTGGCCTACATCCGGCTCCCGAGCTTAAGGCCGTGATCTGAGTTCGGGCGATGCGCGGCTTCGCCAGCTCATTCGGCTAGTTCAAGACGCCCCTGAACTCGCTCCTCGATCGCCTTCAGGAAATGGTCGGACGTCGAGGTCCAGCCAAAGAGTATCTGCACGAGCGTGATCGAGGCATCATGATTGCTCCTTGAAGCGTCCAAAGCGATTGGCTCGCTGGTGCAATCCGTCAACAGTATGCAGTGATAGTCCCTGAAGAAGGCATCCCGAATTGTCGATTCCACACAAACGCTGGTCGTGCATCCTGTCACGATGAGGTGTTTGACGCCTGCGGTCTTCAGAACAGAATCAAGCTCGGTCTCGTAGAAACCGTTGAACCGCGTTTTGTAGAGGACGACATCCCCTGCCTTTGGCTTGAGGTCGTTAACGATATCTGTTCCCCAGGTGTCGCGGATCAGAGTCCGGCTCTCGCCGCCATCCGGAGCTGTCATGCTCTCACCGACCCCAAAGATCTGGAGATGTCGGATACGGTTGGGGGCGTCCGATGTCCCAAGGTCCGAGAGGTCGGAATAATACCCCATCTTCAGATAGACGACGGGCACTCTCAAGTCGCGAGCGGCAGCTATTACGCTGGCAGTAGGACCAATCGCCCGTTGAATCCCGGAGATATCGATTCCGGCTCTGTCGAACATTCCACCTATGGAGCCGAAGTCATTCTGCATGTCGACGACGAGAATTGCAGCGCTAGCAGGATCAATTGAAATAGGTTGAGGCTTCGCGTCGATGACAAGTGGATGCATTTTTGTCCTCCCACCAGCATGAGGTGTCGCTCTTCGCGCCCTTGTTATCATGATCCGCCATCCACATCGCGTCAACAAAGGGAGGAGCTACATCACTGCTTGGCGGCCTAAGAACAGCGGTTACGTGTCTGCTCCCATCCGGTTGTATGAATCCAGAGACCGGCCAGGAACAGCGCTACTCCGCCATAAATCAGGCCAGCCGGGATCCACATCACAAGGCCCGCAAGCTGCTGGTCTTCGAGGGGTGCAAGGCCCCACATGCTCGAGCCGACGGCATTTTCCGGATACCAAAGCCGCGGCGAGACCACAAGCAAGGCCCCGAGCAGGCCGGTATGCAACGAGGTCAAAAAAAGATGCATGACCGCGCTGCCGCAGGCATGTCTTCGGCCCGGACGAGGCAGCAGTGCCCACCAGAATAAAAGACCGGTGCTGAAAAAGCTGGCATGCTGCGCATAGTGCCAGAGACCTTGTTGCAATGCAGCCTCGAAAAGCGCCGGGACATGCCACGCCCATATCGCGACGCCATGCAGGACGGTGGCGATTACGGGTCGGCTCATGAAGACCCAAGTCGCCCCAAGCATGCGTATATGGCCGGCTGCGCGGAGCGCCTGGCGTAATCGCATGGGTAGGGCCCATATCATCGGCGCCGCCGGACATGAAGCAATTACGAGGGGCGCCGCCGCCGCCATCAGCAATTCGTGTTCAATCATGTGAGCGGTGAACAGCCGCTCGCCCAATGCATGAAGCGGGCTCACCAAGGCTACCACCATTGCGATCCAGCCGGCGGTGAACAGCAGGGCTTGCCGAAAACGCAAAGAGCGCGCGCGCCCGCTCCGTTGCCAAAGCCGGATGGCACCTACGGTATAGAGCGATGCGATTGCCGCCAATGGAAAGATAATGGGCAGCGTGTACGTCCAGCCGGCATCGGGGCCAGCTGCGCCGTAACAGAGCGAAGTCGAGAAGAGAGAATCGAGGCTCATCGCGGGGGTCGACGGTGAGCTCGGCGGCGGCCACGATATTTTTGCCGCAACCCGCAATGGGCTGGCGCGACTCTATGAACATTGGGAGCCTGATTAGCGTTCATCATCCCTTGGCGCATTTGTTGAACATGCCTCAACGCGCGAAAGGCACAGAAGTGCCAAGCAGAAATACCCCTCGGGTGGTTTCTGTCAGATCCAAACATGCTGACTTCGTGGGTAGACTGCTAGACTTGCCAGAAGGATCAGGCGCGCGACCCGAGCGCCCTCGTCGCCCTCGACGCCGGCAATGGGGTCACCCGGCTACCCACTTTAGGCTACCGCCGAATGCCAGCGCGATCGAACTTGGAACTAGCAGCACCTGTCGGGTTTTGATTGATGCGCGGTCATTGCATCGGGAATGCGTTCTTGGAGCAATGCGATGGGCGACATCGCCGCCGAGGTCCGCGAGAAACAGACAATTAGGCTGGCAAAAGGGCCATTCCACCGATTTCTACGCTCAATTGGGTCCGGCGTTATTACGGGTGCTGCAGACGACGATCCTTGGGGTATCGGTACCTACAGCCAGGCGGGTGCTCAGCTTGGGTCTAATATTGGCTGGACAATGATATTCACCTTTCCGCTCATGGCCGCAATCCAGGAGATCGCGGCGCGGATTGGCCGGACGACAGGTCGAGGTATCTCTGGAAACCTCTCGACACTATCCTGCAGAACTAATGTATTTTGTGGTCGCCTTGTTGTCGGTGCCAATGTTATCAATATTGGCGCGGATCTAAGTGCGATGGCTGACGGCTCCAATTGATGGTGGGTGGCCCCAGTTCGCTCTACGTGGTTGGGTTCGGTTTGGCATCTATTTCTGCAATCGTCTTTCTCGACTACAGCCGTATGTCACGGTTCTGGAATGGACGACCCCTCTTCGCCTAGGTTGTGGCCGCGTTCATGGCGCACATCCCCTGGGGAGAGGCGCTCAAAGGCATTTTCATCCTGCACGTGGAATGGAATGGCTCTTTTTTTACCACCTTTCTTGCCATTCTGGGCACCACAATTTCCCTCTATCTGTTCTTCTGGCAGTCGTCCCAAGAGGTGGAAGAGGAGATGGCGAACCCGAAAGCCAAACCGTTGAAATGCACCTTCGCAAGCATCTGGCGCCTTCCAGCGTATTCGCGCAGACACCTTGGTCGGTATGGCATTTTCGAACCTGATAGCTATTGCGATCGTCGTTACAACGGCCGCCATCTTACACCAAGGCGGGAGTGACTGAGATCAATTCCTCGACTGACGCTGCCAAAGCCCTGGAGCCAGTTGCGGGTAAGTTCGCGCTTATGGTCTTCGCGACCGGCATCATCGGCATCGGACTGCTTGCGGTGCCGATTCTCGCAGGTTCGGCTGCATTCGCCGTGGGTGAAGCGTGCCGTTGGCCGGTGGGGCTGGAGCGACAGCCCAAGGAGGCGATGGCGTTTTATACGACATTGGCTTCCGCGGCCATGCTCGGAATGGCTATCATCTTCATGTCGATCGATCCAATCAGGGCACTGTATTGGAGTGCTGTCACCAACGGCATATGCGCGGTTCCGGTGATGGTCGTCATGGATGCAAATGACGGGGCGCTCTGAAGTCATGGGCGAGTTTCCCTTGCAGGGTTGGCTGCGGGGCTCTCGTTTGGCTCGCTACCAGCACGATGGTCTTGTCTGTGGTTGGCCTCGCGCTCCAATGGATAGTTTGAAATGGCGCCAACTGAGTCTCGCTTGCCCTATGAATGCAACTTGGGGCTTGCTCCGGGCTCAATGCATCCTTCGTTTGCTGCAGGGGGTAGGACCGCCATCACACGACGCTGTTCCAGAAAGCTTCCGTTCCGCTGCTGCGAGGTAGAGCGAGACGACGACATCCGAGACAAGCATTGGCGGTCTCCCGGACGATACTTGACCGTCTCGGATTCCGCGCAGCAGGTTTGGCCTCCTCCCGTGACGGGGCAAACCGCTGTTGCCTGGCGCACAAGCAACTTCCCTCCGTTTTCCGCGTTGGAACATCCGAGGGCGCCTTTAAAGTTCGGAGAATCCCATGATCGTGTCCAGTGCCAGCGCGCTCGAAATCGAGTCAAGCCGGCCCAAGCAACCGCATCAGTGCGGCACAGCAGCCTCCGATCTTTCCAACGAGCTAAATAGCGGCCGTCGATACCGATCCTCGGAGTGACGCCCCCGGCCCTTCTCAACAGGAGTCAAACATGAGACATGAAACACTAAATCATCTGCAAGCAATTGCTGACGTTAGCCCGCTGGCGCCCACGTCAACTATGACCAGAACGCAACGGATTGAGCGCTGGGCAGGTCTTCTTGATGAACGTCCCGTGCGAATCCTCGGAATGCTGACTGGCACCGAATATTTGCCTGCGGGGGCCCGAGAACTAGCACGGGCGGATGGTTCCCCCATTACCGTTGCATTCGAAGATTCTTCGCTGCGTGCTGCAGGCCTCAAAAATGACACTTATGGAGAAGCCAAGCGCTTCTTCGAACTGAGCGACTGGCAGCTGCATGATATAGTCTGTAGTTGCCATGCTGGTACCCTGACAGAAGGCAAATCTGCCGCCGCGACGGTCCGACGGAGCCTCAACAGGCGCAGATTTCTTGTTTGGCTGAGATATGTGTTCATGCACTGAAGGTGTCGCTGAATAAGACAGATTGGTTGTCGGGCGCGACGAGGATTAGGCCAAGGTCGGTTGAACCCTCCTTTGAAATAGGCGGCGGTTCAAATCGAGGCGGCGTAAACTCACGATGCGAGGATCAGCACGCAAACAACGGCAAGCGGCACAACCGCGGTTCTTGACATAAAATCTGCGTGTGCCTGTCGTCGCGTCTTCAAGACCGCCAGGAGGTCTTCCAAGCATTGTGAGTTAGGGAAGACAACCTGGAAAACTCGTGGCTCTCGCACGGGCTTGTCTGGGGCAGGTGTCGCTTCGGAACAGGCCGTGCATACGCCAACACTAGCAGTGCCGCCACCCTCGAAGGCCTGCTGGTGTTGCTAGCCACCATGGCTGCGAGAATGCGGTTCACCCGATAGCAAGCCTGGTAGCGGACTCGCGCGATAGGACCGCTCACTGAGATGCGCGGCCGGTCAATCCTTGTCCGCCACGGAATTTGGCCCCTCTCTTCCCTTCGCAGGGGTGGAACTGTTCTTCCCTCCGCCGGTTATTTGAATCTCACCCAGCGGAGATGCGAGCCATGGACCACACAAATCACGTAAGGCTAACAAACGCCGAACTCACTCCGGAAATCCTCGAAGGCGCAACCATCTACGGACCCCAGGACGAGAAGATCGGTTCTGTCGATCATGTCCACGGTAGCCAGATCGTCATTGATGTCGGCGGCTTCCTCGGCATCGGCGCCAAGCCTGTTGCCGTTGCCGCAAACCAGCTCGACTTCATGCGCGACGAAGATGGTGGCGTGCACGCCGCGACGTCGTGGACGAAGGATCAACTCAAGAGCATGCCGGAACACCGCGATTAGGAGGTAAATATGACTACGCCGCGCCACGGTGCTCCAGGCACCAACGAACAGAAACCGCGCTGGGAGGGTCCGCCGGAAAACCGGCCTCCGGGCTATCTGCCTGCCAAAGACGATCCGGGTGAAGATCGCGATGCCGCCGGCGAGAACCTCAAGGACCCTGACAAACGCGATCTCGGAGATGCGCTGAAAACGAAACGAAACAAATAGGAGGCGTACATGCCACGCGGAGACAAGTCGAAATACACCGACAAGCAGGAACGCAAGGCCGACCATATCGCCGAAGGCTACGAGAAGCGCGGCGTTTCGGAAAAGGAGGCCGAGCGGCGCGCTTGGGCGACCGTCAACAAGGACGATGGCGGCGGCAAGAAGGAAGGCGGCTCCGGCAGCGGCAAGCACACCGGAAATCCAGCCGCCCATAAGGGTGGAAGGAAGGGTGGTGCTGCCTCAGCCAATCGCTCGGCCGCCCAACGCTCGGCGTCTGCAAAGAAGGCGGCGAGAGCAAGAGCGCATCAGTGACATGCTTCCACTGACGCCGCCGCAGACGCGGCGCTCATCAGCGAAGGTGCAGGCATCGCCGAACGAAACAGGTGCGTCTTGATCCTCCTGCGGCGAGCGCGGTGGTTCGAACACCGAAAGCTGTTCCATCTCTGCCGAGCGCTGACTGCTGTAGTTGAAGAAATCGGCGGACGAGCCGTCGGCCCATGAGACGGTTTTCGGGGGCGAAGGCTGCCGACGCCTTTGTTTGCAAGCACGAGGAATATCCATGGCAGCGCCACGAGCCGTTTGGAAGGGGTTCCTGAAGGTAGGATCGGTGTCATGCGGTGTGAAGCTGGTTGGTGCAACCAGCGAAGCCTCGAAGATCCAATTCAAGATTCTCAACCGGGAAGACGGGCTTCCGGTGAAGAGCGCCTATGTTGACGAAGAGACCGGCGATGTCGTCGATTCGGAAGATCAGATTAAAGGCTACGAGATTGAGAAGGGCGACTTCATCGAGATCGAGCCCGACGAAATCAAGAAGCTGAAGCTAACCTCGGCGCATACGCTGGAAGTCGAGGAATTCGTGGCGCTCGACGAAATCGACACCCGCTATCTTGAGAAACCCGACTACGTCATTCCCGCCGATGGCGCCGCGGTCGAAGCCTTTTCCGTCTTGCGTGCGGCAATGGCGAAAGAGCGGGTTGCGGCGAGATCCTGCGTGGTGCTCTACCAGCGCGGCCGCGAGGTCGTGATCCAGCCTTTCGGGAAAGGAATGCTGTTGACCGAACTGCGTACCCACAATGAAATGATCTCGGAACGCAGCGTCTTCGACGATTTGAAAAGCCCCGCATATGACAAGGATCTGCTCGAGATCGCGGAACTCCTGATCGACAAGAAGGTGACGAAATTCGACCCGTCGAAATTCGACGACACCTATGAAGACGCGTTGATCGCGATGATCGATGCCAAGCGCAAGGGCAAGAAGCCTCCGAAGCCGGCGCCCAAGCCGAAGGAGAACGTTGTCGATCTCGCATCGGTGCTTCGCAAGAGCCTTACCAAAGAAGGCATCAAGCAGAATCCTAAAGCTCGCCGGAAATCGGCATAGTCCTCTCTTCGCTGGAACTTTAGCCGCTTCTAACGGTTCCATACGGGCGTATGGGGCCGCTGCTTGGCTCCTGCGTAGGCAACTGGCTCGCGCTACATTCTTCAAGTGTGGCGCGGGTTTTTCATGACCCTATCGCTGCCATTGTGGGACGAAACAGTCGTCGAGATATTCGTTCAGGCCATGTAGAGTGCAGTGGCACAGCGAGTTCCGTTGCCTTCATATAGGCATTGCTTCAACGGATGAGCCGCCAGCTTCAGGGGCCACAACTATAAGAACGCGAAAGTTGCCGGGAGTACCCGTGGATTCGAGTCCATCCACATGGCAGGCTGTTGAGTGCCTACTTCGTAGAGTTCCCCCCAAAAACCCGTTGTCCCCCTGCCGGGCGGTTGATCATCATCGGAGCATACCACGGACCTGCGATCACCATCCGGAACGGTTGGGAAGCCGCCCAGAAACGTGGCGGGCACCAATCCCTTTTCGTGGAGCGTGAAGCCACGCTTGAGCGCTTCGAAAACAATAGCTTCATCGCGTTTGAGTTTTGGGCCGCATCCACATTCTGCATTCGACTGGCACATAAGGAAAGCCCGCCGCCTGGGGAACGTCGGCGACGGGCTTTTGCTGCTTGAGGCGGCCACGTCCTGAAGAAATCGATCGCTTGGTGGATCAATTCACAGGAGCGTTCTCGGTTCCAATTTTAATGAGTCGAAATTTCTACTGAGACACGCCGCGTCGGATGCTGAGATCGGGCGTCAGGACATCCCGAAAGGCAGATAACGGTCGAACCGCAACCGCAGCTTCGACTATTCTCTGGCGTGAGCGAAAAAGCGAATTGACCGCCAACGGCGATCGTCTCCCGCAGTTTGCTGAAAAGCTTTCCATCTTCGTTGGTGGCGGCCCGGACCTGGACGGCAACCCAGCCGGCTTTCATGGTGGCGCCGACATGACAATGGCAAATAATGGCATGCAACTGCCATTCCGATAGTTCGAAAAAACGCCTCGCCTCGCCATAGGTGTCGCTCTTCAGACCCTGCGCGCGCAAGATTGGATCAGCGAAAGCGATGCTAAGCGGAGATTCGGTACATTGTGCTTTGTCTCGTACATCCAGCCTCATGTACTCGGTGCCGGGCAGTGCTCCCAGGCCCCGTTCGGGATCGCGCTCGAGAAGTGCGGCCCAGTGTTCCAATCGCTGGCTCCGCGTCATCGCCGGGCAGGCTGCATCGATCTCCGCGACTGCATTTAGTTCTTCGCGTGTTTGGTGTTTCATGGCCGTCTCCTGTTCGTGAGCCGCTCTGCCTGCTGCAAGCGCGCCACAGGTAAGGTAGCCCAGTTCGTCCCTATGGCGCTCGAACCTCCATTTCATCGGAAAGTTCCGCCGCCACAAAAATTTGTTCCAGGGGAGCCCTATGTGAAGGCATTTCATCCTGGCAACCGCAGTCCCTAGTTACGCCATCTTCGTCGGCAAACACGGCAGTTGGAACGGCCAGCGCTTCAACGTCTACAGCGTCGTCTTCGTACCTTTCACCGGCGGTCACCCGAACGGGATGGCGCGGGACGTGGTGACCGGCTTCCTCAACGACAAGGGCGAGGCGCGTGGTCGTCCGGTCGGCGTCGCCGTCGGAAGTTCGGCAGGTGCGTCCACGACCTGGCGTAGACCACAGTCGTAGCGCAGGCCGAAGCTGACAATCTGCCGGTTGGCAAGATGGCCCTGGAAATCGAGGCTGACCGCTTCGGCTGCTTCGTCAAAAGTTGTGGCCCGCCGAAAAGATCGCTTTGGGCGGCGGGCGCCGCAAGCATTGTACTAAACCTCGTCGAACCGGTTCCCTTCCTTTGACGGGTCTCGTGACAGCTCGCACTCTTGTTCATTCGGACCCTCCGGGTGGATGCTGAAGCTTGGTAACTCCAGTCTCCTCGGTCCGGTCCGAATGAACAACCTCCCGAAAGCTCACATCTAGGTCAGTCGTAGACCTTGATGATCTTGCGCGTGCTCGGGTCCACAAGAACCGTCCGGTTGTCGATCACGACATAGCGGTACTTGACGTCGGGGACTTCGTGCAGTTCGACGGTGTCCGGCAGAGCCGTGCCGATGTTGAGTTCCACGCCGGGAACCTTGACCGAAGCCAGAGGCTGCTTCTTCACATATTGACGAATGACCGTTTCCTGTTCCGGCTGGATGATCACGTCCTGAGCAGCGACCGCGCCGACGCCAGCGAAGAGCAGTAACGCCGCGGCGGCGCCCGTAAGATGCATTTTCATAATTTATCTCCCTTGTGGGGCCGGCGCACGACGACATCGTCAAAGCCGCCCTGCAGACCGAACTTGAAGCAACCTCGAACGTTCCTTGGGATGGGCTTCGGTCGGGTGGGATGCAAGACTTAAGTCTGGCCGCAAAACGCAATGGTCTTGGCGGTTGCGTGGAACAGCCGTTGTTCATGGTTGTTGTGCCTCGGAAAAGCACGGAAAAAACAGATGGATAGAGTGTTGGCCAAGCGCGCTGGCTACTCGCGCCGCTATTCGCGACGGCCCTCGGATTTCTGGTGATGGGAGCGCTTCTTGGCTGACATTCCGCAAATCGGCGCGGCTACGTCCCTTCCTGCGCCGGTAGGGTTCGCTCGCTTCTCCCTTGAGGCGTGCGGACCCTCCGTGTCCAGCATATTTTTTGTGAATGTGAGCCAGCAATTGTTCCGCTGCAGGCCTCGTACCAGTGCGGCGCGTCTTTGCTGCAACGGAGGAGCGCAATTGAGTAAACATAAACAAGATCCAGTCGTTGGGCCTTCGAAGCAGCGGCTGCTCAGCGTTCTAGGTCCGGGCCTCATTACCGGGGCGTCCGACGACGATCCCAGCGGCATCGCCACCTATTCACAGACCGGGGCGCAATTTGGCTTCGCGCTCACCTGGACGATGTTGTTCAGCTACCCGCTGATGTCGGTCGTGCAGGAAATCAGCGCCCGCATCGGGCGTACCACCGGTCGCGGCATCGCCGGCAACATGCGAAAGTACTATCCGAACTGGCTGCTTCAGGCGGTCGTCTTCTTGCTGCTCATCGCCAACATCATCAATATCGGCGCCGACCTCGGCGCCATGGCCGACGCTCTGAAACTGATCGTCGGCGGACCTTCCCTTGTCTATGTCGTTGCCTTCGGGGCGGTTTCCGTGGTCCTGCAAATCTTCCTGAAATACAGCCGCTACGTCTCGATCCTGAAATGGCTGACACTGTCTCTATTCGCCTATTTCGGCACCATTCTGTTTGTGCCCGTGGCGTGGGGCGAGGTCGCCTGGGGGCTTTTCATCCCTAAATTTACTTCAGAGGCCAGTTTCTGGACGTCGGTCGTGGCGATCCTCGGAACGACGATCAGCCCCTATCTGTTCTTTTGGCAGGCGTCGCAGGAAGTCGAGGATGAGAAGGCCAAGCCTGAACGTCAGCCACTCAAGCAAGCTCCGAAGCAGGCCGAAAACGCCATCGGGCGCATTCGCCTCGATACTTATATCGGCATGGCGTTCTCCAATATCGTGGCCCTGGCAATCATTGTCACGGCTGGCGCGACATTGCACGCCAACGGGGTCACCAACATCGAATCGACGAGCCAGGCGGCCGAGGCTCTCAAGCCGGTTGCCGGGGCCTTTGCATTTGCGATCTTCGCGCTCGGCGTCATCGGAACGGGTCTGTTGGCAATCCCGGTCCTTGCCGGTTCGGCGGGGTACGCTTTGGGCGAGGCACGCAAATGGCCGACAGGCCTCGACCGGAAGCCTCTCGAAGCCAAGGCGTTCTATGCCACCATTGCAGCGGCAACCCTACTTGGCGTGTGCTTGAATTTCACACCCGTCAATCCCATCAAGGCGCTCTACTGGAGCGCGGTTGTCAATGGCG
Organism: Mesorhizobium sp.; assembly: GCA_004017275.1. Taxonomy (GTDB): domain Bacteria; phylum Pseudomonadota; class Alphaproteobacteria; order Rhizobiales; family Rhizobiaceae; genus Mesorhizobium. The sequence continues at coordinate 17,733 of SAKE01000003.1, read as the reverse complement.
TGGTGGCGGTACCGGTGATGGCCGTGATGATGCTGATGACGGCCCGACGCGACATCATGGGCGAGACCACCGTCCCTCTGACGATGAGAGCCATAGGTTGGATCGCGACAGCAGTCATGGCGGCCGCTGCGGTCGTCATGATCGTCCAGCTCTTCTGGGCATAGGCGGTCGCCGGGCAACCGAGGGGCCGCGTTGCGCCGGTCAGGCAAAGTCACGCATGTTTGGCCACAGCCAAGGCATGTCCGGTACGACGATTGCGACTGGCTGGAACTTCTCGAAATATCTGAAGTTGATGCTGAGTTCTCAACGCGGAGACTCCCTATGGCATCCTCAGAAAAAATCTCTTCCTCCGTGGCGCACGACTCCCAAAGCACAAGCGGAAGCGGAAGCCGGAAACAGCCGACGCCATCTCCGGCGACCGAAAAAATCTCCGGTGCGGGTCCAGCCATTTCCGAACATTCGAAGGACGCCAAGGCGCCGAAGGCTGGACGTCAGCCTGGCGCGTACGTGAAGGATAAGTAACCATACAAATCGTGGAAACCATCGTTGGCCATGCCGACAATCCGGTTGGGGAATTTCGGGGTCAGGGTGGCGAGACCATCGCAGTCACCTTGGCTGCCACAGGCATGTCACGGACGACGAATTGATCGCCAAGGCCAAGATTATGTTGTTGCACGCCGTGGATGCCGACGGTGACGAGGCAGGCGAAAGGCTGGTGGAGGACAGCAACTTGGGTCCAAGCCGTTATACCCTCGAATATCACGATAAAGGGCAAATCCGAGCGGTGACCGGCTTGTCATTTCCTGGCGACCAGACGGCTGCTGGCGAATGCAAGCGTTCGGCAGAGGATCTGTGGCAGGATGCGTTGTCGCGGGGCGAGGCTCCAGTTGGATGAGCGGTGAACAGTTCCCCTCGCTGATCCGACGCTGCATGGCGGTCCAACTATTCAAAACCGAACTGGATTCATTGATTGCGCAGCTGCCGCAAATTGAAGGCTTCGAAGAGGGCGAACCAAAGCAAAGAAATCTGTCTGGTAGAAATTTTCGGGGAACATCTAACGAGGTCGCTGGTTGGGAGTAGCTATTCGACAGCAATCTTTGAGGAGCACCCTATGGCGCGCAAGGCAGCTACCAATCCGAACGCCGCGACGATCCACGACCAAACCCTTGTACGAGGAGAGGGAGGAGAGCTGCATCAGATTGCGGATGGCAATACCGATGTGCTGACCACGGCGCAGGGCGGCCCGGTTGCGAACGATCAGAATACGCTCAAGATCGGAGCGCGCGGACCAACTCTCATCGAGGATTTCCATTTTCGCGAGAAAATCTTTCACTTCGACCACGAGCGTATTCCAGAGCGCGTCGTCCACGCGCGCGGCTACGGCGCCCACGGCTTCTTCGAGACGTACGAGCCGCTGGCCAAATATACGCGCGCCGATATTTTCCAGCGCGCCGGCGAGAAGACGCCGGCATTCGTGCGGTTTTCAACTGTTGCCGGCAGCAAGGGCTCGTTCGACCTTGCCCGCGACGTGCGCGGCTTTGCGGTCAAGCTCTATACCAAGGAAGGCAACTGGGACATCGTCGGCAACAACATCCCGGTGTTCTTCATCCAAGATGCGATCAAGTTTCCCGATATTATCCACTCGGTCAAACCGGAGCCCGATCGCAACTTCCCGCAAGCACAATCGGCGCACGACACATTCTGGGATTTCATCAGCCTGACGCCCGAATCCATGCACATGATCATGTGGGTCATGTCGGACCGCGCCATCCCGCGCTCGTTCCGCTTCATGCAGGGGTTTGGCGTTCACACGTTTCGCATGCTGAACGCAGCTGACGAATCCACCTTCGTCAAATTCATCTGGAAACCGAAGCTCGGCATGCAATCGGTGGTCTGGAATGAAGCGGTCAAAATCAACGGCGCCGATCCTGACTTTCATCGTCGGGATCTCTGGAACGCTATCCAGTCTGGCGCTTTCCCGGAATGGGAGCTTTGCCTGCAGCTCTTCGATCAGGAGTTTGCCGACAGTTTCGATTTCGATGTTCTCGATCCGACGAAGCTGATCCCGGAAGAACTTCTTCCTCCGATCCCAGTCGGTCGCCTGGTTCTGGATCGCATGCCCGACAACTTCTTTACCGAAACAGAACAGGTCGCGTTCATGACGCAGAACGTGCCGCCGGGCATCGACTTCAGCAACGATCCGCTCCTGCAGGGCAGGAATTTTTCATACCTCGACACCCAGTTGAAGCGCCTCGGCAGCCCCAATTTCTCGCATCTGCCGATCAATGCGCCCAAATGCCCGTTCCATCATTTTCAGCAGGACGGACATATGGCGATGAGCAACCGGGTGGGACGCGCCAACTACCAGCCGAATTCGTTCGGTGTAGGGCCGCGTGAGTCGCCGGAGCGCGGTTTCCGCTCCTTTGCCGACGCCGAGGAGGGGCAGAAGGTCAGGCTGCGCCCGGAAAGCTTTGCCGATCACTACAGCCAGGCCGGTCAATTCTTCAACAGCCAGACGCCGACCGAGCAGCGCCATATCGCCATGGCGTTGACGTTCGAGCTTGCCAAGGTCGAAACGCCGGCCATACGCGAACGCATGATTGCTCATCTCCTCAACATCGATGAGGGACTGGCTACCACGGTCGCCGACAAGCTTGGTATCACCGATCTGCCGAAGGCCGCCGACGCTGCCGTCGCGCCGCGGACCGATCTCCAACCATCGCCGGCATTGAGCATCATCGAAAACGGACCCGACAGTTTCGAGGGCCGCAAGGTCGGCGTCATGGTCAGCAACGGCGTCGACGCCAATCTGCTCAAAGCCTTGCAAGCCGAGCTCGAAGGACAGGGTGCCACCATGGAGGTGATTGCCCATAAGGTTGGTGGCGTCCAGGCTGGCGACGGCAGCAAAATCATTGCCAAGCACATGATCGACGGCGGTCCGTCTGTTCTCTTCGACGCCGTGGCTCTCCTGCTCACTGAAGAAGGTGCGGAACTGCTCACGGGAGAAGCGGCCGCTCGAGATTTCGTGGCAGATGCCTTCGCCCATTGCAAGTTCATCGGGTTTACGCCCGGAGCGATGCCGCTCCTGGTGAAAGCTGGCGTCGATGCCTCGGCCGACGAGGGCCTCATTGCCTTCACCGATGCCGACGCAGTCGGACCGTATGTCGAGGCGTGTCGCAAGCTGCGGCTGTGGGCTCGGGAAGCCAGCGTCAAGCTGTAAGGGAAGCCTTGGTCGGCAGGCCACGGCCTGCCGGCGTTGCACCGCGCTCCGGTTTTCGAAAAGGAATCCAAAAGTGGCCTACGAGGAAACCAGGCGCCCGGTAGTGAGCCCGCAAAGTGTGCGGATACTGGCTCGTGAATGCGGAGTCACGGAGCAGCAAATCCTCGAGATCTTCGCTGGTTGGAATGGACAGAGCCTCGATCATACGTGAGGCTCGCTTCCTTTCCAGGGATGGCGGGTGAGCACATCAGGCGCTGATGGCACCGACGGCATGGAGACAAAAGCAGGGGCGCCAATGGCTGACCATGCGACGTTGCGAGACGAACCGATCGGACCGAACACGGCCCATATCTGCGTCGACATGCAACGGATGTATCAGGAAGACACCCCTTGGGCGCTGGCGTGGATGCCAAAGATTCTGCCCAACATCGTCGCCTTATGCGAAGCGAAAGCAGCCGATAATTTTTCACCAGGTTCATCCCAGCGCGCCGAAGAGCGCATCAAGCAGGTTATCCGGAAGCTGGGCCGCTGTGGTCGGGCTAACCACCTTGTTTGTGGCTGCGTCGGGCGTCTTTGGCGAAATACAGCAATCGCTGAACACGATATGGAAGGTTGAACCTCAGGGAAGTTCACTGTCGCGGCTGGTCCGCGCCCGTGCTGCAAGTCTCGGTTTGGTCGCCGCGCTCGGCTTCATGTTGATCGTGTCTCTCGTGGCGAGCGCAGCGATCTCAGCCCTGGGAAACATCATCAATGCGCATCTGCCGTTCGGCACAATCGTGCTTGGCCTGATCAACGCGGTCGTTTCCTTTGTCCTGATCTCAGTGATGTTCGCCGCAATCTACAAGGTTTTGCCTGATAGGATCCTCGAATGGCGCGATGTCGGGATTGGTGCTGTCATGACGGCAGTCCTGTTCACGCTCGGAAAATCACTTATCGGCTGGTATATCGGCACCAGCGCGGTCGCATCCTCATATGGTGCCGCCGGTGGCCTTCTCGTCATTCTCCTGTGGGTTTACTACTCATCGGAAATTTTCCTACTCGGTGCCGAATTTACGCGCGCCTATTCGGTTCGACACGGCAGCAGTTCGGATCTGAACGCACTGGTTGACAATCCTCTGCCTGCAAAACAGGTCCCGCTTCGCGCACAGGCAAAGTCCAATTCGGCAGGTGTCGTCGCCCTGCTTGCCGTGGCGTGCGCGAGCGCAACGATGACCGCCCTTATACTGGGTGTTTGGCGTTTCCAGGCGGGCAGGGATAGCTGACTGCAGCCATCGACGGCGAAGCTTTTTGCGCCACTGCCGTGCTGCCGCCCACTGATCTACCGCCGTCAGGTAGACCGCTCGAGACGGCCCGATCCACGAAGCTCAGCGAGCAAAATAACCGCCGCGTTGCTGTAGCTCACGCTGACCTGCTGGGCCATCGGCAGCGAGCACCATGCGGTTAGCTCCGCAATATGGTGGTCATCATTTCCCCTTGCCGGCGCCGAAGTTAGTTGTCCGTTCTTGTCCATCATGATTATCACAGTGCCGTCTGCGCGAAAGCCGATCGCTGCCATCCTGCTGAACCGAGGGTCGTCATCGACGCGAATATCGAAGAGAACGGTTCCGCCAGTTTTCTCCGCGGCATCACCTACCCGATCAGAAAATGGCCGGTTCATGCCCTCTGTGTTGCCGAGTGACTGCTCCAATAAGATCAGTTCGACATATTCCGCCCTCATGCCGCGACTATGGGTGCGCCGGCGCAATCGGCAATCCTCTCCTCGGCCTTTCACACAGGAATCGCTCCCGGACCCGCTCCAGCCGCGCAAAGGCCGCATGCTCGTAGAATCCACGCCTTGCTCCGCTTCGGTAGCAAATGAAACTGGCGTGCTGAAAGGCGGGCCATTTCGTCATACCGCCACCACTCCTAGCTGCCTCGTTGCGTTACGGTGGCGGCTTTTTTGCGTGTTAGATGAACTAATGTTTCGATGTCGAGTTACGCTACTGGCCAGCATAATGTCCCGCCGCTGGCCGTGCCCCAGGAGCCAGCCCCTTAACCAAGGTGGCGGGCTTTTCGCGGCCGTAGTGAATGGATGATGGTTTCCAGCAATCATTTGAGGCGGCTCAACAGTCACTGCGTCTTGTGAGCTTCGCCGGTGCCCGCAACCCTTGTGGTGACCTGGCGAGACCACCAGATCGTCTTCAGGCCACCGGTGTCGTAGGGGACGTCCGCGGGAACTGGTGGAGTCTAGGTGCCTTGCGGCAATGGGGTCTAGCGGCCGATGATCTCGCGGTCGATCAAATCGCGCAAGCGCAGCCTCATGATTTTCCTAACGCGCTGGTTCTGGAGACTGCTGGCTCCGATAAGTGCCCCCATCTTGAATCCGAGCTATGCCGAAGAAGCGTTAGTTGCCGCCTGCCTGGCTAAAAACAACGGTACCGTCTTCCTTGCGAACTTCCGCCGAGACAACGCCATCTCGCAGCTTACGATCGCCGAACGTCTCCAGAAGGTGGTCCCGAGCGACTTTTTCCGCATCGAAGGGCGTCTTTTCAAGAATGCCCTGTTTACCGTACCAGATCACCGTGTAGGCCATCTTTGCGACCCTGCATTTCTCGCTGCGCTGGCCATCAGTTCGGGCCGACCAGTCCGCGTGGTCGGCTTGAACTGACGCGCCTTCATGCCGATTATGCGCGTTGCGGCAACGATGGTCTAGCGCGCTAGGGGTGCACCACGCAGACGCCAACGCCAAGCACTGAACTTTTCGTCCGCGAGACACACTTTCGGTGCATGTCCCAGACGGTCGAACCACCAATCTTACCGGAAGATTGTCCAGATCGGAAGTCAACTGCGAGGTCGCTCTGGAAGCTGCCTTTGCGGCCTTGGTGGCAGCCTCGGAAGCGCAGGGATGGACCCCAACCGAGACTGCGAGAACTCTGCAGAAAATCGCTACGATACACGCCCAGCGCGTTGAGGCCGTCGTTGCCGCGCCTCTGGAGATCACCTCAAAGAGGAAGAAGCGTTAGAGCGCTGTGGCGCAAAGCGCGAAGAAGTGCATCGATGCCAAACGCTGCCATTTCCGATCTTCGCGATCGCATTGCGCGTCTCGAAGGCGGCAATACGCGCGAACGGGCGGTGCTCCCGTTCGGCGTTGCCGCTATGGACAACCATCTGCCTGGGGGCGGAGTTGCGCTTGGTGCCCTGCATGAGGTTGCTGGCGGTGGCAATGGTGCGATCGATGGTGCGGCCGCCTCGCTTTTTGCGGCAGGAATTGCGGCCAGGACGCCGGGAAAGGTGCTGTGGTGCGTCACGCGTCAGGATCTCTTTGCGCCGGCAATTGCCCAGGTGGGGCTTCACCCTGATCGGGTGATTTACGTCGAAGCTGATCGAAAGGAGGGCGGCATGATCCTCCTCACCGACGAACTGCGCGAGCGCCCCCTCGCCAATGGCCGCGAGCGCAACGCCGATCACGCACCGGTCGTGAAGTTCATCCGCTCGGCGAAGGAACCTGGCTCGCGACCGAGCTGGATGCCGATGGCGACGCCATGTTCGGTCTCGCCGGTCTCGGCTATCCCGAGTTGGGCAGTTTCTCTCTCCTCGATATGACGTCGGTCCGGCTGCCCTTCGGCATGGGCATCGAGCGCGACATTCTCTTTGCGACCGACCTGCCGATTTCGGCCTGGGCAAAAGCCGCCCGCCGGGCCGGAAGATTCGCGATGCCGAACGCATCCTCTACCACGCCGCCCAGTCTGGCCGGGATGGCGCGTGAGATCTCAGCTTGAAATCCGCAAAGCCGCAGATGCGCAAAGAGTGTCTGCGCCCTTGTGTCCTTCAGATCCGCGTGCGGCGCAGTCCTCAGAGTGAGAGGGCTGCGCCTTCCTTCGTGACGGGTTTGGAGGTCGAGAGAGTCTCGGCCGCCCGTTGCGGAGATAGTCCACATGGTTACGCCCGAGCAGAAGATCACCCTCAACGCCTCGCGTGATATCCCGTTCAACAAGCTGATGCTGAGCCAGTCCAATGTCCGGCGCATCAAGCGCGGGGAAACGATCGAGGCCCTTGCCGCCTCGATCGCACGGCGTGGCCTGCTCCAGAGCCTCAACGTCCGGCCAGTGTTGGATGGCGAGGGTAACGAGACCGGCATGTTTGAGGTGCCGGCTGGCGGGCGCCGCTATCGTGCGCTGGAACTGCTGGTCAAGCAGAAGCGCATGATCAAGACCGAGCCCGTTCCCTGCGTCGTCAGCGATGCCCACAGCGCGATCCCGATCGAGGAGGATTCGCTTGCCGAGAATTTTCAGCGCGAAGATTTACATCCGCTCGACATGTTTCGCGCCTTCCAGACCCTGCACGACCAGGGCGCCAGCTATGAGGAGATCGCGGCACGATTCTTCGTCTCCGCAACGTTCGTGCAGCAGCGCCTGAGGCTGGCCAGGGTTTCGGCCAAGCTGCAGGAGGTTTACGAGCAGGATGGCATGAAGCTCGAGCAGCTCATGGCCTTTACCGTCACCGACGATCACGCCCGTCAGGAACAGGTCTGGGAGGCTGTCGAAAACTCCTGGTCGAAGGAACCGCAGCAGATCCGGCGCCTTTTGACGGAAACCACGGTGCGCGCGACCGATCGCCGGGCGCTGTTCGTCGGTATCGAGGCGTATGTCGCCGCCGCCGGCGTGGTCCTGCGCGACCTGTTCGAGGCCGACAATGGCGGCTGGCTGCAGGACCCCGCTCTGCTCGACCGCCTGGTCCACGACAAGCTGAAGTCTATCGCCGACGAGATCGTGGCGGAGGGCTGGAAGTGGATCGTGGTCGATGTCGATCTGCCTTATAGCCATAATCACGGTCTGCGGGCACTGGCCGGTACCCCCGTCGATCTGACCGACGCGGAGCGGGCGGAACGCGAAGCCCTGCGCGCGGAGTACGATCGGCTGCAAGCCGAGTATGGCGAATCCGACGAACTCCCCGACGCGGTCGATCAACGTTTCGGCGAGATCGAGTCTGTGCTGGAGGCATTCGAGAGCCGCCCGATGAACTACGATCCCGCCGATATCGACCGCGCCGGTGCCTTCATCAGCATCGACCGTGACGGTGACCTGGTTGTCGATCGCGGATATGTCCGCCCTGAGGACGAAGCGATGCAGGCGGTCGACGACGACGACGCCGAGCCCGACGGTGCGACCGAGAGCGAGGAGGGCAGGGACGCCGCACCGGTTCGCCGCGCCACCATCACCATCGGCGCGCAAACGTCCGAGCCTGATGAGGATGACGGCGACGCCATCAAGCCGCTGCCTGAACGCCTGGTGATCGAGCTCACCGCGCATCGCACGTTGGCGCTGCGCAATGCCGTGGCCGAGAACCAGCATGTGGCGATCACGGCGCTGTTGCATCGGCTTGTCCTCGACACCTTTAGTCATCGCTCCGCGACCGGCTGCCTCGAGGCGTTCGTCCGACATGTTCAACTGCCTGTGCAGGGCGCCGACCTCAGAGACAGCCCGGCGGCCAAAGCGGTCGATGACCGCCATGAGGCGTGGAAGGGCGACATCCCGCTCGGTAACGACCAGACTCTGTGGGCCTGGCTCGACAGTCTCGATGAAGCCAGTCAGCACACACTGCTGGCGCATTGCGTCAGCTATGGGATCAACGCGCTGTTCGAGCGGCCTAACCCCTACGGCAGCGGCGTTTCCCAGCGCGGGCTGGAGCAGCGCTTGCGGGAAGCCGACCGGCTCTCCCACGCCACCGGGCTCGACATGGTGGATGCGGGTTGGCGTCCGACGGTCGAGAACTATCTCGGTCGCGTTACCAAGGCCCGCATTCTCGAAGCCGTGCGTGAGGGCGTCGGCGAGCAGGCCGCTCAACTCATCGACCACCTCAAGAAGGGCGACATGGCCAAGGAGGCCGAACGCCTCCTTGCCGACAGTGGCTGGCTGCCTGAACCGCTGCGCCTCAGCGGCGATGACGCGCAGGCAGAGCAGCCGGATGAGGGCGCGGAACCTGACCTGCCCGAATTCCTCGCCGGCGATGACGAAGACGACTCGGCAGCAGCCGATGACGTCATCCCTCTCGGCGTCGCTGCCGAATAGCACCCATCGACGGGGAGGCTCCGGTCGCCCCGTTCCCCTTCACCTCACTCTCATGGCCCGACGCCCTGTCGGGCCTTTTCGTTTTAGGAGACATCCATGTCCGCCCACATCGTCTTTGGCAACGCCCCGCTCGGCTCGCTGATCCGGTACTCGGACGGCACCCCCAAACCGCCCGCGCGCTTTACCCGCAAACTCGCCGACTGGGGCCGTCGCAACGGCTTCGGCCGTCTGGTCCGCAAGGCATCGCCGCGCGACTGTCCGACGTACAGCGCACCGGCCTCGATCACGCTCAACGAAGGGAACTTCTCCTCCGGAGGCGTCATCCTGGTGACGGTCATGCGAACGTACTCGGTCGACAGCGATCTCAGCTTCAAGATCGTCGAGCAGCCCGGTATCGGCATGGTCCGGGTCCTGCAGCAGATCGGCGACGACGACGAGTTGTTGCACCTCGCAGAAAGTCGGGAGGCGGCAACACTCTGGTTGGCCAAGACCGGATACCGCAACGCGCGTCTTGAAGACGTCACCGCCGACGAGGTCGGCGCGGATGTCGTCGAGGGGCGGGCGGCGTAACCGCGCAACACCTCCACGCATGGACATCAACCTCGACCCGCCACGGTCGGGCTCGGAGACGAGCGCCGGGCCGCCCGTTTTTTAGGAGCAGCACGATGCCGCAATTCACTATCAAGACGACCTATCACCTGCCGCTCTTCCGGCACTCCATCTATTCGGCCGGCACGCCTGAGGCCGCCTGTCGTCTAGCCATCGCGGACAATGACTGGTCTGGTCAGAGGGAGGACTATGAGTCCTCCGGCGAATCCCACGTCACCGGCATCTGGCAAGGTGCCGATGCCGCCTATCGCGGACAGGCCAATTCGGTTCCTCCCCATTTCGGGGAAGCGGTGCAGCGCAAGGCCGCACAACTCGAACTCATGCTGGGCTTGCTCAAGATCATTGTCGGCGATGCTAAGGCCCGCCGACCGACGCCGCCGGGGTGGCTCGGCAAGGCCGAATGGGCGATTGGGCGTGGCGAAGCGATCGTTGAAGGCGCCCGCGATCGAGTTGAACCCGGGGATGCGCCATGAGCATTCCAGACCATGTCCGTAGCAACTTCCAGACGCTGCTTCGTGCCGCCGGCGACGGCAACCTCGCGCTGATGGAATGCGCCGACGCGGCGACCGGGCAGCGGCGTTATGTAATCTGCGCGGTGGGCGGGGAGGGCGCGGACTACGTGTTCACACCGTTCGGTCATCTTGCCGACGGCAATCCTTATGATGCCTACCGGCCGCCCGATCCCGACGACGCCAAAGGTTTTTTACAAAAGTCGGAGCCTGACGGCGGAATATGATCGAGATCGGTTGATACCGGCAAGCGCTCCACCTCATGGCGGGGCGCTTATTTCATTTTAGGTTCGGCGAGGCCCTGAGAGGGAGAGGCGGGCCGGGATGGGTTTGAATCCGTGCGGTCCAGAGAGAGCGCCGCGCGGCTCGATCCTGTCCCCGCTCTCCCGAGGTTCACACCATGTATATGATCTCGTCCGCCGCGACGGTTCCCACTGGCGCACCGCTCCCGCTCGCCCAAACCCGTGCAGCCAGCGCTATCTTCGCCGCCGCCGGCCTGCTGCTTCCCCGTCTCGAACGCGGCGAGTGCATCGACGCGCCAAAGCTGCGCTCGGCGATGGAAGCCGCATTCGGCGCATCCGACGCCGCCGGCGCCTGGGACTGGAAGCAGGCCTATGATGCCTGCGAGGCCGCGACGGTCCTTTTCCTGCGCAAGTACGGAAAGGCGTTGTTCCGCAAAGCCGCGTCGCCGGCTCTCCGGCTTTCCGCATTGTCGAAGATCGCCGGGCTCATGCCGACGCATACCCGCCGATCCGAAGAGGCGCAGACCTTCCAGCAGTTCTCGACGCCGATTCCGCTCGGCCTGGTCGCGGCAACCGCCGCCGCCATCACGCCCGCCGACCGTGTGCTGGAACCTTCCGCCGGCACCGGGCTGCTCGCCATCCTGGCCGAGATAGCCGGCGCGTCGCTCGTCCTCAACGAGCTTGCCGAGACGCGCGCGGCACTTCTCTCATGCCTCTTTCCGGCCGTTCTCGCCAGCCGCTTCGACGCCGCCCAGATCGACGATCATCTCGATCCCAGCGCCGTGCCGAGCGTGGTGCTGATGAACCCGCCCTTTTCGGTCATGGCCAATGTCGAGGGCCGCATGGCCGATGCGGCCTGGCGGCACATCGTCTCGGCGATGGCGCGCCTTGCGCCCGGCGGGCGGCTGGTGACAATCACCGGTGCGAACTTCGCGCCCGACCATCCGGCCTGGATCGCCGCCTTCACTCGCCTGCAGGAACGCGGCCGCATCGTCTTCTCCGCCGCCATCGACGGCTCGGCCTACGCCAAGCATGGCACGACCTTTCCGACACGCCTTACCGTCATCGACAAGCTCCCGGCGGACGATCCCACCGTCTTCGCGGATGCTCCCGGCATCGCTCCGGATGCGGCGACGCTCCTCGCGTGGATTGAGGAGCGCCTTCCCGCGCGGCCGCCCGTCGTGATGGCCGCCACCAGCGCGGCATCGGCGGTCGCCGCGCCCCAAACCGTGCACGGCTATCTCACACGCGCGGCGAAAACCACGCCACGCATGTCGATTGTAGACCCAGAGGCTGTCGAACTCGCCTATGCGGTGGTCGAATGGCACGCGGCCGAGAACGGTCACATCAGCGACGCTATCTACGAGGACTACGCGCTTCAGGCGATCCGCATTCCCGACGCGCAGCCGCACCCCACCCAACTCGTGCAATCGGCGGCCATGGCCTCGGTGGCGCCACCCAAGCCGAGCTACCGGCCGCGCCTGCCGAAGAATGTCCTTGACCTGCTGTCGGATGCGCAACTCGAGACCGTCATCTATGCCGGCGAGGCCCATACCGAATATCTCGCCGGCGCCTGGACCCTCGACGACACCTTCGACGTGGTGAGCGCGGCAGCCGACGACGCAGCAGGTGCTGTTCGCTTCCGGCAAGGCTTCATGATTGGCGACGGCACGGGCGTAGGCAAAGGCCGGGAATCCGCCGCCGTCATTCTCGACAACTGGATGCAGGGCCGGCGTAAGGCGGTCTGGATCAGCAAGTCCGACAAGCTGATCGAGGATGCGCAACGCGACTGGTCCGCACTCGGCATGGAGCGCCTGTTGATCACGCCGCTCTCCCGCTTCCCGCAGGGCAAGCCGGTCACGCACGCGGAAGGCATCCTATTCACCACCTATGCCACGCTGCGCTCCGACGATCGCGGCGAGAAGGTTTCGCGGGTCAAACAAATCGTTGAATGGTTGGGTCCGGATTTCGATGGGGTCATCATTTTCGACGAGGCGCACGCCATGCAAAACGCCGGTGGCGGCAAGGGCGAACGCGGCGACGCCGCTCCCTCCCAGCAAGGGCGTTCCGGCCTGCGGCTACAGCACGCCCTGCCGAATGCCCGCATCGTCTATGTGTCGGCGACTGGCGCCACGACCGTGCACAATCTTGCCTATGCCCAGCGGCTCGGCCTCTGGGGCGGCGAGCATTTTCCATTCTCGACCCGCGCCGAGTTCGTCGAGGCGATCGAGGCCGGCGGCGTGGCGGCGATGGAAGTGCTGGCACGAGACCTCAGGGCACTCGGCCTCTATACGGCCCGCTCGCTCTCTTTCAACGGCGTCGAATACGAACTGCTCGAGCATGAGCTGACGCCCGAACAGGTCCGCATCTATGACGCGTACGCTGGTGCCTTCGGCGTCATCCATAACAATCTCGATGCGGCGATGCAGGCGGCCAACATCACCGGCAGCACCGGCACGCTCAATGCCCAGGCAAAGTCGGCCGCACGCAGCGCTTTTGAAAGCGCCAAGCAGCGCTTCTCCGGTCACTTGTTGACCAGCATGAAGACGCCGACCCTGATCCGCTCCATCACCCGCGATCTGGAGGAGCGCCATGCGGCCGTTATCCAGATCGTCTCGACGGGCGAGGCGCTCATGGAACGGCGGCTGGCCGAGCTGCCGACCGAGGAATGGAACGACGTCCGAGTCGACATCACGCCGCGCGAATACGTCCTCGATTATCTCGCCCAATCCTTCCCGGTGCAGCTCTATGAGCCCTTCACCGACTCCGAAGGCAATCTGTCGTCGCGCCCGGTCTACCGCGATGGCCAGCCCGTCGAGAGCCGCGAGGCGGTCGCCCGGCGCAACGAGCTGATCGCCAAACTCGCCAGCTTGACGCCTGTCCCGGGCGCGCTCGACCAGATCGTGCAGCATTTCGGGGTGGACATCGTGGCCGAGGTCACCGGTCGCTCGCGCCGTATTGTCCGTAAGGGCGAGCGCCTTGTCGTTGAAAACCGTGCCGGGTCGGCCAACCTCGCCGAGACGCAGGCCTTCATGGATGACCAGAAGCGCGTTCTGGTTTTTTCGGACGCGGGCGGAACGGGGAGGAGCTATCACGCTGAACTCTCAGCCCGGAACACGCGGCTGCGTGTGCATTATCTGCTCGAAGTCGGCTGGAAGGCCGACACCGCCATTCAGGGCCTGGGCCGCACGCATCGCACCAATCAGGCGCAGCCGCCGCTCTTCCGGCCGATCTCGACCAATGTGAAGGCGGAAAAGCGCTTCCTCTCGACGATCGCCCGCCGTCTCGACACGTTGGGGGCGATCACCCGTGGCCAGCGCCAGACCGGTGGCCAGGGCCTGTTCCGGCCAGAGGACAATCTGGAAAGCCACTATGCCCGCGATGCGTTGCGCCAACTCTATCTTTTGATCGTACGCGGCAAGGTCGAGGGCTGCTCGCTCGAGCGTTTCGAGGCGGCGACGGGTCTCAAGCTGATGGATGCCAATGGCATCAAGGACGAGTTGCCGCCGATCACCACCTTCCTCAATCGCCTGCTCGCACTGACCATCGCGCTGCAGGGCGTGCTGTTCGGTGCCTTCGAGCAACTGCTGGCGGCGCGCATCGAGGGCGCGATCGCGTCAGGCACCTACGATACCGGGCTGGAGACGCTGCAGGCCGAAAACTTCGTCGTCACCGATCGGCAGGTGATCTACACCCATCCGCGCACCGGCGCCGAAAGCCGCCTGCTCACGATCACCGAACGCAAGCGCAATCGGCCCGTCACGCTCAATGCGGCGCTCGATCATCTCCGCGATCCGCGTGCCTTACTGCTCATCAACGAGCAATCGGGCCGCGCCGCCGTGCAGATCCCGACACCCAGCGTCATGCTCGACGATGGCGAGGTCGAGCGCCGTGTCCGCCTGATCCGGCCGATGGAAGGCCAGAACATGCCACTCAGGGCCACGGGCGAAACGCGCTGGGTCGAGGCCGACCGCGAGGCGTTCATAACTGCCTGGACGGCCGAAATCGCCGCGGTGCCGGAGTTTTCGGACTCGGTCTTGCACATGGTCACCGGCCTGCTGCTGCCGATCTGGAAGCGCCTGCCCAACGAGTCGACCCGCGTTTATCGGCTTCAGACCGACGAGGGCGAACGCCTCATCGGCCGTCGCGTCTCGCCGGCATGGGCCGCCAACGCCTCTTCGACGAACGCGATTGCGCTGTCGCCGGAGCAGGCGTTTGCGGCTCTGATGGACGGCCGGACCATCCTCGATCTTGCCGAGGATCTCCAGCTTCGCCGCAGCCGCGTCATGGGCGCATGGCGCATCGAATTGTCGGGCTTCACCGACACGATGCGCGAGCGCCTTACCGCCTACGGTCTCTTCCATGAGATCATTTCGTGGAAGCTCAGGATGTTCGTGCCGATCGACGCCAACGGGCTCGCCGTGCTGGAGCGTGTGCTCGACCGCTTCCCGATCGGTCGGGTCAGTGAGCGGGAGGCTGCATGATTCCGCATCACGCTGCATCCGACCTCGCGCACCGCCTCGGCGATTATGCCGAGGCGGTGTGCCGCCACTACCTCTCCAATGGCCGTCGCCAGGGCAACTATTGGACCGTCGGCGACGTCCGCAATGCACCGGGCCGCTCGATGTTCGTGCGTCTGAAGTCTTCCCCGAAGGGACCGCCAGGCAAATGGACCGACGCCGCTACCGGCGAGCATGGCGACCTGCTCGATGTCATCCGCGAATCCCTCGGACTGGTCAACTTCCGGGACGTCGCCGACGAGGCGCGCGTGTTTCTCGCTATGCCAGATGCCATGCCAACCCGACCGGCCGAGCCGATCACGCAGGTCCCCATTGGATCTCCGGAGGCGGCTCGCCGACTGGTCGCCATGTCGAAGCCCATTATCGGCACCCTAGTGGAAACGTATTTGCGTGGACGTCGCATTACGACTTTGCACGGAACCGCAGCCTTGCGGTTCCATCCACACTGCTACTATCGGCCAGACGATCATGGACCGACCAAGACCTTGCCGGCGATGATCGCCGCTGTCACCGACCTCGATGGACATCTGACCGGCGCGCACCGCACCTGGCTCGCACCGGACGGCACCGGCAAGGCACCCGTCGACACGCCGCGTCGGGCAATGGGTGGCCTTCTCGGTCACGCCGTCCGCTTCGGCGTACCCGGCAGCGTCATGGCGGCAGGCGAAGGCATCGAGACGACACTATCGCTCAGATGTGCCTTGCCCGACATGGCGATGGCTGCGGCACTCTCGGCAGCCCATCTTGCCGCCATCCTGTTCCCGCCGAACCTGCGGCGGCTCTATGTCATCCGCGACAACGATCCAGCCGGTGACGGTGCCCGAGACGGCCTGCTCGAGCGCGCGACGGAAGCCGGAATCGAGGCAATCGTGCTGTCGCCGGAGACGGAGGATTTCAACGAAGACCTCCGCCATTTCGGACTTGTCGTTTTCCGGGCCTCGATTGCGGACCAGCTCATGCGCAAAGATCGCATCCGCTATCTGACACAGGCGGCGGCATGAGCGGTGAGGGAAAGCGCGCGGCGAACGGTGCCGGTGCGGCGCATGGATGCGTGGCCCGTCGGCAGAGAACCGCGACCCTGCCTTCAAGAGGGCGATCGGGCCCACGAACTGGCCGGCCAGGCAATGGCGGCGGCCGACTATTTTCCGGCGGCGCGCGACTACTCGCGAATGGCAGTGATTGGGCGAGACGCCTTTCCATCGCGAGGCAAAATAGCCGGCCGCCGCCATCCTCCGCTGCGCTCCGGCCCTCCGCTTCGCTGCGGGTGTCGGGCCGTTCCGCCCGTGGGCTCTCGTCGCCATGAAGGCCGCGAGGGTCGCGGTCAATCCGACGGGAGCATCCCCATGAGCGAGCACGACGACACCGAACCGCACCACGCCGCTTCTCCGACCGATCACCTCCTCACAGAACTCCAGCTCTATGGCTGGCGCCCATTTGCGGACGAGCCCGATCCACGACCGCTCCCGGGTGGCGACCATGTGGCCGGAGCCGTGGCCGACATCTTTGACGCCCTCATCGCCACCCTGGCCGACACACGCCTCGAACCCGACCTCGATGACCTGCTCTGGTCCGTCACCAATGTCTTCCACCGCGCTGTACAGCGGATCGAGCGGCAACTGGACGACAACGAGCGGGCCCAGCGCCGTCTGCAGCGCGAACAGGACGGCAGCGAGATCAAGGCGGTCGAACTCGAGAACTTCACCGCCCAGGGCCAGACCATGATCGAACGGCGCGACGCTTTCGAGCTCATGCGTGACCAGGCCGCCGACCACTACGAGCAGCACACTGGCTCGGCCTGGCGACCGCGCACGGGGTCGATCGTCAACCACCACCATCTCACCGCCGCGATGATCGATAGCCGCGACTTCCTCGCAGCCAGGCGGCGCGCGGAAACTGAGGTCATGTTACCCGCCGGCCCGAAGATCGCCTTTTCCGGCGGCGATACCGCCGATCACGAGCTGATCTGGGCAAAGCTCGACCAAATCCGCGCCAAGCACCCCGACATGGTGCTGATGCACGGCGGATCACCGAAAGGCGCCGAAAAGATCGCCGCCCGCTGGGCCGATCATCGCAAGGTGCCGCAGGTCGCCTTCAAGCCCGACTGGAGCAAACATGCCAAGGCCGCCCCCTTCAAGCGCAACGACCAGATGTTGGTGGTCATGCCGATCGGCGTCATCATCTTTCCGGGCACCGGCATTCAGGAGAACCTCGCGGACAAGGCCCGCAACCTCGGCATCCCGGTCTACCGGCTCGGCGGCTCGTGAGCGCCGCCTTCCCCCACTCAAAGTCGCAGTCCAGGTTCGGTCAGCGCTATCGCGCAATGTCTTCTTCTCACCGAAGCCGACGTATGCCGCTAATGACGCGAATGGCCGCTTTGCGCCTTATCTCGGTCGTCGCGTGGATCCTACCCGCACCCCAATAGCAGACATCTGAGTGAACAGGCGAAGGTGGGGCGTTTGCGCCCTCAACGGACATTGATCGATGAAACCCACGGGCATTGCCCTCATAGTCAAAAGACGAGCCTATATCCCGACGAGAGCAAGCCGGCGATCCAAAGCATGCGCCCCTTAGTCGGGAAGGCCAGCC
>SAKE01000039.1:32981-34281 GCA_004017275.1 Mesorhizobium sp. | reverse complement strand
CTCTCCCCGTCACTATACGGGGAGAGGATGCCGGCAGGCAGGTGAGGGGCGGCGCTAACCTGAAGCGATTGGCCTGCGGGGTTTGATCTCCTGCCTTTGGTTTACCCGCCAAATTTGACCACGTGGACAAAAGTCCTGCGCCGTTCCATAGTTCCTCGTCTGATTTTTGGAACAGCCGGCTCGACACGGCTGTCAAACAGAGGGGCACGTAATGGACAACCGGAAGAACAAACCTCAATCGACGCGCGAAGGGCTTTCCCGACGCAACGTGCTGGAACTTGGCGCGCTTGGCCTGGCCGCGGCAATGCTGCCGGGCGCTGCCTTCGGCAAGGACAAGAAGCTGAAGGTTGCGGCGATCTTCGCCACGCCGATCGAGGAGCCGTGGGACAACCAGATCCATGTCGCCTTGCAGAAGGCCGAGAAGGAACTCGGCATCGAGTACAAATGGTCGGAAAAGGTTCAGACCGCCGATTTCAGCCGCGTCATGCGCGAATACGCGCAAGGCGGCTACCAGCTGGTGCTGGGCGATGCCTTCGCCGCCGAGCGCGAATCGCGCCGTACCGCCAAGCAGTTTCCGAAGACCGCCTTCCTGTTCGGCTCGGGCGCCGGGCCGGCGGAACCGAACTTCGGCGTCTTCGACAACTGGATCCACGAACCCGCCTATCTCTCAGGCATGATCGCCGGCAAGATGTCGAAGTCGGGCACGATCGGCGCCGTCGCGGCGATGGGCATTCCGGAGGTGAACCGGCTGGTCAACGCCTTCTTCGCCGGCGCCAAGGAGGTCAACCCGAACATCAAGAAGAAGGTCGCCTTCATCGGTTCGTTCTTCGATCCGCCCAAGGCCAAGGAAGCGGCTGTCGCGCAGATCGACGCCGGTGTCGACGTCATCTACGCCGAGCGCTTCGGCGTTATCGAAGCCGCGGTGGACAAGAAGATCCTCGCCATCTCCAACATGTCCGACCAGTCGAGCCTCGGCCCCGATACGGTGATCACCGGCCCGGTCTGGGACATGTATCCGACGGTCGAACAGGCGATCAAACTGGTCAAGGCCGGCGTCTTCACCGCGCAGGACTATGGCGACTTCTCGCGCATGGCCAAGGGTGGCTCGCATCTGGCGCCCTACCACAAGTTCGACAAGACGCTGCCGGCGGACGTCAAGGATATGGTCGAGAAGAAGAAGGCCGAGATCCTGGAAGGCAATTTCCGCGTCGATGTGGATGAGAACACGCCGGTTTCGGATTGAGTTTCACCCTCCCCCTCGTGGGGAGGGTCGATCCGCGAAGCGGAGCGGGGTGGGGGG
>SAKE01000039.1:0-32971 GCA_004017275.1 Mesorhizobium sp. | reverse complement strand
CAGCGCCGCACCCCCACCCCGTCTCACGATCTTCGCTTCGCTGCGATCGTAAGCCGACCCTCCCCACAAGGGGGAGGGTGAGGAGCCGCTCCAACGCCACCAGGATCCTGCCTTGCCCTTGCCCGCCCCCCTCATTGAAATGCGCGGCATCACCAAGAGCTTCGGCGCCGTCAAGGCGAACGAGGCTGTCGACGTCAGCGTCGCGCCCGGCGAGATCCTCGGGCTGCTGGGCGAAAACGGCGCCGGCAAGACGACGCTGATGAATGTGCTGTTCGGTGCTTATGCACCGGATGCGGGCGAGATTCTGATCCAGGGCCAGAAGGTGCGGATCTCCAGTTCCGCCGATGCGCTGGCCGCCGGCATCGGCATGGTGCATCAGCATTTCCATCTCGCACCACGGCTTACGGTTCTGGAAAACCTTTTGATCGGCATTCCCGGCAAAGCCGGGCGGATCGACCGTGCCGGCGGGCTGGCGCGGCTGGCGGAGATCGGCCGCCAGCATGGGCTGACGCTCGAACCCGATCTTCCGGTTTCGGCATTGTCGGTCGGCGAGCAGCAGCGGCTGGAGATCGTCAAGGCGCTGTTTCGCGGCGCCAGGCTCTTGATCCTCGACGAGCCGACGGCGGTGCTGGCGCCGAGCGAGGTCGACGGGCTGTTTTCGGCGTTGCGCTCGATGGCAGCACAAGGCCTCGGCATCATCTTCATTTCGCACAAGCTCAACGAGGTGCGGGCGTTGACGCATCGCTGCACGGTGCTGCGGCATGGCCGCGTCGCCGGTCGCGTCGATGACCCCGCCAACACGACATCGGCCGCAATGGCGCAATTGATGTGCGGCCATGAGATCGTGCCGCCGGCGCGGGGACCATCCACACCGGGTGCTGATGTGCTAACCCTCAATGGCATTTCCACCTCGCGTCATTCGGGTACGGCGCTGCGCGACGTGTCGCTTGCCGTCCGTGCCGGCGAAATACTCGGCATTGCCGGGGTGTCGGGCAATGGCCAGCGCGCGCTGGCGGAGGTGATCTCCGGGACACGTGTGCCTGACGTCGGCCAGATGACGATCGCCGGCAAAAAGGTCACGCGGTTCTCGCCGCCGGAGGTGCAGGCGCTCGGTCTTGGCCGCATCCCGGAAGACCGCATGACGACCGGATTGGTGACCAACCTGCCGCTGGCCGATTCGATGGTGCTGCCGCGCATCGGCACCGCTGCGTTCAGCAGCAGGGGTCTGCTCAAGCCCGATGCGATCCGCGCCTTCGCAGAGGCGCAGATCAAGGCCTATGATATCAGGTGCCCTGGACCGATGACCCGCGCCGGGGCGCTGTCCGGCGGCAATCTGCAGAAGGCGCTCTTGGCACGCGAACTGGCCTTCGACCCGAAGGTTCTGATCGTCTCGCAGCCGACGCGCGGCCTAGATATCGGCGCGGCGCGCTTCATCCACGAAAAGTTCCTCGACATGCGGGCCAAGGGCTGCGGCATCGTCGTCATTGGCGAGGACCTGGAAGAGCTGCTGGTGCTCTGCGACCGCATCGCGGTGATGTATGAGGGCCGCATCGTCGGCACGCTCGACAGTGCCGATGCGACGATCGCGCGGCTTGGCCTGATGATGACCGGGGCGGAGGGGCACAGCTGATGTTTCGCCTGGAAGTCCGCACGTCAACGCCCGCCTGGTTCAACCTGGCTTTGCCGCTGCTGGCGATCGGCGCCACGCTCGTCCTGTGCAGTGGCCTGATCGCGCTGGCCGGCGCCGGCGTCATCGAAGCCTATGGCGTGATGTTCACGGCCTCGCTCGGCGACAGCTACGCCATCACCGAAACCATGGTGCGCGCCGCACCGATGATCTTCACCGGACTGGCGGTGGCGGTCGCCTTCCGGGCCAAATTCTGGAACATCGGCGCCGAGGGGCAATTGCTGGCGGGCGCGGTGGCCAGCTGCTTTGTCGGCGCCATTCCGATGCCGGGGCCTCTCGCCATGGTCTTGATGGCGGTGGCCGGCGCTGCGGCGGGAGCCGCAGTTGCGCTGGTGCCGGCAACGCTGAGAGTAAAATTCAAAGTCGACGATGTCGTCAGTTCGCTGCTGCTCAACTCGGTCATCTACTACGCGCTGATGGCGCTGATCGAGGGACCGTGGAAGGACAGTTTCAGCGGCTATCCGATCTCGCCACCGATCGAG
The DNA here is from genome assembly GCA_004017275.1 of Mesorhizobium sp. Lineage (GTDB taxonomy): Bacteria > Pseudomonadota > Alphaproteobacteria > Rhizobiales > Rhizobiaceae > Mesorhizobium. Next base: position 30,802 of record SAKE01000039.1, on the reverse strand, counting down.
GATTCGGCGAATTTCCCGGTGCTGCTCGAAGGCACGCGGCTGCATCTCGGCGTTGTCGTGGCGCTGATCGCGGCACCGTTGATCTGGTTCCTGATCGTGCGCACCACGCTCGGCTTCCGGATCAGGGTCACCGGCGAAAACCCGGAAGCCGCCCGCTATGGCGGCATTCATGTCGAGCGCGTGCTGATCTCGACGGCGCTGCTGTCCGGTGCGCTGGCCGGGCTGGCCGGCGTCGGCGAGGTCGGCGGCGTACACTTTCAGGTGATGAGCGACATCTCGCCGGGCTACGGCTATTCCGGCATCGTCGTTGCCATGCTGGCGCGGCTTAATCCGCTTGGCGTCGTGCCGGCGGCGATCTTCCTTGCCGCCGTGATGACCGGCGCCGAAGCGATGTCGCGGGCGACCGGCGTGCCGGCCTTCCTCAGTGACGTCATCCAGGGCACCGCATTGCTTGCCATGCTGGTGGCGTTGCTGTTCACTGCCTATCGCATCCGCCGCGTCGGGGCTGCCCGATGAGCGCGGTGTTCGAACAGATATTCCAGGTCGGCTTTTTGGCCGCGATCATCCGCATCGCCACGCCGCTGGCTTTTGCGACGCTCGGTGAAATGTTTTCCGAGCGGGCGGGCGTGCTCAATCTCGGCATCGAAGGCATCATGCTGTTGTCGGCAATGACAGGTTTCACCGCTGCCAGCCTCAGCGGCAGCCTATGGCTCGGCGTGCTGGCGGCCGTACTGACCGGCATGCTGATGGGCGCGCTGCATGCGCTGTTCACGGTGGTGCTCGGCCTCAGCCAGCATGTCTGCGGCATCGGCGTGACGCTGTTCTCGTCGGGCCTCGCCTATTTCCTCTACCGGCTGATCTTCGGCCAGCAGTCGGTGCCGCCAAGCATCAAGGGTTTTCAGACGCTGCCGATCCCGGTCCTCTCCGACATTCCGGTGCTCGGGCCGGCGGTGTTCAACCAGTTTGCGCTGGTCTACATGGCGATCCTGGCCATTCCGCTCGCCGCCTTCGTACTCTACCGCACGCCATGGGGCCTGTCGGTGCGCATGGTCGGCGAAAACCCGCGCGCCGCCGATTCGGCGGGCGTCAGTGTCATTGCCACGCGCTTCCAGGCGGTCATCCTCGGCGGTGCGCTGATGGGGCTGGCCGGCGCCTTCCTGTCGATGGCGCAGTTCAACGCCTTCACCTTCGGCGTCGTCTCCGGGCGCGGCTGGGTGGCGATCGCGCTGGTCGTCTTCGGCCGCTGGGATCCATGGCGCTCGGCGGGTGCGGCGCTGTTGTTCGCCTTTGTCGATGCCTTGCAGCTGCGCATGCAGGCGAGCGGCCTCGGGCATATTCCCTACGAGGCGTTCCTGATGCTGCCGTTCATCTTCACCATCATTGCCATGGCCGTGATGTCACGTAACGCGGTGGCGCCATCCGCGCTGCTCAAGCCGTTTCGCAGGGAAGAGCGTTAGCAAAGCTTGGGTTCCTCGCCCCCGCAAAGCGGGGGGAGAGGTGGCCGCGAAGCGGTCGGAGAGGGGTCTGCGACGCTGGCGAGTTGTCGCCGAAGCACGGCAAGGTCGAGCCATTCCCCCTCTCCGTCTCGGCTTCGCCGAGCCACCTCTCCCCCACATTCGTGGGGGCGAGGAACCCGCATCCTGACAAGTTCGCGCCTTCTTTGAGCGTTTCACATCGCGGTAAAGCCGTTGTCGACGAACAGATGCGTGCCGTTGACGAAGCTCGACTCGTCGCTGGCCAGGTAAAGCGCCGCCCTTGCCACCTCTTCCGGTTCGCCGATGCGGCCCTGCTGCGCGGCCAGCGCTGCGTCTGAAACATCGACACCGAGCCTGTCGAGGTCGGCGACCTCGCGCAGGCCGTGCGGCGTGCGGATGAAGCCGGGGCAGACCGCGTTGCAGCGGATGTTGCGGTCGCGGAATTCGACGGCGATGGCGCGGGCGAACATGTGGCAGGCGCCCTTGGTGGTGTCGTAGAGCACTTCGTTGGGAGTCGCCGCCACCGCCGAGATCGACGAGGTGCAGACGATCGAGCCGCCGCCGGCCGCAATCATGCCGGGCAGCACGGCGCGCGTCATCAGGAACATCGAGCGCACATTGACGGCATGCAGCCAGTCCCATTCCTGCACCGTCGTCTCCAGGAAAGGTTTGATGACGATGGTGCCGGCATGATTGAACAGCACGGTGACAGGGCCGAGCTTTTCCGTCGCGCCTTTCACGGCAGCCTCGACCTGGTCTTCGTCGGAGACGTCGGCGACAAAATACTCGGCGACATGGCCGCGTGCGCGTATCGCCGCCGCCGTGGCTGCGGCTGCCTCGCCGTTGCGGTCGATGATCGCCACCTTGGCACCTTCGGCGGCGAACAGCTCCGAGGCTGCTCCACCCATTCCCGTCGCACCACCCGAAATGATGGCGACCTTGCCGGCCAGTCTCGTGCCCATTTTCCGCTTCCTTGTTGGATGATTTCATGTTTGCTGATTGGGGCGATGCTATCGCGCTCGCTTCGAGCGGCCAATGCACGATTGGGCGCAGCGAGACAAGGCCAAGGCTATTCAAACGCGAAGGCGAAACGGCTCTCTCAGCAAGCCAATACCAATTTGCACCTGAACGGGAGAATATTATTCTGCCTATCGCCAAAAAATAGCAATCGACAAAGTCTACAAGTTTTATAGATTAACCGGCGAGACGGAGGTCGATATGTCCTATATCCAGAACGCTCAGACGGATCGCAGCGGCCAGAGGTTGGCCAATGCCCAGACCTTTCGCCCGGCCTATGCCGGTGCCTTCGCCTATGTCGTCTTTGCCCTTGCGTTTGTGTTTACCGGGGCCGTTGTTCTGGGTCTTATTCCCTGAAACGCCAGATCGACCGGGGTTAGCTGCCCTTCCAGGCAATCGGAGTTGAATGAACCGAATCCTCGGTGCGTTTTCGCGCGCCTGACAGAACGGAGGACATGGCAATGCCGATCGAGTTCACACATGTTCCCGGCAAGACCGCCGACGCCGCAGTTCCCTTTTTCTACGACTTTGCCGAGACGGCGACCAAGCTCGGGCTGATCGAGGACGGCGGTTTCCGCAAGATCGTCGTCGACGATTCGGCCGGGCTGCTGACCAATATGGATCTCGCTGCCCAGGTGCTCGACCGCACCTTATCGCTGGAAGTCGTCCTCACCCACTGGGCAGGCGTGGTCGAACCGACCGTGGCGGCCCGCCAACTGGCGTCGATCGACAGGAAAAGTGGCGGACGTCTGGCGCTGAGGATGATCAGCGAGCCGCTGAGCGACGACGATGCCGAAACACGGCCGGTCGGGCACACCGTCATCTGGCAACGCATCGACGAATATCTGGTGCTGCTGAAGCGGCTGTGGTCGAACGACCGGCCCTTCGACCATGAAGGGACGTTCTACAGCATCAAGGGCGGCTATGTGCCGCGCAAGGGACCGCACGGTGCCGACCTCATCATCCGCATGGGTGGGCAGTCCGGAACGGCGCTCAAGGTCGCCGGCCGGCATGCCGATGTCTTCGAACTGGCGCCGGGCTCGATCGACGAGGTCCGGCAGTTGATGGAGCGGGTGCGCCGCGCCGCCGCCGAACATGGCCGGGCCGGCAAGCTACGCTTTGCGCTTCCGGTCAGGGTTCACCACGGTACTTCCGCCACCGGCCACAAGGCGGTCGACGTTGCCGGGCCGCCGGCTCAGGCCGCTCTGTCGCTGCTTGCCTATGCGGCTCTCGGGATCGACGAATTCATGATCGTCGGCGTCGACACGCCGCGCGAGATCGCGACGACAGGCCGGGAAACGATCGCGCTGTTGCGCAACTCCCTGGCACGTCGCGAGACCGACGCATTCCAGCCTGGTGCGTATCCATCTCGCGCGGGACTGGAGACGCGCGCAACGGGCTGATCTGCGGAACGAATTCATTCCGTAGCGATCCTTCCCACCCCCCTCTGTCCTGCCGGACATCTCCCCCGCAAGGGGGAGATCGACAGCTTCACCCGCAGCGCTCGTCTTGCCACGTTGGCGATTAGCGAAAGCCGAGATGATAACCAATCTCCCTCCTTGCGGGGAGATGGCCGGCAGGCCAGAGGGGGGTGCTGTCCCTCCGGCATCGATCCCAACGCTCTAACTTATCTTGCTGGACAGCCGCGACAGGCCTTCGATAACCGCGTGCGAATCCGCCAGCACGCCAAACACGCCGTCTTCGACCGTCACCATGTGAAGCGCTGCCTCATGCGCTTGTCTGTCGCCGCTGGCGCAGGCGTCCGAGATCGTCAGGCATTGAAAATTGCGGTCGCAGGCTTCGCGCAGCGTGGTGTGGACGCAGACATCCGTCGTGCACCCGGAAAACATGAGATGCGTGATGCCTTGCGCGCGCAGGACAAGCTCGAAATCCGTATAAATGAAGGCACTGTTGCAGGTCTTGTCGACGATGATGTCGTGCGACGCGACGTCGATCTCCGGAACGATCTGGAACCCCGGACCCGAGCGCAGCAGGATTTCGGTGCCTTCGAGCCCGGCGCGCTTGCGGCGCCATTTTTCGTAAGGCGTCATGTCGGCCATATCGGCCCGATAGCCCTGCCTGGTATGGATGATGCTGACGCCGGACTTGCGGGCAGCGGCGATCAACCGGCTCACGGTCGGCAGGATCGCCCTCAGCGGCGAGGGGTCATAGCCCTGCCTGGCGAAATAGCCCGTCGTCGACAGGAAATCCTGCTGCAGGTCGATGACGATCAGCGCGGTGTTTTCGGCAACCAGCCTGCCGTCATAAGGGAAGTCGAAGGGCGTTGCCTTGATCATCCGCGATTCTCTCCTCACCGATTGTGAGGTCCATCCTGACCGGCGAAGTTGCAGCCGTCCACCCAGGCGGTAGCCTGCCAGCAACAGGTCGCCGTGCAGACCCTATTCGACGACGTTGCCCCAACACGAGGACGTCGCCACCGATCTGTCACGGTTACGTCACGACGATTTGTTGAGCGTTGCAGTCATCTTCAATGTTGACTAGTAAGGTCATGTTTCATAGTCAACCGGGCATCGCTTGCCGAAAGCCGGAATTTGGAAATGCGGGCGGCCGCACTGGAGAAAAGCCATGACCGTGGCTGGAAGTAATGCCCAGACTGCCTTCCATATCGACGCGGTGCGCTTCGCCGTCGGCGAGCGGACGCTGCTCGGTCCGGTTTCGCTCCAACTGGAGCGCTCACGCGTCTACGGGCTGATCGGCCACAATGGTTCGGGCAAGTCGACACTGATCAAGCTGATGGCGCGCCAGCAGCCGGCAAGCTCAGGCGCCATCACCTTCGCCAGGCGTCCGCTGCCGCAATGGGGCGCCCGCGAACTTGCCCGCGCGCTTGCCTATCTGCCGCAGACGATGCCCGCGGCGACCGGTCTTACGGTCCGCGAACTGGCGACGCTCGGGCGCTATCCCTGGCATGGCGCGCTTGGCCGCTTCCGCGCGCAGGACAGGCAGCATGTCGACGAAGCGCTGACCCTGACCGATATGGAGGGTTTTGCCGACCGGCTGGTGGACGAATTATCCGGCGGTGAGCGCCAGCGCGCCTGGCTCGCCATGCTGGTGGCGCAGAATGCCGGCGTCATGCTGCTCGACGAGCCGATCTCGGCGCTCGACATCGCCCATCAAGTCGAGGTGCTCGGCCTGGTCAAGGTCCTCAGCCGCAAACGCGACCTCTGCGTCGTCGTCGTGCTGCACGATCCCAACATGGCGGCGCGCTACTGCGACGAGCTGATCGCGCTGAAGGACGGCAAGCTGCTGATGCGCGGCACACCAGGCGAAATCATGCGCGGCGATGTGCTGAAAGGCATTTTCGGCGTGGAGATGGGCGTGTTCGCGCACCCCGTCACCGGCCAGCCTGTCGGCTATGTGCAGTAACGAGATGTGATGAGGCGGCGGGAAAATAGAAAGCGGCAGGCTGTGAGAACAAGGAAGAAGCTGTTGTCGAGAACTGGTTTGTGGGCGGCGTTGGTCGCATCCGTCATCCTGTCGGCCGGTAGCGCGGCGGCCCAGGAGCAACCGGCCGGCGCCGCGCCAGCCCCCGCTGCCCCAGCGCCGGTTGCACCGGCACCAGCTGCACCGGCAGTCGCTCCGCCGGCCACGATGGCGCCTGCGCAGCCAGGCACCCCGCCGAACACGACCTTGCCGGCCGAGGCCGCGCCCTCAACGGTGATGGAGCTGAGCTTGCCGCACGATCTGTCGCCGTGGGGCATGTTCATGGCCGCCGATATCATCGTCAAGGCGGTGATGATCGGGCTGGCCTTTGCCTCCCTTGTTACCTGGACGATATGCCTGGCCAAATCGCTGGAGATTTTCGGCGGCAAGCTGCGCATCCGGCGTGCCGTGCGCGCGATCGGCGACGCCGCGACGCTGAAGCAGGCGAGTCTCGCCCTCGACCGCAGCGGCGGCCCGGGTCCGCTTCTGGTCCGGGCGGCCGAGGAGGAGACCGCACTCTCAGTCGGCGCGCTCGATCACGTTTCGGGAGACGGCCTGAAGGAACGGGTCACGTCACGCCTGTCGCGCATCGAGGCGGCGGCGTCGCGGCGCATGTCGCGCGGCACCGGCGTGCTGGCGACGATCGGCTCGACCGCGCCCTTTGTCGGCCTGTTCGGTACCGTCTGGGGCATCATGAATGCCTTCATCGGCATCTCTCAGGCGCAGACCACCAATCTCGCCGTGGTCGCGCCGGGCATCGCCGAAGCGCTGTTGGCGACCGCGATGGGCCTTGTCGCGGCGATACCGGCCGTCGTCATCTACAATGTCTTTGCCCGCTCGATAGCCGGCTACCGGCAAATCCTCGCCGATGCCTCGGCGGGCGTCGAACGGCTGGTCAGCCGCGACCTCGACTTCCGTACCGTCGCACCGCCGGCTGCCCTGGCCGCGGAGTAGCGCCATGGCGAGCAGAGTTCGACAGACCATGGACGACGATCTCGAGGAAAGCCACGAGATCAATGTCACCCCGTTCATCGATGTGATCCTGGTGCTCTTGATCATCTTCATGGTCGCGGCGCCACTGGCGACGGTGGATGTCAATGTCGACCTGCCGGGCTCGACCGCAACGCCGGCGCCGCGACCCGAAACGCCGCTGTTCCTGACGCTGAAGGACGATCTGACGCTGGCGATAGGCAACGACAGCGTGCCGCGCCCGGCTTTCGCCGCAACGCTGGACAGCAGGACAAAGGGCGACAAGCAGACACGCATCTTCCTGCGCGCCGACAAGGCGGTCGCCTATGGCGACCTGATGGAGGCGATGAACCTTTTGCGCGGCGCCGGCTATCTGAAGATCGCACTGGTCGGGCTGGAGACGGCGCCGGCAGCCACCGGTGCGGCGGCGCCATGACGCAAGCAGCCGCCGTGCCCTCGGTCCAATTGTCGCGCTTCGGCTGGCGCGACCTTGGCTTGTGGGCGGGGGCCGCCGCGCTGGTCCTTGGAGCGCATGTCGCGGTCGCCTATGCCGTGCAGAACTTCACGATGGTCACCGAAGCCGATGGCGGTCCGCCACCGGCCCAGGTGATCGAGATGGCGCCGATGGTGGTGATGCCGGCCGTGGAGGAACAGGTTGCGGCGCTGGACGCGGTGGCGCCCGATCCGAGCGAACCGACGCCCGAAGAACCGGCCGAGAAGGCGGAGCCGGTTGTAGAACAGCCGGAAGCCGCCCCGCCCGACGAGACCGAGCCCACCCAGACCGAAAAGGCTGAACAGGTCGATCGGCCGCCGCCGGATGAGGTCGCTCCGGATATTGTCGAGGCTGTCGCGCCCGAGGTCGTCATTCCCTTGCCGCAGCCGAAACCGGCCGAGGTGGTCAAGGACAAGAAACCGGTCGAGGCCAAGGCGAAAAAGCCTGCCGACAAGCCGAAGCCGCGGCCGAAGAAGGAAAAGGCGGCACCGCCGAAAACGGTAACTGCCGCAAGCGCCGATGCAAAGCCAGCGGCCAGGACCGCCGCGCCGAAGTCGGCGCAATCGGCTTCGCGGTCTGGCAACTCCAGCAAATGGGACTCCCGTCTGGGGGCATGGATCAAGCGGCACACGCGCTATCCCAGTTCGGCCAAGGCCCGAGGCGTGGAAGGCAAGCCGTATGTCGCCTTCACTGTCGACTCGTCCGGCCAGGTCCTGTCTGCCAGGCTTTCTCGTTCCTCCGGAGATGCGGATTTGGACCGTGCGGCACTGGCCGTGCTGCAAGGCGCCACCGTGCCGGCACCGCCGCCGGAACTCGGCTCGCGCCTGAGCCGTACGGCGCCGTTCGTGTTCAGCCTGCGCAACTAGAGCCGAACTCGCCCGACCAGTCCGTCAATAGCTCAGCGACAGGCACAGGGCCTCGACCTCTTCGAGATAGAAGCGGCATTTCGTGCGCAGGATCTTGAGGCCCGGGTCATCGGCGCCGTTGATCTCGATGGTCTGCATCATGAAATCGAAATGGGCGTGGAAGGCGTCCACCGCGCCCCAGAGACTGTCGGCATGGCAGCTGTCGGCAATCGCTATCGAGACGAGTTGGCAGGCCTCGATCCGCGCGGCGTCAGGCGATGGCGGTCGCCTGGCAATCAAGGCGTCGAGCCGGCTAAAAATGCTTTCCCTGGCATCGACGCTTCCGATCTTGGCAATCATGTTCATCTGCGGATCCCCTTGGCAATTCCAGGCGCGCGACGGTTTCCCGCCTGGGACTGGTTGAAAACAAATCAGCGCGGTTCAGCGGGCCGAACCACCACAGGCTTGAACCACCGGATGCCGGTTCTGCGGGCTGGATGCGATCAAGGCCGGGATGGCGGCTGCATCGGAGGGATGGCCCCTGATGATGTTGGCGATCTCGGCATCGGCCTGTTCGAACCAGTAGACCATGTCGGCGCGATTCAGATCCGTGGCGGCTTTTTTCAGCAGCGGCAGCAGGCTTTGCAACGCACACAGTGTCTCCCAGCGGTTTGGCCGGGGGCCGGCCACCGCGCATGTGGCAGACGATTGCATGTCGCTACGCTCTCCGAGGCTGGGCGGCACGGTCGTCTTTTGCCTGCGCCTTGGGGTGCAGCGGGTTGCCGCTGAGCTGCGCGTGCCTGGCCGGCCGTGCGCCGCGAAGAACGTCGAAGGCTTCTGCATAAGCCATGCCCAGCAGATAGGAGATCATGGGAAAACGGCTTGCTTCGGCCATCTGCACGAGCTCATTGGTCATCGACGAAATATATTGAAGACTATCGATTTCCGACTGGCGTAAGGATTGATTTGACATGTGCTGCTCCTGTCTCTGGTGGAATCTTGGGAACGCGCTACGGAACTTACTGAGCCGGCTAATTGATAGATTGGCCCGCCGAAGATGAGCATGTTTCCGGGGCCGAGAGGGTTAAGGCGTAGATGGGTGCGTCGGTGAGGCTGTCGAGACCAAGCAGTCGCTTGATCGCAGAATGACTGAGCGCGGCCGTCGGGCATGCCGACAGGCTATGATTGGTCGCCGCCAGCATGATGTTCTGGCCGATATGGCCGGCCTCGATCAGCACGACACGATAGGCGTTGGCGTCTTCGTATTTCCACATCGTGCGATCGAGCTTGGCGCAAAGCAGGACAAGGCACGGCATGGCGTCCGCCCACTCCTGTCCGCCGACCAGTTCGGAGATTTTCGGCAGATGATTTGCGGAAATCCTGCCAAGGTCATGATCGGCGGCGCAATAGTGGTAGACGCCGGGCTCGAGGCCATCGACACCGAGTGCGACCACATAGGCCTCATAGGGATTTCTCGCGCCGCCGGAAGGGGTCATGCCAAGCGGCAGGGCGCCAACGCAGTTAGCGGTCTCGCCGGTGATGCCAAGCCCCGCGAACAGGCAGTCGGAAAGCTGTTTGGCCGTGATGGTGGGCCGTGCCGCCGTGCGGTTGGTGCGGCGCCGCGCCATCAAGGCAAGAAGTTCATTGTCTTCCAGTGCGTTCGGCAGCTGAATGGCGCCGGCGGAATTCTTCAGCACCAGATCGGGCTGCGGCGTGTGGCCGGCGCGTGCGATCTGCCGCTCTTCCGCTTGCTCGATGGTGATATATTCGCTGTCCTGGACGCAGAAATGCATCAGCGCGGTGGGCAGGCCCCAGCTCCATTGCCCGGAGAACTGTTCCTCCTGTTCGGCGAGCGGCGATCCGGCGGCGACCAGGGCGGAAAAATCGAGCAACTGGGGAACGACAGCCTTCAAATCGGACTTCGACCATCCATGGGTGCGGGCGATATCCGCCGTCGACGCCCATTTGTCCCAAGATGCCAGAAGACCGACCATCTCCGGGCTGCATTCAAACACGCTTCTGGTCAGGAAGTTGCAGGCCGTGACCTTGTTTGGTCCGGGGTAGAAAACAAGCGTTTTTGAAGAGCGCATTTTCATGATGCTGAATGCCATGTGCGGAGCCGAGCGCCGGCAAGCGAACCGCTCGCCGGCGCAGAACGGCTTCAGCGCTTGTTGTAGTGCATGCCCTGCGAAAAGAAGACGGTCTGCGTGCCGGCGGCAATCGTCAGCTTCGGAGCGGTGTTCACTTTCTTGGCCATTTTCATACCTTCCTGACCCCATCGGGTCCGTTGAAAGACCCCTCAAAACGGGACCAACGGCAAGAAAGGTAAGGTCGAAAGAGTTAATGGTTTGTTAAAATTGTAGTAAATCCGCACGTCAAAGGCAGATGGATGAATTATCTTTCCTGGCGATAAAGTGTAAAATATCGATTTTATTCAGATACGGAGTAGACAATCGCTGGCGTACGCTTTTTCTGTATATGCTTATTCTTATTTAGCGTAAAATAGGGCGGTCGAACCGATTAGCCCAGCCCATCCCGGGTGAGGCTGACAACCAGTTGGTCGACGCCGGGATCGTCGAGCCTGACGACATGTGCCATGCTGATGGCATCTCTTGGGCGGATGTTGGCAATGTCGCGCCGCATGATGACGGACACAAAGGCTGGCCCGGCCTCCGTCAGAAGCATGGCCTTGCCTGTCAGCACCGGTTCGGAGATCGGAGCCCATTGTACCGAGATCAGCGACGGCTCGCCGGTCTGGCGGCGATTGATGCCGCTGAAATAGATCCAGTTCAGGCGCGAGATCGCCACCCCATAGTGGTTGCCGCGCGCCCGCGCCCAGGTCGATCCCCGGCGTTCCGACCATCCGGTGACTCTTCTGAAGGTGACCAGTTCGGCTTCGCGCCGCACGAAGGTTACCGAGCGCATCAAGAGGTCGGGTCGGTCCGGGATCGAAAAATAGGTGAAATAGGTGCCCCCCGCGATCGATGGACTGGGCGGGCGAATCATCTGGTTGAACAAGCTCTCGGACACCGGCGGCAGGCCGCGCATGATGGGCTCAGGTGCACCGGGATCCTGGTACAGTTCGGGCTCGTCGATACGGAAGTAATCGCATATCAGCTTGGCGGTGGCCTTGTTGGGCACCGTTTGTCCTTGCAGGTAGCGTTCGAACTGTGTTCGGTTGATGCCGAGCTCGCGGCATACCGCGCTTACGGAGGCATGGTCCTTGCAGAGCCGTCTGAGGTTTGCAGCGAGATTCTCGCGAATTGACACGTCTTTGCTTCCGCAGGCGGCTTCGAAAATCGATATAGCGCCTCCGGCCGCCCCCGCCGAATCGCCTTGTCACAACGCACAGAAAACTGATTTGGTGACGTCAATCTAATGGGGCAGCTTCCAAAAAAAACAGAAACAATCTGTGGGCAGCTTCCGTCATAAGTCCAATTGACAACCGTCTTATCGGATATCGCGGGCGCAGCAGTACACACGGCTTTCGTGGGCGCCCCGCCACGGCAAATATCGCCCAAAAGATGGGCCAAGGCGAGCGCCGTGCATTCAATCTGGTGCGGAGGGTGGAGAATTGATTATTCCGCTGGTGGAGCTGAGGAGGATCGAACTCCTGACCTCGTCATTGCGAACGACGCGCTCTCCCAGCTGAGCTACAGCCCCGTCCAGCGGATGGCGCATTTATCGGGCGCCGCGGTTTCCTGTCAAGGCGGAGGTTTGCCGAAATCCGTTGTTGTCGGGCGTCGTGCCGGCGCAGCGGAAGCCAGCCCTTGCCGGTTTCGCGTGCAATGGCTACATGTCGGCAACAATTGGAGACCGGCATGCTCGCCCTCATTCAAACAATCGTCATGGCGCTTGACCTCTATTGGTGGATCATCATCGCCTCGGCGATCTTTTCCTGGCTCTACGCCTTCAACGTCGTCAATTCACGCAATCAGTTCGTCGGTTCCATAGGCAACATGCTCTACCGCCTGACCGAGCCGGCGTTGCGGCCGATCCGACGCTTCATGCCGGACCTTGGCGGCATCGACATTTCTCCGATCATCCTGCTGCTGATCCTGTTCTTCCTGCGGCAGTTCATACTGACCAGTGTGGCGCCTCTGGTCCTGTGAGCCCGATGATCGCATGAGCGCGCCGTTTCGCCTGCGCGATGATGGCGTCGACCTGTTTGTCCGGCTGACGCCAAAGGCTGCACTGGACAGGCTCGAAGGCGTCGAAGCATCCGCGGACGGACGAAGCCATTTCAAGGCCCGCGTCCGCGCCGTGCCGGAAAACGGCGCCGCCAATCATGCGCTTGAAAAGCTGCTGGCCAAGGCTCTGGGCGTGCCGGGGTCCGCCGTCTCGGTTGTCGCCGGCGGCAGCTCCCGGCTGAAGACCGTGCGCATTTCAGGTGATCCGGCGATGTTGGCGAAAAGCATCGAGGCGTTGAGTGGGGGCTAAAGCGCGTCGCATAGGACGCCTGCTTCGAGGCGCTTTGATATCATGGTCAGCGCCGCCCCTCATTGCCCTGCCGGGCATTTCTCCCCGTATAGTGACGGGGAGAAAGGTGCCATCATCGACGTTTCGCCACTCACCAGCGTTGCAAAAAGGTTGCCGGCGTTGCGGCCAGTCCCTTCTCCCCGTCACTATACGGGGAGAAGGTGCCGGCAGGCGGATGAGGGGCAGCACCGACGTTTCTAGATTAGCGCAATGCGGCGAACAAAAAATGCTTCTCAATCCCCCAGCGGCAGCCTGGGATCATCGACTTTCAACGTATTCACGCTCTGCTTGATGCGGCGCAAATTTTCCAAAACCCTTGGTCCGCGCGTCTCGGCGACAGATGTGACGATCATGTCGACGATCGACAGCAGCGCATAGCGCGACGATGTCGGCTTGTAGATGTTGCCGTCCTCGAGCGACTGGAAATGGATGACCGTGTCGGCGACCTTGGCTAGTGCGGAGTCCGGCGGGGTGATGGCGATTGTGGTGGCGCCATATTGCTGGGCGACCTGCACGGCATCGATGACCGATCTGGCATAGCCGGAGACCGAGAAGGCGACCAGCGTGGTGTCGGGCGTGGCGACGGCGGCGTACATGCGCTGCAATTGTCCGTCGATCTGCGCCAAGACGGATATACCCAGCCTGAACAGCCGGTTCTGCATTTCGGTCGCCATCATCGACGAAATGCCGCCGGAACCGATGCACAGCACATTGCCGGAAACGGCGATGCGCGCGGCGACGGCGACCAACGTCGTCATGTCGAGGTTTTCGCTGGCGCGCTGGATGGCCGATATCGCCGCTTCGGTGATGGCCGAAGCAATGCGCTGCTCGCGCGCATCGCGGCTCAAAGGCTCCGGCGACAGGTACTGGCCGCCGATGGCGATGGCTTGCGCCAGATAGAATTTGAAATCGCGCAGGCCCTCGCAACCGAGGTTGCGGCAGAACCGCGTCACCGTCGGCTCGCTGACACCGACGCGGGCGGCAATTTCCGAGATCGCCGCCTTGGAGACGAAATCGAGGTCGGCCAGCACGAAGCCGGCCAGCTTGCGATCCGACTTCGTTCCGTCCTGCGACATGAGCTGCAGGCGCGTGATGATGTCGGCCGGTGTCTTCATGCTGGTATTTTCATAGAGGCAGGCCCGTCGCCTTGTCGAACAGATGGATGTTGCCGGGATCGACCGTCACCGGCAGCAGGTCGCCCGGCCTGACCTGCACCCTGTCGCGAAACACGGCGCGTACAGTATCGGTGCCGATGGCGCCATAGACATGGGTTTCGGAGCCGGTCGGCTCGACGACATCCACCCTGATCGCCATCGCGTCGACAGCCTCGCCGATAACAAAATGTTCGGGCCGGATGCCAGCCTCCACCGCACTGTCCGCCGGCACCTGTTTTCCGGCAAGCGCAAGCCGCGCGCCGCCGGTCGATTCGAACCAGCTTTTTCCAGGGGTCGCCTTGAGAGAACCCGAGACAAAGCTCATCGACGGCGAGCCGAGGAAGGAGGCGACGAATTTGTTGGCCGGCCTATCATAGAGTTCCAGCGGCGCCCCGACCTGCTGGATCCTGCCGCGGTCCATCACCACGATGCGGTCGGCCATGGTCATGGCTTCGATCTGGTCGTGGGTGACGTAGACGATCGTCGACTTCAGCCGCTGGTGCAGCGCCTTGATCTCGACGCGCATCTGCACGCGCAATTGCGCGTCGAGGTTGGACAGCGGCTCGTCGAACAGGAACACCGACGGCTCGCGCACGATGGCGCGGCCCATGGCGACGCGCTGGCGCTGGCCGCCGGACAGCTGGCGGGGATAGCGGTCGAGATAGGAGAAGAGATTGAGGACGCCGGACGCCTTCCTGACCTTCTCGTCGACCGCTGTGCGCGTCTCTCCGCGGATCTTCGGGCCAAAGCCGATATTGTCGGCTGCCTTCAGATGCGGGAACAGCGCATAGGACTGGAACACCATGGCGATGTTGCGCTGCTGCGGCGGCAGCGCATTGGCGCGCACCCCGCCGATCAAAAGGTCGCCGGAGGTGATCGTCTCCAGCCCGGCCAGCATGCGCAGCAAGGTCGACTTGCCGCAGCCGGACGGGCCGACCAGCACGACGAACTCGCCGCTCCTGATATCGAGGCTGATGTTCTCGAGGATCTTGTGCTGCCCGAAGGATTTCGACAGGTCGCGAAACTCGACGTCGGTCATGCTCACGCTCCCAGAATGTCGTCGATGAAGGGCAGGCAGCCTGCCGTCAGCCCGGCGTCCACCGGCATCACCACGCCTGTTATTCCAGATGCGCGATCGGAGGCAAGGAAGGCGACGGCTTCCGCCACTTCCGAAGCGTTGACGATGCGGCCAAGCGGATAGAGCCGTTGCAGCTTGCCGAGAATCTCCGGATCCTTGACAAGGCGGTGGTCCCAGGCGGCGGTGCGGATCGATCCGGGGCAGACGACATTGGCGCGCAGGCCGCTGCGGCCGAGCTCGACGGCGATCGCCTTGGCGTAGGCGTTGATGCCAGCCTTGGCCGCGGCATAGGCGGGATTGCCGAAATGCGCGATGGCGTTGACCGAGGAGATGAATACGACGCTGCCGGAGCCGCGCCCGGCCATCGCCTTGACCAGCGGATCGGCGAAGTTCATCACGCCGGTCAGGTTGAGGTCGAGTTCCTGCTCTATCCTGTCTGGGTCGAGCGCCGAAATTGTCTCGGCGCGCGTCCAGCCGGCATTGTTGATGAGAATGTCGGGCACGCCATCCCGGTCGAGGATCGCGGCGATCGCCGTCGCTATCGACGCCTTGTCGAGAAGGTCGAAGACGTGGCGGGAGGCAAAATGCGGGCTCTGCAACGCCTCGCTTGACTGGTCGCAGCCGACGACCCTGGCGCCCCTTTGCGCCATCAGCGCCACGATGGCCGTGCCGAGGCCGCCGCCAGCACCCGTCACCACGACAGTCTTGCCCTCGAACTCGGCCCTCGAAACCACCGTGCGTCATCCTCCGGAGTTTTGACAAGTCCCATCAGGCCTAGTCCACGAAATGTAATTAAGCAACAGAATAATCTGCTTGCAAGCCTTCAAATCATCGATAATGTAGGAAAGTCACATAAATCTTCTGCTCCGGCAACGAAGAGGCGCGCAGGCGCAAAATCAAAATGGGAGAGATCAAATGAGCCTTGCAAAATGGACTGTCGGCCTGATGGCCGGAATGAGCATGCTGGCAATTGCGGCGCAGGCCGATGCGGGCGAGGTGCGCGTCACCGTCGCCGAGTATAGCGCCAAGACTGGACCTTATTTCGACAGCGTCAAGAAGGAATTCGAGGCGGCGAACCCCGGCATCACGGTCAAGTTCGAAGTGGTGCCGTGGGATGTGCTGCTGCAGAAGCTGACCACCGACATCACCGCTGGCACCAACGCCGATCTGTCGATCATCGGCACACGCTGGCTGATCGACTTCGTCCAGCAGGATGTCGCCGAGCCGCTCGACAGCTACATCAAGCCCGACTTCAAGGATCGCTTCATCGACACATTCCTGTCACCCTCGATCATGGAGGGCAAGACCTACGGCCTGCCGATCGCGGCCTCGGCGCGCGCCATGTACTACAACAAGGAGCTGTTCGAGAAGGCCGGCATCGCCAATCCGCCGGCAACCTGGACCGAGTTGCAGGACGATGCGCGCAAGATCAAGGCGCTGGGTTCGGGCACGTTCGGTTTCGGCCTGCAGGGCAAGGAGATCGAGACCGATGTGTACTACTACTACGCGATGTGGTCGCAGGGCACCGAAATCCTCAACAAGGACGGCACTTCGGGCCTGAGCTCGCCCGGCGCGCTTGAAGCCGCCAAGCTCTACAAGTCGATGATCGACGAAGGCCTGACGGAGCCCGGCGTCACCTCCAACAACCGTGAGGATGTGCAGAACCTGTTCAAGCAGGGCAAGGTCGGCATGATGATCACGGCGCCCTTCCTGTCCAACCAGATCAAGGACGAGGCGCCGAACTTGAAATACGGCGTGGCGGCCATTCCCGCCGGACCGACCGGCGCGCGCGGCACCTATGGCGTGACCGATTCCATCATCATGTTCAAGAACTCCAAGAACAAGGACGAGGCCTGGAAGCTGCTCGATTTCCTGTTCACCACGGAGCAGCGCGCCAAGTTCACGCAAGGCGAAGGCTTCCTGCCGGTGAACAAGGAAGAGGCGAAAATGGACTACTACGTCAACAATGCCGATCTGGCGGCGTTTACGGCGCTGCTGCCCGACGCCCGCTTCGCGCCGGTCATCCCAGGTTGGGAAGAGGTCGCCCAGATCACCTCCGACGCCATGCAGAAGATCTATCTCGGCGGCGACCCCGAGGCAGGCTTGAAAGACGCAGCCGCCAAGGCCAACGCCGTGCTGAAGAAATAGGGCGTATCTCCCTGCGCCCGTGGCGCGCTCCGCTCAAGCGGGGCGCGTCACACTTTTCCAATCTTAAGCAGAGAGACAGATCGTCGATGTCAGCGCCGCCCCTCATTGCCCTGCCGGGCATTTCTCCCCGTATAGTGACGGGGAGAAAGGGCTGACCGCACCTATTCCTGCACGCTGGAGATTGGCGAAATCATCAATGAGAGCGCCCCTCTCCCCGTCACCATACGGGGAGAGGATGCCGGTCCACCCTCCGCAGCTGCAGCGCAGCTGCTGCGGAGGACGGGCAGGCAGGTGAGGGGCAGCGCAAGCCAGCACCAATGATGTCCAACGCGATACAAAGCCAGCCGATGCAAAATCGTTTCTTGCCCTATCTTCTGACCTTGCCCAGCCTATTCCTGGCGGCAGTCGTCATCTTCTGGCCGGTCTGGGACCTGATCCAGATCTCGACGCATGATGTCAACCGCTTCGGCCAGCTTCGCGACTTCAACGACTTTGCCAATTTCGCGGCACTCACTGCCGATCCCGATTTCATCGCCGCGCTGTGGCGCACGGGCCAGTGGACGGTGATGGTGGTCGGCGGTGCGCTTCTCTTGTCGATCCCGGTGGCGATGATCCTCAACACCGATTTCCATGGCCGCGGCATCGCCCGCGTCATCATCATGCTGCCCTGGGCGGTGTCGCTGACCATGACCGCGGTGGTCTGGCGCTGGGCGCTGAGCGGCGAAAGCGGCATGCTGAACTCGGCGCTGATCGGCCTCGGCCTCATCGACCACAACATCCAGTGGCTGGCGAGCGCCGAAACCGCCTTTCCCATGCAGGTCCTGATCGGCATCCTGGTGACGGTGCCGTTCACGACGACGATCTTCCTCGGCGGGCTATCATCGATCCCCGACGATCTCTACGAGGCGGCGGCGCTCGAAGGGGCGACGCCGCTGCAGCAGTTCCGCGAGATCACCTTTCCACTCTTAAAACCGTTCATCAACATCGCCATCGTGCTCAACACCATCTACGTCTTCAATTCCTTCCCGATCATCTGGGTGATGACGCAAGGCGGGCCGGCCAACTCGACCGATATATTGGTCACCCACCTCTACAAGCTGGCCTTCCGCATCGGCAAGCTGGGCGAGGCGTCGGCGGTGTCGCTGGTGATGTTCGCCATATTGCTGGTCTTCACCATGATCTATGTGCGGCTGGCGATGCGGGAGCAACGCACATGACGAGCAAGCTGAAGCGTTCCATCATTGCCTGGCTGCTGCTGGCGCCGCTGATCGTGGTGATGCTTTTTCCCTTCGCCGTGATGTTCCTGACCGCGGTCAAGCCAAGACAGGAAGTGCTGTCGCCGACCTGGTGGCCGAGCGAATTCCGCTGGTCGAATTTTTCCGACATGTGGGTGGCGACCGGCTTCGGCCAGGCACTGCTCAATTCGCTCTACGTCTCGATCATCGCCACCGTCGGCGCCATCCTGATTTCGGTTCCGGCGGCCTATGCGATGTCGCGCTTCCGCTTTGCCGGCTATAGCGCCTTGCGCCAGTTCCTGCTGATCTCGCAGATGATCTCGCCGATCGTGCTGGTGCTCGGCCTGTTCCGGCTGATGGCGGCCTGGGGCCTGGTCGAGAGCACGACGGCGCTCGGCTTCATCTACATGGCCTTCAACGTCGCTTTCACCGTGTGGATGCTGCAGAGCTATTTCGACACCATTCCGCGCGATCTCGAAGAGGCGGCCTGGATGGAGGGCGCCGGCCGCTGGCTGACCTTGCGCAAGGTGTTCCTGCCGCTCTGCCTGCCGGCAATCGCGGTGACCGCGATCTTCACCTTCATCAATGCCTGGAACGAATTCGTCGTGGCGCTCACCATGCTGCGCAGCCAGGAGAGCTACACGCTGCCGATCCAGGTGTTTTCGCTGGTCGCCGGCCGCTACACCATCGAATGGCATCACGTCATGGCCGCGACGCTGCTGGCGACCTTGCCGGTGGCCATCCTGTTCATCTGGCTGCAGCGCTACCTGGTTCGCGGGCTGGCGCTCGGGGCGGTCAAGTAGCGCCTATTCACCACGGAGCTCTCATGCGCATCTTCACCGCCTCGCTGGCGACGGAAACCAACACCTTCTCACCGGTGCCGACCGACCGTGCCTCGTTCGAGATGGCCTTCTACGCCGGACCCGGCAAGCATCCGGAAACGCCGACGCTGTGCTCCTCGCCTATGGTGGCGCTGCGCCGCCGCGCAGCCGCCGAAGGCCTCGATGTGATCGAGGGCACCGCCACCTGGGCGGAGCCGGGCGGCCTGGTGCAGCGGCAGACCTATGAGGCGCTGCGCGACGAGATTCTGGGCCAGCTCAAGGCAGTGCTGCCGGTCGATGCCGTCATCCTCGGCCTGCATGGCGCGATGGTGGCGCAAGGCTATGACGATTGCGAAGGCGACCTGCTCGAACGGGTTCGCGCAATGGTCGGGCCGGAGGTGGTGATCGCCGTGGAGCTCGATCCGCACAGCCATCTGACACCGAAGCGCGTGGCGGCCTCCGACATCCTCGCCTACTTCCTCGAATTTCCGCACACCGATTTCTACGAGCGCGGCGAACATGTCGTCGAGCTTGGCCTTGCGGCGGCGCGCGGCGAGATCAAGCCGATCATCTCGACTTTCGATTGCCGTATGATCCAGGTGCTGCCGACCAGCCGTGAGCCGATGCGGTCCTTCGTCGACCGCATCAAGGCGCTGCACGGCAAGGACGGTGTGCTGTCGATCTCGGTCATCCATGGCTTCATGGCAGCCGACGTGCCCGAGATGGGCACGCGCATCCTGATCGTCACCGACAATGACAAGGCCAAGGGCGACGCGCTGGCGGAGCGGCTGGGGCGGGAACTCTACGCGCTGCGCGAAAAGACGGCGATGACCATGCTGAGCGCCGCCGACGGCATCGATCGGGCGCTTGCCGTGTGCACCGGAAATCCGGGCAAGCCGGTGGTCATCGCCGATATATGGGACAACCCCGGCGGTGGCGTGCCCGGCGACGGCACCTTCGTGCTGCGCCAGATGCTGGCGCGTGGCCTGGACAAATTCGCCGTGGCGACGATCTGGGATCCGATCGCTGTCACCTTCTGCCTGGCGGCAGGCGAAGGCGCCGTCATCGACCTGCGCTTCGGCGGCAAGGCCGGGCCGCAGGCCGGCGAGCCGATCGATGCGCGCGTGCGCGTGCTGAAGGCGGTTGCGGAGGGTTGGCAAAGTTTCGGGCCAAGCCGCGTGACGCTTGGGCCGACGGCGCTGGTCCGCCTCGAAGGCACCGAGGTCGACATCATCCTCAACACCAATCGCACGCAGACCTTCGAGCCGGATATCTTTTCCAATATTGGCGTCGACCCGCTGGCCAAGGACATGCTGCTGATCAAGTCGACCAACCATTTCTACGCCGGCTTCGAGCCGATCGCCGCCGAGATCATCTATGTCTCGGCGCCGAGTTCGTATCCCAGCAATCCGGCGGTGACCGATTACAAGAAGCTGACGCGACCGGTGTGGCCCAGGGTGGCTGATCCTTGGAAGTAGCCAATCTCCCCCCTTGAGGGGGAGATGCCCGGTAGGGCAGAGGGGGTCGGTCCGACCGGGCTCGGCTTCCTGCGATAGAATGAAGTTAGCGCTTCACGCTCGGCGACCCCCTCTGTCGCCTTCGGCGACATCTCCCCCACGAGGGGGGAGATTGGCTAATCACACCAATCCCCGTTTCACCATCATCGCTTCAGGCGACGGCATCTTGCCGCGAAATGCCGTGTAAAGCTCTTCCGGGTCTTTCGAGCCGCCGGCGGCGTAGATGTTCTTGCGCAACCGCTCGGCGAGCGCCGGGTTGAAGGGGTCGCCGGTCTCCTCGAAGGCGGCGAAGGCATCGGCATCGAGCACTTCCGACCACATGTAGGAGTAGTAGCCGGCCGAATAACCGTCGCCGGAAAAGACGTGGCCGAAATGCGGGGTGCGGTGGCGCATGGCGATGGTGTTCGGCATATCAAGCTCGTCGAGCGTTTCGGCTTCGAAACGAAGCGGCGCTTCCGGCGCATCCGGTCGCGCGTGATAGGCCATGTCCATCAAGGCCGAGGCGGTGAATTCGACGGTGGCGAAGCCGGCGCCGAACGTGCGCGCGGCCAGCATCTTGTCGAGAAGCGCCTTCGGCATCGGCTTGCCGGTCTTGACGTGCAAAGCGTGCTTTTCCAGCACCGTCGGCACGGTCAGCCAATGCTCGTAGAGCTGCGAGGGCAGTTCGACGAAATCACGGCTGACCGAGGTACCGGCCACCGACGGCCAGGTGACGTCGGTCAGCATGCCGTGCAGCGCATGGCCGAACTCGTGGAACAGCGTTTTGGCTTCGTCGACCGACAGCAAAGCCGGCTCGCCCACCGGCGGCTTGGCGAAGTTCATGATGTTGTAGATCACCGGTTTCGAGCCGTGGCCTAGATGATAGCCGGATTGCAGAGCGCTCATCCAGGCGCCGGAGCGCTTTGACGGCCGCGCGAAATAATCGGCGAGGAACAGGCCGCGCTCGCTGCCGTCGGCATTCTTCACCACGAAGACACGGGCATCCGGATGCCAGGCGGCAATGCCCTTCTTCTCCTCGAAGGTGATGCCGAACAGCCTCGTCGCCACGTCGAAGCAGGCGTCGATGATCCGGTCGAGTTGCAAATAGGGTTTCAGCTCGGCTTCGTCGAAGGCGAACTTTTCCGCGCGCAGCCTTTCCTGGTAGAAGCGCCAATCCCAGGCGGCGAATTTTTCGTTGCTGCCGGCAGTCGTCGCCAGCCGCTGCAATTCGATCTGGTCGGCGGCGGCTTTCTCCAGCGCTTTCTCCCACACCGGGTCGAGCAGCGCGTGCACCGCCTGCGGCGTCTTGGCCATGGTGTCGTCGAGCTTCAGCGCGGCGAAGGAGGCGTAGCCGAGCAGCTTTGCCTTTTCGGCGCGCAGGCGCAGCATGTCGCGCACCACGGATGTGTTGTCGGAGGCGCCGCCATTCTGGCCGCGCATGGTGAAGGCGCGAAAAGCGGTCTCGCGCAGGTCGCGGCGTTCGGAGAAGGTCGAGAACGGCTCGTAGATCGAACGCGACAAAGTGACGGCATAGCGGCCCTTCCGGCCGCGCATTTCGGCCGCCTCGGCCATCGAGCTTTTCAGGAAATCCGGCAGGCCGGCAAGGTCGGCCTCGTCGAGAAACAGCGCCCAGTCGCTCTCGTCTGTCAGCACATTCTGGCCGAAAGTCGTGCCGAGCGAGGACAGCTCTTCGTTGATCTCTGCCAGCCGCTTCTTGCCGTCGGCGTCGAGCTTGGCGCCGGAACGGACAAAGCCCTTCCAGGTCTTTTCCAGGACGCGCAGGGTCTCGGCGTCGAGCTTCAGGCTATCACGGCGCTGGTAGAGCTCGTCGATGCGGGCAAACAGCCTCTCATTCATCGAGATCGCCGAGAAGTGCCGGGACATCTTCGGCGAAATGTCGCGCTCCAGCGCCTGGATCGTCTCATTGGTGTGGGCGCCAGCGCGGCACCAGAAGATCGACGAGACACGGTCGAGCGCCTCGCCGCCTAGTTCCAGCGCGGCAAGCGTGTTCTCGATGGACGGCGCATCCTTGTTGCCGGCGATCGCCTCGATCTCGGCCTGATGCGCCTTCAGCGCTGCATCGAAGGTCGGGGAGAAGTCGCCGTCGCCAATGCGCGTGAAATCCGGCAGGCCGAGCGGCCCTTGCCACGCGGTCAGCGGATGGGCGGCGAGGTCGACGGCTTTTGTGGATGGCATGGACAGTCTTTCGCTGGTGAGGGCAGGCAGGGCGGGTGGTACCCGATGTAGGACGCGGTCGGCGGACCCGCAATATCGCGGTTGGCCGATATCTGCTCAGAAGCCGTCGCAATTCTCGGCGATCGCGGCTTGCGAGCTGGCGGTGATGCGGTTGTCGGCCACCGCGAAGGTTTCCTGCATCAGCATGTCGTTGTTGGGGAAATCATAGCAGGCGACCACCGTGGTGACGCCGCCTTCGCTCTTCTCGATGCGGTGCCGGATCGCCGCACCGGCAACCGCACCTTTCCATTCGTCGATCGAGGCGATGAATTCCTGCTTGTTTTGCACGATGCCGAGGTCTTCGAGTTGGATGCGGACATCATCGGCGAGCAGGTCCGACAGTTCGGTGCGATCGGCCGCCAGAAGCGCCGAATACCAGCGACCGATGATGGCGCGATCATCGGCGCGGGCTGCAATGATCGCTACCAGCAGCGCAGCCGCCGTCAAAGCGGTCGACCTGACATTCACCACCTTGCGCGCCGCTGTTTTCATCCCAGCTGCGGCCGTTCGAAATCGCCGGTCTCCTTGTTCATCGCCCAAAGTTCGCCGGTCGAAATGTCGAACCAGGCGCCGTGCAGCGATAGCCGCCCCTTGCCTTCGAGAATCGAGACGCAGGGAAAGGTGCGGAGATTGGCGATGGAATAGCGGATCGAGATGCGCTCCAGCGCGGTCTGGCGCTCCGACGCGGTCATGAAGGTGCTCGAGGAGACGGTTTCGGCGGCCGGCGCGATCAGGCTCATCCATTTGCCGATGAAGTCACCCGGCGAGAGCGGTGCGGAATTGGTGTCGAGCGCGGCGCGGATGCCGCCGCAGCGGCCGTGGCCCATGACGACGATGTTCTTGACCTTGAGGCTCTGCACGGCAAATTCGAGCGCGGCGGAGGTCGAATGGAACTCGCCGTCCGGTGCGTAAGGCGGGACCAGATTGCCGACATTGCGCAGCACGAAGAGTTCGCCGGGTCCGGCGTCGAAGATCGCCTCGGGTGCGGTGCGGGAGTCGCAACAGGCGACGATCATCGTTTCCGGCGCCTGGCCTTCGCGGGCAAGCTCGCGATAGCGTCCGCTCTCGGTGAGATAGCGGCCGTTCATGAAATTGCGATAGCCGGCGAGAAGGTGGTCGGGGAGATTGGACATGGGCGGCGTCTGGAGCCTTTCCGGGTTGGAGGCGGCAGCTCGTTGCGGTCAAAAGAGGCTCTAACGGTAAAAGCCCGTTGCGAGCAATGCAGAATTATGGGGCCGGCTACAAATGCCATGCATCAGGCGCAGCCTTGGCTAGTACCGCTATGCCCAGATGGCAATGGGAATGCCAAGGCTGTCGCGGCCCGGCGGGTCAGGAAACGGCCGTGCCTCACCCCTGGCGATGCGACTGGCGATCAGCATCATTGCGGCTGCATCGAGGAAATCATCGGCGGCCGCGCCCTGCGGCGGCGGCTGGTCGAGAAAGCCCATCTCATAGCCATGCCGGCAAAGCAGCGCCTTGCGTTCCGCCATGCCGGCTGGATTGATGCTGCCCTTGATCTTTTTCGGCAGCTGCATGGCCCGATCGCCATTCAGCCGGCAGAAAGCGACTTCCGGATGCGATTCGTAGACGCGGCTGTGCAAATCGGGCCGCGCGATCAGCAGCGCGTCGATCTCGCGGATCTTGGCGAAAATGCCGAACGCCTGGATCGAAACGCCGCGCGGCGGGTCGGATGTGGTCTTGGCCACCTCGCTTGCCCTGATGTGCGCGGCATACCAGGCTTCGATGGTGGTGAAGCCGTTGGTGTCGGCATAAAGCGCGGCACGAGACGGGATCGAGAAGACGCTGGATTGGCGTGCCCCAAGCAGCGGCCGCACCAATGCTTCGGGGCCGCGACCACCTTTACTCGAAAATTCGGGCAGCCCGATCGGCATGTCGACAGCGATGACCGCATCGTCGGGGAGCGATGCAAGCAGGGCAGTGAAGCTGGCGAAGACATCGACAGACGGTGCCATGCCGGGCGTGCGCCGGACGGCGATCCAGCCGGCCTTGCAGCCGTCTGCGCCGACAAGCATGGCCTTGGTCGGGGTCACGCCCGGCGGTCCCGCCCCGGATGCGTGAGGTGGCGAAGCTGCACCATCGCCATCGGGTGCGACAGGCTCTGTGCGTCGGTTTCGAGCTGCAGTTCGTCGCCGCCGCGCTTGGCAGTGCGCGCCAGGATCTCGTAGACCGCCGCCGTCGTCGATTGCAGCGCCTTGATCGGCGGCTGGCCGGAGAGGATGCGCGCCAGGTAGACGGCCGCCGTCAGATCGCCCAGGCCATTCGGCGGCTTGTCGATCAGGCGGTGCTCGGCAAGCAGCGCCTGGGTGCCGTCGAGCAAAAGATTGCCGGTGCCGCCCGTCATCATCGACGGCGCCGAGGTGACCAGCATGGTCGATGGCCCGGCATGGAGCGCCGCCGCGATCACCGATTTCAGGTCGGCCAAGGGAGCGCCGGCCATCCATTCCAGTTCGTAGCGGTTGGGGGTGGCGATGTTGGCGATCGGCATCAGCCGGTCGCGCATGGCGATGGCAGTCGGTTCGGGCACGTAGAGGCCGCCCGAATCGCCCATCACCGGATCGCAGATATAGACGGCGTCGGGCGTCCTTGCCTTCACCGCGGCAACCAGCGAGGCGACGGCCTCGGCCTGGCCGGCCTCGCCGAGATAGCCGGACAGAACGGCGCCGACCTCGCCCAGCCAGGGCGCCCGCTCGAGATCGGCCATCAACGCCTTGAACTGGTCGAGCGGCGGCACGATGCGCGTTGCCCGTCCATGGCCGGGATGCCACGGCAGGATGACCGTCGGCACCGCCCAGACCGGGAAACCCAGGGTCTCCAGCGCAAAGACGGCGGCGCGGTTGCCGACCGAGCCGCGCGCGACATGGCTGGAAATGACGATGACCGCACGCGGCGCGTCGGTTTGTTCGGCGCTCATTGTTGTTTGATTCCTAACTGCCCCGGATGACGTAAAGCACGAGCCAGACCATCAGGCCCAGCGCCAGCAGCAGGCCGAGTGTCCGGCCAATGCGGGTGCCCCAGACTTCGATCGGATCGGCACGATCGGCATCGGCCGCGGTGACGTGATCGCGCATGCCTTTCGTGGCCCGCGCCACGAACGAATTGCCGGCAGGATCCGTCTCGCGCGCAACGCGCTCGAGGATACGGCGCGATTCCTTCTCGCTGTCGTGGCGTTCCGCCATGGTGATGTCCCGTTTCGCCAGGACCTTATCGTGTTCGCACGGCCAATCACAGGGCCTTGCAACGGCATCGGGCGTGCCAGGCAGGCGGCTGCCGGTCGGGCGGTTTTCTTGCACGCTGATTGTGGTAATGCTTCGCATGCAACTTCTACCGAGGGACCCCATCATGTTTGCCCAGCGCCTTGCCTCATCGTCCATGTTCCGCACGCTGCCCGCCTTCCTGATGATGGCGATCGTGCTGCCGCTGCTTGCCGGCTGCGGCTACAACACCATCCCGACGGCGGAAGAAAACGCCAGGGCGGCATGGAGCGAGGTGCTGAACCAGTATCAGCGCCGCGCCGATCTCATCCCCAACCTGGTCGAGACGGTCAAGGGCTATGCCTCGCACGAAAAGGACACGCTCGACGCGGTGGTCGAAGCCCGCGCCAAGGCCACCCAGATCACGGTGACGCCGGAAACGCTGAAGGATCCCGAAGCCCTCAAGAAGTTCCAGGACGCCCAGGCCGGGTTGACCAGCGCGCTGTCGCGGCTGATCGCGGTCTCGGAAGCCTATCCCGACCTCAAAGCCAACCAGAATTTCCTGGCGCTGCAGGCGCAACTCGAAGGCACCGAAAACCGCATCGCGGTGTCGCGGCGCGACTACATCCAGGCGGTGCGGGATTACAATTTGACGCTGCGGACGTTCCCGTCGGTGCTGTGGGCGACCTTCTGGTTCCGCGGCAACGAGCCCTTTGCCAATTTCACCGTAGAGGAAGACAAGATGCAGCCGCCGAAGGTCGATTTCGGCACGAAACAGGGCGGGTGAAGAGCCTCGGCCGTCGTCGGAATACAATCCTGCGAAAAGACGGACTGCTGGCGTGCAAACACCCCCCTCTGTCCTGCCGGACATCTCCCCCTCAAGGGGGGAGATTGGCAGTTTCGAGCGCATCGCTCATCCTTCTGCATCGGTGATTGGCGAAGGCCGGTGTGAGGTCCGATCTCCCCCCTTGAGGGGGAGATGTCCGGCAGGACAGAGGGGGGCGCTACGGAACACCTACCTTTCCTTTCTTAGCCTTCTTGCCAGCCTCTTCTTCCTCCCCTTCACCGCCTTCGCCGCCGAACTCCCGGCACTCACCGGCCGTGTCGTCGACAATGCCGGCATCATCGATGCGGCGACCGAGGCCGCGCTGACGCAGAAGCTTGCCGATTTCGAGACAAAAGGCTCCGACCAGATCGTCGTCGCGACCATTCCCAGCCTCGACGGCGAGGAGATCGAGCCCTACGCCAATCGGCTGTTTCGCTTCTGGAAACTCGGCCAGGCGAAGGAAAACAATGGCGCGCTGCTGTTGGTGGCCCCGAACGATCGCAAGATGCGAATCGAGGTCGGCTACGGGCTCGAAGGCACACTGACCGACCTGCACACCAAGCTGATCATCGAAAACGACATGGTGCCTGCCTTTCGCGCCGGGGATTTCTCCGGCGGCATAGAAAAGGCCGTCGACGACATGATCATGGTGCTGGAAGGCAATCCGGAGGAACTGGAAGCACGCGGCGAGCGCAATCAGCAGGCCCCTTTCGATTCCGACGACCTGTTCTTTGCCGTCTTCATCAGCATCTGGGCGATCATCTTCTTCGGCAGCATCGCGGTTTCCGTGCTGCCGCCGATCTTCGGCCAGAAGCTCGGCCCCGGCCGCTACCGCTGGCTCGGCATGACCTTCGAGCCAAGCCGGCGATCCTCCCGTGGCGGCTGGTCGTCGGGAAGTTCCGGCGGCGGCTGGTCTTCGGGTGGCGGCGGTGGCGGCTTTTCGGGCGGCGGCGGTTCGTCAGGCGGCGGCGGCTCATCGGGAAGCTGGTGATGATGGCATGAGGACGCGTAGCATCAGCCTGTTGAGACCCGGCCGCTTCGCCTGGCCTGTCCTGATGGCAACAGCCGTGCTGCTCTCCTGCTTCATGGCCTATGCTGCCGACCTGCCGGCGCTGACCGGCCGTGTCGTCGACAATGCCGGCATCATCGACATGGCGACCAAGGCGGTGCTGACGCAGAAGCTCGCCGATTTCGAGACAAAAGGGTCCGACCAGATCGTCGTCGCCACAATCCCCAGCCTCGACGGCGAGGAGATCGAGCCCTACGCCAACCGGCTGTTTCGCTTCTGGAAGCTGGGTCAGGCGGGCGAAAACAACGGCGTGCTGCTGCTGGTCGCGAAGAACGACCGCAAGATGCGCATCGAGGTCGGCTACGGGCTGGAAGGCACGCTGACCGACCTGCACACCAAGCTGATCATCGAAAACGACATGGTGCCGGCTTTCCGCGCCGGCGATTTCTCGGGCGGCATCGCCAAGGCCGTCGACGACATGGTCATGGTTCTGGAGGGCAATCCCGAAGAACTGGAAGCGCGCGGCAAGCGCAATCCCGCCGACAACAGCACGTCCATCGATCCGATCGTCGCGGTGTTCCTGATCCTGTGGGCGATCATCTTCTTCGGCGGCATGGCGATGGCATTCCTGCCGCCGATGTTCGGCACAAAGCTGTCGCCGGGCGTATACAAATGGCTGGGCATGACGTTTCGTTACGGCCGCGGGCCGAGCGGGTCCTCGGGCAGCAGCGGCTGGACAACGGGTTCGTCGTCGGGCAGCGGCTGGTCGTCAGGTTCGAGCAGTGGCTGGTCCTCGGGCTCAAGCAGCGGCGGCGGGTTTTCCGGCGGCGGCGGCTCTTCGGGCGGTGGCGGTTCTTCAGGAAGCTGGTGAGACAGATCATGGCAACACGACCAATCAGCCCGCAGGATCATGAGCGCATCGCAACCGCGATCCGCGCCGCCGAAGCGAAAACCGATGGCGAGATCTACTGCGTCGTGGCCCATGCCAGCGACGGCTATTTCTTCCCGGCCGCGTTCATGGCGACCGTGTGCATGCTGATCGTCAGTCTGGCGGTTGCCTATGGGCTGGAAGCCTGGTGGCTGTCGATCCGGATGCCGCATTTCGTTCTCGCCCAGCTTCTGGCGCTGGCCTGCGTGCTGGCCTTGTTGTGGGCGCTGCCCGGCCTGCGCATCCATCTGGTGCCGAAGCGGCTGCGCTACCAGGCGGCACATGCCAACGCGATCAAGCAGTTCCTCGCCCGCAACGTCCATCGCACCACGGCACGGACCGGGGTTCTGATCTTCGTCTCGATCGCCGAACGCTATGCCGAAGTGGTCGCCGATTCGGGCATCGACGCCAAGGTCGGCCAGCACGTCTGGGACGGCGTGGTGCGCGACCTTACCGCGCATGCCGGCGACGATCGACTTGCTGACGGCTTCGTCCAGGCGATCGAGCAGGTGGGGGCGGTGCTTGCCGAGCATTTCCCGGTCACGGCAGGCGACAGCAATGAGCTGGACGACCATTTGGTCGAAATCTGAGCCTCCCGGGAAAGCATTAAAGGCCCATCATCGAGGCGGTGATCGCCTGTGATAAAGCGATCGGCGGGTCGCCCGGACTCTTGCAATCGGGCGATGCGAGTTTATGGTTAACAAATCATGAATACGCTGACGATCGACATAAGAAAGGCCGACCCACGCGATGCCGGTGCCATCGCCGAGGTGCACCTGGAGGCTTGGCGCGGCGCCTATTCCGGCATCATTCCGCACCGTACGCTGACATCGATGATCAACCGCCGCGGCGCCGACTGGTGGGCCAACGCGATTCGCCGCGCCGCCACCGTTCTGGTCGTCGAAATCGGCGGCAAGGTTGCCGGCTATGCGACGATCGGCAAGAACCGCGCCCGTGAGCTCAAGCAGCAAGGCGAAATCTACGAATTGTACCTGCGCCCGGAATATCAGGGTATCGGGCTCGGCAGCCGCCTGTTCGCGGCAGCCAGGGCGCGTCTGGCCGATCACGGGCTGAAAGGCATGGTGGTGTGGGCGCTGGAAGACAACCAGAACGCGCTCGCCTTCTATGCCGGCGCCGGCGGTCGCGACGTCGCCGAGGGCGTGGAGATATTCGAGCAGAAGGCGCTGAAGAAGGTCGCTTTCGTCTGGGAATGACGGCCAGGCCTTTCGGCAATTGGGCGTTCCATTCGCATCCCAGCACCATTCGCCGCATTGCACCATGGCGCGCCGCCCGCTATCGATCGTCCATCGAGAGAGGGATTTAAGCCATGCGCATTGAAGCCATAGCCAGCGGAAAGAATCCGCCTGAGGACGTCAACGTCATCATCGAGGTGCCGATCGGCGGCGAGCCGATCAAGTATGAGATGGACAAGGAGGCCGGCACGCTGTTCGTCGACCGCTTCCTGCACACCTCGATGCGCTACCCCGGCAATTACGGCTTCGTGCCGCACACGTTGTCGGGCGACGGCGATCCGATCGACGTGCTGGTCTGCAACACGCGCGCGCTGGTGCCGGGCTGCGTCATCAACGTTCGGCCGATCGGCGTGCTGATCATGGAAGACAATGCCGGCCAGGACGAGAAGATCATCGCCGTGCCGTCACCGAAATTGACGTTGCGCTACGAGAACGTCACCGAATACACCCAGCTGCCCGACATCACGCGCCAGCAGGTGCAGCACTTCTTCGAGCACTACAAGGATCTCGAACCGGGCAAATGGGTCAAGATCGAAGGCTGGCACGATTCCAAATATGCCAAGAAGATGATCGTCGACGCGATCGAGCGGGCCAAGGCGAGCAAGTAGTCCGGCGTGCCAACTTCGCAGGCGCCGCGCCGCCCCTCATCCGCCTGCCGGCACCTTCTCCCCGTATAGTGACGGGGAGA
>SAKE01000038.1 GCA_004017275.1 Mesorhizobium sp. | reverse complement strand
GCATGCGCATGTGGCATTTCGATTCACCCTCCCTTTCCCCGGACAGCCCTGCGTTCACGGGGGACAGGTCAGGGGATGAGGGGCGGCGCCAGCCGCAAAGGGTTAGTCGCGCGGTACCTGACGGCCTTGCCCGACTTCCCAGATTGTCCTGAAGCGCTCCACCAGCGATGAAAACAGCCGTGGCGGCAACAGGCCGTAGTCATAGCGGTCGGTGGAGCGCGGCACCGGACGAAGGTCGTAGCCTGGCCACGCGAAGCGATTGCCTTCGTGGAGCATCACCCAGGAGCGCTCGCCGTCCAGCCCCAAATGACGCTTGACGGCTGGCGGCAGCTCGATCGCCAGCGACGGATCGGCCGGCGGTACATGCGTGACAGGCACCACCGTCACGATCAGACCATCGGCGCCGCGTTCGACGGCTACCACGATCACGCAAGGGCGATCTTTCCGCCCTTCATCCTGTCCGGCTTGATGTTCATGGTGCCACAGATACGCATAGGAGATGACGAGGCCGAGCTGTGGGTCGGGAAGCGGCATGCCTTACTTGGGATCCATCAAGGCATTGAGATGATCGTGTTCCGATGACATGCGGCCGCTGGCGATAGCTTCCACGTCCTCGCGCGACAGATCCCTGGTCGCAAATGATTGCCGGGCCAGGTTCTTGTAGTGCTGCAGCTCTTCATACTCGACAGCTGAAACGAAATAGCCGGTTGGCCGCCCGTGACTCATTACGGCGACCGGCTCACGCTGCACGATCTCTCGGTACCGCCCGAAATTACGGGTGAATTCTGTGGTGGGAACTTCACGCATGATGGCTCATCCTAAATCGCGTAATTTACGCACTTACCGCAATTTACGCGATTTTTGGGATCCTGTCAAAGTTCAGCTGGCGCTGTCCCTAGCCAGCTGGCGCAGCAGTTCCAGCGCTTCCTCCGCCCGATCGGCGGGGACGAACAGGTGGTCGTGGTAGAAAGCCGAGACCGGATTGACGCCCATGTCGGCTGCCGCGAGCCGTGTGGTGATGGCGGCGAGGAAGCCGACGGCTTCCAGCGACGAATGGATGTTCAGCGTCAGCATCCGGCAGCGGAAAGAAGCGGTCAGCCCCGCGGCGTTAGCCTCCTCCTCGGTCACGATCAGCGTCGTGCCTTCGCGCTCACGGAACAGCATCACCGGCTTGACGCCTTCGGGCTGAGCGATGCCAGGCGCCAGCGTGGCGAAGACATAGATGCTGGCGAGCAGTTCCGGCGTCATCGATACCAACAGTGTCTTCAGATCGGTTTCGCCGGCCATTTTTCTCATCTCTCGACTGCAGAAACGGGCCGCAGCCCACGTGCTCCTCAATATCCGCGACTGGCGAGTGCCGATAGTCCGCGTTGTACAGACGATATGGCGATATCGCTGGCGACTGGGCTTGCGGTCCTGTTGCGCTGGGGCGAGACGCCGCTGAAGATGATCCCGGCGGAAAAGTTCTATTTTCGTAGGTGTTGGATACGGGTGGCTCTGCCTTCGGAGATCGGCTGAAACGCCTCTCGAAGGCATGATTATGCCGGCGCCAAGGTTGCCTTCGCCTCACTGTAGCGTCACCCGGCGCCCAAAGAATCCCGACGCTGTCGGATCGCCGCTCCATGCCGCGTCCTTGGTTCGACCCCGTTGAAAGGGCTCCAACCATCAGGAGGGAATACTATGAGCATTTCCGAAACCGCGCCCGTATCACCGGGTGCTCTGTGGACCGGCCGCGCGCTCAGCGGCTTCATTGTGTTGTTCATGATTTTCGACGGCGTCATCAAGCTGCCGCCGCTCGATGTCGTCACCCAGACGATGGTGCCGCTCGGCTGGCCGGCCGACCCGAATGTCGCGCGTATGCTTGGCGTCATCGGCCTGATCTCGACGGCACTCTACGCCTTGCCGCGCACAGCGGTGCTCGGTGCCATCCTGCTCACCGCCTATATGGGCGGTGCCATCGCCACCAATGTCCGCGTCGACAACCCGCTGTTCTCGCACACACTGTTCGGCGTCTATCTCGGCATCGTCCTGTGGGGTGGCCTGTATCTGCGCGACCCCCGGATACGCGCGCTGATCCCGTTCAGCTGAATCCCTTTGCCGGCGATCTCTTTGGGATCAAAACGCCGAGTTGCGAGTTAGGGATTCACTCGGCGGCGGCGGCGGCTCCTACTGGAGAGGAACGACCATGAAGAAAATGATGCTTTTGATGGCCCTGCTGGTGCCGCTCGCCGCTTGTTCACAAACGGAGAAAGGCGCAGCTGTCGGCGGCCTTGGTGGCGCTGCCGTCGGTGCTGCTGTTGCCGGCGATCCGGTTGAGGGCGCCGTCGTTGGTGGCGCTGTCGGCGCTGTTGCCGGTGCGCTGATCGGTCGGGCGAGCGAGCGTGGCGAATGCCGCTACCGTGATAGCCGTGGCCGCGTCTACATCGACCGCTGCCCACGCGGCTATTGATCGGGCGGCCTTACAGACAGGACGACAGCAAAACGGCGGGCACATGGCCCGCCGTTTTCCTGTATGCGATAGAGCAAATACTTATTCGGCGGTGGCGGCTTCCGCCTCGGCCGGGGCGGCTGCGGCGGCCGCAACAGCGGCGGCGGCATCTTCCTGCGCCTTCTTCAAGAGAGCAGCGCGTTCCTGCGCCTTCTTGCCCGGCTCGGCCTTCTTCGGGTTGGAACGGGCATCGCGCTTGACGAGGCCGGCCTCGTCAAGGAAGCGCAGCACGCGGTCGGTCGGCTGGGCGCCGTGCGCCAGCCAATGCTTGACGCGGTCGGCGTCGACCTTGACGCGTTCGCCGTCCTTGGGCAGCAGCGGGTTCCACGAGCCGATCGACTCGATGAACCGGCCGTCACGCGGCGAACGGGCGTCGGCGATGACGACATGGTAGTAGGGACGCTTCTTCGAGCCCGCACGGGCCAGTCGGATCTTCAAGGGCATTTCTTTTCTCCTAAAAACTCTAAGTTCGTTGATTGGGTTCAGTTGGTTTTCATCACGCCGTTGGAAGCGGCGATCTGTTCGTGGTGACGGATCACTTCGCGGACGACGAAGTTGAGGAATTTTTCCGCGAAATCCGGGTCGAGATGGGCGTCCTTCGCCAGCTGGCGAAGGCGGGCGATCTGCTGCTGTTCGCGTGCCGGGTCGGCCGGCGGCAGGCCATGCGTCGCCTTCAGCACGCCGACCGCCTTGGTGCAGCGGAAGCGCTCCGCCAGCATGTGGATCAGGGCTGCGTCGATGTTGTCGATCGAGGCTCGGTAGTCGGCCAGCACGGCGCGAGCGTCGGCCATGTCCTTTTCTTCGTTCATGGCGTCCTCACTTCTTCTTGCCAAGGCCGGGCAACCCACCGCCGCCGAGACCGGGAAGCCCGGGGAGTTTCATGCCGCCAGGCAACCCGGGCAGGCCACCATTGCTGGGAAGACCCTTCATGCCGCCGCCGAGACCGGCGGCTTGCGCCTGTTTCTGCAAGGCTTCGAGCTGCTTGGGGTCCATCTTCGACAGATCGGGCATGCCGCCGCCCATCATGCCGCCCATGCCGCCCGGCATCATGCCGCCGAGACCCATC
Organism: Mesorhizobium sp.; assembly: GCA_004017275.1. Classification (GTDB taxonomy): domain Bacteria; phylum Pseudomonadota; class Alphaproteobacteria; order Rhizobiales; family Rhizobiaceae; genus Mesorhizobium. Next base: position 33,691 of record SAKE01000038.1, on the reverse strand, counting down.
TTGGAGGCAAGGCCGCCCATCATGCCGCGCATCAGGCCGCCGCCTTTGCCCTTGCCGCCCATGGCCTTCATCATGTCGGCCATGCCGCGATGCATCTTGAGCAGCTTGTTGATTTCGGCCGCGTCGGTGCCGGAACCGGCGGCGATACGCTTCTTGCGCGAATGCTTGAGCAAATCCGGGTTGGCGCGCTCGGCCTTGGTCATCGACGAGATGATGGCAAGCTGGCGGCCGAACATCTTGTCGTCAAGACCGGCGGCGGCCATCTGGTCCTTCATCTTGCCCATGCCGGGCATCATGCCCATGATCCCGCCCATGCCGCCCATTTTCGACATCTGCTGAAGCTGGCCGGCGAGATCGTTCAGGTCGAACTTGCCCGACTGCATCTTCTTGGCCATCGCCGCCGCCTGCTCGGCGTCGATGTTCTCGGCGGCCTTTTCGACGAGCGAGACAATGTCGCCCATGCCGAGGATGCGGTCGGCAATGCGCTTGGGGTGGAATTCCTCCAGCCCGTCCATCTTTTCGCCGGTGCCGATCAGCTTGATCGGTTTGCCGGTGACGGCGCGCATGGAAAGAGCCGCACCGCCACGGCCGTCGCCGTCCATGCGGGTCAGCACGAGACCGGTGATGCCGACGCGCTCGTCGAAGCTCTTGGCCAGGTTGACGGCGTCCTGGCCGGTCAGCGAATCCGCGACCAGCAGGATTTCGTGCGGGCTCGACACCTTCTTGATGTCGGCCATCTCGACCATCAGCGGCTCGTCGATATGGGTGCGACCGGCGGTGTCGAGGATGACGACGTCGTGGCCGCCAAGCTTGGCCGCCTGCACGGCACGGCGCGCGATGTCGACCGGCGACTGGCCATCGATGATCGGCAGCGTGGCGACCTTGACCTGTTCGCCGAGCTGGCGCAGTTGCTCCTGCGCGGCGGGGCGCCGCGTGTCGAGCGAAGCCATCAGAACCTTCTTGTTCTGACGCTCGGAAAGCCGCTTGGCGATCTTGGCCGAAGTGGTGGTCTTGCCGGAACCCTGCAGGCCGACCATCATGATGACGACCGGCGCCGGCGCATTGAGATCGATGGCGACGCCTTCGGCGCCGAGCATCTCGACCAGTTCGTCATGGACGATCTTGACGACCATCTGACCGGGCTTGATCGACTTGACCACGGCGGCGCCGACAGCCTTCTCGCGCACCTTGTCGGTGAAGGCGCGCACCACTTCCAGCGCCACGTCGGCTTCGAGCAGTGCACGGCGCACCTCGCGCAACGCCGCCGAGACGTCAGCCTCCGACAGCGCGCCGCGGCCGGTGAGGCCGTTCAGGATCGAACCAAGACGTTCCTGTAGTGATTCAAACATTCGTTTTCCTTTTCCCTGGCACCCGGATGGTGCCCGAGAGGTAATGCGTTCGCGCCCAGTGTCCAACCAAAAGTCCAAGCAAAAGCCAAAACCAAAAAGCACCCGGGGGCGCTCAGCGCTGCCGGGTGTTGGCCTCCAGGATCGATTTACAGCACTTCACCTCAACGAGGCTTAGGCGTCCTGGTCGGCTTGCTCGGAGGGATACTCGTCGCGGAATTCGGGGCGTGTAGACAGGAAATCGGCCGCGGAGTCAAGACGAGGGCCGGATTGCGCCGTTCTCCGGGCTGCAATCAGGTTGAGCTCGCCTGGTCCGGAAGCTCAGCGGCAACCTTGAGCGGCGAGCGCGGATGTAAAAGCAGCACGATGGTCAGCAGGCTGCAGGCGATGCCGATCAAGGCGATGAGAACCGCATCCGACGTGGCCCAGCCCGGTCCCTCGAGCGGCCTGGCGTTGAACAAGGCGAAGGAACTGTAGCTTTCCTGATGCGAGATCAGCAGGAAGCCGGTCAGGTTGTTGCCGAGATGAGCACCCAGAGCGGCGCCGAGATTGCCGGTTGCGTAGACCACAAGCGTCAGCAGCAGCGCGAAAGCGGCGATCGACGCCAGCACACAGGCGTTAATGGCGGCCGACGAACTCGCGCTCCAATGCAGCGAGGTGAACAGCAGGGCCGGCAGCAGCGCCCAGATGAACGGGCTCTTGAAGCGGCTGGCGAGACCGCGCAGCAGATAGCCGCGAAACAGCACCTCTTCCGAGGATGTCTGCAGCATGGTGAGCGCGGCGATCGGGATCACAAACAGCAGCCAGGACGACAGGCTGATCGGGCCGCGCGCGATCTGCGGCTGCAGCAGATAGAGCAGGATCTCGGATATGAACGACGTGATCAGCACCGCGATCAGCCCCTTGAGGAAGCCTGACCATGAAATCTGGCGGCTGTTGCCGAGCAGTGCCGACAGCCTCTCGCCATGCACCCAGCGCATCGCGACCGACAGGCCGATCCAGATGCCGGCAAACGAGACGAGCGCAGTGAGGGTGCCAAGGGGCGAAGCGAGGAAACCCTGCATGCCGGATGGCGCAGCCGCGGCCGGCTGCCATGCGAAGAAGGCATAGGTGCCGCCGACCAGCACGGCCACTGTGGCTGCTGCCCAGAAGAAGAGGACGATCCCCGTTCCGAGGAACAGGCGCGGCAAGGTCGTGCGGGTGTTGGGCGAGCGCCTATAGCGTTCGAAGGCGGCCGAATCGATCGTCACGCTGGCTCCTTTGCCGAAGGCACAGGGCTGCATGATCTATGAGATCGGGCGTTTGCGCGCAATCATTCCTGTTCGGCGAGCGTTGGCGCCGCCCCTCACCTGCCTGCCCGTCCTCCGCAGCAGCTGCGCTGCAGCTGCGGAGGGTGGACCGGCATCCTCTCCCCGTATGGTGACGGGGAGAGGGGCGCTCTCATCGCCGATTTCGCCAATCACCAGCGTTGCAAGAAGCGCGCCGAGGTTGCGGCGAGCTTCCTTCTCCCCGTCACTATACGGGGAGAAGTGCCCGGCAGGGCGATGAGGGGCGGCGCCAGCTTCGACAATTGGTGGTCTCGAACACCAGGCGACCGCCGCCGCCATATCAGCGCACCACGTACATGATGCGCCGCGTGTCCGGGTCGATCAGCGCCGGCTGGCCGTTCACGTAGACGTAGCGGTAGTTGTAGTCCGGAATTTCGCGCAACTCGACGGTGTCGGGCAGCGTCGCGCCGGTCACCACTTCGCCCTCGAGATAGATTGGATCGAGACGATGCGTGTCGACATAGGTGCGGACTTCAGCCGGGGGCGGAGGAAAGTCATCCACGACCGGATCGCTGGCGATGATCGCGCCGGTATAATCCGTCGAGTAGTTGCCGATGTCATCCGGCGGCGAGACGACAGCAACGTTGGACCGCCGTTCCGTCAACACCACTCGGCTGCCGCCTATATCAGCCGTCACATAATCGGAATAGACCCAGCCCTGGCCGCCGGCTTCGGCGATGGTGCACCATTTGCTGTTTTCGATGCAGCCATTGAGCGTTGCCGACTGACCGGCGGCAAGCACGCCGATGACAGGATATTGCGGCCCGGGTCCGGCGCGCACGTTGAGATCGGTGACCGCGGAGACGGCAGTGTCGGCAAACGCGGTGCCCGACATTACCGTCAGCATTCCGGCGACTGCCGGAAACAACAGGGATTTCATGGTCTCTCTCCGTTTTCATGGTCCCTCGCCAGCGAAAACGGGTCAGTAGCTCATGCGTTCCCGCTAAAACGCCTGCGCCAACTCACGATTTGTTCCCTGTTCTTTCGGCAAATCGGTCAGAAGTTCGTGAACGAAGGCCAGTTTGCGCGCCGTGACGTCCGAAATGACGAAGGGGTAGAGGTCGGGCAGGCCCATGCAGCGGTTGATCGAATTGGAGGCTTCCGACAGCACCAGCCAGCGGGCAAGGATCGTTTCGAAAGGCTCGGGCGCGGTCGCCGGCTCCGAGGGTGCAGCCTGCAGCCTGTCGCCGGTGTCGCCCCGCGGCAAGTCGTTGGCCTCCACCGTTTCCAGCCGGCCGAGCGGAAAGTTCAGCGCGTGGACCATTTCCAGCGTGTCGGTGATGTGCAGGTGGTGGGCCCAGGTCTCGGCCCAGTCCTCCCACGGATGCGAGGTGGCATAGGCCGAGATGTGGCCTAGCTGCCAATCGGGCGCCGCACCATTGGTGTAATAGGTCTTCAGCGCCTGCTCGTAGTCGGCGCGATCGTCGCCGAACAGCGCGCGAAAAGCTTCCAACCTTTGCGGATCGTCGCGGATCAGGCGGTCCCAGTAATAATGGCCGAGTTCATGGCGGAAATGGCCGAGCAAGGTGCGATAATTCTCGCCCATCTCGACGCGCCGCTTCTCGCGCTCCGCCGAGTCCGCCTCGGCGACGTTGAGCGTGATCAGGCCATTGTCGTGGCCGGTCAGGATGCGCTCGCCGCCGGGGCCGCCGCCGATCGGGTCGGCGAGGAAGTCGAAGGCCAGGCCGACCTCGTCGGCAGGTGTCTGCTTGGGCGCCACCGGCAGTCCGAAAGCGAGCAACGAATAGATGGCGCGCTTCTTCGCCGCCTCGACCCGGATCCAGCGGCGGCGATTGCCGTCGACCGAGAGATCGGGGATCAGCTGGTTCAGCACGCAGGCACGGCAAAAAGCCTGTCCGGGCTCGGCCATCCAGTTGCAGGCGCATTCATCGGCATTGGTGCACTGGAAGATGCCGTCGACGCCTGCCAGTGCAAAGCTGGCGTGCTCGGGATCGTAGAGCACGAGGTTCCCGCAGTTCAGGCACTGGGCGTTCTCGAAATAGAGGCGGTGGCCGCAATGCGGGCAGTCGAAGAGTTTCATGTCGGTCTCTAACCTTCAGAGCCAGCCTATGTGGGGCGGCACGTGCCCAACGCCAACCGCCCACCGGCGTTCCACACTCGCGAAGCTATCTCGCCGCAAGTTGGGCGACGACCTGTCTTGCCACCGCTTCACCCGACAGCCGAGCGCCACCGCAGGTCTGGATCAGCGGTCCGGCCAGGTGCTCGCCGGCGAAGAAAATCTTGTCGGCCACCGGCTGCATGAGTGCCGCACGCGCCAGCGAACGGCCGGGGCGGGCGGCTGCGTAGGCACCGCGTACGAAGCGCTCTCCGCCCCAATTGGTCATCATGGCGCGCCCGACATGCTTGCGCGTATCGCCGCCGAAGATGCCGCACAGCCGGTCGACGACGAAGTCGATGCCGGCCGCTTCACCGGCCGCCGACATCTCCCAGGCGAAATCGCCGCCGACGAAACCGACCATCAGGTCGAGGTCGAACGGAAAGCACAGGAAATAGATGTCGTGCCGGGCCATCCGTTCGATCAGCAGGTCGTCGAAGGGCTGCAGCCCGAGCCTTGTGCCTGATATTTCGACCGGCAGCTTGGTCAGCATGCCCATCGGCAGGTCGAAGAACGCGCTGAAATGCGTGTCCGGCAGGACAGGCGAGAACGCGATCTCCTCGAAGGCGAGCACCGCCGGCGAGGCGGTGACGATCACCGCCCTGGCGCGAATGGTGCCGCGATCGGTGACGCAGGCGACGCCGGGCACGTCCCAGAGGATCTTGCGCACCGGCGTCGACAGTTCGACCGGCACGCCGGCGCCGAAACGCGCGACCAGGGCGCCAAAGCCCTCCTTGCTGAAATAATTGGGGTCGAGATCGGCCGCGGCCTGGAAGTCGCGGATCGAGATCTCGTCCTCATCGGCGCCGAAATCCATCGGGCCGGCGAAGGTGGCCGCCGCGCGTGGCGCATGGCCCTTTGCCAACAGCGCCGAAAGACGATCATCGTCGCCATCCCTCACTTCATGCTTTGCCAGCAGCTCGAACAGCTTTGCGTCGGCGGCCTTCATATCGGCCTCTTCCGCTTCGCTCGCCTTGCGCTCGCGATAGTAGAGATGGTCGACGTTCATGTCGTGATGTTGCAGCGTCCAGCCGGCCGCCTGCGCTTCGGGAAAATAGGGATTTCGATCGGCGGCGTGCAGCCAGGCGCAGCCGATGTCGAAAGGCACGCCGAAGTGCTGGTCGCTGGTCCAGGCGCGGCCGCCGATGCGGTCCATCGCTTCGAGCAGCGTGGAGGAGAGGCCCGCTGCCTGCAGGGTCCTGGCGGCGGCGAGACCCGCCGAGCCGGCACCGATGATGACGACATCAACGTCTTGCATGCAGCCCCCCTGCCACAATAAGCACTTGATCGTAGGCAAATTCCACGGCATTCGCCAGCATTGCAGCGGCGACAGTGACAAGTGCGCGTTTCGCTGGCAAGTTCGCAATTGGGACGTGATTCAGGCAACCAGGAGAAAAACATGGCATTTCTTGCCAAGGGAAAGATGTTTGCAGCAACCGTAGTGGCTGTGCTTGCGCTGGCGACGGGCGCGCAGGCGGGGGCCAGCTGCGGCAAGACCGGCGCCGGTTTCGAGGCCTGGAAGCAGGATTTTGCCGCGCAGGCCAAGTCCGAAGGTGTAGGCGCCAAGGGTCTGGCCGCTCTGGCCGGCGCGAACTACGCGACTAAGACGATTTCCGTCGACCGCGGCATTCACAAGGCCTTCAGCGGCTCGGTGGACGATTTCATGAGGCGTCGCGGCGGCGCCGCGATCATTTCCAAGGGGCGGTCGCTGAAAAAGTCGAATGCGGCGCTGTTTTCCAAGATCGAAGCGAACTACGGGGTGTCGCCGGGCGTGCTGCTCGCCATCTGGGGGATGGAAACCGGCTTCGGTTCGGCCATGGGCAACCAGAATACGGTCTCTGCCATTTTGACGCTTGCCTATGATTGCCGCCGGCCGGGTTTCTTTTACCCGCATGCCATTGCAGCCCTGAAGCTGGTCGATCGCGGGGCGTTGACAGCCTCGTCCGTCGGCGCTGCGCATGGCGAGATCGGCCACACGCAGTTCCTGCCCGGAAATGTCTTGAAGTATGGCGTGGGCGGCGGAAACCTGCGCGACAAGGGCACGGCCTTGGCCTCCACCGCCAATTTCCTCAAGGGTCATGGCTGGCAGGCGGGTGCGAGCGCGAGTTCGAATATGGGCGCAATTGCTGGCTGGAATTCGGCGAGTGTCTATCAACAGGCCATCGCCCGGATCGCCACCGCGATCGACGGCGACTGACAGGGTCGCCTTCATTGGACAGAACCCGGCCATTTGGCTTGATTGAAAACCCGGCACGATGAACTGACCCCCGAAAGTTGGACACAACCTTCGGGGGTCAGTTCACGATGCCGGGTTTTCATTTGATTTCGAGGGTGTAGGAGCAGCCCGCCAGCGTCTTGCCGGGGTGTGACTCGACGGTCGAGACGTTGAGCTTGATGTCCGTGGAGAAGGTCAATCCCTCCGACTCTTCGGTGTTTTGGACAACGACCTTCTCGCCAAGGAATTTTTGCGGCGTCGAAAAAACGGCTACGACACCGAGCTCCCTGGCAAGGTCGGTCGCGGCAATGCCATCGAGCACGGCCATCGGCCCGGCAGCGGTAAACACGATCGATCCTGTCTCGCGGTTGAACATGCGGATTTTGGCCGGTAGCTCGTATTGGCTGAGAAAGGGATTGCCAGAGGCAACCTCCTTCCAGCCCAGCGTCTCAACGGCACCTGGTGCGCTGGACAGCCAAAGGGCAAAGTCGTTGTAGGTCGGAACGTCAGCCCGGCATTCGATCAGCGCGGCAAGGTCGAGAGAGGCCGGGTCGAACTCCTGGCTGGCCGCAGGTGTCGTCAGAAGAACCAGTGGCGCCAGGCAGCGACCGAGATTGGGCATCCGCGCTACTTGTTGCGGTTACGCGCGGCCAGCGTGCGCAGCCTGAGCGCGTTGAGGCGGATGAAGCCGGCGGCGTCCTTCTGGTCGTAGGCGCCGCGGTCGTCCTCGAAGGTGACCAGCGCATCGGAATAGAGCGTCTTCCTGGACTTGCGGCCGGTGACCATCACATTTCCCTTGTAGAGCTTCAGCCGCACCGTGCCTTCGACGTCTTCCTGGCTCTTGTCGATCATCGCCTGCAGCATCAGCCGCTCAGGCGCGAACCAGAAGCCGTTGTAGATCAGCTCGGCATAGCGCGGCATGAACTCGTCCTTGAGGTGGGCGGCACCGCGGTCGAGCGTGATCGATTCGATGGCGCGATGGGCAGCGATCAGGATGGTGCCGCCAGGGGTCTCGTAGACACCGCGCGATTTCATGCCGACGAAGCGGTTCTCGACCAGGTCGAGCCGGCCGATGCCATTGTCGCGGCCGAGATCGTTGAGAGCCGCCAGCATCGTCGCCGGCGACAGCTTCTTGCCGTTGAGCGCGATCGGATCGCCCTTCAGGAACTCGATCTCGATCTCGGTCACCTTGTCCGGCGCGTCCATCGGCGAAACGGTGCGCTGATGGACGAATTCCGGCGGCTCGACCCACGGATCTTCCAGCACCTTGCCCTCGGAAGAGGAGTGCAGCAGGTTGGCATCGACCGAGAACGGCGCGTCGCCCTTCTTGTCCTTCGGCACCGGGATCTGGTGCTGTTCGGCGAAATTGATCAGGTCGGTGCGCGACTTGAACGACCAGTCGCGCCACGGCGCGATAACCTTGATGTCGGGGTTCAGCGCATAGGCCGAAAGCTCGAAGCGAACCTGGTCGTTGCCTTTGCCCGTGGCACCATGCGCGATCGCGTCGGCGCCGGTTTCCCTGGCGATCTCGACCAGATGCTTGGAGATCAGCGGCCGCGCGATCGAGGTGCCGAGCAGATAAGTGCCTTCATAGACCGCATTGGCGCGAAACATCGGAAAGACGAAGTCGGCGACGAATTCTTCGCGCACGTCGACGACCCGGATGTCCTTGATGCCCATCATCTCGGCCTTGCGGCGGGCCGGCTCGAGTTCGCCGCCCTGGCCAAGATCGGCGGTGAAAGTCACGACTTCGGCGCCGAGTTCGGTCTGCAGCCATTTCAGGATGATGGATGTGTCGAGACCGCCGGAATAGGCGAGCACGACCTTCTTGACGTCTTTGGCCTTGGACATTTTTACCCCGTCGATGGCGGACGCCCCAGCCGGGGGCGTCACGGATTGTCGGATGGCCTTTTAGCAGGAACGGCAAAGCGAGCAAGCACGCGCGAATGCAAGGTTTCTGATCCAGCGCATCGCAAGGCGGTGATGCCGGCAGGGGAAACAACCTGTTGCAATCAAGGGCTGCATTTAATCAAGTGTTCACGCCCTGTCGCTAACAATGACGACAAAGCCGCCCTGGCCCCGTGTCGGGCAACTCTTGCCTGCTTCGTAGCGGGCATCCTCTGGCCTGGGGCCGTTCTTGATGCGCGTCATATCATGTATCGCCACGGAGCATAATCTGTGGCTCGTCCTGCTGGCAGCGCTGATGTGCATCACCGGCTGCTGGGTGACGATCGGCCTCTTCGACCGTGCCAGGAAAACCGCCGGCGTGCAGATGCGGGGCTGGCTGTTCCTGACCGCGGTCGCCGCCGGTTCCTCGGTCTGGTGCACGCATTTCATCGCCATGCTGGCCTACAAACCCGGCGCGCCGATCACCTTCGATCCGGTCCTGACCATGGCATCGCTGGTCATCGCCATTGCCGGCACCGGGTTGGGCTTCACCCTCGCATCCGGCAAGAGCCGGCGTCTTGCCCCGGAGTGGGGCGGATGCGTCGTCGGGCTGGCGATTTCGGCCATGCACTACACCGGCATGATGGCCTATCACGTCGCCGGCATCGTCGAGTGGGACAGCTCCTATGTCGCCGCCTCGCTGGTCATTTCGGCGATGTTTTCCGCCGTGGCCGTCGGCCATGCGGTGCGCCGGCCATACCGCTGGTCGCAGTATTTCGCCATCGGGCTGCTGGTGCTGGCGATCGTCGGCTTGCATTTCACGGCGATGGCGGCGGTGGCGGTGACGCCGCTGTCCTTCATCTCCACCGGCACCAATCCCGACATCCTCGTGGCGATGGCGGTCGCCGTCGCCGTTGTCGGCCTGATCGTCGCGGCCACCGGCTTCGCCAGCTATCTGATCGATGAGCGCGGCCGCCTGGAAAGCTTCGAGCGCCTTCAGCACCTTGCCCTCAACGACGCGCTTACCGGCCTTGCCAACCGGGTCTCCTTCAACGACCGCCTCGACCATGAGATCGAACGGGCGCGGGACGAAAAGGACATGATGACGGCCGTCATCGTCATCGATCTCGACCGCTTCAAGGAGATCAACGACCTCAGGGGGCACGCGGCCGGCGACCAGGCGCTCAAGATCGTCGCCCGCAGGCTGGCGAAACTCAGCGGCGAGGGCGAATTCGTCGCACGGCTCGGCGGTGACGAGTTCGCCGCGATCAAGCGCTTCAAGGATCAAAAAGACCTTCTCGGCCTGGTCTCGAGGCTGGAGAAATCGCTGTTCGAGCCGTTGCGGCTCGACGATTTCGAAATCGCCGCGGGCGCCAGCATCGGCGTCGCCGTCTATCCGCGCGACGGGGCCGACCGGGAGAGGCTGGTCAGCAATGCCGACCTTGCCATGTACCGGGCAAAGAACGACGTGACGCGGGCCGTCTGCTTCTACGAATCCGCCATGGACGAGACCGCGCGGGCGCGCCGCGCGCTGGCCACCGACCTTCGGCAGGCGATCGAGCGCGGCGAGCTTTCGCTCCACTATCAGGTGCAGACCTCGGTTCCGACCGGCGCCACCTGCGGCTACGAGGCGCTGCTGCGCTGGACCCATCCCGTGAATGGCATGATCCCGCCCGCCGAGTTCATCCCGATCGCCGAGGAGAACGGCTCCATCATGGCGATCGGCGAATGGGTGCTGCGGACCGCATGCCGTCAGGCGGCTTCCTGGGACAATAATCATAAGATCGCGGTCAATCTGTCGCCGGTGCAGTTCGCCCACGCCAATCTCGCCAAGCTCGTCCACCAGATCCTGGTCGAGACCGGGCTGTCTCCGAAACGGCTGGAGCTGGAGTTGACCGAATCGACGATCGTCGCCGACAAGGTGCGCACGCTGCATGTCCTGCGCCAGATCAAGGCGCTGGGGGTGACGATCGCGATCGACGATTTCGGCACCGGCTATTCGTCGCTCGATACGCTGCGCTCGTTTCCCTTCGACAAGATCAAGCTCGACCGCTCGTTCATGGCCGATGTCGAACGAAGCCCGCAGGCCAAGGCGATCATCCGGGCGGTGCTGACACTGGGCCGCAGCCTCGACATTCCGGTGCTTGCCGAAGGCGTCGAGACGCATGTCCAGCTCACCATCCTGCAGGTCGAAGGCTGCAACGAGGCGCAAGGCTATTTCCTCGGCCGGCCCAAGCCGATCGACCAGATCACCGGGGGCGCCGATGTCCGCAACGATCAGCTCGTCGCGGAGGAGCCCGCCGGGATGCGGCTGAACAGGCAGGCGTAGGATTGCGGCCGTACTCGCCGATGCCTTCGCCACGCGCCCGCTGGATCGATTGTGGGATCGCTCCTGCGCCTGGTACAGGCGCGGCGCATCCTGTATAGGCGCTCCCAATTCCTGGGGCCGCTCATGTCGTTCATTCCAGACACCACCACGCTGATCCAGTTCGCCATCGCCACCGTCATCCTGGCGATCACGCCGGGGCCGGACATGACCTTGTTCGTCTCGCGCACGCTGAGCCAGGGCCGCGCCACCGGCTTTGCCTCGATGGGCGGCGCGCTGTGCGGCACGCTGATCCACACCACGCTGGTGGTGGTCGGTGTCTCGGCGCTGATCGTCGCTTCGCCGATGGCCTTCTTCGTGCTGAAGATCTTTGGCGCCGGTTATCTCGTTTTCCTGGCCTGGCAGGCGATCACCAGGGGCTCGGCGTTCTCACCGGAGAAGAAGACGGGTCCCGAAATTTCGCTGTTGCGCAGCTGGGCGGCGGGGCTCGGCGTCAATCTGCTCAACCCGAAGATCATCCTGTTCTTCATGACCTTCCTGCCGCAGTTCGTCTCGGCGCATGATCCGAACGCGCCGGGAAAGCTGTTTTTCCTGGGGCTCATGTTCATCGTGCTGTCGATCCCGGTGACCGTGCCGATGGTGCTGGCGGCGGAAAAATTCTCGGCGGCGATGAAGGCCAGCCCACGCGTCACGCGGGTGGTCGACTATCTCTTTGCCGGCGTGTTCTCGGCCTTCGCGCTCAAGATCCTGACAGCCCAGGCGAAGTAGGCACCGTCATCCTGTCTGGCCATCGTCTTCGGCTCCCGGGTCGCCCTGCCACCAGCTGCCGGCCCAGCGCCCGGCGCTGAGCCAGTAGAAGATGCCGCCGACCGTGCCGCCGCCGATCACCGCCATGATGGCGCTGGTGTCGGTCACCGCGAAGGCGGTGTCGCCGCCGTGGTCGACAAGGCCGAGGAAAACGGCCGCAACCACCGCGCCCGCCAGCGCATAGAACAGCCAGTCACGCCGGCCGAGGATTTCGGCAACCAGGATGGCGACTGAGGCCGGCATCAAGGCGAAATAGGCGACGAACAGGGCGACGAAAGGAATTGAGAAATACAGGGAAGCCGCCGCCGTCGGGTGCGCGTGCTCCGGCGCGTAGCCCAGCGATGCCAGGAACAGGACGTTGAGGAAGGCGCTCGCCGCCAATGAGGCGACGGCATAACCGAACAGGATAACAGTGAAACGGATGAGGTAACCGACGAGACGAGTCATGCCGGATCGCGGCCCAGATCCCGGCGCGTGCCGGACTTGCGTCCAGCCAGAAGCCAGTAGACCGAACCGGCGGCAATGCCGGCCGTGGCCAGGAAACCGAGAAAGCCCGGATTGAAAACAAAGCTGCCGGCTAGCGCGGCATGGATACGCCAAAGGCGATGGACGTGATCGCACCGGTGGCGGCAAAGTAGAACCATCCCCGGAGCGAAAACCGTTCGGCAACAAAGAGCGCCGGGCCGACGATCAACAGCGCGCCGATCATCACGGTCAACACGGCGAGCGGGAAGGAGCCCAGCCAGTCGAAGGCGAAAATGATGGACCAGTTGCCGTCTTCGATCCCTTCCAGAAGGGCGATCAGCAGCACCGGTACCAGGATCGAGGTTAGCACGGCAAAGAAATAGCCGACCGCCATCGCGGCGAGGCGCTTCGGCAAGGCGAAGCGGCGGCTCACGCCTCCCCGTGCCCCGCTATCATCATCGCTTCCAGCGCCAGCCGGTCGACCTTGCGCATGCGCTCGGAGTCGGACTTGAGCTGGCCGCAGGCGGCCAGGATGTCTCGGCCGCGCGGCGTGCGGATCGGCGAGGCGTAGCCGGCATTGTTGATGTAGTCGGCGAATTTCTCGATCGTTTCCCAGTCCGAGCACTGGTAGTTGGTGCCCGGCCACGGGTTGAACGGGATCAAGTTGATCTTGGCCGGAATGCCCTTGAGCAACTTGATCAGGCCCTTGGCGTCCTCGATGGAATCGTTGACGTCCTTCAGCATCACATATTCGAAGGTGATGCGCTTGGCGTTCGACAGGCCGGGATAGGCGCGGCAGGCAGCGATCAGTTCGTTGAGCGGATATTTCTTGTTGATCGGCACCAGGAGGTCGCGCAGATCGTCATTGGTGGCATGCAGCGAGATCGCCAGCATGACGCCGATCTCCTCGCCAGTGCGGAAAATCTCGGGCACGACGCCGGAGGTCGACAGCGTGATGCGCCTTTTCGACAGGGAAAGACCGTCGCCGTCGGAGGCGATCAGCAGCGCCTTCTTCACCGCTTCGAAATTGTAGAGCGGCTCGCCCATGCCCATCATGACGATGTTGGAGACTTTGCGGCCTTCGGCCGGGACGATGGCGCCGTCGGGCGTGTCGCGGTCGGGGAAGTCGCCGAGCCGGTCGCGGGCGGTGAGCAGCTGGGAGAGGATTTCCTCGGCGGTCAGGTTGCGGACCAGCTTCTGCGTGCCGGTGTGGCAGAACGAGCAGGTCAGCGTGCAGCCGACTTGCGAGGAGATGCACAGCGTGCCGCGGCCTTCCTCGGGAATATAGACGGTCTCGATCTCGACCGGCCGGCCGGCGCCGCGCGGCGGAAAGCGGAACAGCCACTTGCGCGTGCCGTCGGCGGAAATCTGCTCCTCGACGATCTCGGGCCTGGCGACGGTGAAATGCTTGTCCAACTCGGCGCGCAGATCCTTGGAGATGTTGAACATGCCGGCAAAGTCGGAGACGCCGCGCACATACATCCAGTGCCAGAGCTGCTGGGCGCGCATTTTTGCCTGGCGCTCGGGCACGGTGCCGGAAGCGACGAGAGCCTCACCGAGCTCAGTGCGAGTCAGGCCGATCAGCGACTGCTTTTCGGGCTGCGCCGCGCGGGCGCGCAACGCGTCGCTGGCGCCGTCAGTGGTGAGATCGAATGAAAGGGTCATGGTTGCACAGATATAAGCGGTTTGCGGCCGATTTCACGCATCGTGCCGGAAAGGAAGCGCGGCGCATAGCACAGGTTGAGCGCAGAGTCATGCGCGGGGAATGCAACCCCACGCACGCCGGCTGACAGGGTGCTGCCGCCATCCGGCAAGCTTGCTCCAACTTTCCGCTGCAAAGGAGCCGATCACATGGTCGTGTTCGCGTAACGATTCCCATCGCGCTTTCGAAGCCTGAAAGGGGCGACTATGCCTCTACAAATGGGAGTATGCAGAAATGAACTCTATCAAACTCGCCGTCATTGCCGGCCTCGTCGGCCTTTCCGTCTCGCAGGCATTTGCCGAAGACACGATGGGCACGATGACCATGATGAAGGGTGGAGAAGTGATGGCGATCATGCCGGACGGGCACATGGGCACCATGATGCCGGATGCAAAGATGGGCGCCGAGATGATGAAGATGGCAAAGCCGATCAAGCATTGCATGATGATGATGACCGACGCCAAGGGCAAAGCCTTCATGATCGATACGTCGACCAAGAAGGCTCAGGCCGAATGTGAAAAATTGGCCATGTAAGCCTCGTTGCGACTTGCCCCGCTGGCATGGAGGCCGGCGGGGCCATCGGTTGACAATACAAACGTTGCGGCGGAGTCGTGCAGTGCGGTTCACGAATGATCGCCTGACTTGCAGGTCGGCGCCGCCTCTCATTGCCTGCTGGAGATTGGCGAAATCATCAATGAGAGCGCCCCTCTCCCCGTCCCCCGTCCCTATGCAGGGAGAGGATGCCGGTCCACCCTCCGCAGCTGCAGCGCAGCTGCTGCGGAGGACGGGCAGGCCGGTGAGGGGCGGCGCAAACGCTTGGAAGGATAGCCTACTTACACTTGGCGATCGACGTCAGCGCCGCCGAAATGCCCTTCAGCGAGAAGACATAGGAGGTCGGGTTGCCGCGGCCAGACTTCGCCGTCACCTTCATGTCGGTGCCGGTCTTCATGGCGGCGATCAGCACCGGCTCCTCGGCGGCATTCTCGACCCAGGCCGACTTGCCGCGGGTGAACATCGAAAACGTCTTCTTGTCGATGGTGACGGTGGCCTTGGAGCCTTCCTGGAAATTGTAGCCGGCGATGAATTGCGGCTCGTAGGAGACCTGCTGGCCGGGACGTTGGCTGACGAAGAAGAACATGTCGCCATGGTCGAGCGTCGGCGGCTGCTTGTCGGTCGGCACGGTCAGAACATAGCAAACCTTGCCGCCCGATGCCTGGTAGCTGTAGGTGCCCCAGGCATTGTGCTGGCCGATCTTGGTCGCCGACTGCGCCAGTGCCGGCGCGGCCACGGCCACCAGGACCAGGCTTGAAACTAGTGCAATCAATCCGCGCATCGTTTTTCCCGTATTCCAACTGGTGCGGAGGCAGGCCGGCTTGGCGTCCTGCCCGTCGCTTCATTTTGATTTAATCTGGGTTACCAAACGGTGAAGTTCCCAAGAGAAAAGGACCCTCACCCCGAGGAAACCGCCGCCATTCCCGCGCCGCCGCCCTGTCAGCGGGTGGCGCGACGTCCCTTCGGCGGACTTGGAGGCCACGAAAGCGGCAAGAGTTTGACTTTTTGCGCTGTCGCCGAAAGCCGGCTTCAACGGCATTTTGTGCGCATGTTCAGCCCTTGTCGGCGATGGCGTCCTTGGCGGCCTGCCGGTGCGCCGGGGTGATGTGGGCGCTGACAGCCGTGATCGCGGCGGTGAGCACGGCGATGTCGTCGGTGAAGCCAAGCCCGAAGACGAAGTCGGGAATGACATCCACCGGCAGCACGAAATAGCCGAGCGCGGCAAGCAAGACGCCCTTGGCGCGCAGCGGCGTGTTCTTGTCCATGGCGCAGTAATAGGCGGCCACGACCTCTTCCATGAAGGGGATCTGCCGCGCGGCCTTCTTGGCTGTGCGCCAGAATTTCTCGCGCACTTCGTTCTCGTCGCCGAGCTTGCCGCCGAAGCCGAAGAAATCAAAACCTGGTTGTCGCGCCATTCAGTTTCTCCTTGCAGGGCTCATGCGCATCCCGGCGCATGCCCACGAGCGAAAATGTGGTGAAAGGCGACCCCGGCTGCAAGATGTCGGCGTCGATTAGCCAGACGTCAGCCCCCGGCAAAGCGGTTCATCTTCTTCGCCAGATTGATGTCGAGCGCGGTGACGCCGCCGGCATCGTGGGTGTTGAGCGTCACGTCGACGGTCTTGTAGACATTCGACCAATCGGGATGATGGTCCATCGTCTCGGCGGCAAGCGCGACGCGGGTCATGAAGGCGAAAGCCTCGGAGAAATTCGCGAAGGTGAATGTGCGCTTGATGGAGGCGCCATCCGCCGCCAGTGCCCAGCCTTCGAGCCCGACCAGTGCGGCGGCGATTGCGTCCTTGCCCAGTTTCTCTCTCGTCATGTCAGCTTCCCGTGCTATTTCGGCTGAGAGACTGTTTGGAACGGTCTCTAGAGTCTTCACAATAGCGACGGATCGATGAGCGCGAAGCCCATAAATTCCATTCTCTTCGTCTGCCTCGGCAACATCTGCCGGTCGCCGCTGGCGGAAGGCGTCTTTCGCGCCGTTTGGGCGGAGCGCCGGTCGGGCCGGGATATCTTGCTCGATTCAGCGGCAACCAGTGACTGGGAGGCCGGCTCTGCCCCCGATCGACGCGCGATCGCGGTCGCGGTGCGGCACGGCGTCGACATTTCCGGACAGAAGGCGCGCAAGGTCACGCTGCTGGATTTCTCACGCTTCGACCTGATCCTCGGCATGGACCGGTCGAATGTCGCCGACCTGAAAGCGCTGGCGCCGGCGGCCATGCAGGACCGCATCCATCTGTTCCTTGAGTTCGCGCAGGGAAAGGCAGGCGACGTGCCGGATCCCTACCATGATGAGGCGGAAGCCTTCGCTTCGGTCTACCGCATGATCCGCGAGGCGTCGGAGGCGCTGGCGACAAGGCTGGGGGCGCGGGCGTCCGTGCCAGACAGCGGCCAGGCCTCCTCGACGATGTAGGGGCCGCCGCCGACCGAATCGCGCGACGACATCAGCACGAAACGACCGATGCGAAACGGCAGCGTCGAGAAATTGCCGCGCGCCGACAGATATTGGGCGACATCCAACGGGGTCGAATTGCGTAAGCGCGCCAGCGTCACATGCGGCATGAACTTGCGCGGGTCGGCGGGAATGCCGAGCCGCTGGCAGATTCGGTCGATCTCGTTCTGAAGGGCGGCAAGATCAGGCGAGGCGGAAGCGCCCGCCCACACCGCATGCGGCTTCTTCTGGCCGAAAGCGCCGACGCCGGACAACGCCAGCGAGAAGGATGGTCGGTGGACGCGGTCGAGCGCGTTGGCGATCTCGTCGGCGACGTGACCCTCGATATCACCGATGAAGCGCAGCGTCAGATGATAGTTCTCGACGTCGATCCAGCGGGCGCCGGGCAGGCCGCCCCGCAGCAGGGACAGCGAAAGGGCAGCGTCACGCGGAATTTCGAGGGCGGTGAAAAGACGCGGCATGAAGAGCCTCCCTTCCTCGAATCGAACTGTAGTACCCATAGCGAATCATCGATAGTCAAACGGGGCAAGAGGTTTGTTGGTCACAGTCCCTGCTAAAAAGCTTCCGCAACGGAAACAGCTCCAGTTCCACTTCACGAACCGCCTGGCACCGCCGCGATGGCCTTTTCGACGGTGGGCAGGATGCGTTCGACCATCCGGTCGACGCCTTGCGCGTTCGGATGCAAGCCGTCCTCGAGCTGCTGGCCAGGCTGGCCGGCGACCCCGTCGAGAAAGAACGGGTAGAGCGTAACGTCGTATTTCTTGGCCAGGTCCGGAAAGATGGCGTCGAAGGCGTTCTGATAGTCTGCGCCGAGATTGGGTGCGGCGCGCATGCCGGCCAGAAGCACGGCAATCCTGCGCTGTTTCAGCTTGTCCAGCATCTCGTCCAGATTCTTCCTGGTGATGTCGGGCGAGACGCCGCGCAGCATGTCGTTGGCGCCGAGTTCCAGGATGACCAGTTGCGTGCCGTCCGGCACCGACCAGCCGAGCCGCGCCAGGCCGCCGCTCGTCGTGTCGCCGGAGACGCCGGCATTGGCGACGGTCACATCGTGACCCTTGGCGCCAAGCGCTGCCTGCAGCCTGTCGGTAAAGCCCTGGTCCGGGCCAAGGCCGAAGCCCGCCATCAGGCTGTCACCGAAGCCGACGATCTTGAACGGCTCGGCTTGCGCCGACGAAATGGCGCCGCAAATGGCGAGGAAAACCATGAAGCCTGCGGCAATACTGCGTTTGAAAGACATGCGGCAGGCCCCATATGAGCAAGGAATTCTTCCGGCGATGGCTTCCGGCAAGCAGAGCCTTCATCCCTTGATATAGGACGCTTTCATTTTGACAGAAGCCGTCATCGCGCTGAAAGATGTATCCCTGACCCTTGGCGAGGGCGCTTCATCGGTCCATGTGCTGAAGGGCGTTAGCCTCGATGTGGCGGCCGGCGAGGCAACCGGCATCGTCGGCCCCTCGGGCTCCGGCAAGTCGACATTGCTGATGGTCCTGGCAGGCCTGGAAAGGGTCGATTCGGGTACGGTCCGAATCGCCGGCGAGCTGCTCAACGGCAAAAGCGAGGACCAGATTGCTTCGTTTCGCGGCCGAAACATTGGCATCGTGTTCCAGTCCTTCCATCTCATTCCAAACATGACGGCGCTCGAAAATGTCGCGGTGCCGCTGGAACTGGCCGGCCGTCCCGATCCGTTTTCGGTGGCGGCGCGCGAACTGGCGGCGGTTGGCCTCAGCGACCGCGTCACCCACTATCCCGGCGAATTGTCGGGCGGCGAACAGCAGCGCGTGGCGATCGCCCGCGCACTGGCGCCGTCGCCACGCATCCTCATCGCCGACGAGCCGACCGGCAATCTCGACCAGGCGACGGGGCGGCAGGTCGCCGACCTTCTGTTCGCCAAGGCGGCCGAGCGCGGCATGACGCTGGTGCTGGTCACCCATGATCCGGCCCTTGCGGCGCGCTGTTCGCGCCAGGTTTCGATGCGGTCGGGACGGATCGAGGATGCGCCTTTACTTAAAGTGACGGCTTAGGGCCATGGTGGAAAAGGCCCCCTCATCCGGCCCTTCGGGCCACCTTCTCCCCGCTGGGGAGAAGAGGCAGGCACCGGCGCTGGCGACCTCTTCTCCCCTCGGGGAGAAGGTGGCCGCGAAGCGGCCGGATGAGGGGGCTGGCTGGTCGCGTACCCTTTCACTCGCGGTTCGCTTTTCGCTGCGCGAGATGCGCGGCGGCCTGTCCGGCTTCCTGATCTTCCTCGCCTGCATCGCGCTCGGCGTCGCGGCCATCGGCGGCGTCAACTCAGTGGCGCGTTCGATCAATGCCGGGGTCGCCAATCAGGGCCAGACGCTGCTTGGCGGCGATCTCCGCTTCCAGATCAACCAGCGGGACGCCAACCAGGCCGAACGCAGCTTCCTTGACGGGCTCGGCACGGTTTCGCGCACCGCCAGCATGCGCTCGATGGCGCGTCTGGCCGACGGAACCGACCAGGCGCTGGTCGAGGCCAAGGCGGTCGACGATGCCTATCCGCTCTATGGCGCGCTGGAAACCGAGCCGGCACTGTCGAAGCAGGAATTGTTCGGTGAGGAGTTCGGCGTTTTCGGCGCGGCAGCACCCGATCTGCTGTTCGAACGGCTGCATCTGCGGATCGGCGACCGGCTGAAGCTTGGCACCGCCACCTTCGAGCTGCGCGCCAGGTTGATCACCGAACCGGACGCCGTGTCCGACGGTTTCGGCTTCGCGCCAAGGCTGATGATCTCGACCGAAGCGCTGGCGGCTACCGGACTGATCCAGCCGGGCAGCCTGGTCGAGAATGCTTACAAGGTCCGTCTATCCACTGATGCCGACGAGGCGCGGCTGAAGGCCATCCAGGATCAGGCGGCCAAGGATTTTCCCCAAGCCGGCTGGTCGATCCGCACGCGCAGCAACGCCGCACCCGCGCTGTCGTCCAACATCGAACGCTTCTCGCAGTTCCTGACCCTGGTCGGGCTGACGGCGCTGGTGGTCGGTGGCGTCGGCGTCGCCAATGCGGTGCGCGCCTATCTCGACGGCAAGCGCGGCGTCATCGCCACCTTCAAGAGCCTGGGCGCTTCGGGCGGCTTCGTCTTTGCCGTCTACCTGGTCCAGATCCTGATCATCGCCGCATTGGGTATCGTGCTGGGCCTCGTGCTGGGCGCGCTGATGCCGTTCGCGGCGAGTGCGGCATTGCAATCCGTTATTCCGGTGCCGGCCGAAGGCGGCTTCTATCCCGGTGCGCTCGGCATGGCGGCGCTGTTCGGCCTGCTGGTGACGCTGGCTTTCGCGCTGCTGCCGCTCGGCCGTGCCCGCGACGTGCCGGCCACCGCGCTGTTTCGCGAGATGGGGCTGGAAGGCCGTGGCTTCCCGCGTCCCGTCTATGTTGCGACGGCGGTCGGCATCGCGCTGTTGCTGGCGGCGCTGGCCATTCTGTTTTCGGGCGACCAGCGCATCGCCTCGATCTTCGCCGGCGCCACCATCTTCGCCTTTATGGTGCTGCGCGTGGTCGGCGCACTGGTGCAATGGGCGGCGAGAAAAAGCCCGCGTGTGCGCTTCGTGGCGCTGCGGCTCGCCGTCGGCAACATCCATCGGCCAGGCGCCTTGACGCCATCGGTGGTTCTGTCGCTGGGACTTGGCCTGACGCTGCTGGTTACGCTGGCGCTGATTGACGGCAATCTCACGCGCCAAATTTCCGGCAGCCTGCCGGAGCGGGCGCCGAACTTCTTTTTCGTCGACATCCAGAGCAGCGATGTCGATTCCTTCTCCGCGCTGATCGGCAAGGAGGCGCCTCGGGGAACGCTGGCCAAGGTGCCGATGCTGCGCGGCCGGGTGATGGCGCTGAACGGCGTCGATGTCGACAAGGTGAAGGTGCCGGCGGAAGGCGCCTGGGTGCTGAAGGGCGATCGCGGCCTGACCTATGATGCGAAGCAGCCGGAAAACGCGACTCTGACCGAGGGCAGCTGGTGGCCGGACAATTATACCGGCGAGCCGCTGGTCTCGTTTTCGGCCGTGGAAGGCAAAGAGATCGGGCTGAAGCTCGGCGACACTGTCACCGTCAATGTGCTGGGCCGCAACGTCACGGCCCGGATCGCCAATTTCCGCCAGGTCGAATGGGAGACGATGGGCATCAATTTCGTCATGGTGTTCTCGCCCAACACATTCACCGGTGCCCCGCATGGCTGGATGGCGACGCTGACCGAAAAGAATGCTTCGACGGCCGACGACGCCCGTATCCTCAATGCCGTCACCCGCGCCTTTCCGGCGGTGACGACGGTCCGGGTCAAGGATGCGCTTGAAATCGTCAACCGGCTGGTCGGGCAACTCGGCACGGCGATCCGGGCCGCGGCCGGCGTGGCGCTGATCGCTTCGGTGCTGGTGCTGGCCGGCGCGCTTGCCGCCGGCAACCGGGCGCGCATCCATGACGCGGTGGTGCTGAAGACGCTTGGAGCGACACGCACGACGCTGATTGCAGCCTTCACGCTCGAATACATGCTGATCGGGCTCGCCACCGCGATCTTCGCCCTGGCGGCAGGCAGTGCGGCGGCGTGGTTCGTGGTTGCCCGCATCATGACATTGCCATCGCATTTCATGCCTGAGGTGGCGGTGGCGACCATTCTGTTTTCGCTGGTGATCACGGTCGGCATTGGCCTGGCCGGCACCTGGCGGGTGCTTGGCCAGAAGGCGGCACCGGTGCTGCGCAACCTCTGAATTCCGCCCTTCGCGGCCGCCATTTTGGTTAAATCGGCGTAATGTTGCGCCGCCAAAGGCCGGAAAACCGGACCGATGGTGTCTCACGAAGCATTACACCCGGTTACGGTCTTGTTCTTCACGCGAATAACCATCATATTTCGCCACAGGCATGCTGGAGCCCTGCCAGCGGCGCCTGGGTCCGATAAGACCTGACACCGGACGGGGCAGAAGCAATAGAGGACTACAATGGCTGATCCCATTCGCAACTACCAGACGCGCGCCGTGCCCGGCGTCGGCGTCGGTGCCGACATCGATCAGGGCCTGCGCGCCTATATGATCAAGGTCTACAATCTGATGGGGCTTGGCCTCCTCATCACCGGTCTTGCCGCTGTCGGCACGATCATGCTGGCCACCACCACCGATCCGGCCTCGGCTGTCGCAACGCTGCCGAGCGGCGAGATGCTGACCTCCTTCGGCTACGCGATCTTCGGCTCGCCGCTGAAATGGCTGGTAATCTTCGCCCCGCTGGCCGCGGTGATGTTCCTGTCGTTCCGCGTTCAGTCGATGAGCGTTTCGGCGGCGCAGACGACATTCTGGGTCTATGCCGGCCTCGTCGGCCTGTCTCTGTCGTCGATCTTCCTGGTCTACACCACGGCCAGCATTTCGCAGACTTTCTTCGCCACGGCTGCCGCCTTCGGTGCGCTATCGCTTTACGGCTACACGACCAAGCGCGACCTGACGGCGATGGGCTCATTCCTGATCATGGGCGTGTTCGGCATCATCATCGCGTCGGTGATCAACATCTTCCTGCAGTCGTCGGCGCTGTCCTTCGCCGTTTCGGCGATCGGCGTCCTGGTCTTCGCCGGCCTCACCGCCTATGACACGCAGAACATCAAGGAGATGTATTTCGAGGGCGACGCTTCGGATGTCGCCGGCCGCAAGGCCATCATGGGCGCCTTGAGGCTCTATCTCGACTTCATCAACCTGTTCATGTTCCTGCTGCAGTTCATGGGCGACCGCCGCTAAGCGGGTTGGACCATCAACTTTCCGAAGGGCGGCCCAGCGGCCGCCCTTTTCTTTTGTGCCGGCGCCTGCTGTTATCGAGGGCAGACAAATGGCGTGCATAAAGAATGAGCAATATTAGGATTCGACCTGCGACAGAGGCCGACCTCGACCGAATCACGGAAATTTATGCCGATGCGGTCACTCTGGGCACAGCGAGTTATGAGCTGCAGCCGCCCGGCCGCGCCGAGATGGGCACCCGGTTCGACAGTTTGATGGCTGGCGGATTTCCCTACCTGGTGGCGGAGAAGGACGGTGCCGTGCTCGGCTATGCCTATGCCGGTGCCTTCCGGCCGCGCCCCGCCTACCGCTTCATCGTCGAGGATTCGGTCTATGTCGCGCCTGAGGCCAAAGGCCAGGGCGTCGGGCTCAAGCTGATGCAAAGCCTGATAGAGGCGGTGCAGGCAGCAGGCTTTCGCCAGATCATCGCGGTGATCGGCGATGGGCGGCCGGACAGCGCCTCGGTGCGGCTGCACGAAAAGCTCGGCTTTCGCCATTCGGGACGCCTTGAAGGCTCCGGCTACAAGCACGGTCGATGGCTGGACACGGTGTTCATGCAGCTGTCGCTGAATGGTGGGGCATCGGCGCCGCCCGATCCCGAATCGCTGCCGGAGCGGAAGTTCCGCGAGGGCCTTAGAGGGAACTGAAGAATTGAATTGGGGAATTGAAGAATTGGGGAACTGAAGAAGATAGCGGCTACATCAGGTGCCGAGTGCTTTCTCCTCAATTCCTCAATTCCTCAATTCTCCAGCTCTCCAATTCCCCGGCTCAGGCCTCGACCAGCTTCAGCTTGCTGTCGAAGATGCCGAGCACGCGGCCGAGCTCCTGGCCGCGCTTCAAGATGCGGCCGCCGGCGGCAATGACGGCAAAAGCGCCCTGCTTGCGGGCCAGTTTCGGATCCTTGACGATCTGGAACAGCGGCACTTCGCTGGTGCGGCGGAACACGGAAAACACAGCGCGGTCGGTGAGATGATCGATGGCGTAGTCGCGCCATTCATTGGCGGCAACCATGCGTCCGTAGAGCCTGAGGATCTGGTCCAGCTCGCGCCGGTCGAACCGCACCGGCTGATCGAGACGCTCGCGTCGCGCCTCGTGCAGCGGGATCAATATTGCGGATGCGTCCCCATCCCCCGTCCCGCCGCTGTCGTCGGTCATGCCTCGATCCTTCAAAATGAATCTTTGCCAACCAAAGTTGGCGTGTTCGCGGCTGAATTGCAAGACCCGGCGAAGCGAGCCCCGCGCTGCGCTGTTTCTGCAACGTCCAGTCACTTTTATGAAGTGCGCTGTTGGAATTGGTGATGCTTCGCCACATTCTCGCCATTTTTTATCCGCGCTCATGCCTCAATGTCCGACGAATTTACCGGCGTTGCCTGAGACGGTTCGGTCCGGCACCGGCTCGTAAACCCCAAGCCCCCCGCCCACGGGTCTGCGTCGGATCGAACCAACCTCGGTTTTTCCTTGGAGAAACCGGGTGCGACGATCCCAAAACCTAAATGACCGACGTCAGAAGCAAGCTGACGTCGGTTTTTTATTGGGGTGAAACGACTCTCGCACCACCGCGACTTCGTCATCCTAGGGCGGATCGCCGCGAAGCGGCGCGCAGACCCTGGGATCCATGCGTGACGGAGCTTCGCTCCTGCTTCGCCCCAGGATGACGAAGCTAAGATTGCTTTGACAAATGCGCTTAAGGCTTGTGAATGAAGGCGGCGCCTAGAATGGGGCCGGGCATGCCGTCCTTGCCGACCGATTGCAGCAGCACGGCGCAGCCGCCCTTCTTGGCAATCTCGCTCATCGGCAGCTCGTAGCGCTGCGCCTTGCCGTGCCACATGCCGGCGGTCTGGACGCCGGTGACCGCATTCCAGTAGGTCATCTTGCGTCCGGTGTTCTCGCCTTCGCCGACCTTGATCGTCTGCGGCGGATCGAAATAGACGATGACGACATGGGCATCGCTGGGACCGTTGCCGGCATCGCCGGCGTCGATCATCACACGGTCGCTGGTGCGGCTGACCTTGATGGCGACGCGCATGCCTTCGCCGCTCTTGGCCATACGGGCGAGTGCGCCGTCAACCTCGCTGCGGCTGGCGCCGTTGACGTGGGCGCGGCCGTTGATGACGGCTTGCGGCGTATAGACGGATCGGCTGCCGAAGGCGCGCATATAGTCATATTGCCGCTCGGTGTTCTCCTTGCGGCCCAGCGTGTCCTGCCAGCCGAGATAGTCCCAGTAGTCGACATGATAGGCGAGCGCGACGATGTCTTCCTTGGCGGCAAGTTCGGCGAACAGCGCATCGGCGGGCGGACAGGAATTGCAGCCCTGGCTGGTGAACAGCTCGACCACGCCCAATGGCCTGTCGATCTGGAGCTTGTCGGACTCGCCGGCATGCCCGGCGCCGGCAGACGCCGAGAAGGCCAGCGCAAGAGCTGCCAGCCACAATGATTTTCGCGAGGCCATAGCCATTCCGATTCCCGCCGGTGATGCCGGCTTTATCTTGATTGCTGAAATATGTGGCAGAACCGGAAGTCAACGGGAAGTCACGTTGCGGTGAAATTTTGCCATTGCAGCCAACCGCAACGGGGCAATAGGAAATGATCTGCACTTCAGGATAGAAACCGATTCGGGCGGCAATCACGATGTGGCAAACGCTTTCGGCGCCAGTCGACCTCTATTGCGAGCGGACTGGGCCGGAATTCTGGTCCGAGCCGGTCAATGCCCTGACAAACCTCGCCTTCATCGCCGCCGGCCTGTGGGGCGTGCGCGAGGTGCGACGGCTGGGCACCGGTACCTTCGCCGAGGTGCTGGCCTGGTGGGTGGTGGCGATCGGTATCGGTTCGACGATCTTCCACACCTTTGCCAGCAAGGGCACGATCTGGGCCGACGTGCTGCCGATCGCCGGCTTCACGCTGGCCTACACGCTGTTCAACCTGCGGCGCTTCCTTGGCATGCGATGGGGCAAGGCCATCGCCATCTTCATTGCCTTCTATGTGATCGCCGGAGCGATAACCTTCGCCGTGCCGGACTGGCTGCGCCAGGCATCGAACGGAACGACGGGTTATCTGCCGCCATTCCTGGCGCTCGCCTTCTTCGGCG
This sequence comes from Mesorhizobium sp., assembly GCA_004017275.1. Lineage (GTDB taxonomy): Bacteria > Pseudomonadota > Alphaproteobacteria > Rhizobiales > Rhizobiaceae > Mesorhizobium. The sequence goes on along the minus strand of SAKE01000038.1, from coordinate 7,659 downwards.
TGCTGGTGGCAGCGAACGGCAACCGCGCCGGCTGGTACAATCTGGCGGGATCGGCGATCTTCGTGGTGTCCGTCATCTGCCGGATGATCGACCCGGTGGTCTGCGGCAGCTTTCCGCTCGGCACGCACTTCCTCTGGCACATCCTCAACGGCGTGATGCTGGCTGTGTTGCTGGCGGCGGCGGCGCGGTTTGGAAAGGTAAGGCGGTAAGGCAGTAAGGCAGTAAGGCAGTAAGGCAGTAAGGCAGTAAGGCAGTAAGGCAGTAAGGGAATAGGCTAGCCTCCTTGCTTCACCTACTGCCTTATTGCCCTACTGCCCTATTCCCTTAAGCTGCCAGATCGCGCAGCACGTATTGCAGGATGCCGCCGTTCTTGAAGTAGTCGAGCTCGTCCAGCGTATCGATGCGGCAGACGATCGGCACGTTCTTCACCGTGCCGTCGCCATAGGTGATCTTGGCGATCATCGTCTGGCGCGGCTTGATCGTGCTCAAGCCGTCGATCTCGACCAGCTCGTCACCCCTGAGGTTGAGCGAGGCCCATGAGGTGCCGTCCTCGAAGACGAAGGGAATGACGCCCATGCCGACCAGATTCGAGCGATGGATGCGCTCGAAGGACTGGGCGATGACGGCGCGGACACCAAGGAGATTCGTCCCCTTGGCCGCCCAGTCGCGCGACGAGCCGTTGCCATATTCGACGCCGGCGAAGACAACCAGCGGCACGCCTTCCCTCTTGTACTCCATCGCCGCGTCGTAGATCGATTCCTCTTCCTTCGACGGATAGTGGATGGTGTAGCCGCCCTCGCGGCCATTCTCGCCCAGCATGTGATTGCGGATGCGGATGTTGGCGAAGGTGCCGCGCATCATCACCTCGTGATTGCCGCGCCGTGTGCCGTACTGGTTGAAGTCGGCGACGCCGACGCCGTGGTCGGTAAGGTATTTCCCGGCCGGTGAGGCCGCCTTGATCGAACCCGCCGGCGAGATGTGGTCGGTTGTGATCTTGTCGCCGAACAGGCCGAGCACGCGGGCGCCCTTGATGTCGCCGATCGTGCCGAAACCTGATGTCATGCCGGCGAAATAGGGTGGGTTCTGCACATAGGTCGAGTTGTCGTCCCAGGCATAGGTCTGACCTTCCGGCGCCTTGACGTTCTGCCAGTATTCGTCACCCTTGAAGACGTCGGCATATTTGCGGGCGAACAGCTCGCGGGTGACGTTCTTCTCGATGAACTCCTGGATCTCGGCCGAGCTCGGCCAGATATCCTTGAGATAGACCGGATTGCCGTTCTTGTCCTCACCGAGCGGTTCGGTGGTCAGGTCCTTGGTGACGGTGCCGGCCAGCGCATGCGCGACGACCAGCGGCGGCGACGCCAGATAGTTGGCCTGCACGTCGGGCGAAACGCGGCCTTCGAAGTTGCGGTTGCCGGACAAGACCGCGGCAGCGATCAAGCCTTTATCGTTGATGGTCTTCGAGATCGGCGCCGGCAGCGGGCCGGAATTGCCGATGCAGGTGGTGCAGCCGAAGCCGACCAGGTTGAAGCCGATCTGGTCGAGTTCCTTCTGCAGGCCCGATTTCTCCAGATATTCGGCGACCACCTGGCTGCCGGGCGCCAGCGAGGTCTTCACCCATGGCTTCTGCTTCAAACCGAGCCGGTTGGCGTTGCGGGCCAGGAGGCCGGCACCGATCAGCACGCTCGGGTTCGAGGTGTTGGTGCAGGAGGTGATTGCGGCGATGACGACGTCACCGTGACCGAGATCGTGGTCGGTGCCTTCGACGGCATAGCGTTTGGAGATCTCGGCCGCCTTCTTGTATTCGGTCTCCATCGCCTTGGCGAAGCCTTCCGGAATGCCTTCCAGGGCGACGCGTCCTTCAGGCCGCTTGGGGCCGGCCATGGATGGTACGACGGAACCAAGTTCCAGCTCGAGCAGGTCGGTGAACACCGGATCGGTTGAGCCGGTCTCACGCCACATCCCTTGTGCCTTGGCATAGGCCTCGACCAGCGCGATGCGATCCTCGCTGCGGCCGGACATTGTGAGATAGCGGATGGTTTCCGAATCGACCGGGAAGAAGCCGCAGGTGGCGCCATATTCGGGCGCCATGTTGCCGATGGTGGCGCGGTCGGCCAGCGTCATGTTGGACAGGCCCGGCCCGAAGAACTCGACAAATTTGCCGACGACGCCCTTCTTGCGCAGCATCTGGGTGACGGTGAGCACGAGGTCGGTGGCGGTGACGCCTTCCCTGAGCTTGCCGGTCAGGCGGAAGCCGATGACCTCAGGCAAAAGCATTGAGACGGGCTGGCCGAGCATGGCGGCTTCAGCCTCGATGCCGCCGACGCCCCAGCCGAGCACGCCAAGGCCGTTGATCATGGTGGTGTGCGAATCGGTGCCGACGCAGGTGTCGGGATAGGCGGTTGTTTCGCCGTCCTCGGTGTTGGTCCACACCACCTGGCCGAGATATTCAAGGTTGACCTGGTGGCAGATGCCGGTGCCGGGCGGTACGACGCGGAAGTTGCGGAACGCCTGCTGGCCCCATTTCAGGAATTTGTAGCGTTCCTCGTTGCGCTCATATTCAAGCTCGACATTGCGGGCAAAGGCCATCGGCGTGCCGAACTCGTCGACGATGACGGAATGGTCGATCACGAGGTCGACGGGCACCAGCGGGTTGATCTTCTGCGGGTCGCCGCCCAGCGAGGCCATGGCGTCGCGCATGGCGGCGAGGTCGACCACGGCCGGAACGCCTGTGAAATCCTGCATCAGCACGCGGGCCGGGCGGTATGCGATCTCGACACCGGCGGTGCCCTTGTCGGTCAGCCAGCCGGCAACCGCCTGGATCGATTCCTTGGTGACGGAGCGGCCATCCTCGTTGCGCAGCAGGTTCTCCAGCAGCACCTTCATCGAATAGGGCAGTTGGGAGATGCCGGTAAGGCCGTTCTTCTCGGCCTCGACGAGGTCGAAATAGGCGTACTCGGCGCCGTTTGCGGTCAGCGTGCGGCGGCAATTGAAACTGTCGAGGGATTTTGACACGTGCGATCCTTGTCTGTTCAGCCTGAAAGGGAACGGACGCCGATGGCATGCAATCACGCGCAAAGGTGCGGGTACGGCCATTTCCGCTGTCCGTTCCCAAGCAACCCGAGCCGTTCAAGGCGGCGCGTGCGCTGGTTCGGCGCAAATTCCTGTTCCCGCGCCGACCGCTGGCACGGATGCACCGCATATAGAGAATTTTCTGGAATAGTTCTAGACAGTTGCAAAGCAATTTTGTGCGATGCGGCAGCTGCCGCGACACATGGTTTTCAGGGCAGGCGAGGGATGCGGCTGATCGCCGAAAATCTGGGCGGCGAACGCGGCGGCGACAGGGTGTTTTCCGGCATCGGCTTTGCCCTGGAGGATGGCCAGGCGCTCGTCGTCACCGGGCCGAACGGATCGGGCAAATCGACGCTGCTGCGGGTCATCGCGGGGCTGCTGCCGGTGGCGGAAGGCAGCATGAAGATCGACGGCGTTATGAAGATTGAAGACGGGGGCGAAGCGTTTCCGTCGATCGCTTCGGCTTGTCATTATCTCGGCCATCAGAACGCGATGAAGCCGGCGCTCAGCATGGCGGAGAATTTGCGCTTCTGGCGCGACTTCAACGGCGACGGACAGCTCGGCGTCGAAGAGGCTCTGGAAACGGTCGGGCTGGTCGGCATCGGCCACCTGCCATTCGGCTATCTCTCCACCGGACAGCGGCGGCGCGCGGCGATCGCGAAGCTGTTGGTCAGCTACCGGCCATTGTGGCTGCTGGACGAGCCGACGGCGGGATTGGACAAAGCTTCGGAGGGGCGGTTCGCGGGGCTGATGACGAGGCATTGCGAGGGCGGAGGGATGATCGTTGCGGCGACGCATCTGCCATTGGGGATAGAGGGGATGGAGTTGAGGATGGGGGAAACGGATTGATGACGGTGCGAGGCACCCCCCTCTGTCCTGCCGGACATCTCCCCCGCAAGGGGGGAGATCGGATGTCACCTCGGCCTTCGCTAATTTCCAACGTTCGAATGCTGGCGAGAGGGATGAACTGCCAATCTCCCCCCTTGCGGGGGAGATGTCCGGCAGGACAGAGGGGGGTGCCTGGGCGCGAGCATCTCACATCATGCTAGCCCTCTTCCTGCGTGATATCCGCCTCAACATCCGGGCCGGCGGCGGCGCGCTTACCGGCGTGATCTTCTTCCTGGCCGTCATCGCCACTATTCCGTTCGGTGTCGGGCCGGACCTGAAACTGCTGGCCCGCATCGGGCCGGCGATCCTGTGGATCGGTGCGCTGCTGTCCTGCCTGCTCGGGCTCGACCGGCTGTTCCAGGCCGACCGCGAGGATGGGTCGCTCGATCTGCTGGTGCTCGGCAACGATCGGCACATGCTGGCCTTGACGGTGCTGGTGAAATGCCTGGCGCATTGGGCGGGCAGCGTGCTGCCGCTGGTCATCGCCGCGCCCCTGCTGGGATTGTTCATGAACATGGAGCCGCTCAGCATCGGCGCCACGGCGCTGACGCTGCTGATCGGCACCCCGGCAATCACCTTTATAGGAGCTGCCGGTGCGGCGGTGGCGGTGGCGCTGCCGCGTGGCGGACTGCTGATCTCGGTGCTGGTGCTGCCGCTGACCATTCCGGTGCTGATCTTCGGTGTTTCGGCGAGCTATGGGGCGACGGCCAATCCCGATCCGTTTCTACAGCCCTTCCTCATTCTTGCCGCGCTGACCCTGTTTCTTAGCGTGCTGGGTCCGGTCTCGGCGGCGCTGGCGCTACGGCATGGCACGGATTGAAGCGGTCGCTTGAACCCGAAGGCTGCGGCGCGGCGGCCAATTGCGAAGCCGACGGCGTGCGGTTAAGGGAAAGCATGGCCGAACGAGACAGAAGAATCCGGTTGGAAAGAGGCGCGCCGATGGAGCGGCCAGCATGAGCGCGCATGCACTTTACGTGACCGCCGCCTATGGCATCACCGCCATAGTGCTGGCCGGATTGATCGGCTGGATCCTGCTCGACCAGCGGGCGCGCAAGCGCGAACTCGCCGAACTGGAAGCGGCCGGCGTGCGGCGCCGCTCCGACAAGGTCGCCAAGCCATGAGCAGCGAAACCGAAACGCCGACACCCCGTCGCCGCCTGATCGTGCTTCTGCCGCTGTTGATCTTCCTCGGCTTGGCCGGACTGTTCCTGTCGCAGCTGTTGTCGGGGCGCGATGTTTCGGAAGTGCCGTCGGCTCTGATCGGCCTGCCGGCGCCGCAAACCAACCTGCCGCCCCTGGAAGGATTGAACCTGCCGGGGCTCGATTCGAAAGCCTTTGCCGGTAGAGTCACGCTGGTCAACGTCTTTGCCTCGTGGTGCGCGCCATGCCGCGAAGAGCACCCGGTGCTTTTGGCGCTGTCACAGGACAAGCGTTTCACCATGGCGGCGCTGAATTACAAGGACCAGCCGGAAAACGCCCGCCGGTTCCTAGGCGATCTCGGCAATCCGTTCCAGGCGATCGGTGTCGACGAGGCCGGACGCACGGCGATCGACTGGGGGGTCTACGGGGTGCCGGAAACCTTCGTCATCGGCAAGGACGGCAAGATCGCCTACAAGCATGTCGGCCCGCTGACGCCCGGGACGGCAAGGGATCTCTTGCTGCCACAGATCGACAAGGCGCTGGCGGTGCCGGGTTAGGCGGTATCGCTAAACCCCCTCATCCGGCCGCTACGCGGCCACCTTCTCCCCGTGGGGGAGAAGAGGAAGCGGCGGCGCCAGGTAGCTCCTCTCCCTTCGGGGAGAGGTCGGATTGCCCCGAATTGCTCTTACAATTCGGCTTGGCAATCCGGGTGAGGGGGATTTCCCTCCAGCCGAGATCAGCCGTAGATCTGCTTGTGGACCTGGAAGAGCATTTCCGAGCGGTCGGCGCGCATGTCGGCCAGATCGCGGCTGGAAAAGCTGTCGATTTCGGCGACAAGGCGGTTGTACTGCTTGCGCTTGGCAATGCTGTTGCGAGCGCGGGTCATGAGACTGTCGAGGATCATAGCAAGCTTCCTTTTGGCGCCGCATTTCGGCGGCCGTTTATTCCTCCCTTGATCGATACGAAGCATGACATAGTAATGGTGCGTTGCAAAAAGAAGATGTTGCAATGCACCATTGCGCTGGACGCATAGCCGGTTAATGCGGCGCTAAGGTCTGAGCAGAGCCAGCAGGCGATCTATCTTGGCTGCGCTTTTTGCACGACACTGTGCGTACCCACATTGCCTTCTGCCCCGCCGGCTGGCTTGATCTGGTGTCATTGATGCCGGGAGGAAAAGCATGGCGGCCGCAGACTATTATGAAATTCTCGATCCGCGCTTCGCGCGCCTGTTCAACGGCAACGCGCAGGTCGAGAAGCTGTTTACCGGATGCCAGTGGGCGGAGGGTCCTGCCTGGTTCGCCGCCGGCCGCTATGTCGTCTGGTCCGACATCCCCAACAACCGCATGCTTCGCTACGACGAAACCGATGGCAATGTCAGCGTCTTCCGGCAGCCGTCCGGCAATTCCAACGGCAACACTGTCGACCGGCAGGGCCGGCTGGTCACCTGCGAGCATTCCGGCCGCCGCGTCAGCCGCACTGAGTTCGACGGCTCGGTCACCACCATCGCCGCCAAATGGAAGGGCAAGCGGCTGAACTCGCCCAATGACGCGGTGGTGAAGTCGGACGGCTCGATCTGGTTCACCGATCCGAGCTACGGCATCGACACGGATTATGAGGGCGACAAGGCCGAAAGCGAAATCGGCGCCTGCCATGTCTACCGCGTCGATCCCGGCAGCGGCGAGGTGGAAGCCGTTATCACCGACATGGTCCGGCCCAATGGGCTCGCCTTCTCACTCGACGAGAGCAAGCTCTATGTCGTCGACACCGGCCGTACGCATGGCGCGCAGAATCCAGCGCATATGCGGGTGTTCAATATCGGCAAGGGCGGCAAGAAGGTCTCCGGCGGCAAAGTTTTCGCCGACTGCACGGCCGGCATGTTCGATGGCTTCCGGCTCGACGAAGACGGTCGCATCTGGACCAGTGCAGCCGACGGTATCCATTGCTACGATCCCGACGGGACGCTGATCGGCAAGGTCAAGGTGCCGGAAGTCACCGCCAATTGCGTGTTCGGCGGCAACAAGCTGAATTGCCTCTACATCGCCGGCACCACGTCGCTCTATATGGTGCGGCTGATGGTCAACGGCGCCAAGACCTATTGAGACCAAAGCACAGGCGACCGTTCGTCGAAGCGGGTCGTGAGCACGAACATCCTGGGAGGACAAAATGCCATTCGTCAATATCCGCATCGTCAAGGAAGTGATCGCCGCCGATCCGGCGGGCAAGAAGGCGGATATCGCCAAGAGGGTCACGGCGGCCATCATGGAGGCCACTGGGCTGAGCAATAACGACGTCTGGGTGGTTTTTGAAGAGGTCAACGCCCGCGATTGGTATGTTGGGAAGACCGATGTGGAGACGCTGAGAAAGGGGTAGGCTAGGCGCTTCTTCCCTTCTCCCCTTGTGGGAGAAGGTGGATCGGCGCTTTAGCGCCGAGACGGATGAGGGGTGCTGGAAGGAATGATGCGTTGGTAATTCTGCATCGTTCAGTGCTGTTTCATCGACCGTCTCGCCAAGCTGGAACACCCCTCATCCGACCTCGCTTCGCGAGGCCACCTTCTCCCAC
>SAKE01000037.1 GCA_004017275.1 Mesorhizobium sp. | reverse complement strand
GAAGAAGGGGTAGCGCGCGGCAGCGTTCCCTCCCCCTTGTGGGGAGGGTTAGGGTGGGGGTCCTCTTCGCAAGAAATCTCTACGCCGCCCTCAGCCCCTCCCATGCCGTAAACACCGAGACCGCGAAGAGCAGCAGCCCGGCCGCCCGGCCGGCAACAGTGGTAGCACGCGGATTGGCGATCAAAAGGTTACGGCTGCGGCCGGCGGTGATCGCCAGCCCACCATAGATCGCCGCCTGGGTCAGGACAGTCATCAGGCCCATGATTGTCGCCTGCATCCAGATCGGACCGTAGTCCGGTTTCAGAAACTGCGGGTAGACGGCAAGCACGAAGAGGTAGGCCTTCGGGTTGATCAGGCAGGTCACAAAACCCTGCCGAAACGCCTTCCATGCGGAACGGCTGCCGGTAGGCCCATCCTGACCGACGGTGATGGAACTGCGCATCAGCGTGATGCCGATGAAGGCCATGTAGGCGGCGCCGGCAATCAACAGCGGCTTGAACAGGATCGGCACGAAATGCATCAGCAGGCCGACGCCGATGGCGCCGTTCAGCGTGTGCACCATGCCGCCGACCATGATGCCGCCGGTCGCGGCAAGGCCTCTGTCGCGGCCGCCAGTCAGCGCATTGGCAAGCACGAAGAGCATGTCCATGCCCGGAACGGCGATGATGCCGAACAGCAGGATAAAGAAAAGCCAGAGATTTGCCGCGTAGTCCATGTCAGTTGCCTGTCGCTTCGCCCGGCCAGGCCGCAGCGGAATGTGTTGATTTTCAACTCGATGGGCGGTCCTATAGGTCAACCCAACTGACGATGGTGTGTCAGTTGCGATCGGAGCCCCGAGTGAAAAATGCGCAAGGCGTCACGCCTGTTCGAGATCATCCAGATCGTGCGGCTGGCGCGGCAGCCGGTGACGGCGGCGACGATTGCCGAGCGTCTGGAAGTGACGGTGCGCTCGATCTATCGCGATATCGCCGCATTGCAGGCGATGCGCGTGCCGATCGAGGGCGGGCGCGGCATCGGCTATATCCTGCGCCCCGGCTTCGACCTGCCGCCGCTAATGTTTTCGATCGAGGAGATGGAGGCGATCGTCCTGTCGCTGGCGCTGCTGGAACGCACGGGCGACAGCGAGCTCAAGCAGGCGGCCAAGCGTGTCAGCGCCAAGATCGCCGGTGCGGTGCCGCCGCCTTTGCGCCAGGCGTTCGACGCCAATGCGTTGCATGCGTGGGGGTTCGCCGCGCCTTCGACCGGGGCGATCGACCTGGCGCTGGTGCGCCGCGCCATCCGCGACGAGGAGAAGCTTGACCTCTCCTATCGCGACGAAATGGGCCGCGCCTCCGAGCGGCTGGTCCGCCCGATCGCCCTGATCTATTACGCCGAAACCGCCAACATCGTCGCCTGGTGCGAGCTGCGCCAGGCGATCCGCAATTTCCGCAGCGACCGGATCGAGGACTGCCAGGCGACGGGCTTGCGGTTCAAGGGCGAAGGCGACCGGTTGCGGCAGGTCTGGGTGAGCGGCTGGGAGGCGAACGCCTCCGCCGCCGCCGTCTGAAGCACCTTCGCGAAGCGAAAGCCGGGCGCGAGACTACCTCACATCGACCCAGCGCTTTTCTTCGAAGGAGCGCGCCATCGCGTGCACCGTGCGCTCGATCTCCAGCCCCTCGGCGAATTCGATGAGCCGCGCCGGCTTGCCTTCAAGCCGCGTCAGCAGTTCGTGGCACTCGATGATCTTGAGATCATTGAAGCCGAGGCCGTGGCCCGGCGCCGGCACGAAGAGGTCGTAAGGCTTGTGGTGCGGCGCTACCAGGATGGTGCGGTAGCCCTGTTCGGTCGGACGATCGGCGGTGAGGTAGAGCTGGAATTCGTTCGATCGTTCCTGGTCGAACAGGATCGAGCCCTTCGAGCCGAAGATCTGGACGGCGATGCGGCCCTTGCGGCCCCAGGCCGAGCGGTTGACCAGCAGCGTGCCGGCAATGCCGTTTTCCAGGTGCATCAGCACGCTGGCGATGTCATAGGTCTCCACCGCGCGACGGCCGCCGCTAGCCAGTTTGCGATCGGCATAGGGTTTGGCCATATCGCAGATGACTCTGGCGACGCGGCCGAACAGGGCCGAAACCAGCGACAGCGGGTGCACGGCGAAATCGTCGAGCGCGCCATAGCCGGAAGCCGCTTCGTGCTTCCAGAAGAACAGCGCTTCAGGATCGGCCATGAAATCCTCGTCCATCTCGATGCGCAGATGGTTGACCTCGCCGATGATCTTCTCGTCGAGCAGCGCGCCGATATGGCGTATCGCCGGGCTCTGTATGTAGTTGTAGCCGAGTGCCGCGACCTTGCCGGACTTTTTCGCCGCTTCCGCCATGGCCTCGGCCTCGGCAAAGCTAGGCGCCATAGGCTTTTCACACCACAGATGCTTGCCGGCTTCGAGGATGGCGATGGCCATTTCCGGATGGAACTGGTTGGGCGTGGTCAGCGAGACGATATCGACTTCGGGATCGTTGACGACGGCGCGCCAGTCGCCGGACGCCTTGGCGAAACCGAACTCGCCCGCCTTGCGCCGGGCAAGCTCCTCATTGACCTCGCCAAGATGGACGAGCCGTGGCTTGGCAATATCCGGAAAGACGGCGCCGACGGCACTCCATGCGATGGCATGGCACTTGCCCATGAAACCCGTGCCGATGAGACCGACGCCGACCATTTTCCGTTTCTCCACTGCCTGAAGCATCAAGTGGATGAATTAGTCCATTTTTTCCTGGAATGGAATGTCTGCCTCATTTTTTATGGCGTTCTTGCGCAGGCTGGCTATGATGAGGCACAGAGGGACGCTTCACGCATGAGCTTGGACAGAGCGACGATGGACGAACGGGTACCTCGCGACTTCGAGACGCTGCGCGCCACGATCCTCGATCGGCGCGAAAGCCTGCCCAAGCGCATCGCCCAGATCGCCGCCTATGCGCTCGACAATCCCGACGATATCGCCTTCGGCACCGCCGCCAGCATCGCCGCTTCGGCCGGTGTGCAGCCGTCGACCCTGATCCGATTTGCCCAGCAGCTTGGCTTCGACGGTTTCACCAGCCTGCAGCAGGTGTTTCGCGAACGGCTGCGCGAGCGCAACTCATCCTATGACGAAAGGCTGCAGGCGCTGCGCGCCAAGGCCGAGGGCGGCGCTGGTCACCGGGCAATCTTCGACGGCTTCGTCGCCGCCGCCAGCACCTCGCTGAACGACATTTCGCGCACGCTGGACGATGCGCATCTCGAAGACGCGATTTCCCTGCTGGCAAAGGCCGAGACCATCTACGTGCTGGCCAAGCGCCGCTCCTACCCGGTGGCGTCCTATATCGCCTATGCGCTTGGCAAGCTGAAAATCCGCAACCAGTTGATCGAATCGGCGGCCGGCCTGAATGCCGAGATGATCGGCTTCGCCACGCCGGCGGATGCCGTCATCGCCATCTCCTTCTCGCCCTATGCGCCTGCCACCATGGAGGAAGCGCGCAGCATTTCGGAACAGGGCGTGCCGATCGTCGCCATCACCGACAGCTCGTTTTCGCCGCTCGCCCAGTTCGCCAAGGTCTGGTTCGAGGTCGCCGAGGCTGATTTCGCCGGCTTCCGGTCGCTGTCGGCGACGATGGCGCTGGCCATGGCGCTGACCGTGGGCGTCGGCGAGAAGCGGCGCGACACGGGTCGCAAGCGCAAGATCTAGATGACCTCTACGGCCACCTCGCCCGCCGCCAAGAGCCGGGCTGCGTCACGCGCGGGCGGCGACCCGAACTGGCGGGCATACTCCCGGCTGAACTGGGAAGCGCTCTCGTAACCGACGGCGAAGGCGACGCTTGCAACATTGCCTGGCTGGGCAGCCAGAAGCTGGCGCGCTTCCAGCAAGCGGATTTGTTTCTGATACTGGATCGGGCTCATCGCCGTCGCCGCCTTGAAGTGGCGGTAAAAGGCAGCGTTGCTCATATGGGCGATTTCGGCCAGATCGCTGACCCGGACCGGCTGATGGCAATGTGCCCGGATCCAGGCGACTGCCTGGCCAATCCGGGACAGATGGCCGTCGGCACGTGCAAGCTGGCGAAGCTTTGCGCCCTGAGGGCCTTGCAGCAGCCGAAACAGCATCTCGCGTTCGAGCGCGGCCGCCAGCACGGGAATCTCCGCTGGCCGGTCGAGCAGCCGCATTATCCGGCGCAATGCGTCGAGCAGGTCCTCATTGACGGGCGAGGTGGAGAAACTGTCGCCGCCGAGCGTGGGCTCGTGTTCGACGAGGAGCGCGGCGACGGCCTGCAGGTCGAGGGTGAAGCCGATCGCCAAATAGGGATGCCTGGCGCTCGCTGTGACCAACTGGCTGATGCTGGGCGTGTCGACAGTGTAGATGAAATAGCTGGCGGGATCGTAGCGAAGGGTCCGATCTCCGATCAGAACCGTCTTCGCGCCCTGCAGCACAAACAGGATCCCCGACCCCCATACCCCCGCCATTGGCGCCGTGGCGACTTCGCTGCGACCGATCGAAACGCGAGGGATCGCCGTTGCCGTGCGTCGCCCCTGTGCATGGCGGCCAGCGATATCGATCAACTCTTGCAGTGCCTCGCTCATGGCGTCAGCTTCGCGCATCCATGTTGGGCGCGCAACCCATTTGAGAGGATTAGGCAAGAGCAGGAGAGTTCTCGGCGCGCGGCTTTTCACGCAAAGCGCCATCTCTGGGGTCTTCGACATGGAGAGATGGAGATATCAAATGACGAGATCGAAAACCGCTGTTGTGACCGGTGCCAACAAGGGCATCGGCCGCGAAATCGCCCGGCGGCTGGCGACGATGGGCTTCAAGGTGTGGCTCGGCGCCAGGAACGCCGAGCGTGGCACAGTGGCGGCGCGAGAATTGCGCAGCGAAGGCCTGGACGTTCAATGGCTTGAGCTGGATGTCACACAGGACGAAAGCGTGGCGGCGGCGGCCAGGATTGTCGAGGCGGAAGGCCCTTGCCTCGACGTGCTGGTCAACAATGCCGGCATCGCCATCAACTACGAGCTGCCGCCGAGCCAGCAGCATCTTGCCGATGTCAGGGCGACCTATGACGTCAATGTCTTCGGACCGATCCGCGTGACCCAGGCCTTCCTGCCGCTGCTGCTTGCGGCGCCGGCCGCCCGCATCGTGATGGTGAGCAGTTCCACGGGATCCATCGGGCGCGCGCTCGATTCCGGGAACCAATCGGTCAATCTGATGGGTTATGGCAGTTCGAAGACCGCCCTGAACGCCATCACCGTCGCGTTCGCCCGCGAGCTTGCGCCGCAAGGCATCAAGATCAATGCAGCGGCGCCCGGCTATACCGCCACCGATCTGAATGGATTTAGGGGCCACCGCACCGTGCAGCAGGCGGCCGAGATCGTCATCCACCTCGCGACCCTGGATGCCGATGGCCCGAACGCCGGGTACTTCAACGACGATGGGCCGCTGCCATGGTGAACGGAGCCGGACCAGCCTAAGTCGTCAACTCACAAATGCAGAACGACCGGGATAGGTGGAAAGCGGACTTGGGATCTGTGGAAAGCGCTCATGGCGTATGCGATGCTAGAACCGAAGTTCATCGAGAATGGTTCATGCATGAATTGGGAACAGATCGCATCGGATTTCGCTTGGGACGGCTCATGGCGCGACATCTACGTTCTGAACACGTCTGAGGCAGATTGGCAGTGCGTCTGGGACATCCTCCTCGAATGGACCCCGCCTGCCAGTTTCAGCGTCTCCGGCAAAGTCGAATCGATGCCATTGGGGGTCGAAGCCGTCCTGGAAAGCGAAACAGGTAGCGTACTTTCTTTTTACGTCGGGCCAATCCAGCTTGCTTGTCACTTCTTGAGCGCTGTCGAAATTGAGTTCGACTTCGATCCAAGGCAAGTCAGCGGAGAGACCGAAATTGAGCAGCTTGACCGCTTTATGCGATTGCTCGGTGACGCTACTGGGAAGCAGGTAATTCTGACGCAGGAAAATGATCAGGAGGCTATCATCGCCCGCTACTCTCTCGACCTTAAGAGTGTGGTTTGGACTGCATTTTCTTAGCCGATGTCTGCGACGGGTCGTTTTGTCGGCTGGCGGCTTTCCCCTTCAAACTCGTCTCGACTACATCTGGCTACGCGGTAACGAGTCTATGTCCTAAGTTTCCCGCAGCCATCGTTTGGCGCCACTTTTAAGCGAAGGAACGCTCATTCCATATTGACTATGGATTGGAATTATTATTTCATATTCCCGGCGCCACGCTGCCGCTCGCGCGTGTACCCCAAGACAACTAGGCCGACGGGAGGTTCCAATGAGCGAAGCCGTGGACGCGAAACAGGCGCCGCTCGACGTCATCACCATCGGTCGCGCTTCCGTCGACCTTTATGGCCAGCAGATCGGCTCGCGGTTGGAGGATATCACCTCCTTCGCCAAGTCGGTCGGCGGCTGCCCGGCCAACATCTCGGTCGGCACGGCCAGGCTCGGCCTGCGCTCGGCGCTGCTGACTCGCGTCGGCGATGAGCAGATGGGGCGCTTCATCCGGGAGCAGCTGACGCGTGAAGGCGTCAATGTCGACGGGCTGAAGACCGACAAGGAGCGGTTGACTGCGCTGGTGCTGCTGTCGGTCGAGGACGAAGGCGTTTCGCCGATGATCTTCTATCGCTCGGACTGCGCCGACATGGCGCTGGCGCCGGAAGACATCGATGAAGCCTTCATCGCCTCGGCCCGCTCGATCGTCGTCACCGGCACGCATTTTTCCCGTCCCAACAGCGATGCCGCGCAGCGCAAGGCGATCCGCATCATGAAAGCCAAGGGCGGCAAGGTGGTTTTCGACATCGACTACCGGCCGAACCTCTGGGGTCTTGCCGGCCATGCCGAGGGTTTCGAGCGCTATGTGAAATCCGACCGGGTCTCGGCCCAGCTGAAGACGGTGCTGCCCGATTGCGACCTCATCGTCGGCACCGAGGAAGAGATCATGATCGCGTCGGGCGCCGATGATTGCCTGAGCGCCTTGAAGACGATCCGCTCGCTGTCGGCTGCCACTATCGTTCTGAAGCGCGGCGCCATGGGCTGCATCGTCTATGACGGGCCGATCAGCGACGATCTTGAGGACGGTGTCGTCGGCAAGGGGTTTCCGATCGAGATCTACAATGTGCTCGGCGCCGGCGATGCCTTCATGTCCGGCCTCCTGCGCGGCTGGCTGGGTGGCGAGGACCATGCCACGGCGGCAACCTGGGCCAATGCCTGCGGCGCCTTCGCCGTGTCGCGGCTGCTCTGTGCACCGGAATATCCGACCTTCGAGGAGCTTCAGTTCTTCCTCAAGCACAGCAGCAAGCATCTGGCGCTGCGCAAGGATGAGGCGATCAACCACATCCATTGGGCGACCACCCGCCGCCGCGACATTCCCTCACTGATGGCACTTGCCTGCGACCATCGCGTGCAGCTCGAGGATGTGGCGGCGAAGGCCAGTGCCCATCCGGCGCGCATCCATGATTTCAAGGTGCTGGCGGTCAAGGCGGCGGCGAAGGTCGCCGCCGGCCGCGATGGCTATGGCATGCTGATCGACGAGAAACATGGCCGCAAGGCGATGTTCGAATTCGCCCGCCATCCCTTCGCCTGGCTCGGGCGGCCGGTGGAACTGCCGGGATCGCGGCCGCTGCGCTTCGAATTCTCGCAGGACATCGGCTCGCAGCTCACCGAATGGCCTGTCGATCACTGCATCAAGTGCCTGTGCTTCTATCACCCCGACGATCCGGCGGTGCTCAAGGAAGAACAGCAGCAGAAGCTGCGCGCGCTGTTCGAGGCGGCGCGGAAAGTCGGCAGGGAACTTCTGGTCGAGATCATTGCCGGCAAGCATGGCAAGCTCGACGACACGACCATCCCGCGCGCGCTGGAGGAACTCTATGCGCTCGGCATTAAGCCGGACTGGTGGAAGCTCGAGCCACAGGCGTCGGCCGGTGCCTGGGCGAAGATCGAAGCCGTCATCCTGAAGCACGATCCGTGGTGCCGGGGCGTCGTGCTGCTGGGCCTGGAAGCGCCGCAAGACGAGCTGGAAGCCGCGTTCGCCGCCACCGCCAAAGCACCCATCGTCAAGGGCTTTGCCGTCGGCCGCACCATCTTCGTCCATGCGGCCGAGCAATGGCTGGCCGGCAAGATGTCGGATGACGAGGCAATCGCCGACATGGCGCAGCGCTTCGAACAGTTGACCGAGGCGTGGCTTGCCGCGCGTGGCCGCAAAGCGGCATAAGAAGGCGCGACACAAGGACTGCGGAGGAAACCACCATGAGCAAGACAATCCGCCTGACGATGGCGCAGGCGCTGACCCGCTTCCTGTCGCGCCAGATGACCGAGATCGACGGCAAGCGCGTGCCGATCTTCGGCGGCGTCTGGGCAATCTTCGGTCACGGCAATGTCGCCGGCATCGGCGAGGCGCTCTATCAGCTGCGCGACGAACTGCCGACCTTCCGCGCCCACAATGAACAGGCGATGGCGCATGCGGCGATCGCCTACGCCAAGGCCAATTTTCGCCGCCGCTTCATGGCGGCGACCTCTTCGATCGGTCCGGGCGCGCTCAACATGGTGACGGCGGCGGCACTCGCCCATGTAAACAGGTTGCCCGTCCTGTTTTTGCCGGGCGACGTCTTCGCCAACCGCATTCCCGATCCGGTGCTGCAACAGGCCGAGGATTTCTCCGACGGCACGGCGACGGTCAATGACTGCTTCCGTCCAGTTTCGCGCTATTTCGACCGCATCACGCGGCCGGAACAGATCATCCCGGCGCTCAGCCGCGCCATGGCCGTGCTGACCGATCCGGCCGAGTGCGGGCCGGTGACGCTATCGCTGTGCCAGGACGTCCAGGCCGAGGCCTACGATTATCCCGAGAGTTTTTTCGCAGAGCGCGTCTGGCACCGGCGCCGGCCGCGCCCGGATCGCCAGGAACTGGCGGCCGCAGTCGCCGCGCTCAAGGGAGCAAAAAAGCCGCTGGTGATTGCCGGCGGCGGTGTCCTCTACTCGCAGGCGTCGGACGAACTGGCCAAATTCGCCGAGGGCGCCGGCATTCCGGTCTGCGAGACGCAAGGCGGTAAATCCTCCCTGCCGGACAACCATCCGCTCAACATGGCGGCGGTCGGCGTCACCGGCACTTCTGCCGCCAACCGGCTGGCCGAGGAAGCCGACGTCGTGCTTGCCATAGGCACGCGCCTGCAGGATTTCACCACCGGCTCGTGGGCGCTGTTCAAGAATTTGGGCAAGACCATCATCGGGCTCAACGTGCAGCCTTTCGATGCCGGCAAGCACCGGGCACTGCCGCTGGTCGCCGACGCGGCCGAGGGCCTGACCGAACTGGGTGTCGCGCTGAAGGGCTGGAAGGCACCGGCGACCTGGACTAGCAATGCAGTCATCGGCAAGACGGCCTGGCAGGCCGAGGCGGCCAAGGTGACAGCGTCGACCAATGCCGCCTACCCGTCAGATGCTCAGGTGATCGGCGCCGTGCAGCGCGCCATGGGCACCAGTGTGACGCTGCTGAATGCCTCCGGCGGCCTGCCGGGCGAATTGCACAAGCTTTGGCAGGCCGGCGCGCCCGGATCCTACCATGGCGAATATGGCTTCTCGACCATGGGCTACGAGATCGCCGGCGGGCTTGGCGCCAAGATGGCAAAGCCCGGCGAGGAAATCGTCGTCATGGTCGGCGACGGCTCCTATCTGATGATGAATTCGGAGATCGCCACCTCGGTGATGCTCGGCCTCAAGCTGACCATCGTGCTGCTCGACAACCGTGGCTATGGCTGCATCAACCGGCTGCAGATGGCGACCGGCGGCGCCAACTTCAACAATCTCCTGAAGGACTCGCGCCACGAGGTCCTGCCCGACATCGACTTCGCCGCGCATGCGGCGAGCATGGGCGCGATTGCCGAGAAAGTGCCGTCGATCGCCGGGCTGGAAAACGCGCTGGCACAAGCCAAGAAGAATACGCGCACCACGGTGCTGGTCATCGACACCGACCCGCTGGTTTCCACCGATGCCGGCGGCCATTGGTGGGACGTGGCGGTGCCGGAAGTGTCGGTGCGGCCGCAGGTCAACGCAGCGCGCAAGGCGTATGACGAAAAGCGGCAGATGCAGAGCGTTGGTGATTGAAGGTGGCGCTGCCCCTCACCCTCACCCTCTCCCCGTAAGGGACGGGGAGAGGGGGTCGCCAGCGCTGGAGCTTCTCCCTTCTCCCCGTCACTATACGGGGAGAAGGTGCCGGCAGGCGGATGAGGGGCAGCGCCGACAAAAGAAGATGAACTATCTGAAACTGGAGTGACGACTTGAAAGCCAAACTGGGCATGTCCCCCATTGCGTGGTGGAACGACGATCTCGCGGAGCTCAGCGATGACGTGTCGCTGGAAGAATGTTTGCGCCAGTCGCGTTCGGCCGGCTTCACCGGCATGGAAATGGGCCGGCGTTTTCCCAATGATCCCGAAATCATGCTGCCGATCCTGAAGGCGGCCGACGTCACCCTGTGCGGTGGCTGGTTCTCCGGCACGCTGGTCGACGGGGATATGGCCGACAACAAGGATCGCATCCAGCCGATGATCGACCTGTTCAAGGCCGTGAACGCGCCTTGCATCGTCTATGGCGAGGTCGGCCGCTCGATCCAGGGCGATCGCTCGAAGCCGCTGGCGACAAAGCCGAAGCTATCGGACGACGAGATGAAGGCCTATGCGAAGCGCCTGACCGAGTTTGGCGAATGGTGCGCCGAACAGGGCATGCCGCTTTCCTATCATCACCACATGGCGGCGGTGGTCGAGACCGAGCCGGAGCTTGACGCCTTCATGCGCCATTCCGGCGCAGGTATTCCGCTGCTGCTCGATGCCGGCCATCTGGCTTTTGCCGGCGGCGACGTTCTGCGCTCCATCGACCACCATCACAAGCGCATCACCCATGTGCATGTGAAGGATGTGCGCATGGGCGTGATCGACAGGCTCGACCGCACGAAACAGTCCTTCCTCGACGCCGTGGCGCTGGGTGCCTTCACCGTGCCGGGCGACGGTTCGCTGGATTTCGGCGCCATCGTGCAGCGCTTTGCCGACTATGGCTATGAGGGTTGGTTCGTCGTCGAGGCCGAGCAGGATCCGAAGAAGAACCCGCCGCTCAAAATGGCGCAGGTTGGCCACAAGGAATTGATGCGCGTCATGACCGCCGCCGGCTACACGGTGGAGACCCAAGGCTTCCCCAATGTCTGATCAAGGGGTGTCTGATGCTATGGTTCCCGGCGACACCGATTGCTGTAGATTGGCCCGATGAAAGATTCCGAGCACCCCTTCTTCCGGCCTATGTGGCGGCGTGTTGCCGTCGTCGCGGTCTGCATCATCTGGTCGATCATCGAATTCGCCACCGGCACGCCGTTCTGGGGCATGATCGCGCTCGGCTTCGCCGGTTACGCCGTCTGGCAGTTTTTTTACCTCTACAAGCCGGCCGACGAGGCCAAGCCTCCGGTCGAGCCGAAGGAATAATGCGATGGTCCATGGCGGAGACGTTTTTTGTGGATCGGATATTGCGCCGTGACGGAGCGCATATGTTGGCACTTAACGGGAACGCTCCTAGCTTCGTCATCCTAGGGCGGAGCAAGGAGCGCAGCGACGCAGCGCAGACCCTAGGATCCATGCCATGACTTTGAAGGTGGCGTGACGGTGCAGAATTCTGCTCCGCTGCGGTCTTTGGCTGAGGGAACGGCATGGATCCTAGGGTCTCCGCGACGGAGCTTCGCTCCTGCTTCGCCCTAGGATGACGAAGTTGAGAGGGCGCCGGCCAATCTCCGAACGTTTGCGATGGTTCGTTCAAACAACTGGTGAAATTTTTAGCTTCAACAGGCCTGCAAGCCATCACAGCCAAAGTCGAGGAATAGGAGAGACAAAAATGTCGAAGCTGCTCGTCAAAGCCGACAAAGGCCATGGCCGCATCGCGCATGTGACGCCGAAAAGTGCCGGCTGGACCTATGTCGGTTTCGACCTGCATCGGCTGAAGCCCGGCGAGAGCGCCTCGGGAAAAACGGATGATCGCGAAGTTTGTCTCGTGTTCGTCACCGGGAAGGGCAATGCGTCAGCCGGCGGCAAGGATCTCGGCCTGCTCGGCGAGCGCATGTCGCCCTTCGAGGGCAAACCGTGGTCGGTCTATGTGCCTGAGGGATCGGACTGGTCGGTGACGGCCGACACCGAGCTGGAGCTGGCGGTCTGCTCGGCGCCCGGCCTCGGCGGCGGCCTGCCGGTGCGGGTGATCGCACCGGACGATCTCGGCCAGGAGGTGCGCGGCAAGGGCACCAACACGCGCTACGTCACCAACATCCTGCCGGAGGGCAAGCCGGCCGATTCGTTGCTGGTGGTCGAGGTCATCACGCCCGGCGGGCATACGTCGAGCTACCCGCCGCACAAGCACGACCAGGACAATCTGCCTGATGAATCCTATCTCGAAGAGACGTATTACCATCGGCTCAACCCGCCGCAGGGCTTTGCCTTCCAGCGCGTCTATACCGACGCCGACCAGAACGGCCATCGCACGCTCGATGAAGCGATGGCGATCGAGGATGGCGACGTTGTGCTGGTGCCCAAGGGCTATCACCCCTGCGCTGCCTGCCACGGCTACGACCTCTATTATCTCAACGTGATGGCCGGACCGAAGCGGACGTGGAAATTCCACAATGCACCCGAGCACGAATGGCTGATGAAGGCCTGATGCTCCTCCAATAGAATGGCTTCAGACAAAGACATATCCGCATTCTCTGGAACCACCCATTGTCGAAAGTCGGCGCCGCCCCTCATCGCCCTGCCGGGCACTTCTCCCCGTATAGTGACGGGGAGAAGGATGCTGGCCCCAACCTCGGCATTTCTTCTTGCTACGATGATGGTTGGCGAAACCAGGGCGACAGCGCCCCTCTCCCCGTCATTATACGGGGAGAGGATGCCGGCAGGCAGGTGAGGGGCAGCGCAGACGGCTGGAAAAATTGGTCCAGCTTGAGAAAAACGTCGGCTAACGACTGCCTGGGTCGACTTACCTTCGAAAACCCTTCAAAGCTTCGTCAATCCGTCATGGAAATCACCTATGGCAGCGGGACTGACGAGGACTTTCCATGCGCTACGCCCTCTATTTCACCCCCCGGCAGGACGAGCCACTGGCGCGGATCGCTGCCAACTGGCTGGGCCGCGACCCGTTTGGTGCCGCGACAAGGCCGGTTGAGGCGGTGGCCGATCTGTCGGCGGCGGAAGTCGCCTTCCACACCGCTTCGGCGCGCCGTTATGGTTTTCACGCAACGCTGAAAGCCCCTTTCCGCCTGGCTGCCAACGAGACCGAAGCCTCGCTTCGCGCCGCACTCGACCATTTTGCCGAGGCGACGCCGGTGGTGACCATCCCGCGTCTCGTCGTCAGCCAGATCGACGGCTTCTTCGCACTGGTGCCGGAAGGACCGCTGCCTGCGCTCAACCGGTTCGCCGATGATGTGGTGCGCGATTTCGATCGCTTTCGCGCGCCGCTGACCGAGGCCGAAATCGAGCGGCGCAGCCCGGATTCGCTGAAGCCGGCCGAGTTCCGCAATCTCTGCCAGTGGGGTTACCCCTATGTCTTCGAGACCTTCCGCTTCCACATGACGCTGTCCGGCCGGGCGGGGTCACAGGAAAGCCCTCGTCTTCGCCTAGCAATCGACAGCCTGTTCACGCAGGTGCTGCAACAGCCGGTGCTGGTCGATGCACTGACATTGTTTGTCGAAACCGAACCGGGCGCACCGTTCATGGTGCTCTCTCATCACGTACTCGGGCGCCGACCGGCTCGAAAAACTGCCTGAACAACTCTGCCGGAACAACTCCAGCCGGAAACCAAGGACTGCCTGAAATGACCGCCGAGACCGTTCTTACCAATGCCCGCATCGTGCTTGCCGACGAGATCGTCGAGGGTTCGCTGGTGCTGCGCGACGGCTTTATCGCCGGCATCGAAGCGGGCAACAGCCGCACCGGCGAGGATATGGGCGGCGACTATATCATTCCCGGGCTGGTCGAATTGCACACCGACCACCTCGAAGGCCACTATGCGCCGCGGCCGAAGGTGCGCTGGAACCCGATCGCCGCCGTACTCGCCCATGACGCGCAGGTGGCAACTGCCGGCATCACCACCGTGCTCGACGCCTTGCGCGTCGGCATGGACGAGGACGCCGACCTGACGTCGACAGACATCCGCAAGCTGGCAGACGCGATCGAGGACAGCGTCCAGCAGGACCGTCTGCGCGCCGACCATTTCATTCATCTGCGCTGCGAGGTTTCGGCGCCGGACTGCCTCAAGGCATTCGCCAATTTCGATGGCGACGAGCGCGTGAAGCTGGCATCGCTGATGGACCATGCGCCGGGCCAGCGCCAGTTCGTCAACCTCGAAACCTATGCCTACTACTACCAGCGCAAGCTGAAGCTGACCGACCGCGACTTCAAATTGTTCTGCGAAAAGCGGATGAGCGAATCGGCGGTGAATTCGGCACCGAACCGTGTCCACATCGCCGCCGCCTGCCATGAGCGCGGCATCGTGCTGGCCAGCCATGACGACGCCACATCAGGCCATGTCGGCGAGGCGATCGAGCAGGGCGTGCGCGTCGCCGAGTTCCCGACAACGGAAGAGGCCGCCAGGGCCTCGAAAGAGGCCGGGATGGGTGTGCTGATGGGCGCGCCGAACGTCATGCGCGGCGCCTCGCATTCGGGCAATGTCTCGGCCCGCACGCTGGCCAGCGACGGGCTGCTCGACATCCTGTCGTCCGACTATATTCCCTTCAGCCTGATCCAGTCGGCGTTCTTCCTTGGCGACGTGGTCGACGGCATCTCCTTGCCGCAGGCAGTCGCCATGGTGTCGAAGAACCCGGCCGAAGCGATTGGCCTGACCGACCGCGGTGTCATCGAGCAAGGCCGCCGCGCCGATCTGGTGCGGGTGCGGGTCGACGATCATGTCCCGGTCGTGCGTACCGTCTGGCGCCAGGGACGCCGGGTCGCATGATGGTGTCCGCCTTGATCGAGCGCGAACTGTCCGCCGCGACGTTTCCGATCCGTGACGGCGTCTTCGTCGCCGTCGTCGGTCCGAGCGGCGCCGGCAAGGACACGGTGATTGGCTACGCCCGCGCCCGCTTCATCGAGGAGACAAGGCTGGACTTCGTGCGCCGCGTCATTACCAGGCCGAGCGATGCCGCCAGCGAGGACCACGACACGCTGGCCGACGCCGCCTTCGTCGAGGCCGAAGCGGATGGCGCCTTCGCCGTTTCCTGGGAGGCGCATGGCCTGCGCTACGGCATCCCCGCCGATGTCGACTGGTCGGTCGCCAATGGCCGTGTCGCCATCGCCAATGTCTCGCGCGCGATCATCCCAACGCTGCGCGAACGCTATGCCAATCTGGCTGTCGTCGAGATCACCGCCTCGCCGGAGGTGCTGGCCGAGCGTCTGGCGATGCGTGGCCGCGAGTCGCGCGGCGAAGTGCTGGCGCGGCTGGCGCGCAGTGCCAATGTCACCCTGTCCGGCCCCGGCGTCACCTCGATCGACAACAGCGGCCCGCGCGAAGCGGCCGGCGAGCGTTTCGCCGAGGTGCTGCGCAAGGCGATGGCCTTTTCCGACATGTCGGGCCTGATCTGACTATTCCGCGGCCTGGCCCGCCACGCCTTTGCGGGTGGCGTCGACCATCAGCCGCCGTGCCCGGAACACGCCCCATTGCTGGTCGACCAGCACGCCGATGAGGATGACGCCGCCCATCACCGCGAAGTTGAGCGAGGACGGGATGCCGAGCAGGTTGACGAGGTTCTGCAGTTCCTGCAGCAGCACCGTGCCGAGCAGGACGCCGATCAGCGAGCCCTCGCCGCCGCGCAGCGAGAAGCCGCCGAGCACGGCGGCGGCGATGGCGTAGAGCTCGTAGAACTGGCCGTGGCTGGCCGGCGAGATCGAGCGCGTGTACATGGCGAAATAGATCGCCGACAGCGCCGTCAGCACGCCGCAGATGACGTAAGCCGCCATGACGACGCGGCCGGTGCGGATGCCCGAATATTTCGCCGCCTCCTCGTTCTTGCCGATGGCGTAGAGATAGCGGCCGAAGACCGAGCGGTGCAGCACCACCCACATGACGATGGCGATGACGATCAGCGCGATGAAGCTGTTCGGCACGCCGTATGAGCGCCCGGCGGTCAGGAATTCGAGCTCGGGAAAATTCTGGCCGAAGGCAAAGCCGGCGGTGCCGTCGGCGGTGTAGAAGCGGGCGACGCCGCGATAGATCAACAGGCCGCACAGCGTGACCACGAAAGGCTGCAGCTTCAGCCTTGTGATCAGCCAGCCATGCACAAGGCCGATGATGGCGCCGAGGAAGAGAATCAGCACGAAGGCCAGCGGCCAGCCCACCTCGCGCACGGCGATGAAGTCGATGAACAACGTTCCCAGCAGCGCCACCACCGAGCCGACCGATAGTTCGATGCCGCCGGTGATGATGACGAAGGCCTGGCCGATCGACAGGATGCCGAACAGGCCGATCAGGTTCGAGGTGTTGGCGAGGTTGATCGGCAGCAGGAAGCGCGGATTGATGATCGCCACGATCGCCCCGACCACCAGGATCAGGATCAGCAGGCCGAGATCTTTCTTGCTCATCGTCTTCTCCCCAATGCCCGAGCGGATCGCGCTGGCGCGACCCGTGGCAAAACCTATCTCGGCTGCTTGCCCACCGCCAGCAGCAGCACGTTTTCCTGGCTGAACCGGTCCTTGTCGAGAATGCCCGAGATCTGGCCCTCATGCATGACGGCGATGCGGTCGGACACGCCGATCACCTCTTCCATGTCCGAGGAGATCATCAGCACGGCGACGCCGGCATCGGCGAGTGCGCGCATCAGGCCGTAAATCTCGGCCTTGGCGCCGATGTCGATGCCGCGCGTCGGCTCGTCCAAAATCATCACTTTGGGATTCATGGCCAGCCATTTGCCGAGCACGACCTTTTGCTGGTTGCCGCCCGACAGCGTGCCGGTGCGCGTCTGCACCGAAGGCGCCTTGATGCCGAGATTTTTCTTCTGCTTCTCGGCGGTGGCGGTCTCGGCGCCGGCCGAAACCAGGGAGCGGCGCGCATGCGCCGGCAGATTGGGCAGCGAAATGTTCTGCGCGATCGACAGGTCGAGCAGGATGCCGGTGAGCTTGCGGTCCTCCGGCACCAGGAAGATGCCATGCGCGACGGCGTCGGCCGCGGAAGCCAGGGCAAGCGGCTTGCCGCCGAGCTCGAGCGTACCGCCAAGGCTCGAGTCGATGCCGAAGAACACCCGCGCCAGCTCGGTGCGGCCGGAGCCGACAAGGCCGGCAAGGCCGAGGATTTCGCCGCGCCTGACGTCGAGATCGACCGGGCGGCCGGGATAGGCCGGGGTGCGGACAGCCTTGGCCGAAAGCGCCGTGGCGCCCGGTGCCCGCGCCGCCTCGGAGGCTTTTTCACGCTCCTTCAGCATGCGGCCGATCATCAGCTTGACCATCTGGTCGTGGCCGATGTCGCTCTTCGGCAGCGTGCCGGCCAGCATGCCATCGCGCAGCACGACGACGCGGTCGGCGACGCGCTCGACCTCGTGCAGGCGGTGCGAAATGAAGATGACGCTGATGCCGTCCGCCTTCAGCGCCTTGATGACGTCGAGCAATTTGTCGGTTTCGGCGAGCGGCAGGCTCGACGTCGGCTCGTCGAGGATGACCAGCCGCGCCTCGATCGACAGCGCCTTGGCGATCTCGACCATCTGCTGCTGCGCCAGCGACAGGGTCGCAACCTGCGTGTCGGCGGAAAAATTGGCGCCGACACGCTTCAGCAACGGCGCCACCATGGTGCGCAGTTTGGCGCGGTCGACGAGCTTCAGCGGCCCGCCGCGCAACGGCTCGCGGCCGAAGAAGATGTTGGCGGCGACGTCGAGATTGTCGAACAAATTGAGTTCCTGGTGGACGAAGGCGATGCCCGAACCGATACTGGCTTCGACGGAGAGCCTGTCATGCGCCGTGCCGTCGACGGTGATCGTGCCGCTGTCGGGCGTGGTGACGCCGCCGAGGATCTTCATCAAGGTGGATTTGCCGGCGCCGTTTTCGCCGACGAGGCCGATGACCTCGCCCGGCCTGACCTCCATGGAGAAGCCGTCGAGCGCGACGACGCCCGGATAGGTCTTGCGCACGTTCTCGAGGCTGAGGAACGGGGCGGAAGTGGACGCAACGATGGATGTGTCGGAATAGTTCATCATGCCTGACAGCGATTGGCGGAACGGCCTCCTCGCAGACTGACGGGCCTTGGGAGACCCGTCAATAAAAAGCGAGGCGTCGCGCCGCCCCTCACCCTTACCCTCTCCCCGTATAAAGACGGGGAGAGGGGGGATTGCCAGCGTTGGAGCGCTTCTCTTCTCCCCGTTCTTCACGGGGAGAAGGTGCCGGCAGGCGGATGAGGGGCGGCGCCAATGCGGATCAGTTTCCGGCCATCGCCTTCAGATTGGCGGCGTAGGCGTCGACGTCGTCCTTGCCGATGATCTTGGTGGGGACGATGATGAGGCCGCCTTCCGGGATGCCCGACTTGTCGCCCTTGAGATAGGCGGCCATCAGCTTCATGCCCTGATAGGCCCATTCGAAGGGCTGCTGCACGACGGTGGCGGCAACGGTGCCTTCCTTGACGCCGCCCAGCGTGATCGGATCGTCATCGAAGCCGACGACGGTGATCGAGCCGAGCTTGCCGGCATCGCGCAGCGCTTCATAGATGCGCGGCGTGTTGTAGGAGTAGAAGCCGACCATGCAGGTGACGTCGGGGCTGGCGACCAGCGCGTCCTCGACGTTCTTCTTGGCGCGCGCCTGGTCGATGTCGTCGCCACGCACGTCGATCAGCTCGATCTTGGTGCCGGCCAGGCCGTCCTTCATGCCCTGGATGCGCTCCTTGGCATTGTCGGCGCCGAGCAGGCCGACGAAGCCGAGGCACTTGCCGCCATCGGGCATCGCCTTCTTGGCGATTTCGGCCGCCTGCTTGCCGGCATCGACATTGGACGAGCCGATATAGGCGACGCGCTTGGTCTGCGGGGCGTCAGAATCGGTGGTGAACAGCGCCGTTTCCGAGGCGATCTTGTTCAGCCCGTCGGTCGAGGTCTTGGGATCGACGGCCGAGACCATGATGCCCTTGACGCCGGCGGTCACCAGATCGTCCATCAGCCGCTGCTGGATGGCGACCGAGGACTGCTCGGGATATTTGAGCTCGAGATTGTAGTCGGGCAGCTCGCCCTGCGCCTTCTTGACGCCGGCTTCGGCGGCCTTCCAGAAATCGGAAGCGCCGTTGACGACGAAGGCCAGCGTCGGCTTGTCGTCGGCGCGCGCGATTGCCGTGGCCGACAGGCCGAGCAGTAGCGCGGTGGCGGCTACGGATGCATTGCGTATCAAGGATTTCATATTCAACCTCCCATTTGGCTCAGTCGTCGGACCGGCCGATCTTGCACTGACCTGATTTGCCGTTCGCAGCGTGGACGCCCTCCTCCTCAAAGGGGTTCCCGGCACCGAAAGAATGGCGCCGCTCCAGCCACGACAGCGACCTTAGAGACTCATCCTTCGTTCGTAAATAGTCCGATTTGTCAGACATATCACATGTCCGAAACAAAGCTTGCGGGGGTAACATCCGCTCGCCATCGGGCCATCTCAGTATACTGCCATCGCACCGGACCCGACCGGACCGGACGCGACGGATTGACGGTACAGCGCATTTTTGTATTAGTAAACAGTATTAGTTCCGGGGCGATGTCAGCGGTTTTGCGGCGCATCCGCCGGTGCGCCGCCGCCCAGGCTGCGCCGTTGCCCAAGCCTTTTGTCATTTGAGCTTTGGCTTGTATGGAGATGGTTGGCGGATGGACCTTCGGCATACTAATAGTTATAAACGGCTTTGACGTTATCTCTATAAATTGACGGCGTCACGCCATCTTGCCGGCCTGACCGGCCAGCCAGACTGGGATTTGCCATGAGCGAGACGACGGATCCGGTAATCGACACGGCGAGGCGCCGCAAGGCGCCGGCCAAGGGCGCCAAGGGCCGCGTCACCATGATCGATATCGCCAGGGCGGCCGGCTGCTCGCAGGCGACCGTTTCCTTCGTGCTCAACAACTCGCCCGGTATCAAGCTGTCGCAGCAGACCCGCGAACGGGTGATCGAAGCCGCGCGGACGCTTGGCTACACCGCGCCGGCTTTCGAGGCCCTTCACCCGCCGCTGCCGGCTTTCGAGGGACTGGACGGGGTGATCGGCTTTGCCGTCGACCAGCTCGCCACCAGCCCGGAAGCCGTGGTCGCCATCGAGGGTGCGCGCCAGGCCTCGTGGAACGCCGGCAACGTGCTTCTGGTGGCGCAGACGCTGGGCGATTCCGTCATGGAGCCGCGCGCCATCGCCGCCCTCACCAAGCGGGGCATTTCGGCGCTGATCTACATGACCATCTTCACCCGCGAGATCACAGCCCCCGACTATCTCTACGGCCTCGACATCCCGGTGATCCTGCTCAACTGCTATACGGCGGACTACGCCTTCCCGGCCGTGGTGCCGAGCGAGATCGCCGGCGGCCAGAGCTCGACCCGCCATCTGATCAGCCACGGCCACCGCCGCATCGCCACCATCACCGGCGAGCCGTGGATGCAGGCCGCGCAAGACCGGCTGAAAGGCTACCGCCGCGCGCTCGCCACCGCCGACATCCCGTTCGACCCCGAGCTGGTGGTCGAGGGCGACTGGTCGGCCAGCGCCGGCTACGCCGCGACCGTCAAGCTCCTGGCGCTGAAAGACAAGCCCACCGCCATCTTCTGCCAGAACGACCGCACCGCGATCGGCTGCTACGAAGCGCTGAAGGAAGCCGGCCTGCACATCCCGCAGGACATTTCCGTCGTCGGCTACGACGACGAGGAAATCGCCAGGCATTTGTTCCCGCCGCTGACCACCTCGATCCTGCCGCACATGGCGATGGGCCAATGGGCGATCGAACAGCTGGAGGCGCCGGCGCCGCCTGGAAGGGGGCGCTATCCGATCACGAAGCTGGAGTGCCCGCTGGTGGAGCGGGAGAGTGTGCGGGGGGTGGCAGTTTAGAACTGGCGCGCCGCGCCGGGTGATGATGAGAACTACGTCTACGCTATAGCCCTCCTTTAAGTCGGTTCAAATCCCGCTCTCTCCGCATACCATTTTCGTCCCCCAATGATCAGCGATGTCAATCGCTTATAGCCACTTCGCCAAAGCGCGGTCCCCCAGTCTGGTCCTCCAAGTTATCCGAAACCCTCATTTGCCAACTCTTTCGTAACATCGCTGTAGGACGGCTACGGAGACGATCGCGCGCTGGCGCCGTCATCTTGAGCCTGCCGTGCAAGTTGATCTAGCGCGTCGTTAACTCGTGAGCGCAGTAGTCGGCGCGCGTCACGTAGGTCCATAGGCTTCGACGGCCGCTTCTGCTCATTTCTCCTGTCATGGTGCCGATAGAACCAGTTCGCTGTGCGACTGAAGCGATCCATTTCGGCTCTGCCTTTCCCCCTTGGATTGAATCCAGCTTGTTCCAGACACTCCATCGCCTTGTAGAGGTCGAACCAGCCCGGCTCGCCGGCGCAGTAATTGAGCGCGTGTGTTAGGAAGTCGCTTGCCCTGGAAGCAGCGTAGCGGCGTTGGGCCGAAGTTGGCGCGGGGGTCGGCACCACGATGTTGCCGTCGTTGTCTCGAATAATGACCTGAAATTCAGCGGATCCGCGTCCTATGGAAAAATGCGCTGTTTCCGTGCGCAACATCATATGGCGGATCAGTCTGCCGTCGCGCATTTCGGATGCACCGGCAAGTTCAACCGAGGACCCCGCAAAGACAACCCCTCCAGCGACTCCATTCAAGGTTCGGACTATGCCGTCCCCGGCGTTCAGCGTGTCTTCGAGTGTCGTGAGACCGTCTAGCTCCTTCGATTTGAGGATGAGCAACTGGTCGCCCGACTCATGGGGTATCAGTTCGACGTAGGGGTCGAACGGTGGCTTGAACATCTTCAGCCATTCGCTCTGTTCTACTCGGTTGGCCTTCAGCACTAACCACATTGGACAGCGCCTTCCAATCTTTGTCCAGAATCTGCCGATCTCCGGTGGTATCGACATAGCACCACGTATTGTGGCTGTCCGGCCAATCGGGTGGGAATCGCCTTGTCGGGCAGCGTCAGAATCTGAGAGCCGAAATCACAATAGGCCTGCACTATGTCGGGAACGTCGTAGGCACCCAGGAGACACATCGCGAAACTCACAGGTTGGAAAGTGGTTTGAGGTAGGAGCGGGAGATCGCTACATGGCGAGACCCACTATCGAAGAAGCACTCTTCTGCTATCGGCGACGATCAGCTTAGAGCGTAAACGTCGCCGAAATCGGTGCGATCAGCTTTGGCCCCTAGGCTGATCAAGCCAGGGCGGATCAGGCCTCTTGAACACCTCTCGGCCGGTTTGCTCGATTGCTTCACCGACGGCGAGCTCCAGCGCGTAGATGGTCTTTTCAAGCGGCAGCGTCGAGCGCGTGGCCTTCTTGCCAGTTCCCGGATCGAGGTCGAGTGCATATTCATATCGAATGCCGACTAAGGCGTTGTTGAAAGCGCATAGTCGGATGTACTTTTCAACATTGGCGGGGATAACAAGGCCGTAATTGTTACAGCAGTCCAGCATGTCACCCCACCTATGCCCAAACCCTTGGATCTTCTCCAGTTCTTGACTGTTCAAACGCAGGAAGGCCCGGAGGAAATGCTCGATCGCCTGGTAGTAAAGAAAGCGCCGGGGATGGTTCGATGTTCGGGGCAGAACGAGGATGTTCTCAAGGGCGTCAGCTGTGGCCCGGTAGTTTTGAGCCATCAAATACATGCCGTACGGCGTGACGCCGACGCCATAGATGACCTTTGGCTTTTTCTCTGTCTTGTTTTCATCCATGACCTATTCCTTAGGCCAGCGATCTGTGTCGATCGGCATAAGAAATTCGAAGTCGTTGAGGCCGTCTTCGCCATCAATCCGATAGACCGCATCCTTTCCAACCAGGACAATGAGCGGCAGGAGATCCTCATGGTGGATGACCCACCAATAGCCTGCGCGGACAGCGGCTGGATCGACCGCGTAGTTTTCATCAAGTAGTTCCCGCTCCGTCAGCTTTCCTTTCTGCGGCCAGGCGCTGGTATCGATATGCTGAAGTAACTCGAATTCGCCGACATGGTAGGGCCAGTCATCGGTCATGCGTGACGCTCCCAAACCGTGCACTTCGATAATCTCCGGCTTGCGGTCCTCGTGTAAGTGGCTTGCCCACCAGTAGCCGTCGCTCGTCTGCATCGATCTCTCCATATGATCTATAAGGGCCGCGACACCTATAGGAGGGTGGCGAGAGCCAGTTGACTTGTGGGAGTGTCGTGGGGGCAGCCGTGCTGCTCGTTCTCTACGACGTAAGGGCTCCCCCATCGTCGGTTATCACGCGGCTTAGTCAAAGGCGCCAAGGGCCGCTTCTCTCAAGGCACGCCGTGGAAGGTATCTGAAGGGTTCAGGCAGTCAAGATGTGCGCGGTTCTCTCGAAATTTTCAGCCGGCCCGCGATACGATCCGCGCTACCCATGGACAACGAGATTACAGATTCAGTTGTCGACAAAGTTGATTGATGCACTCGCTTGGGGGCGAGCGTCTTTTCCCATCGGTGACGACAAAGCGCCGCCCGCGGCAGCGCTGCCAACAATCCACTGAGAGCCAGAACCCATGGACAATGATCCCCTAGCTCGCCTTCACCCCTTACCGCTGGCGTCGTACTGGCACTGGCTTGGTCGTTCTGAGGAGATCCTGCATATAATCAGCTCTGCCGTTTCCGGCTGGTGGCTGCCGGCTGACGGTGGGCCGCTTTCGGTGCCGCCTGCTTCGCCGTGGCGGGCGCGGTCTTCTTGGCGGGCGCAGCCTTCTTCGCGGCAGTTATCATGACTGATCCGGATTGCGATGCCATCCGAATATGCGGGCTACTGCTCCGAGATGCCTTTTCTCGGTAGCTCGGATGAGGCTTTCAATTCTTTCCGATTGGCGCGACCCCTCGAACGGTCGAGCCATGACAAATAGATCTTCGGACCTTCCGACTGCAGCGTGACTCCATCGGTCGACGCCCGAAGTGTCAGTTTCCTCATCGTCGATACGAGCGATCAGTCCGTCAAAATAGAATCGGAAGGAACGCACCTGCTGTTCAGGAACTCCAACAACAGCTTCATAGGTTACATAATCCACTGTGGGACTGGCGGTGTGCCAAGGGCCGCGCGTTGCCAGTTGAGTGAGTGTTATTGGAAACACCGTCTGAGGCTCTGGATCACCGTCTGCCACCATCCTCCGAAGGACTTCTAGGCGGATGTCGCTCAGGGTTATCGAGGTGAACCCTGGGAGTTTTGTGATCGCTGCTCGCCAGAGAAGGCTAAGAAAGAACAGCCGAAGAAGCTTGAAATGTGGCGTCTTCAATCTTCGAAAGCCCCACTCCGGAACGGGCCATTCGATCTCTGAACCGTCGAGCCTGTCAGACTGACCGAAGGATTCCCATAGCAACTTAAGGCGCCTGAGCTCGACGATAGCGCGGTCGTCGTAGCGCATCAGGATATCCTCACCAGTTCGCGTAACGATTCCGCTGTCGTGCCAAGCGTCGAAACGTTGGCTTGGCCGGCGTCCCTCGCCAGCCTCGACCCTCGGCTCACCGGGGACCGGAGACTTCGTCAGAGCTTTCGGAAGCAGATGACTTCTCACAAGCTTGCCTGATTGGCCGGTTAGTTTGCAAATGCCATGGCGGCTTGATGCAGGTTTCAAGGGTGGTCGCGGCCTCTACTGTTTGTTGAACAAGAGTTTGAGCGCTGCCAGGTCGTCCTTATAGCCGTACTTAAATTCATAGAATGGATGCGACAGGCTGGAGCTTCGTGATGCCCAGCCCTTGATATCCCACCCAGCCTCGACCAGATCTGAGGTCGCGAATACGAACTCCAGGGTCTTGGTGAAGAATCCTGCTGTGTCAAGGAAGTTGGCGGCGTAGTCGACCTTTCCCTCCGTTCCGTGAACGTAGTGATTTCGGCAGTTCACAGCTTCGTCCAAAACCCAATTCAGATCCGGGAATTTGTCGCCGATTTCCGCTATGATTGGTGCTGCACGCCAACGGACTTTATTTTTCAACGCACTTTTGCCTAGCCTTCCGAGAGCGCTGAGAATGCTGCCGCGCTCCGCGCTTTCAGGAAGGTCCAAAAACAACTCCCTACTCTTGTCTCGGGCAGCTTTGAGATCGTCCGACAACTCGGCATCCTTTGGCACTGCCGATGCTGGAAGGATGTCAAACATGTTGGCAGAACCGACCAGTCGGTCGATATCGAAAACTTGGGTGCGCAACGAATTCGAATACCTCATACGCGCATCCATCCACGATGACGACCGTTTGACCCAGTCAGCCAAAACGTTCGAGTATTCTTGCGACCTTCGCACGGGATCGATCGGCAAATCCGAAGGCCGAGGCGCTGTCCCTGGGAAGCGCACAAATGGCTTCATTGTGCTGTACACTTCGAAAATCTTGGGCACGTCCGGCGCCGACGATACTATCAGCCGCATTTCTTCCATGCGCTGCGGTCTTCCAGCGATCATTGAAAAGAACGGCTCAAGCTCTTGGGCGGATGTCAGAGCTTCGCTGAAGGTTTGTGCCGATTTGAATTCGATCTCAACCCAAATCGAATTGACAAACCCGCTTCCTCCGGATCCTCCCATGGATACTAAAGGCCGGTGCTCTGCTGAAATTTTGCCGAGGGCGGTTGGAACTTGAATGATGGTGTGCTTGCCGGTGAAGTACGCAATTTCCGGATGCTCTCCCTTCGGGATCTCGCGGCCAATTGTTTTCGAGTCGGCAGCCAATATTTGATCGATAAACATATTTGGCTCTAGTGCGAGACCGAAAGCGTCGAAATCATAAAACAAACTTTTCGCGTCGGTCAATTTAAACGAAATTGAGGAAAATATCGACGCACTCTTATGGACGTGCTCGTCGCCAAATATTATGTGATGTGGAAATAACTCGATTCGATACTTTGACACGTCGCCTTGGGAATCGACCCTGCGATCGGAACTCATCACAACGCAGTCGAGTAACGAAAGCTTAGTGGTATGGTCGATGACGCCATGTATTGTCGGGTAAGGCAATCCAAACTTATCAACATCGTGCAGCATCAGCTTGGAATCATTGCCCTCCAGTATGAGCTCGCCATACACCTCTTGTTGCCCCGGTAAGTCGAACTTTCCGAGCCCTCTAAAGCCGTCGACCCATTTGTTGGCCAATTGGTTTCTCCCGCTCCTACCTTCGCCGGCCTGTTTCGCCAGCTGTTTTGGCTGGGACAGAGCCGCCGATTGGGTGCCTGCGTACTTCCAGTACCAGATTGAAATCAGCACAAGGGCCGCCAAGGCGAGCCAAACGAATATCATCTTCTCGCTCGGCTCCAGCCGGAGGCAATCGCTTCGACCTCTGAGCAGAACCAGCGTTCGCCGTATTGAGGGCTGATCTTCGTCGTGTAATCTGCGCGATTAGCATCTTCTAATGTACAGTTTTTGCAAGCAAAATTTCCGATGAAATACATCGCAGGGCAGCGCGCTACGCAAACATGACTAGCGGACGCTGGTGCAGCGCATGGTCGGTGAGTTGGTGAGCGTTGGGCTCAGGCGCGCGAGGGCGCTTGCCCAAAATGCGGAGGAGCAAGGCGAAGAGGTGTTGCCTGTGGTTCATTGCTGGACCTCCTGATTGTGCCGAGTGATGCGCGAAACACAGCCGGAATGGCTTGGGAGTGGTCTGCACGTTGCCCCATCCCCTGACCGGCACGGGGATGATGAATTTCGACTGGGAAGCAACAGCGTTCACTGGTATCCGGAAACACCACCAAACAGCCTAGCGCGGCTAAGCGGTCCAGATGGGTACGGTGAATAGTAGAGCGGCCCATCTTCCGCACAGACGGTAGTTCATGTGACTATTGGGCGCCGAAATCACGGCTTCGTCAATTATTTCCAGGTGGTCGAATGAGCAAAATCGAAGTGATGTTCGCCCTCCTGGTCGACACGATGAAAGACACAGTGCGCCTTGCGCCGGATATCAAGTTTGATAAGGGGAAACAGGTGCATCGCGCCATCATGGCGTTATACGTATCCATCATCGAGAACACCGACAGCGCCATCGTCCTTCACCGGGCCAAGAGGTCGGCAGGGCTGGAAACCATCCTGCGGACGAACCTCGAGGCCTTTGTCGACCTCAGTAACATGTGCAACGACCCGGCCTACTACAACCAGATGCTGGCGCTCTATCACAAGGACTCGCTTGACCTGATGCAGCACGGCTTGGCGGGCAACCCCTACCTTGATTTTTTCAAGAAGGACCCAGAAGCAGCCCACACGCTGGAGGAACACAAGACGGCGCTGGCCGAGTTGCAAAAGCTTGGGCCGATGTTGAATATATTCGACCGCTTTCGTTTGGCCGGGTTGGAGAACGAATATCGCGCCGTCTACAAGGATCTCTGCAGCCACAGCCACAACAACATCAAAGCCCTGTCCGACAAGCATTTTGCCGGGGAAATTGAGGCCGAAATCGAGGTGGTCCTTTTTGCTGACATCGGCAAGGAGGCTCTTCTGGCGTGCCTGGATTACTACGTGACAATCCTCAGCCAGGCGGCCTTTTTCGTCCACGACTATTTCAAATCCTCCAGCGCCGATGAGGTAAAGGCGTTTATGAAGCGGCGCACCGACCTAGAGCCGTTCTTTGCGAAGGATGGGGACTAAAGGAATTCTGCGGATGACATATCATGCAGTGACGCCAAACGCGCTGGAACAGGAGGCCATCATCCTCGGCGCTGTTTGGGGTATGATCGACAACATGGTGAACTACGGCCTCTTTATGAAAAATGAGAGGTTCTACGACACCAACCTCATGTTCGAGACACGCGTTTGTGCCAAGATGTTCAACATCCTGCTGGTGGACTTCCTGTCGCCGATCCAGATCAGGAATAAGGAAGGAATGCCATTCGGGCTTCCGACCCCGCCACCGGACACAAAGCCCAGCAATCTCACTTATCTGTTTTATGTTCGTCAGGTTTGCGCAAATCCGCAGCTGGGGGGCGTAGTCACAGAGCTCTCACGCGAGGTCGAAGCGTTCGGAGACTGGCTGGAGGCGACGGCGTTCGTGCCCAGGGTCTGGTTGCCATCGATCGATACCGAACTCGACATGCGAGTTACCCGAATTGAATTCTTGCGGATATGCGGCGACATCGCGAAGCACAATTTTTCGCGGATGAAAGGCAACGTCGTAAAAATCTGCAGAATAATGGCTGAAAACGGCCACCCTATCAGCGAGCGCGACGGCTATCTTATGCTGGAGGAGTTTTTCGAGTGGTTTCATACCCACCTGTTCATGTACCACTCCAGCACGATCGCCGAATTCCTGAACAACATCAGGTGGGAGGTTTTCGCGTATCTCAGGCCGGAATTCGAACGCTCGTACAAGCATCTTCCTGAACCGCAGATGTATACCTACGATGTGCCGCCGCTCATCACTGATGAAATGGCAAGATCCATGTATTGGGACATTATGAACAAGAGCCGATCACGGCCATGGTTTCCGAGGTTCTCGGTCACGGAGTCATTGAAAAAAGAGTTTTAGCTGCGGCGTCGACGCCCGCCTGTCAGCTATATCCGGCAAACTTGTTCGGTGTTGACTTCCGCCGCCACTTCTCCCAGCCGCTGCCTTTGCCGCGATCGAGCTTGTCGTAGGTTTTGCCACCGAACTCCTGTGCCATTTTCTCCGCGTGGAACGGCTCTTTGAAACGAAAGCCGAGGGTAATCCCTGTCTTCGCGAAGAATGAACACGTAGCGCCCAACGCAGTTCATCTCATGCGCCCGACTGTGGGAGGGTCGTAGTTTTCCTCGCAGCAGTTCTCCCACGGGACGACGGCGTGGTGGGGATAAAAAGTGGTCGAGGTAGCAATCCGTGTGAATTCCCTTGTGTCTGGAACAAGCTCGGGAGGGACCCGAGGCCAGCAGGGTGAACGTTGGATTGTCGCCGCTTCTAAGGCAAGTCCCACCGGAGGGCGCCCAGATTGCCGCCTCACCAGGGCATTTTGTATGCCTAGAAATTGCCCCCGCGCAGCCGGGCAACTTCTTGTGCGACTACATCCATGCGCAGTTCGTAAAGGTCGAAGGACTCGTAGAGTGGCAGCAGTATCGGGTGCAGCACCTCTGTGAGGTTGTCGTTGATTTGGAGCGCTGTGGCCATGAATTCGGTCTCGATCCAGTCGGTATGGCCCACGCGGTGGTTCATGGGCGCCCTCGATCCGGCATAGGTGCCAAGGACTCGACCTTGTAGACCGTAGTACCCGTACCGCGCCAGAATAGTGGGGTTTTCAGCGTATTGCATGGCGAACCGCGCAACATAAAGCAGCGCCTCTCCAAGCCGCCAAATCGGCATAGTGAGATCGAAGGCGAGGCCGGGAGTTGTGCGCTGCATGAAATCTTCATCTAACGATCGAAGAAGAAACAAGCGCCCATCTGGGTGAGCGCGCCAAAAATCCGAATGGCGCCCGTCTCGGCCTGCCTCATCCGGGTGACCTATCCACGCCTCTATAACGCCGTTGACTGGCACTGGGCCGATAGGCTTGCGATCGAACCATACAAAAGGCCCCCATCCGGTGTGCTTGATTGCCGATGCCGCGTCCAGCCGATCCTTCAGCTGTTTGAGTGATGCCGCCGGTGGGACATCCCTTATTTCGAATGTGTATTCGTAGCGGCCGAGCGGGATGTGGGCCGGATCATCGTTCGGCAGTGAGCGCTTCAGCACCGTCCAGCGGTCATGGGATTCCTTGGCAAATTCCAACAGCCGGTTGGCCAGTTCCACCTTGGCCGCTGCCGGCGCCGGTATGCCTTGGATGATGTTCCTAATGCTGTCTAGAAGGTTTTCACGGCCGGCGAGGACACAGCGGTTGAGAAGCGCCCGCCACTCTTCTGAGGTGTGCGGTTCTTCGCTTTGCGGGCCAGGCTTCCGGATATAGCAGCGGTGCTTGTAGATGGTCGTTCCCTGGTCCCGGACAGACATTATCGGCACGGTCGATAAGCCCGGCACGCTGACGAAGGCGTGTTCAACTCCAGTGTGCGGATGTTGCTTGAACTGGATGTCGCAATGGATTTTGGGGTCGGCGTAGCGGTTCACCGCCGAATTAATAAGGTCGGTGTCATACCGCTTCATGCCAGCCGGTAACGGAACGGATTGGAGCGGGGAGCCGGTGGGAGCGACCATCCCCAAAACGATCGTTCCGCCGCCATGGTTGGCGAGGGCAATCGCTGCCTTGGCCAGCGTCGCCTTGCCTTCGTTGGTGGTAAGTTCCAGCCAGTTCTTATATTCGTTGGAGAGCGTCTCGTTCGGCAGCAAAAGCAAATTGATTAAGTCGGATTCGGTAGCCACGATCTATCCCTCAAAGAAAAACCCCGCCTGAGCCGGGGACATTCTGTGAAAATCGAAGGGGTGACCAGCGCTATACGGCGAAGTCCCCACGATTCCGGCCTTCCGCCTCATAGGCAGCCAACCACTTTGGCGTCGCGCCACGGCCCGTCCAGGCGTTGCCCTTGTCGTCCTTGTATTTCACACGCGGCTTGGCGCGCGTCCTGCCGTTGCCGCGCGCATCGTCCAAAGTCTTTCCTTTTCCCTTGCCGCTGCCGACGAGCCGGACACCCGGTTTGCTGACTGCATGGCTCAAGCTCTTGCCGTGCGTAGCGACGCCAATGCCACGCGGCAACAGCGGGAGCCGGCTTCGGGCTGACCTCGCGGCCCTGGCAGTCGGGCATCTCGATCGACGTTCAGGGTCGCATATCGAAATCCGGCGATGCCGATGTACGACGCTCGTTTTACGAGGCGGCGTCGGGGTTGATGACGCGCTTGAAGGGCTCCGACAAGATCAAGAGACGGGGCCAGGCGATCGCCAAACGCTCCTGCCATCGCAAGGCCTGCGTGGCTGTGGCGCGCAAGCTGGCGGTGATCATGCACGCGATGTGGCGCGACGGCACGTTCTATGTCGGCGATCCGGCGGCAAGCCAGGCGGATGCCGGCCGGCGCGCGCACGACAAGGCCCGCAAGCTTTTGGGAGCGCATCGATGAGCAGAAGGCCGACAGTTGAAACGCATGGCGCCGGCACGCTGACGGACGCCATCTGAACCAGGAGATCCGCTCCGGCGGATGAGGACCGATGCAGATCAGGAACGACGGAACGCACGTTATCCTGCCTGCGGCCGCGCCGATCGACAGACGGCCGGACCGCGCCCGATTACTTGTAACGATGCTCCGTCAGCCCGATGAAAAAATGCGCCACGACGGTTCGAGCGCTGCATTTGTGCAGCCAAAACACCCCGTCGCAGAGCGCGGAAGACTACACGGCGCATCGGAACTCAACGCCAGACTAC
This sequence comes from Mesorhizobium sp., assembly GCA_004017275.1. Lineage (GTDB taxonomy): Bacteria > Pseudomonadota > Alphaproteobacteria > Rhizobiales > Rhizobiaceae > Mesorhizobium. Next base: position 6,266 of record SAKE01000037.1, on the reverse strand, counting down.
GGAATCGTTGTATCGAGTATAGAATAGTGTATTATCGTACACTGGAGGAGGAACGACGATGGTAAGAAAGTCGCGAAAAATACGACCGATTAAGACGGCAAGATAAAAGGCCGCACATTGCGGCTCCGTCGATCGGCTGTTTCTATTTGTTTTTCCGGCGTTCTTCGCACGTTGCGATGCTTTACCGCAACGTGTGATTTTGTTCGATGATATTGGATTCACTAGGAAATTTACACGTTCTGATCTTAAATGGATAGCGCGTTCAGGTGTCGCGTCCGTAGGAGGCAAGATAAACGCAGCTCGCCGTTTGAACCCCAAAGCCATCAAACTGCCTGGTGTTCCGCCGTGCTGTTCGGCCGGGCCGCGTGCCGCGAGGCTTATTCATAAACATTTCAGCGCGAATACTGACACCATGCGCTTCAGGGAAGAACGTGATGAGCTCCAGCGATGCCGTGATAATTGAAGGTCTGCAGCTTGCATCCCTCCACGAATCTAATCTCTTTCTTCGGTGCCTATGGGCGAGGTTGCGATCTCATTTCGGCAAGTTGGGCTGGCAATTGATGCCTCGTCGGGACGGCGCCACACGGACCATCGTCCTCGGATGGATTTCTCTCGATTCAACAAGCACGATTGAGGTCTCCATCCGCTATGTCCGCGCTGGTGTCATACATCGCATCCAGTTCGCCCCTCTGAGTGATTTGGGTGCGGCATTCTCCGGGTTGGATAGGGGACTTCGACAATGCGTTGCGGAAGCGCTCGCTCAGTTCCGCTCACATCAAACAAGTATGCTTTCTACGCAGGTAGCAACGTTCCCAGCTAAACAAACAGGCTACTTCAAAGGAGAGCGGTGGTTCTGCAGGCCCCTGGACACCGGCCATAGCGAAATCGCGATCCAGGTCCACGCCTTCGATGAGGTTGACGCGCAGCATGAGGCTTCAGCTCAGCTGGCAAGTTTGCTTGATATTCTCGCTTGCATGACGAACGCCACTTTCAAGCCAACTGGCGCGAGCGGCGGTGCTTCGCGATCGCAATCTATGGAGGCCAATCGATTTTGCGAAGACGCGGATTGGCTCGAAGATCTTCCCTACCGCGACGGCCGACTGTGTCTAACTGCCACCCACGTTGCCTTTTGTGACAAATTCGTCGAAGGGGTCGTAGCGAGCGAGTCCATCACACGCGCTGCTAGCCTTTTTCACACTGCTTTGAAGCTCTACCATCGGCACGAGCCAGATACCTACGACGTCACAAATGCCCTTTTCGTCTCTGCGCTTGAGGCGATTACATTGCCTGCCTCGGACCCATCGAATTGCGCTTCTTGCGGCCAACCGACTTACAGAATCTCCCAAAGGGTGATTGACGCAGCCGTCCGTCACTTGGGACCCGGTGTCGCCGGGTTTTTCAAAGACTATTACAGCCGGCGCTCGAAATATCTGCACACGGGCAGCGTTCGTTACCGACAACCATCTACCGGTAACCTCATTCCACAACTCGACCCAAATGGTATTCAAGGTTGTGCAATGCCGCACGTTGCGGGCCAGCCGCTAAACCTTATGGAGTTTGCCGGATACATTCTCCGGCAGGAGATAAAGCTAGAGGTAATGCGCGGAGCGGCAATCTAGAAGTGAGTTGGTTCGCCGCCCGCTCGCTACAGCGCTGTTGAGGGCGCGCTCGCGGGCGGCTCAACGGTCGCGGGTGGCTATCTCTTCAGCCGCACCAGCGTGTGCGGCTCGACACCCAGCGCGTCTGCGATGCGCCCGAGCACGGTGACACTTGCCGAAACGTCTGCCCGCTCGATCGAGCCGATATATCTAGCGCTCAGCCCTGCGCGCTCTGCCAACTCTTCCTGCGTCAGCCCACTGCTGGTTCTTATCTGACGCAAGTTGATCGCAAAAACTTCCTTGAGGTCCATTCCCAGAGATAGCTCAGGAATGGAACGATCATTCCAGGAACGATAGTTCCTATTCGGCATTCAATATGATATGGAGGAGATGCCTTCCTGCAAACGAAAAGGCTCACTCGCATGGACAGATTCGATAGACAACCCGCATCGGAAAGTCGGTTTGATGACCGAGCATTGTACCTTTGGTCCCACCAGCAGCGAGCCCGTCACGTTGCTCTCCTCCTGTGCCGAATACAGCAACGGCTGGAGAGCCGAATGTTGGTCAATACCGGAATTCCGGTATTGACGGATTTGGCGGCATCGGGCTCCGGAAATAGCGTCCAAGCGGCGCAGATCGCGGCCTGGCAGACGGTCGATGGAAGCCCAGAGTTTGCGATTGCACGTGAGGCGGAAGTGCTAGCCGTGACGGAGGAGTTGAAGCATCTCGACGCAATCCCCGATGTCACGGCGACTTCACTTGCTGGCGTCGTCGCCAAGCTGGAGATGATCGTTGGAGCAGACAGGGAGATCGATGATCCCTCTGACTTCCCCTGGCCGCATATCGCGTCAGTGCTTCGTGACATGAAGGCGATCGTTGGAGACATAGATATGGATCGGCCGGAGAGGGCGATTGTCCGGGCTGACATCGCCAGACATTGGGAGGCGGCAGTCAAGCTGGTCGCAGCCCTGAAGGAGGAAGATGCCTTGGAGCGGTGCGGCCAAACCGGTTGAGCGAAAGCTGATCCGTCAGCGTGCGAATGGTGGTTCTGGCGAATACATAGGTCGTTCCGCTTTGACGGGTTGCTGGGGCATATTTGGGCCATGTCCCACCCGGCTCGCAAAGCGACCTCTGCTGAACTGTCACGGGTCCGCCTCGGTACATTGCCGATCGACCTGCATGACTACCTACACGTTGAGCCGCGTCCACGCGTTGGCCGACCGGTTCAACACGATCCACGCGAGTGGCGCGTTACCGACAATCTGCCAACGCCCGTCCCTGTCACTTCCCCGGAAATCGATGCGTTCGAGGCGTGGTTTGGCGACATCTTCGATCAGCTTTTCGGAGATCGCCCATGAAATGACAGGGAGACAGTGCTTATGAAGACGGCTTCAAACCAGCAGCAGGCCGCAAAGGGATCGCGGGCAGTCCTCTACCTCCGCGTATCGACGGCCCGCCAGGCCGAGCACGATGTCTCCATCCCCGACCAGAGGCGCCAAGGTGAGGCTTACTGCGCCTCTCGTGGCTATGAGCTGGTTGAGATCTTTGTCGAGGCAGGCGCATCAGCCACCAATGACAAGCGTCCAGAGTTTCAGCGCATGATCGAGGAAGGCACATCAAAGCCTTCCCCCTTCGATGTCGTGGTCGTTCATTCCTTCAGCCGATTCTTCCGCGATCACTTCGAGCTTGAGTTCCATGTCAGGCGCCTTGCCAAGAACGGCGTAAGACTTGTGTCGATTACCCAGGAGATGGGTGACGATCCAATGCATGTCATGATGCGCCAGATCATGGCTCTCTTCGATGAGTACCAGTCGAAAGAGAACGCCAAGCATGTGCTCCGCGCCATGAACGAGAATGCCAGGCAGGGCTTCTGGAATGGGGCGTTGCCTCCGATCGGCTACCGGATCGTTGCGGCAGAGCAACGCGGATCGAAGACCAAGAAGAAGCTGGAGATCGATCCGCTGCACGCCGACACCGTCCGATTGATCTACCGCCTCTTTCTTCAGGGCAATGGAATCTCAGGACCAATGGGCGTCAAATCGATCGCCTGCCATCTGAATGGGAACCGGTTGTTCACACGAGACGGCGGTCTCTGGGGACTGGCGCAAATCCACGCCGTCCTGACCCGAACCACCTATATTGGCGAACACCGCTTCAATACGCGCAGCTTCAAGGGCAGGGCAAAGAAGCCGGACGACGAGGTTGTCGTTATGGCGGTGCCGGCAATCATCGAGCGCAAGACCTTCGATGCCGTACAGGCGCGTCTCAAATCTCGCCATCCAATGGTGACGCCACCCAGGGTCACCACCAGTCCCGTTCTCCTTACCGGTATCTGCTTTTGCGCAAAGTGCGGAGGAGCCATGACGCTCAGGACCGGCAAGGGCTGCACTGGCACTATGTATCGTTACTACACCTGCTCGACACGCGCCCGCCAGGGCAAGGCCGGCTGCCAGGGCAAATCAATCCCCATGGCCTTTCTGGACGATCTGGTTGCCAATCATTTGGAGAAGCGGCTTCTCAAGCCAGAACGGCTCACCACCATTCTTGAGGCGGTCCTGGGCCGGAGGCAGGAACGCACCGAGCGCCGCCGCGAGCACTTGGGCGAACTGAAGCGGAAGATCACCGAGACCGACCAGCGCCTCAATCGGCTCTATGACGCCATTGAGGCTGGCGTCACAGACATCAACGATCCTGCTCTCAAGGACCGCATGGCAGGACTCAAATCCATCAAGGAACAAGCCACCACAGACGCTGGGCGCATCGAGGCATCACTCGATAGTTCAGGCAACCAGCCCATCACATCTGAAATGGTCACCACATTCGCCCGCGCCGCTCGCGAGCGCATGCGCGATCCGCGTGGCGGCTACCGCCGCGATCACCTGCGAGCGTTGGCGCAGCGGATCGAAGTGGCCGAGAAGGAAGTCAGAATCATCGGATCAAAGTCCGAATTGCTCCAAACCCTAGTCGCGGCGTCAGGCGAAGAAACGGCGGTGTTAGGAGTTCGCAGTTCTGTACTGAAGTGGCGCACCCGACAGGATTCGAACCTGTGACCTCTGCCTTCGGAGAATGGATAATGGCTTTCGCCGAAACTATCCATTTCTATCCGATTGCGCGCTATGCCACTGAAATCAAAAAACAAATTTGAATTCGATAAGCACCGACGCTACGACAGGGCGGCCGAAACCCTGCCGTGCTTACGCTTTGCTTACGCGCGGAATCTTTCAGGAGGCGCCCGAGCATGGCGAAGCTGACCAAACGAACTGTCGATGCCACGGAAATTCGTTCCGCGGACTATATCATTTGGGACGAGGAGTTGCCCGGCTTCGGGCTGCGCGTCTTCGCCTCGGGGAAGAAAAGCTACGTCGTGCAGTACCGTGCTGCAGGCCGGTCGCGTCGCTACACGATCGGGCTGCATGGCGTTTGGACTGCTGAGGAAGCCAGGCGCGAGGCTAAAGTCCTGCTTGGCCAGGTCGCACGAGGCGGCAACCCTGCCGAGGAACGCAAGCTCGATCGCGAAGCGATCACCGTCAAGGAACTCTGCACTCGCTATCTCGAAGATCTGAGGAACGGCTTTGTGCTCGGCAAGCGAGGGCGGCCCAAGAAACCCACGACGATCTCCACCGATGTCGGGCGCATAGAGCGCCACATCGTTCCTCTGCTTGGGCGTCGACGGGTGCGGGATTTGGCCAAGTCCGACATTACCCAGGCCATGAAGGATATCATGGCGGGCAAGACCCGTGCGAACGTGAAAACGGAAAAGCTGCGTGGGCGAGCAATCGTGCGCGGCGGAGCCGGTACGGCATCTCGAACGATCGGACTCTTCGGCGGCATTCTCACCTACGCGGTCGAACTCGGCATCATCGATCAGAACCCGGCGCATGGTGTGCGAAAGCCTAAGGACCAGGTCAATGCCCGCCGTCTCAGCGAGCAGGAATACCGCATACTCGGCGACATTTTGCGGAAGGCGGCTAAGGACCGACAGTACGAGACCAGCGCAGCAATGATCCGATTGATCGCCCTGACCGGCTGCCGACGCAGCGAGGTCATCGGTCTGCGTTGGAGCGAAGTCGATTTCGAGGGCAGTTGCCTGCGCCTCGCCGACAGCAAGGAGGGAGCATCAGTGCATCCCATCGGCTTGCCCGTCCTGGAATATCTCGAGGAGCGCCGCGATGAGGAACAGAGTGCTGAAGACTACGTCTTTACCGGCTGGGAGGACGGCATGCCATTTGGCAGCTTCCCCAGGCAGTGGACGAAGTTGTTCAAGGATACTGACTTGGCCGACATCACGCCGCATGTTCTGCGACACAGCTTCGCCAGCATCGGCAATGATCTTGGGTTCACCGAGGCAACCATCGCCGCCCTGGTTGGGCATTCACGAGGGACGATAACGAGCCGCTATATCCATACTGTGGACACCGCGCTCATCATGGCGGCCGACAGCATCGCCGGCTACATACAGGGCTTGCTTGATGGCGTCGCCTTCACCCACACCGCCTATGCGCTAGATCGAGGTTCCAGGAAGGCGGCCCTTGCGCATTTCCTTGGACAGACCATGCAGAAGGAGAACGAAACCAACCAAGCCGCTGCCTGACAGAATGTCCGCTTCGCGCCTAATCTCGGTCGTCGCGTGGATCCTACCCGCACCCCAATAGCAGACATCTGAGTGAA
>SAKE01000036.1 GCA_004017275.1 Mesorhizobium sp. | reverse complement strand
AGGCGAAGCCGACGCTGCGGGACAAAAACCAAATCATGCCCCCGCAACCAGACTTAACAAACCAAACAGCCCGCCTGGCATAACGCCGGCGGGCTGTTTGCGTTCAACGGCCGCAGATCGAAACGCGCCGCCTGGCCGCCATCGTGATCGATCCTGAAGGCTTCGCGAGCCTTGATCCCGAAGAGCGGTTCCAGGCGTCCATGCGGTTGGCTATCTGTACTGCGCTGCCCTGCCGCTCAGCGGCCGATCTCCTGGCCAAACGACATGGAGACCCGGCCCCAGTCGACAGGCCGGTGGCGCACCCAAACGCGAGATGAACAAGCCGGGCGAAGTCCCATGCCGACACTCCACTATCTCCGGTCGCCGCCAAAGGCTGGAAAGGCCTTGTCCAGCATGGACGGCACCTTGGCAGCCGCGACTCGTCGACCGGAACGTATGCGTATCCGAAAGTGCGTTGTGAAATATATTTCACTATGTGAATTATATTGACAATATGCACCGGGCCTGTAATGTCCCGATCGTCGGCTTTCGGAGGAAGGTCGACGTCATCAAATCCATAAGGCAGCGCTCGCAGAACGTCTGCGACGGTCATTGAGGATGGCTTCGGCCAAGGGAGGAAACTTGCGCAAATTTCTGAGCACGCTCGCGATTGCGGCGGCTGCGTCGACCTGTTTGGGTTCGGCTCAGGCGCTTGCCGAAACCGCCAACCCGTTCAAATGCGAGCCGGGTGAAAAATACGTCATGAACGTCATGGTCTCGGGCGTCGAATACTGGTTCCCGGTCTATGAAATGTTCAAGCAGGCCGGGCAGCAGTTCGGCTGCGAGACGGCCTATACGGGTACGCCCGAATACGACGTCAACAAGCAGATCGCGACCTTCGACCAGGCGCTGGCGCAGAAGCCGGCCGGCATACTGGTGCATCCGATGAACTCCGATCCGTTCATCGAGCCGATCAACCGCGCCATCGAGCAGGGCACCGCAGTGGTGACCTTCGCCGCCGACTCGCCGAATTCCAAGCGTGTCTCCTACATCACCTCCGACAACAATGCCGAAGGCACCTATGCCGCCGACGCCGTTGCCAAGGCGATGGACGGCAAGGGCGAATATGCCGTGCTGGAGAATCCCGGCCAGGATAACCACGACAAGCGCGTCAACGCCTTCGTCGCCCGCATGGAGGCCAAATGGCCTGATATGAAGCTCGTCGGCCGCGCCGCCTCGAACCAGGATCCGACCAAGGCTTATCAGGCGGTTCTGAGCCTGGCGCAGGCGCATCCTGACCTAGGCGCCGTGTTCATGCCGGAAGCCAACTCGGCCATTGGTGCCGCCCAGGCAGCCAAGGAAGGCGGCGGCAAGATCCGCGTCATGCTCGCCGACGTCAATGCCAAGATCCTCGACATGATCAAGGCCGGCGAGATCTTCGGATCGGTCAATCCAAACCAGGGCATGCAGGGCTATATGGGCTTCATGCTGTTGTGGATGGCCAAGCATCCCGGCCTGATCGATCCGATGAACGATGCCAAGCGTTCGGGCTTCAACCCGATGAGCGTGCCCTTCGTCGACAATGGCTTTTCCATCGTCTCCAAGGACAATGCCGACGATTTCTATTGGGACAAGTATCTCAAGCGTCGCGGCACCAGGGGCATCGAGGAATAGTCTCGATCTCGCCTAGGCCTCCGCAAGGCCGAACCAACCGGGAAGGAGGCTTCGGCCTCCTTCCTCCCCCGCAAGCATCGCAGGAGCATGGCGTGACCCAGGCGCCCATTCTTGAAATCCGCGGCCTGTCCAAGGCGTTTGGCCCGGTCAAGGCGCTGAGCGACGTGCAGTTCGAGCTGCGGCGCGGCGAAATCCATGCGCTGTGCGGCGAGAACGGCGCCGGCAAGTCGACGCTGATGAACATGATCGCCGGTGTGCTGCAGCCCGATCAGGGCGACATCCTGATCGATGACAAGCCTGTGTCGATCCACTCGCCCGCGGCCGCCCAGCGCCTCGGCATTGCACTTGTTCACCAGGAGATCGCGCTCTGCCAGGATGCGACGGTTGCCGAGAACATCTACATGGCCGCGATCAACAACCGGCGCGTGCCGCTGATGAATTTCCAGAAGCTTTACGCCGATGCCCAGAAAATCATGGATCTGCTCGCGCCCATTCCGGTGCGCACCAGGGTCGCCGATCTCTCCATTTCCAACCAGCAGCTCGTCGAGATCGCCAAGGCGCTGACGCTCGACTGCAAGGTTCTGATGCTCGACGAACCGACCGCGGCGCTGACCGAAAGCGAAGCGCAACGCCTGTTTTCGATCGTGCGCGGGCTCAGGGAGCGCGGCATTTCGGTGGTCTATATCAGCCACCGCATGGCCGAGATCTTCTCGCTATGCGACCGCGTCACCGTCTTCCGCGACGGCCGCTACGTGGCGACCGATCAGGTCGCCGCCGTTTCACCGGACGATGTCGTGCGCAAGATGGTGGGCCGCGAAATCACCCAGCTCTATCCAGACAAGCTGGCGCCGCAGGAGCCTGGGCGCCTGCTCCTTTCGGTCGAGGGGCTCTCCGATGGCCGCCGCTTCGCCGACGTCGATCTGCGGCTTCGTGCCGGCGAAATTCTCGGCATAGGCGGCCTGATCGGCGCCGGTCGCAGCGAGATCGCGCAAACGATCTGCGGCCTCAGGCCAATGACGTCTGGAACCGTCGCGCTCGACGGAAAGCAACTGCGGCTGCGCAGCTATGGCGATGCGGTCAAGGCGGGGCTGGTCTATCTCTCAGAGGACAGGAAAGGCTCCGGCGTGTTCCTCGATCTGCCGATCGCGGCGAACATTTCCGCACTCGACCTCGCCAGGCTGACCGGGCGGCTCGGCCTGCTCGACCGCCAGGCCGAGGATCGTCAGGCGAGGGAGCTGACCGGCAGGCTCGGCGTGCGCATGGCCGGCATCGAGGCCACCGTCTCGACGCTGAGCGGCGGCAACCAGCAGAAGGTCGCCATCGCCAAGCAGCTGTCCGTCGATCCCAAGGTCATCATCATGGACGAGCCGACGCGCGGCATCGATGTCGGCGCCAAGGTCGAGATCCACCGGCTGCTGCGCCAGCTTGCCGGCAGCGGTGTCGGCGTCATCGTCATCTCGTCGGAGCTGCCGGAGCTGATCGGTCTGTGTGACCGTGTCCTGGTGGTGCGCGAAGGCAGGATCGCCGGCGAACTCACCGCCAGCGAGCTTGGCGAGGAAGCCATTATCATGCTCGCCTCGGGCGTCCAGGACAGTTCAGTTCAAAGGCAGGCCCAGAATGTCGCCTAGGGAATCAGGAGAAGCGCTCGTGCACGCCGAGACCAAGGCCGCCGGGCGGCGCATCAATTTCGCTCAACTCGCCTCGATGCGCGAGGCTGGGCTGATCGTCATCATCCTGGCGCTGTGCATCGCCATGAGCTTTGCCTCGCCGCACTTCCTGACATGGGGCAACTTCCGCGCCATGCTGATGAGCTTCTCCATCGAAGGCATCGTCGTCGTCGGCATGACCGTCCTGCTTATTGTCGGCGGCATCGACCTTTCCGTTGGCGCGGTCGTGTGTTTCTCGATGGTGGTCTCCGGCGCGCTGTTCCTCGCCGGCCTCGACCCGTGGACGGCAAGCCTGATCGGCATCGGCGTGAGCGCGTTGATCGGAGCGGCCATGGGCTTCTTCGTCACGGTGATAGGGCTCAATCACTTCATCACGTCGCTCGCGGCCATGGTCATCGTGCGCGGCATGTGCCTGGTCGTCACCAAGGGCACGCCGCTTTCGCTGTTCACCCTGCCGCCGACCTTCAAGGCCATAGGCCAGGGCAGCTTCAACAACATCCCCTATGTCATCCTGATCTTCGTCGTCGTGGTGGCGATCTTCGACTTCCTGTTGCGCCGCGCCACGGCCTTCCGCAAGGTTTTCTACACTGGCTCCAACGAGAAGGCCGCGCAGTTCTCGGGCATCAGGACCAATCAGGTGAAGTTCTGGGTGACGGTGCTGTGCTCGACCCTCGCCGGGCTGGCCGGTGTCATCTACATGGCGCGGTTTGGCGCGGCGACGCCGACCTTCGGCGCCGGCATGGAGCTCAACATCATCGCCGCGGCCGTCATCGGCGGCGCTTCGCTCAATGGCGGCTCGGGCACCATCTTCGGGGCGATCCTCGGCATGGCGCTGCTGTCGGTGGTGACCAGCTCGCTCATCCTGCTCGATGTCTCGGTCTATTGGCAGGACATGATCAAGGGATGCATCCTGCTGGCGGCGGTGTCGATCGACCACTTCCTGCACCGCAAGAAGTCCTGAACCTCAAAGGCAGCGAAGCAAGACCATGGCCCCTCCCAACACCCGCGACGACATCGCCGCTGTCCGCCAGATGCACCAGGCGCTTGTCCTGCATTATGTCGAAGGCAAGACCCAGGCCGAGATCGCGGGGGAACTTGGCATCTCGCATGCGACCGTCAACCGGCTCATCAAGCGCGGCCACCAGCTCGGCCTCGTCGAGATCAAGATCAAGTCGCCAATCGACCATCTGGTCGACCTGGAAGCACGGCTGGTGGCGCTGGGCGGAATCGAGCGGGCGATGGTGGTGCCATCGGTCTCCGAAAATCCGCACACCGCCCTGCAGCGGGTCGGCGAGGCGGCGGCTGGGCTGCTGCTCGACACCATCAAGGACGGCGACACCATTTCGATCACCGGCGGCAAGGGCGTCAGCGCTCTTGTGGCCGGCCTCAAGCCGGGACGCCGCTACGACGTCGAAATCATTCCGGCCACCGGGCTGGTCCAGGGCAAGCACTATACCGACGTCAATCACGTCGCCTCGCTGATGGCCGACAAGCTCGGCGGGCGCGCCTATCAGATCCATGCGCCGCTGTTTGCCGATACCGCGCAGCAGCGCGAGATGCTGATGAACATCAGCTCCGTCGCCGACGTGTTTCGCAAGGCGCGCGAGGCCGATGTCGCGGTGGTGGGTGTCGGCTCCATCCTCACCGACGATTCGAGCTACTACGATCTGCATCCGTCTTCGAACGCCGATCGCCAGGCGATCGAGAAGTCCGGGGCGACGGGCGAGCTGCTCGCCCATCTCATCGATCGCCAGGGCAAGCTTTGCAACTACTCGCTCAACCGCTCGCTGGTCTCGCTGACGCTTGACGAGTTCGCGACCATCCCGCGCTCGATCGGCATCGCAAGCGGATCCAGCAAGGTCGCGCCGATCCTCGCCGCTATGCGCGGCAACCATCTCGACACCATCGTCACGGACGAGGCCACGGGGCTCCATATCCTCGAGTTGGCCGAACAGGAGGCAGCATGAAATCTCGACAGATCCAGCGGCAGATCGGCAAGTCCGGCATATCGGCGTCGGCTGTAGGCCTGGGCACCTGGGCGATTGGCGGCTGGATGTGGGGCGGTACCGACGAGAAAGAGTCGGTGCGCGCGATCGAAGCCTCGATCGACGCCGGCCTCAGCCTGATCGACACCGCACCGGCCTACGGGCTTGGCCGCAGCGAAGCGATCGTCGGCACCGCCATCAAGGGCAAGCGCGGCAAGGTGGTGATCGCGACCAAATGCGGGCTGAACTGGCATTCCGGCAAGGGCGGCCATTTCTTCGACCAGGACGGCAAGCCGGTCCACCGCTACCTCGGTGCCGACGGTATCGCCTATGAGGTCGAACAGAGCCTGCGGCGTCTCGGCACCGATTATATCGACCTCTACATCACCCATTGGCAGGACCCGACCACGCCGATCGCCGAGACGATGGCGGTGCTGGAAAACCTCAAGGCGGCCGGCAAGATCCGCGCCATCGGCGCCAGCAATATCAGTGCCGAGGATCTCAGCCACTATATCGACGCCGGCCAGCTCGATGCGACCCAGGAGCGCTATTCGATGATCGACCGGGAGATCGAGAGCAGCCTGCTGCCGATCACCCGCGGCCATGACATCGCCACGCTCAGCTACTCGTCGCTGGCGCTGGGCCTGCTTACCGGCGCGGTCGACCCCGGCCGCACATTCGGCGGCGACGACCAGCGCAAGAACAACCCACGCTTCTCCACGGCCAACCGTCAGAAGGTGGCAAAGCTAAAAGAGGCAATCGCCCCGATCGCCGAAAACCACCAGGCCTCGATGGCTCAGATCGTCATCGCCTGGACGCTCGCCCAGCCGGGCGTCACCTTTGCCCTGTGCGGTGCGCGCAATCCTGAACAGGCGCTCGACAATGCACGGGCTGGCGCGATCGCGCTTGCGGCAGGCGAGCTTGCGGCAATCGACGCCGCCGCAGCCGCGCATCTCACCGCGATGGATGCCTGAGCAAAAAAGGCAACAGCCCCGATGAACCGTAGCCATACAATCGCCGGTCTGCGCGACCGGCCTAATATTGCCGTGCTCGTCATCGGCGGCGGTATCAACGGCATCAGCGTCTTTCGCGAACTGGCCCTGCAAGGCGTCGATGTCGTGCTGGCGGAAAAGGGCGACTATTGCAGTGGCGCCAGTGCCGCCCTTTCACGCATGGTGCATGGCGGCCTGCGCTACCTCGAAAACGGCGAGTTCAAGCTTGTGCGCGAATCGCTGCTCGAACGCGACCGGCTGCTGAGGAATGCCCCGCACTATGTGGCGCCTTTGCCGACGACGGTGCCGATCTTCGACATCTTCTCCGGTCTTGCCAATGGTGCGGTGCGTTTCCTGGGGCTGACGCGGCGGCCCAGCCGGCGCGGTGCGCTGGTCATCAAGGCCGGGCTTGCCATGTATGACCTGTTCACCGCCGCGCGGCGTTTGATGCCGACGCACAGGTTCAGGGGCCGAGCAGAGACCCTGAAGAAATGGCCGGCGATCAACCCGGCGATCCGCAATTCGGCGACCTACTACGACGCCTGGGTGAGCCGGCCTGAACGCCTCGGTCTGGAGATGCTGCTGGACGCCACGGCGAGCGCGGCGAACGCCCGCGCCTTGAACTATGCACAGGTATCATCGACAGGTGACGGCCTCGCCATTACCGACACGCTGACGGGCGAGGCGCTGCCGGTGCGGGCGCAACTGGTGGTCAATGCCACCGGCGGCTGGATCGACCTGACCAACATGGCCATCGGGGCGGCGGCGCCGGGGATGATGGGCGGCACCAAGGGCTCGCATCTCATTGTCGACAACGACGAACTGTTCGACGCGCTCGGCGGCCATATGGTCTACTACGAGAACGAGGACGGGCGCATCTGCATCCTGTTTCCCTATCTCGGCAAGGTGCTGATCGGCTCGACCGACATTCGGGTCGATGATCCCGACCAGGTCCGTTGCGAGGAGGACGAGCAGCGCTACATCCTGCAGTCGCTGGCCTTCGTCTTTCCCTCGATCAAGGTTACCGACGACCAGATCGTGTTCCGCTTCTCAGGAGTACGCCCCTTGCCCGCCAGCGAGGACAGTTTTACGGGCCGCATACCGCGCGATCATTTTTGCGAGTTCGTTGAACCGGCCGGACACCTGCCGGCGACACTGTGCATGATCGGCGGCAAGTGGACCACCTTCCGTTCGTTCGGAGCGCTGGCCGCCGATATGGCGTTGAAGCGGCTCGGGCTCGTGCGCAGCAAGGGCACGCAGGACATGGCTATCGGCGGTGGCCGCGATTTTCCAACCGATGCACAGGCCTGGTGCGCATCATTCGCCGCCGAGCACGGCCTATCGGTCGAGCGCGCGGGGGCACTTCTGCAGCGCTACGGCACGTCGGCCAGGTATTTCATTTCGCATCCGGCGGGCGAACAGATGCTGCCGCACTCGGACTATTCGGCAAGCGAGATCCGCCACATCATCGAGCGTGAGCAGGTCGAGTGCCTTGCCGACCTGTTCCTGCGACGCACCACTATCGCCATTTCGGGTGGTCTCAGCTTCGACCTCGTCAACGCCGTTCTCGACATGCTGACGACGCACAAGGGTTGGAGCGCCGGCGAGGCTGCCACTGAGCGCTCGACCTTCCTCACCTTGCTGGCCGACCGGCATGGCATCGACCTCCAGACACATCAAAGGAGCGCCCTATGCGCGTAAACAAGAAAGTCCGCATGAACCGGCTGTTCGGCGGTGGCCGCTGTCTCGACGTGGCCATCGATCATGGTGTCTGCAACGAGCCGAGCTTTCTTGCCGGGCTCGAAGACATGGCCAGTGTCGTCAATCAGCTGGTCAAGGCCGGTCCCGACGCCATCCAAATGAACTATGGCCAGGCCGATCTGCTGCAGGCCGTGCCGGGCAAGGACAAGCCGGCGCTGGTGATGCGCATCGACATGGGCAACCCCTATAACAAGATACGCCACCGGGCGATGTGGGCGGTGCTGCAGAACGAAGCCGAACCCTTGCTCGGCGCCATCGAGATGGATGCGGCTTGCGTCGTGGTCAATCTGTTCATGCTGCCCGACGAGCCGGATCTGTTCCGGCAATGCGTGCAGAACATCGCCCGCGTGCGCGCCGATTGCGAGAAATACGGCCTGCCGCTGATGATCGAGCCGTTGGCCATGTTGCCGGTTGCCGAGCACGGCGGCTACATGGTCGACGGCGATGCCGAAAAGATCGTCACGCTGACCCGACTTGCCCGCGAGATGGGTGCCGATATCGTCAAGGCCGATCCGACCACCGATGCCAACGACTTCCACCGCGTCGTCGAGGCCGCGCGCTGCCCGGTGCTGGTGCGCGGCGGCGGCAAGGAGGATTTGCGCGCTGTGTTCGACAAGTCGGCTGCCTTGATGGCACAGGGTGCGCTTGGCATGGTCTATGGCCGCAACATCTACCAGCATGCCAACCCGAGTGCTGTCGTGCGCGGGCTGATGGCGATCATTCATGACGATGCCGATGGCGGCGTGGCCTGGGACCTGTACAACCAGGCATAGGCTGCGGCCTCGGGAGGCCCAATGGCAAACTACATCCTCGGCCTCGACGCCGGTAACACCGTTATCAAGGCCATCCTCTTCGACCTGTCGGGGCGCGAGCTGGCGCTCGCTGCCCGCGACGGCCGCTCATCGATGCCAAGGCCCGGACATGTCGAGCGCGACCTCGACGAACTTTGGCGCAACGCGGTGTCGGTCATTGGTCAATGCATTACCGAGGCCGGCATCGACGCTGGCGAGATCGTCGCCATCGGCTGCGCCGGCCATGGTAACGGGCTCTACGCGCTCGATCACGCGGGCGCGCCGCTCATCGGCATCCAGTCGCTGGATACGCGCGCGGTCGGCATCGTTGCCGAATGGGCGAAACAGAATGTCGGCGACCGCACCTATGCACACTGCCTGCAACGGCCGTGGGCGGCGCAGGCGCCGACCCTGCTTGCCTGGCTCAAGCGTTTTTCTCCGGCGCTGTTCGCCAGGATCGGGACTGTGTTCCTGTGCAAGGATTTCGTCGTCAACCGCCTGACGGGCGCGCGCAGCAGCGATACTTCAGACATGTCGGGCTGCGGCCTGCTGCAGATGCAGGACCGACGTTATGAGCCGGACCTGCTTGCCGCCTATGGGCTCGGCGATTGCATGGACCTGCTGCCGCCAGTGCTGGAATCGGCCGATATTGCCGGCCATGTCAGCGAGGAGGTGGCGGCCCTGACGGGACTGCGCGCCGGCACGCCTGTCGTGGCCGGGCTGTTCGATGTCGTCGCCAGCGCGGTCGGTTCGGGCGTGACCAGAACCGGTGCCGTCTCAGTCATCGCCGGAACCTGGAGCATCAACCAGGTGATCACCGACGAACCGATCCGCGACCCTTCGATCTTCATGCTGTCGACTTTCGACCGCCAGCGCTATCTGGCGATCGAATCCAGCGCGACCTCGGCAGCCAATCTTGAATGGATCGTTCGCGAATTCCTCGAACATGGCGACGACGCCGGCAAGTCGCCGTTCGAATTGTGCAGCGAACTCGTCGCCTCCGTCGATCCGAACAGCGACATCCCGATCTATCATCCCTTCCTCTACGGCTCGCAGCAGAATGGCCATGCGCGCGCCGGCTTCTACGGCATCGCCGGCTGGCACAGCCGAGCACATCTGCTGCGCGCGCTGTTCGAGGGCGTCGCCTTCGAGCACAAGCGCCATGTCGAAACCTTGCACAAAGCGGGCGCCGATTTCGACCAGGTGGTGCTGTCCGGCGGCGGCTCGCGCAGCAGCGTCTGGCCGCAGATATTCGCCGATGTGCTTGGCGTGCCGATCACCGTGGCGCGCAGCCGCGAAACCGGTGCGCTGGGAGCGGCGATCGCGGCGGGCACCGGCGTCGGCATCTTCGCGGACTACAGCGCCGGCGCCGCCGCGATGACGGCAGCCGCTCGACATTTTGTACCCAACGAGGCGGTTGCCGACGCATATGCGCGGCGGTATCGACTGTACGGCGAGATCAACCAGGCGATGACCCCGATGTGGGAGCGTATCGCGGCAGAGCAGGCGCGCACGTGACCGAAGCTTCACCGTCCCCGTTCGGCAATTACGACTACGTCATCGTCGGCGCCGGCTCGGCCGGCTGCGTGCTCGCCAACCGGCTCTCCGCCGATCCGCGCAACAATGTGCTGCTGCTCGAGGCCGGCGGCAGTGACCGCTACCACTGGGTCGATATCCCGATCGGCTATCTCTTCTGCATGGGCAACCCGCGCACCGACTGGATGATGAAGACCGAGCCGGAAGCCGGTCTCAACGGACGCAGCCTCAACTATCCGCGCGGCAAGGTGCTTGGCGGCTGTTCCTCGATCAACGGCATGATCTACATGCGCGGCCAGGCAGCCGACTATGATGGCTGGCGCCAGGCCGGCAATGCCGGCTGGGGCTGGGACGATGTCCTGCCTTACTTCCTCAAATCGGAAGATTATCACGGCGGCAAAGGCGCCATGCACGGCAGCGGCGGCGAGTGGCGGGTCGAACGGCAACGGCTGTCATGGCCGATCCTCGACGCCTTCCGGGACGCTGCCGAGGAACTCGGCATTCCGCGCACCGCCGACTTCAACACCGGCACCAACGAAGGATCGGGCTATTTCGAGGTCAACCAGCGGAAGGGTGTCCGCTGGAACACATCGAAGGCGTTTTTGCGCGGTATAGCGGCTCGCAAGAACCTGCGCGTTGTGCTCGGCGCGGAGACGGAAAGGCTCGAATTCGACGGTCGGCGCGTCACCGGACTCGTCTTCCGCCAAGGCGACCGCCTGCATCAAGTCCGCGCTGGACAGACGATCCTTGCAGCAGGCGCCATCAACTCGCCGAAGCTGCTCGAACTGTCGGGGGTGGGGCGTCCCGACCTGCTTTCGAGCATTGGCGTGGATGTCCGTCACGCCTTGTCGGGCGTCGGCGAAAATCTGCAGGACCACCTGCAGATCCGCACCGTCTTCAAGGTTGCCAATACCGCCACGCTCAACCAGCGCTACCACAATCTGGTCAGCCGTGCGTCTATGGGGTTGGAGTACGCGCTCAAGCGCAGCGGGCCGCTGTCGATGGCGCCAAGCCAGCTCGGCATCTTCGCCAGGAGCGATGCGCGGCTTGCAACGCCCGACCTCGAATATCATGTGCAGCCACTGAGCACCGACCGGCTGGGCGAGCCGCTGCATCGCTTTCCCGCAGTCACCGTATCGGTCTGCAATCTGCGTCCGGAAAGCCGGGGCACCGTACATATGGGTTCATCCGATGCGCGGGAGGCGGCGAAGATCCAACCTAACTATCTCTCCACCGAGGGAGACCGCAGCGTCGCCATCGCGTCGTTGCGTCATGTCCGCAGTCTGATGAAGGCACAGGCTGTGGCGCGCTTTGCGCCGGAAGAGATGCTGCCCGGCACGCAATATGACAGCGACGAAGACCTCATCCGCAAGGCCGGTGACATCGGCACGACGATCTTCCACCCGGTCGGCACCTGCAAGATGGGCTCGGATAGCATGGCGGTGGTCGACGATCGGTTGCGTGTTCACGGGCTTGCCGGACTGCGCGTGGTCGATGCCTCGATCATGCCGACAATCGTTTCGGGCAACACCAACTCGCCGGTCGTCATGATCGCGGAAAAGGCGGCCGAGATGATCCTGCAAGATGTCCGCTGACAACTTCAGGCCATGGCAACAGCGCGCGATCGCCTTTTCTCGGCGGCCGCGAGCAGATCGACGAAGGCGCGCACCTTGGCGGGCCGGAACCGGGCCGGTGGAAAGACGGCATGGATGCCGCCTGACGGCAAGCTCCAGTCGGCAAACACCGGCACCAGCCGCCCTTCGGCGATGTCGTCGCTGACACTGTAATCCGGAAACACGCCGAGCCCGATGCCGGCGAGCACGCAAGCCAGGGCGGCGGGGCTCTTGTCGCACATGACGACGGGATTGAGCTCGGTCAGCACCGTCTCATTGTCCCTGGAAAACAGCCATTGGCCGATGCCGCGCAGCTGGGCGTTGCCGACCCAGGCCAGCGATCTTGCCCGGCGCGGCGTCACGTCGGGTGGCAGGCTTGCCGCGAAGCCAGGGCTTGCCACCACGGTTTGCCTGATCGTACCCAGGCGCCGCGCCTGGTTCGAGGAATCGGTGAGCCAGCCGACACGGATGCCGAGATCGATCTGCTCGTCCACCAGATTGCTGACCGCGTCGTCGAAAATCGCCTCAACGCGCATGTGCGGATAGGTTCTGAGATAGGCCGCCATGACCGGGGCCACCATCTTGGTGCCGTAGTCGAGCGGCGCGGTCAGCCTCAGCGTTCCGCTCGGTTCGACGGCTCCGCGCGAGATTTCGCCATAGGCCGCCTCTGCTTCCCGCAGGATGATCATCGCCCGGTCATAGAAGAGGCGGCCCTCTTCGGTCGGCGTGACGCGACGTGTCGTGCGCTGCAGCAGCGTTGCCCCGAGTTCCTCCTCCAGCTTGCCGAGCTGATGGCTGACCACTGCCTTGGCGACGCCAAGCCTGTCGGCCGCGGCAGTGAACGAGCCGGTTTCCATCACCGTGGTGAAGTAGGCGAGCCGATTGAGGTTCAGAAGTTCGGTCAAGCTGGCTGCCCTTTGTCTGATCGGATCAGACAGTTTGTATTATTGGCCGCCATTTATCGCAAGACCGCGGTCTGCCACATATGAGCCAAGGGCGTTCGACCAAGCCGACAGCCGGACCAAGCATGGTAGCGATTATGGGCAATTCAGAAGTGACCTATCTTTTCGATCCGCTCTGCGGCTGGTGCTATGGCGCCACCCCGATGCTCGACAGGCTGTCGGTAAGCGGCGTCCATGTCGAGCTGTTGCCGACTGGCCTGTTCTCCGGTTCCGGCGCGCGTCCGATGGATGAAAATTTTGCCGCCCACGCTTGGGCGAACGACCAGCGCATCGAGCGCTTGACCGGGCAGCCGTTCACGCAGGCCTATCAGCGAAATGTCCTGAATGTTCGTGGGACCTTGCTGGACTCGCATGCCGCAACGCTCGGCATCAGTGCCGCCGGCCTGGAAGATCCCCGCCGCCGGCTTGCCGCGCTGAAGACGATTCAGCGGGCGCGCTATGTCGACGGCCGCGATGTCGCGACGATCGATGGTGTGGCCGAGGTGCTTGCCGCCGCCGACATGGCGGATGCCGGCGAATTGCTGAAAGCACCGACGGAAGGGCTGCTAACGGCCCACCGCGAGCTGGTTGGCCGCGGCCGGGCGCTGTTCCAGCGCCTGCATGCCGATGGCGTGCCTTCGCTGGCAGTCATCCGCAACGATGCGCCCCGGCTCATCGGTTCGAACGCGCTGTTCGGCAGCTTCGACAATCTCGTCGCCCATATCGCTGCGGCGTGAACCCATCCTCCAGAAAACCTCCAACAAGGAATAAGGAAATAGACATGGCAAAAGTCGCTCTCATTGGTGCATCGGGTGCCGTCGGTTCGCGCCTTCTCAAAGAACTCTCCGACCGCGGCCACACCGTCACCGGCATCGCGCGCAACCCGGAAAAGATCGCGGCGCTGCCGGGCGTGACGGCCAGGAAGGGCGATGTCTTCGATGAGAAGAGTTTGGCCGACCCACTCCGCGGCCATGATGTGGCGATCAGCTCTGTGCATTTTCTGGACAGCGATGCCGATACGCTGATCGCCGCGGTGCGCGCCTCCGGCGTGAAGCGCTATCTCGTCGTCGGCGGCGCCGGCAGTCTCGAAGTCGCGCCCGGCAAGCGGCTGGTCGACACCCCCGAATTCCCTGACATCTACAAGGCCGAAGCGCAAAAGGGCGCCGACTTCCTGGACAGATTGAAGACGGTAAGCGACCTCGATTGGACGTTCCTGTCGCCATCCGCCATGTTCGTTCCGGGCGAGCGCACCGGAAAGTTCCGCCTCGGCAAGGACACGCTTCTTGCCTCGGACAAGGGCAGCAGCATTTCGTTCGAGGACTATGCGATCGTCATGGTCGACGAGATCGAGAAGCCAGCCCATATCAAGCAGCGTTTCACTGTCGGCTACTGATCGGACGGATGACGGTGGCCGAGACTCAATCGAGGCCGGCCGACGCCAGCCGCATCAAGGCCTCGCGGACGCCGGTGCGCCGGTAAGTCTCGGTGACGAGCCCGTCCTGTCTCAGCGCCTCGCGGCGGCGTTCTACAAAGGCGCGTTCCTCGCTGCTCAGATCGTGCTCTCGCTTGCGGAGCCATTCCTGGTAGGACGGATCGACCTCCTTGACCGGTTTGGCTGCCGTCGAAACCGAAGCCGGCCTGTTGTCGGTATAGCGGGGCCGCAAGGCGCTGTTGGGGTTATATTCAGTTCGCCTGTCGTTGCCTGAAATGACGAGGTCGGGATCCGAAACCCGGCCCGACGGGCTGTAGACGAATGCCGAGACAATCCGATCGAGCGCTGCGTCGACCTCCTTCGGCCGGTGAACGACTTCTCGCGGCTGGCGATCGGGGACGGCAAGGCGGGTGATGCCACGATCATTGATGGCGTCGAGCACCTCACGGTGATCGCGCGAGGTGATGACCTCGCGCCGGGCCGGCCAGAAATCATAAGGTGCATGCGCGCCATGGCCCTTGCCGATGTGGAAGGCATAGATTTCCGGATAGACCGTCAATTCGGTGCGGCGGCTTGGTTTGACGTCGTAGAACGAGGTGATGGCGATCTGCAGCAGATGGGTCGCGCCGATGCCGCCAAGCGCGTCGTCGATCACTAGGCCGAAACGGTCATGCGGGTTCCAGTCCGGCAAAGCCTCGGCAATCGAAGCGGGCTTGCCGTCGATCTCGACATCGAACATGTTCGCTTTCAACAATGTCACGACATGCATTGGGCTCTCCTGACGGTCTGTCGATTCGCCAAGGCTTCATCAGACCAGCCATGAACACGCTTGTCAGCCCATATCGGGTTTGAGCCGTTCAGACTCCTTCCCCATCGACGCCCGCGTCGTTGGAGCAGTTCGCCGTTTCACGGTACGGCGAACTGCTCTAACTCTTTGTTTTGACATAATTCCGGACGGAAAACCGTTTCACACTTTTCCTGGAATTGCTCTAATGTCCTCAATTCGCGGACGATTGGTCATGGAGCGCAACCGGCTGTCGAAGAAGGAGCGGCATGAGCTCATCCTGTCCGAAGTGCGCCGGTCGGCCTCGATCCGTATCTCCAGGCTCGCCATGCGCCTCGGCGTCGCCGGCGAGACGATCCGTCGCGACCTTATCGAGCTTGGCGATGCGGGGCTGCTCAACCGAACCTATGGTGGCGCAACGATCTCGCTGGTGACATCCGAGCCGGTGATTGCCGAGCGCAGCCAGGCGGTGGCTGAGCTTGTCCGGCATCCAGGTTGGTCAGCGCGATATGACAACAGCCGGAGCCGTGGCCCGGTGTCCAGGTGACATTGTCGAAACGTATGCCGGTCGCCTCGAACAGGCCGCGATCGAAGGCGCCGGCGATGCGGCAGAGCGTGGCTAGCTTTTCATCGCCGAGCCCGGCTTCGACCCAGGCGTCTTTCAGCGGACAGCGCTTCACCTTGAAGGCGATGCGGTCATCGCTGCGTTCGACATCGGTCGGATACATCAGGCCGCCATCCGGGCTGACGGCGAGGAATGCCTCGCCGATCGCGCGTGCGTCATTGGGACCGAAGCTGGCGAAGGCGGCTGCCGCGACTTCCTTGCCGCGTTGCTCGATGGCGCGGATCATGATTGCTTCGGCCCCTTTGGGCGCCTAATTCTTCGGTCAGTTCCTCGAGGAACAGACGGTAGAGATCGGCGCGATTGCGAAAGGCGGAATCAAGTTCGCGCGACAGCTTTTCGGCTCTGGCTTCGGGGTCGATCATGTTGGGTCCTGTGCGGTCCGGTTCAATCTCGGTGCTGCCGCCAGCAGCGCCTTGCCGATGGCCGATTGCGGTGCGTCGATGACGGCACGGGTATTGCCGCTCTCGGCGATCCGCCCGGCGTCGAGAAGGACGATGCGGTGAGCGACCGACCGGATAACGCCGAGATCATGTGAAATGAGGAGATAGGCGATCTTTTCCTGGTGTTGCAGGTCGAGCAAAAGGTCGAGGATCTCCCTGCGCACGGAAACGTCGAGCGCCGACACTGCTTCGTCGAGCACGATCAGCGACGGTTTCGTCGCGATGGCGCGGGCAATGGCGACGCGCTGCCGCTGGCCGCCGGAGATTTCGTGGATGGCACGCGGGGCGAGGTCAGCCGTCAGCCCGACTCGCTCCAGCAAGGCAGCGATGCGGCGCGGGCGCTCGGCGCGGGAGGCGATGTCATGGATGCGCAAGGGATCGTCGAGCACATGCGCCACCGTGGCGCGCGGATTGAAGGCGGCAAGCGGATCCTGGAACACCATTTGCAGCCGTGCGCGGCGCGCCCGGAGCGTAGCGCCACTCAAAGCCAGGAAATCACTGCCTTCGAACTCGATACGTCCGGCGTCCGGTTCGATCAACCGCAGCACCAGCCGTGCGATCGTCGACTTGCCGCTGCCGGAAGGTCCGGCCAATGCCAGCGTTTCGCCCGGGTCGACGTGAAAGGAGACGTCGTCGACAGCGGTAATGCTCTTGCCGCCGCGACGGTAGCGTTTGGTGAGATTGGACACCGCCAGCAGGCTCATGGGTGGAGCCCGGCTCGGTTCAGCAGTGGCTTGGCGTCGAGACCGATATGAGCGTCGAGCAATGCGCGCGTATAGGGCTCGGCCGGAGCGCCGATAATCTGCGCCGTTGTGCCCAGCTCAACCAACCGGCCATGACGGAAAACGGCGATGCGCTCGGCAAGCTCGGCCGCCAGCGCGATGTCATGGTTGATGAACAGCAGCGTCATGCCGTCCTCGGTCACCAATCGTCGGATCAAGGCAACGATCTCTGCCTGCACGATGGTGTCGAGCGCGCTGGTCGCCTCGTCGGCGATCAGCAATTTCGGACCGGCCGCAATGGCGGCGGCGATTGCCACACGCTGCTTCTGGCCGCCGGAGAGCTGATGTGGGAAGGCGCGCAAGGCCGAATCTGGATCAGGCAAGCGGACGCGCTCGAGCAGGTGCTTTGCCTTCGCATATGCCTGAGGCCATGTGAGGCCGAGATGGGTGCGCGCGACTTCGGCGATTTGTTTGCCGATGGCCATGACCGGATCGAGGCTGGCCGACGGGTCCTGGAAGACGAAGCCGATGTCGCGGCCGAGGAAGGGAGGTTGGCTCGGTTTGGCTAAAGACTTTTGAGGGTTGCGTTCTATGAGGCCCCCCTCTGTCCTGCCGGACATCTCCCCCTCAAGGGGGGAGATTGGCAGCTTTGCGGTCGCCTCATCCCCTGCAACGTTGGCGATTGGTGAGGACAGAGATGACGGCGCAATCTCCCCCCTTGAGGGGGAGATGTCCGGCAGGACAGAGGGGGGTGCCTTGGCACCTGCCTTTCCCGTCGATCCAAGGAACCAATCAATATGCCCCTCGATCCTGGCGCTCGCCGGCAACAGCCCAGCAATCGCCAAGGCCAGCGTGCTCTTGCCCGAACCGCTTTCGCCGATGATGGCGAGGCGCTCGCTGGCAGCGATGTCGAGGCTGATACTCTTCAGGGCCACCACCTCGGTGCCGTCGCGGCGGTAGGTCACCGTCAGGTTACGGATCGAAGCGAGCGTGGTCACGACAGGCCTCTTCTGACTGCCGTCGTTTCGACGATGCCTTCACCGGCGAGATAGACGCCCAGCACGGTCAGCACCAGCGCTATACCCGGCACGATCGACAGGAAGGGCGCGGTGCGCAAAACAGTGCGGCCTTCAGCGATCATGCCGCCCCAGGTGACCCGGTTGGGGTCGCCGAGGCCGAGGAAGGACAAGGCTGCTTCGGTGAGGATCGCGGCGGCGACGATCACCGATGACATCGCCAGCACCGGAGGCAAGGCATTGGGCAGCACCTCGCGAAAGGCGATTGCCAGCGGGTGCATGCCGATAACCCTGGCCCCGGCGACATAATCGCGCTCGCGAATGGACAGGACTTCCGCGCGGGCGATACGGGCAGGTCCCGTCCAGGTGCCGAGCGCGATGGCAATCACGACGATGCCGAGCGACGGTCCGACGACGCTGACGAAGGCCAGCGCCAGCAGGAAGCTCGGTACGGTCTGGAAGGCGTCGGTGATGCGCATCAGAACCTCGTCGACGAGACCGCCGGCAAAGCCGGCCAGCGTGCCGACCACCGCGCCGACGACGAGTGCGGCGGCCGCGGCCGCGAGCCCGACAGCCAGCGATGTGCGGGCGCCATGAAAGAGCTCGGCCAGCACGTCGCGGCCGAGCCGGTCGGTGCCGAGCGGCAGCGACCAGTCCTGGAACGGCGGCAGCAGGGGCGGTCCGGCAATCGCTTGCGGATCGCCGGGGAACAGCAGCGACGCCGACAGCGCCATGGCGATCAGCGCCGCCAGGAGGATGGCGCCGGCAACCGCCTCGGGCGTGCGCAGAAAGCGGCGGAGCGGACTCATGCGCCGGCCTCGCCTGCGCCGACGCGCGGATCGAGGAAGGCGTAGGCGATGTCGACGAGCAGATTGATGACGATGACCAGAACAGCACTGGTGAGGATAATGCCGAGCAGAAGCGGCGTATCGCGCGCGGCCACCGCTTCTTGCGCCAGCCGGCCGAGGCCGGGCACGGAAAAGACGCTCTCGATGACGACGCTGCCGCCCAGCATCTGCGCCGACTGCAGGCCGAGCATGGTGACCAGCGGCAGCAGCGCGTTGCGGGCGACGTGGGCGAGCACGATGCGGCGGCGCGACAATCCCTTGGCGCGGGCGGCCAGCACGAAATCCAGGCGCCAGACCTCGGCCATGCCGGCACGCATCATGCGCAGGTAAAGCGCCAGATAGATGAAGCCGAGCGCCGCCACCGGCAGGACGAGATGGGTGGCGATGTCGGCGGCGCGGTCGAGCCCCGTCTTGTCCGACGCCAAAGTTTCGATGCCGCCGACCGGCAGCCAACGCAGGTCGACGGCAAAGACGACGATCAGCACCAGCCCGAGCCAGAAGCCCGGCACGGCATAGAGCGCCAGCGAGCCGATCGACAGGAAGCGATCGCGGAAACTGCCTGGCCGCGCACCGGCATAGATGCCGAGCGCCGAGCCTAGCCCGAAGGACAGCGCGGTGGCGCTGACCATCAACAGCAGCGTGTTGGGCAAGCGTTCGAGGATCACATCGCGGATGGGTCGGGAGAACGTCACCGACTGGCCGAGATCGAGATGCAGCAGCGCCCAGAGATAGTTGGCCAGCCGCGTCAGCTCCGACTGGTCAAGGCCCCAGCGATGACGCAACAGCTCGATCATGCCGGCGTCGCCGCCGGTCGAGACGATATAGGCGTCGACCGCGTCCCCGGGCGCCGCTTCGAGCAGCAGGAAGGTGCCGACGACGACGATCAGCAGCACGAAGATGCTGCCGACGAGGCGACGGCGGAGGAGGGTGAGGGCGCGGGTCATGGGGACGATGACGCGAGGCAACTGAAAGAAATGTCGCGCGGGAGCGCCCCCCTCTGTCCTACCGGACATCTCCCCCTCAAGGGGGGAGATCGGATGTCATCGGCGATTTCGCCAATCTTCAACGCTGCACGAAAATATGCCGGCGTTGCGGCCAGCCAATCTCCCCCCTTGAGGGGGAGATGTCCGGCAGGACAGAGGGGGGCCTCGTAGAACGCAACGCCTACGATGATTCCGCGAATTCTCATCCGCGCGAATGTGTCACGATTCCAGATACGTGTCCGCCCAGTTCGACACAGCCCAGCGCGGGTTGTTGGCGATGTTGCCGACCGTGTCGCGGGCGACACTGATGAAACTCCATTCGGCGACGTTGATCAGCGGCAGGTCGGTGGCCACCTCTTTTTGGAACTCCTTGTAGAGGTCGGTGCGGGCAGCGGTGTCGAGCGTCTCCGATGCCTTGGCGATGAGCGCATCGAGCGCGTCGTTCTTGTAGCCGCCCTGGTTGGAGAACGGCACGCCGTCCGGAATGCCGCTCTGCACCAGGATGGTGGTCGAGATCGCCGGATCGCCACGGAACACCGGCGGGCCGACCGCGAGGTCGAAGGCGTGGTCGGTGTAGACGGCCTTGATGTGCGCGGCCGAGTCGTTGTTGACCAGTTCCGCATCGATGCCGATGGCGGCGAGCGCCTGGCGCAGATAGTCGCCGAACTGCTTGGTCTCGTTGAAATAGGGCGCGGGCAGCAGCTTGAGCGAAAAGCGGTTGCCGTCGGCGCCTCTCTTGTAGCCGGCCTCGTCGAGCAGTGCGTTGGCCTTGGCGACG
Source organism: Mesorhizobium sp. (assembly GCA_004017275.1). Classification (GTDB taxonomy): domain Bacteria; phylum Pseudomonadota; class Alphaproteobacteria; order Rhizobiales; family Rhizobiaceae; genus Mesorhizobium. The sequence goes on along the minus strand of SAKE01000036.1, from coordinate 19,845 downwards.
TCGAAGGCATAGGTCGGCACGTCGGCGGTGTAGAATTGCGGATCGTTCTTTGGCACCGGACCGGTGGCTGTCGCGGCGTAGCCGAGGAACACCGTCTTGACGACGAAATCCTTGTCTATGGCATGCGCGATCGCCTGCCGCACTTTCACGTCGGCCAGTTCCTTGCGGCGATGGTTGATCTCGACGACGAGCTGATAGGTCAGCCCCTCATAGCCCTTGGAAATCACCTTCAGGCCAGGCACCTTTGAGATGCGGTCGAGGTCGGCCAGCGGCACGGCGGAGAAGGCTGCCAGCTGGATCTCTCCGGCCTCGAGCGCGCTTGCAGCCGACGTGCGATCCGGCAGCACCTGATAGATGATCTCGTCGAGATAGGGCTCGTCCTTGCCCCAGTAGTCGGTGTTCTTCGTCAGCCGGTAATACTGGCCGGCTTTGTATTCGCCGAATTTGAACGGCCCGGTGCCGATGGGCGTGTTGTTGGCCGGGTTGTCCTCGATCTTGCCGACCTCGTAGATGTGCTTCGGCACCACGCTGCTCAGCGCCGGCAGCGCGTTGCGGATCAGCTGGAACGGCGTCGGCTTGGCGAATTTGAACACGGCGGTGAGATCGTCCGGGGTGTCGACGCTGGCCAGATCCTTGAACACGGTGCGGCCGAGATTTTGCAGCGGTTTCCAGATCTGCAGCGCCGAGAAGGCGACGTCGGCCGAGGTGAATGGCTTGCCGTCATGCCATCTGACGCCGTCGCGCAGTTTGAACGTCGCGGAGAGGCCGTCGGCGGCACCTTCCCAGCTCAGCGCCAGCCGTGGAGCGAGCCCGTCCTTGCCGTCGAAGGAGGCTTCGGCCAGCGTTTCGACGATCTTGCTGGAGATGAAGAAGACGCCGTTGGAGGCGACGATCGCCGGGTTGAGGTTGCGCGGCTCGGAATCGGCGGCAAGCACCAGCCGGCCGCCCTTCTTCGGTGTCTGCGCCCAGCCTGATGTCGGCATGGCGGTGGAGGCCAGCAGCATCGCCGACCCGGCAAGCATCGTTCGTCTGGAAATCGTGAAACCTGACATGATCCGTCCTCTCCGCGACCCAACTGGTGCGCCATACCCCTCGGATGCCAGCAAGCCTGCCAGCACCCTTGCGGCGGCGATTATGAACCTTGCCGAGGGTTTCGCCAGAGACGGAATTGGCGCATCCTCGCTTGGCTTTGAAATTTTCGTCCGCTGGACCAGTTTGGAGGATGCGACTCAATTCGCTAAATCTGGTAAGACCAGATTGATCGAATATACAACAAATGACGATACAGTGTCATCGAAGGGTGCTATTTCGTCTCTTTCTGGCTGGACCAGAGTGAGCAAAATGGTGCAGATTTGATCCAGGGCCAGGGGATCGGGAGCAGAACAGTCGGCGATCCCAGGCAATTCAGGGAGAGAGAGAGATGAACATTGCTCCGGGCAAGAATGCCGTCGGCAATATCCCGTTCGACCAGGCGCGGGTCGATCGCCTCATGGAGGAGGCGGGCATCGATGTGCTGCTCGCCACCTCCAAGCACAACACGCAATATTTGCTGGGCGGCTACAAGTTCATCTTCTTTGCCGCCATGGATGCGATCGGCCACAGCCGCTACCTGCCGATCGTCGTGTACGAAAAGGGCGGGCCGGACCATGCCGCCTATATCGGCAACCGCATGGAGGGCGGCGAGCATCAGAACAACCCGTTCTGGACGCCGACGCTGCATGCCGCCTGCTGGGGCACGCTCGATGCCGCCAATCTCGCCGTCGAGCATCTGCAAAAGATTGGCAAGGCCGGCGCCCGCATCGGCATCGAGCCCGGCTTCCTGCCGTCGGACGCCTATACGCTGATCCGCAAGGCGTTGCCGGACGCCAGACTGATCGATGCGACCGACATGCTGGAGCGCATGCGCGCCATCAAGACCGATGCCGAGCTGGAGAAGCTGCGCACCGCCTCAGAGCTGATTACCGATTCCATGCTGGCAACCATTGCCTGGGCGCGCGAAGGCACGACCAAGAGCGAGATGATCGAGCAGCTGCGGCGTGAGGAAACCAATCGCGGCATCCATTTCGAGTATTGCCTGTTGACGCTGGGCTCCAGCCACAACCGCGCCGCCTCGCCGCAGGCGTGGAAGAAAGGCGAGGTGCTGTCGATCGATTCCGGCGGCAACTATCACGGCTATATCGGCGACCTCTGCCGCATGGGCATTCTCGGCGAACCGGATGCCGAGCTCGAGGATTTGCTGGCCGAGGTCGAGACGGTGCAGCAGGCGGCCTTCTCCAAGGTCAAGGCAGGCACGCTGGGAGGCGACATGATTTCGCACGCCGAGGGCGTGCTGAAAGCCTCGAAGGTCGCGGCCTACACGGATTTCTTCGCCCATGGCATGGGCCTGATCACGCATGAAGCGCCGTTCCTGATGACCAACCACCCGGTGACCTATGAGGGCACCTATGCGGCAAAGCCGCTGGAGAAGAACATGGTGCTGTCGGTGGAGACAACCATGCTTCACCCGACGCGCGGCTTTATCAAGCTGGAGGACACGGTTGCCGTGACTGATGCCGGCTACTTGATGTTCGGCGACCGGGGTCGGGGCTGGAACAGGGGTGGGATTCTATAGAGGCGAAGGCTGGCGCTGCCCCTCAATCCGCCTGCCGGCACCTTCTCCCCGTGTGTAGTGACGGGGAGAAGAGAGAGCCGCACCCTTGGTGCTTGTTTTTCGACGTTGAAAATTTGCGAAAGCGTTGTTGAGGGCGTCTTTCTCCCCGTCTCTCTACGGGGAGAAATGTCCGGCAGGACAATGAGGGGCGGCGCTACCCTAGACTAAGTTTATCACTGCCCCGGCGCGATCAGCCTGAAATCCGGCAATTCCCGCAGGACCAGCTCAGGCCCGGTCGGCGAATAGACGACGAACAGCTGCATCGGTCCATCGCCGGTGTTCAGCGTCGAATGAAAGCGGCTTTCCGGGACATAGATGGTGCAGCCGGGGCCGACCTTCTCGACCACCGGATTGCCCTTCTCGTCCTCGACCATCTGCTCGCCATGGCCTGAAATGACGAAGATGATTTCCTCGGCACCGGGATGATTGTGGCGTGTGTGGCCCTTGCCGGACGGCAGGTCAACGACGCCGCCGGAAAAGCGGGTCGCGCCATTCACCTCAGGCGCTACCGTCAGCGCCAGTCTGCCCCAGTCGAAGCCGAAGGCACTGACGTCCTTCGGATACACGAACACCTTGCTCTTGTCGGTCATCTCTCTCATCCCTTCTTTTTCTTCGTGGTCTTCTGGCCGTTCTGTCTTTTTGTGGGAGCATCGGATTCTCCCAAAACCGGTTTCCACTTTTGGGTCCGATGCTCCAGCGTGACGGCCTTGAAATCGGCGGTCTGCCGGGCAATTGCGGCTTCCGCCGGCAACCGTTCCATCGAGCTGGCACCATAGAAGCCGTGCAGACCCTTGCAGCGGTCGAGGATGTAGCGGGCGTCGTCTGGCATCGAGATCGGGCCGCCATGGCAAAGCAGGACGACATCCTTGCGCACCGAGCGCGCGGCATTGGCGATGGCGTCGATCTCGACAACGCAGTCGTCGAGCGACTTGGCCGACGTGGCGCCGATCGAGCCACCTGTCGTCACGCCCATATGGGCGACGACGATATCGGCACCGGCTTTTGTCATGGCGCGCGCTTCGTCCGGGTTGAAAACATAGGGTGTGGTCAAGAGGTCGAGCTTGTGCGCTTCGGCGATCATGCCGACCTCAAGCCCGAAGCCCATGCCGGTTTCCTCGAAGCTCTGTCGCATGCTGCCGTCGAACAGGCCGATGGTGGGAAAATTCTGCACGCCGGAAAAACCCATGGTCTTCAGTTCGGCCAAGAGCAGCGGCATGATGACGAAGGGGTCGGTGCCGTTGACGCCGGCCAGCACCGGCGTGTGTCTGACCACCGGCAGCACCTCATAGGCCATTTCCTTGACGATCTCGTTGGCGTTGCCATAGGCGAGCAGCCCGGCGGCCGAGCCGCGCCCGGCCATGCGATAGCGGCCGGAATTGTAAATGATGATGAGGTCGATGCCGCCGGCTTCCTCGGCCTTGGCCGACAGGCCGGTTCCGGCGCCGCCGCCGACGATCGGCACGCCCTTGTCGATCATGCCTCTGAATTTCTTCAATATGTCCTTGCGCGGTATGGCGGGCATTTTTTGAGATCTCTCACTGTCTGGCGATGTCGAGGAAGGCTGATGTTGCAGCCTTTGCGAATTCCGGGTCGTTGATGTGGAGCGGAAGGCGCGTCACGCGCCGCGTGTCATTCGGCCTGATGGTGCGCTCGATGGCTTCGAACAGAACAGCGTCGGCTTCCGGGTCGAAGAAGGCGCCGCCCTCGATGTCGAGCGCCGAGACGCCCTTTTCCGGGATGAGAAAATGCACCGGCCCCGCGCAGCGGGCGAGCCTGGCGCCGATCCACTCGCCGATCGCATGGCATTCCTGCGCCGTGGTGCGCATCAGCGTGACGTTGGGGTTGTGCTTGTAGAACAGCCGACCGCGATAGTGTTCCGGAATGGTCGACGGCGCCCAGAAGTTGACCATGTCGAGCGCACCAACCGAACCGACATAGGGTAGCCCGGTGCGGGCGATCGCGGCGAAACGATCCTCCGTCGCCGGCAGTACGCCACCGAACAAAAAATCGCAGACTTCGGTCGTGGTGATGTCGACGACGCCGGACAGCAGGCCGCTGTCGGCCAGCTTCTCCATGCTGCGGCCGCCGGTGCCGGTGGCGTGGAAGACCATGCAGTCATAGGTCGAACGGAGATGATCGGCGATGGCGGTCACGCAAGGCGTGGTGACGCCGAACATGGTGAGGCCGATCGACGGCCTGCCGTCGGGTGGTGGCGCCGGCCTCGCCGCCATGCCTGATATCGCCTGGGCGGCATTGTGCAGCACGACACGGGACAGCCGGTTCAGCCCGGCCATGTCGGTCACCGATGGCATCATGATGATGTCGGAAACGTCGACATAGGGCGCGGTGTCGCCGGAAGCGAGCGTCGAAACCATGATCTTGGGCAGGCCGAGCGGCAGCGCGCGCATGCCCGACGTGATGATCGAGGTGCCGCCGCCACCGCCAATGCCGATCATGGCAGCGATGTCGTTTCGCGATTGGGCAAAGCGGGTGAAGGCGATGCCCATCGCGGCGACAGCGGCGCCGCGATCATTTCCGCCAAGCACGGCGTCGCCACCCGCGGGGTGGTGACCAGCGACTTCGCCGGCCGCGACGTCGACTGGCACGGTTGGATTGCGCGTTCCGACATCGACGCGGACAACGGATGCACCTGTCATGACAATCGCATCGGCCAGGAAGGCGAGTTCCTCGCCCTTGGTGTCGGCGGTGCCCGCCACATAGATATGTTTCATTTGCGCCTCCCTGCGTTGGTTGGCCCAGAGCCGCTTCGGGCATGATTTAGTGCTCTACGGCGCGTCAACGTAACCACTCCGAAAAAAGGTGGAGACCATTGCAAATTTTTGAGACGGGCGTATCGTATTGACATGGATGTCTCACGTCAACAATCCACGGCAAGCGACGATGCCGAGCGGGAAAGCGGCCCGGCGCCCGAGCGTGGACCGCGCGCGCGCACGAAACGGCTGATGCTGGAGACGGCGACGAGGCTGATGCAGGCAGGCGTCACGCCCTCGGTCAGCGAGGTCGCCGAGGCGGCACAGGTTTCCCGTGCAACCGCCTATCGCTATTTCCCGAGCCAGGCGACACTGGTCCAGGCTGTCGTCGACGAGGGGCTGGGGCCAATCCTCACTTGGGAATCGACGTCGACGGATGCGGAGCGCCGGGTCGCCGACCTGTTCGACACGGCCATGCCGCGCATCGAGGCCTTCGAAGCGACGTTCAAGGCAGCGCTGAAGCTGTCGCTCGATCAGTGGGCGCGGCGCCAGGCAGGCACGCTGGACGGCGAGCCGGCTTTTACGCGCGGTCACCGTATCGACTTGCTGAAAGATGCAATCGCGCCGCTCAACGGCCGTTTGCCGCCGCGCGACTTCAAGCGGCTGGCGCAGGCACTGTCGCTGATCTTCGGCGTCGAGGTGCTGGTCGTGCTCAAGGATATCTGGGGGTTGGACAGCCGCCGGACGATGTCGGTCGCGCAATGGGCAGCCGGCGCGCTGGTGCGTGCGGCGGTCGCGGAATCGATCGGCGACGGCGGCAGCATCGATCCAACGGCAGTCGCGAAATAGCACCTATCTGGTTCGACCAGATTGGCATGGAGACTACCGATATTAACCGCAGTGTAGGATAGGGGACAACACCTGCGCGTATCACTGAGTAGGAAAATATTGTTAAAACAGGCAGATAAAGCCAAAATCCGATAGCAATGGCCAAGTCGAGCTGCCAAGAAAGGGCTTGACGTGCATGCAGAATTGGTAATACCAGATTGGATCAGAAAAGCGGATCGAAAGTGAGGGCTGCGATCCATTTTCCGGCAGGGCGAGGAGGGCCGGGACTGGAAAGGTGCGATCACGGGAGGAACTACCAGGGCCGGCTCCGTTGCCGGCTCTCATGACAAGGTAGAATGCGCACAAGGGAGGAAATCATTATGCGCAAGTTAGTGACCAGCGTGCTTGCTGGTATCGGCTTAACGCTTGCCTGCGGGACGTCCGTTTACGCGCAGGAAAAGTCACTCACCATCTTCTGGGCGGAATGGGATCCGGCCAATTATCTGCAGGAACTCGGCAACGAGTACGAGAAGGAAACCGGCGTCAAGATCACGGTGGAAACCACACCGTGGCCCGACTTCCAGACCAAGGCCTTCACCGAGTTCAACGCCCATGGTGACGCCTATGATATGGTCGTTGGCGACTCGCAATGGCTCGGTGCCGGCTCGACCGGCGGCCACTATGTCGACCTGACCGACTTCTTCAACAAGCACAAGGTCGGCGACGTGATGGCACCGGCGACGGTGAAGTACTACGCCGAATATCCGGGCGGCAGCAGCAAGTACTGGGCCATCCCGCTTGAAGGTGACGCCGTCGGCTGGTCCTATCGCAAGGACTGGTTCGAGGATCCGAAGGAAAAGGAAGCCTTCAAGGCCAAGTACGGTTACGATCTCGACGTGCCGAAGGATTTCAAGGCGCTGCGCGACATCGCCGAGTTCTTCTACCGGCCGGACCAGAAAAAATACGGCATCGCCATCTACACCGACAATTCCTACGACGCGATGGCGATGGGCTTCGAGAACGCGCTGTTCTCCTATGGCGGCGAACTGGGTGATTATTCGACCTACAAGGTCGATGGCTTCATCAACTCCGACAAGGCGGTCGCAGCACTCGACGCCTACAAGGAGCTCTACAAGTTCACGCCTCCAGGCTGGGCCAAGTCGTTCTTCGTCGAAGACAACCAGGCGATCACCGAAGGCCTGGCCGCGATGAGCATGAACTACTTTGCGTTCTTCCCGTCGCTGATCAACGAAGCGTCGAACCCGAACGCCAAGAACACCGGCTTCTTCGCCAATCCTCCCGGCCCGAACGGCGACCAGTTCGCCGCGCTCGGTGGGCAAGGCATCTCGATCGTGTCCTACTCGCAGAAGCAGGAAGAGGCGACGAAGTTCCTGGAATGGTTCATCAAGGACGAGACCCAGAAGAAGTGGGCAGCGCTTGGCGGCTACACCTGCAGTGCCGCCGTGCTCAAGTCGCCTGAATTCCAGAACGCCACGCCCTACAACAAGGCCTTCTATGAGACCATGTTCAAGGTGAAGGATTTCTGGGCGGTGCCGGAATATGCCGAACTGCTGCAGCAGCTCAACCAGCGCGTCTATCCCTACATGATCGGCGGCGAAGGCACCGCCAAGGAAACGCTGGACGCTTTGGCGGCCGACTGGAACGCGACTTTCAAGAAGTACGGCCGCGGCCAGTAACAATCACAGCTCACGGAGGGGGCGTTGGTGCCTCCTCCGTTTCTTTTTCTGCAAACGGGAGCAGGGTCTTGGCGACCACGATGATCACCACACTGGACAGGTCTTCAAGAGCGGCCGCACGCGGCCTCAGTGACATTTCGATCCGCAACCTCTTTATCATCCCGACGGTCCTGTTCCTGATCGTCTTCAACATCTTTCCGCTGATCTATTCGCTCGGCTATTCCTTCACCGACTTTCGCGCGTCTACCAATGCGCCGGCGAATTTCGTCGGGCTGCAGAACTATCGCGATCTGCTCAACGATCCCTATGTCTGGTCCAACTTCGCCATCACCGCGAAGTACGTCATCATCTCGGTCGCTGGGCAGCTGTTCGTCGGCTTCGGCGTGGCGATGCTGCTCAATCGCGACATCCCGCTGAAGGGGTTGCTGACGACGCTGCTGCTGCTGCCGATGATGCTGTCGATGGCCGTCGTCGGCCTGTTCTGGAAGCTGCTCTACGACCCGTCCTTCGGCATCATCAATTATGCGCTCGGTCTCGGCACCTTCGAATGGCTGTCGGATCCGAAGATGGCGCTTTATGCCGTCGCGCTGACCGATATCTGGATGTGGTCGCCCTTCGTTATGCTGTTGTCGCTGGCCGGCCTGTCGGCGGTGCCGAAGCATCTCTACGAAGCCGCCGCGATCGATCGCGCGGGACCGTTCTACACCTTCTTTCGCATTACGCTGCCGCTGGTCGCGCCGATCCTGATGATCGCGGTCATCTTCCGCACCATGGAGGCATTCAAGACTTTCGATCTCGCCTACATCCTGACCAGTCAGCCGACGGCCGAACTGATTTCGATCCGGCTTTACAAGATGGCATTCCAGGAATGGCAGACAGGGCGCTCCTGCGCACTCGCCTACATCGTGCTGATCATGGTGCTGGCGATCACCAACATCTATGTCAAATACCTCAACAAGGTGAAGGAGCGCTGAGATGGCTGCCGTCCGCACTTCTTCCGAAATCGGCTTCAACCGTGTCGCCATCGTCGCCGTCCTGTTGGTGACGATCATCTTCCTGGCGCCGATCTACTGGATCGCCTCGACGGCGTTCAAGCCGCGCAACCTCGCCACCACCATCCCGCCGACGGTCGTCTTCCAGCCGGAAATATCGCCCTTCGTCAAGCTGTTCGCCAAGCGCTCACAGATGCGCAACCCGGCGTCGCCGGAAGAGTATGCGGCCGCCCCTTGGTGGGAGCGCGTCGTCTTCGACGGTGGCGAGAAGATCGTGCGCGACGGCAAGGGCCAGGTGCAATGGTCGGGATATCCGAGCCGCTTCCTGAACTCGTTGATCGTGGCCATAACCTCGACGGTGCTGGCGGTCGGCATGGGCACGTTCACCGCCTACGGCTTCTCGCGCTTCAAGGTGAAGGGAGAGGCGGACCTGCTCTTCTTCATCCTGTCGACGCGCATGCTGCCGCCGGTGGTCGTCGCCATCCCGATGTTCCTGATGTACCGGGCTGTCGGGCTCAACGATTCCCACGTCGGCCTGATCATCCTCTACACCGCCTTCAACCTATCCTTCTCGGTCTGGCTGATGAAAGGCTTCATGGACGAGATCCCGAAGGAATACGAGGAGGCGGCGCTCGTCGATGGCTATACGCGCATGGAGGCCTTCTTCAAGATCGTGCTGCCCGAGGCCGCAACCGGCATCGCCGCCACCGCCGTCTTCTGCTTCATCACCGCGTGGAACGAATATGCCTTCGCGCTGATCATGACCAGCCGCCGTGCCCAGACGGCACCGCCGTTCATCCCCAGCCAAGTCGGCTCCGGCCTGCCGGACTGGTCGGTGATCGCGGCTGGAACCTTCCTGTTCCTGCTGCCGGTCGCCATCTTCACCTTCCTGCTCCGTAACCATCTGTTGCGCGGCATGTCCTTCGGAGCAATCCGCAAATGAGCTTTCGCGCCATCAATCAGAAATATCTGGAACCCGGTTCGCAGGTGCTGATGGTGCTCGGCATCATCGCGCTTTGCCAGCCCTGGAACATGCTGCTGCACAGCTATGGACTGACCATCATCCTGATCGGGCTGATCGGCTTCAACGTCACGTCGAAGATCGCGCCGGAAGAAGAGGCCGGCACGGGACAGGTGCGAAATTCGGGAGCGCAGCATTGACCCAGATCGAACTTCGCGGCGTCCAGAAATTCTTCGGCGCCGTCCAGGTCATCAAGGACCTGAACCTGAAGATCAACGACAACGAGTTCATCGTTCTGCTCGGCCAGTCGGGCTGCGGCAAGACGACGACCTTGCGTGCCGTCGCTGGACTGGAAACGATCGACGAGGGCGACATCCTCATCGACGGCAAACCGATCCAGCATCTGAAGGCCGCCGACCGTGACATCGCCATGGTCTTCCAGTCGTTCTCGCTCTACCCACATATGAGCGTCTACGAGAACATCGCCTTCCCGTTGCGTGCCACACGCAAGAGCAAGGCCGAGATCGATTCGGAAGTGCGCTCGGTCGCAAAGACGCTGCAGATCACCGAGTTGCTCGACAAGAAGCCGTCGGCACTTTCGGGCGGCGACATGCAGCGCGTGGCAATCGGCCGGGCTCTGGTGCGGCGGCCGAAGGCGATGCTGATGGACGAGCCGATCGGCGCGCTCGATGCCAAGCTGCGCGAGGAGATGCGGGCCGAGATCAAGCGCCTGCACATCAAGCAGGGTTCGACCACCATCTATGTCACGCACGACCAGATCGAGGCGATGAGCCTCGCCGACCGCATCGTCATCATGCATGAAGGCGTGCTGCAGCAGGTCGGCTCGCCCGACGAGGTCTATTCGCGTCCGGCAAACCTGTTCGTGGCGCAATTCGTCGGCAGTCCGGTGATGAACGTCGCCGACGCGGCGGTGGCCGAGACGGCGTCTGCGGTCTCGGTGACGGTCGGCGGGGCTGCCGCCGGCTTCGAGTTCCCGCGAGCGCTGCTGTCCAAGCTCAATGGCCATGCCGGCGGCCAGCTGGCACTTGGCATCCGGCCGGAAGGCGTCCTCATCCGCCATGATGCGGCCGCGGGGTTCCTGCCGGTCGAGACGCAGATCGTCGAGCCGCTCGGCTCCTTCGACATCGTCGACCTCAAGGTCGGCTCCAAGATGCTGCGCGCCCGCACCAAGAGCGGCTTCGTCGGCGGCCCCGGCGAGAAGGTTTTCGCCCGGATCGATCCGGCCCAGGCGCATTTCTTCGATACGGCAAGCGGCAAGTCGCTGGAAGTGAGATTGTGATGGCCGACGGACACGAAAGGCCAACGATTTGGCCTTTCGAACAATCGAACGCCCGGAGCCATAGCAGAGGGCAGACGCCCTCGAAAAAGAAGTTGAGACGGTAAACATGGCCCATATCCAGCTCAAGAACATTTCAAAGACATTCGGCAACCACACTGCCTTGACCGGGCTCGATCTCGACATCGCAGATGGCGAGTTCTTCGTGCTGCTGGGCGAGACGGGCGCCGGCAAGACGACGACGCTGCGGCTTATCGCCGGGCTGGAAAAGCCGAGCGAAGGCCAGGTCTTCATCGACGGCGTCGACGTCGCCGACTGGGGTGCGGCAGAGCGCGACGTGGCGCTGGTCTTGCAGCAATACTCGCTCTATCCGCGCTATACGGTGCGCGAAAACCTCGAATTCCCGCTGAAGCCGAAGATCCGCCGGCTGCCCGACGCCGAGATCAAAGATCGCGTCGACCGCGCCGCTCGTACGCTGCGGATCGAGCATCTGCTCGACCGCAAGACCGACCGGCTGTCGGGCGGCGAGATGCAGCGCGTGTCGATCGGCCGCGCCATCGTGCGCAAGCCGCGCGTGTTCCTCATGGACGAGCCGCTGTCGGCGCTCGACGCCAAATTGCGCGAGGCGCTGCGCACGGAACTCAAGAACCTGCAAATGCAGCTCGGCGCCACCTTCCTGTTCGTCACACACGACCAGATCGAGGCGATGTCCATGGGCGACAAGGTCGGCGTGCTCAACCATGGCCGTATCGTCCAGACGGGCACACCGTACGAGATCTACAACAATCCGCGCGACACCTATGTGGCGAGCTTCGTTGGCTCGCCGCCGATGAACCTCATCGACGGCAAGCTTGTGAACGGCCGCGCGGTGATGGCGCCGCTGAATTTCGAACTGCCTTTTTCGGGGGGTGCCAAGGCGAGTGCGGCGACCGATGGCCGCCCGCTCGTCTTCGGCGTTCGTCCCGAGGACGTCTATCTCGAGAGCGGTGCGCCGGTCGAGGCGCGTGTCCACGATGTCGAGAACCATGGCGTCGAAAAGATCCTGACGCTGCGCGTCGGCGACGCGACGCTGCGCGCCACCGTGCCGGCCAGGACCGATGTCGCCATCGAGCAGGCAGTGCGCTTCGCTTGGAACCCGGACAAGGTGGTGCTGTTCGACAAGGGCAGCGGCGTCAGCTTGCGACACGCATCATAGGCCGCATCCCAGCCTATTTCTGGGAGTAGGTTTCGTAAGGCGCGTTCGCTGCCTTCGCGGACATCCTCCGCAAAGGGATGGATGCCGCAACTGCGGCAGAAGCGGTGCGCAATGGCATGGTTGCCGAATGTGTAGGTGCCCAAGTCATCACCCCAGGCCAGGATCGTCAGGCTCTCATGCGGGATGGCACACAACAGGGCACCCTTACGCGAGCAGATCGAGCAATTGCACCACACAGCGCCGGTCAACTCGGCTTCAAATTCGAGCGTGATCTTGCCGCAGTGACAGCTGCCTTTGTAGAGCATCGCTTCTTCCTTCCGTTCGGCAGGGGTGCAAAGCAGCCTGCGTCGGGTTAAGTCTCGGCAAGCCATGCACTGGCCGCTACCCTAAGGACCTTCAAGGCGTCCGGAGTCCGACACCGAAATGCAATCAGTCCGCGATCATTTGGAAGTCATTCTGGCGCGCCTTGCCGCTCGTGCCGGCGAAGAACGCGTGTTTACGAAGCTCTATGCCGAAACAGCGCGGGCCGCGGCCGATGCCAGCGATGCGCGCAAGCGCGCGGGCGTAACACTCGGGCCGCTCGACGGCACCCTTGTCTCCATCAAGGATCTATTCGACGTCGCCGGCGAACCAACCACCGCCGGCTCGCTGATGCGCAAGACCGTCCCGCCCGCCTTGTGCGATGCCGCCATTGTCAGCCGGCTGCGGCAGGCGGGCGCGGTCATCATCGGCAAGACCAACATGACCGAATTCGCCTTCACCGCGATCGGTGACAACCAGCACTATGGCACGCCCGGCAATGCGATGGATGCCAGCCGCATTCCGGGAGGTTCCTCCTCTGGTGCCGGCGTTTCGGTCGGCGAGGGGACGAGCGAAATATCCATCGGTTCCGATACTGGCGGTTCAGTGCGCATACCGGCATCGCTCAACGGCGTCGTCGGCTGCAAGCCGACGGCGCGGCGCGTACCGCTCGCTGGTGCGTTCCCACTGTCCGCCACGCTGGACTCGATCGGGCCGCTTGCCCGAACCGTTGCCCAGTGTGCCGCCGCCGACGTTGTGATGGCCGGCGAGGTGCCGACCGCGCTGGCGCCGATTGCCATTGCAGGGCTTCGCCTGGGCATTCCGCATGGCGTCCTTTTCGAAGAGACGGAGGGCGCGGTCGCGGCGGCGTTCGAGCGCTGCCTTGGCAAGATCGAGCAGGCAGGCGCATGGGTCGCGGACCTGTCGGTCGACGATCTGCTTGCCGACATGCGCGCGGCCACCAAGCGTGGCTCGATCGCTGCCATGGAAGGGGCCGAAGTGCATGCCGACTGGCTGGCGACAGGGGCACCGGTGCCGGTCGACCCGCATGTCAGCGGACCCCTGTCGCGGGCAGCAATGCTGCCGACCCCTATCTACATCAGGGCAATGCGCCGTCGCACAGCGCTCGTCGCTGCGATGGATGAGCGGCTGGCATCGGTCGATGTGCTGGCCCTGCCGACCACGCCGGTGACAGCGCCGACCATCGTCTCGATGACTGAGGATGCCGAGATGCGCGACCGTATTGAAGGCCTGCTGCTGCGCAACACGCAGGTCGCCAACCAGTTCGACCTTTGTGCGATCTCGCTGCCAATGCCAGGCACGGCGCTGCCGGCCGGATTGATGCTGGTGGCGCGCAACGGGCATGACCGGCGTCTGCTGCGGATTGCTGCTGAAATTGAGCGGCTGTCCTGACGGCCAATATGCCTCAGATTGGCAATCAGCGCGCCGCGCAGCGCTTGCGCTCGCCTGTCTTGGAGGCGCGTTCGATATCGGTAACGACCAGCATCGGCGGGTCGCTCGTTTCACCTCGATGCTGGATAGATCCTCGGACGACGAGCTTTCCCGCATCGAGTTTGTCGGAGAGGTCAGGTGCGGATCTGTTTAGCGGCGACAATTCGGTGGTGTTCAGCGCCACGCCCTTGATGATCTTGCCGGTGGCAAGATCGAGCGCGTTACCCGACGGGCAGGGGGCCCTGACGCAGACGATCCCATTGCCGCAATAGACATAGTCGCTGCTTTGTGCAGCAGCAAGCGAGGGCAAGGCCGCGATCAAACATGCGGCAAGACCAAGAAATGCGAAGCGAAAACCGAACATGGGTTCAGCGTCGCCGACAATTGGGACGAAACCGCGATGCGCTATATGTCGAGCGGAAACCGCCGCCGATAGTGATCGACCACTTCTGGATTGCGCAGGTTGACCGGCAGTTTGCCCGCCAGCACGAGCAGGGCCTCGCCAGCCGCGCCGACGCCCATGCGCATCATCGATTCCTCGGTGATCCCCGCCATGTGCGGCGTGATGATGACGTTATCGAAGCCGAAATAGGGATGATTTGACGGCAGCGGCTGCGTCGCAAACACGTCGAGCGCGGCGCCGCCTATACGACGTTTCTGCAGGGCCTCGATCAGGGCGTCGTCGTCGATGACCGGTCCGCGCGAGACGTTGATCAGCAGCGCATTTGGCTTCACGCGGGCAATCCGCTCTCTGTTGATCAGGCCGCGCGTCTCCGGCGTCAGCGGGCAGCACAGAACGATGATGTCGCTCTGCTCGACCAGCGCGTCGATTGACAGGAAGCCGACCTTTTCCGGCGCGGGCTGCATGCTGCGCGTCGTCGCCACGACCTTGAGGTCGAAGCCGTGCGCGGCGATATGGCCAACCGCCTGTCCGACGGCACCGAGGCCGACAATGCCGATCGTCTTGCCGGCAAGCTCGCTGTTGGAATTGGCGTGCTCGCGGCCTGCAAGCCAGCCTTTGGCGCGCAGGTCGCGGTCGACCACGCGGAAGTTACGCAGCAAGGCGAGGGCTGCGAACATGACGTGTTCGGCCACCGATCGGGCATTGACCGCCGGCACATTGGCCACAAGCACGCCGGCGGCCATCGCTGCTTCCATCGGGATCATGTCGAGCCCGGCGCCATGGCGGATCGCTGCTCGCAGCTTCCAAGCACCTTCGAACAGCGCCGGCGGCAGTGGCGCACGCACGATGACGATGTCGGCATTCCTGGCCTCGGTGGCCAGCGTGGCCGGATCGATGGCGGAGGCGACGACGAGCTCTCCGGCGCCGGCCAGCATGGCCGAGGCGCGCGGGTGCAGAGGGTGGGTCGTGAGGATACGGGCCATGTCGGTCAGGCGCTTTCGAGCGCAGGGCTCTGCGGTTCCTCGCCATGGCCTTCGATCAGGCCTTTCCAGTAGCTCTCCGCGCCTTGCAAATGAGCGCTCATCAACGCCTGGGCGAGATTGCCGTCGCGGCGCAGCAGCGCCTCATAGATCTGGATATGCTCGGCATGCGAGCGCACATTGCGCTCGGGGTCGTTGAAATAGATCGGCAGGCGCTGCTCGCCCATCATGTAGTAGACGCTGCAGACATTGTGGAAGACGCTGTTCTTGGTGGCGCGCACGATCTCCAGGTGGAATTCGCGGTCTTCCCTGGCGAGGCCTTCGCCCGCGGCGATGCGCTCTTCCGAAGCCTTCAGAATTTCGCGCAGCCGCTCGAAATTCTCCTCGGTGGCGCGCGAACAGGCGAGTTCGGCCGCCTTGATCTCGTGGATCTTGCGCAATTCGACCGTCTCGTAGATCTGGATCGGATCGAGCGGCAGGCCCGCGCGGGCAAAAAGCGCCATCGCTTCCACGCTGGCCTGCTTGGTGTCGATGTAGATGCCGGACTTGGCGCGGCGCTCGACGATGCGCATAGCTTCGAGGATGGCCAGCGCCTCGCGGATCTGACCGCGGCTGACGGCGAAATGCTCCGCCAGTTCGCGTTCCGAGGGCGTTCGGCCGCTCTCCTTGTCCGAATGGGAGAACAGGTAGGCTGCGAGTTCCGCGAGAAGGTTCTTTTCTTTCATCGTCAACCGCGTTGCGCGTGCGCCTCCAGGAACCGGTCCGAAATGGTGAATCCCAGACCCGGCTTTTCCGGGATCGCTATCATACCGTCCCTGGCTTCGACAGTCTCTTCGACCAGATCGTGGATCATCGGGTTGGCGCCGAGCGAATATTCGACAGTGAAACTCGACGGCGAGGCGGCGCAGACATGCAGCCCGGCGAAGAAACAGGGCGCACCAGCCCACAGATGCGGCGCGAAGCGCAAATTGAAGGCGCTGGCGATGGTGCCGATCTTCATCGCCTCGCTGATGCCGCCGCAAAAGGCCGGATCGGGCTGGAAGATGTCGGCGGCTTTCAGCACGGCAAGGTCGCGGAAGGCATAGCGGGTCGCCTCGCTTTCGCCGGTGGCGATGGGAACGGCGCCGGATGCCCGTACTTCGGCCATGCCTGCTTTGTCGTCGGCGATGATCGGCTCCTCGAACCAAGCCAGATCAAGGTCGTTGACGAGGTGGATGAAGCGCTTGGCTTCGGCCACCGTATAGGTGCCGTGCGCGTCGACCATCAGCTCGACATCGGGGCCGAGCGCCTGCCGTGCTGCCCGCACACGGGCGGCGGAAATGTGTGCTGCGCCGTCCATGGCGCCGACCCGCATCTTCAGCGCCTTGAAGCCGCCGTTGGCGATATAGGATTTCAATTGCTCGCCGATGGCGTCGACGGCTGCCCAGCCGCCGGAGGCATAGGCCGGCATCCGGTCGAGCTTGCGGCCGCCGAGCAGCCGCCAAACCGGAACCCCAAGCGATTTGCCAAGAATGTCCCACAGCGCAATGTCGACGGCGCTGATGGCGGCGATGCTCATGCCGCGCCGCGCCAGCTGCGGCATGGCGTGGCCGCCACGCGCAGCGCTGTCGTGGCGCACGCCGTTGTAGAGCATCTCCCAGATGACGCCGATGTCGGCCGGATCGCTGCCGATAAGCTGCGGGCCGACCTCATGGTTCAGCATGTGAACGAGGGCACCGTAGCTGCCGGCGCTGCCGGCAGCGTTCTTGCCTTCGCCCCATCCGACCAGCCCGTCATCGGTTTCGATGCGCAGGATGGCGGCGTCGAAGGTCGTCACCTGACCGAAGTCGCTGCGGTGTTGCCGAGCGGCTTCGATCGGAATGCGGACCCACCAGGCTTGGACGGACTTGATGCGCATATTCTTCCCCAGCCTTGCCGCCGGTCAGGGCGGAAGGGCGAATTTCCCAGACGCAGTCGACTATTTGATCAGCGGCAGCAACGTTTCGGCGTTGATGCGCATCTGGTCGGTGTAGAACTTTTCCGTGAGCACGCTGGAGCCGTGGTCCTGGATGAACTTCAGCTGTTCGGGCGAGATGTCGACCGGGTTGCGCTCGACCATGTCGGGATAGGGTGCCGCCGGCGTGCGATCGACAGGCGCGACGAATTCGTTGGTCAGCGCGCCGTCGTAGCCGATCTCCCGCAAGGTAGCGACGATCTTCGGCCAGTCGATCTGGCCGAGACCGGCGGCAAAGCGGTTGTTGTCGGCGACGTGGAAGTCGAACAGGCGTTTTCCGGCCTGCCGGATCGCGTCGTAGACGTTAAATTCCTCCATGTGGATGTGGTAGGCGTCGAGGCAGACGCCGCATTCGGGGCTGACCGCGTCGGCCAGCGCCAATGCCTGGGCGCCGCGGTTGAACAGATAGGTTTCGAAGCGATTGAGCGGCTCGACAGCGATCTTGACGCCGACCTTCTTGGCATGGGTGAAGCATTCGCGGGTCGCGTCGACCACCCACTTCCATTCCTCTTCCTCGGTGCCGTCGGGCACGACCTTGCCGACCGTCGCCGGAACCAGCGTGATGATCTCGCCGTCGAGTTCGCTGACCATGGTCAGCACGTCCTTGACATACTGAACGGAGCGCTCGCGCTGGCCCTGGTTCCTGGCGGCTAGGTTGCGCTCGCCCAGCATCAGGGTCACCGCGCCCCAGCAGCGGATGCTATGCTCCTTCAGCAGAGCCCGCGTCTCCTTGGTTTTGTACTGCTCGGGCTCGCCGGAAATCTCGATCGACTCATAGCCGAATTTCTTGATGCGCTTGAGCGTCGTCTCCAAAGGCTCCGCGCGCATCCAGTTGTGCGTCGAAAGATGCATGGTCTGTCCTTCCCAGTTCGTCTTTATGGTTCGCCTGCGACGTGCATCGCCAAAAGGCGACGCAAAGGTTCCTCCCCAAGGCATCCCCAGGCTTTTCTTGCGAACTGGTTCGACCAATTGGGCCTGAAGGGAGGTCTACAGCAAATTCTGCGGGACGGCAAGAAGTGCATTCCGGAGGCCTTCTACGCAGATTAGTTCATTGATTATATTGAGATATAAACCTCTCTTTCGTATATCTGGCGGGACTCGATGGTGAATGGCAAGGCTTGACCAAATTCCCGCATTTGGTAATACCAGAATGACGGTGCTTGCAAAGCGCCCGATGCGAAAAGACCAAAGTGGCTGGCCCTGCTTCCAATCGGCGCTATGCTCGGTCGCGAGAAAACGAGGGAGAATGCCGATGCCGACGACAATGAAGGGTCCTGGATTGTTTCTGGCGCAGTTCGCGGGCGATGCCGCGCCGTTCAACTCGCTGGCGTCGATCACCAAATGGGCGGCTAGTCTCGGCTACAAGGGTGTGCAGATCCCGACCTGGGACGCGCGGCTGTTCGATCTCAAGAAGGCGGCCTCTTCAAAGGCCTATTGCGACGAGGTGAAGGGCGTCTGCTCGGATGCCGGCGTCGAAATCACGGAACTGTCGACGCATCTGCAGGGGCAGTTGGTTGCGGTGCATCCGGCCTATGATGCGCAGTTCGACGGCTTTGCGCCGGCGTCGGTGCACAACAATCCGAAGGCGCGACAGAAATGGGCGGTCGAACAAATGGAGTTCGGCGCCAAGGCCTCGAAGAACCTTGGCCTCAAGGCCTCGGTGAGCTTCTCAGGAGCGCTGGCCTTTCCCTATCTCTACCCTTGGCCGCAGCGGCCAGCCGGGTTGATCGAGGAAGCGTTCGCCGAACTCGGCAAGCGCTGGAAGCCGATTCTCGATGTCTATGAGGACAATGGCGTCGATGTCGGCTACGAGATCCATCCAGGCGAGGATGTGTTCGACGGCGCCACTTTCGAGATGTTTCTTGACGCGGTCGGCGGCCACAAGCGCTGCAACATCAATTACGACCCGTCGCACTTCCTGCTGCAGCAGCTCGATTATCTCGAATTCATCGATATCTATCGCGAGCGCATCAAGGCGTTCCACGTCAAGGACGCCGAGTTCAACCCAACCGGCCGGCAAGGCGTCTATTCCGGCTATCAGAGCTGGACCAACCGCGCCGGCCGCTTCCGTTCGCTGGGCGACGGGCAGGTGGATTTCGGCGGTATCTTCTCCAAGTTGACACAGCACAATTATGATTCCTGGGCGGTGCTGGAGTGGGAGTGCTGCCTGAAGCATCCGGAGGATGGTGCTGCCGAAGGCGCGCCTTTCATCCAGCATCACATCATCCGGGTGACGGAAAAGGCATTCGACGATTTCGCCGGCGGCACCACCGACAAGAAAGTGCTGCGCGGGATGATGGGAATTTAACGCGGTGTTACCCTCCCCCTTGAGGGGAGGGTCGATCCGCGCAGCGGATCGGGGTGGGGGCGACGCCGGCGCCAGCCC
>SAKE01000035.1 GCA_004017275.1 Mesorhizobium sp. | reverse complement strand
GGGTTAGGGGTGGGGGTCCGTGCCGGGCAGACATCTCAGGAATTCCATATGCGATAGCTCTGCCCTCAAGGGGGGAGATCACGCTCTCCACCATTCACCCCGCCCCCGCATCATGCTAACCAACCCGCTATGGCACAGAAGAAAGCTTACGAGGTCGACGGGTGGCTGGCGCGGCCGGACCAGCGCATCTCGATCGTCCTGCTCTACGGCCCCGACCGTGGCCTCGTCGCCGAGCGGGCAAAGGCTTTTGCCGGCAAGACCGGCCTGTCGCTTGACGATCCGTTCTCTGTGGTCAGGCTTGAGGGTTCGGAGGTCGACCGCGACGAGGGCCGCCTGCTTGACGAAGCGCGCACCGTGCCGATGTTTTCCGACCGACGCCTGCTTTGGGTGCGCAATGCCAGCGGCCAGAAGGCGCTGGCCGACGACGTCAAGGCGCTGACGGCGGAGCCCGCGCGCGATGCCATCATTCTCATTGAAGCCGGCGATCTCAAGAAGGGCGTCGGGCTGCGCGCCATCGTCGAGGCGGCCGATAACGCCATGGCTCTGCCTTGCTATGCCGATGAAGCCCGCGACATCGATGCCGTCATCGACGGCGAATTGAGCAAGGCCGGCATGTCGATGACCATGGAGGCGAGACAGGCGCTGCGCCGCAATCTCGGCGGCGACCGGCTGGCCTCGCGCGGCGAGATTGAGAAGCTCATTCTTTACGCTCACGGCCTGCAGGAGATCGGGCTGGAGGAGGTCAAGGCGATGTCGGGCGATGTCTCGGGCGCCTCTTTCGACGACGCCGTCGATGCGCTTCTCGAAGGCAAGATCGGCGACTTCGACACCGCCTTCACCCGCCATTGTCAGTCCGGCGGCCAGCCCTTCCTGGTGCTGTCTTCGGCGATGCGGCAGCTGCAGCAGATCCAACTCATGCGCGGCCAGATGGAGTCCGGCAACCGCAACGCCGCCTCGGTCGTCGCCGCCGCCCGCCCGCCGGTTTTTTTCTCCAGGCGCAAGCTGGTCGAGAAAGCGCTGGAGCGCTGGGGCACCGAAGCGCTCGGCCGCGCGCTGACCCGGCTGCAGACGGCGGTGCTGCAGACCAGGCGGCGGCCGGATCTTTCCGTCGCGCTGGCAAGACAGGCACTGCTTGGAATTGCAGTGGAGAGCAGCCGGCTGGCGCAGAGGTAGTTTCGGGAGGGACGGGTGATCGCAGCTTGTGCGGAGTGCTCTGTCGTTGAAGTCAGCGCCGCCCCTCATTGCCCTGCCGGGCATTTCTCCCCATATAGCGACGGGGAGAAAGAAGCTGGCCGCAACGGCGTCGCCTTTCTTGCGACGTTGGGGTTGGCGAAACCGTCGACGAGAGCGTCCCTCGCCCCGTTCTACGGGGAGAGGATGCCGGCAGGCAGGTGAGGGGCGGCGCAAACGCTGGAGAATAATGGAGTGGATGCGGAATCCAAAGGCAGAAGCGTCTGCCTTCAAGCATCCCACAGTGCAAACACTTCGCCGGCTAACTACCGCTCTTGCTTCAGCCTGCGGCACAGCTCGTCAAGCTGCTCCAGCGAGCGATACGCCACCCGAAGCTCGCCGCCTTTGCCCTTGTGGTCGATCGACACGATCATGCCGGTCGTGTCGGTCAACAGCTTCTCCAGCGCCATCGTGTCGGCATCCTTTTCCGGCGCGCTTTGTGGCTGCTTCGGCTTGGCCGGAGCGGTGCCGGCCGGTATCTGCGCCAGCGCTTCGGCCTGGCGCACGGAAAGTCCCTCTTCGACGATGCGCTTGGCAAGGCCGGCCGGATCTTCCGCCGTCACCAGCGTACGGGCATGGCCGGCCGACAGCGCGCCGTCGACCAGCATGTCGCGGATCACGTCGGGCAGCTTCAGCAGCCGCAGCGTGTTGGCGACATGGCTGCGGCTCTTGCCGATGACCTGGCCGAGATCGGCCTGGGTGTAGCCGTGCTCGTCGATCAACTGCTGATAGCCAAGCGCTTCCTCGACCGCATTGAGGTCGGTGCGCTGGACGTTTTCGATGATCGCCAGTTCGAGCGCGGTGCGGTCGTTGACCTCGCGGACGATGACCGGGATCTCGGACAGCCCGGCGCGCTGCGCCGCGCGCCAGCGCCGCTCGCCGGCAATGATCTCGTAGCGGCCGGCCTGTCCCGGCGAAGGCCGCGCCACCACCGGCTGGACGACGCCATGTTCGCGGATCGACTGGGCAAGATCGGTCAGCTCGGCGTCACCGAAATGCCGGCGCGGATTTTTCGGATTGGGGGTCAGGAACTCGATCGGAACCTTGCCATCGGCGCTCATGCCGGGCTTTTCGGGTGCCGCCGGGCGGTCGATCTCGCCGATCAGTGCTGCCAGCCCGCGCCCCAATCTCTTTCTCGAAAGGTCTTCGCTCATTTTTATTCCAGGATTTTTGGGTCGTTTCGGTGTCGAATCGGCTTTTAACTATGCATTGGGCCTAATCAAGCAGCGCGCAATTTGCGTTCGCGGCGGATCACTTCCGACGCCAGCTGCAGATAGGCCTGGCTGCCCGAGCATTTCAGATCGTAGAGGATCGCCGGCTTGCCGTAGGACGGCGCCTCGGACACCCGCACATTGCGCGGGATGATGGTCTCGTAGACCTTGTCGCCCATGTGCGCCCGCACATCCTGCACCACCTGATTGGCGAGATTGTTGCGGCCGTCATACATGGTCAGCACGATGCCCTGGATAATAAGATCGGGATTGATCGAGCGGCGTACCTGCTCGACCGTTTCCAGCAGCTGGCTGAGACCTTCGAGCGCGAAGAACTCGCATTGCAGCGGCACAAGAACGGAATCGGCCGCCGCCATCGAATTCAAGGTCAAAAGGTTGAGCGAAGGCGGGCAGTCGATCAGCACATAGCCGAAGGGCGCCCCGCGCTCGGTCGCGGCGCGCAGCGCATTGCGCAGCTTGAGCACACGGTCCGGCGCCGAAGCGATCTCCATTTCGATGCCGAGCAGGTCGAGCGTCGACGGCACGATCGACAGGCCAGGCACCGCTGTGGGGATCGCCGCGGCTTCCAGATCCAGCTCGCCGGTCAGCACGTCATAGGACGACACAGTCCGGTCCTTGCGGTCGATGCCGAGGCCGGTGCTGGCATTGCCTTGCGGATCGAGATCGACGATCAGAACCTTTTCGCCGATCGCGGCCAGCGCGGTGGCCAGATTGATGGCGGTGGTTGTCTTGCCGACGCCGCCCTTCTGGTTGGCTACGGTGATGATTCGGGGGCCATTCTTCATCATGGGTCTATGCCAGAAGTTCATTTTGGGTCGCCAAAGTGCCTGGAAAGTCGCGGGATCAGACAGGTCGCAGGTTGGACAGTTCGAGGATGACGCCATGGGGGTCGGTCACACTGGGATGTTCTACCAGATCGAAGGACCATCGGTTAACGCTTTCTTGCACTTCGGCGCGATAATCCCGGCCTTTGTGGAAGAGGCCGCGCGCGCCTGAAATCAGCCAGGGCGCCGACAGGTCCAGCAAGGTGGAAAGCGAGGCCAGCGCCCGCGCCGTCACGATTTGCGGTGTCGAAACAAGCGCATGGCTTTCATCGATCCGGCGCGCCACGACCCGCGCCGGCAGGCTGAACTGGCCAACGACGGTCTGCAGGAAGGACGCCTTTTTGCGATTGCTTTCAACCAGATCGATGCTGGCGCCGTCGCGCTCGGCAAGCAGGAAAGCCATGACAAGGCCCGGAAATCCGCCGCCCGAGCCGATATCCACCCAGCGTGTGGCTTGAGGTTCGATTCGCGCCAACTGTGCGCTATCCAATATATGGCGCTGCCAGACATCGCCCGACGTCGATTGCGCAACGAGATTGATGCTGCGATTCCATTTCTGGAACATCTGCTCGAACGCAACCAGCCGATCGAATGTTTCACGTGAAACCGGGCCCGCCGCGTCCTGCAGGCCCTTCCAGGACATAGAACTCACGCAACATCCTTTTGTAGGCGTTGGGCGCTCTCCGCGTGGCGGACATGCGCGACAATGATCGCCAGCGCCGCCGGCGTCATGCCTTCCATGCGTTGGGCATCGGCGATGGAGCGCGGCCGCCGCGCCTGCATCTTCTGCTTCAATTCGTTGGACAGCCCCGGCACGCCGGCAAAATCGACGGTCTCAGGGATCAGCCGGCTCTCTTCGTGCCGGATCTGTGCGACATCGGTTTTCTGGCGATCGAGATAGACCGAATATTTCGCTTCCGTTTCGAGGCGTTCCGCTGTCTTGGCGTCGATCCCGGCAAAGCGCGGGTCGATCCCAGCCAGCCAGGTCACATCGACATCGGGATAGGACAGCAATTCATAACCGGAGCGGCGCACGCCATCCCGGTTGATCTCCAACCCATGCCGCGCCGCCTCGTTGGGTGTCATGGTGAGCGATTTCGCCAGCTCCCGCGCTTCACCGAGGCATCGCATAACAGTTTCGTAGCGTTGCATCCGCTGTGTTGAGGCGATGCCCAGCCTCGCAGCCAGCGGCGTCAGCCGCTCATCGGCATTGTCGGCGCGCAGCGACAGCCGGAACTCGGCCCGCGAGGTGAACATCCGGTAGGGTTCGCTGATGCCGCGGCTGGTGAGGTCATCGACCATCACGCCGATATAGGCCTCGGTGCGGCTGAACACGATCTGCTCGCTCCTCGCCGCCCGCCGCGCCGCATTGAGGCCGGCGAGCAAGCCTTGCCCGGCCGCTTCTTCATAGCCGGTCGTGCCGTTGATCTGCCCGGCGAGGAAGAGGCCGCCGACGCGCTTCGTCTCAAGCGTCTGGTACAGCTCGCGCGGATCGACATGATCATATTCAATGGCATAGCCGGGCTGCAGCATGACGGCCCGCTCAAGCCCCGGGATGGTTTTCAAGATATCGAGCTGCACGTCTTCGGGCAGCGAGGTCGAAATCCCATTGGGATAGACGGTGTCGTCGTCGAGCCCTTCCGGCTCGAGGAAAATCTGGTGCCCGTCCCTGTCGCCGAACTTGACGATCTTGTCCTCGATCGACGGGCAATAGCGTGGCCCGATCCCTTCGATCGAGCCGGAATACATGGCGGAGCGGCCGAGATTGGCCCGGATCAGTTCATGCGTGGCGGTGGTCGTGCGCGTGATGCCGCAATCGATCTGCGGCGTGGTGATGGCGTCGGTCATCAGCGAAAACGGCACCGGATCCGCATCCGCCGCCTGGCTTTCCAGCGACGCCCAGTCGATGGTCCGGCCATCGAGCCGCGGCGGCGTCCCGGTCTTCAGCCGTCCGAGCTTGAAGCCCGCGCGGTCCATCGTCGCCGACAGACCAAGACTGGCCTGCTCGTTCATGCGGCCGGCGACAATCTTCTTCTCGCCGATATGGATAAGCCCGCGCAGAAAAGTTCCGGTCGTCAGAACGACTGCACCACAGGCAAGCCGCCGGCCGTCAGCCAGGAGAACCGCCGCGATCTCACCAGCGACGATTTCAAAATCCAAAACCTCGCCTTCGACCACGTCGAGATCGTTCTGCTGCCGAATCGCTTCCTGCATGGCAAGACGGTAGAGCTTTCTGTCGGCCTGTGTGCGAGGCCCGCGCACCGCCGGACCCTTGCGGCGATTGAGCAAGCGGAACTGGATGCCGGCCGCATCCGCCACGCGCCCCATCAAGCCGTCCATCGCATCGATCTCGCGCACCAGATGACCCTTGCCGAGCCCGCCAATCGCAGGATTGCACGACATCACGCCGATCGTGTCGAAACGCAGCGTCACCAGCGCGGTCCTGGCACCGGCGCGCGCGGCAGCGCTGGCCGCCTCGCAACCCGCGTGGCCACCGCCCACCACAACCACATCATAGTGATCGGTCATTTAGAAAAGTCCCAGACTCGAAAGATTGAGGGACACATGTCCCTGCGGTGCAGTGCTGTCAAGAAAACTCCGCAGATCGTTTCACGTGAAACAGCTCTGCAGCTGCGATGGTGCATGTGTCACGTGAGTCGCGCCTGCCGATCGAGGCAATTACTTTTGGTAAGCGCCGCCCCTCATTGCCCTGCCGGGCATTTCTCCCCGTATACTGACGGGGAGAAACACGCTGCCAATCGTCGGCACCTTGCCTCCAGCGATGGAGATTGGCGAAGGCGACGACAACATCGCCCCTCTCCCCGTCACTAAACGGGGAGAGGATGCCGGCAGGCAGGTGAGGGACGGCGCCGGCCTCGGCAATCGTGTTTCACGTGAGTCACGCAATCCGTTGCCTCGTAAGTGCCTGTTTCACGTGAGTCATTTCCCAATGCAGAACTGCGAGAAGATCACGTCCAGCATGTCTTCGACATCGATGGCGCCGACGATTCGGCCGAGGCGGTCGGCTGCGAGCCGCAACTCCTCGGCGCGCAATTCCTGGCCAGCCATCCGTCCGTCGGTAGCGCGGCGCAGATGCCGGTTGGCCTCGCCAAGCAATTCGACGTGGCGTAGGCGCGACGGCAGGATATCGCCGGCGCTGCCGGCCGTCTCCGCCGCACGCCGGCCGATTTCCACGAGCAGTGCCTCCACGCCGGTCCCGTTCTTCACCGAAATAACGAGGTCATTGAGGCCCGTGACCCCACTCGTCGCGCCGCTCTCGATCAGATCGAGCTTGGTGCCGACGCGCAGGGTCGGCGCCACGGTCGGCAGCTCACCGACATCCCTTGGGTTCGCCAAGTCGTGAAGCAACAGCAGGAGATCGGCACCATGCGCCTTGGCCCTGGCCTTCTCGATGCCGATCGCCTCCACCTTTCCGGCGGCATCGCGCAGGCCGGCGGTATCGATGAGCCTGACACGCAGCCCCTGGAGATCAAGCGTCACTTCAAGCAGGTCCCTGGTCGTGCCTGGTTCATCCGTTACTATAGCGGCATCCCGCCGCGCCAGGGCGTTGAACAGACTCGACTTACCGGCGTTCGGCGCGCCCAGAATGACGACCTCGAAGCCGTCGCGGATAATCTCGGCAGCGCGAAACCCGGCGATGTGCCGGTCGATCTCGTCGACCATCGTTCTGACATCGGACCAGACCGTATCCGAAACGGAACCTGGGACATCGTCCTCGTCGGCGAAATCGATCTCGGCCTCGATCATGGCGCGGGCATGGATCAGTCGGCGGCGCCAGCCGAGGTAAAGTTCGCTCTGCACGCCTTGGGCATTCTGCACCGCAAAACGACGCTGCGCTTCGGTCTCGGCATTGACGAGATCGGCCAGCGCCTCGGTCTCGACCAGGTCGACCTTGCCGTTGAGAAAGGCGCGGCGGGTGAATTCGCCCGGTTCCGCGTGCCTGACACCGTCAAAGCCAGTGATCGTCTCCAGCATTTTTGCCACCACGGCGCGGCCGCCATGAGCGTGGAATTCCGCGACGTCCTCACCGGTGAAACTGGCCGGACCGGGAAAGAAAACAACCAGGCCAGTATCGAGCACGGTTCCATCGGGCGCCCTAAATCGGCGCAAAACCGCCGCGCGCTCCTTGACCATACCTCCGGCAATCGTTTCGACTACGAATCGAGTCTGCGGGCCGGAAATGCGGATGACGGCGACGCCGGCCGGAAGACGGCCGCTCGACAGGGCTACAATGGAGTCGCCTGAAATCATTTGCCCGCTCTACCGAACCGCCCTAGCTTCACGCCTATCAGCCAATCGCACCCGAGTTTGCCCATCGTGACGCTGCCTGCGCAAAACCTGCTTGCCGAAGAAGCGAGCCCCTATCTGCAGCAGCACAGCGGCAATCCTGTTCACTGGCGCGCCTGGTCGCCGGCCTCGCTCGAAGAGGCAAAGGCGCTGGACAGGCCGATCCTGCTCTCGGTTGGCTATGCCGCCTGCCATTGGTGCCATGTCATGGCGCATGAAAGTTTCGAGAATGACGATGTCGCCGCCGTCATGAACCGTCTGTTCGTCAATATCAAGGTTGACCGCGAAGAGCGTCCCGACATCGACCAGATCTATATGGCGGCGCTCTCGGCGATGGGCGAGCAGGGCGGCTGGCCGCTGACCATGTTCCTGACCCCGGACGGCAAGCCGTTCTGGGGCGGCACCTATTTTCCGCGCGAGCCGCGTTACGGCCGCCCCGGCTTCATCCAGGTGATGCAGGCGGTCGACAAGGCCTGGCGCGAGAAGCGGGCGAGCCTTAACCAGAGCGCTGACGGCCTGACGATGCATGTCGAGGCACGGCTCGCCGGTTCGCATGCCAGGACGATGCTCGACCGCGCCACGCTGGCGGAACTGGCCAAGGGCATTGACGGCATGGTCGACCGCGATCTCGGCGGCCTGCGCGGCGCGCCGAAATTCCCCAACGCGCCTTTCATGCAGACGCTGTGGCTGTCCTGGTTGCGCGACGGCGATGCCAGCCATCGCGACGACGTTCTCAACAGCCTCGAACAGATGCTGAGCGGCGGCATCTACGATCATATTGGCGGCGGGCTTAGCCGCTACTCGACCGACGCCGAGTGGCTGGTGCCGCATTTCGAAAAAATGCTCTACGACAATGCCCAGTTGATCCGCTTCTGCAACTGGGCCTATGCCGCAAGCGGCAATGAATTGTTCCGGGTGCGAATCGAAGAGACGATCGACTGGCTGCTGCGCGAAATGCGCATCGAAGGCGGCGCCTTTGCCGCCAGCCTCGACGCCGACAGCGACGGCGAGGAGGGTCTGTTCTACACCTGGACCAGGGAAGAGATCCAAACCGCAGTTGGTGACGATTCCTCCTTGTTTTTCAAACACTTCACGCTTTCCAGCCC
The DNA here is from genome assembly GCA_004017275.1 of Mesorhizobium sp. Lineage (GTDB taxonomy): Bacteria > Pseudomonadota > Alphaproteobacteria > Rhizobiales > Rhizobiaceae > Mesorhizobium. Next base: position 33,054 of record SAKE01000035.1, on the reverse strand, counting down.
ACATGGCTGGGAAGGCAAGCCAATTGTCCACCAAACAAGGTCCCAGCAAGCGCAAAGTGTGATCGATCGCGAAGAGCTAAGCCCGCTCAAGGCGAAGCTTCTCGCCATCCGGGAACAGCGGGTCAGGCCAGGCCTTGACGCAAAGACCCTCACCGACTGGAACGGCCAGTTGATTGCAGCCCTTGCCGAGGCCGGGCGCTCGCTGGCGCGGGCTGACTGGGTCGAGGCGGCGGCAAAGGCCTTCGCCCATATCAGCTCAGCCAGCCGAGACGGCCGTTTGCCGCATTCGATGCTCGGCGCCAGGACACTGTTCCCTGCTTTGTCGAGCGACTATGCCGCGATGACCAATGCAGCGATCTCGCTGTTCGAGGCCACTGGGGATTGGAGCTATGTCGACCAGGCCGGCCAGTTCGTCGGGCAACTCGACCATTGGCACGCCGACAGCGAAAAGACAGGCTACTATTTGACCGCGTCGGACAGCGCCGACGTGCCTATCCGCATCAGGGGCGACGTCGACGAAGCCATTCCATCCGCCACCGGCCAGATCATCGAGGCGCTGGTCCGGCTCGCCTCCGTCACCGGCGATCTCGCTCTGCAGGAAAAAGCCTGGCAAGTCGCGGAGCACGCCGCCGGCCGCGCGGCCCACCAGGCCTATGGCCAGGCCGGCATCGTCAACGCCTGCGCGCTGGCGATCGAGCCGCTCAAGCTGGTCATCGTCGATGCGCCGGATGATCCAAAGCTCGTTCCGGCTGCGAATCGAAGCCCGGACCCGCGCCGTGTCGATATTGTCGTGCCGATCGGTACGGCAGCGAATCGACCTCTGCTGCCCGGCGGAATCTTGCCGCCGACCGACAAGGCAGGTGCATGGATCTGTACGGGGCAGGTGTGTTTGCCGGTAGTGACGGATGCAGAAGAGCTGGAGAAGCAGTTGAGGCAATAGCACCTCACCCTCCCCCTTCAGGGCTATCGCATCTGGATTCTTGCGAAGAAGGACCCCCACCCTAACCCCACAAGGGGGAGGGAACGCTGCCGCGTGCCATTAAGTCTTCTTTGGCCCCGAAAAGACAGGCGATTCGCCTAGGTCAGCGCCAACGGAAGTCTCCCTCCCCCTTGTGGGGAGCGGTTAGGGGTGGGGGTTCGTGCCGGGCAGACATCTCAGGAATTCCATGTGCGGTAGCCCTACCCTTGTGGGGAGGGTCGGCTCGCGATCGTAGCGAAGCGTAGATCGTGAGACGGGGTGGGGGTGAATCGCCAACCTCGGTGCTGACCCCCCACCCCGCTCCGCTGCGCGACCCTCCCCACGAGGAGGAGGGTAAGCCCTTACGTATTCATCGAATCGAAGAAATCCGCATTGGTCTTGGTCTGCTTGAGCTTGTCGATCAGGAACTCGATCGCGTCGGTGGTTCCCATCGGCGCCAGGATGCGGCGCAGCACGAAGATCTTCTGCAGGTCCTGTTTGGAAACCAGCAGGTCTTCCTTACGAGTGCCGGACTTCAAGATGTCCATGGCCGGATAGATGCGCTTGTCAGCCACCTTGCGGTCGAGCTGGATTTCGCAGTTGCCGGTGCCCTTGAACTCTTCGAAGATGACTTCGTCCATGCGGCTGCCGGTATCGATCAGCGCGGTGGCGATGATGGTCAGCGAACCGCCTTCCTCGATGTTGCGGGCGGCGCCGAAGAAGCGCTTCGGCCGCTGCAGAGCGTTGGCGTCGACACCGCCGGTCAGCACCTTGCCGGATGACGGCACGACGGTGTTGTAGGCGCGGCCGAGACGGGTGATCGAATCGAGCAGGATGACGACATCACGGCCATGTTCGACCAGGCGCTTGGCCTTCTCGATGACCATTTCGGCGACCTGCACGTGGCGCACCGCCGGTTCGTCGAAGGTCGAGGAGATGACCTCGCCCTTCACCGAGCGCTGCATGTCGGTCACTTCTTCCGGACGCTCGTCGATCAGAAGCACGATCAGATAGCATTCCGGATGGTTGGCGGTGATCGAGTGAGCGATGTTCTGCATGAGAACGGTCTTGCCGGTACGCGGCTGCGCGTTGATTAAAGCGCGCTGTCCCTTGCCGATCGGCGCGACCAGGTCGATCACGCGCGGCGAGATGTCCTTGGTGGTCGCATTCTCGATCTCCATCTTCAACCGCTTGGTCGGATAGAGCGGCGTCAGATTGTCGAAGTGGATCTTGTGACGGATCTTTTCGGGATCGTCGAAATTGATCGTGTTGACCTTGAGCAGCGCGAAATAGCGCTCGCCCTCTTTCGGGCTGCGGATCGGCCCTTCGACCGTATCGCCGGTCTTCAGCGAAAAGCGGCGGATCTGCGACGGCGAAATATAGATGTCGTCGGGACCTGGCAGATAATTGGCGTTGGCGGAGCGCAGGAATCCGAAACCGTCCTGCAGCACCTCGACCACGCCGTCGCCGATGATCTCGATCTCCTGGGCGGCCAGCTTCTTCAGGATCGCAAACATCAGCTCCTGCTTGCGCATGACGCTGGCGTTTTCGACCTCGAGCGATTCGGCATAAGCGATCAGCTCTGGCGGTTTCTTGTTCTTGAACTCGGCGAGTTTCATTTCTTGCATAGACGGACCTTGAATAGATGGAGTCTGGGTAAGCTTTGGGAAAAATATCGGCGGGATGCGACAAATGCCGGGCGCGGCCGAAAACAATGAGGGGCGGCGCATGACGGGGAAGGAAGACCCGTCTTTTATCGTCGGTCGGGTGAAAGAGCAAGCTGCGTTTTGCAGCCAAAGCCTAGAACGGCTTGACGACCACCAGGATAACGATTGCGATCATCAGCAATGTGGGGATCTCGTTGACGATTCGCCAGTGCTTGGCGGATTTTTCATTGCGGTCCTCGGCGAATTTGCGCACCGCGCCGGCCAGATATCCATGCATGGCGGACAAGAGAAGCACCGCACCGATCTTGGCGTGCAGCCAGCCGCCCTGGAAACCAAAGCCTTTCCAGGCAAGCCACAGGCCGAATACCCAGGTGACGATCATCGCCGGATTGATGATACCGCGCAGCAGGCGCCGCTCCATCACCTTGAAGGTCTCCGACTGGACAGAGCCCTTCTCGGCATCAGTGTGATAGACCAGCAGCCGCGGCAGATAGAGCATGCCGGCCATCCACGAGATGACGGCCAGGATATGGATCGCCTTCGCCCAGGGATAGAAACTGTCGGGTGCCGCGAAATACAAAACTGCGGTGAGAACGGCCAGTACGACGATACCTATCGTCATGCGCATCATCGCCTGACCGGTGCTGTTCGTGTTTTGCGTCTCAGTCATCAGCGTGTCGCGCTCCGCACCTGTTTCACCATCGCCTCGACATGGGCGATCGGCGTCTCCGGCGTGATGCCATGGCCGAGGTTGAAGATCAGCGGTCCGCCTCCCAGCGCCTTCAGGATCGCTTCGACGCCATCCGACAGCGCCTTGCCGCCAGCCACGAGCCGCAAGGGATCGAGATTGCCCTGAACCGCACCCGAGCGCTGCAAATCCTTCGCCGCCTCCAGCGGCACCGTCCAGTCGATCCCCAGACCCGTCACGCCGGTCTTCTGGCGATAGGTCTGGTAGCGCGCGCCGGCACCCTTGGGAAAGCCGATGATCGGAACATCGGGATGGACGGCCCGAACCTGGCGAACGATCTCGGCCACCGGCTGCACGCAGAACTGTTCGAAGGAGGCGTCGTCGAGCACGCCGGACCAGGAATCGAAAATCTGCACCACATCCGCACCGGCCTCGATCTGGTGGATGAGATAGGCGGCCGAATGATCGGCAAGCACTTTCAGCAAATGCTGGAACGCCGCCGGCTCGCTATAGGCGAACAGCCGCGCCGGCGCCTGGTCTGATGTGCCATGGCCGGCGATCATATAGGTCGCCACCGTCCACGGCGCGCCGCAGAAGCCGATCAGGGTCGTCTCATCGGGGAGTTTGGCCCGCAACCGGCGAACCGTCTCATAGACCGGTTCGAGATTCACGTGAAACACCTTGCTTTCCAGAGCCAAGATCTCCGGCACCGTGATCGGCGTCAGCAGCGGCCCCCTGCCCTCTTCAAAGCGAACGTCGCGGCCAAGCGCATGCGGAACGACAAGGATATCGGAAAACAGGATCGAGGCATCGAAGCCAAAGCGCTCGATCGGCTGCATGGTCACTTCGACGGCAAGGTCGGGATCATAGCAGAGGTCGAGGAACGAGCCGGCGCGTCTGCGCGTTTCACGATACTCCGGCAGATAGCGTCCGGCCTGACGCATCATCCAGAGCGGAGGCGGAAAATGAGCCTTACCCCTGAGGACGTCCAGCATGATCCGGTTCTGGGGCATTGAGCGCTCGCTTCTCCCAGCCTCTTTCTAATCAAAGATTCTTATATCTAAGATTCTTCTGATTCTAAGAGTCTGTTGGTTCTGGTGGTTGTCACCTGTCCCGCTTTGCCCCCGAAAAAACCAGCCAACATATTGTCGCGTGCTTCTTTTGCCCGGATGTAGGGTTCTGGGGATAGTCCGGATTCCATCACTGGAGTCAAAGCGTTAGGAAAAGTGGCGAAAAGCCTGCCCTGTGGACGGATGATAGCCAAAAGAAGCCGTCCCCAAACTTGTCCCCAGCCGCCCGGCGAAGCTGACAGCGCAACGAATTGTGGACATCTAGCCATCTGATACAGTCGCCTCCGACCGGCCCGTTTCTTCATCCCGCTTTATCCACAGAAGCCCACAGCCCCAGGTGACCCCCTGTGAACAAACCCCAGAGCTTCTTCCACCTGCACCTGATTTCCGACGCGACCGGCGAAACGCTGCTTGCCGCCGGCCGGGCGGCTTCGGCGCAGTACAAGGATGCGCGCGCCATCGAGCACATCTATCCGCTCATCCGCACCGAAAAGCAGGTGGCGAAGGTGTTCGAGGACATCGAGGAAGAGCCGGGCATCATCCTCTATACGGTGGTCGACCAGAAGCTGGCGCGCGGCATCGACGAGCGCTGCGCGGCCATGGGCCTGCCCTGTGTCTCGGTTCTGGAGCCGGTGCTCACCGTCTTCCAGTCCTATCTCGGCACGCCGGCTGGCCGCCGCGTCGGCGCCCAGCACGTTCTCGACGCCGAATATTTCCGCCGCATCGATGCGCTCAATTTCACCATGGACCATGATGACGGCCAGTTGCCGCTCAATATGGACGATGCCGATATCGTGCTGATCGGCATTTCGCGGACGTCGAAGACGCCGACCAGCATCTATCTGGCCAACCGCGGCATCAAGACCGCCAACATCCCGATCGTGCTCGGCGTGCCGGTGCCCGAAAGCCTGGTCAACGCCCGGACACCGCTGATCGTCGGGCTGATCGCCACCGCCGAGCGCATCTCGCATGTCCGGCAAAACCGCATCCTCGGCAACAGCAGTTCTTATGAGGCGTCGGACTATGTCGACCGCGCGGCGATCGCCGAGGAGCTCGCCTATGCCCGCCAGATCTGCATCCGCCACGGCTGGCCGATGATCGACGTCAGCCGCCGCTCGATCGAGGAAACGGCAGCGGCCATCGTTGCCCTGCGGGGCAAGTCGAGATAGGGCAGGTAAGATAAGTGAGCACCAACACCCCTCATCCGACCTCGCTTCGCGAGGCCACCTTCTCCCACAAGGGGAGAAGGAGGAACGTGGCACCGTCGTCTCTGCAAGATACCGCCGTTGGCGATTTGCAGCGGTGTGCGCGCGGGACTTCCCTTCTCCCCTTGTGGGAGAAGGTGGCCGAGCGAAGCTCGGTCGGATGAGGGGTGCGCGACGGAACGCCAACCTCGGGTGAATCAGCATGACCGAAAAACTCATCCTCGCTTCCGGCAGTCCGTTCCGCAAGGCCATGCTGGTCAATGCCGGGGTCGATGTCGAAGCCGTCCCAGCCGATGTCGACGAGCGCGCGCTCGAGGCGCCTTTGCAGGATAGCGGTGTCTCACCCGAGGATGTCGCCCTGGTGCTGGCCGAGGCCAAGGCCAGCGACGTCAGCGAGCGCATGCCGGGCGCGCTGGTGCTCGGCTGCGACCAGACGCTGTCGCTCGGTGACGAGGTGTTCCACAAGCCGGCCGATAGGGAGGGTGCCCGCCGCCATCTGCTGGCGCTGTCCGGCAAGACCCATCAGCTCAACAGCGCTGCGGTGTTGGTCCGTGACGGCAAGGTTCTGTGGCGGCATGTCGGCATCGCCTCGATGACCATGCGCAAGCTCGACCCGGCCTTCATCGGCCGCCATCTTGCTCGCGTCGGCGCCAAGGCGCTGTCCAGCGTCGGCGCCTACCAGGTCGAAGGCGAAGGCATCCAGCTGTTCGACAAGATCGAGGGCGATCATTTCACCATTGTCGGCCTGCCGCTGCTGCCGCTGCTGGCCGAACTGCGCACGCTGGGGGCAATCGATGGCTGAAGCGACGAACAAGGCCTTCGTCACCGGGCATCCGGTCAAGCATTCGCGCTCGCCCAAGATCCACGGCTATTGGCTGGCCAAGCATGGCATCGACGGCAGCTACCAGGCCATCGATGTCGCGCCGCAGGATTTTGCCGTGTTCGTGAAAACGCTGCAGGCAAACAATTACCGCGGCGGCAACGTCACCATCCCGCACAAGGAGGCGGCTTTCGCGCTGGCCGAGCGCCGCGACCAAGCCGCTGAGGAGATCGGCGCCGTCAACACGCTGTGGTTCGAGGACGGCGTCCTGTGGGGTGGCAACACGGACGCGCACGGCTTCGCCGCCAACCTCGATGACCATGCGCCGGGCTGGGCCAGCAAGGGTCCGGCTGTGGTGCTCGGCGCCGGGGGCGCGTCGCGCGCCGTCATCCACGCGCTGAAAGAGCGCGGCGTTGCCGACATCCGCATCGTCAACCGGACGCTCGCCCGGGCTATGGAATTGCGCGATCGTTTCGGCGCCGGCATTTCGGCGCATGGCATGGCGGCATCAGGCGAACTGCTTGCCGATGCCGGCCTACTGGTCAACACGACCGCACTCGGCATGCATGGCAATGAAGGCCTGTCGGCCGATCCTGCTATGCTGCCGGACCATGCCATCGTCACCGACATCGTCTATGTGCCGCTGGAGACGCCGCTGCTCGCGGCCGCCCGCGCGAGGAAGCTGAAGACGGTCGACGGCCTCGGCATGCTGCTGCATCAGGCCGTGCCCGGCTTCGAACGCTGGTTCGGCATCAGGCCGCAGGTGACGGCTGAACTGCGCACACTCATCGTTGCCGATCTGGTGCCCAAGCCATGATCGTGCTTGGCCTCACCGGCTCGATCGGCATGGGCAAGTCGACCACGGCAAAAATGTTCGCCGAGGCCGGCGTGCCGGTCCATGATTCCGACGAGACGGTACATCGCCTCTATGCCGGCAAGGCAGCGCCTTTGGTCGAAGTAGCCTTTCCCGGCACCACATCTGCCGGCGCGGTCGATCGCGCAAAGCTTGGCGCGCGCGTGCTCGGTGACGCCGCGGCGCTGAAGCAGCTTGAAGCCATCATCCATCCGCTGGTGCGCGCCGATGCCGATGCCTTCCTGGCGCGCCATCGCAAATCAGGCGCGCCGATCGCCGTGCTCGATATCCCCCTGCTGTTCGAAACCGGCGGCCGCAACCGCGTCGACAAGGTGGTCGTCGTCACCGCATCGCCCGAGACCCAGCGAGAACGTGTGCTGGCGCGGCCGGGCATGACGGAGGAAAAACTGGCGTCGATCCTGTCCAAGCAGGTGCCGGATGTGGAAAAGCGCCGCCAGGCCGATTTCGTCGTCGATACCGGGGGAGGGATGGACGCCGCGCGGGATCAGGTCGGCGCGATCATCAGGCAGCTAATAGGTGTCGGGAAGCCGAGCCGCTGACTGCTGATGTCGGCACCGCCCCTCATCTGCTTGCCGGCATCTTCTCCCCGTATTGTGACGGGGAGAAGGACGCTGTCGCAAAGGATTTCGCCAATCTCCAACGTTGCGGAAAGGGAGCCGAGGTTGCGGCCAGCCACTTCTCCCCGTCACTATACGGGGAGAAGTGCCCGGCAGGGCGATGAGGGGCAGCGCAAACCTGTAGTGATTGCCCTGATCAGCTTCGTTTCCCATTGCCATTTTGTTCCGGTCTCATGATTCTGCTCCTTTGGAGCGACTGATTCGATGCGTGAGATCATCTTCGACACGGAAACCACCGGCCTTGATTCGCGCGACGACCGCGTGATCGAGCTTGGCGGCGTCGAACTGGTCAACCGCTTTCCGACCGGCAAGACCTTCCACCACTACATCAACCCGCAAGGTCGCGCGATCCATGCCGAGGCGCAGGCCGTGCACGGCATCAGCGCGGCGGACCTTGCGGGCAAGCCGACCTTCGCCGAGATCGTGCAGGAGTGGCTGGACTTCACCGACGGCGCCAAGCTGGTCGCCCACAACGCCACCTTCGATATCGGCTTCCTCAACGTCGAATTCGGCCGGCTCGGTCATCCCCTCATCGATAATGGCTTTGTCGTCGACACGCTGGCGCTGGCGCGTCGCAAGCACCCGATGGGACCCAATTCGCTCGATGCGCTCTGCCGGCGCTACGGCATCGACAACACCAGGCGCACCAAGCACGGCGCCCTGCTCGATTCCGAATTGCTGGCCGAGGTCTATATCGAGCTGATCGGCGGCAAGCAGGCCGCCCTCATCCTCGACAGCGCCACCGCGCCGGCCCAGGGCGAGAATGTCCGCCAGATCGAAATCCTGGTCACCCCGCGCCCCGCACCCTTGCCGCCGCGCATTACCGAAGCCGAACGCGCCGCGCATGCCGGCATGGTCGCGACCTTGGGCGAGAAGGCGCTGTGGCTGAAGGTTGTGGCTGGCTAGCGAAAGAGGCCGGTTGGCCCCTCGTGTTCGTCATCCTAGGGCGGAGCAAGGAGCGGAGCGACGCGCGCAGACCCTAGGATCCATGCCGTGACGTTTGCCTTACAATGCAACGGATCAGGATGTTCTCCCGACGCATTGCCCGGTAGCACTAATCTATGACCGGCTATGTCTACATGACCGCAAGCCAGAGGCGGGGCACCATCTATATCGGTGTCACTAATGATCTTGGCCGCCGCATGCCGGAGCACAAATCCGGCAAGGGTGCAGGTTTTACCAGCCGCTATGGCGTTCAACGACTGGTTTGGTATGAAGAATTTTTCGATGTCACCGATGCGATCCAGCGCGAGAAATCGCTTAAGCGCTGGCCGCGACAATGGAAGATCGAATTGATCGAAAAGACCAATCCGGAGTGGTTCGAGCTTTTTCGTGGGACGGGGTGGTAGCGCTCGATCCTGGTCCGGTTTGACCCGTCGCTTGCGTCACGGCATGGATCCTAGGGTCTGCGCCGCGTCGCTGCGCTCCTTGCTCCGCCCTAGGATGACGAAGACGCGAGGATTCGCTGTCCCGCCGGCGGTTCCAAAACAAAAACCCGGCGCGAGGCCGGGTTTTCACAATCCGTGGCAGGAAAGCCTCAGCTCACCTTGACCTTCGACGCCGCCTGGTCTTCGGCCAGCTTCTGCTGGAACATCTGCGCGAAGTCGATCGGGTCGAGCATCAGCGGCGGGAAGCCGCCATTGCGGGTTGCCTCGGCGATGATCTGGCGGGCGAACGGGAACAGAAGGCGCGGGCATTCGATGAACAGGATCGGCAGCATGTGCTCCTGCGGGAAGCCGCTGATGGCGAACACGCCGCCATAGACCAGCTCGACATTGAACAGCACTTCCTGGTCGAAGGACGCCTTGGCGTTCAGCGTCAGATTGACGTCGAACTGCTTGTCGGAGAGCGGGTTGGCGTTGACGTTGACGTTGATGGCGATGCCGGGCGCCTTGTCGCGGCCGCGCAGCGAATTCGGGGCGCCGGGGCTTTCGAAGGACAGGTCCTTCACATATTGCGCCAGAACGTTGAGCGACGGCTGTGCCGCATTGCCGTTTCCGTTGGCTGCGCCGACGGGCGCGTCATCTTTGCTGGCCATAAGCCTTGTCCTCTTGCCTGGGCAGCGTCGCTGACCGAATTGAAATCGGGCGTTCGCTACCATGGCGGGGATGACAAGACAAGGTTTGCCGCCTTCGGGCTCGGGGCAATTGCCTTTGGGCTCGGTGGCTTCGGTTTGTGTTGGAGAAACCAATTGTCGAGGCCGCCGCCGCCCCTCACCTGCCTGCCGGCATCCTCTCCCCGTAAACGGGGCGAGGGGCGCTCTCATTGGTGATTTCCCCAATCGCCGGCGTTGCGGCCAGCTTCTTTCGCCCCGTTTACGGGGAGAAATGCCCGGCAGGGCAATGAGGGGCAGCGCTAACGTTTGGGAACAGGCGGAAACAGCGCCCTAATCGTCCTTCAGCCGCCGCCAGGGCGAGTTGTGATCCGGTCCGCGCTTGAAATCGTCCTCGCGCGAATAATCGCCATCGTCGAGGTCGATGGTCTTGTCGCGTTGCCGGCCGCGGAAGCCGCCGGTCGAGAAATTGGTGGCAAGCACGACACGGCTCTTCAAGGCCCGCCAGGCGAGGTCACGGACCGGCGGCAGGAACAGCAGCAGGCCGATAATGTCCGTGATGAAGCCGGGGATGATCAGGAGGATCGCCGCCAGAACGATCATCGCTCCATGCGCCAGCTGGCCGCTCGGATCGCGGCCGGCATCCATTTCGGCCCGGATTCGCGTCATCACGCCGAAACCCTGGTGCCGGAGCAGCAGCGCACCGGCGATACCGGATGCCAGCACCAGGCCAACCGTCGCCAAGGCGCCGACCTGGCGTCCGACAACCACGAAGCCGGCGATTTCCAGCAGCGGAAGTGCCAGGAGAAAAAGCGGAAGGAACGAAATGCGCAAGTCTTGCCAACCTTTTTCGATCGTTTTGGCCGGTTTGGTTGTTTTGGCCCCCAGTGAGCAATCGCCGCTGGCTCTGAGGCCGTTAGATAGGTATGCCTGCCTTTGATTTGAATGATTGCGCCTTGCGTTCTATATGCTTTGAATGTTGAACGCTATGCGACCGCGGCCGTTTGGGCCGGACGGTCCGGCCACAAGGCAGGGATTGATTGGCGGAAGATATGGGATTCTTCGACTTCGGCACGATTTTCTTCCTGATTGCGGCGGTGGTTATCTTTTTCCAGCTGCGCAATGTGCTGGGCCGTCGCACCGGCAGCGAACGGCCGCCCTTCGACCCCTATACGGCGGCCCGCACCGGCGACAAGGATCCCGCCCAGAAATCCGAGAATGTCGTTTCGCTGCCGCGCAAGCGCCTGCCGGGCGAGCCGGCCGCCGACACCTATGCGGCGATCGACGCCTTCGCCAAGCCTGACACCGATCTCAACAAGGGCCTGCGCACGATCAAGGACAATGATCCGTCCTTCGAGCCGAAGGGCTTCGTCGACGGCGCCAAGATGGCCTACGAGATGATCGTCATGGCCTATGCCGACGGCGACCGCAAAACGCTGAAGAACCTGTTGTCGCGCGAGGTCTTTGACGGCTTTGTCGCCGCGATCGGCGAGCGCGAGGCCAAGGCGGAAAAGATCCAGTCCTCCTTCGTTGGCATCGACAAGGCCGACATCGTCTCGGCCGAGATGAAGGGCGGCGAGGCGCATGTCACGCTGCGCATCATCAGCGAACTGATCTCGGCGACCCGCGACAAGGCCGGTGCTGTCATCGACGGCGATCCGGAAACCGTCGCCGAGGTCAAGGATGTCTGGACCTTCGCCCGCGACACGCGCTCGCGCGATCCGAACTGGAAGCTCGTCGCCACCGAGGAAGAAGACTAGGGAATACGCGGCGAGGCTCCGGTGTCGCTATCGCCTCTCTTTGTCGGAAAATCCTTCGGCGATCTGCCCGGATGGAGCGATGACGACCACTCGGCGGCGTTCGCCGCCTTTCATCGCTCGTCCTTTCACGTCCTGACCAAGCCCTATCGCAGCGGCGCACTCGGCGTCGACTTCAGCGCCTTTGCCGATGCCTACGCCGAGGCCCGCACCGTTTCGCCGGCGAATCGGTCGCCAATCCTAGACCGGACGGAAGCCCGCGCCTTCTTCGAGCGCCATTTTATCCCGACGCTTATCCGCGCCGAGACCGGCGGCGCCGGGCTTGTCACCGGTTTTTACGAACCGCAGGTCGAGGCGTCACCGGTGCGGACGGAGCGTTTCACGGTGCCGCTTTTGTCGCGTCCGGCCGATCTCGTCGACATCGACGACAGCAACCGGCCACCCGGCCTGGATCCCTATCTCGCTTTCGCGCGCCAAAGGCCGGACGGGCCGGTCGAATATTTCGACCGTGGCGAGATCGAGCGCGGAGCACTTGGTGGCAAGGGCCTGGAAATCGCCTGGCTGGCCGACAAGGTCGATGCCTTCTTCATTCATGTGCAAGGTGCGGCACGGCTTGCCATGACCGACGGCCGGCTTGCCCGCGTCACCTATGCCGCCAAATCCGGCCAGCGCTTTACCGGACCCGGCAGGATCCTGAGCGAGCTTGGTGAGATCCCGCTGGCGCAGGTGACGATGCAGTCGATCCGCGCCTGGTTCAAGGCGCATCCGGACCGCGTCGATGAGATCCTGTGGCAGAACCGCTCCTACATCTTCTTCCGCGAGGCCGATGTGGAGGACGCGGCCCTTGGCCCGATCGCCGCCGCCAAGGTGCCGCTGACGCCGGGCCGCTCGATCGCCGTCGACCGCCTGCTGCACACATTCGGCACGCCTTTCTACATCGACGCGCCGACGCTCACCGCTTTCGACGCAAAACCGTTCCGCCGCCTGATGATCGCGCAGGATACCGGCTCGGCCATCACCGGACCGGCGCGCGGCGACCTGTTCGCCGGCTCGGGCGATGCGGCCGGCGAGATCGCCGGCGTGGTCCGCAACGCCGCGGACTTTTATGCGCTGGTGCCGCGCGCGCTCGTTTTGGGTGCGGCCCGATGACCCGGCGTCTGGACAAGCTCAGCGAGGACGACCGGGTTCTGTGGAACCTGGTGGCGCGCACGACCAAGCCGCTGAAGGGCAAATTTGCCGTAGACGTCCCTGAAATTCCTGCCGAGGCAAGGCCAAGTCAGTCGCAGCCCGCCCAGCCTGCTACCAGCGCGGCAGGGACCGCAAAGCCAAAGGCTCCGCATGTCACGCACCGCCTCGACGAGCCGACGCTGGACAAATTGTCGAAAGGCCGGCTGCCGATCGAGGGTCGCGTCGATCTGCACGGGCTGACCCAGGACGAGGCGTACTCGCTGCTGTTTTCGTTCCTGCACCGGGCGCATGCCGGCGGCATCCGCTATGTCCTGGTCATCACCGGCAAGGGTTCTTCTTCCGGCGGCGATGGCGTCTTGCGGCGTGCCGTACCGGCCTGGCTGTCGACGCCCGCCTTCCGGCCACTGGTCTCCAGCCACGACCATGCCGCCCGCAACCATGGCGGTTCGGGCGCGCTTTATATCCGCTTGCGGCGGGCGCGCACGTGACCCCGTTCGGCGAGAAGCTGCGGACGCTGCGAGGCGAACGCGGTGTCAGCCAGAAGGACATGGCGGCGGCGATCGGCGTCAGCGCCGCCTATCTGTCGGCGCTGGAACATGGCCGGCGCGGCGCGCCGACCTGGACGCTGATCCAGAAGATCATCGGCTATTTCAACATCATCTGGGACGACGCCGAGGAACTGGCGCGGCTGGCCGAAGCCTCGCATCCGCGCGTCAGGCTCGACACGTCGGGTCTTTCTCCCGCCGCCACGGAACTCGCCAACCTGCTGGCCGAGAACATCGAAAAACTCGACGAGGCGGAGCTGCGTCGCATCACCGCATCGATCCGTGCGGCCTTGGGCCGACGGCCGTAACTGGCTTTGCCCGGATTTTGCGGCCGCCGAACGTCCGCCTGATTGCAAAACAGCGCCCGCCGGCGGGCAGCCGGCAGGCAACAATGATGAGATCATTTCTTCCCGGCCGCGCCGCCATTTCCGCCCCGACCGCCCTTGTCGCCATGGTCGTGGCCATTGTTTCCGCCGCCCAGGCAGCTTGAGTCGCTGGCACCGCAACAGCGGCCGCTCCACAAATCATTGGTCGGCGACGTAGCGCAGCTTGTAACGGTCTGATCGGCCAGAGCGGATCCGGCCAAAGCCGATACCGCCACTGCGGCGAGGAATGCATTTCGCAAAAGTGCGGTCATCTGAAGTCTCCATGGTTGGTTTCCATCTACGGCTGTGTGTCGTCGGCCGGGAGGAAATGGTTCATGGAGATGCCAAGTTTGTCGGAGCGCCGTGGGGCGCGCTCCAATTTAATGCCTCCGTGCCAGTTTCGGCGGATGCCCATGCTCCTCGCGAAAAGCCCGGGCAAAGCTCGACATCGAGGCGAAGCCGCAGGCCAGCGCCACGTCGCGCACGGCGAGCGTCGAGTGCGCCAAGAGATCGGCGGCGCGTTTCAGCCGCAGCCGCCGGTAATAGGCGTTGGGCGAGATGGCGAGTTCGGAGCGAAAGCTGCGTTCGAGTTTGTCGGAGGAGACGCCGAGCTTCGCGGTCAGCTCAGCCATGCCGAGCCGCTCCTCCACCGCATCCTCCATGATGGCGATGGCCGATAGCACCAGTTCGTTCTGGACGCCGGTGCGCAGGCGCAGCGGCATCATCTTGCGGTCGATGCTGGAGCGCAGCTGGCTGTGCACGAACCATTCGGCGACGCCTGCGGCAAGCTCGGCGCCATAGTCGCGTGTGATGATCTCCAGCATCATGTCGAGGCTGCCGACGCCGCCGGCCGAGGTAAAACGCTTGCGGTCGATGACATAGAGGTCGCGCCTGAGCTCGATGTTGGGGAAGGCTTCGGCGAAGGCGGCCTGGCTGGTCCAGTGCAAGGTGCAGGCATGGCCGTCGAGCAGGCCGGCCCGCGCCAGGAAGAACGCCGCATCCGCCACCGCGCCGATATGGGCGCCGGCGCGCAGGCTCTTGCGGATCCAGTGTGCTGCGTCCTCGGCGACGAGATGATCGGCATCGCCGCCCGAGCAAACGACGATGCGGTCGACCTTCGGCGCATCCTCGGCATAAAAACCCGGCTGGATGACGACGCCGTTCGAGGCCTCGACCGCACCTTTCGTGCCGCCGACGATGATCCAGCGATAGCATTGCCGCTTCGCCAGCACATTGGCGGCACGCAGCGGCTCGATGACCGAGCTGAACGCCATCATCGGAAAGCCGGGGAAGACCAGCACCGCGAAGGTGAGGGGTGTTTCCGTGGGTTTGGGTGGGGCGTGTGTGGCCATGGGGCGTAACACTTCGGGCAGATGGGGTTCGGGGTCAATTGGGACGTGACGAATGACAATCATGAGACGTCAGCGCTGCCCCTCACCTGCCTGCCGGCATCCTCTCCCCGTATAGTGACGGGGAGAGGGGCGCTGTCATCGATGGTTTCGCCAATCGCGGTTAGCCCCTTTCTCCCCGTCACTATACGGGGAGAAATGCCCGGCAGGGCAATGAGGGGCGGCGCTGGCTTCGACAATTGATAGCGCTAACCCCCCAGCGCCTGATCCAGATCCGCAATCAGATCATCGCCATCCTCGATCCCCGCCGATAACCTGACCAGCGAATCCGAAATGCCGATCTCGGACCGCTTCTCGGCCGGAATAGACCCATGCGTCATCAGCGCCGGGTGTTCGATCAGGCTCTCCACGCCGCCCAGGCTCTCGGCCAGGGTGAACAATTGCGTGCGTTCGAGGAAGCGTTTCGTCCCGGCGAGGTCGCGGTCGAGCACGGCTGATATCATGCCGCCGAAGGCGTGCATCTGCTGGACCGCGACGGCGTGCTGCGGGTGGCTGGCGAGGCCGGGATAGATGACGCGGCGGACGTCGCGGCGCGCTTCCAGCCACTGCGCGATCTTCAGCCCGTTGGCGGAATGACGCTCCATGCGCAGCGCCAGGGTCTTGAGGCCGCGTAGCGCCAGAAAGCTGTCGAACGGTCCCGAGATGGCGCCGATGGCGTTCTGCAGGAATTTCAGCTGGGTGGCCAAATCCTTGTTGTCGCCGACGACGGCCACGCCGCCGACCATGTCGGAATGGCCGTTGAGGTACTTGGTCGTCGAATGCACCACGATGTCGATGCCGAGCTCAAGCGGCCGCTGGATATAGGGGCTGCAAAAGGTGTTGTCGGCGACCGACAGGATGCCTTTGCGCCTGGCGAGGGCGGCGACGCCTTCGAGGTCGACGATGCGCAGAAGCGGGTTTGTCGGGGTTTCGACCCAGAGCATTTTCGTCTCCGGGCGGATCGCCGCCTCGACGGCCGCCAAATCGGTGAAGTCGACGAAGCTGACCTGCAGGTTGGCCGAGCGTTTGCGCACCCGCTCCATCAGCCGGAAGGAGCCGCCATAGATGTCGTCGGTGGCGACGATATGGGCGCCGGAATCGAGCAGCTCCAGCACGGTGGCGATCGACGCCAGGCCGGACGCGAAGGCGAAAGCGGCCGAGCCGCTTTCGAGGTCGGCCACCGCGCGCTCGAAGGCAAAGCGGGTCGGGTTCTGGCTGCGGGCATATTCGAAACCCTTGTGCACGCCGGGCGACTGCTGGCCATAGGTCGAGGTGGCGTAGATCGGCACCATCACCGCGCCGGTCAGCGGATCGTGGCTCTGGCCGCCATGGATGGTGCGCGTCGAGAAGGCCAGACGGTTTTTCCCGGCTGGCGGGGTGCTGCTGGTCATCGTGCGCGCCTCAAATGGTTGATCAGGTCGATGCGGGTAATCAGGCCGACGAATTCGTCGCCGTCGAAGATGATGGCGACCTCGTTGCGGTCGAAGACCGGCAGCAGCGCATCCAGCGTCTGGTTGGCCTGCAGCGTGTGCAGGTTGGAAGTCATCGCCGTGCGCACCGGGCCGTTGAAGCGCTCCCAGCGACCGTCATAGGGGCCGTCGACATGGGCCAGAATATCGCTTTCGTCGACGATGCCGACAAGCTTGCCATTGTCGAGCACCGGCAGTTGCGAAACATCGGAGCGGCGCATGCGGCCATAGGCGTTGAGCAGGCTTTCGTCAGGGCCGACATAGACGGTGTCGCCGGTGCGGTGCGAACGCATCACCAGATCGCGCAGATCGCCATGCTGCTCGTGCTCGGCCAGACCTTGCTCGGCCAGCCAGAAATCGTCGAACACTTTCGACAGATATTTGTTGCCGCTGTCGCAGACGAAGGTGACGACGCGTTTCGGCACCGTCTGTTCGCGGCAATAGCGCAAGGCGGCCGACAGCAGCGTACCCGAGGACGAGCCGGCGAGGATGCCTTCCCTGGACAAGAGGTCGCGCACCGCCAGCATGCTCTGCTTGTCGGGGATGGAATAGGCCTTTTTCACCAGCGACAGGTCGGCATTGGGCGGCACGAAATCCTCGCCGATGCCTTCCACCGTCCAGCTGCCGGCCTCTTCCATCTTGCCGGTCTTGATCAGCGGCGCCAGCACCGAGCCGACCGGATCGGCCAGCACCATCTCTGTCTTCGGCGACACTTTCGCGAAGTAGCGGCCGAGCCCGGTCAGCGTGCCGCCGGAACCGACGCCGACGACCACCGCATCGACATCACCGTCGAGCTGCGAAAAGATCTCCGGTCCGGTGGTGGTTTCATGTGCCAGCGGGTTGGCCGGGTTGGCGAACTGGTTGGCATAAAAGGCGCCGGGCACTTCGGCGGCAATCTTCTCGGCCATGTCCTGATAATAGTCGGGATGGCCCTTGCCGACATCGGAGCGCGTCATGCGTACTTCGGCGCCGAGCGCGCGCAGATGCTGGATCTTTTCGCGCGACATCTTGTCGGGCACGACCAGCACGATGCGGTAGCCCTTGGGGATGCCGACCTGCGCGAGGCCGAGGCCGGTGTTGCCGGCGGTTGCCTCGACGATGGTGCCGCCACGCTTGAGCTTGCCCTGCTTTTCAGCAGCGGCGATCATCGACAGCGCGATGCGATCCTTGATCGAGCCGCCGGGGTTCTGGCTTTCGAGCTTGATGAACAGCCGGCACTTGCCGGTGTCGAATTTGGTCAACTCGACAACCGGCGTCTGGCCGATCAGGTCGAGCACCGACTTGTAGGGCGGGCGCAGGCGGGACAACGCGTCGGCTGCGGCGATCTCGTGCTCGCTCATATCGATGCTCCATGACCAAGCGACCGCTTCGAGGCAGGGCGGCAGCGTATCCTCTTTTCCAGCCCTTTGCAGTCGGAAAGAAGATAGATCGTGCCAATCAACCGGCCAGATGCGGAATGAAATTCCGGGTTTGGTTGGCACGGTTAGTGGGGCACGCCCCCCTCTGGCCTGCCGGCCATCTCCCCCTCAAGTGGGGAGATTGGACGTCACGACCGCTTTCGCCAATCCCTACCGTCGGCAAGAGAGCGCTGGAGCCGAGACTGCCGATCTCCCCCCTTGAGGGGGAGATGTCCGGCAGGACAGAGGGGGGCGTCGTAGAGCGCTAACCACAACCGCCTAACCCAACAACTGCTTGCTCAACCTCGCACACTGCACCCGAATATCAGGGATGGCGTCGATCTCGAAGAAGGTGCCGCGTGTCAGCGGGCCGACGGCGAGGATCTTGGCTGAAACGGTGCCGTCCCCGGCGATGATCTCGCATCTGGCCGACACGTCGAGGCCGATGCGCAGCGGATCGGGCCGTGCCAGGCCGCGGTCGACCAGCGAGCGCACGACGCTGTTCGACGAGGTCGAGATGTCCCTGACGATGCCCGAGCAATCATAGATGCGGGCGACCTCGAAGCTCTCGAGGCGCTGTGTGTGGCGCGACTGGACCTGCACCGCAAACGCGCCGTTGCGTGCGATGTCGACGACGCGGCCGGCGACCAGGCGGATACGCCCGGACCGCACGGCTTCGGTGACGCGGGTGTAGACCTCGGGCGCCATGCGATGGCGGTGGATGTCCCACCAGGCCTTGGTGTGTTCGACGAAGCGGCGCTTGGCGGAAGCCGGCCAGTTCTGCCAGATCTTCTGGTTGAACGGCCGCAGCCCGTCGACGACGTCGCGCCAGTCGATGCCGGCCTTCTGGTTTTCCTTGATCAGGTCGCGGAACCAGCCGACGAAATAAGACAGTTGCGTGCCGAGCGGAATGTCGGCGACGTCGAGCTTGATCGGATTGCCCTTGCGATGCGGCGAGGGCAACAGGCCGCGCCTGGATACCGCGATGATGTCGCCGCGATGGCCGCGCTGTTCCAGAGCCAGGAAGGCATCGACCATGCTGAGGCCGGTGCCCAGCACCATGACGCTGGCGTCGGTTGGCAGCGCGGTATCGGCTTCCGAACCCATCCTGACAGCATGGCCTTGCGCCGGCTCCTCGTCATGGCCGGTGGCCAGCACGGCCAGATGCGCAACCACGCTGGTGCCGTTGGCCAGCGCCACTTCGACACCGGATGCGGTGGGCGTGATCGAGAGGCTTTCCTCGCGGATCAGGCGAAGCCGGCCGCTCTGCTTTTCCCGCGCCTCCAGCTCGTCCAGCAACTCACCGAGATAACGGGCATAGATGCTGCGCGGCGCATAGACCGGTGCCTGCTCGGGAGTCGCAAAGCCGCGTTCTTGCAGCCAGCGCCAGAAATTGCCGGGATCGTCGGCATAAGCGCTCATACCGGCGGCGCTGACATTCAAGACATGGGCCGACAGCAGCGTCGAATAGGCGATTCCTTGCCCGAAATGCGGGCGCTTTTCGATCAGGGTGACGCGCAGGTCGGGATTGGACGATTTCAGGAGATGCGCGGCCAGCACGACGCCGCTGGCGCCGCCGCCGACAATGATGATCGAATTGGGGATGATCGAGTTGGCGCGCCCGGTCATAAGCATGCCTTGCGCAGCGCCAGTGTCAGGCCTGGGCCTTCACCGCGACCGGAAGGTCGTCGAGAGAGATATCGCGCATTTCGGCGAGGCTGCGCTGATCGAGCACCTCGGCGATCGCCTGCCGGACCTCGAGCATCAGATGTCGGACTTGGCATGTCGCCTCGTTGCAATCTTCACAGCGCTGGTACTGGGTGCGGCTGGCACAGGGGATCGGCGCCAGCGGGCCATCGAGGACGCGCACGACATGGCCGACCTTGATCTCGTCGGCGGGGCGCGCCAGGCGATAGCCACCTTCCTTGCCCTTGCGGCTCTGGACGAAACCGGCATTGCGCAGCTCACCCAGGATGGCGTCGAGAAATTTCTTCGGAATGTTGTTGCCGGTGGCGACGTCGTTGACGAAGGCGAGTTGTCCGGCCGGCAATCGCGCGAGGTGGACGAGCGCCTTGAGGCCGTACTTACCCTTTTTCGTGAGCATAAACCGAACGTTTCTCTGTCTGGCGATGGCTCATGGCCATCGGTTGCGAAACGCCTGGCGTGCCTCCCCGCCGCGTCCAAGCTGCCATGACACATAAATTCTAGTGACATGATGTACAAGCCGAGAACTGTTGATTTTGCTTCGTTTTCAAGCCGCGTCGGCCATTTTACCAAGGGCTTGTGCCCGCAGGGACACAAAGACCCACGACTTTGACGGCCGAAGCGCGCTTGGGATCATCGCGATATGGTGGCTGCTCATCGTCGCCTCCAGTCCTTAATGTCGATAAGATTACTATACTTACCGCCGAACACGCGGAACGCGTTTTCAAATCCGTGGCTGTTTGGGGTATGAATTTGCCTGGCAGGGGCGGGAGGAGGAATTCTCGTTTACGGTGACGTAGGCGGAGCCATCACGGCAGTTCAGGAGGTTAAAGGCCGGTGGGACAGCGCCCCCCTCTGGCCTGCCGGCCATCTCCCCCTCAAGGGGGGAGATTGGACCTCACGACCGCTTTCGCCAATCTCTACCGTCAGCGAGAAAGCGCTGAGGCCGAAACTGCCAATCTCCCACCTGAGGGGGAGATGTCCGGCAGGACAGAGGGGGGCGCTGGCCCGTCGGCATTAAAAAGTTCTGCCCTGTCGCAACGCTCCGACGTTGCCCCCACAGCCACCCCATCCGCTTCGCCGCCGCCCCACCGACAGCTTTTTTCTACCAAGCTCGCCTTCGTTGGAAGGATTTAACTCTACAAGAACGATAGAATTAGCTGACTATGATGGGGCATTCCAGTTTTTCTCTTTTCAGGAGCCCTTCATGTCCACGATTTCGCGACGCATTGTTCTGCTTTCGTCGGCGGCACTCGCCGGTGCTGCCTTCCTCGGCCCGGCCCTTGCCGACGACCTCAAGATCACCATCGGCTACCAGACGGTGGTCGAGCCCTCGAAAGTGCCGCAGGCCGACGGCGCCTATGAAAAGGCGACGAAGGCGGCAATCGACTGGCGCAAATTCGATTCCGGCGCCGATGTCATCGCCGCGGTCGCTTCCGGTTCGGTCGATATCGGCTATGTCGGCTCGAGCCCGCTGGCGGCGGCAGCAAGCCGTGAGCTTCCGATCCAGACCATCTTCGTCGTCGGCCTGATCGGTGAATCCGAGGCGCTGGTCGCCCGCAACGGCGCCGGCATCGAGAAGATCGCCGACCTTGCCGGCAAAAAAGTCGCCGTGCCGTTCGTCTCGACGACGCATTACAGCCTGCTTGCCGCATTGAAGCATGAGGGCGTCGATCCGAAGTCGGTCGAGATCCTGAATCTCAGGCCTCCGGAAATCGCAGCCGCCTTTGCCCGCGGCGATATCGATGCGGCCTATGTCTGGGATCCGGCGCTCGGCCAGATCAAGACGACGGGCAAGGTGGTGGTGGATTCCTCCCAGGTCGCCGCCTGGGGCGCGCCGACCTTCGACGCCTGGATCGTGCGCACCGACTTTGCCGAAAAGAATCCGGAAGCGGTGCGCGACTTCGTCAAGGTGACGGGCGCTGCCTATGCCGAGTTCCTGGCGAAGCCCGACGCCTGGTCGGTATCGTCGCCGCAGGCGGCGGCAATCGCCAAGCTTACTGGCGCCAAGCTGGAAGAGGTGCCGCAGCTGCTGAAGGGCTATGTCTTCCCAACGCTGGAAGAGCAGGCGTCGGACAAATTCCTCGGTGGCGGCACTGTCAAGGCGATCGAGGCGGCGTCCACCTTCCTCAAGGAGCAAGGCAAGATCGACGCCGTGCTGCCGGACTATTCGAAATACGTCACCGAGGCGCTGGCCTCGAACTGAGCGCCTTTTTCACGCAATTCCGGACGGAAAACCGCTTCACACTTTTCCTGGAATTGCTCTAGACGCGCGCGGATCTTCTTCCCTGACGCCGCGTGCTGCCTGCCCCGGATCCGCTGACGAGGAGCGGTTCCGGGGCAGGCGGATTATCCATCTGTTTGAGCATGATCTTTTTCGAAAACCGGACGCCACTTTTCGGGATCATGCACCAGAACTGCGAGGCATCCATGCCGCATCTCGTACTGGACCCCCATCTCGTACTGGACAAGGTCTCGATCCATTATGACGGGCAGGCAGAGCCTGCCGTCGAACGGGTTTCGATCGATGTCGCCAAGGGCGATTTCGTCGT
Organism: Mesorhizobium sp.; assembly: GCA_004017275.1. Classification (GTDB taxonomy): domain Bacteria; phylum Pseudomonadota; class Alphaproteobacteria; order Rhizobiales; family Rhizobiaceae; genus Mesorhizobium. The sequence goes on along the minus strand of SAKE01000035.1, from coordinate 10,737 downwards.
GCTGGTCGGCCGTTCCGGCTGCGGCAAGACCTCGCTGCTCAACGTCGCCGCCGGCCTGGTCGCGCCGGCGCGTGGGCGTGCCTCCATAAACGGCAAGCCGATCACAGCGCCTGGCTCGGACCGGGCGGTGGTGTTCCAGAACGATGCTTTGTTTCCATGGCTGACCGCGCGCGAAAACGTTGCCTTCGCGCTCAGGCTGCGTGGCATCAGGCCGGCCGAGCGGGCGCGCCGCGCCGATGAATTGCTGGAGCTGGTGAAGCTCACCGATGCCGGCGACAAGCACATCTGGGAGCTCTCCGGCGGCATGCGCCAGCGTGTCGGCCTCGCCAGGGCGCTCGCCGCCGAACCAGAATTCCTGCTGCTCGACGAACCGCTCGGCGCGCTCGATGCGCTGACGCGCGAACGCATGCAGACGACGCTGCTCGATTTGTGGACGGCAAGCCATGTCGGCGTGCTGATGGTGACGCACGGCATCGAAGAGGCGCTGGTGCTGGCCACCCGCATCGTCGTGCTGGCGCCGGGTCCGGGCCGTGTGGTGCGGACCTTCGAACCCGGTTTCTCCAGGCGCTACGCTTCAGGCGAAGCCATTCGCACCATCAAGGCCGACCCGGCCTTCGCCGCGGCGCGCGGCGAGCTGACCGACGCGATCTTCGAAGGAGAGGCGGCATGACTGTTACCTCCTACACCGAACGGCCGGGACACAAGACCGACGAGGCCGACAGCCTGTCGGTGCCGTGGTCGCGGCCCAGCCCGAAACGCAAAGGCGTTTCTGCGCGCGCTGTCAGCGCGGTGACCATTCTGGTGGTATTGGCTCTGTGGGCGCTGTCAGCCCGCCTGCAACTGGTGCCGCCGGTGTTCCTGCCGTCGCCTGCCGCCGTGTGGACCAAATTCGTCACCGTCACCCGCGACGGCTTCGTCGATGCGACGCTGCTGCAGCACGCCGTCGCCAGTCTGGGCCGGGTGTTTGCTGCGCTGGTCGCCGCTCTTGCTATCGGCGTACCGGTCGGTCTCGCCATCGGCATCAGCACGGTGGGGCGCGGCATCTTCGATCCGCTGCTGGAGTTCCTGCGGCCGATCCCGCCGCTCGCCTATCTGCCGCTGGTCATCATCTGGTTCGGCATCGGCGAGCCGTCGAAAATCCTGGTGATTGCCATCGCCATGCTGGCGCCGGTGGCGTTGTCGACCGCGTCCGGCGTTCGCGGCGTCTCGCAGGAACGCATCAACGCGGCGCGCTCGCTTGGCGCGACGCGAGCACAAGTGGTCCGCCACGTCATCCTGCCCAGCGCGCTGCCGTCGATCCTGACCGGCCTGCGCATCGCGCTCGGCGCCGGCTGGTCGACGCTGGTGGCGGCCGAACTGGTGGCAGCAACGCGCGGGCTCGGCTTCATGATCCAGTCGGCCGCCCAGTTCCTCGTCACCGACGTGGTGGTGATGGGCATTCTGGTGATCGCGGCCATCGCCTTCGTGCTCGAATTCACCATCCGCAGGATCGAGCGCGTGCTCGTTCCCTGGGCGGGACGCGAATGATTGGAACCGGAAGAGCAGGAGAGAATGACGATGACCCATTCCACCGCCGTGCTGTTCGCCCATGTCGGCAACTGGCTCCTCGCCAGGACCAGGGAAAGCCAGCCACTTGACCAGCAACCAAAATCGCCGGCCCCGGTCCGCTGGGACGCCGAGCGCGACCGGCTGCCGCCGCGCGACGAGAGTTTTTACTGGGCCTGGCAGTATTGGTCGCAGTGAAGGAGTGGTTGGCGAAACCGTCGATGGGAGCGTCCCTCGCCCCGTTTACGGGGAAAGGATGCCGGCAGGCAGGTGAGGGGCAGCGCCGGCCTAAGAGGGCAATCGATTCCGACAATCACTGGTTCCGAGCTGACGCTGTAGACGACCAATCGGCAAAGTGGGCGCTGCCCCTCATTGCCCTGCCAGGCATTTCTCCCCGTGAACGGGGAGAAAGAGGCTAGCAACGGCCGTCGCTGCTCGACCCAGTCGTAGAAGATAATTCCACATCGCCCTCCCAACTCGCAAAATCATTCCTCTACTAAGTTTATAGAACTACCTAGCCTGACCCATCTTCCAACCGGCGAGGCCATTTTCCCGGCGCCGATCCGCATCGAAGGAGAGGGATCATGTTCAGTCTGACCAGACGTGTTTTCGGCGCAGGCCTGCTGGCGGCGACAGTTGCCGTGTCGCTCAGTGCCGCAGCGCAGGAGTTGAAGCAGTTCAGCATCGGCTATCAGAAGACCGGCCTGCCGGTGATCGCCAGGCAGCAGCAGGTGATCGAAAAGGCGCTTGAAGACAAGGGCGTGACGGTGAAGTGGGTCGAGTTCACCGCCGGTCCGCCGCTGGTCGAGGCGCTCAATGTCGGCGCCATCGATGTCGGCTGGACAGGCGATGCACCGCCGATCTTCGGCCAGTCGGCGGGCGCCAACATCGTCTATGCGGCAGCGCTGCCGTCGAATGGCGATGGCGAGGCGATCTTCGTCAAGCCGGCGTCGCCGATCCAGTCGGTCGCCGATCTCAAGGGCAAACGTGTCGGCGTCGGCAAAGGCACCAGTGCGCACAATCTGCTCGTCGCCGCCCTGGAAAAGGCCGGCATTCCGTTCGACCAGATCACCCCCGTCTATCTCAGCCCGGCGGATGCCGCCGCTGCCTTCGCCAGCGATCAGATCGATGCCTGGAGCGTTTGGGATCCGTTCTTCGCCATCGCCGAAACCCGCTACCAGCCGCGTGTGCTGGTGCGCTCCAGCGAGGTGCTCAGGGTCAACACCTATTTCCTCGCCAACAAGGATTTCGCCAAGGCCCACCCCGAAACCGTCACCACGACGATATCGGCTCTTGGCGAGGCGGCTAAATGGGCGGACCAGAATCGCGACAAGGTGGCCGCGGCGCTGCATGAGGTGACGGGCGTGCCACTCGACGCCCAGATCATCGCCGCCAACCGCACCAAATTCGGCATCTTCCCGATCACCGACGAGATCATCGCCGGCCAGCAGGCTACAGCCGACCGCTTCTACAAACTCGGGCTGATCCCGAAAGCGGTCCAGATCTCCGACGCGGTGTGGACCGCACCGGGCAATTGATTTTTTCCTCGATTGGCGCCGGGTAAGACGCCAGGCGCCATTTGCGTTTGCACTTTTCATGAGGTCCGTCATGACCGCGCCAGCCAGCACGGCACCACTCGATTTCTTCTGGTTCATCCCCACGCATGGCGACGGTTCCTATCTCGGCTCCGAAGAGCAGCAGCGGCCGCCGGAGTTCGGCTACTTCAAGGAGATCGCCCAGGCTGTCGACCGGCTCGGCTTTCCCGGCGTGCTGTTGCCGACCGGCCAGAACTGCGAGGATTCCTGGATCACCGCGACGGGCCTTGCGACGCTCACCGAAAGACTGAAGTTCCTCGTTGCGCTGCGGCCCGGCGTGACGCTGCCGACCTTTGCCGCCCGCCAGACCGCTGCGCTCGACCGCTTGAGCAATGGCCGCCTGCTGCTCAATGTCGTGGTCGGCGGCAACCCGACCGAGCTCGCCGGCGACGGCGTCTTCCTGCCGCATGACGACCGCTATGCCCAGGCGCATGAATTCCTGACCATCTGGCGCGGCCTGGTATCAGGCGAGCGCGTCAATTTCGACGGCAAATATTACCGCGTCGAGAATGGTCGCCTCGATCTGCTGCCGCGCCAAGAGCGGCCGCCGCTCTATTTCGGCGGCTCGTCGGACGCCGGCCAGGACCTCGCCGCCGACCTCGTCGACATGTATCTGACCTGGGGCGAGCCGCCGGCGCAGGTTGCCGAGAAGCTGGCTTCAGCGCGGAAGAAAGCGGCGCTGCGCGGCAGAAAACTGCGCTTCGGCATCCGGCTGCATTTCATCGTTCGCGAGACCGAGGACGAAGCCTGGCACGCCGCCGACCGGCTGATCAGCCATGTTACCGACGCCCAGATCGAAAACGCGCAGGCGCGCTTCCTCACCCAGATGGATTCGGTTGGCCAGCGCCGCATGGCGCAATTGCATGGCGGACGCCGCGACAGGCTGGTCGTCTCGCCCAATCTGTGGGCCGGCGTGGGGCTGGTGCGCGGCGGCGCCGGGACGGCACTGGTCGGCACGCCGGAACAGATCACCGAGCGCATCCGCGAATACCAGGCGATCGGCATCGATACCATCATCGGCTCGGGCTATCCGCATCTCGAGGAAGCCTATCGCGTCGCCGAGCTTTTATTCCCTCGACTCGGGCTCGGCACCAGGCGGCAGCGGGTGCATGAGAACATCGCCAACGAATTCTCGGTCGGCTTCCATGGCGCCGGCCGCCTGCAGGCTTCGTCATGAGTCTCGCTCAACGCGTCGGCAAGAACGGCATCGGCTGGCTGCTGCCGGCGCTGGTGATTGCCGGCTGGGAGGCGGCCTCCCGCGCCGGCGTCATGCCGGCCAGCGTGCTGCCGGCGCCAAGCGCGGTCGCAGAGGCCTTCTGGCGGCTGACGCTGTCGGGCGAGCTGATCCGCAACATCGGCGTCTCGACCGCGCGCGCCCTTGCCGGCTTTGCCGTCGGGGGCTCGATCGGCTTCGCGCTTGGCCTTGCCAACGGGCTGTCGACGCTCAGCCGCGGCCTGACCGACACGACGCTGCAGATGATCCGCAACATTCCGCATCTGGCGCTGATCCCGCTGGTCATCCTGTGGTTCGGCATCGACGAGGAAGCCAAACTGTTCCTGGTAGCGCTCGGCGTGTTCTTCCCGATCTATGTCAACACGCTGCTCGGCATCCAGAGCGTCGACCCGCAGCTGGTCGAGATGGGCCGCGTCTACGGCATGGACCGGTCAGCACTTTTCTTCCGCGTCATCCTGCCCGGCGCGCTGCCGGCGATCTTCGTCGGCCTGCGCTATGCGCTGGGCATCATGTGGCTGACGCTGATCGTCGCCGAAACCATCTCGGCCAGCTCCGGCCTCGGCTACATGGCCATGCAGGCGCGCGAATTCCTGCTGATCGATGTCGTCGTGCTGTCGATCCTGATCTATGCGCTGCTGGGCAAGCTCGCCGACAGCCTCGCCCGCCTGCTCGAGCGGCTGTCGCTCGGCTGGCATCCGGCCTTCCAGAACGGATGAGATGTTGCCCATGACAGCCGCCAGCCTGACCGCCGCCCGTTCCTTCGTCGCCACGCCGGGGCGGCCGATCGGCTCCGTCGAGGGACGGCGCGCCTTTGCCTTCAGGCATGCCGGCAAGCGCTTCGGCGACAAGACCGTGCTCGACGGCATTGATCTGGACGTGCCGGCCGGACAGTTCCTTGCCGTCATCGGCAAGAGCGGCTGCGGCAAGAGCACGCTTTTGCGGCTTCTGGCCGGGCTCGACCGGCCGACATCAGGATCGCTGACATTCGGCGTGGAAGAGGAAGGATACAGCCGCACCCGCTTCATGTTCCAGGAGCCGCGGCTCCTGCCCTGGGCCAGCGTGGTGGAAAACGTCGAGGTCGGACTGACGGGCATCGCCATCGGCACCGAAGCAAGGCACCGCGCGCTCGACATTCTCGGCGAAGTCGGGCTTGCCGATCGTGCCGACGAATGGCCCTCGGTGCTGTCCGGCGGCCAGAAGCAGCGCGTGGCGCTGGCCCGCGCGCTGGTCGGTCACCCGCAGATCCTGGCGCTCGACGAGCCGCTGGGCGCACTCGACGCCCTGACCCGCATCGAGATGCAGCAGCTTCTGGAACGCATCTGGATCGCCCAGAAATTCACCGCGGTGCTGGTCACGCATGATGTCGCCGAAGCGGTTGCGCTGGCCGATCGGGTCGTGGTGATCAGCGAAGGCCGGATCGCGCTCGACCTGGATATCCCGGTGGAACGGCCGCGCCGTCGCGGTTCGGTCGAGCTTGCCCGGCTGGAGGGCAAGATTCTGGATCGGCTGTTCGGGTAGGGCTGTCGCAACACTACACTTCGACGTCGGCGGGACAGAGGGGGCGCCAAGGATCGCCAGCGATCGTCCTGCATGCCTGCATGCTCACACCCGCGAACGGTTCGCCCAGACCAGCCCAATCAGGCCGACCAGCATGGTGACGAGCCCAATATAGAGCCATTGCGACTGGCCGGTCATGAAGCTGCCGCCGATCGCGCCGATGCCTTGCAGCGACCACAGCGCGCCGATGGCAAGCACAATCAAGGCCAGCAGATTTTTGGTCAGCCTCATTGCCGGATCTCCCTTTCAAAGTCGTTTCGTTGCGGCGCTGGGGCTGCGATGAATGAGCCAAAGGAAGAGGCCCCGGCGCACCAGCTTCTACTTGGATATTTGTGCGCGATCTTGTCAAACAAATCCCTGACATCGGCACGAAGATCATGATCGACTGATCATCGCTCGCCGGAAAATCCCTGACAGACTGTTACCCAGCGACTCCAAACGTGTGATCTCGCCACGGAACTGCCAGATCATTGCCGTATTTCCTGCCTTATTCTCCACCTAACGGCTGGGGTCTGTCAAAAACGGAGCCATCCCTCAAATATGAAGAACCTAAATCAGACCGCGCTTGTCGCGGTAACGATCGCTGCTGGCCTGCTGGCCGGCGCATCTTCGGCAAGCGCGGCCAGCCAGTGCGGCCGTGCCTCGTGGTATGCCCTGCACTCCAGGACCGCATCGGGCGAGCGTATGAACCCGTCGGCGATGACCGCCGCCCACCGCACGCTGCCTTTCGGCACCAAGCTCCGAGTGACCAACAAGAACAACGGCCGCAGCGTCGTCGTGCGCATCAACGATCGCGGGCCGTTCATCAAGGGGCGCGTGCTCGACCTGTCGAAGGGTGCGGCCGGCCAGCTCGGCTTCGTCGGCTCCGGCCATACTGCCGTGTGCATGGCGCGCGTCTGAAGCGACTATTTCCTGGACCATGATCTCTGCAGAATCGGAGGTTCGCAAAGCGAAAACCGAAATCCACTTTTCGGGATCATGGTCGGGCTTCGGCATCACAGGCCGGACACAATACTACACATTTCGCAGCTGCACACTGAGCCGGCTCGCGCCGTTCGGGGCCGATTCCCAGGGCCTTGAACGAAAGAAGCATTGGTCACGCCGCGTGACGTATTGCATCGCAGCAATTAGTTGTTAACTTCCCCGCGAGACATTTAAGGCTCGGCGCTGCTCGTCGTCCCTTCGGTCGCAGGCAGCAGCGGGGTTCTCGATGTTCTACCAGCTCTATGAAATGAACCACGCGGCCTTGCAGCCGGCGCGGCTCTATGCCGACGCGGTGCGGATGTTCTATTCCAATCCGCTCAACCCGTTTTCCCACACGTCCTTCGGCCGTTCGATCGCGGCGACCGCCGAATTGTTCGAGCGCACCACGCGCCGCTACGGCAAGCCGGCCTTCGGCCTCGACAAAACCGTGGTCGACTGGAAGAACGTCGAGGTCAAAGAGAAGACCGTCTGGTCGAAGCCGTTCTGCAATCTCGTCCGCTTCGAGCGCGCCGTCTCCGCCGGGCGCAAGCCCGACCCCAAGCTTCTCATCGTGGCGCCAATGTCGGGCCACTATGCGACGCTGCTGCGTGGCACGGTGGAAGCCATGCTGCCCCATGCCGACGTGCACATCACCGACTGGGTCGATGCCCGCATGGTGCCGCTTGCCGACGGCAGTTTCGATCTCGACGACTACATCGACTATGTCATCGACATGCTGCACACGCTGGGACCCGACACGCATGTGATGGCGGTGTGCCAGCCTTCGGTGCCGGTTCTGGCGGCCGTGGCGCTGATGGAAACCAAGGGCGATCCGTTCGTGCCCTCGACAATGACCTTGATGGGCGGCCCGATCGATACCCGCAGCAACCCGACCGCGGTCAATCTGCTGGCACAGGAAAAGGGCATCGACTGGTTCCGCGACAATGTCGTCATGCAGGCGCCCTGGCCGGTGCCGGGCTTCGGCCGCGAGGTTTATCCCGGCTTCCTGCAGCTGTCCGGCTTCATGAGCATGAACCTCGACCGCCACATCATCGCCCACAAGGACTTCTTCATGCACCTGGTGAAGCATGATGGCGACAATGCCGAGAAGCACCGCGATTTCTACGACGAGTATCTGGCGGTCATGGATCTGACGGCGGAATTCTACCTGCAGACCGTCGACACCGTCTTCGTGCGCCAGGCCTTGCCCAAGGGCGAGATGACGCATCGCGGCACCCGGATCGATACGTCAGCGATCCGCAACGTCGCGCTGTTCACGGTCGAGGGCGAGAACGACGACATTTCCGGCCTCGGCCAGACCAAGGCGGCGCATGATCTGTGCCCCAACATCCCGGCCGACAGGCACGCTCACTACATGCAGCCGGCGGTCGGCCATTACGGCGTGTTCAACGGCTCACGCTTCCGCTCGGAAATCGTGCCGCGCATCGTCGACTTCATCACCAGCTATGGCCGCCAGAACCGGGTTGCGGTGAAGCCGAAGCTGGTCCGCACCGCCAAGAAATAGTGCATGTCGCCCAAAAGTGCGCAGCTGTGCCGATTCTGTTGCACAAGTGCCGCTGTCCAGCTCCTCGGGTAACCATGCTAACACTCCGACCGACGTCGTAATTGACACGGACTGTAAAACCCCCTTAACCTTTCGTTAATAACAAAGGGTGAGCGGGGACAATGATTTCCTCATCGATGGCGCGACGGCTGCGCATGTATGCGGCGGCCGGGTTGGCAGCAGTGGGAGGCTGGGTGGCACCGGCCTTGGCGGCCGGAGCGATGGCGACCGGGGGCATGACCTCGCAGCCGATCGGCCACTATGATTTCTGCAAGCTGCATCCGGGCGAATGCTCGATCCGCCCGTCAAATCTGGCGCCGGCCGCGATGACCGACGGGCTGATGCGCAAGCTGCTCAATGTCACCGCCAGGGTCAACGCCGCCGTCAAGCCGATGAGCGACATGGATATCTACGGCAAGGACGAGGTCTGGGCCTATCCCGACAAGGGCGTCGGCGACTGCGAGGACTACGTGCTGGAAAAGCGGCGCCAGCTTTCGCGCATGAGCATCTCGCTGGCCGATCTTCTGATCACCGTCGTGCGCAAGCCCGACGGCGAGGGCCACGCCGTGCTGACGGTGCGCACCGACAAGGGCGACTATGTGCTCGACAATCTGACCGACAAGGTCAGGCCATGGGACGCGACCGGCTACCGCTTCCTCAAACGGCAGGCGATCGACAACACCGGCCGCTGGGTTTCGATCCGAGGCGGCCAGCAGGTCCTGGTAGGCGCGGTTCAGTAGCTTCCGCACGACAGGGCGGCATCGGCGAAGGATAGCGACGCAACCAGCCTCCAGCGGCATTCCGCACAACACACGCGGTTTTCCGCACAATCTCTGCGCCCCGCCTGCGCCATGCTCCGACCTCGCAACCCACCCGAGGCCAGGCACACCATGAGCATCGTCGTCTTCGACCCCGACAGCACGCAGGATGTGGACTTCAAGGACCGCATGCGCCATCCGGCCGCGGCCGATCCGGCCGGCGGCATGTGGCTGTCCGATACCGAGCCGTCCTTCATCGATGCCGACGCGTTGCGCAAAGGCCGGCTGGCCAAGCTGCGCGGCTGGATGCGCGACGCGGGTTATGGCGGCGTGGTTCTGTTCGACCCCTACAATCAGCGCTACGCCACCGGCTCGCGCAACATGTTCGGCTATTTCCTGCGCAACTCGACCCGCTATTTCTTCATCCCGACCGACGGGCCGATCGTGCTGTTCGAATACCCGCAGAGCTACCATGTCTCGATGGTGCTCGACACGATCGACGAGGCGCGTCCTTCCAAGCTGGTCTGGTCGTCGGTCTCCGGCCGCGACGACGAGACATCAGGCCCCTTCGCCGATGAGATCGCCGAGCTTCTGAAGAAACACGGCGGCGGCTCGATGAAGCTTGGCCTCGACCGTTGCAGCCACCTGCAGGCGCTGGCGCTGGAAAAGCGCGGCTGCGAGGTCCGCGATTGCCAGGGCGAGATCCTGGCGGTGCGGGCGGTCAAGACGCCGGAAGAGGTCAAGTGCCTGCAAGTATCGATGGCCGGCGCCGAGGCCGCCGTCTATGCGGTGCGCGAGGCGATCAAGCCCGGCGTCTCCGAAAACGACCTGTTCGCCATCATGTATGGCGAGGTCATCCGCCAGGGCGGCGAGTTCATCGAAACGCGGCTGCTGACCTCCGGCCAGCGCACCAATCCCTGGTTCAACGAGGCCAGCGGCCGCAAGATCCGGCCCGGCGAGTTGCTGGCGCTCGATACCGACACGATCGGCTGCTACGGCTATTATTCGGATTTCTCGCGCACCTTCCGCTGCGGACCGGGCAAGCCGACGCCTTACCAGAAGTCGCTCTACCGCATGGCGCACGACCAGGTTCAGCACAACATTTCGATCGTCAAACCAGGCATGGCGTTCCGCGAGATCGCCGAGAAGGCGTGGAAGATCCCCGATCGTTTCGTCGACCAGCGCTACACCTCGGTCATGCACGGCGTCGGCATGCATGGCGAGACGCCGTTCATCGCGCACGCCATGGATTACGAGACCTATGGCCGCGACGGCCATATCGTGCCAGGCATGGTGGTCAGCGTGGAAAGCTATATCGGCGAAAAGGGCGGACGCGAGGGCGTCAAGCTGGAGGACGAGATCCTGATCACCGACACCGGCACCGAACTTTTGTCGCGCTTTCCCTATGAGGATGAGTTTCTGGAGAAGCAGGTTTGACGTGGGCAACCAATGAGCGCCTCGTTCCCTGGCGCCCCCCTCTGTCCTGCCGGACATCTCCCCCTCAAGGGGGGAGATTGGCAG
>SAKE01000034.1 GCA_004017275.1 Mesorhizobium sp. | reverse complement strand
CTCCCCGTCACTATACGGGGAGAAGTGCCCGGCAGGGCGATGAGGGGCAGCGCCGGCGTTCATCCCTTGCCTGCTCCGGCCAGTTTCGGGCCGATGACCATGATGGTCGGCTCGGTGGTCAGCAGCTTCTTCGCCGCCGCCTTGACCTGATCGAGCGTCACCGCGTTGATGTAGCCGGCGCGGCGCTGCATGTAGTCGATGCCGAGATCGTCGAGTTGCAGTTCAACCAGTGTCGAGGCGATGGCACTCGAAGAGTCCAGATTGTTGATGGCGTAGGCGCCGATCATGTATTTCTTGGTTGCTGCCAGCTCCGCTTCGGTCGGGCCTTGCTCGGCCAACTGCTTGACCACATCGCGGACGATGCCCAGCGTCTCGGCCGCACGGTCGGACCGGGTGCCGGTGCTGACGATCAGCGCGTTGGCGTGGTCCTGGTTGATCAGCGAGGAGTTGACGCTGTAGGCCAGCCCGCGTTTTTCGCGCACCTCCTGAAACAGGCGCGAGGTGAACGTGCCGCCGCCGAGGATTTCGTTCATCAGCACGGCGGGGAAGAAATCCGCCGCCTTGCGCTTCACGCCGGGATAGGCGAGCTGCAGCGAGGTCTGTGGCAGGTCGTAGTCGACCTCGACATGCTGCGCCAGCTTCGGGTCGATATCGGCCACCGGCCTCAGCGCCTGGGTTTGCGGCAGGTCGCCGAACACCATGTCGAGCTTCTTCTTCAGCGTCTCCGCGTCGATGGCGCCGACGACGGCAACATGCAGCCCGCCGCGCGCGAAAACCGCCCTGTGCAAGGCTTTCAGATCGTCCGGCGTGATGGTTGCGATGCTCTGCCTGGTGCCCTGGTCGGAGCGGGAATAGGGATGGTCGCCATAGAGTGCGCGCGCCCATTTGTTCTGCGCGACCGTGTCGGGATCGTTCTCGCCGGCGATGATGCCGAACAGTATCTGGGAGCGGATGCGGTCGATCGGCAACTGGTCGAAGCGCGGCTCGTTGACCGCCAGCCGCAACAGGTCGAAGGCCTGGTCGCGCTGCTCGGCCAGCATGCGCATCGAGCCATAAATGCCGTCGCGGCTCTCGTCAAAACTCATCTCGGCGCCAGCATCGTCGAGCTTTATCTGGAAGTCTTCACTGTCGAGCGGGCCGGCGCCTTCGTCGAACAGGCCGGTCATCAGATTGGCCAGTCCTTCCTTGCCGACCGGATCCTGCGTCGAGCCGCCGCCGAAGACGAATCGGATGGCGACGACAGGCACGGAATAGTCCTCGACCAGCCAGGCGGTGATGCCTTTTGGCGAGGTGACGGACTGGATGTCCATGGCGCGCGCTGTGAATGCCGGCAGGATCAGGAAGAGGATGGAGAGGAGTAATGTGATGAGCGGGGTTACCGCACGGGCAACAGCTTCAGACAAATTTTGGCTTCCAACGTGCGTTCGAGACGAACAATTGTCGAAGTCGGAGCCACCCCCCATCGCCCTGCCGGGCACTTCTCCCCGTATAGTGACGGGGAGAAGGGGGCTGGCCGTGGTCTCGGCCCCATTCTCCCAACGTTGGTGATTGGCGAAACCATCGATGATGGCGCCCCTCTCCCCGTCACTATACGGGGAGAGGATGCCGGCAGGCAGGTGAGGGGCAGAGCCGGCATCTATTGTGAGCGAAGGACAGCGCCCGGAGCGCGTATGGAACGAGGCGAGCTGCCGAACCGGCTGCCCTGCGCGCATGAGGGTGAGATGATCGGTCAAATCAATTCCCCGCCTGTTGCTGCGGCAGCAAATAGCCGGTCGTCGACCGGGCGAGCACGAGATAGCGCGCGGCGACGGCCTTGACCTCGTCTGATGTGACCTTGCGGATGCGGTCCGTCCATTGCTGGACGTCCTGTACATTGCCGCCGGTGGCCAGCGTCGAGCCGTAGATGTTGGCCATGGAATCCTGCTTGTCGCGGGCAAAGATCATCGACCTGACATAGCGGTCCTTGGCCTTTTCCAGCTCCGATGGCGTAACGCCATCCCGGACGATGCGCGCCACTTCCGCATCGACCGCTGCTTCGACGTCGGAGATCTTGGCATCGCCGCGCGGCGCACCGTAGACGGTGAAATTGGTGTCGTCGAGCATGGTGCCCTGGAAATAGGCGCCGGCATTGGAGGCAATGCCTTGCTGGACGACGAGCGCCTGGTAGAGCCGGCTGCGGTTGCCGCCGCCGAGGATCTCCGCCAAGAGGTCGAGCGCTTCCGCCTCGCCCGGCTTGCCCGTGTGATAGGACGGCACCACCCATTGGGTGGAAAAGCTCGGCACGCTGACGCGGGCGTCGGAGAGCGTGACCGTACGCTTGGTGTTCTGTTCCGGCTCGACCGGACGGATGCGCGGCGGCAGATCGGGGCCGCGCGCCACCTTGCCATAGGTCTTTTCGGCCAGCGCCCGCACCGTGTCCGGCTCGACATCGCCGGCGACGATCAGCACGGCGTTGTTGGGCCGGTAGTATTTGTCGTAGAAGGCGGTGGCATCGGCGCGGTTCAGCTGCTGCATCTCCTGCATCCAGCCGATGACGGGAATGCGGTAGGGCTGGTTCTGCCACAGCGTCGCATCCACCTCCTCGTCGAGAACCGCCTCTGGATTGTTGTCGATGCGCGAGCGGCGCTCCTCGAGGATGACGTCGCGCTCGGTCTTGATGACATCGTCGGTGAGGATGAGGTTGCGCATGCGGTCGGCCTCAAAACTCATCATCAGTTCGAGCGCCGACGGCGCCACAGTCTCGTGGAAGGCGGTGTAGTCGTAGGAGGTGAAGGCGTTGTTGGAGCCGCCAATGTCGGAGATGGCGCGGTCGAACTCGCCCGCCGCATGGTGGGTCGTCGCCTTGAACATCAGATGCTCGAAAAAATGCGCGATGCCGGATTTGCCGGGCGGCTCGTCGGCGCTGCCGATCTTGTACCAGACCATGTGGGTGACGATCGGCGCGCGATGGTCGGGAATGACGACCACCTCCATGCCGTTGTCGAGCAGGAAGTCCGTGACCTTGAACTCGGCCGGAACCGTGTTGGGCAAGACCGGGCTGTCGGCCAGCACCGGACCGGTTGTCGCAAAAGCCAAAGAGGTCGCCAACAGCGTTCCGCGCAGCCATTCAGCCCTAAATGTCATCAATGGCTCCGGTTCAGTCGACAGGACGATAGGCAAGGTGCTGCCGACAAGCAAAGTGAATTGTTGGTCATGTTGCCGGCAAAGGCGGCGGCAAAGAGGCCGGCGTGTGTGCAAGGCGTATCAGGCGGCCTCGATGAAGCGGATGACGGTCTCGCCATAGTTGCGCTCGTCCAGCACGGAAAAGCCGGGACCCGGCTCGAAGGAAGCCACCGCGGTCTCCTCGACCACGCACAGTGCGCCGGGGCGCAGCCAGCCGCCCGCTTTCGCCGACTGCAAAGCGCGCTCGCCAAGGCCCTTGCCATAGGGCGGGTCGGCGAAGACGAGGCCGAACGGCGCCAGCGTGCCGGCCTCGCCGAGGCCGGTGGCATCGCGGCGGAAGATCTTGGTGCGACCGGTCAGGCCAAACGCCTCGACATTGTCGCGGATGAGCCCACGGCCTTCGGCCGATTCCTCGATGAAGACGCCATAGGACGCACCGCGCGACAGGGCTTCCAGCCCAAGCGCGCCGGTGCCGGCGAACAGGTCGAGCACGCGCGCGCCGTCCAATTGCTCGGCAAAGCGATGCGCCAGCACGTTGAAGACCGCCTCGCGGGTGCGATCGGTCGTCGGACGGATGGCGCTCGAGCGAGGCGTCGCCAAGGGACGCCCGCGAAACTCACCGCCGACGATTCTCATCTCGCTTTGGGGCCTCGGGGGCCACTGCGCGGTCGGTCACCGCCACCAGCACCGCTGGGACGTTCGCCACGCGGCTTGCCGAACGGTTTTGCACCGGCGGGTTTGCCATATGAGGGCTTGAACGATGCTTTGCGCGCCTTGGCTTCCGCTGCCTTGGCGGCGTCAGCCTCGGCTCTGCCCTTGCCGATCGGCCGCGCGCCCGGCGCCATCCAGACATTGGCCTTGCGCTGGCCGGGCGGCTCGATCGGCCGTTGCTCACGCTCGGATTTCTTGCCGCTGCCTCGCGGCTTGTCGCCAAAGCCGCCGCGCGGTTTGTCACCAAAGCCGCCACGGGGTTTGTCGCCAAAACTGCGTTCGGGACGCGGGCCGCGGTCGCCAAAGCTCTTCTCTGCGCTTCTGTCGGGGCTTGTCGACAGCTTGCCCAGTGCTTCGTCACGGCTGCCTTCGCGGCGCTTGCGGTTCTTGATCAACCCGCCCTCGCCGATCGGACGGCGTTCGCCGTCACGGGTGAATTTCGGCCGTTCCGGCTCCGGCTCGCGAACTTCAGTACGCCGCACCGGCTTGTTGGAAAAAGGCTTGGTGACATCGGCCTCGAAATTGGCGCCGGATTCCTCGACCAGGCGCTCGCCAAGCTGGTCGCGCAGCACCCTGCCCTTGATCTCCAATACATGGCCCTCAGCGAGGTCATCGAGCTGGAACGGCCCGTAAGAGATGCGGATCAGCCGCGTCACGTCGAGGCCGAGCGAGCCGAGGATGTTCCTAACTTCGCGGTTCTTGCCCTCGCGCAGGCCGATCGTCAGCCAGGCATTGGTGCCTTGCTCACGGTCGAGCGTCGCTTCGATGGCGCCGTAAAACACGCCGTCGACGGCAATGCCTTCACGCAGGCCGGCAAGCGCCTTCTCCTCGACCTTGCCGTGGACGCGCACGCGGTAGCGGCGCAGCCAGCCGGTGGCCGGCAGTTCGAGCACGCGCGACAGGCCGCCATCATTGGTGAGCAGCAGCAGGCCTTCGGTGTTGATATCGAGCCGGCCGACGGTCATCAGCCGAGGCAATTCCGCCGGCAGGACGTCGAAGACGGTCTTGCGACCCTCGGGATCGCGGTTGGTGGTAACGACGCCGGCCGGCTTGTGGAACAGGAACAGCCGCGTGCGCTCGATCGGCGGGATTTCCATGCCGTCGAGATGGATAATGTCATCAGGCATGACGTTAAAGGCCGGCGAAGTCAGGGCGCGGCCATTGACCTTGACGCGGCCGGCGGCGATCAGTTCCTCGGCATCGCGGCGCGAAGCCAGGCCGGCGCGGGCAAGCCGCTTGGCAATACGCTCGCCTGCCTCTTCCGCAGCATCGGCGGGACGCGGGCGTGGCTTGAAGCTGCCGCCCGATGCGCCTTGCGGCCGATCGTTGAAATCACGCTTGGGACGGTCGCCGAAATCACGCTTGGGGCGATCAGCGAAGTCGCGCTTGGGGCGATCGGCGAAGTCACGCTTCGGGCGATCGCCAGCATCGCGCTGTGCCCGGTCGCTAAAATCACGCTTGGGACGACGGTCGAAGCGCCGTTCGCCACCCTCTGCCGCCGCAGCCGGGCGGTCGCCGCGCGGGGCATAAGGTTTGCGCGGCCCTTCGCGCTTCTCATAGGGCTTGCGTTCGCCATCGGCGGCCTTCGGACGGTCGCCACGTGGCGCATAGGGTTTGCGCGGCCCTTCGCGCTTCTCGTACGGCTTGCGCTCGCCCTCGGCGGCCATCGGACGGTCGCCACGTGGCGCATAAGGCTTGCGTGGGCCTTCACGCTTCTCAAAAGGTTTGCCTTCGGGACGCGGGCCTTTGCTGAATGGCTTGTCCCCGCCCTTGAAGTCGCGCTTCGGCCGCTCGCCCTCAGCCGCCATCGGGCGGTCGCGGCGCGGTGCGTAAGGCTTCTTGGCGCCAAAGGACGGCTTGCCGCCTTTGCCGGCGGCGCCATCACGGCTGCGCGGACCCGCGGCTTTCGGGCCACTCCTGGCCGGACCCTTCTTGGGTCGGAATTTCTTGTCTTTGTCGTCCATGTGGCCTTTGTCCGTTTGCGCTGCTACAGCGTGGCGCATCCTTTCGGGCGCGCAACGAACGCTGTAGCACTTGATTTGGCGCATGATCATTTCCGAAAACCGAGTCCGATTTTCGGGTTGATGCGCTCAATAACAGGATCGCCCGAGTTTGTCAGGGAAAAGTGGAGACCGGTTTTTCCGTGAAGACAAACGAAAACCAAAAGCCGACGAGGAGATAATCGGAATGGAAACCGCGTGAAGCGACCCGATTTCATGGCCATGGCACTGAAAGAGGCCGAAGCGGCAGCCTTGCGCGGCGAAGTGCCGGTCGGCGCCGTCATCGCCAACGGCGACGGCGTTGTCGCCAGCGCCGGCAACCGCACACGCGAACTTGCCGACCCGACGGCGCATGCCGAGATGCTGGTCATCCGCGATGCCTGCCGCAAACTGTCGGCCGAGCGGCTCACCGGCCACGATCTCTATGTGACGTTGGAGCCGTGCGCCATGTGCGCCGGCGCCATTTCCTTCGCCCGGCTGCGCCGGCTCTATTTCGGCGCCGCCGACGACAAGGGCGGTGCGGTGGTCAATGGTGTGCGCTTCTTCGCCTCGCCGACCTGCCACCACGCGCCCGACATCTATCCGGGCATGGGCGAGACCGAAGCGGCCCTGCTGCTCAAGGGATTTTTCCGGGAACGGCGCGGCTGAACCGGGGCGCAACGCCCGGCAACCCAATTGGCGTGCTTACAGGGACGGCATCCAGTCGAACCAGCCGCTGCCCTTCTTGCCTTCCGCCTCTTTCTTGAGACGGCGCTCCTTCTTGTACTCGTCCTCGCCAAGTTCATTCTGCGGCGCTGTGCCGGCCGCGACACGATACTGCACCGGCGGTTCGCTCAGATATTTGCGGGTGTTCGGGTCACCCTGCTTGCTGTCGACAAGCCGGCGCTGGATCTCGGCGGCGCGGCCCTTGTCGGAATCCGCGGGCGTCCACGCCGGCGGGTGGCTCGAGCCTGAATCCGCCATCGCCTTCTTCACCGAGGCCGGGTCGGTCTGCACGTCCTCGACGATGTCCGACTGGTAGGCCGGGTCGTTCTGATGGGCGGTGGCGTCGGCGCGCAGGCGGGCGCGGCGCTGTTCGGGCGATTCGGGCCATTCGGCGCTCGCCGTCTCGATGCTGTCCTGCGGTGCCGGCAGCGCTTCCTTCTGGCCTGGCGCCGGCTTCACCAGCGTCGGGCGCGGCTTGTAGTCGATCTGTTCCTTGCGCTTCGGCGCGAATGAAAAGGCGCCCGAAATATCGCCGGCCAGCTGTTCGCCGGCGGTCTTGTCGGTGCCGTAGGTCGGAGAGCCCATGCAGCCGGACAAAGCGAGGCCCGATGCGACAAGCGGCGCCAGCAGCGCCAGGCGCGCATTATATCTCTCGGTCATGCCAAAAAGTCCCACTGTAGACAGCCTCTCGATTGCCGCCGGCCTTATGACCGGCCCCCATCGTCCAAGCACTTGCGACGGAAATCCGGCGACAATTTGTCTTCCGGAGTTTCGCGTGTTTACCTCAACCACTCGTTAAGGGCAACGCGCGGGCGGTTTTCGACCACCCGGCGTGGCATTTGTGCACCGTAGCCGGCCTGTCAAAGCCGGCCAAGCGCCTTCAATTCGTGCAGCACCGCCGCATCCCTAGCCGAAACGTCCGGGAATTCCGGATCCTGGCCGACATCGGCGGTGTAGCGCCAGGATCGCGCGCATTTCACCAGGCTACGGTCCTCGGCCTTCTCGACCACCACGGCGACGCCCTTGACGTCGTCGAGCGTGAAGGCACTGGCCGGTGTCTCGCCATGAGCGATGACCAGATCGCTGGTGATCGCCATCTCGGCCATGTCGACATCCGATATCGCCGCTTCGAGCGTCGCATCGTTGATGGTGACGACCGGCACCGCTTCCAGCGACGAGCCGATCACCTTCTGGGCGCGCGCAATCTCCAGCGCGCCGGTGACGACGCGACGCACCTGCCGCACCTTGCGCCATTTTTCCGCCAGCGCCTCGTTTTTCCAGTCCGCCGGGATTTGCGGGAACTGATCAAGATGCAGCGAGACCGCATCCGGATGGCGGTCGAGCCAGGCCTCTTCCATGGTGAAGGGCAGCATCGGCGCCAGCCATTTCACCAGGCAGTCGAAGAGATGGCGTACCACTTGAACCGAAGCCTTGCGTTTCACGCTCGACGGCGCGTCGCAGTAGAGCGCATCCTTGCGGATGTCGAAATAGAAGGCCGACAGCTCGACCACCATGAAATCGAGCAGCATGCGGGTGATGCGCTTGAACTCGAAAGCATCGTAGCCCGAGCGGACGACTTCATCGAGCTCGGCAAGCCGGTGCAGCATCAGCCGCTCCAGCTCCGGCATCTTTTCCAGCGGCACCTCTTCGCCATCGTCATGGGCGAGCGTGCCCAGCATCCAGCGGATGGTGTTGCGCAGCTTGCGGTAGGCGTCGATGTTGGTCTGCAGCACGTTCTTGCCGAGCCGCTGGTCCTCCCAATAGTCTGTTGTCACCACCCACAGACGCAGGATGTCGGCGCCCGACTGCTTGATGACGTCCTGCGGCACGACGGTGTTGCCGAGCGACTTCGACATCTTGCGGCCATCCTCGTCCATGGTGAAGCCATGGGTGACGACGGTGTCGTAAGGTGCCCTGCCCCTGGTGCCGCAGCTTTCCAGCAACGAGGAATGGAACCAGCCGCGATGCTGGTCGGAGCCTTCGAGATAGACGTCGGCCGGCCATTTCAGGTCAGGACGATCCTCCAGCGTGAAGGCGTGCGTCGAGCCCGAATCGAACCAGACGTCGAGGATATCCATCACCTGCTTCCATTTGGAGGCATCGTGATTGCCGAGGAAACGCTCCTTGGCGCCGGCCGCGAACCAGGCGTCGGCGCCCTCCTGCTCGAAGGCATCCATGATGCGCTGGTTGACAGCCTCGTCCTTCAGCACATTGCCGTCGGCATCGGCAAAGACGGCAATCGGCACGCCCCAGGCGCGCTGGCGCGACAGCACCCAGTCCGGGCGCTCCTCGATCATGGCGCGAATGCGGTTCTGGCCGGCGGCGGGCACGAAACGGGTGTCGTCGATCGCCTTCAGCGCCCGGCTGCGCAGCGTCGAGCCGTCGCCGAGGTCCTTGTCCATATAGACGAACCATTGCGGCGTGTTGCGGAAGATGATCGGTTTTTTGGACCGCCAGGAATGTGGATAGGAGTGTTTCAGTCGGCCGCGCGCGAACAGCGCGTTGCGTTTGATCAGCTCGTCGATGACGGCCTGGTTGGCGTTGCCCTTCTTGCCATTGTCGTCGATGACGCGCGCCGGCCCACCCTCGCGGTCCGGGCCGAAACCCGGCGCATCCTTGGTGAAGAAGCCGCCATCGTCGACGGTGAACGGGATGGCTGGGTCGATGCCGCGTGGGCGCAGATCCACCGCCGCATCCATCCAGGCGTCAAAGTCCTCGCGGCCATGGCCAGGCGCGGTGTGGACGAAGCCGGTGCCGGCATCGTCGGTGACATGGTCGCCGGCGAGCATCGGAACGGCAAATTCGTAGCCGCCGCCAAGGCCCTTGAACGGATGCGAAAGCGTAAGGCTTCCAAGCTCTTGCGCCGAAACGCTGCGAAGCCGATTCAAGGCGACCTTGGCCTTGGCCGAGGCGTCTTCGGCCAGTGCGTCGGCAAAGATCAGCTTTTCGCCTGGCTGCGGGCCGAACGCGTTCTCGGCCGCCGTGACCTCGTAAAGGCCGTAATTGATGCGCGGCGAATAGTTGACGGCGCGGTTGCCGGGGATGGTCCAGGGCGTCGTCGTCCAGATGACGACATGGGCCTGCAGTAGATCGAGGGCTCCCTCCGTCAGTTTGGTCTCACCATCATCGATGGGACGGACCAGGCTGGCGACCGGAAACTTCGCCCAGATCGTGTCGGACTCATAATCGTGGTACTCGATCTCGGCCTCGGCCAGCGCGGTGCGCTCGACGACACTCCACATCACCGGCTTGGAGCCGCGATAGAGCTGGCCCGACATGGCGAACTTCAACAGCTCACCGGCGATCCGCGCCTCGGCATGGAAAGCCATCGTCATATAGGGGTTCTTGAAGTCGCCGATGACGCCGAGCCGCTGGAACTCAGCCCCCTGCACCGTGATCCAACCCGCAGCGAACTCACGGCATTCCTTGCGGAATTCGTTGACCGGCACCTCGTCCTTGTTCTTGCCCTTGGCGCGATACTGCTCCTCGATCTTCCATTCGATCGGCAGGCCGTGACAGTCCCAGCCCGGCACATAGTTCGAGTCATAGCCGCGCATCTGGAACGAGCGGGTGATGACGTCCTTGAGGATCTTGTTCAGCGCGTGGCCGATATGGATATTTCCGTTGGCGTAGGGCGGGCCGTCATGCAGCACGTATTTCGTGCGGCCGGCAGCACTTTCGCGCAGCTTGCGGTAGAGGTCCATGTCCTGCCAGCGCTTGACCAGCAGCGGCTCCTTCTCCGGCAAGCCGGCGCGCATCGGGAAATCCGTCTGCGGCAGATAAAGCGTCTTGGAATAGTCGATCGTTTCAACGGTTTCGGTCATTGGCCTGCCATGTGCATTGCCCGGCGGCAAAGGAGCTCGGGCGTTGAACTATCATCATTTGGAAAAAGCGCGAGAGGCACGCGCAAGAACCCCGGCGGCTCCAGCGGCGCTCAGGCCGCCCGGAACACCGGGCTCGTAATTCGTATCGTCAGCGCGCAAAGGCGCGAAAAGCTCATCATGGCAGGGCTTTTAGCGGAGAAAGCCGCAGGAATAAAGCGTCTCGTTCGATTCACTTACATCGTGAAATCGAAGCGATAGCTGGTCGACACGCCGATCATGAACTGATTGCGGTCGCCGCGTTCCCTGACCAGGCTGGAATCGGCCGCCGGTCCCATCAGGCGCGAATACTCGCCAAACAGGCTGGCGGTCATCGGCTCGGTCACCTTCCAGGTTATGGCGCCGCCGACGCCGGTCGATTTCAGCCCGCCACCGGGATGATATTCGCTCAGGCCCGAGGCCACTGCCTCCTGCGCGTTGACGCCGTAGTAGGCGTCGAAATAGTTGCCTGAAGCGAACGAGACACGCGGTCCACCTGAAATCCGCACGGTGGGCGTCACATCGTAGAAGGCATCGGCGGCGATGTCGGCGACAAAGCCGTTGTGCGCGCGAATGCCGTGGCGCAGTTCGGCGCGGGCGCGCAGCCAGTCCGTCGGATAGAATTCGAAGAAGCCGCCAACTTCGCCGCCCCAGCGCACCGGATCGAGGCCCTTCAACTCGTCGGCATTGTCATCGTCACGCGAAAACAGGAACTTGCCGGTCAAGCCGGCGCGGATACCGCCATCATCGACCAGCGCCAGCGAGATGTTGTCGTTGCGCGAAGTGAAGCGAGCGGCCGGTCCGGCCTTGCCCAGCGAGACGATCGGTGAAGCGCTGAGCAGGTATTTCTTGCCGCCCTCGAAGTCAGGAGCGACCATGCCAGTGGCGCCAATGGTCAGATACCAGTCGCCGGACAGCCAGCTGCCCTCGCCCGCATTGGCAGCGCCCGCCCCACCCAGCACCGCAGCGGCCAACACCAGAGAGATTCTTCCGACCGGACTCATGGCTACTCCACTAACACAACACACATGGTTACCGATGACAGCTTTGACGGCCGTTTGGTAAAATTTGATTTAAACCCGAGACATCCGCTCGCGCTTTGCCGCGATCCCGCTGCCGGCCGTCGGCTGGACGTTGGCCGGCGCCGGGACTAACTTCCGTCCGGCAGTATCCCGCAGCCCTTGATGGAGACGGCGACAATGACCCTGCACGGCGACGCTTTGAAAATCGCGATCGAACAGACACGGACAAAATGGGGATGGTTTGTCGCGCTTGGCGTGCTGCTGCTCATCTTCGGCGGCATTGCCTTCGCCAATCTGTTCATCGCCACGGTGGCTTCGGTCTATGTCGTGGGATGGCTGATGCTGATGGCCGGCATCATCGAGATCGTGCATGCGTTCGGCGTCAAGACCTGGAGCCGCTTCTTCTACTGGCTGCTGAGCGGACTGCTCTACGCCGTTGCCGGTTTCTTTGCTTTCGACAATCCGCTGCTTGCTTCAGCGGTGCTGACGTTCCTGCTGGCGATCGCGCTGGTCGCGTCAGGAGTGCTTCGGGCCTGGGTCGGCTACAGCCACCGGCCGGAACGCGGCTGGGGCTGGATCGTCGCGGCCGGAGTCATCAGCGCGCTTGCGGGTCTGATCATCGCCATGGGTTGGCCGGTCAACAGCCTGTGGGTGCTGGGTCTCTTCCTGGCGATCGACCTGATCTTCCAGGGCTGGACCTTCATCGCCGTCGGCCTGGCGCTGAAAAAGTGATTCTTGCCTGAGCATGATCCTGCCCGAAACCCGGGGCCACCGGGATCATGCTTTAGAATGCCATGGCCGCGTCGAGCTCGGAGAGCGGCCTGACGCCGGCAAGCAGCGCGCGCGCTTCAGCCTCATCGCGCTTCATCTGCGCGACCAGCGCGTCGAGCCCTTCGAACTTGACCTCCGGGCGCAGGAAACCGAAGAAGGAAACCTGGCAGATCTCGCCATAGAGGTCGCCGGAGAAATCGAAGACGAAGGTTTCCAGCAGCGGCGCGCCATTGTCATCGACCGTCGGGCGACGGCCGAAGCTGGCGACACCGTCGTGAAGCGTGCCGCTCGCGCGGCGAAAGCGGACGGCATAGATGCCCTCTTTCAGGGCAGCTTCGGCTGAAAGCCTCATATTCGCGGTTGGAAAGCCAAGCGTGCGGCCGAGCTGCTGTCCGCCGACCACCTCGCTTTCGACAGTGAAGCGATAGCCGAGCAGTCCGGCGGCCTCGGCCACCTCGCCCTCGCTCAGCAATTCGCGGATGCGGCTGGACGACACCACCTCGGCGCCCTCGTCGCGGAAGGCGTCGACGAGCGTGACGCCGAAGCCGTGACGCTCGCCCGCTGCCATCAGGTAGGCCGGGCCGCCTTGACGATCCTTGCCGAAATGGAAATCGAACCCGGTCACGGCGTGGGTAATGCCAAGGTTCGTTTCCAGCACATCGGTCACGAACGCTTCCGCCGACAGCGAGGCGAAGTCGCGCGTGAACGGCTGTTCGACCAGCGCGGCATAGCCCAGCAGCGACAGGAGCCGCGCCTTCATCGGCGGCGGCGTCAGCACGAACAACGGGACATCAGGCCTGAAGATCTTGCGCGGATGCGGTTCGAATGTCAGCACCAGGGCGGGTACTCCGCGCCGCCCGGCTTCAGCCAGTGCCCGCTCGAGCACCGCCTGATGGCCGCGATGGACACCATCGAAATTGCCGATCGCGACCACGCCGCCGCGCAGGTCTGCGGGCAGCGGAGCGGTTGCCAGGATGTGCTGGAAGGCTGCCATCGTCACCTACCGCAATCTGGGAATGACGGCTACCGGACCATAGCCATGCTTTTCCAGGAAGGTCGCCAGCCTTGCCGGATCCGGTTGCAGGGCATCGCCATAGTCGCGGGCATGGATGCCGCCGGAGACATAGAGAACATCGAAGCCACTGTCGGCTGCGCCCTTCACATCCGTCATCATGCCGTCGCCGATGGCCAACACCTGGGCGCGCTCGACAGGCCGGCCAAGAAGCTCGGCAACTTCCTTCATCGCAAGACTGTATATCGGTGCGTAGGGTTTTCCGGCGATCAATGTGCGGCCGCCGAGCTGGGCATAGTCGCGTGCCAACGCGCCGGCGCACCAGATGATGCGTTCGCCACGCTCGACCACGATGTCGGGGTTTGCGCAGATGAAAGGCAGGTTCCTGGCGCGCAGCCGCCGCAGAAGCTCAATGTAGTCCTCGGGCTTTTCGACCTCGTCGTCGAACAGGCCGGTGCAGACGACGCCGGACGCCTCGAACTCCTCGACAAGCTCGACGTCGAGACCTTCATAGAGCGTGAAGTCACGATCGGCGCCGATGTGGAAAATCTTGCGCGGACCTTCGGCGATCAGATCCCGGGTTACGTCGCCCGACGTGACCACCCGGTCGTAGGCTGATGGCGGGACGCCGATCGCGTTCATCTGCGCCACGACATCGGCACTTCTGCGCGGCGAATTGGTGATCAGGATGACGGGGATTTTCGCCTCTCGAGCCCTTGCCAGTGCGGAGGCCGCCACGGGAAAATGCGTTTCGCCATTGTGGACCACGCCCCAGACATCGCACAGGATTGCCGAATAGGCCTTCGAAACATCTTCGAGCGAGCCGATGATTTCAGGCGAATCCGCCATGCCGTTTCCTTCAATCATGATCGTTGCGACCGCCGCGACAGACGGTTCGCCGCAGCCGGTTCGGATTAGCCGAACCGCCCCGGCCTGTCACCAGCTTTCGCCAGGCACCGATTGGTTAGCGGTTGGTGAAGCGCTGGCCCGGCAATCGAGCGATTTCCCAAACGCGGCCTTCAGCGTTTTGTGAAAAGCTCGTGTCGATCGAGAATCCGCCGGCGGGGGCCGCTGCAAGACATGCATGAACTTTGGCGTCAGTTCTGCCGCGACAGGCGCGGCAACTATGCTCTTATGACGGTCGTTGCGATGGTTCCACTGATGGGCAGCCTGGCGATAGCGGTCGATTTCACCGAGATGAGCCGCGAGAAACAGGCGGTGTCGAATGCGCTCGATGCCGCGAACTTCGCCACGGCGCGCCGGCTGACCGAGGGCGCGACCGACGACCAGTTGAGAGCCTATGCGCTCGACTTCTTCAATGCCAACCTCAACAAGATCGATCCCGCCAACACGACGCTCAGCGTCACCTTGCCAAGCAACACCACCGGCGGCGGCTTGCTCAAGATGAGCGCGCGGCTCGACTACAAGCCCTATTTCTATCCCGCCTTCGGCCAGCTCCTCGGCAAATCCGAAACCGACGCAAACCAGAAGATCAGCTTCAACGTCACTTCGGAAGTGCGGTTGAAGAACACTCTGGAAGTTGCCCTGGTGCTCGACAATTCGGGATCGATGACCACCACCGGAACGGGCTCGGGGCAAAAGCGCATCGATCTTCTCAAGACCGCGGCCAAACAGCTGGTCGACACGCTGGCCAAGCAAGCGGCAATGATCAAACAGGTCGACAGACCCGTGCAATTCGGCCTCGTGCCGTTTGCCGCCTCGGTCAACGTCGGACCCGGCAACGGCAATGCGTCCTGGATGGACACCGAGGGCCTGTCGCCGGTATCGAACGAGAATTTCGACTGGTCGACACTGAACGCGGCCGACAAATACGCCCAGCAGAGCAACGGCACCTGGTACAAGCGCGGGTCCGGATGGGGTACCGATGAAGGCCAGATGCTGACCCGGTTTTCGCTCTACCGCGACATGAAGGTCGTCACCAACCATGAGCGTGTCAAAGGCAGCAAGCGCGTGGTTTGCGACCAATACAACTCGAACAGCACCTGCAGCGACAGCCACGACGAATATGACTATATCGACACCTATGGCCCGTTCGCCAGTTGGCAGGGCTGCGTCGAGGCCAGGCCCTATCCCTACAATGTCAACGACGCAGCGCCGTCTGGCGGCTCGGCGAACACCGGCATAGGGGTTGGCGATCCGGCGACGATGTTCGTACCCATGTTCGCCCCGGACGAGCCTGGCAACCATTGGAAGATCACCCAGGATCCGGATGAGGCCGCGCCGACGACCTATGGCGCTATCAACAGCTGGTGGAATGACGACCCGACGAGCAGCACCGGCCAAACCCGGCTGCGCAACATGGCCAAATATTTCCAGCCACGGCCGATCAATGCGCCGGCGCTGCCGGCCGGCAACGGGCCGAACTACAGCTGCTCCACCAGCCCGATCACCCCGATGACCGATGTCAGCGCCGACACTGGGCTCACCGCAATCAAGGCCGCGATCGACCTGATGCAGCCGGATGGCGGCACCAATGTTCCCGAGGGCATGGCCTGGGGCTGGCGGGTTGTTTCGAGCGGCGAGCCGTTCACGCAAGGCCGTCCGGAAACCGAGAGAGGCAACGACAAGGTCGTGATCGTGCTGACCGACGGCGCCAACACCTACTATACGCCGTCCTCGTTGAACTATTCCGACCCCGCCGATTCGAAATCGATCTATGCATCCTACGGCTATCTCAATCCAGGCTATAACGGCACTTCGGTGGGCCGCCTGTTTATGGGTACGTCCAGCGCCATCGGCCAGTTCGATTATTCGAACGGCAATTATACCAACGCGCTCAACGAGCAGATGGCGACGCTTTGCAACAACGCCAAGGCGGCCAACATCATGGTGATGACGGTGGCGCTCGATCTGTCCACGACCAAAACCAGCGATCAAGCGGCGATCGCGGCGCTGAAATCCTGCTCGTCGAACTCGCGCTTCCGCAAGGATCCGACGGACGCGAGCAAGCCGGCAAAACTGTTCTGGAACGCCACCGGCGCCACCTTGTCGAACGACTTCAAGGAAATCGGCAACGAATTGTCGAACCTGCGCGTCGTCGGCTGATCCGCAGGCATTGACATCTAGCTGGCGCAACGGCTGGCGCCGCCATGCCCTTGCGCACGTCCGTCGAGACAGGCACATGTTGACCGCTCGCGGGATCGTGCGTTCATTCGCGGTGCACAGGGAAACGAACAGATGCCCGAAACCGCCAACCATCTCGCCTTCGCGCTGGTCTGCCTCGGCATGGTGCTGACGCCTGGCCCCAATATGATCTATCTGATCTCGCGTTCCCTGTCGCAAGGGCCGAAGGCGGGGCTGATCTCGCTCGGTGGCGTGGCACTCGGCTTTGTCTTCTATGTGCTGGCGGCGGCATTCGGCATCACCGCGCTGCTGCTCGCCGTGCCCTATGCGTATGACGCGCTGCGCTTTGCCGGTGTGCTTTATCTCCTGTGGCTGGCCTGGCAGGCGGTGAAGCCGGGCGGGCGTTCGCCATTCCAGGTGCGCGAACTGCCAAGGGATCGGCCGCGCAAGCTGTTCGCTATGGGCCTGATGACCAATCTGCTCAATCCGAAAGTGGCCGTGCTCTATCTGTCGCTGCTGCCGCAGTTCATCAGCCTGGGCAAAGGCCATGTCCTGTCGCAGCTTCTGGTGCTGGGCGCCACGCAGATCACGATCAGCCTCAGCGTCAATGCCATCATCGCGGTGACGGCCGGTTCGATCGCGACCTTCCTCGCCGGGCGGCCACTGTGGCTGGTCATCCAGCGCTGGATGATGGGCACGGTGCTGGCGGCTCTCGCGCTGAAGATGGCGACCGACGCACAGCGCTGAGGGCAAAAACCAAAACAGCAGTTGTCGCTGTCAGCCGCCGAAGACTTCTTTCAGAAATTCATGAGAGGCGCTTATGGATTGATCGGCCGCAGCCGCATTGTACTCCATACGTTGACCCTTGAGTCCTGGGTAATCAAATCCATGACGGGCACCCGGATAGACGTCAAGCTGCACGGAGCTTCCCTTGCCGCTGCGCTGCGTCATCATCTCCTGGCATTTTTGGGCGGGAGTCCGATCGTCAAGTTCGCCGATCAGTATCAAGGTCGGGACCGTCATGTCGCCATTCGCTGCCGAACAATTCGGATAGTAGGCGATCGCTGCCTTGAACTTGCGCTCCATAAGCTGCTCGTCTCCACCAGATTGCACGGCCTCGAGCGTTGCGCTCCCACCTGCGGAGAATCCCATCAAGGCAATGCGCTGCGGGTCGACAAAACCGTATTTCGATAGGAACTCCAAGGCGCCGTAGGCGTCATAGACGCGATCAGCAAACCGGCGGCCGTCACAGGTCTCCTTTATGCCGCGCGTGCTGAAGCTGTCGACAACGAGGACGACGTAACCCCAGGAAGACAGCCGCTCGGACCAGGTTTTCTTTATACTTGGGAATAGACCCAAACATCCGTGGAGAACCACGACAGCCGGGAATGGCCCCTCACCCGGCGGTCGCGTCAGATATCCTTGCAGCGGCGTGCCAGGAACAGCTTTCGGGACCGTGCTACTTGCCTGCGCAATGCGCTGCTGCAACGGCGTTGGCGCGACAGCCGCGCTTTCGAACTGCACCGGCTGGTCAGCGCTTGCTTGCGCGACATCGAGATCTCCAGCAATATTAAGGGCGATCAACCAGACAAGCGCCTTAAGCGCCCCCGGCAGTTTGCAGGCCATGGGACCGTCTCCTCCATTTGGCCATAGAGAGCGCCCGACAAACCAAAAATGTCGGCTTTGTCTGACGCTCTGCTTCGTTACATCGGCCGCCGGATTTGCTCCGCCCGCTCCGGCTCGACCACCTTGCGGTAGAGATGCCATGTGGCATGGCCGAGCACCGGTATGACGACGGCGAGACCGGCAAACAGCGGGATCGAACCGATGACCAGAAGCACGGCGACCAGCAACCCCCACAGCGCCATCTGCAACGGGTTGGCCATGACTGCCCGCGCCGAGGTCTCGATGGCCGAAACGGCGCCGACGTCCCGATCGAGCAGCAGCGGGAAGGCAATCACGGTGGTGGCCAGCACGACCGCGGCGAAGACAAAGCCTGCCGCATTGCCGGCAAGGATCAGCGTCCAGCCCTTGCTGGTCGTCAGCACCTCGCGGACGAAGCTGCCGATCGATGCCGGAGGCTGATCGCCGAACAGGCCGGTGTAGATCGACTGCGCGGTGTAGAGCCACAACAGGAATAGCGCCACCAGCATGATTCCTATCACCGCGATCGACGGAATCGCCGGCGAGCGGCGTACATCGAGTGCATGCCACCAGGAGGTGTTCATACCGAGTTCGCGCCGGCGGCTGATCTCGTAAAGGCCGAGCGCGGCAAACGGCCCGACCAGCGCGAAACCCGACATCAGGGGATAGATGAGCTGGATGGCATTGGCGCCAGACGTCCACCGCGTCAGGATCAGGCCAACGATGGGATAGATCAGGCACAGGAACACGTAATGCGAGGGCTTTGCCCAGAAATCCTCGACGCCGAGGCGAAGCGCATCCCAAAGGTCCGAAATGGTGATGCGACGCACCGTGGGCTGCACATGCATTCCACGTGCGTCCGCCATGACATGAAAGCCGGCCATAACCTTCCTCCCGTGTGTCGGGGCGGTCACCGCCAGGATGGCCGCCAGAGCTGCCACTTCAAGAACGAGAGGCACGATAGCAGAGTTGGCGGCGATTGTCGCCGTGTCGATGGCCTAGGGAGCAGTTCCTCGTTGTGCTCATCTCTCCGCATCGCCTCTCATATGGCCGTGCCTTGGTAGGCTTTCGTTTTGGCCAAGCATTGTGATGCATTTTAGCATTTACGTATTTTAGCATTTCCTTAAATGTCTCGTAGGGACCCTTAGCGTATCACCTGAGCTTTACAAGTTTTGGCGAGGGGCGATGTTCGTCTTGAAAGGCTTCTGGTCCTCGGAGCGTGGCAACTTTGCCATAGCGACCGCCATAGTGGTGCTGCCGATAATGATTGGTTTGGCTGGCGCCATTGATCTGGTCGGCACGAGCCATGATGCCTCGCAACTACAGAACTCGCTGGACGCGGCGGGGCTCGCCATCGGCACGAAGTTCTCTCCCGGGATGGCGGCAGGCGATGTTCAGCAGCTTGGGTTGCAATTCTTTGCCGTAAATTTGAGCGCGGTCGACCCGCAGGAATATTCGGGCAGCGTCTCGGCTTTCTCGGCAACGGCCAGTGGCAGCCCAAGCGCCTACTTTGTCTCGCTGTCGTCGAGCATAAGCCACCCAAGTTTCATCGCCGACTCGGCCCCCTGGCCGGCCTACCGCTCGTCCTTGGTCAAGATAAAACCTGGCGCTCAGGCCTGCGTGCTGGCCCTCGATCCGCATGCCTCCGCCGCCGTGAACTTGCAGGGCTCGACCAACGTCTCGATGGACAATTGCGTGATCGCGGCGAACTCGGACGCGTCCGATTCTGTCAACAGAGGCGGCTCCGCACTGGTTTCGGCGGGCTGTGTCTCAACCGTCGGCGGCACCAGTGGGCTGTTGCCACCCAGCGCCAGTCTCGCCTGCGGAACGCCGCACGAACATCGGTACGCGTCTTTCGATCCACTGGCCGACGTCATTCCTCCCCCTTACACATTGTGTTTGCCGGTCCCGAACGGCAAAACCTACACGCTGTCGCCCGGCACTTATTGCGACAAGACATTGTCGGGGAACATCACGCTTGATCCGGGCGTCTACATCATGCGCGGCACCACCATAAAGCCAGGGGGAAACGGCAGCCTGACTGGCC
This sequence comes from Mesorhizobium sp., assembly GCA_004017275.1. GTDB lineage: Bacteria > Pseudomonadota > Alphaproteobacteria > Rhizobiales > Rhizobiaceae > Mesorhizobium. Next base: position 21,804 of record SAKE01000034.1, on the reverse strand, counting down.
AGGGCGTGACCATATTCCTCATGGAAAGCGCTCAGATCTACATAAATGCCAATGAGAAGGTGAACCTTTCCCCGCCCGCCAGCGGCCCTTATGCAGGTATCACCATTTTCCAGGATCACGGCAATACGTCTGCCCTGACGTTGAATGGCGGCGCAAATTCCGTGCTCAGCGGTTTCATCTACGCGCCGGACGCGCCCATTTCCTACGCCGGCAACTCTGATATGAGCGCCCAGGGCGACTGTCTCAGGCTTGTCGGCAATACGGTACAGATGACCGGAAACTCGTCCGTCACGTCGGACTGCGCGGCTGCGCTTGGAAATCGCGCAATGTATGCTGATCGGATGATCACTCTCGTGAAATGAGAGACGGCTCCCGACGTTTGACCTGACGTCTGGAGGCGCCGGCGGTAGCGTTCAACAACGCCGGAGTGCGGCAACCGCACTCCGGCAGACAAGTGCCTTTCACAAAGGCACATCGAGTTGAAAATGAGCGTCGCTACGGTTGCGCCGGTGCAGCGAAGCGATCGATCACATCGGCCAGAGGGACGTGGCCGAGGCAGGCGCCCGAACCGGCGGGCTGTTCGCCATCCTCGACAGCCAAGGCATATCGGACGACCGGATCGGCTTCGATGCGGCGGCGCAACCCGGCCAGCTTGGGATAGGCGGCGCCGTCGACCGCCTGGTGGAACTCCGCCCAACGTGCCACGCCAATCAGCGTCGTATCGGCCAGCGTCAGCCGGTTGCCGACCAGGAAGTCCGTATCGACGATCATCGCCTCGAGCTGGTCGTGGCGGTTAATAACGGCCTGGCGGCCGAAGTCGCGCAAGACCGCCTTCAGCGCCGGTTCATCCGCCGCCATCTCAAATGCCGCCCATAGAGGGCTGAAGGCCGCAGTGAACCCGGTGTTCACGAAGGCCATCAGTTGATGCATGCGGTCAGCTTGCGGCGTGCGCGGTTCGAAGCTGATGCGGCGTTGCCCGTCGCGGGCTTCGAGCCACGCGGCGATGGCCATGGTCTCGGTGAGCACCATGCCTTCGTCGGTGATCAAAACGGGTGTTTCCTGACGGCCGTTGATGCTGGCATAGGCATCGTTCTTCATCTCGGTGAGCATATCGACGCGGCACAGGCGATAGGGTTGTCCAACCCGTTCAAAGGCAGCGACGAGCCCCATCGAGCTTCCCGCCGGGAAGCCGTAAAGGAGGATAGGTTCCATTTGTTTTCTTCCATGGTTCAAGGGATCACGCCGCGCAGCGAAACTTGACCCTAAACGCTGGTCGCCCCATGTAAATTGCGCACAATTCTGTAACCAGGACCCGCCCATGAAAGACGTCGTCTCACGCTGCCCGATCGAAGAGACCATGCGCGTGCTCAGCGGGCGTTGGCCCACACTGCTGCTCTACTATCTGAAGGAGGGAACCAAGCGGTTCAGCGACCTGAGGCGCGACAACCCAACGGTGTCGCACCGCATTCTGGCGCTGGAACTGCGTAAGCTGGAGGACGCCGGTATAGTGCGGCGGACGGTGCGTCCGGGTTATCCGTTGCGTGTCGACTACGATCTCACCCTGCCCGGCCGCAAGCTTGTGCCGCTGGTCGACGCGCTCGGCGCCTGGTGGGTCCATACGGAAGACGACCGGATGGGCGGCTCCTCGGACGCAAATCTCGATACAGCCGCCTAAAGCGCGTCGCGCTGAATTCATGCGACGTGCTTTAGGTCTTTGTTTTTATGCATGTCGTTCTCCCACATGCATTGGGATCGTCGATACTGGCGAGATTTTCGCCGCCCTGCCCGGCAAAAGCCATGATCGCCACTATCTCAGGTGGCTATGACCGTCGCGAAAATCGAAACCCACCCGATCTCGAATCTGAACAGGCGCATGCTGCTTAAAGGCGTCGCCGCCTGCAGCACCGTTTCGCTGCCGACCGGCGAAGGCGCCGGGGTCTCCTCCTCCGCCACCAGCACGCTGGCCAATATCCGCGCCTCGGCCGGGCTCACGCCGCTGGTCCCCGACCGGCAGCTCGAACAAGCCGCCCTGCAGCAGGCCGGCTACATGGCGCAGCGTCGCCGCATGAGCCACACGACCGGATGGGGCAAGGATTTCGCCTCGCGCGTCAAAGGCAATGGCATTGCGGGTGCGGCCGCCGAGAATATCGCCGAGGGCCGTTTCGACCTTGAGAAGCTATTCGACATCTGGGTGCATTCATCAGGCCATCGCCGCAACATGCTCGACCCGCGCTTCACCCGTTTCGGCCTTGCCTATGTACGCGACGGCAGCGACGGCAATCTCCGTTACTGGAGCCTCGTGCTCGGGAAATAGCAGGCGTGCCGGTCCCGTGCGCCACACGAACACGATCTGGTGAGTGCTAGTCCATGTGGGCGGCTGGCGCGCCACCGGCCGGCGCCTGCTTGGGCTTGCGCAGCAGGAACACAAACGGGATGGCAAGCAGCGTCATCACCATGAGTATTTTGAAGTCGTTGACGTAAGAGATCATCATCGCTTGGAGATTGACCATGCGATCGACCTGCGAAAGCGCCATCGGATCGCCGCTCGCGGCGGCCGGTGAGACCGCCCACAGGTTCGGGTTGAACGGGTTGATGAAGGCCGAAAGCTCGGTGTGATTGACCTGCGTGTTGCGCACCATCAGAACCGTTACGACCGACACGCCGATGGACGAGCCAAGATTGCGCACCAGGCTGAACAAGGCCGTGGCATCGGTGCGGAATCGCACGTCGAGCGTGGCGAAGGCGACGGTCGACAGCGGCACGAACACCATTCCCATGCCCAGGCCCTGTATGATGCCGGAGCTTATGATCAGCCAATTGTCCATCTGCGGGGTGAAGCTGGACATGGTGTAGAGCGACTGCGCGGTCAGCAGGAAGCCGATGACGACGAGTATCCTGGCGTCGATCTTGCTCATGATCCTTCCGACGACGAGCATCGAAATCATCGTACCGATACCGCGCGGCCCTATGACGACGCCGATGGTGACGGTCGGATAGCCGAAGATGGTCGACAGCATTGGCGGCAGCAGCGACATGCTGGCCAGGATGAGCACACCCATGACGAAGATGAACGCCAGCCCGGTGACGAAATTGCGGTCGAGGAAGATCTTGGGATCGATGAAGGGGTGTTCCGCCGTCATCGTGTGGATGATGAACACCCAGAAGCCGGTGAGCGAAAGACCAAGCTCGATCCAGATCTCGACCGAGGAAAACCAGTCGACCTCGCCGCCGCGATCGAGCAGCAATTGAAGCGCGCCGACGCCGAGCGATATCATGGCAAAGCCGAAGAAATCGAAGCTGCGCACTCGCCGGGCAACGGCCGGCAAATAGGCGGCCATGCCGAGGAAGGCGACGATGCCGACCGGCAGATTGATGAAGAACACCCAGCGCCAGTTGAAATTCTCGGTCAACCAGCCACCCAGCGTCGGACCCAGAATCGGCCCCAGCATGATGCCGGCGCCCCAGATGGCCATCGCCTGGCCATGGCGTTCCCTGGGATTGATGTCGAGCAGGAAGGTTTGCGACAGAGGCACGATCGCCGCGCCGAACACGCCTTGCATCAGCCGGAAGAACACTATGCTCTCCAGGCTCCAGGCGATGCCGCACAGCATCGAGAACACGGTGAAGCCGACCACCGCCGTCAGGAACAGTTCCTTGCGGCCGAAGCGGTCGGCCAGCCAGCCGGTGACCGGCGTCATGATGGCGGCGGCGACGATATAGGACGTCAACACCCAGTTGATGTTGTCCGGCGAGGCGCCGAGATCGCCCGTCATGGTCGGCAGCGCAACGTTGGCGATCGTCGTGTCGAGCGCCTGCATGACCGTCGCCAGCATGAGCGCGACCGTGATCAGGCCGCGATGCGGCACTTCTTTGAAGGGTTCGGGCGTGCTCATGACGTGGAACTTCCAGCAGGTAACAAAAACGTGTACGATGGGTTTCCGGGCGGCAACGCCTTCCGTTGAGAGACCCTCGTCGCGGTGGGACGCGATTGTCGATGTGGGGGTTACATCGACTGAAAGTCTCTGATGAGCGGATGCCTGCCGCCCGGAAACATGAGGACCGACGGGTCTGTGTCGAAGTTCCAGATTTCGGTCGAGCCGCAACGCGGCGAGGCCTAAATGCTGATCCTTCCCACTCCTCCCCTCAGGCCAATCCTGCTACTCGCGTCCACCCGCCTGATCCGGCGGGATTCTGCTAAATCTACTGCGCAGCCTCGCCAGCCGTGGCGTGACCGAAGATCGACGGCAGGCCACGCGCAACGCCGGTGTCGACGGTAACGGTGGCGCTCATGCCGGTGCGCAACGCCATCTTGGCGTCGGCGTCGGTCAGTTCGAGGCGCACCGGAATGCGCTGCGTAACCTTGACCCAGTTGCCGGTGGCGTTCTGGGCGGGCAGTAGCGAGAACTCGGCTCCCGTGCCCGCGCCGATCGCTTTGACCGTCGCCTCGAAGGTGCGCCCTGGATAGGTATCGACCACAATCTCGGCCTTCTGGCCGGGCTTCATGTGGGTGAGCTGCGTTTCCTTGAAATTGGCGTCGATCCAGGTGTCGCCGGTCTCGACCAGCGAAAACAACGGCGTGCCCGAACCGACATACTGACCGACCTTGAACGACGAGGCCTGGCTGACGATGCCGTCGGCCGGCGCCTTGACCGTGGTTTGCGCCAGATCGTAGGCCGCCTTGTCGCGCGCGGCGAGCGCGGCCATCACGGTCGGGTGCTTGTCGGTCTCGATGTCGGGATTGCCGCCAAGGGCTGCCTTGGCGCTGACGATGCCTTGCTCGGCAACGGCCAGCTGCTGCCTGGCCTTGTCGAGATCGTTCTTGGCCTCGTCCAGCGACGACTTGGCGTTGATGCCCTTCTGGGCGAGGTCGGCGGCGCGGTCGAACTGCGACTGGGCGAAGGCGACCTGGCTGGCATCGGACTTCTGCTGAGCCATCGACTGGCCATAAGCGGCGCGCAACTGCTCGACGTTGAGACGTGCGCCCGCCACCGCCGCGTCGGCCTGGGCCAGCGCGATGCGGTAGGGCTCGGGGTCGATTGCAAACAGCACGTCGCCCTGCTTGACCGACTGGTTGTCGGCAATGTCGACCTGAACGATGCGGCCGGCCGTGTCGGAAGCGATCGACACCTTGGCCTGCTGCAGATTGGCGTTTTCCGTCTCCTGGTAGCGGCCGCCGGTGACCCAGACATAACCGCCGCCGACAGCCAGCACGACAGGCAGCGCGACCATCAGCAGAAAGCGGCCCAGCCGGCGCTTTTTCTTCACTGGCAACGGAGCGGGCTGCGCGTGCGGAGCAACCGTCACCGGCGCCACGGCCGGCTTCTCCGGCGCTTCCATCTCCAGCTCGGTCACTTTCTCGTCTAGCTTGGCTACCGCGTTCATGCTGCTGTGCCTTCTGTATTCTTCTCTTTTCCAATGGACGGCGTCTCGTCGTCCGTCAGGTTGCGGACCATCGCCTCAAGTCCCTCAACGAGGACACGACGGGCTTCCGGCTTCACGCCGACCAGCGATTCCTCGTAGACCTCTCCGGCAATGCTCTTGATCACCGCGTAGGCATCGCTCGCCTTGGGCGTCAGGAAGATCATGCGGACGCGGCGATCGGCGGCGTCATTTCGACGCTCGATCCAGCCTCCCTCTTCCATGCGGTCGACCAGGCGCGAAACGCTGATCGGCTCGATTTCGAGAAGTTCGGCCAGCCGCGCCTGCGCGACGCCGTCTTCCTTGGCGACGCGGACCAGAAGCCGCCATTGCGCCGAAGAAAGCCCCAAGCCACTGGCTCTCGCCTCGAAGCGCTTGCGCATCAAGCGCTGCACGTCGTGGATCAAGAAGCCCAGTCTGTCGATGCCGTCGGAAACCATGAGCGGCATATATAATAAGCGTGCTTACTATTCAAGATGCCGCGTTGCACCAGAAGCCGGCAATTGGGTATGACAGCCATGCCGGACCGATCATGGTTAGCGATTTGCGAACACAGATCGCAGCCGCCTCTGCTCTGGTCGTGCCTGACATATTGATGTACAGCCGCTGTCAGGATCGGGGGATCAACGAAAATGCCGACGCTTTATGCTCTCAAGCCGGCTTTCCAGGGCCGACTGCGGCCGCTGGTCAATCGGCTGGCGGCAATCGGCGTTACCGCAAACAGCATCACCATACTGGCAGCGCTGATGTCGATAGCGACTGGGACGGCCATCGCGATCTGGCATGAATGGCGCTGGCTGCTGTTGCTGATCCCCGCGGTGATGTTCGTGCGCATGGCGCTGAATGCCGTGGATGGCATGCTGGCGCGGGAGCATGGGCAGGCCTCGACGCTCGGCATGTATCTGAACGAGTTGTGCGACGTCGTTTCGGATCTCGCGCTGATCCTTCCTTTTGCCGTCTTTCCGCAGTTTGCCCCATGGGGCGTCGTCGCCTTCGCGATAACGGCCGTGCTGACCGAGTTCGCCGGGGTGCTCGGCATCGCCGCCAAGGTCGGGCGAAACTATGCCGGGCCGTTCGGCAAGAGCGACAGGGCGCTGGCGCTGGGCGTGGTCGCCGTACTGTACGCCGCCGGGCTCTGGCCGGCATCCATCGCGCCGTTTGTGTTTCCGGCCATGGCAACGCTTTCGCTGCTGACCGCCATAAACCGGATACGCGCCGGCCTTATTGGCAGCGCCAGCTGAGCATCGAGGCTCGCCATGCCGCCAGAGGGGAAGTCCATGTTGCACGAACCGATCGCCGCCGCGGCCACGGAAAGCCTTGAGCGGCAAGCGCAGGAGCGGGTCTTCCGCAGCCATGACGGGACCGAGATCTTCTACCGCTTCTGGCCGGCAGCTTCCGCCGATGCCAAGGGCGCGGTGGTGCTCTTCCATCGCGGCCATGAGCATGGTGGCCGCATGGCCCATCTCGTCGACGAATTGCAGATGCCGGACCATGCCTTCTATGCCTGGGATGCCCGCGGCAACGGCCGTTCGTCCGGCGAGCGCGGCTATGCCCCTTCCTTCTCGGCCCTGGTGCGCGACATCGACTGCTTCATGCGCGAGATCGCCACCAGGGAAGGCTTCGCCACGCAGGATATCGCGCTGATCGCGCAATCCTTCGGCGCCGTGCTTGCCGCCGCCTGGGTGCACGACTATGCGCCGAAACTGCGCGCCATGGTGCTGGCTTCACCGGCTTTTTCGGTGAAACTCTATGTGCCCTTTGCCAGGGAAGGCATCGCGCTCTGGCAGAAAATCAAGGGCCGCTTCTTCGTTAATTCCTACGTCAAGGCGAAATTCCTGACCCATGATCCCGTGCGCATTGCCTCTTTCGAGAGCGATCCACTGATCACGCGGCCGATCGCGTCCAACATCCTGGTCGAACTCTACCAGCACGCGGCCCGTATCGTCACTGATGCCCGCGCCATCACCGTGCCGACGCAGCTTCTGCTTTCGGGCAGCGACTGGGTGGTGCGCCACGGCCCGCAGCACGAATTTTTCGTCAATCTCGGCAGCCGCACCAAGGAACGCCATGTGTTGCCGGGCTTCTTCCACGATACGCTGGGCGAACGCGACCGGGCAAAGGCCCTCGACCTGATCCGGCCATTCCTGGCCGAGCAGTTTGCAGCACCGGACGCGCCGGTCGACCTGAAGCAGGCGGACATCGTCGGTTACACGCGCGACGAGGCCGACAGGCTTGCCTCGCCTCTCGCCCTCATGTCACCCAAAGGCCTTTATTGGGCATTCAGCCGCGCGTCGATCCGCATGGGCGCCTGGGTCTCCCGGGGCATGAAGACCGGCGTCACCACGGGCTTCGATTCGGGCTCGACGCTGGACTATGTCTACGAGAACGACGCGCGAGGGCTTACGCCTCTTGGCCGCGTCGTCGACCGCATCTTCCTGGAAGCCATAGGCTGGCGTGGCATCCGCCAGCGCAAGCTGCATCTCGAAGAACTCGTCGGCTCTTGCCTGGCGACGCTCAAGGCTGCCGGCCGGTCGGTGCACATTCTCGACATCGCCGCCGGCCACGGCCGCTATGTTCTCGATGCCATCGTGAAGAGCCCCGACCAGCCGGCGAGCGTGCGCCTGCAGGATTATTCCGACCTTAACGTCCAGCTTGGCCGCAAGCTGATTGCCGAGCGGCAGTTGCCGGCTGACGTCTCGTTCCGGCGTGCGGACGCCTTCGATGCCGACATGCTCGCTTCGATCGATCCGGCTCCGGACCTTGCCATCGTTTCCGGCCTCTACGAGCTGTTCTCCGACAACGCCATGATCGCCCGCTCGCTCGGTGGGTTGGCCAGCGCCATGCAACCGGGCAGCCTGTTGCTCTACACCAACCAGCCCTGGCATCCGCAGCTCGAAATGATCGCCCGCAGCCTGACCTCGCATCGCGGCGGCGAAGCCTGGGTGATGCGCCGCCGCACGCAAGGCGAGATGGACCAGCTCGTCGAAGCCGCCGGTTTCGACAAGCTCGAGCAGCGCATCGATCAATGGGGCATCTTCACCGTCTCGGTCGCACGGCGCCGCTGAATGGTCTCATCGCCTGCATCCGTGGCGCACGCGGAACCCTATAGCCGGGTGGTCGTCAGGGCAGCCCTTTGGCTGGCCTTCCTGGCGCCGTTCTTCTATCTCAGCTACGGCTTTGCCAACTGGCTGGCCTCGCAGCGCGACGATGTCGGCAGCATCGTATTCTCCTGGGAACACGGTATTCCGTTCGTCGCCTGGACCATCGTGCCCTACTGGTCGATCAACCTGTTCTACGGCCTGTCGTTGCTGCTCAACGATAGCAGGCAAGAGGTCGACCGGCTGGCCGGGCGTTATCTCACAGCGCAAACCGTTGCCGTTGCCTGTTTCATCCTGTTCCCGCTGACCGCGACATTCATGCGGCCGGCAACGACCGGGCTGCCGGGCTTCCTGTTTGCCGTGCTTGGCGGCTTCGACAAGCCGTTCAACCAGGCGCCGTCGCTGCACATCGCCCTTTTGGTGATCATCTGGGATCATTGGCGCCACCGGCTCGGCGGCCTTCTCCTGCCGCTCTGGCATGGCTGGTGCTTCCTCATCGGCGCTTCGGTGCTGACGACCTGGCAGCATCATTTCATCGACATCCCGACCGGCGCGCTGCTCGGGATTTTTGCGCTGTGGCTGTTTCCGCGCAGTGGCGAACTGCCGTTTTCAGGCGTCCGGCCGACCAGCGACGCAAAGGCGCGGCGGCTGGCATTGTTCTATGCACTGGGCGCCGTCCTTGCGCTGGTGGCCGCCGCGCTAGGCGCCTTGTTTTGCGCCGTCGCGCTCTTCCTGCTTTGGCCAGCACTGGCGCTGGCCATCGTCGCCTTCGCCTATGCCGGCGCGGGCGCCAAAGTGTTCCAGAAATCGGCGGATGGCAGCATTACGCTGGCAAGCCGTGTCCTGCTCTTGCCTTACCGTCTCGGCGCCAGGGCAAACATATGGGCCTGGACGCGCAATCTTGCCCCCCAGGTGCCGGTTGCCGACGGCGTCTTCCTCGGGCGCTTTCCCACGGCACGCGAGGCCAAAACCTTCGGCACGGTGATAGACCTCGGTGCCGAACTTGAAAAACCGGCGGGAGCCGATTGCCGTTGGATCAGCTTCCCGATGATCGACCTCTTACCGCCGCCAATGGCGATACGGCAGCAGGCAGCCGGTGCGCTGGAGAGCGCGCGCCGCGACGGCACCGTGCTGGTGTGCTGCGCGCTCGGCTTCCAGCGCAGCGCCGGCGTCGTTGCCGAATGGCTGGTGACGACCGGCAGGGCACAAACGCCGGCAGCTGCCCTCAACATGCTCACCGCCGCCGGCCGACCGGTGCATCTGGCCGCGGAGCCAGCCTCGTCATGACCGGCAATGCCTATCAGGACCGTACCACGCGCTTTGCCCGTATGCTGATGGTCCAGGCGTCGTGGCCAGCCGCGGTCGTGGTTGCCGGAAACATCCTCGAGCCGATGGCGGCCTCGGAGCGCGGTGCATTCGAGACCTTGCGCGCCGCTCTTCCTCTGTCGCTCGCCGCCGCGAGCGCGGTGGCCGTGCTGGCGCTGTCGGCATTGCTGACGTTCGACGCGCTGCTGTTCCGGATCATGGCCAGTCACGACGACGAAGCTTCCGGCGGCGCCGCGGTCGATGACATACTGGCGCGCATGCGCCTAAAGCCTTCGGCGCCCGCCACGCGCTCGCTCGATGAGCGGATAGCCGGCACGCGCCGCCTGCTGTTCAAGCAGCGCGTCGTCTTCGGCCTGTTCCTGGCGATGCTTTTCGCGGCGGCATTCTGGGCGCCGCGATGAACAGGCTTTCGCTCACGACCTTCACCTTGCTGCAGACGGTAACCTCCGTAGGCCTATCGGCGTTGGCCTGGATGGTGACCGGGGTGCGTCCGATCTGGAGCGGCAGCCTGCCGTCCGACCGGCAGCGCATCTACTTCGCCAATCACACCAGCCATGGCGACTTCATCCTGCTGTCAGCCTGCCTGAGCGAAAAGGAGCGCGCGATCACGCATGCGGTTGCCGCCGGGGAATATTGGGGAAAGTCACGGCTGCGCCGCTTCATTGCCGAAGACATGCTGTCGTCCGTGCTCATCAACCGGCAATGGACGAAACCTGAGGAAAATCCGATCGAGATCATGCTGTCGGTTCTCGACCAGGGCCACTCGCTGATCCTGTTTCCCGAGGGCACCCGCAATATGACCGAGGAGCCGCTGCTGGCCTTCCGTTCCGGGCTCTACAATCTGTCGATGGCGCGGCCTGAGGTCGAGCTGATCCCGTGCTGGATCGAGAACATGTCGCGCGTCCTGCCCAAGGGCCAGTTCCTGCCGGTGCCGCTGCTGTGCCGCGTCGTCTTCGGCGCTCCGGTGGCGGTTGGTCCGGGCGAAGAACGCCGCGCCTTTCTCGAACGCGCCCACGCCACGCTTCTGGCGCTCAACCCGCGTCCCGAGCGAGACGATTGATGCGTCACGAGATCTCCATCCTGATCATCGGCCTGCTGGCGGTCCTGACCACCGCCAGCGTCGTCGCCGCCATCCTTTCGGCGCGGGCGCCAAAGCCGTTGAGTTCGACGCTCGTCAATCTGACCCAGCGCATCAACGCCTGGTGGGTAATGGTGGCGCTGATGACGGTCGCCTTCTTCTTCGGCCGCTACGGCATGACCATCCTGTTCGCACTGATCTCCTTCGCCGCGTTGCGCGAATTCGTGACGCTGACGCATACGCGCCGCAGCGACCATTGGGTGCTGCTTGGCATGTTCGGCATCATCATACCGTTTCAATACTGGCTGGTGTGGACCGCCTGGTACGGTCTCTTCGTCATCTTCATTCCGGTCTACTGTTTCCTGTTGATGCCGGCCATCACGGCGCTGCATGGCGACACCGAACGCTTCCTCGAGCGCATCGCCGCGCAGCAATGGGCGGTGATGATCTCCGTCTATTGCGTCAGCCATGTCCCTGCCCTGCTGACGCTTGAGGTGCCAGGCTTCGAAGGCCGCACCCTGTTGCTGATCGCCTTCCTGATCATCGTCGTGCAAGGCAGCGACGTGCTGCAGTACATCTTCGGCAAGCTGTTTGGAAAACATCGGTTTTCGCCGAACGTCTCGCCGTCGAAAACCTGGGAAGGCCTGATCGGCGGACTGGTGTCGGCGAGCCTGCTCGGCGCATTGTTGTCGTTCGTGACGCCCTTTTCGCCGCCGCAGGCTGCGGCCGTGGCCTTCGTCGCCTGTTCGATGGGATTCCTCGGCGGGCTGGTCGCCTCGGCCATCAAGCGCGATCAGGGCGTCAAGGACTGGGGCCACCTGATCGAAGGCCATGGCGGCATGATGGACCGCACCGACAGCCTGGTTTTCGCCGCGCCGGTGTTCTTTCACATCGTGCGCTATTTCTGGACTGTATGATCTCAATGTTGCCCGCCGCGATCAGAGCCGGTTGCGGATGAGCATGGTGACGACGAAGAACGCGCCGACCGAGCTGGTGATGATGCCGATCGGCAGTTCCTGCGGCGGCAGCAGCGTTCGGGCCAGAAGATCGCTGGCCAGCAAAAGCACCGCGCCAAAGGCGGCACAGCTGGCAACCAGGCGCAAATGCAAGGGACCGGCAAGCGGCCGCGACAGATGCGGGATCATCAGCCCGACGAAGCCGATGACGCCGGCGACCGAAACAAGGATAGCCGTCGAGAAGGCGGCGACGAGAAAGGTCATCCGGCGCATGCGCGCCACCGGCACGCCAAGGCTTTCGGCGGCATTTTCGCCGGCCAGGAAAGCGTCGAGCCGGCGATGGTTCCACAGCGCGTAAGCCAGGATGGTGCCGGCGCCCAGCGCGCCCAACCAGATATTGTCCCAACGCGCCAGGCCGAGGCCACCCATCGTCCAGAACAGCACGGAGTGGGCGGCGCGCTGGTCGCCGGCAAAGACCAGGTAGTTGGTCAGCGCGGTGAACATGAACGAGACGGCAAGGCCGGCGAGGATCAGCCGCTCCGGCCCCTGCCCCCTGACCCGTGCAACCAGCAGCAGGACGACGCCGGCAGCCAGTATGCCGCCGGTGAAGGCCGCCAGCGGCAATGTCCAGATGCCAAAGCTGTCGCCGAAGACGGTGATGACGGAAACGGCGCCGGCGGCGGCTCCAGAGGAGAGACCAAACAGGAACGGATCGGCAAGATCGTTGCGGGTCACCGTCTGCAGCAGCGCACCGACAATGCCGAGGCCCGCGCCCACGCAAATGGCCAGGATCGTGCGCGGCAACCGCAGATCGACGACGATCTTGCCGACCGGCCCGGACACGTCGTGCCCACTGAAGCCGATTGCACGGCCAAGCGCGGCAACGACATCGTTCAACGGGATCAGCGTCGAGCCATAGGCGATCGACAGCAAAGCGAGAGCGGCGATCGCCGCCGCTCCCACCAGCATGGCCAGTGCAAATGCCGGAGGGCGCAAGCTCAAAATGCTTCCGGGTGCATCGCCCTGGCGATCTTCCCGATCGCTTCGATGTTGGCTGGTCCAGGCGTCAGCTCGGCATAGCGCAAGGCGACGAAGCGCTCGTTCTTGACCGCGTCGGTCTCTTTCATGGCCGGATGCGCCTTCAGGAAATCGAGCAGCTTCCTGTAGCCGCCACCGTCCTGGTAATCGAGCAGGATCAGGAACTGCGGATTGCGCGACGCCACCGTTTCCCAGTCCGTGTTGCCCCAGCTGGTGTCCATGTCGGCCATGATGTTGTCGCCGCCGGCAGCTGACATCATGGCGCTCGGAATAGCGAACTTGCCCGCGGTGAACGGCTTGTCCTCGCCGGAATCATAGAGGAACACCCGCGTGCCTTTGGCGTTGCCGACCTTTGCGGTGATGTCGGCGAGCTGCGTCTTCCAGCCGGAGACAAGCTTTTCAGCCTCGGCCTCCCTGCCAAAAATCTTGCCCAGCTTTTCGACGTCACCATAGAGCAGGTCCATCGAGGCGGCGGGCCGGTTCTTGTCGAGATGGACGCAGCTTTCCGTCAGCACCAGCGTCTTGATGCCGTGCGGGGCAAGCGTGTCGGGCGTCACCTCGCCACCCGGCTTCATGCCGTAGTACCAGCCGGCGAAGAAGAAATCGGGCTCGACCGCGACCAGATTTTCGAGCGTTGGATATTTGGGCGCCAGTTCCGGGATCGAACCCTGCTCGGCCTTGAATTCGGGACCGACCTTGTACCATCCGGTGATGCCGGTCAGGCCGACGATCGACGGCTGCAGTTTCAGCGCAAAAGCCATCTCGGCCATGTTGAGATCCTGGATCACGGCGCGCTTCGGCGGCGCGTCGAAGGTCAGCGGCCTGCCGCAGCTGTCGACCGTGACCGGGAAGGCCAGGGCCGTCGAGGCCAGCAGTGAGAAGACAAGCGAAAAAGCGAGGCGTTTCACGGGTGTTGCTCCTTTGTGATGGAATTGGTCGAATACGGAACGGCTTCTCACGACGGCGGCGCGGCACGGTTCGGCACATCGAACACCGTCAGTTCGCGATCTTCGGTCGGATGGCGAAGGCGCAGCACATCGATGCCGAAAATCTCGCGGATCAGCTGTTGCGTCAGCGCTTCGCGCGGTGTGGCGAGCGCTTGCAGACGGGCATGGTTCATCACCGCCACCCTGGTGGCGAAAGGCGCCACCAGCGCCAGATCGTGCAGCACCGCGATCACCGTCATCTCGAAGCCGGCCACGAGTTCGAGCAGTTCGCCGCGGGCGCGCGGGTCGAGATGGTTGGTCGGCTCGTCGAGGAACAGGATTTTTGGCTTCTGGGCGATGGCGCGGGCCAATTGGGCGCGCTGTCGCTCGCCGCCCGACAACGAGCCGATGGTGCGGCCAAGCAGCGGCAGCAGGCCGGTCCGGCGCAGCGCATCGAGCACAATGTCTCGCTCGTCGCTCCTGCGCCTCAGTCCGGCATGCGGGACCCGGCCAAGCTCGACATAGTCGATCACCGCCAGCCGTGGATCGGGCTGGTCGGTCTGGCCGACCACGGCGATATGCAGTGCCCGCTCGGCGGTGGAAATCCTGTCGAGCCGGCGCCCACCGAGCTTCACCTCGCCGGAACTTGGCCGCAGCATGCCCGACAGCATGCGCAGCAGTGTCGTCTTGCCGGCCCCGTTGGGACCAATGATGGCGAGACGATCGCCAGCGGCCACCGACAGGCTGACCGCCCGGACCAGATCCCGGCCATTCGCCATGGCGCAGAGGTCATGTGCTTCGAGAAGCGGTGCCGTCATCGGCTGCTGCCCGCCGGATTGCCAGGGATGCGAGCCAGCGTCTTGCCGGCCAAGCCCGCCGGACGCTGACCGGAACTGCACCAGCCATCGGCGAGCGAGGAATAGAGTTTGGCGAAGCGCACGAGGTCGCCGACATCGGCTCGTGCGTCGATGGAGCCGAAGAGATAGGCAGCCTTGCCTTGCGCCTGGAACGCGACCGTCAACGGCCGCGCGCAGCCCGCCATGCAGGCCACGCCTTCGACCGCGAAGCCCTGCGCCACGGCCGGCTCGTGATGGGCAGAGAGCCGGGAGCGCAAATCGGTGCAAAGGCCTTCGCCAGACCTGACGCCGGTCACGAAGTCACGGCAAAGCGTGCACACGATGATGCGATGGATAGGATCGATGGAGCCGTCCAACTTTCCGTCACTTTCCAAAACTGGCGACGGAAGGAAGCTGGCGAACCGGCCGACAAGACCGGGATTCGCGTTTCCTCCCGGCACACCCCGTCCGGTCAACTCATGCTGATGGCAGGTCTCCTGGCTTGCGGGTCGTTGCGCCATCCTGCCTTCCCAGCCTTGTCGGCCAGTGGCATTCACGGATTTTGCTCGCCGCTTACAGTTGCGGGGGCAGCCACGGTCTCGACCTGATCAGGCCTCACCGTGTTCCCTTTTCACCCCTCGCCTTTCGACTCGGGGACCATCATTGCCTCAGCGTAGATTTCCACCAATCGCTTCGCAACGGATTTCTCGGTCGGAGTGATGGCCCACGTGAGGGAAACAGACATTGCGCGCTCTCTTTATGTAATAACATAACGTGTTTAAGAGATGACGCCGGTCGCTGTCAAGCGAAAGCCCCTTGCCGAATTTGGCCTGTCGGTGGCAAGGGGCGCTTGGCCGCCTGGCCATCTCGGTGCGCAAACTGCCGCGGGCATCGGCGCGGATTGCGCAGCATGCGCAATTTCGATCAAACTGGCCTTGCGGAAAGGCGCCAAGATGATCCGGCCAATGCGAAAAGGAGCCCCATGAACCCGACCGAGAAGGCGCTATGGTTCGTCGAAAGCCATTTGCCGGAAGCGATCTCGCTCGACGACGTCGCGCAAAGCAGCGGCGTGTCGCGTTTTCACGTGACGCGGGCTTTCGGGGCAGCCACCGGCCGCTCGGTCATGGGCTACATGCGCGCGCGCCGCTGAGCGAAGCGGCGCGCAAGCTGGCTGGCGGGGCGCCCGACATCCTCTCAGTCGCCCTCGACGCCGGCTACAACTCGCATGAGGCATTCACCCGCGCCTTCCGCGACCAGTTCGGCACCACGCCGGAACTGGTGCGTGCGCAAGGCACACTCGACAAGCTCGACCTCGTGGAGCCGATCCTCATGAACCAGTCCTTCCTCACCAATCTCGAACCACCGCGTTTCGAGACCAGCCGGCCGTTCCTGATCGCCGGTCTCGGCGAACGCTACAGCTGCGAAACCAGCGCCGCCATTCCGATGCAGTGGCAGCGTTTCGGCCCCTATATCGGCAACATTCCGGGCGAGATACGCGATGTCGCCTATGGCGTCTGCGTCAACGGCGACGATGCCGGCAATTTCGACTACATCGCCGGCGTCGAAGTGTCGGACTTTTCCGATCTGCCCAAGGAATTCAGCCGGGTGCGGGTGCCGGCGCAGAAATATGCGGTCTTTGCCCACCGTGCACACATCTCGACCATCCGCCGTACGGTCAACACGATCTGGAACAAATGGTTGCCGGCCTCCGGCCATGAGATCGCGGATGCGCCCGAATTCGAGCGCTATGGTCCCGAATTCGATCCGCGCAGCGGCAATGGCGGGCTGGAGATCTGGATACCGGTGAAGGCGTAGGCTCGGAAACGGGCTGTGCTCCGTTTGCCGAAACCCAGCCGGCGACCGTGGGGTTATTCCACGGTGAGGGCGACCTCATAGAGGCCGGGATGGGCTAGCCCAAGGGTCTTGTTCCGCTCGAGAAAACCGTTTGCCTGCAGATGCTCGAAGACGTGCCGCATGGCGGCTTGATCCCGCGCCTGCGCATAGTTGACGACACGCGTGCCATCGAGACTTCGGTGCAGGCTGGCGGACATCCAGCCGGGAATGCCACGGCAACTCATCGCCGCCTCCCGCAACAGCTCAATCAACGCCTGCTGGCCGCCCTCGGGCACAGTGAAGACGTTGATCTGGGTGATGACGCCAGTGTTGGCGCGAATGATGGGCATCTTTCTTCTCCTTCGTTGGCGCCTGGCAAACGAAGGAACGCCGATCCGCGAAAACCCCGAACGCCAAGCCGGGCGTAAAGCACGCCCTGGGCTTGCCGTGGGTTCCCATATTGGATGAGAACGGAGCTTCCATCCGATGGAAGGGAGCGGACTTACCGTTTGCCGCTCCAAGGTCCTTTTCGACCTTTGTTGCATAGCATTGCCGACCGCTGGCAGCAATCGCCGTTCATCGCGCACCGATGCCCAACCGCGCCTGAACAGTCGATCACGCCATCGGCAGCGCCGGCCAGCGATCGGCGATCCTGCCGCCGGAAAACACCGCGATCGATCCGAACTGCTGCAGCACGGCCTCGCTCTGGGTCGGGCGCAGGAACGCATAGTCGCCTGGCCTTGCGGTCGCATCGGCCGGCAGGCCCATGAATTGCTGGTTGGACGACAGGCCGAGCAGACCGTTCGTCTTCATGCCTTCTGGAAAGACCGGTTCGGCCATCCACTTGCCGCCATAGAGGTAGCAGCCCTGGCGCGGGAACCGGCCGAGCGCCTGCAGCAAGCCAGTGACGGCCGGTGGGCCGGGCAGCATCGGCTCGACCATTTTCAAGATCGGCGTGGCGATAAAGGCTGCCGGCTGGAAGCCGTCGAGACCAGGCGTGTCGAAATCGCTGGGCAGCACGAAGGCCGAGCCCATCGACACTTCATTGGCGACGCCGCCATGATGAAGCAGCGCGGTCTTGCTGCCGCCGATGTTCAGGATGCGGCGCTGGTCCGCACCGAGACAAGCGACGAACGCCACGGCCTGCGCCGACGCCTTTGCCAATGCTTTCGTCGGCCCGCCGAACAGGCCGGGAATAAGCGGCGCATGCGCCTCGTAGGCCATGACGCCTTCGCAATGCAGCCGCTTGTGGGCCTGGAGCGCATTCAATGCCCTCGACAGGGCTTCGGGATCAGCAAAGCCGCCGCGATGCAGCCCGACATCGATCTCGAAGGCGATGCGTAGCACGATGTCGAGTTGGTCAGCGAGCGCGCCGTACTCCGCCAGTCTCTCCTCGCTGTCGATCAGCCAGCAGACACGCGACCAGTCGGCGTCGGCCTTCGCCAGCGCCGCCCTTGCCGCGCCGATCGGCATCGGCTTGCCGTAGAGCAGGTCGGCACCCGGAAACGCCTTCAGCACCGCCTCGCTGATCGGCGGGTGGAAGGTCATGAAGCTGCTGGTTCCGAGCGCCTGGCCGATATGCGCAAGCAGCGGCAGGCAGGCGAGCGATTTGTCGACCAGCCGCACGGCGAGACCGGGATCAAGCCTCTCCTTCACCAGCGCAATGTTGCCGTCCAGCCGGTCGCGATCGAGCAGCAGGCAGGGCTGGAAGATGCCGGCTTCCTTCAGCGCATTCGACAGGGTGAAAAAATAGGCGCTCATTGCTCTATGCCGAACAGGCCGGCCATGTAGGGCGAGACGAAGCGGTTTTGCGGATCGATGTCGCGGCGCACCGCCATGGCATCGTCCCAGCGCGGGTAGAGCTTTTTCAGCTCTGCCGCTTTCAGACTATGCATCTTGCCCCAATGCGGCCTGCCGCCATATCTGCGGAAGATAGGCTCGGCCGCCTGCATGAACGGCAGCGGATCGTTCGCCGCGTCATGGTGGACGGCGATCGAGCAGGTCAGCCTGTTGTAGAAGGGCGAAAGCCAGAAACGGTCAGGCGCGACGGTGCGCACCTCCATCGGGAAATAGACTTCGGGAAAGCGCTTCTCGGTCAGTTCGATGATCTCGGCCAGCGCCTTCGGCCCCTCCTCGAACGGCAGATGATATTCCATCTCGTTGAACTTGGTCTGCCTGTCGCTGGCATAGACGTTGAGCCAGTCCTGCACATAGTCCTCGGCCGGCAATTTGGCGATGGCGCCCAGGATCAGCCGGCGACGCAGCGATGGCAGCCAGGCAAGCCCGGTGCGCAGCCGGCGCAGTGTCCTCAAACCCGCCTCGTCCGCTTCCGGCGGCCGCGTGGTGGGCGCGGCGTCGCTAACGTCGCTGGCGATGAACTGCGCATAGCCGGAAAACGGAATGTAGTAGAATTCGGCCGAGCGATGCGCGGCCATCATCGTCTCGAAATCGCGCAGCATGTCGGCGATCGGCAGCACCCATTTGCGGCGGCGCAACCGGTAGGTCGCGATGTTGTTGAGCGTCACTTCGCTGAGCACGCCGAAGGCGCCGAGCGCGACGCCGATGGCATGGATCATGTCCTGATCCCCTGCTCGCTTGAAGTCTCGGAGCTTGCCAAGTCCGTCGACGATCTGCACCGTCTCCAGCTGTGTGTGATAGGCGCCGAGCATCGGTCCCGAGCCGTGCGTGGCGGTGCCCAGCGCGCCGCCGATCGCCTGGCGGTCGATGTCGCCCATGTTGGGCAGGCCCTGGCCAATGCTTTGCAGGATGTGCATCAGCGCGCCGAGCCGGGTCCCTGCCCGCACCCGCGCCTGATGTTTTTGCGCGTCATGCGAGACCAGACCTTCCAGCCTCTCCAACGACAGAATCGTGCCCTCGGATTTCACCAGCGGCGTGAAGGAATGGCCGGCGCCGGCGACGCGAACCGGGCCGGGCGCGGTGCGCACGAGGTCGCCGAGTTCGCCGGCATCGGCGGGGCTGGCGATCAGCTTGGGCTCGGCGCTTACAAAGCCCGACCAGTTGCTCCAGCTGTTTGACATGACGCGTCCCGCTCAGGCAACGGCGCGGCGGCGCCGCGACACCAGGACGAACAGGCCGAGCAGCGCCACGCTGGCAACGGCGCTGGCGGCGGCGAATTCCGGCACCGGCCGGAAATCCTTACCGTCGATGAGCAGCGACGCCGCGATCGGCCCGACTGCCAGGCCAAAAAGCTGCGCTGCCGGCACCAGCAGCACGGCGGTGCGCGTTTCGTCGGCGGTGATCGTCAGCCGGATCTGGTAGGGCACGATGAACAAGAGGATGAAGCCCATGACCAGGGCGGCCACCCAGAACGTCGTCAGGCCAGGCCCACTGGCAAGAACCAGGGAGCTGACCAGCGCCACGGCGCCGATCGCCGCGATGGCAAGGCGATAATCGATGCGCGCCTCGAACACCGTCGCCGTCATCGCCCCCAGAACCTGCACCGCGAGGCTGGCCGAGACGATCAGCCCGACGGTGCGCCCATCGATGCCGTATTGCGCGCCAAGCGGTTCCAGAAAGGCCCAGACCGCGCCGAAGAACATGAAGTAGCAGAAGACCGACAGCAGCGCCGTGAGTGAAGGAACCGTCAGCACATTGGCCAGGTTCTCTTCCTTAGGCAGATCGGCATAGTCACCGGGTACGGCAAAGGCGACCGCCAGCGACGCGACGCAGACCACGGCAAGAACGATGAAGCCGCCCGCAGACCCGGCGGCTGGAATGGCATAAAGCGCCAGCAACAGGGCGAGCGCGCATTGCGCCAGCGTCTGCATGGTGACGAAATAGCCGCCGATGCGCTCGGCGCGCCGCGAACGGGCGATCAATTCGGTGGCGACCGCGACCAGACCGCCTTCGGCGAGCCCTGCCAGGGCGCGGGCCGCGATCAGCATGCCGGCGCTCGCGGCATAGGCAGTCCACACATTGGCCAGCGCCAATAACAGCAGAAGGAAGGCACTTTTCCAGCGCATATTGTGCGCCGTAAGCAACATCGCCACGACAGCCGAACCGATCGCAATAGCGATCATCTCGGCGGTGGCGACCAGGGCGAGTTCGTCACCGCTGACATGGCCCTCGGTGTAAAGAGCCCCGAGCAGCACGGGCTGCAGCCCGAGGGTGAGGAGACCGACCGAGCCGATCCACAGGGCCGAGGCAAGCTGCCAGCCGGTGGGATTGCCGACCAGCCAGTCGCCACTGCCTGCGTGGCCGGTATCTGTCGAAGCCAAAGGCGCCTCCCAACGTCCTTGCCGTGCGGCAAAAAAGCTGACAACCTGTCAGCATTTCAGAAACTGATACTTGATCATATTTCTTGTCAACCGGAATTTGAAAAACCCGTGCGAAAGATCGGTGCATGACGGAATTGAAGAGAATGGCGACCGAGCCAAGGCGCAGGCCCAAGCAGGAACGCAGCCGCGAGCGCATCGACGCGATCCTGTCGACAACCATGCGGCTGATCGGCGAAAAGGGCATCGACGCCGTCACCATGAAGGAGGTCGGCATGCTGGCGGGCGGGCCGATCGCCACCGTCTACCACTACTTTCCCAACAAATCGGCGATCCTGGCGATGCTCTATGAGCGGTTTTCAGAGGTCAGTCGCGCACGGTTGACAGCGATCGTCGCCGATGTCCGCGAAGCGAAGGACGTGATCGTGGCCGCCGACCGGCTGCTTGACGATTATCGCAGCCGTGTCGCCAGCGATCCGGCCATCCAGGATCTGCAGAACGCCATCCAGGCCGACAAGGCACTGAAGAACCTCGACATCGCCGAAACCCGACACCAAGCCAAAATGTTCTGCGACCATGTCGTCGCCTTGCTCGAGCCTCAGAAGCGCGAACAGTTCGAACGCATGGTTCTGCTGATCTTCCAGCTTGCCGGCGGTGTGGTGCGCCTGGCGCTCGCCGAGGGCGAAGCGGAAAGCCGCCAGACCATCGAGGATTACCGCTCGATCATTCACACGCAGTTGCGGCTGTTTCTGTAGGCCTCGATCCTGAGAAAAATTTCACGCTCCCGGTCGGCGCCGCGCGCCTTGACTCTCTCGGATCGGCGGCCTATTTCAGCGCCACGTTAGCACTCTCCATTGGTGAGTGCTAACCATATGTCCGGCGCCGCCGGACGGAGGAACTGTTCTCACCGTTCTCATCGAGGAAGAAAAAATGGCAAAGTCGAAGTTCCGCCCGCTTCATGACCGCGTGGTCGTTCGCCGGGTCGAATCCGAATCCAAGACCGCCGGCGGGATCATCATCCCCGACACGGCAAAGGAAAAGCCGCAGGAAGGCGAGATCA
>SAKE01000033.1 GCA_004017275.1 Mesorhizobium sp. | reverse complement strand
GGGGAGGGTTAGGGTGGGGGTCCTTCTTCGCAAGAATCCATATGCGATAGCCCTGCCCAAAACCGCGGCCACTTCTGAGCGACATGCCCTAGCGCAGCCAGCCGACCGCCAGTTCCTTGACGGCATCGAGCGCGCGCTGCGGCAGCGTGCCGACGCCGATCGACTCGGCGGCGAAAAGCGGCGTCTCCTGGCTCAGCGTATCGCCGATCCAGACGCGCAGCGCGCCCACCGGTTGCCCCTCCTCCACGGGTGCTGCAACAGGGCCGTTGTAGACGATCCTGGCCGTCAGCTTGTCGCGGTTGGTGATCGGCAGGAAGATGTCGATCGGGCCTTTGGCCTTCAATGCCACTCCGGATTTCGCGCCGCCGAAAACCTGGGCTTCGCCGACCACCTCATCCCTGGCGAAGATTTCAGTCTTCTCGAAGGAGCGAACGCCCCAGTCGAGCAGCTTTCGTGCTTCCTCGGCACGCTCCTTGTCCGAGGTCAGCCCGCTCATCGCCGCGATCACCCGTGTGCCGTTGTGGCTGACCGAGCCGACGATGCCGAAGCCCGATGCTTCGCTCGCACCGACCACGAGGCCGTCGGCGCCGATGTCCATCGCCAGAAGCGGATTGCGGTTCCTCTGCAAAATCTTGTTCCAGGTGAAATCCTTCTGGCTGTAATAGCGATAGAAATCCGGATAATCGCGCCACAGGTGCACGGCGAGCTGCGCCAGTTCGCGCACGGTCGTCTGCTGGCCATCCGCCGGCAGGCCGGTCGAATTGACGAAGGTCGATGTCTTGAGGCCGATTGCACGGGCGCGTTCGGTCATCTGCGCGGCAAAATTGTCTTCGGATCCGGACATGCCTTCGGCGATGACGATGCAGCCGTCATTGGCCGCCTGTACCGTCACGCCCTGGATCAGGTCTTCGAGCCGGATCGACGACTTGAGTTTGGCAAACATCGTCGATGTTCCCGAAGGCGCGCCACCCTTGCGCCAGGCGTTTTCGCTGACCACGAACGTATCGTCGAGCTTCAGGCGGCCGGACTTGATGGCGTTGAACACCACTTCCATCGTCATCAGCTTGGCCATAGAGGCCGGCGGTATCGGCTTGTCGGCATCCTTCGAAAACAACACCGTCCCGGTCTCGGCGTCGATCATGAAGGCCTGCGCGGCCTTGGTCTCGAACAGCTGCGCGTGGGCCGGGGTCTGGGAAAACAGCAGCAAGCCGAAAACCAGAAGCCCGGCGAGAGGCTGGAGCAAGCGAAATTGCATGATGTTCGACCCATTGGCCGGCACCGCCGGCAAGCCCGCGAAAAGTATCGGGCTTTTTGTGCGGCGGATCAACCGCGTAGCGGAAATCCGACCTGGCTTGCGCTCAGTTGCGCACAGCCAGTGCATCCGGCGCGCCATGCGACCAGGCTGCCTGCAGCAAATCGTCCAGATTGCGGTGGCCATCGGGATAGAGATTGACCGAATACCAATCCTCGCCATCGAGTTCCGAACGCTGGATCTCGATCTTGCCGAACGCGGCAAGCTGTGCGGCAATACGCTTGGCCTCCGCGGCCTCCTCAAACGAACCGGCCGCGACGTAGTCGGTGGACGAACCGGCCGGTGGCGTCTGCCGCTTCCGCGATTGAAGGATGTCGGCCGGCGACATGCCGTCGCCATCCAGCGCGGCGAAAACATTGGAGGCGCGTTCGACCCGCTCGTCCGCATAAGACAGTGAGGCCATGGCAAACGGCGATTGCGGCGGTAGATTGATCTGCGGGCGCTCCGGCACGATCGGGCCGAAATCGGGCAGCGCCAGATCACCGTAGGCCGGCGCTTGTGCCGACATCACCGGCTGGACAGCTCCGGAATCGGTCAACTGGCCGGGAAACGGCACGGCGGCAGCGCCGGCAGGCATGCTTGGCGACGGCCCGTTCATGGCCACCATGACGCCGGTCGGCAACCCGTCGGACGGATCCGGCGCCCTGTTGCCGGGGTGGTAGGAAGCCATCAGATACTGGTCGTCATCGCCGTCGAGCGGTGCACGGCCGACATATTCGACCTTCACCTGGGCGGTGCCGGTGTTGGCATAGTCGAGCATCTGGGCTGCACGCTCCGACACGTCGATGATGCGGCCTTCGTGATACGGTCCGCGATCGTTGACGCGAACGATGACCGAACTGCCGGTCTTGAGATTGGTGACGCGGGCATAGCTCGGCAGCGGCATGGTCGGGTGCGCCGCCGTCAGATGCGTCATGTCGTAGACTTCGCCATTGGCGGTAAGCCGGCCGTGGAAGGCATCGCCATACCAGGAGGCCAGGCCGACCTTGGCGTAGCGCTTGTCTTCCTTCGGGTAATACCACTTGCCGCGGACCTGATAGGGCTTGCCGAGCTGATCCCTGCCCCCGCCGCGCTGCATGCGCCCGTTCCGGGAGAACACACGCGGGCTTGCCTTCACGCCATATTCGGATTCGGAGAAGTATTCCTTGGAGCGGGTCTTCTTGTAGACCATCGCTTTCGGCTCAGGCTGCGACGCGCAGGCAGCCAGCAAGGCCGCCGAGACGGCCAACAACGCGACTGTAGCAGCGCGACGAAGACGCGGGTGCGTCACAGCCTGCATTTTCCTGATGTCCCCTTCAGTCTCAACCCAAGTCGCCGTGTTCAGCCATCAGAGGAGCCGAAGCACTCACTCGACCAATACCAACGACGCCTAAAACCCCGATCCCTTGTGCGCAGGAATTGTTTATCACGGTATTAACCGATTGTGGCCGGAACCGGGCAAGATTGTGACGTCGCCGCCCTGTGGAGCGCCCTGAAAAGTCGCCGCTTTTCGTAACTATAGCCAGTTCGAAAACCACGGACTGGTGTCATACCCTAAGCGCGGACTACGATTATAATGATCCAGGAAGTTTGCGCCCCCATTTGATGGGTGCGCAACAACGGTGCCTGTCGATTTACAACCCGGTTTCGGGGTCGGCTTGCTGCCAGCCTTCATATGAGCTGCAGAACACGAGATTGCAGCCTGAGCGGTGGCCACCTTTTTCTTCTCTTTCGCAACAGCTGCTCCGGTGGCGGCCAATACCATTGCTACGCCTAAGACAACGAGTTTCATTGAATCGCCCTCACCCTGCACAATCCGAAATGATTACGCCCAGCTAACGTTACGTCAACGACATTTTGTCCGCAACGACGGCGAATAGTGCCAGTAAAAAGAACCCGCCACCGTAAGGCAGCGGGCCAAGCTCCCAGGCTTTGCAGTACGCTAAACATTTAAGCGCACCTATTGCCAGGACAGCAGGAAGGTGCCGCAGCGGTGGTTGACGCGGCCCTCAATGCCGCACTACAGGAATGAAGCGCGAACCAGTCGGGAACGCCTTCGGTGCCAATCCGGTGCCAACAGGCAAAAGCCAGCCAGCCGCGCGCTACCTAAGTGGTTGAAAAATCACGATGGAGGAATGGCCGAGCGGTTTAAGGCACCGGTCTTGAAAACCGGCGTGGGTGCAAGCTCACCGTGGGTTCGAATCCCACTTCCTCCGCCAGACTTGCATAACTATTTGTTTTAAATGCTATTTCTAATCTGCGCGATTTCACTTCCTGCGGCAAGTTTGCCGGTTGATCAGTGCCGGCCCACCGGTGCCTCCTCCAAGTGCCTGACACATGACCTGCACGTAGAGGTCTCAAACCGAGATTTGGGGGAGCGTTGATCAGGGTAGGGGACGCGTCATATGGTCTGCCCAGGTTTCAGATCGGGCTTCGAGGACTCCCGCATACCAGTCACACCTGATGCATCCATGGTGCATACGAGATGCCGACGATCGCTCCTTCCATCGTAAGGAGTCGGGCGACGGTCTGGCCCCAGGGCTCGGTGCGCGGGCCATGCAGCAGCGCGTACCCCTCTGCCTCAAGCTCCTCGGCGGCGGCAGCGACGCTGTCCAGGTCTTCGACTTCGAACTCGATACAGGCTTGCGGTATCGGCCGATCTGCCGGCCACTCGCGGGTGCCGAAGCATGCCTCAGCGGCCTGCGCGAGCGGCCATACGCCAAAGTGCTTGCTGCCGCCGATGCTCTCGCTGAAATAATACTCATCGCCTTCATGGCGCTCAAGCGGCAAGCCCAGCACGTCGACGAAGAGCTTGCGGCTCTCGGCCGGATTCCGCGCGACGATGGCCATGCTCGAAATGAACAGAATCTTCATGTGACACTCCATTCTGCCAGCGTTGTTACTGTCGATTGGGCCAGATGATGTCGGCGCGGGTATACTGAAAGAGGAAGAGCACGCAGGGCTCCTTGCTCACGCATCGGTCTATGTGCATCTCCCCGCCCGCCTGGCGCACATACGATCCCGGGAGCAGCCGCGTGTCCCGGCCCTCGCCCTCCGGCCCCTCATGAACCCAGGCGCCCTCGATCAATACGCCGTGGAAATCGCCGCTATGGGCGTGAAGACCTGAATCGAATCCGGGCGGAAGCCGTACCAATTCTCCAAATCCGCCATCAACGTGCCGATCGCCCCATAGCTCGCTGATCATGATCGGCAGATCAGGTGTCTGCTGCTGCCAATTCATGTCATCGGCCGCCACGCTCAAGCTGCGTGAAGGCGGCGGCGCAGGTGTTTGCGCCGCGAGGGGCGGGCTAAACATCAAGAAGGTTAATAGCCCGGAAGTGGAGCGCCATCTGTGTATAGTCATTTCGCCCCCTTGGAAGGATATTCGGTGACATACGGCGTCTTGTTGAACAGGAAGATGACGCAGGGGACGTCTGAAACACAGGCGTCTTCATGCAGTTGTGTCTTCACTTGCGTCCAGTGTGCGCCGCTTTCCAAACGGATACCTGTGCCCTCGCCCGTGGATGGCACCCAATGTTCCCAAACGCCCCGCACGACGACCGCCCAATAGTCGGCAGTGTGTGAGTGGAGACCAGATCGGAAGCCCGGTGGGGTGCGCAGCAGTGTCCCCGCTTCCCCACTGGCGCGATCGCCCCAAAGGGCCCCGAGTTCAACCGGTGCGCCAGCTTCTCTGGCCCACGGTATCCTGGCGGCTGTCAGATAGTGATTTCCTGGGGTCGCGCGATCCTGAGCGAGCGCCATCGACGAAGCCGTCATCGCGGCTACTATGCACCAGATACTTTTTTTCATCCCAGCGTCTCCTTCGGTTCGCGTCCGGCCGCGTACGGGCTCGCCATCGTGACCGCATCTGGAAGTAAGGCGGACGCCTGCGAGAACTTGTTGGCCGACCGGCTCAGCAACGTCACGCGCGCTCCAAGAGTCGCAGCGAGGCGCGCGACCGCAAGGCCAATCCCCGAACTCCCGCCCAGAATTACGATGCGTCCGCCAGCCAGATCGATCATTTCGCGGTCTCCACGATGCGATCCAGCTTGCGCTTAGGGTTGCGATAATTCAAATATCGGTTTGTGATCTTAGCGATACTTGTGAGGCATCAGTGGAGCTGCGCCACCTACGCTATTTGATGGCGGTTGCCGAATGTGGAAGCGTGCGAAAGGCGGCCGAAAAGCTTCACGTCGCCCAGCCTGCGATCTCCCGCCAGTTGCAGGAGCTCGAGGTAGAGCTTCAAGTGCGCCTGTTCGAACGCAAGGCCCCTGGAATGGTGCCGACGCGCGCGGCGAGCGTCCTTATCACTGCCGCGCAGAGGACGTTCGACAATCTTGACCAAGTCAGGCAGCAGGTTCGCCGAATTGCCGGAGGCGAGGAGGGGCTGATCAAGATCGGATTCTTGGAGGCGGTCTCATGGGGTGGTTCCGTTCCCGAGGCGATCGCGCGTTTTCGCACGATCCGCCCTGCCGTCGGGCTACAAATGGTGGTCGGATGGAGCCCGGAACTTGTAGAAATGGTCAGTACCGGCGCAATCGACGTCGCGTTCGCCCACGTGCAAGATCCCGTTTTCGAACCAGGCATCGAATCACCGCTGTTCCGCCAAGATGCTATGCTTCTGGCCGTTCCGACCGGCTCTCCCTATGCTCGCCAGAAAAAGCTGGTGCTGCGCGACCTCCATGATGCTTCCTTTGTCTGGTTTCCCCGGTCCTGGGCCGAGGACTACCACGACCAGATGATCGCCGCTTGCCACGCGGCTGGGCTGGTCCCGAGGATCGTTCAGTACGTAAGCGGCCATCCAAGCCTGCTGAGCACCAGCCTCCTCAGCTTTGTCGCGGCCGGCATCGGAGTGGCGTTCGTGGCATCGTCCAACACCGATCGAGGTCTGCAGACCGTCGAATTCTGCCAGCTTCATGACCTCCAGGCGCCGCTTAACCTTCGCTGTATCTATCGAGCGGACGCTGATGAACTTGCTAAGGGCTTCGTCGAAGAGGCGATGGCGGTCACAAAGCTCCAACCGCAGTTGCCTCGGGTGTAAATTGATACTTGTGACCACTACTACGTAGGTAGGCGCCGACGGAACACGGTCTTGTTGAGAGTGACGAATTAGGACAGCTCGCGGGCCTTCACGAATGGCGGTGATTAATGGGTGGTAAACCGCTTCTTCATACCGATGGCGGAGCTCGCCAAGCTTTTCGCCTGAATATTGAGCGCACCACGGTGACGTTGTGGCCACACATGCTCGGCTATGATGCTGGCACAGGGGCGGTGCGCAACCGACGGTGGCACTATCGTAGCGCTATAGCGTAGGTGTAGTGCTCATCTTCATCGGGCGTGGCCCGCCATTTGCCACGTGTCCGACCCGGAGACATGGGTAACCGTTTGTGCCTAAGACATGGGTGACAACTTCGTGCCGAACGGGTTGTCGATTGGTTGCAAGGTCCTCTGTTCTAGGTCGATATATCCGAGATCACAATGCATGAAGCTCAAGAGCCAAATTCCGTCGTCGACCTCGGTGATGCCGAGCCTCTGTGCTGGGTAATGGTTGGAGGAAGCGGTCGTTGATCATGCCGGCCGCCCTGCATTCAGGCATGGGCGGCCGTCTTTTGGAGCGGGAAGATGCGGCTCGACAAGCAGTCAGCGTGTTGGCGCTGGATCGCTCGTCACCCCGCCCAGATCAACCCATGGTGCTCGACACCGGCGTGTGGAGCAGTTGCTGCTCCCAGAGGTACGCGATGCCGCTGCCGCCGAAGTGCTGGATGAGAATCTCGGTCAGCTCCTCGACATGCTCGGTGCGCGCCCAATCGCGTTGCCATTCGCCAGCGAGCGCCATCACGGTCATCACGTTCGCGCCGGCCGCGATCATTCGCTGGATGGCAACTTCGTGAGACTCCTTCGAAATCCCGCCCGACGCGTCGGTGATCACGGTCACGTCCCAGCCTTCGCCGGCGGCCTGGATCACAGGCATTGCGACGCAGACCTCGGTCCACAGGCCGGCGATGATCAGCTGCTTGCGGCCGGTCGCCTTGACGACGTTCACCACATTCTCGTCCTGCCAGGTGTTCACCCAGGTGCGATCGATGACTTCCTGGTCCGGAAATACGTCGGTGATCTGCTTAAAAAGAAGTCCACCGCGCGCCGCGATCACGCTGGTGAGAATGGTCGGAACATTGAAGGCTTTTGCTAGCTTCGCCAGCGCGGTCGTGTTGTTGACCACCATGTGCGGATCGTGGCTGTTCAGATTCGCCAGCTGATAAGGTTGGTGATCGATCAGAACGAGGACCGAATCTTCGGGACGAAGAAGCGAAGCAAGGCCATTGCGAGAGGTCATCAAGACTTCCTTTCTCTGCCGCTATGGACGGCAATGGGTTCACGGGAGACAAGCGCCAGCGGGCGACGTTGCCTGAACGCAATTTGCTGTTCCTGTTGGTGATCCGGTAGTGTCACATTCAGGTAATGTGTGTCGCGAAATGAGGAACGCCGGAATGGACATCGAAGATCTGCAGATATTCGTCGCAGTGGCCGATGCCGGTGGCGTATCGGCCGCCGCGCGCCGTCTCGGCGTCTCCAAGTCAATCGTCAGTCGGCGGCTCTTTCGGGTTGAAGCAGAACTTGGCGTCCAGCTGCTTGCACGAACGACCCGCGGCGCCTCGCTCACGGAAGCGGGCATCACGTTCAGAGACCATGCGGCCCGAGCCAGCGCCGAGATTGATACGGCCAGGGAAACGATTCTCCCCACCGGTGAGCTGCGCGGCCGCCTGAGGGTTGCCATGCCGCTTACTTTCGGCGCCACCCATTTCGCCCCCGTGCTCGCGGAAATGGCGCGTCTGCACCCGAAGCTTCACATCCATACTTCCTACAGCGATCGCTTCGTCGATCTCATCGCAGAGGGTTTCGATTGCGCGATCCGGGGCGCCTACCTTCAGGACTCCAACCTGATCGCGAAGCGCGTCGGGCCGATCCATGGAAAGCTTGTCGCGAGCCCGGATTACATCAAAGCGCACGCGTCACCCGAGACTCCGGACGAACTCGTCACCCATCAGGCCCTCATGCAGGGAACGGAAGCCTGGCAGTTCATGGATGGCGACAAGATTGTTACGGTCCAGCCGCAGGGCAGGTTCAAGGCCGACAGTGCCACGGCGCTTGCCGCTGCTGCGGCGGCAGGTCTCGGCATCGCCTGGCTCCCCGATTGCATCACACATGAATATGTGGCCTCCGGCGCGCTGGTCCCGATCATGACACGCTATCCGGTGCCTCCGGGAGCCGCGTATGTCGTCCGCCCGCCAGGTCAGCATCCTACGCGGAAAGTGCGGGTGCTCACCGAGATGCTGATTGAGTATTTCAAACGCAACCCGGACATTTGGGGTCTTGACGGCTAGGACACGATTCGAAGCCTTGTCAAGGAACCGTGTTCGACGGTCCATGACTCCGAGCCGTCGCGTTCGGCGACATTGCTCGCACGTTCCGCTTACTGCGACACAGCGTCGGGATGCATCGGGAACATGTTCGAGCGCCACGCTTTCCTGTCACAATTCGCACGCGTCGGCGCCCTTACGCAAAAACGGCAGCGCCTTTAGCCTTTGGAAAGGGGAGATGTGGTTCTTCTCTCAGGCGCAGACGGCGCGCCGGGGCGAATGAATGGATATCTTTGACATAAAGGCGCTTTTGATCTGCGCGCTGATCTTCATTCCGTTCGAACATTTGTTTGCCGAGCGGCCGCAGAAGATTTTCCGCAAGGGTTTGGCTGTCGATCTGATCTATCTGCTGTTCAACGGCTTCATCATAAAGCTCGCCGTCATCATGATCGCGGCCGGTGCCCTCGGCGCCGCTGCAATGCTGGTTCCGCAATCGATAACGCAAGCCATCGGCGGTCAGCCCGTCTGGCTGCAGGTCGCGGAAATCATAGTGATCACCGATATCGGCGTCTATTGGGCACATCGGGCCTTCCACAAAATCCCTGCGCTTTGGAAGTTCCATGCGGTTCACCACGGCATCGAGGACCTGGACTGGCTCGGGGCTTTCCACAATCACCCGGTCGACGCCATCGCCACAAAGGCTATATCGCTGACGCCGATCTTTTTCCTTGGCTTCTCCGAAGCCTCGATCGCGGTATTTTTCATCATCTACCTTGGGCACACGCTGCTTGTTCACTCAAACCTGCGGATTCCGTTTGGCCCTTTGAAGTGGCTGATCGCCAGCCCGCAGTTCCATCGCTGGCATCATGCCAACCAGCGCGAAGCCTATGACAAGAACTTCGCCGGGCAGTTGCCTGTCCTCGACATGCTGTTCGGCACCTACAATCACACCGGTGACAAGGTGCCGGAGAAGTTCGGCGTCGACGATCCGATCCCGTCCACTTATCTCGGCCAGATCGGATATCCGCTCCTGCGCCGCGGGAAGCTGTCGAATCGGGCAGTGCCGAGCACCGAAGCCTGACGGCTGGCTCGATGGCGCGGAGGCTTTTCGCGTCGAATCGGCTAAACCTTTGAGGCATGAACGAGACATCACTCTATGCGCCGGTGAAGCGGTTCCTCGAAAACCTCGACTTCGTCGTGAAAGGCGAGATCGGCGGCTGCGACATCGTCGCGCTGCGCGAGGGCGAGCCGCCGATCATCGTCATCTGCGAACTGAAGCTGCAGTTCAATCTGGAACTGGTGCTGCAAGGTGTCGATCGCGCCGCGGCCTGCGACGAGGTGTGGCTGGCCGCGCGCCTATCGGCCCGGGGCAAGGGACGCGAAAGCGATGCCAGGTTCCGCAATCTCTGCCGCCGGCTTGGCTTCGGTCTGCTTGGTGTGACCGCGACCGACCGGGTCGAGGTGCTTCTCAGCCCGATCGCGCTGGCACCGCGCAAGAATGCGCGCCGGCGCGCTCGCCTGGTCGACGAGCACCAGCGCCGTCGCGGCGATCCCGTCGCGGGTGGAGGATCGCGCAATCCGATCATGACGGCCTACCGCCAAAGCGCCCTCGCCTGCGCTGCCGCCATGGTGGACGGCCCCAGGCGCCCGCGCGATCTGAAAGCGCTGACGCCGATCGCGCCAAAGATCCTGCAGCACAATGTCTATGGCTGGTTCGCGCGCGTCGACCGTGGCCTCTACGATCTCACCGATGCCGGCCGCGCCTCGTTGGTTCGTTGGCCGCAGCCATCGCACGATGAATCCCGACACGGAATTTTGAACGCATCGGCTATATGATTGAAGATTCCCGCGGGCTCCGAGGCGGTCCGCTTGGTTGATTTCTCTGACAAAATATGTTGCTTGTCCCGCCCATGAAGAAGCTCTGCATGACCGCCTTGGCGTCGGTGACACTGAGTTTTCCAGCCAACGCGATGGACAATGCATTGCGCGCCGGCCTGATGAAACTCGATCCCCAAACCCGTCTTGAACAGCGTTGCGACGCCGAAGTGCTCGACCGCATCACCCATGACGATCGCAAGTTCAAAGCCGATCGCGTCGTCGCCTACGCCTTCGCGACGCCCGAGATGGGTGCTGATGCAATCAAAAGTTCAGGCGCTGCGTTTCGCAGCAAGGGGCAATGGTACCGGCTGAAGTTCAAGTGCCAGACGGCGCCCGACCATATGGAAATTCTGCAGCTCCGCTACCGGATCGGCGACGAGATTCCGGAAGCCGATTGGGCAAAGTATAATCTCTACGATTGATTTGATCGGCCACGGTTTTGCCCGGCTGTCCGCGCGTGCCGCGGAGCGTTGATCCGGCTTGACGTAACGATGCTCCGGTGATGTCGCCACGCGTCATCCCTTGACGCCAAGGGACCACCAAGTTAGGGCCGTCTGGATAATCGACGAACACTCGGCAAATCAGCAAGGGCTTCCGGTCGATGGACATTTTTTTCAGCGCTGCCAGCCTGACCGCCCTGCTCCAGGTCATTGCCATCGACCTCGTGCTGGCCGGCGACAATGCGATCGTCATCGGCCTTGCCGCTGCCGGCCTGCCGGTCGAACAACGCAAGAAGGCGATCCTTATCGGCGTGGTGGCGGCAACGGTGCTGCGCATCGGTTTTGCCGCGGTCACCGTCAAGCTGCTGGCGATCGTCGGCCTGCTGCTGGCCGGTGGTATCTTGCTGTTGTGGGTCTGCTGGAAGATGTATCGCGAATTGCGCACATCCGATGCTGATGAGCTGGAAGCGACCGAGGCGCTGTCGAACTCCGATCTCGACAACGATCAAGCGGTAGCCGGCAAGACCAAGCGCAAGACGCTTGGCCAGGCTGCCTTGCAGATTGTCGTCGCCGATGTGTCGATGTCGCTCGACAACGTGCTGGCGGTCGCCGGTGCCGCGCGCGATCATTTTCCGGTGCTTGTTATCGGCCTCGTGCTGTCGATCGCGCTGATGGGGCTCGCCGCGACGTTCATCGCCAAGCTGCTGCATCGTCATCGCTGGATCGCCTATGTCGGCCTGCTGATCATTTTCTATGTGGCTTTGGACATGGTCTATCGTGGCGCGGTTGAGGTCTGGCCGCACGTGAACGGCGCCGTCAGCTAAGACCGCGCCAGCCGCGGCTTCGATCCGGAAAGCTTGGTCCGCGGCGCAATCGCCGTGCGTTTTGCCGCATCGCAGCGCTGCCCATACCAATGCTGCAATAAGTGTGGTACTGCGCCGGCAATCCTGAAAAGCCCGGAAAACCCTTTATGTCCGCTCCCCGCGTGAGTTTTGTCAGTCTTGGATGCCCGAAGGCCCTTGTGGATTCGGAGCGCATCATCACGCGCCTGCGCGCCGAGGGCTACGAGATCGC
Organism: Mesorhizobium sp.; assembly: GCA_004017275.1. Lineage (GTDB taxonomy): Bacteria > Pseudomonadota > Alphaproteobacteria > Rhizobiales > Rhizobiaceae > Mesorhizobium. Next base: position 31,677 of record SAKE01000033.1, on the reverse strand, counting down.
CCGCAAGCATGACGGCGCCGACCTTGTCGTCGTCAACACCTGCGGCTTTCTCGATTCCGCCCGCGACGAGTCGCTCAATGCGATCGGCTCCGCGCTTTCGGAAAACGGCCGCGTCATCGTCACTGGTTGTCTGGGCGCAGAGCCGGATGTCATTCGCGAAAAGCACCCCAATGTGCTGGCGATCACCGGGCCGCAGGCCTATGAGAGCGTGATGGCCGCCGTGCATGAGGCGGCACCGCCTTCGCACGATCCCTATATCGATCTCTTGCCGCCACAGGGCGTCAAGCTGACACCGCGCCACTATGCCTATCTCAAGATTTCCGAAGGCTGCAACAACCGCTGCACCTTCTGCATCATTCCCGCGCTGCGCGGCGACCTCGTCTCGCGGCCGGCGGCGGATGTGCTGCGCGAGGCAGAGAAACTGGCCAAGGCAGGCGTCAAGGAACTCCTGGTCATCTCGCAGGACACCAGCGCCTACGGCATCGACATCAAATATGAGACGTCCATGTTCGGCGACCGCGAAGTGCGCGCAAAATTCCTCGATCTTTCCGAGGAACTGGGCAAGCTCGGCATCTGGGTGCGCATGCACTACGTCTACCCCTACCCGCATGTCGCCGACGTCATTCCGCTGATGGCGGAAGGCAAGATCCTCCCCTATCTCGACATTCCGTTCCAGCATGCTTCGCCGCAAGTGCTGAAGAACATGCGGCGGCCGGCACATGGCGAAAAGACGCTCGAGCGCATTCGCGGCTGGCGCGAGGTCTGCCCGGATCTCGCCATCCGCTCGACCTTCATCGTCGGCTTCCCCGGCGAGACGGACGACGATTTCGAGATGCTGCTCGACTGGCTCGACGAAGCCAGGATCGACCGCGCCGGCTGCTTCAAATACGAGCCGGTCCGCGGTGCTCGCTCCAACGATCTCGGTCTCGAGCAGGTCCCGCAGGAGATCAAGGAGGCGCGCTGGCACCGCTTCATGCAGCGCCAGCAGAAGATTTCGGCGACGCAGCTGGCCAAGAAGGTCGGCAAGCGTTTGCCGGTGCTGATCGATGAGGCGCATGGCACATCGGCAAAAGGCCGCACCAAATACGATGCGCCGGAGATCGACGGCTCGGTTCACATCCAGTCGCGCCGTCCGTTGCGCGCCGGCGACATTGTCACCGTCAAGGTAGATCGCGCCGACGCCTATGACCTCTATGGCTCGGCGGTCTGACAGGGCCATCTCGCCCCTGCGTTTACTACATCGAGCGATAATTCAGGCCGCTTAACCCGCTCGGCCGCGATCCGCTTTATGGTTCCCTGGCCGTAAATGCGGGGAATGCAGATGAACACCAGGCCTGCGGAACAAAACTACATTGCGACGCTGGACCTGCTCAGGCTGGCGGCAGCACTTGCCGTTGTGTTCTTCCACTATTTCTTTCGCGGTGCTGCCGCCGAAGGCTACCTCGCACAGGGCTACCCGCTTGCCGCACCGTTCGCCCTTTACGGCTATCTCGGCGTCAATCTGTTCTTCCTGATCAGCGGTTTCGTCATCGCCTGGTCGGCGGAAAACCGTAGCTGGGACCAGTTTGCGGTGGCGCGGTTCGTTCGCCTCTATCCGGGCTACCTGGTCTGCATGACGATCACTTTCATGATTGTCACTTTTGCCGGATCATCGCTGCTTTCGGCGTCTTTCAGCCAGTATGCCGCCAATCTGTCGATGTTCGCACCAGCCTTCGGCCAACCCTTCATGGACGGCGTCTACTGGTCGATCGTTCTTGAACTGGTGTTCTACGGCTGGGTGACGCTGGCCCTGTTCACCGGGCTCTTCCAGAAACGCAAGCTTGAGCTGCTTTTCGCCTGGCTGGCGATCTCGGCTTTGAACGAATTCTTCCTCGGCAGTAGTGCCGCCAGGCTGCTGTTCATCACCGAGTTCGGGCCGTTCTTCGCCGCCGGCGTGCTGGTCCACCACATCCACGGGCATGGCCGTTCATTGCCGGCCTTGCTGCTGTTTGCCGCCGCATTCCTGATCTCCTGCGGCACGCTATCGGTGACGCAGCGCTGGATGCTTGGCCACTACGGCATTGCCGTCTCGTCGGCCAATCTCGTCGTCGCCAATGTCATCATGCACGCGGCCTTGATCGGCGCGGTGCTGCTGCGCCACCGTGTCAGGGCATCGGCGCTCACTCTGGCGCTGGGCGGGCTGACCTATCCGCTCTATTTGCTGCACCAGAACATCGGTTATCTCGCCATCAGTGCCGCGGAACCTCTGGTCGGCAAATGGTTTGCCGCCTTTGGCTGCGTCGCGCTCATGCTCTTCGTTTCGTGGGCGATCTGGCGCAGCTGCGAACGACCCGCGCAGCGGTTCCTCAGGATCTGGCTCGGTCGCGCGGTTGATGCCGGGCTGGCAAGATTTCGCCGCGTCACTGCAGGGGCACAGCCCGCCGAATGAAAAAGGGCGCCTCGCGGCGCCCTCCTCATTCGATGTTTCGCGCTGCTTACTGCGGCAGCTTGTCGTCGACACCCTTCACATAGAAATTCATGCCGAGCAGCGTGCCGTCATCGGCGACTTCACCGTCCTTCAGCCACGGCGTGCCGTCCTGCTTGGCGACCGGCCCGGTGAAGGGGTTCCAGCCGTCGGCGATCTTCTTCGTCGTGGCTTCGGCCATTGCCTTCACGTCGTCGGGCATGTTGGTGAAAGGCGCGAGCTTGACCGCGCCGTCCTTGATGCCAAGCCAAACATTGTCCGGCTTCCAGGTGCCGTCGAGGGCCGCCTGGACGCGGCTGATGTAATAGGGACCCCATTCGTCGGTGAGCGAGGTCAGCTGTGCGTTCGGCGCGAACTTGATCATGTCGGACGATTGGCCGAAGCCGTGCAGCTTACGCTCCTCGGCCACCTGCAGGGCAGCGGTCGAATCGGTGTGCTGGACGATGATGTCGGCGCCCTGGTCGAACAGCGCCTTGGCGGCGTCGGCTTCCTTGCCTGGATCGAACCAGGAATTCACCCAGACGATCTTGGCCTTGAAGTTCGGGTTGATCGACTGTGCGCCGAGCATGAAGGAGTTGATGCCCATCACCACTTCGGGGATCGGGAAGGACACGATGTAGCCGGCAACGCCAGCCTTCGATTCCTTGGCGGCGATCTGGCCGAGCACATAGCGGCCTTCATAGAAGCGCGCATTGTAGATGCCGAGATTGTCGCCGGTCTTGTAGCCGGTTGCGTGCTCGAACATGACCTTGGGGAATTTCTTGGCGACCTTCACTTCCGGGTCCATGAAGCCGAAGGAGGTGCCGAAGATGATCTTGCAGCCTTCGCGCGCAAGACGCTCGAAAGCGCGGTCGGCGTCGGGGCCTTCGGAGACGTTTTCGAGATAGGCGGTCTCGACCTTGTCGCCGAGTGCCTTCTCCACTTCGAGACGGCCCTGGTCGTGCTGGTAGGAATAGCCGAAGTCGCCGATCGGGCCAGTGTAGACCCAGCATGCCTTCAGCTTGTCCGCGGCCTCGGCCGTCGCTGCCAGCGATAGGGCTGCGGTCGTGGTCATCAGGGCAATAAGCAGTTTTTTCATTGTGTTACCTCTCTGAGTTAAGCCTTGGAGCTTCCCGTTTGTTTTTATTGTCAACGATCCGGAACGAATGGCTGCCCCAACGAAGCCGGCGTGTTCATCATCGTCAGACGCTTGTTGCGCGAGATTAGAACGAGAACCACGACGGTTGCCAGATAGGGCAGCGAAGAAAGGAACTGCGAAGGCACTGGAATGCCAAAAGCCTGTGCATGAAGCTGGCCGATCCACACCGCGCCGAAGATGTAGGCGCCGGCCAGCACCCGCCATGGCCGCCACGACGCGAACACCACCAGCGCCAGCGCGATCCAGCCGCGGCCGGCGGTCATGTTCTCGACCCATTGCGGCGTGTAGACCAGCGACAGGTGGCCGCCGGCAAGGCCGGCGCAGGCGCCGCCGAAGATCACCGCCAGATAACGGTAGCGGATCACCTGGATGCCCAGCGCATGGGCCGACGTATGGCTGTCGCCGATCGAGCGCAGCGTCAGCCCGGTCCTTGTCTTGAACAGGAACCACATGACGGCAGCGGTCAAGGCGATCGAGATGTAGAAGATCGGGTCCTGGCCAAACAGCAGCCTGCCGACTACAGGGATCGAGGTCAGTCCGGGAATGTCGAGGTTGGGCAGCCTTTCGCCCGGCTGGCCGACGAAGCTGGTGCCCATCATGCCGGAGAGGCCAAGACCAAGCAGCGTCAGAGACAGGCCGGTCGCCACCTGGTTGGTGGCCAGCGACAGCGTCATGACGGCAAACAGCAGCGAGAACACCGCGCCCATGGCGATGGCCGCCAGGAGGCCGATCCAGGGTGATCCCGTGAGGTAGCTCGCGCCGAAACCGCCGACGGCGCCCATGATCATCATGCCTTCGACGCCGAGATTGAGTACGCCGGAGCGCTCGACCAACAGCTCGCCGATTGCCGCGATCAACAGCGGCGTTGCCGCGGTGGCGATGGTCAGAAGGATGTTTACGGTGATGTCCATCAACGGGCTTCCTTCAGCTTTGGCGCGGCTTCGAGTTTTGCAGCACCTTCCGGCTTGGTCAGCGCCAGGCCGATCAGGCGAATGCGGTAGTGGATGAGCGTGTCGCAGCCGAGCACGAAGAACAAAAGCATGCCCTGGAACACGCGCGCTACCTTGTCGGAGATGCCGAGCGCGCTTTGCACCGCCTCGCCGCCGAGATAGGTCAGCGCCAGCACCAGGCCGGCGGCAACGATGCCGAGTGGGTTGAGACGGCCAAGGAACGCCACAATAATGGCGGTGAAACCGTAGCCGGGTGAAATAACGGGCTGCAGCTGACCGATAGCGCCGGAGACCTCGGAGATGCCGGCAAGTCCCGCCAGCGCGCCCGACAGTAGGAAAGCAAAAAAGACCATGCGGTTGAGACCGAAGCCGGCGAAGCGCCCTGCCCGCGGGCTCGAGCCCAGCACGCGCACCTCGAAACCCTTCAGCATGCGGCTCATCAGGATCCAGACCAGCACCGCGGCGACCAGCGCGAAGACAAAGCCCCAGTTTGCCCGTCCGGCATCCGGCATCAGCTCCGGCAACACGGCCGAGTCGTTGAACTGGATGGTCTGCGGGAAGCCATGGCCCTGCGGATCGCGCCAGGGTCCGCGCACCAGCCAGTCGAGGAAGAGCTGCGCGACATAGACCAGCATCAGGCTGGTCAGGATCTCGTTGGTGCCGAAGCGCGTCTTGAGCAGGGCGGGGATCGCCGCGTAGGCCGCGCCACCGAGCATGCCGAGCAAAAGCATCAGCGGCAGCACCAGCGGGCCTTCGAACTGCGGAAACAGCACCGGAATGATCGAGCCGACGATGCCGCCGAGGATGAACTGGCCTTCGGCGCCGATGTTCCAGATGTTGGCCTTGTAGCAGACCGACAGGCCGACGGCGATCAGGATCAGCGGCGCTGCCTTGATCGCCAGCTCATGCAACTGCCAGACCTGGCTGATCGGCTCGATGAAATAGATGCGGAATGCTGTCAATGGATTGACGCCGAGCAGCGCGAACATGACGGCACCGGCAATGATCGTCAGCGCAAAGGCTATGAATGGCGACAGGGCCGAAAACAGCGCCGAGCGCTGCGGGCGTTTGACGAGTTCGAGGCGCATCATGCCGTCTCCAGCGTGTGTTCGGCGTGGCCGGGCTCGGCGCCGCCCATCAGCAGACCGACCTTCTCGAAGGTCGCCTCGGCGATCGGCAGCGGCTTCGACAGCTCGCCATTGTGCATGACGGCGATCGCATCCGATATTTCGAACAGCTCGTCGAGATCCTGGCTGATCACCAGCACCGCCGACCCGCTGCGCGACAACTCGATCAGCGCCTGGCGGATGTGCGCGGCAGCGCCCGCGTCGACGCCCCAGGTCGGCTGGTTCACCACCATGACGCTTGGCCGGCGGTCGAGTTCGCGGCCGACGATGAATTTCTGCAGATTGCCGCCCGAAAGGGCCGCGGCCTCCGGATCCGGCGCACTCTTGCGCACATCCATCGCCTCGATGATGCGTTGAGAGGCGGCTTGGATGGCGCCGCTCTTCACCATTCCACCCGAACCGACAAACGCCTTGCCGTCGGTGGCATGGCGCGACAGCAGCAGGTTTTCGGAAAGCTTCATACGCGGTGCGGCGCCATGGCCGAGGCGTTCTTCCGGCACGAAGGCAGCGCCCAGCAGGCGGCGTCCGGTGATGGTGAGCCCGCCCGCATCCTTGCCGCGGATGCGCACCGAGGCGACATCCTGCTGCAGCACTTCGCCGGAGACGGATTCGAAGAATTCGCCCTGGCCGTTGCCGGCCACGCCTGCGATGCCGATCACCTCGCCGGCACGGACGTTCAGGCTGATAGCCTTGAGCGGGATCGAGAACGGTGTAGCCGGTTTGCGGCTGAGGTTGCGGATTTCGAGCAGCGATTGCGCCGTGGCGATGCCCTCGACCGGCGCGCGCACCACGGCCTGCACCTCGTTGCCGACCATCATGCGAGCCAGCGACGAGGCGGTTTCCTCGCGCGGATTGCAATGGCCGACGACCTTGCCGTGACGCAGCACGGTGGCGCGGTCGCAGATGCGTTTGACCTCTTCGAGCCGGTGCGAAATGTAGAGAATGGATTTGCCTTCCGAACGCAGGCGCTCCAGCGTCTCGAACAGCTTGTCGGCTTCCTGCGGTGTCAGCACCGAGGTCGGCTCGTCCAGGATGATGAGCTGCGGCGTTTGCAGCAGGCAGCGGATGATCTCGATGCGCTGGCGCTCGCCCACCGACAAGTCGCCGACCAGCGATTCAGGATCGAGCGGCAGGCCATAGCTGAAGGAAAGCGCCCTCGCCTTCGCCGCGATGCTGCTGATCGGCGAGCCGTCGTCCAGCGACAGCGCGATGTTTTCGGCCGCGGTCAGCGCTTCGAACAGCGAAAAATGCTGGAACACCATGCCGATGCCGAGCTTTTTCGCGACGCCGGGGCTGGAGATCTTGACCACCTGGCCGTTCCAGAAGATCTCGCCAGCATTGGGCTCCAGCGAGCCGAACAGCATCTTGACCAGCGTCGACTTGCCGGCGCCGTTTTCGCCGAGCAAGGCGTGGATTTCACCCTTGGCGATGTCGAGATCGATATGATCGCACGCCGTCAGCGTGCCGAATATCTTGGTGAGGCCACGCACCTCGAGCAGGTTCGTGCCGTCCTGATTTGCACTCACAGTGCCTCCCATCTGGTTAGCCAGACATGTTCTGTGTTCCCGCAAGCATGGTAGGCGCGGCCCGCTCCCATCGGAAAGCGGCACGCGTCTTGAAAGAGCTTCAAGAATTTCAGCGGAAATTCAAGGGATAGCAAGGCAGAACGGACAAGGGTGCGTTGAGATTCAGGTCGGGCCGAGTCGCGCGAGCACCGGAAGCGCAGGAAGCCGCCATTTGCAGGCCGGCATCACCTGAATCTCAACACACCCTAAGGAATGAGAATGGTCGTCCCTGTCGTCCTGCGCCCCTCGAGATCGGAATGCGCCTTGCCGGCGTCCTCAAGCGCGTAGCGCTGGTTGATCTTGATCTCGACCGCTCCACTGAGCACGACTTCGAACAGGGCAGCGGCGGAGGATTCGAGGTCCTCGCGTTTCGCATTGTAGACGAACAGCGTCGGCCTGGTCGCGAACAACGAGCCCTTCTGGGCCAGCAACGACATCGAGAACGGGGGAATCGGTCCCGAAGACTGGCCGAAGCTGACGAACATGCCCAGCGGCCTCAGGCAGTCGAGCGAAGCCGGAAACGTGTCGTTGCCGACCGAATCGTAGACGACATCGCACTTCCTGCCGCCGGTGATGGCAGCGACCCCGGCGACGAAATCCTGTTCCTTGTAGTTGATGACATGGTCGAAGCCGTGCGCCTTGGCGAGCTCGATCTTGTCGGACGAGCTGGCGGTGCCGATGACGGTGGCGCCGAGGTGTTTTGCCCATTGGCCAAGGATCAGCCCGACGCCGCCTGCCGCGGCATGGAACAGGATCGTGTCGCCTGCCTTCACCTTGAACGTCCGGCGCAGCAGATATTCTGCGGTCATGCCCTTCAGCATCATGGCGGCAGCCTGTTCGTCGCTGATGCCATCCGGAACCTTGACGACGCGGCTGGCATCGATGACGCGTTCTTGCGCATAGGCCCCGGTCGTCACGGCATAGGCGATGCGATCGCCCGCCTTCAGCCAGTCGACGCCTTGGCCGGTCTCCAGCACCACGCCGGCGGCTTCGCTACCAGGGACAAGCGGGAACCCGCCGGGCGGCGGATAGAGGCCTGAGCGGTGATAGACGTCGATGAAATTGAGGCCGATCGCCGTGTGCCGGATCAGGATCTGCCCCGATCCCGGCTGGCCGGGATCAGCGTCCTCATAGGTCAGGACTTCCGGGCCGCCATTGGCGTGAATGCGGATCGCTTTGGACATGGGCAAGGCTTTCTTTGGGAGTGGCTGGCTGATCAGGCCTTTTTGGCACCGAGATTTGGAAAGAACTGCATGATGCCACCGATGCAGGCAAGGTAAAGCCCGGTGATGGTGATGCCGATCTTGGTGAAGGTGCCGACCTGTTCGCCCAGCACGCCGATCTGATCGTAGAAGGCGGCGAGTGCCGCCTGCGCCAGGGCAAGCGCGCCGAAAGCACACCATAAAAGGGTCATCGCGAGATTGATGCGCCGTAACCGCACCACCCGCACCGGATGGATGAAGTTGATCGGCACGAAGGTCAGAATGCCGGCCACCACCACCACCGCGAACGAAACCCATTGTCCGGGCTCTATGACGAACAGTGTGAACACCACCATGTTCCAGACCACTGGAAATCCCTTGAAGAAATTCTCCTTCGTCTTCATGCCGGTGTCGGCATAGTAGATGGCGCTGGAGACGACGATGATCGCCGCCGACAGGAATGACAGGCCCTCGCCCATGAAGCCGCGCTGGTAGAGCGCGAAGGCGGGAATCAGGACGTAGGTCACATAGTCGATGATGTTGTCGAGCATTTCGCCCGACCAGGTCGGCAGGATTTCCTTGACCTCGAGCTTGCGCGCGATCGGCCCGTCGATGCCGTCGACGAACAATGCCAGCCCGAGCCACCAGAACATCGCCGTCCAGCGCTCTTCGCTTGCCGCCACCAGCGACAGGAAGGCCAGGAACGAGCCCGAGGCGGTCAACAGATGGACCGAAAACGCGCGCGCCTGCGGCCAAGTGACCTTCTTCTTCGGCCTGGGAATCCGGTCCGCGATCTTTTTGGCGGCTTTTCGGGCCGTTGTGTTCTTGCTCACGGGCCCCGCCAATCCAGCTTGCAGATTTCGGCCGAACGGCCGGCGAAATTCCAGTTGCGGCCGAAAGCCCGCATCTTGCTCTTGTCGGACCTGGCCACGATGATTTCGGGCGCAATCCAGTATTCCGAATTGCTGATCACCGTATCCTTGTCGCGGTCCTTGCCTTGGATGGGCGTCACTGCCCCGTCGATGATCTTCGGTATCTGGAAGATGCGTGTCTTGTCACGCGTCTCATAGGTGACCGGCACTTGTTCGACGCCGAGGAATTTGCCGACCAGGATGGAGAGCAGTGATGTGGTTCCGCCTGCCTTGCCGGTGAAGATCTTGGTCAGCGCCTTGACCGCGTAGACCGAGGCGCGGCTATCGATGAACAGGCCGGCGGTCCAGTTGCCGCGGCTCATGTAACCAGGGATTTCCATGATCAGCCCGAGATTGAGACCGGAGAGCTCGACGTCGCCGAAATGGCCGGCATCGATGCGAAACCCGGCCCAGGTCTGGCAATAGCCTTCGGTCGGCGGATGATTGCCGAGCGACAGTACGCAAGGGCAAAAAACCGTGCAATTGCAGGAAAGTACGAGCTCTCCCTTCATTGCCCAGCCTTGATCTGCCATCGAAATTTCCCCCACTATAGCGAGACTACTAGCAGCGCGGCTGCCCAGACAAGCAGTATCGCACCCGCCAGCCGGGTTGGAACCCTGCTGGCCGTTTGTTTTTCGATCAGGGTGAACAGCCCGATCAATGCCATCCAGAAGACGTTCATGATGCCAACGGCGAACATTACCAGCATCAACGCCCAGCAGCAGCCGAGGCACCAAAGGCCTTGCGCGACGCCAAGCCGGAAGATCTGAACGGACTTGGCGCTCCAGTTCGAAAACAGGATCGAGAACGGGTTCCTGCATTTCTTCAGGCAGGCTTCCTTCAGGCCGCTGAACTGATAGAGGCCGGCAATCAGGAGCGTTAGCGCACCGGCAATGCCGACGACCGGGTCGAGCATCCCGCCTGATGAGGCGAACGCATGGGCGGCCAGCGTCATCGCCGCGAACATCACGGAGGCGGCGAGCCAGACACCGAGGTAACCAGCGACCAGCACCAGCGGGTGGACGACCGGCTGGTCCTTGATGCGTGCCGTGTCGGCGATTTCGCAGTAGGTGCGGATCATCGGCGCGGCGGAAGGCAGCATCGTCGCGATTGCCATCAGGAACCACATCAAAACGAGCGCACCGGCCTGTAGGCCGAGGCTTGCGTCCAGCGGCACCGGCGAGAGGCACAGCGCAAAGAACCGTTCCAGGAAATCGGGCAGCGGCAGTTGCGGCAGGTTGCGCAGGATCGCATCGCCAGGGGCGCTGACGCCTGCAATCCGCCCTTCGGCGCTGCGGATTGCCATCGCGGCAAGGGACAGCCAGGCAAGCAGGATACAGGCGCCGACAACGACGTTTACCGCAACGCGAGGATTTCGCGCGATGGTGGCCACGGCGCGGCCGGCCCGATCGAGATGGCTGAAGTCGTCCTGCTGGCTGGTCATGTCATCCGAATGGGCCGAATCGCCGCGTTGATCAAGCGGCATGAACTGCCCTATATGCTCATCGAACGGCAGGTCGGGTGGACCGCCTCGTATTGTAAGCCGGAAGCCGATCTTGGAGCATGAGCAAACCGCGCGGATACTGGTTGCTGGCACGGGGCCGGCCGGGCTGATCGCGGCGCTCGGTTTTGCCGCTGAAGGTTTCCCGGTGACGCTGGTCGGGCCGGAGGTCACGGCCCCCGATGGCCGCACGACGGCGCTGATGAACCCTGCCTTGAAAGTGCTCGAGCGATTGGGCGTGCTCGATGCCATCAAGCCCAAGGCGGCGCCTCTGAAAGTGATGCGCATCGTCGACGCCACCAGCCGGCTGATCCGCAGCCCGGTCGTCACCTTCCGCGCCAGCGAGATCGACGAGGACCAGTTCGGGCTGAACCTACCCAACAGCGTCCTCAGTCCGGCACTCGCCGGTGCCGTTGCCGCGCATGCCGGCATCGAATGGCGCCGGACGATGGTGGCAAGCTGGCATCTCGGAGCCGGGCACGCCCGTGCCGTCCTGGTCGACGGCAGCACGGTGGACGCATCGCTGGCGGTCGCCGCCGACGGGCGGCTATCGCCGGCGCGCCAGGCGGCTGGCATCTCGACCTCGGCCCGCTCCTACCCGCAGGCAGCTCTTGTCCTCAATTTCGGCCACAGCGGAGACCACGCCTTCACCTCGACGGAATTCCACACCGAGACCGGTCCGTTCACGCAGGTTCCCCTACCCGGCAATCGCTCGAGCCTGGTCTGGGTGGTGAAGCCCGAGACCGCGACTGAACTCGCCGCATTGGACGACGCAACGCTGTCGATGCGGGTCGAACAGCAGATGCAGTCGATGCTGGGCCGGGTGACGGTCGAGCCAGGCCGGCAGATCTATCCACTTTCAGCGGTGACGCCGCTTCGTTTTGCGCGAGACCGGATCGCGCTGGTCGGGGAAGCCGCCCATGTGTTTCCGCCGATCGGCGCACAAGGCCTCAATCTCGGCATCAGGGATGTCGACGACCTGATTGGAATCGCTTGTGAAAATCGTAGCGATCCGGGCGCCGCCAAGGCCCTGGCGGCCTACGACTTCAAGCGCCGCCCCGACATTCTGGCGCGCAGCAGCGCGGTCAACCTGCTCAACATGTCGCTGCTTTCCGACATGCTGCCGGCCCAGATGGCCCGCGTTGCCGGGCTCGGCGTGCTCGGCGGCTTCGCGCCGCTTCGCGCTTTTTTCATGCGCGAAGGGCTTCGTCCCGGCAGCGGCTTCGCGGCGCTGGCCGGCGGTCTGAGAAGGCCGGCGCGCTGATCGCGATCTTCCGGACCGTCCGACAATTTGCGTCGCCGGCGCGTAGACATCCGTTGCATGCGGCAAACTTTTGCGCTGCGTCCTGCGTAGCTTCGAGGCGCGCTCAAACGCTTCGGGATTGAATTGATGCGCGGTCTGCGCCAAATAAAGCCAAGGAATTCAGTGGTGAGTATGATGAAAACAGCCAAATTCGCAATCGGACAGGTGGTTCGCCACCGGCTGTTTCCATTCAGGGGCATCATTTTCGACGTCGATCCGCAATTCGCCAACAGCGACGAATGGTACGAAGCCATCCCCGCCGACGTGCGGCCACGCAAGGATCAGCCGTTCTACCATCTGCTCGCCGAGAATTCGGAAACCGAATACATCGCCTACGTCTCCGAGCAGAATTTGCTGGAGGATCAGTCCGGGGAACCGGTCCGGCATCCGCAGATAAAGGAGATGTTCGACAAGAAGCCTGACGGCGGCTACCAGCCGAAACGACAGTCAAGGCATTAACCTACTGAAAGACCGACACAAAAAAGCGGGGCATGCCCCGCTTTTTTCATTGGTCCGATAAAAATCGGCCGATCAGTTGGCGGTCTTCGCCTTGTCCTGCTCTTCCTTGAGCTTCTTGGCGAAATCCTGGTTGTTCTTGGCGACGAAGTCCTGAAGCTTCTTCTGCCGGTCCTCGATGTCCGACTGCTGCAGCGCCGGGCCGTCATAGGCGCCGCTGAAGCCCTGCAGGGCGATCTTGATCGGATTGGGCTGGTTCTGGAAATTCACCGAGGTCAGCGTGATCGCCTGGCCCTTCTTGAACGCGGCGACGAGCTGATCGGTCAGCGGCACTTCCGCCACGCAACGATCCGGGAAGCAGATCACATAGTCGAGCTTCTGCGCCTTACCGGCGTCGATTTGCAGGCCGATGCCGGGAGGCACCAGACGACCGGTCGGGACCGTCACCTGGAACACCTTGCGGTTCACCTTGCCCTTCAGCTCGATCAGGCTGACGCCGGTGACCAGCTGGCCGTTGCCGGCGGTGGTGATGTTCTGAACGTTGCAGATGTCGACGTCTTCCTGCTTGGTGCAGGCCTTGAACCAGCCTTGCGGAATCTGCTGTTGCTGCTGTGCGGAAGCGGCGGGAAGTCCTGCGCCGAGAAAGCCGGCCACGCCAGCGGCCATGACCGACAGGCGATACGCGTTGCTGTTCAGGCTCGTCATGTCGTGCACTTCCTCTCAAATGATCCCGGGACCGGCTTCTTCGTGCCGTGTGGTCCAGCTACCTGTTGCCGAAATGAGGCAACAGAATGACTTCGGAGGGCGTGTTACACTGCAAGCGGTGTCGAATCCAGCCCGCTACTTGCAATTGTTGAACGTGTGGTTGGCCGGCGTGCGGCTGCCTCATGCTAGGGTGCGCACCGAATCATCAAGCCGACCTTTTTTAGGAGACGGTCATGGGCCGCGTTCTTGTTTGGCTGATCACCGCGATATCGTTTCTCGCCGTTTCGCATCAGCCGGCCGCGTCTGAGCCGAAGCACGCTATCGCCATGCAGGGCGAGCCGGCGTTGCCGCCCGACTATACGCATTTCAACTACGTCAATCCCGATGCGCCGAAGGGTGGCTCGATCACCTATTGCGTCGTTGGCAGCTTCGACAACCTCAACCCTTTCATCCTCAAGAGCCTGCGCACCACGGCGCGCGGCATGATGGACACGATTTTCGGCAATCTGATCTTCGAGCCGCTGATGCAGCGCAATGCCGACGAGGCTTTCACGCTCTACGGGCTGCTGGCCGACAGCGCCGACATGGATCCGGAGCGCAAGAGCATCGAATTCCATCTCAATCCGAAGGCCAAATGGTCGGACGGCCAACCGGTAACGCCCGATGACGTGCTGTTCAGCTATGACATCTACACCGAGAAAGGCCGGCCGCCCTACAGCGACCGCATGGCCAGGGTCGCCAAGCTCGAAAAGACCGGCGACCGCAGCGTGCGGTTCACCTTCAACGAAAAGGCCGACCGCGAATTTCCGCTGATCATCGCGATGACCCCGATCATTCCGAAGCACGCCTTCGACAAGCAGACTTTTGACAGGACGACGCTTAAGCCGGTGATCGGCAGCGGTCCTTATACGATCGCGCAGGTACAGCCCGGCCAGCGCATCGTCTTCAAGCGCAACCCGGATTATTGGGGCAAGGATGTTCCCGCCAAGCGCGGTTTCGACAATTACGACCAGATCACCATCGAATATTTCCTCAACGCCAACGCCAAGCTCGAAGCGTTCAAGAAAGGCCTTTGCGCCATCGACGACGACAGCGATCCGGTGAAGCGCGAGCGCGATCTCGATTTTCCGGCCTTCCACAAGGGCGACGTGGTGGCCGAAACCTTCGACACCGGCATTCCGCCCGTTGTGACCGGTTTCCTGTTCAACACGCGGCTGCAGAAATTCGCCAACCCGGTCGTGCGGCGCGCGCTCGGCATGCTCTACGACTTCGAATGGGCCAACAAGAACCTGTTCGGCGGCAAATACACGCGCACGATGAGTTACTGGCAGAACTCCGAGCTTTCCGCGATCGGCCATCCGGCCGATGACAAGGAGAAAGCACTTTTGACGCCCTACCCTGGCCGTGTGCCGGCCGATGTCATGGACGGTACGTATCGGCCACCGGTGACCGACGGGTCAGGCCAGGATCGCCGGGTGTTGAAGGCAGCCTTCGATCTCTTGAAAAGCGCCGGTTACCGCGTGCAGGACGGGACGATGCTCGATCCCGACGGCAAACCTTTCGGCTTTGAGATCCTGACCGCCTCGCAGGACGAGGAGCGCCTTGCCGGCATCTACCAGCGCACGCTGGAGAAGATCGGCATCGACCTCACCATTCGCAGTCTCGACGGCGATCAGATCCAGTCGCGCAAGCAGCGCTTCGATTTCGAGGTTCTGGTCGGATCGAGCGGCTTTAACAATTCGCTGTCGCCCGGCATCGAGCAGACCGGGCGCTGGAGTTCGGCCGCGGCCAGGACGGAAGGCTCGTTCAACCTCGCCGGCGTCGCCGATCCGGCGGTGGACGCGGCAATCGAGGCGATGCTGCGCGCCCGCTCCAAGGAGGATTATGTCGCCGCCGTCCGCGTTCTCGATCGGCTGCTGATCTCCGGTAACTACATGGTGCCGATGCAGCACAACACGCAGCAATGGATTGCCTATTGGAACTACCTGGAACATCCGCAAAAGACGCCCATATTTGGGTATCAACTGCCGACCTGGTGGCGCAAGCCGAATTGAGGGGTGAGGAGATCGAGATGAGCGAACTGAACGCCATCACCGTCGATGTGGTGTCCGACGTCGTCTGCCCATGGTGCTTCATCGGCCAGAAGCGGCTCGACAAAGCGATATCAGCTGTCGGCGATATCGACGTGCATGTCCGCTGGCGGCCGTTCCAGCTCGATCCGACCATTCCGCCTGAAGGCAAGGATCGCCACGAATACATGCTGGCGAAGTTCGGCAGCGACGAGCGCATTCGCGAGATTCATGCCCGCATCGAGCCGCTTGGCGAAGCGGAAGACATTTCCTTCGCCTTCGACGCCATCAAGGTGGCGCCGAACACGCTCGATGCGCATCGCCTGATCCGCTGGGCCGGTGCTGCTAGCGAAGCCGTGCAGAACAGGCTTGTGCGCCGCCTCTTCCAGCTGAATTTCGAGGAAGGCGCCAACATCGGCGACCATGCCGTGCTGGTCGAAGCCGCGCGCGACGCCGGCATGGACGCGTCCGTCGTTGAAACGCTTTTGCCGACCGATGCCGATGTCGAGGCGGTCCGTACCGAGATCGCCACCGCCTCGCGTATGGGCATAACAGGCGTGCCGTGCTTCCTGCTCGAGGGCAAATACGCGGTCATGGGTGCGCAGGATGCCGATACTCTGGCCGATGCCATTCGTCAGGTGGCGGCTGCCAAGGCGCGCGGCGAACTGGAGAAGACCGGCTGAGGCTGACGGCCCTCTCCTCTTCCGACAAGAGCTACTTCACCGTCACCTTGGCCTTGCTGATAAAAAATCCATGGCCGTTCGTGGCCGTGCAGGTCAGTCCCTTGGTTGACGACTGGCACGAAAACGGCCCTGCACTCCAGCTGTTGCCGTAGCCAAGCTTGTCGACATCGCTGCAGCAGCCCTGCTCGCCCGGATTTTTTATCAGTGTCGCCGGCCCCTTCGGACCGAGGATGATGGTGACATAGCTCGGCTCGACGCGCGAGCAACTCAATTCCGGGCCGCCATCCTTCGGCTCGTAGGTGCTGGTGCCACCTTTTGCCGTGTAGATGCAGCCGATGTTGCCGGATGGCGTGTTGAACTCGATCTGGCCTTCGGCGCTGGCTGGGATGCTCTGCTCGGCGGCATGCGCCAAAGGTACACAGGCAAAGAGCGACAGCCAGGCGAAGAGGGACAGGATTGCGGCCGCACGTATAAGCATTGGGAACTTCCTTGTTGGAGAACCGGACATGCATGGGTGTCGACAATGCCCGGCAAGGTTCAATCCCGAAGGCATGAATTGTCAAACGCAGTTCCTGAGCTGACCAGACAAGACGGAACCCGTCGCTCACGCCATTTCCGGTCACTTCCTGCCTCCGGCGAGGACGAAGACGGCATGCCCGGCGAGATCACGAACGGCAAGTTTTCGGGTCTTCAGGTCAGTCCGAAGTGAGAAAATCACTCGATCCGTACGATTTCTAGTTCACAAAACCGTGCAAAAACCTTCCCTAAGGGAAGCTTCTTCGGCGGTATGCCTCCGCAGATCAAGTATTTGAAATAAATAACGATATTCTGGTTTTTGCCGGCTGTTGTCGCTATATTTCGGAGTGTAATCTGTTGCCTCTTGGCAACGGCCGTTGGGTGTAATCCGTTCAGCCAGCTTTAAAATTAATGGAAAATGATCAATTGGTGTTACCATCCGTAACAAAAGAAAAAGGTTTGGGCGGGATCGTGATTCGGGTCGGTAGACCATCGCAAGAGTCAGTACCGGAAAAAACACCTCGCGATGCCGCAGGGCGATCGCTTCTGACACCGGTATCGTCGATGCGCAGCTTCTGGGGCCTGATGCGGGCCTACTGGTTCTCGGACCGCTGGAAGGAAGCCTGGACACTGACGCTGGTCATCGCGCTGCTCACGGCGCTATCCAGCAAGGCCGGTGTCTGGTTCGCCGAAGCTTCAGGAGAGCTGGTCAACTCGATCGCCTTCTTCCATGACGCCGCCAACACCACGCCGCTTCGCTCGCTGCTGGTCAATGCCGGCATCCTCGTGCTGCTGGTCGTGCTCAAGGATGCAGGCTTCACCGGCGTCCGTAATCTTGTCTCGGCGACATTGCACCGCAAATGGCGCGGCTGGCTGGACAGCCGCTTCAATGAAGCGTTGCTGGATGGCAATCATACGCATTTCCATGCCCAGCACACATCGGCCGGCAGCGGCGCGCCTGCACCCGACAACATCGACCAGCGCGTCCAGGAATCCATCAAGGACATGACCGGCGGCGCCATCGGGCTCGCCATGGGCGTGCTGGGCGTCGCCACATCGCTCTATTTCGTCGGCCAGAAGCTGCTCGAAAACTCCGTCGAGGTGAAGGGGCTGGAGTTCCTCGGCAGCTATGGCAGCGCCATCCTCGCCTTCTTGGCCGTCGCCACCTATGTGCCGCTGAACACCTGGATCGCGGTCAAGCTCGGCAGCCTGCTCGAGCGCTTGAACGTCAGGATGCAGCAGGCCGAAGGCAGCTATCGCGGCGAGCTGACGACCTTCCTGCGCCGCAGCTTCCATGTCGCCGCATCTCAGGGCGAAGGCGTGCAGAGGACCATGCATGGCCGGCTCTATGTCGACATCGACGGCACCTGGACGCGGCTGAACATCGTCAACACCGTCTACATGTCGTTCGAGCTGATCTACAATTTCATCGGCGCCCGCATTGTCGCCTACGGGCCAGGCCTGGTGCCGTTCATCCACAACGGCCTCGATCTCAAGGGCTACATAACCGGCTCCGAGCTGGTCAATTCGCTGATCGGCCAGTGCTCGTGGTTCATCCATGTCATGCCCGCCATCGCCACGCTGCGCGCCAACAGCCAGCGTGTCACCGAGCTGGCCAATGCGATCGAGAACGTCCAGCACCCGCAGGAATTCTACAGCCAGACCGGCCGTTCCGACTTCCAATATGCCAGCCAGAACCCGGTTTTCGGCCTGACCATCCAGAAGCTTGAACTGGCGCATCAGGGCGAGGATGCCACGCCGTTCCTCAGCGCCGCCAATTTGCGCTTCCGGCGCGGCGAATGGACCTTCCTGAAGGGCGAGTCCGGTTGCGGCAAGACCTCGCTGATCAAGGCGATCAACGGCCTGTGGCCCTATGGCCGCGGCACCATCGTCTTCCCCGAGGGCGTGAAGAGTTTCTATGCCGCCCAGGAGGTCAAGCTGCAGCAGGTGTCGCTGAAACAGCTGGTCTGCCTGCCCGGCTCCGAGCACGACCATGGCGACGCGCAAGTCGCGTCGGCTCTGCACAAGGCCGGCCTCGGCGATTTCATCGAGCACATGGCCGACGAAAGCCGCGAAGGCAAAAGCTGGGACCAGGTGCTGTCGGGCGGCCAGAAACAGAAGCTGGTGGTGGCCCGCATCGTGCTGCAGCAGCCGGGGCTGCTGTTCCTCGACGAGGCGACCGGCGCGCTCGACCCCGATGGCAAAATTGCCTTCCACCAGGCCATCAAGGACAACTGCCCCGATGTCACGGTGATCAGCGTCATGCACGAGGCGGTGGCGCCACGATCGGCGACCGGCAGCGAATTCTATCACAGCATCGTCGCGATCGCCGACGGCGTCGCCACCAAGAAGCCGCTGGTTCCGACCCTGCCTGTCGAACTCACCACCATTCTTGCCCAGCCACTGCCGGCCCCAAGGCCGGTCGAGGACAAGTGGCTGCGTTTCTCACGCCGGCTGAAGCAGAAATAGCGCCCCGGTGAGCTGAGTTGGCCGCGTGATGCGCTGCCGGCGATCACAGTCTCGCGATCCCGGCCGCTCGCCGGCATTTTCCGTCCTCACCGCGATTGACTCGGCAAGGCGCGCTTCTATGTTGCGCCCGCTTGCAGACACTCAAACGCGAACCCGCAAGCGGAAAGGTCACCGCGCCATGCCTGGCGACAGTCACAGTCGAACGCAACAGCCGTCCGCCCTGACGTGACCTCCCATGGTTCATGTCTTGCCGGACGGCAAGGAGTGAGCCATGAACGAATTTACCACGGTGGCGAGCGACGAGGCCGTCGCCATCGCCCGTATCCTAGCCAACGATCACGTCGCCGACATTGTCGAGGCCTTGAACCGGGAGCCGCGGGAAACCGCGACGGAACTGCTTTGTGAAGTGACGTTCGAGCGGCTGGTCGACATCTTCGATCAGCCCGAGCTCGACGGCGCGTCCGAACTCATGGAGGCGCTGCCGCGCGCCAAGGCGGGCAAGCTGCTCACCGCCATGTCGGTGGACCGTGCCGCCGACATCCTGCGCGAGCTGGAGGAACCGGCGCGTTCCGAGCTGCTCGGCGGGCTTGCGCCGCCGCTGCGCGCAACGCTGCTTGCCATTCTGGGCTATCCCGAAGGCAGCGCCGCCTCGATCATGACGACGGAGTTCGTCAGCGTGCCCTCGGACTGGACCGTCGGGCAAACGCTCGACTACATCCGCAAGGTCGAGCGGACGCGCGAGACCGTCTATGCGATCTATATCGTCGATCCGGAAACCCACCTGCTTGTGCGGTCGACCGGCCTGCGGCGGCTGATCACCGGCGAGCCGGACGACCTGATCATGACCGTGGCGCCGGATCGTCTCCCGGTGACGGTCAGCCCGCTGACCGATCGCGAAACCCTGGCGCAGACGATCTCCAAATACGATCTGCTCGCCGTCCCGGTTGTCGACCACGGCAAGATCCTCGGCATCGTCACCATCGACGACATCATCGACACGATGATCGAGGAGACGACCGAGGACGCGCACCGTTTCGGCGGCATGGAGGCGCTGGACGAGCCGTACATGAAGATGAGCTTCCTCGCCATGATCAGGAAGCGCGGCGGCTGGCTGTGCGCGCTGTTCATCTCGGAGATGCTGACGGCCAATGCCATGCAGAGCTATGAGGGCGAGCTGGAGAAGGCGATCGTGCTGACGCTGTTCATCCCGCTGATCATGAGCTCCGGCGGCAATTCCGGCTCGCAGGCGACATCGCTCGTCATCAGGGCGCTGGCGCTGCGCGAGATCGGTCTTGGCGACTGGTGGCGGGTGGCGCTGCGCGAGCTGCCCACCGGCCTCGTGCTCGGCGCCATGCTCGGCGTGGTCGGCGTCTGCCGCATCGCGCTCTGGCAGTATATGGGGTTCTACGACTACGGCCCGCACTGGCCGCTGATCGCCACGACGGTGGGTGCGGCACTGGTCGGCATTGTCACCTTCGGTTCGCTGTCGGGGTCGATGCTGCCGTTCGCCTTGAAACGCATCGGCTTCGATCCGGCCAGCGCATCGGCGCCGTTCGTCGCCACGCTGGTCGATGTCACCGGGCTGGTGATTTATTTTTCGGTGGCGCTGGTGATCCTGCGCAGCACGCTGCTGTAGCTACTGTCTCCGCCGTGGCATGACCTTGCCGCGGCGGAGTTCCTCAGCGCGGATTTGCCGTCAATCGACCCGCTCGCCGTCTTTCACGCGATAGGTTGGCTTGTACATGGTGACGAGTTCTTCCGCCGCTGTCGGATGCACCGCCATCGTGCGGTCGAAATCGTCCTTGGTCAGCCCGGCCTTCAGCGGAATGGCGAGAAGCTGCGCCATCTCGCCGGCGTCCGGCCCCAATATGTGGGCGCCGAGCACTTTTTTCGACGCGCCATCGACCACCAGCTTCATCAGCATCTTCTCGTCGCGCCCGGACAGCGTGTGCCGCATCGGCCGGAATGTCGCGCGGTAGATCTCGATGTCGCGAAAGTGTTTGACGGCATCGTCCTCTGACAGGCCGACCGTGCCGATCTCCGGTTGCGAAAAGACGGCGGTCGCGATCGTCTCATGGTCGGGCGCGGTCGGATTGCCCTTGAAGGCGGTTTCGATGAAACACATCGCCTCGTGGATCGCCACCGGCGTCAGCTGAACCCGGTTGGTGACGTCGCCGATCGCCCAGATATTGTCGACGTTGGTGCGGGAGTATTGATCGACGGCGATCGCACCGGTCTTGGTCATCTCCAGGCCGATGCCTTCCAGGCCCATATTCTCGGTGTTGGGAATGCGGCCGATGGCCAGCATCACCTGGTCGACCGTCAGCACCTTGCCGCTGTTGAGAAGTGCGTCGAGGCGCCCATCAGGCCGCTTGCGCACCCATTCGGTCACGGAATGGCAGAGGATCCTGATCCCCTTCTTCTCCATCGTCTCGTGCAGCATGCGCCGCAGGTCCATGTCGAAGCGGCTGAGGATCTCCTTGCCGCGATAAACCAGCGTGGTGTCGACGCCGAGACCGTGAAAGATGTTGGCGAACTCGACGGCGATGTAACCGCCGCCCTCGATCATGATCGCCTTCGGCAATTCCTTGAGGTCGAAAGCCTCGTTGGAAAAGATGCAATGTTCGTGGCCAGGCAGCGCCGGATGCGCCGCAGGTCGGCCGCCCGTGGCAATCAGGATCTGGTCGGCGGTGACGGTGCGGTCTTCGCCCAGAAGATGCACGACATGCGGATCGACGATCATGGCGCGCGAATGGAAGGCCTCGCCGCCGGCGCCCTCGACATTCCTGACGTAGATCGCCTCCAGCCGGCTGATCTCGCGGTCCTTGTTTGCAACCAGTGTCGGCCAGTCGAAACTGGCTTCCGGCACCGTCCAGCCATAGCCGGCGGCGTCGGCAAAGTGTTCGGGAAATTGCGAGGCATAGACATAGAGCTTTTTCGGCACGCAGCCGCGGATGACGCAGGTGCCGCCAAAACGGTATTCCTCGGCGATGCCGACGCGCTTGCCGAGGGCCGCGGCTACACGCGCCGCCCGCACCCCGCCTGAGCCGCCGCCGATGACGAAAAGATCGTAGTCGTAACCGGCCATGACGGCTCCTCAGGCTTCAGAAATGTGTCAGACAGGTAGGCTGCAAAACGTCAAAAGAAAAGCCCGGACGAGCCGGGCTTTCGCGGATGGCCGCAAGGCCGCTTTGAAATGCGGGATCAGTTGTTGTCCGCGGGGGCCGCACCGTCGGCGGGCGCTGCGCCATCGGCCGGAGCGGCGGCTCCATCCGCGGGCGCGGCCGGTGCCGCGGGCGCCTTTGCCTTGGCGGCGGCGGCCAGTGTCTCGCCGACCTGCTGGGCGAGATCGCGGCCGAGGCCGTTCTGCCAGATGTCGGCTGCCTTGACCAGATCGCGGGTCACCGTCGGGCCGCTGTCGAGCAGCTTCTTGCCCGAATCGGAATTGTAGAAGGCGGCGATGTCGGTCAGTTCTTTTTCCGAGAACACTTTCGCGTAGGCGAGTGCGGCTTCCTTCTCCAGGTCGGCGCGGCGCGAGGCCAGCGCCAGCGCCTTCTCGCTGATCGTCTTGCCGATCAGTTCCTGCATGTCCGGATTCTTCTGGATGAGCTGCGATTCGAGCGCGGCCGCCGCCTGCGGCAGGATGTTGTCGAACGGGTCGGTCGCGTGGATAGCCGCCACCGCGGCGCGGGCGGCCTTCAGGTGCGATTCCGTGACATCCTGCGAAAACGCCGGCGAAGAGAAGGCGAAAACGGCCGACGCCGCCAGAATGGCGCAAAGGCTGCGAACCCGGTTATGCAACATCATGATCGGTAGAACTCCCTGGTTTTCGGGCGGCATGGACGGTTTGGATACCGTCGCCGCCGGCGATGATGGCCGCTGACGCCAGCCCGATGAAAAGACCATGCTCGACCACGCCCGGAATGGCGTGGAGAGCATTCGAAAGCGCTCTTGTATCCGGAATGCGGCCAAAAGATGCATCGAGGATAAAATGGCCGCCGTCTGTAACAAAAGCCTGGCCCCCCGTCATCCTCAATGTGACCGGACCGGAAAGACCGAGCTTTTCAGCCGCGGCGGCAACCGCGATTTCGGTTGCGCGCAGGCCGAACGGGTTGACTTCGATCGGCAGGGGAAAGCGGCCGAGCGTGTCGACCATTTTCGAGCGGTCGGCGATGACGATCATGCGCTGGGACGCCGCGGCAACGATCTTCTCGCGCAGCAGCGCGCCGCCGCCGCCCTTGATCAAGGTCAGCTCCGGATCGACCTCGTCGGCGCCGTCGACGGTGAGGTCGAGCTCGGGCGTTTCCTCCAGCGTCGACAGCGGCACGCCAAGCTGGCGGCACAGCAAGGCGGTGCGCTCCGAAGTCGGCACGCCGACGACGGTCATGCCGGTGGCGACCTTTTCGGCAAGCAGCCGCACGAACTCCTCGGCCGTGGTCCCGGTGCCGATGCCTAGCCGCATGCTGTCGCTCACATGGGCAAGTGCTGCCCGTGCGGCTTCGATCTTCAATTGCCTTGCATCCATGTCGATTATGCCCTGAAACTCAGTGTTTCGGGCTCGTAGCATTTTTGCCGGTCCGGTCAAAGCCCAGGCCGCTGCGTCGCCTGGAGATGCCGGGTATAGGAATTATTTCCTTAAACCCGTTGACCCGGTGACGGCAGCTATGCTACATATTTGGTCATGGTGCTGATTTGCGCCAACAACCCGCCGCCGTGGCGGGTTTTTCATGTCTGACGGCCCGCCGCGAAATGCCCGGCCCGACGGGCCGGCCTGCCCGAACGAGCTGCCCCAGCGCTTGCCTTGACGCGCAGCAGCCTTTATCGCCTGCCCATTGCACAACCTACCCAGGATAGACCATGACCCGCCCGATCATCGTGTTCGACCTCGACGGGACGCTGATCGATACAGCGCCCGACTTGCTCGACAGCCTGAACCACAGCCTCGCCGCCAGCGAGATCGCGGCGGTCGACGAAGCCGGCTTCAGGCGCTTTGTCGGTCACGGCGGCCGGGTGATGATCGAACGGGCGCACGCGGCCCATCAGCGATCGCTTGCCGTCGAGGAGCACGACCGGCTGCTGAAACTCTTCCTCGATCACTACACCCTCAACATCCCCGGCAAATCGCGCCCCTACCCCGGTGTCGTCGAGGCGATCGCGCGCTTCGAGAAGGCCGGCTATCTCCTGGCCATCTGCACCAACAAATACGAAGCCAACTCGCTGGCGCTGATCGAGGCGCTCGGCCTGACCAGGCATTTCGCGGCCATCGCCGGACAGGACACGTTCGCCTTCCGTAAACCTGACCCGCGCCATCTGACCGAGACCATCAAGCTGGCCGGCGGCGACCCGCACCGCGCGCTGATGGTCGGCGATTCGCAAACCGACATCGACACCGCCAAGGCCGCCGGCATTCCGGTGGTGGCGGTCGATTTCGGCTATACTGACCGCCACGTGCGCGAATTCGAGCCCTCGGCGGTGATCTCGCATTTCGACGCGCTGACGCTGGACCTAGCGCAAAGGCTGATCGCCGCGGCTGGAGGCTGACCGTAAGGCGGCTGGCGTGACGAGACGCGCGATCAAGCAGGAACGTACGTCAACCTGATCACGTCCTCGCCAACGTGATCGGTGGAAACAAGGCGCAGTGGTGGTCGCGGGCCAGCGAAGAATGGCTTACCGCGACCAAGCACGACGGGGTGGATGTAGAGGCGATACTCATCGACAAGTCCAAGGTCGGTCAGGCTTCGTGCCAAGTCTGGTCCTGAAACTGTAATCTCCCCAGGCAGCCGAGCCTTCAGGCCGCGTACCACCGCCTCTATGTCATCCTCGACAAGCGTGGCGTTGGGACCGACTGACTTCAACGAGCGCGACACGACCCACTTCGGTTGGCGCCGCCACGCCACCGCGAACTCGCTAAGCTCCGGGGTCCATTCAGGACGGTCTTCGTCCCAATAACGCATGATCTCGTACATGCGGCGACCGTACACACTGCCCGTCAGGCCGTGCACGTGGTCGATCCAGTGTCGAAATAGCGCGGGACCCGGCGCAAATTCCTGGTGGTCGACGTAGCCGTCCAGGGACTGGTTCATTCCAAAGACGAGCCTCGCCATGCAGCAAAATCTCCTCCACAGGGCGTTCAGAATAGCTTGAAGCGACACTATGCAAAAGTGAGATCTAGCATAAACCGCGCGCCGCTTGTCGGGGCGACGAATGAGGACCGCTAACGAGACTCGTGTGATATTGGAATTTCTGCTTCCGAGCGGAGCGCCCTTCGACGACCGGGACGGAGGTTTCCGCGCGGGTTAGCAGGCGCTTGGATTCCAACACCAATCCGATCCTTGCGGGAACGCTGTAGACCGCCTTGACTTCACCAGCATGCCTCCCTTATATCGCGGCTCGCTTGGCCTTCGGGCAACGAGCGGGCGATTAGCTCAGCGGGAGAGCACACCCTTCACACGGGTGGGGTCGCAGGTTCAATCCCTGCATCGCCCACCAATGCTTTCCCGAAATTGTTATCTAATTCACCCCGGAGCGATTTGGTGGTTTTCGGTCGCTGGTGCGTAGCTGGCGCGTAAGCCCTCCGTCATGGTGAAACCATCCGACACGCTGGCGATGTGGAACGGTGCCATTTGACACCAAAGAGAATGCGAAGCGCGCAAGTCACGCGGCTGAGGTCATTGCCATAGCACTTGTAACTTTCTAAGAGTCCACGTGGGGAAACGGCAGGGTTGCCGAAGCGCCGGCAGCAATAGCGGCGCGCGAATGGTGGGCAGATGGTTAAGGCTCCCGCGCAGGCACAGGTTCCGCAGCTTTTTGCTGTGGATGCGATGTTCTGTGGTCCGGGAAATCTTGGCAGCCAGGACATGAACGAAGGGTGCTTCTGTGGGGACGCAGGCTTCTTCGTTCTCAAGAAGAGCGACATCTACCCTGCCCTGCCTCACTGCGAATGGTTTTGCTCCTCGCTTGCACAAGCCACCGGAGTGCCACAAATACCGTTCAGTGTCGTGAAGCACACTGACGGCAATTTCTGGTTCGGCTCACTTTGGATGAATGGCCGGACGCCGGATTGGTGGAATCTGGCTCAGCAGGGCTCAATCGACTTCCCGAGCTTGGCCGACGACCTATCGAGAATCTATGCCCTCGACCTTTTCGTTCACAACGACGACAGGCACATGAACAACTACATGGTCGTGCCAGTGGGCACTGGCCACCGCGTCTATTCATTCGACTATTCGCGGGCGTGGCTCTACCATGGCGCCCTCCCTGGGGCCATAATGAGGGACCCAGGGCTGAACACCGTGGCCAACAAAGTGTGGATGAAACAGACATTTGGCCAATATCTGAATCAGGCCGTCGCCTTGGAGGTTTTGGACAGAATCGACGGCATTGACGAGGTTGGGGTCCGCGCAATCCTAGCTGGTCACCCCAAGGACTGGTTGGCGCAACAACAGGAGGACGACATTGTTGATTGGTGGACGAACGGTGCGCGCGCAGCCAGGGTCGCAGCAATCAGACACGGCGTGAACGATGGCACCCTCTTATAAGTTTTCGATTATCCAAGCACGTCCCAGCGCCATCCGTGGCGAACGGGTGAACGTGGGCTTGGTTGTCTTTGGGCCGAACGGCTTGGACGTTCGCTTGCCCGAGGTAAGGAAGCTTATGCACCTCACCGGCCACAAGTGGGATGACATTGCCACCGCGTATCATACCGTGCTGTCCAAATCATCCCTCCATCACCTAGATGAGCTGCGGGAGAAAAGCGCGGTTCGCAGCGACGTTTTCAGCATGAGTTCGGCCGGGGAAATCCGCGCGGCGGGGCTGGATGAGTACGAAGCCAACGTTGCAAAAATCCTCAACATCTATGTCGATAAGCCCGCGCTAACGCGCAAGGAAAAGCAGCAGAAAATCAATTCGGAAATTACGGCTATGCTGCGCAAAGTCGGTGTGCTAGCCGACAAAGGGCAGACCATCAACGACGGCAAGGTAATCCAGAAATTCGTTGTCTCCGAGGACAAGGAAATCGTTGCCGACTTCGCCTACAAGGCAAACGGCCTCAAAGTCGTATCCACATTGGAGCTTCGGGGTTTGAAGACCAGCGCTCACAGCAAGGCATGTGAAAAGGGCGCGACCCTCTATTTCGCGCGGGAGCAATTCGGCCCGACGATGACACCGTTTGGCGTGTACGCGGTCAATGCCGCCGAAGTTGAAGCTTACCGTGGTGAAATCGAGATTTTAACAAGCTTTGCAAATGGCAACGCCTTCAATTGGATGGACGCCAAAGACCGCCAGAAATTCAAACAGGCGCTATACTGACAAGCATTGTAGATTCCCCGTTCGTTCTCTATCTGTTGATGCAGGCCGAGGATGGGGGACGATGCCAGAACAGATTGACTATCACAGCTTGCCGGACGACCCTCGTATGGCGTTTGCGACGCTGGTCGAGATTTTTGACGAGCAGCTTCAGAATGATACGGAAAGTCTTGACCGGAATGAGGACAACCGGCAGGCGCTAGTCAGCCACATGAACAAAATCATGGGCGCCGCCCGTGCCTTGGAGATTGACCTCCTCGGTACATAGGAAATTCCAGACCATGACGACGTTTACAACGTTCATCGGAACTTCGACTTAGCGGTGAAGAGTGTTGTGCTTCAGGTGCAAATCCAGAACGCGCGCGTCACCAAGATTTATTCCGTCAGTCTGGACACCGCAACTAGACTAAGGCCCGCATTCACATCCTGGTCGGGCAAATCCGCGAGCTAGTCGAAAAGTCGGACCTGGCCGAGCGCAAGCGCAATTCCCTATTCGCCAAACTCAATGCGTTCGAGGCTGATGTTGATCGCGCGCGGACGCGCTTTGACAACGCCATGTTGGCGTTCGTTGACTTGGCAGACGTAGTGCAGAAAGGCACTGACGCACTGAAACCTATCACAGATCTTGTGAAGCGTATCAACGAGCTGATTGGCGGCGCAAAGAGCGAGGAGCCGGAGCCCGCTAAACTACCGTCGCCCGACGACATCAAACGCATCGAACCACCGAAAAAGCAAATCGAGGACTTTGGCAAGAAGGCCCGCGAGTTGGACGATGAGATGCCGTTCTAACCACTTCGGCCGTTCCATGACTCACACCCGGCGCCCCTGAAACCACATAAGCTTCATGAGGGTGGCCGAGGGCGATCGCCCCGCCGTTCGGGTTCGCGTGGTCGATCCTCGAACCAGAATGATGACTGGCGTCGCGAGATAGTTCCCACCGACGGCAAGGGAAAATGCGATGTCATGACGATGCGGCCATTGTCCGAGCGAGCCTCCAGGAATGCCCACCGCGTTCGACGTGCCTGGCCAGGGTCCATGTCAGCGCTTCATCGAGTGTAGGATGGCCTGCATGTGCTCTTCCAGGTCGAGTTCACCCCGAGCCTCAGCGGTCAACAGGTAATCGGCCTTGGCCCGGCGGTCGCCTCGGCTGATCGCAGGATAGGAGCAGATGGCGAGCAATGCTTCCTGTTCAATCCGGTCTGCCCTCTTGCGTTCGTGGCTGCTACTGCCCGCTTGATGAACAACCCTGTGAAGCTCGACATAGGTGGCTTCATGAGCTCCGATCAGCGTCCGCAATTCGGGTGAGGCACCTTCCCCTTCGGCAAACGTCGGTTCAACGACCGAGGCCACAGCGGTGAACGCAAGAAGAAGTGTACGGCGGGTGACTTCGGGCATGCCTCATATCCCTGCTGTCTGATCATGCAGGCACACCATAGCACCGCCGCAACGGTTCGCAGAGATGCTCTGGGACGCGACCACACTGTCTGCTGACAAAATGTGTTCGCTCCCGCAACTCGCCCTCATAGGGCCGGCCGGTTGAGGGTCCTGAAAGCCGAAAAGCGCGTAGCGCGTTGGGGGCTCCACAAGCCACCCGCACCCCGGCGGTAAGTGTGGCCTTAAGTCGCAATAATTGGCTTCCGAAAGCAGGGCCTCGGGCTTCATTGACGCTGTGACCAACACCATATGGTGATCCACAGCCCTCCAAAACGAGAGAAGCTCGCCCTGACGCGGTCGCACTGCGGCCGTCAGCCGGCAATGGCTATGAACTAGGAACCTGAAAACCATGCCTGAAAATATCAGACTAACTTCGAGAGACGTCCCCCTCATTCAGCTAGGCGTCTATCAGTGCCGCTTCCCGGTGAGCGAAGACCCGTCAGTACCCGGCGGTTATCGTTTTTGTGCTGGGGCAACTTCGTCGGATCGCGTCTATTGCGATCACCACCACAGCATCGTGACCGCCGTCGACCCTCGTCGAACCCGTTCAGGTCTCCACCCCGCCCAACGACGCGCCGCGTAAGTTAAGCGGGCGGCGGCCCCTCGAACAGGTAGCAAGGGCTCAGCGTGATGCGCTCCACATCGTCGGGGGCAACGACATGACGCGTGCGCATATAGCTGCAACTCGCCCTTCCCCACCAAAATTCTTCTGGGCGAATTCAGGGCGCTGCTGTAGCTCTGGAACTGGCAAACGTCGGAGCCGTTTCGGACTTTCATCTGCTCGAGATCCCAGAACGAAACCTTGATGTGGTCGTTGGCGCAATAGACTGTGTGGCGTTCCGGTTCCAACATGACGCGTGCGCATATGAAGACACCCTGAGTGATAGCTGGCAGCGTTTGGCCGGAATATCACGCCTTTTTTGGGGGACCGCCGTTTTCCCGGCCACTTTCATTGACGTGTTTGCACAAACGGGTTTTGCAGCTCGCGCCAGCGGTTAGATCGGGGCGTTCAATAGCAGGGTTGCACCAAACAACCTTTTCGGAAACGATTGTGGAAGAGAGATCGAGGAAGAGAGATTGGAATTGCCCGCTCTCTCAATGGCCTTTAGACAACTGGACTCATGAACGATGTTTTCCGCCACACGCTAGTGCATCCGATGGGGAGCGAAGCTCGCCCCTTGCCGTTCGGCAAGAAGGACGCCCAATGGAACCCGGAGATGGTGTTGACCTGCCGCCGGCTGATTGCCGCGTACAAGGCGACCATGTTGCAGGAGAGCCGGCTCAAGCAAATCACGGACGATGACCTCTGGTCGGCATTGATGCGTGACAATCTCGGTCAGATGTTCAGCCTCATTCACGCCGGGGATGCGGAGCAACTGTCACGCTATCTGGTCGATTTCGGCAAAGAATACACCTGGTTCGGCGGAATCACGACGGGCATCGACGGCTATACGTATTGGGATCGCGACGAGCAGTTTGTTGCGTACAGCTATTTCGACAAGTTGCTCTGCCTGGGCGAGGCGCTCGGCGTCTTGTCGGTGGAAAGCCCCGAACAGGGGACGGACGGGAAATGGGGCAAGAATAGTCTCCAGGACCCAGACGAGATCGTGGACGCCATAGAAGCTCAACTCGGCATACGCATCATCCCACCCGAGGGGCCGGTTCATGTCGCCGGTCTGAAAATCAGGGGGGGCCTGCTCCACTACAGGCACATCAACGCACTCTATCTGGCAACCCGGATCCGGGACATTGCGGCACCCGAAGACCGGATTTGCGAATTTGGCGGAGGGCTCGGGCTTGCCGCATTCTACCTGAGCCGGATGGGTCGCAAGGATGTTACGATCTTCGACCTTCCAATCGTGAACCTCCTGTCGGGTTACTTCTTGATCGGAACCCTCGGCCAGGAAGCCGTTTGCCTTGAAGGCGAGCCCTCGCGCAGGGACGCCATCAAACTGAGAGCGAACTGGAATTGCACCAATGAGGCGGACGACGCCTTTCGGGTCACCGCCAACCAGGATTCATTTCCGGAAATCAATCGCCGCATCTTTGACGAGTATGTGCAACAGATAAAGCGCATCACATCGGGCTTCTTCCTCAGCATCAATCACGAGGGCGAGCAACTCATCGCTGGCGGCGCGCGGCTTCTTCACGTTTCAAAGCTGCTGGGTGCCGATCGGAGCTTTGTTCGCACCTACAGGAGCCCCTACTGGCTCCGCCGAGGCTATGTGGAAGAATTGTATCGGATTGAAAGCGGCACATCAGCGGGCACGGCGGACCAGCCTGCCTGACCGGCGGGCTTTCCTGGCCCGGTATCGATGAGGCGCATCTGCGACCGTCAAATCGAATGATCGCAAGTCTTAATGGTCGCAAGTCTCCCGGGGTGAAGGAACAAACCGGCATACCAGCGAGTTTCTGTCCGACGGAAACTTGAGGGAAAGCCATGTCCAGATTGCTGTTGGCGACCAGCGTCGCCGTTCTTCTCGCCGGCGGGCCGGTCTTGGCCGCGGACGACAGGCCGCTGCCGCCGTCCAATGCCAAGAAGCTGTCGGAGATCCTAGCCAAGGTCGAAAAGCGCGACGGCTTTCTGTATGTGAAGGAGGTCGACTGGGACAGCGGCGCCTACACCGTTACCTACTACACATCTGACAAGGCCAAGGTCGAAATCAATTACGACCCTGTGACCGCCGAACCGAAGTAAGCTTGCATGCATCCGTATCCGACGCGAGGCACTGGTCCATTCTCCGCCATGTCAATGGCGAGGAGTTTCGCCTACAGGGCAATCGCTTCAGGTTTCGAATTCGCCCCATCAGCCTTTTCCGAGCGCCGGCGCCGCCCCTCACCTGCCTGCCGGCATCCTCTCCCCGTATAGTGACGGGGAGA